>NZ_JAPVLU010000009.1 GCF_027158205.1 Streptomyces sp. H39-S7 | reverse complement strand
CCCGTGCGTCATCGCCGCCCCGGTCGTGGAGCGTGCCAAGCGCAGCACCTCCGCCACCCGCGGCCGCCGCAGCCGCTTCGCCCAGGCCCGCCGCTCCGCACCGGGCGACCGCCCGGCGCCCCGCACGAGCGCCGCCGCGTAACACCTTCGGCCGACCTTCCGAGAGCCGTCCCATCCCGATGCCGGGGGTGGGACGGCTCTCGGCGTTTTGTGGCGGACCCGGAGGAGTAACGGAAGGTGAGCGGGGAACACGAGCAGTCACTGACATGGGCGGAGAAAGTAGAGCGATGATGACTGATTCCGGTACTGCGACGCTGGTGGAGGAGCTCCGCGAGCGGGCGGGCGCGTTCGTGAACTCGCACGTCGACCTGTGGCTCACCGTGGAGGACGACGCGACGCTGATCCTGGCTGGTCAGGACCCCGTGGCCCTGTTCCAGGCGGCCGCGGACTGGCTGGGGGACGGCCCCGCGTGCACCGTCGCCGACACCCGCTGGGACCGCCGGACGACCGAGCCCGCCCACACCCTGAGCCTGTACCTGCGCCCGCCGGGCGTGGAACTGGCGCCGCAGCGGACGGCGGAACGGGTCTAGGACGAACCTGGGGGGCCGACAGGCGGGTCGCAGGGCGGGCAGGAGTCGGACAGTCCGTTCGGGAACGCGCGGTGGACCGCGGCCATGCGGTTGGAGACCTGCAGGCGTCGGTAGGCGTTCTCCAGGTGCTTGCGCACGGTTCCCTCGGAGACGCCCAGCCGGCGGCCGATCTGGACGTTGGTGTGCCCCGCGGCGAGCAGGTGCAGCAGTTGCCACTGGCGGGGCGTGAGCTGGGGGGTGGGGTGCCGGCGCCGTTCGGCATCCATGTATGCCTCGTGCAGATGGGGGCGGAGCAGGGTGAGCAGCGCACGGTCGCGCTCGGAGAAGTCCGGGCCGGGCCCGCGGAACAGGAACATCCGCAGGGTCCGGCCGCGGCCGTTGGTCCCCGGTGTTCCGGCGGGCATGCAGAGCATGAGCTGGTGCTCGATCCCCAGCGGCCTGAAGTAGTCGGTGTACATGCCGGTGCTGTGCCACTGCCTGGCCGAGTAGAAGTCCGCGATCGTCACGACGCTGCGCAGGTCGCCGCTGCGGTCGGGGTAGCTGCAGGGGCGGCAGTCCCAGTAGTGCTCCCAGTGCGTCGCGTCGGCGGCCGCGTCGTCCGTACCGTCGCCACCAGGGCCGACCTGCGTCAGCCACCACGTCTGCCGGTGACTGTCGAAGCCCGCGAAGGTCAGGTCGTCACAGCGGATCTGGCCCATCAGATCACCGAGCAGCGACGGCGGCAGCCCCCGTGCGGGCGCGTCGGTGCGGTCCTCCGTGACGATCCGCGCCAAGGTGCGCAGATCCAGGTCGCTGAGCGATAACGAGCTCCCCACCGGGGCCCCCTTCATCCGCAGGCGGGGCTTAGACTACCGGGCCGCCGCGGTCCGCGGCATACGCAGACCCTCGTATGGTGGTCGGCTCGCGGCGCCGCCCAAACTGCACGGGACGGACCGTGACGCGGGGCGGGGTACCCGGGGCTGCCCGCTCACGGTGCTTCCGAGACGTCGGCTGCGCCGGTCCACCGGATCGGTGGATCAGCGCGGCCGGTGACGGGGGAGCGTGCGCCGCGGCGCACCGCGGGCAGCGGCCGGTGCCGCTGCCCGCGGGCTTCGCCGTGCACGGGCGAGCAGGAGACGGTCAGTACTTGGTGCTGACGGTCACCCCGCTGAACGCCGTCCGGGCGTACAGGCTGATGTACCGGTACCCGGCGGTGGTGTTGGTGACGGTGAGGGTTTCGGTGTTCCCCGCGCCGGCCGAGCGGGCGGTGTAGGCCGTGGACGTCGCCCACGTGGTGGGGTTGTAGTAGAGGTCGGCGTCGCCGGTGCCGCCGGTCGTCGTGACGTTCAGCGTGGTGGTCCCGGCCGGCAGGTAGATGTAGAGGTAGTCCAGGTCCCCGGTCGCGGCCGACCGGCCGGAGCGGGAGCAGTTCCGGCCCATGACGCGGGCGTCGGCGCTCGTACAGGTCGGCAGGGCGCCGCTGACCGTGACGGGCTTGGCGGTGGTGGAACTCAGGCCCTTGGCGTCGGTGACGGTCAGGGTGATCGTGTACGTGCCGCCGGTGGCGTACGTCCTGGAGGGGTTGGTGGCCGTGGAGGTGGTGCCGTCGCCGAAGTTCCACGAGCGTGCGGTGATGGCGCTGCCGGTGTCGGTGGACTTGTCGGTGAGGCTCACGGTCAGGCCGGAGACGACGGCGTCGAAGGCCGCGGTCGGCCCGCCGGCGGTTCCGCCGCAGGCACCGGCGGCGCAGGCGTCGAGCCAGGTGGTGAAGTCGGCGTCGTAGCGGGTGCCGATGCCGGTGCTGTAGACCGCGTAGGCGCCGTTGTAGTCGCCGGTGCGGAACTTGGCCAGCATGTTCTGCACGTCGGCGGGGTGCTTCTCGATCATGTAGCGGACGGCCAGGTAGCCCCACGGGTAGGTGCGGTCCAGGCTGCTGTTGTCGTAGGTGCTCTGCCACAGGGTGCTCAGTGCGTAGGTGTGCCGGGCGGCGTCGGCGATCGCCTCGGTGTCGGGGAGGCCGCGGTAGCTGTAGGAGACGTACTCGGCGAAGCCCTCGATCCACCAGATGTCCGGGACGCCCTGGCCGGCGGTGAAGTCGCCGTACATGTCGTAGCGTCCGTCGAGGTAGTGCGTGTACTCGTGGTTGAGGTTCCAGATGTCGCCGGGGAAGCCGTCATTCACGCTCTTGACGTAGGACAGGAAGCGGGCCTGGTTGCCCGGCGCGGCGGGGTCGCCCTCCAGGTACATGCCGCCGTTGTCGGTGCTGTTGCCGAAGATCCAGCCGGAGTAGACCTGGTAGTCCTTGGGGCTGGCGAACGTCACGATCTGGATGTTGGTGTTGTTGTCGTCGGCGACCGGACCGCTGTCCTTGACGATGTTGTGGAAGTACGCGTCCTGGCCCTTGAGGCTGGTGCACGCGGCGGCCAGGGCGGCGGGGGTCAGGGACTGGGCGCGGAAGGTGTGCGCGGCGTCGCACGGATACGTGATCGGCAGTGCGGCGGCGGTGAGTTGGGCCGTGAAGCCGCACGTCGCGTAGAACGAGCACTGCGCCTGGTCGTAGGTGTCGGTCATGGCGGCGACCCCGACCCACAGCGGGGCGGTCGTGCCGGTGATCGACGACGCGTTCAGCAGGCCCTTCGCCAGCGGCCGTACCTTGGCGCGGAGGGCGGGCGTGTCGAGGAAGCGGGCCATCTCGGTGCCGGCGTTGGCGTCCAGCCAGAACCAGGTGCCGTTCAGCACGTCGCGGTGGTTCAGCGCGAACGCGCTGAGTGTGTCGATGAGGCTGGGGTCGGCGGTGACGGCGGTGATGTACGCGGGGTTCCAGTGCCCGCGAAAGATCGGGGTGAAGACGTCGTTGACCGCGGTGTCCATGCTCCAGTAGGCGTCCCAGGAGCTGGTGTAGGCGTTGAGCACCCTCTTGTAGGTGTTCAGGTAACGGGCCTGCTCATTGGCGCTGTCGGTGAGGATCATGACCTCGCCCATGACGTCGCCGTTGGCCGAGCTGACGTCCAGGAAGTGGGGGGACGCCACGAAGGTGTCCAGCGCGCCTTCGGTGGCGGTGGCCAGGACCGGGCCGTACGGTCCCACGGCGGAGGAGTTGTAGGACTGCACGTAGTAGCCGGCGCGCAGGAACAGCACGAGTTGCCACACGTTGCCTGAGTTGTCACCGGGGTAGGTCCGCGACGTGCTCTGGAAGGCGTTGGCGATGGTGACCATCTGCGCTTCGCGGAAGGCGTTGTAGGCGTTGGTGCCGGTGAGGCCGAACAGGGTGTTGACGCAGCTCGTGGTCGACGCCTGGACGAAGGCGACCAGCGCGGATCCGGTCCTGGCGAAGTCGGCCGGGGTACAGGACGCCGCGGCGGTACCTCTCTCCGTCTGCGCCCTCGGCGGGTTCTTCGAGGGCGCCGAGGAGGTGATGGGGCGTATCGGCGGCAGGTGGGCGGCGTCGATCGGGTGGCGTCGCGCGTCGGCCCGGTCCGATGCGTCGGTGTGCGAGCCGAGCGGCGGCGGCACCGCGGTGGAGCGGGTGGCCGGTCCTTGCCGCTCGTCCGCTGCCGCGGCGCGGCCTGGTTGGACCAGCATGGCGATGCCCAGGCACAGGGCGAGGGCGAGTATCAGGAATCCGATGAGACTTCGTCGTAGCGGTTGGGTGTTCACGTGCCGCCTCCCAGCGGTGTGAAGGCCGTGCGCCATTGCACGGCGTGGGGGGAGAACCGCGGGCCGATCTGCGTCATTTGACATGGACACAGCCTGCGCGCAATAACATTGCACATGTCACATCGCATGAGAAGAGGGTCGGCGGGAACCAGCGGCATTTTCTGCGGGGCGGGACCGGGTTCCGTGCGGAGTCCGCTTCAGCGGAAAAGGGCGGCCAGTTCGGTTCGCGAGCGCACGCTCAACCGGGCGAAGACATTGCGGAGGTGGTACTCGACGGTGCGGGAGCTCAGGACGAGACGGTCGGCGATCTCGCGGTTGGTCGCTCCCTGCGCGACCAGCTCGCAGATGCGGACCTGCTGTGCCGTCAGATCCTGGCCCTCGTGCCGGACGGACGTCCCGGCCCGGTCCCCGGCCGCGCGCAGTTCCGCGGTGGCCCGCTCCGCCCACGGGCGCGCCTGGCACTGCTGGAAGATCGCCAACGCGTCCCGGAGCAGGCCGCGTGCCGCGCGCGGTTTGCGGGCCCGCCGCAGCCGGCTCGCGTAGAAGAGCTGGGTCTTGGCCATCTCGAGTGCGGCATGGTCGTCATGGTGCAGCCGCAGTGCCTCGCGGAAGTGATCCTCCGCCAGGGAGGGGTTCTCGGCGAGCAGGCCGTGGCACCGGTGTGCCAGGGCCCGCCGTCCCGGCCCCGCGCTGCTGGCGGCCCAGCTGTCGAACGCGCGCAGCGCGCGGGCGGCCATGTCCCGGCGGCCGCAGCGGATCGCCGCCTCGACGAAGTGAGGTGCGGCCATGGCGCGGATCGCCAGGTTGATCTGGCCGACCCCGGCCGACATGTGGCTGAAGCGGGCCAGTGCGTCGGCGGGGTGGTCCTCCACGAGGTCGAGGCAGGCAGACGCCCAGCAGTTGAACGCGCTGGGCCGGCCGAGCTCGCGCGCCGCGACTTCGTGGGCGGTTGTCCCCAGCCGCAGTGACGCGGTGGCCCGGTCTCCCTGGAGGGCGGCGAGCAGGGCCAGGAGCGACAGGTGGTCCACCGCCAGATTGCGCTGCCCCGTCGATTCCGCCAGCCGCAGCCCCTCCAGGGCGGCGGTCTCGGCGGCGGCGTGCCGGTCGAGCATGAGCGCGGACAGGGCCTGGTAGACGAGAGCGGCCGGCACCAGCGCGTGTGCGCCGGTCTCCCCGGCCTCCTGTACGGCCGCGACCGCCAGCGTGTGGGCGCGCTGCGTGTTGCCGAGCGTGTAGGCGGCCTGGCTGGCCCAGATCGCCGGCTCGGGACCGGCGACCGTACCGGAGAGTCGCAGGACCCGCCCCAGGGCGTGGCTCGCTTCGTCGTGCCGGCCGTGGAAGGTGGCGGACATGCCGGCGAAGTGGTCGAAGATCAGCTGCAGTTCCGGCGGGTCGTCGGCGCGGCGCAGCCGGCGGGCCTGTTCGGCGAGGGTGAAGTAGGCGGCGAAGTCCCCTGCCAGGCAGCTCGCTTCTCCGGCGAGCATGAGCGCGCGCGAGGAAAGGTGCCGTTCGGGGGAGAGGAGGCTGACGGCCTGGGACAGGTCCCGGCAGGCGCGCGCCGGCACCGCGTTGCGCAGTTCGATCTCGCCCTGCACCAGTTTGCGCAGCCCACGGGTGGCCGGTGGCCCGTAGCGGGCCGGAACCCGGTGCAGCAGCCCGAGGGAGCGCCGGACCTCGCCGGCCGTGAGCCGGTCGGAGGCCGCGGTGACCAGCCAGCGGGCCCGTACCTGCGGATGCGCCGTCAGGTCGGCGCCCTGCTCCAGGACGGACGCGGACCCCGCGTGGTCACCGGCCGCGCGTGCCGCGGCGGTCGCGGTGTCCAGGTCCGTCACCAGCTCCGGCCCGGGCACGTCCGCGGTGGCGAGCCGGTGCACGGCCCGGCGCAGGGGGCAGTCGGCGGGGTCGGACCGTTCGGCCAGATCGGCCAGGGCCTGATGGGCCGCGCGCTGGTCGGCGAGCGGGACCTCCCCGGACAGAACTGCTCGCAGGAGAGGTCCCGGCAGGGTCACCAGCCCGTCGCCGCACACCACCAGGTGCGCCGCCAGCGCCTCGTCCAGCGCCTTCTGGAAGGGGCCCGACCGGTGTGTGGCGGCCTGTACGACTCCCAGGGTCAGCGGTCCGCCCACCAGGACCAGCGACACCACGGCCCTCGCCGCGGCGGACAGTCCCCCGTAGCGCCGCCGGTAGTGGGCGCGCAGACGGCTGGTCGCCGGCAGCGTGAGCGGTCCGCGGGGCAGGCCCGCTCCGTTCGCGCCCGACCACGGTGCGGAAGCGGGCTGGTCCGTCGCGCGTGCCAGTTCCAGCAGCGCCAGCGGGGCGCCCTGCGCCAGGGCGATGATCTCGTCCGCCGGGTGCGTGCCGGGCGGGCCGCAGCCCCGCTCGGCCAGCATCCGCCCGGCCTCGCGCGGCTTCAGCGGGCCGAGGCGCAGCACCGTGATTCCGCCCAGCGTCTCCTCGGCCGGTCCTGCCGCGTCCGTGGCAAACACTGCCGCCGCTGCGACGCCGTCCAGCCGGCGCGCGACGAAGGCCAGGGCGCGCAGAGACGTCGCGTCCAGCGACTGCGCGTCGTCCACGCACCACAGTTGCGGCCCGGTGCGGGCGGCCGACGCCAGCAACCGCAGGAGGCACACCCCCAGACGGAGGTCACCCCCGCGCGGCGTGTTCCCGGCGAGAACCTCCTCCAACGTGGCGGCCTGCGAGGCGGGGAGGGAGCGGAGGTGGGAAGCCATCGGCAGGAGCAGGCGTTGCACCCCCGCCAGCGGCACGTGGGCTTCCGCCGCCGTACCGCCGATCGTGTGCACGGTAAAACCGTCGGCGATCCTGGCGCTCTCCGCCAGCATGGCGGAGCGGCCCATACCGGGGTCCGCCGCGATCAGGACGGCGCCGCCCCGGCCGGCACGCGCATCGGCCAGCAGCCCGCCGATCAGCTCCTGCTCCCGCTCACGGCCGTGCAACGGACCCGGCAGCGGTACGCGCGGGCCCCGCGGTGTGGTGCGCGCGCCCGGCGCAGGTTCCATGACGTCAGTGTTACGCGCGAGTAGCGAAAAACGGAATAGCGATGCGCGTTCCGTGGCCCGAACCACCTCAGAGGGCCGGTGATTACACCGGTCCGTGCACAGCGTCCCGCCCTGAGACTCCCCACGTCCCCCCGAGCGATCTCCACGACCTCGGAGACCTCGGAAACCCGAGACGAAGGAGCCTTCATGCGACGGATATCCGCTGTCCTGTTCGCCCTGCTCACCGCGATCGGCCTGATCCTGACCGCCCAACCCGCCCCCGCGACGGCGGCCACCCCCCATACCCCGGTCGTCTTCGTCCACGGCTTCAGCGGCAGTGCGAGCAACTGGACGTCGGCCAAGGCCGTCTTCATGGCCGGCGGCTACACGAGCAATGAGCTCTTCGCCTACGAGTACGACTGGAGCAAGTCCAACAAGACGAGCGCGGCAGGGCTCGCCACCTACGTCCAACAGGTGCTGGCGCGGACCGGTGCGCAGCGGGTCGACCTCGTCAACCACTCGATGGGCGGCCTGGTCAGCGACTGGTACGTCAAGCAACTGGGCGGACAGCCGTACGTCCGCCACCTCGCCTCCATCGCCGGCGCCAACCACGGCACCACCTTCGCGAGCGCCTGTCTGATCAACGCGTCCTGCATCGAGATGTACCCCGGCTCGGCCTTCCTGGCGACCGTCAACGCCGGGGACGAAAGCCCAGGTGACACCAAGTACGCCACCTGGTACTCGCCCTGCGACGGCGTCATCCTGCCCTACACCAGCACCGTGCTGAGCGGCGCCGCGAACCATCTCGTCGCCTGCCAGACCCACATCGGCTTCCTCACCGACACGGTCACCATGAGCGCCGTGGCAAGGTTCCTCGCCACCTGACCGCCGCACCCCCCGGCCTTCCCGCGTCGCACGTGCCGGTCCCCCCGCCTGAGGAGGGGACCGGCACGTACGCGGCTCAGGCCGGTGCGGTGAAGGTGTGGCTCCCGGCCGGCACCCGGAACGCCGCGGCGCCCTGGGCGTATCCGAAGGGCACCGCCTGGGCGGGCGCGGTCACCGAGGCCGCCGAGCCGGCCGGCACCCGGACGGTCGCCGAGGTGCCGGCGGGCACGGTCACCTTGAGGGTGAACACCCCGCCGGACAGGGACCAGTCGCTGACCGCCTGCCCGTACGGCGTCTCGTACGCGGAGCGTGCCGAGGTCAGCCCGCCGCCGGGCCGCGGTGCGACCAGCAGCGCCCGGTAGCCGGGGGACGCCGGGCCGAGGCCGCCGACCTGGCGGTAGAGGAAGTCGCCGACGGAACCGAGTCCGTAGTGGTTGAACGAGTTCATTCCGGCGTCCTGGAGGCTGCCGTCGGTCCTGATGCCGTCCCAGCGCTCCCAGATGGTGGTCCCGCCCTTGCTGATCATGTACCCCCAGCCGGGGTACCCGGGCTGGAGCAGGACCTGGTAGGCGATGTCGGCGCGGCCGTGATCGGTGAGGACCGGCAGCAGGTCCTTGACCCCGA
Source organism: Streptomyces sp. H39-S7 (assembly GCF_027158205.1). GTDB lineage: Bacteria > Actinomycetota > Actinomycetes > Streptomycetales > Streptomycetaceae > Actinacidiphila. The sequence goes on along the minus strand of NZ_JAPVLU010000009.1, from coordinate 216,876 downwards.
GGAACCCGACGGACAGATGGCCGCCGGAAGCGGAGATCTTGGTGACCAGCCGGTCGACCAGGGACTGCACCCGGTTCTCCGGAACCAGCCCGAAGGCGAGCGCCAGCACGTACCCGGTCTGGGTGTTGCCGGACACCGTCCCGTTGGCCGCCACGAAGTAGTTCGTGAACGCGGCGGCGACCTGGTCCGCGAGAGTGCCGTAGGTGGTGGCCTCCGCGCTGCGCCCGGTGGCCCGCGCCATTCTCGACACCAGGCGTGCCGCCCACGCGAAGAACGCCGTGGAGATGACGTTGCGGGCGGTGTCGTCGTTGACGTTCAGCCAGTCACCGAAGCCACCCTGGTCACGGATCAGGTTCGCGTCGGCCGTCGACCTCAGGTACTCCACCCACCGGACCATCGCGGCGAAGTGCTCGTCGACGACACGTACGTCGCCGGTGCGCTGCCACAGGGCGTAGGGGACGATGACGCCGGCGTCGCCCCATCCCGCGACGCCCGAGCCGTCCTGCGTGTCGGGTGCGGTGTTGGTGAACGACCCGTCGGCGTGCTGGGCGTCGGTCAGGTCGTCGGTGTACTTGTTGAGGAACGCCGACATGTCGATGTTGAACGTCGAGGTCTCGACGAAGGCGGCGATGTCACCGGTCCAGCCCAGCCGTTCGTTGCGGCTCGGGCAGTCGGTGGGAACGGCGAGCATGTTGGACCGCTGACCCCACACGATCGCCTGCTGCACCTGGTTGAGCAGCGTGCTGGAGGTGGTCAGGGTGCCCGACTGCGGCGCGGACGTCCAGGCGGTGCGACCGGTGATGGCGGAAGTCGTGGGGGTACCGGGGAAACCGGTCACCTCGACGTACCGGTAGCCGTGCAGCGTGAACCGCGGCTCGTAGGTCTCCGTTCCGGTGCCCGCGAGGGTGTACCGGTCGGTTCCCAGGCCCGCCACCCGCAGGTTGTCGGTGTAGAGCGTGCCGTCCGCGTTGAGGATCTCACCGTGCCGCAGCGTCACGACGGTGCCCGCCGGCCCGGACACCCGCAGCCGGTCCCAGCCGGTGGCGTTCTGCCCCAGGTCGAAGATCCACACCCCGGGTCTGGGCTGGGTGAGGGAGACGGGAAGACGGTCGTGCTGCACGCGCACGCCCTCGTCGACCTGTGAGACCAGGTTCGGCAGCGCACCCGGGCGCACCGTGACGGCGCTCCAGGCGCTGTCGTCGAACCCTGCTCCGTCCCACCCCGCGACAGCCGCCCGGGCGTCGTACTCCTCGCCCATCTGCAGGTCGTCGGTGCGGATCGGACCGGGCGCGTACTTCCAGCTGCCGTCGGTGGCCACCAGTGAGGTCGACCCGTCGGTGTAGGTCAGGTGCAGTTGCGCCGAGTACCACGGCTGCGCGCCGTAGAGCTGCGGCCCGTGCCAGCCGACATGCCCGGTGTACCAGCCGTTGCCCAGCCACGCACCGAGCGCGTTGGCGCCCTGCACGATCTGGCCGGTCACGTCGTACTCCTTGTACTGCACACGCTTGGAGTAGTCCGTCCAGCCGGGCGCGAGCGCGTCGTTGCCGACCTTGGCACCGTTGAGCCGGGTCTCCTGCAGCCCCAGGGCCGTCGTGAACAGCCGGGCCCTGGCGACCGGCTTGGAGACGGTGAACGTCTTGCGCAGCAGCGGGGAGGGCTTGGCCTGCGGTATCGCCACCCCGGACCCCCAGGGCCCGCTTCCGTACACGGCGACCGCTTTGGCCTGTACCCAGGCGGAGTCGTTGAAGCCGGGCTGCTCCCAGCCGGCCGGTCCGGTCTGCGCGGCCTTCCACGTGGCGTCGGTGTTGACCACCGGACTGCCGGTCGCGGTCAGTTGGGCGATCATGGCCGCCGGGGACTGACTGGTGTTCTGCGTCGACACCGCGATGGTGTTGGTCCCGGCGTGCAGCCGACTCGTCAGATCGACGACCGAGGCCTGCTGCCACGCGGTGGCGGCACTGACCTGGGCGCCGTTGACCCACACGGTCGCGGTGTCGTCACCGGAGACGACGAGGGTGGCGGACGAGGGTGCGGCGGCGAGGTTGACGGTCTTGCGGAAGTAGCGGGTCGCGGCCGGGACACCGGAGGCCGGATCGCCCTCGGGATACCAGATCCAGGTGGCGCCGCTCAGTCCCGCGGTGGACAGCGGCTGCCCGACGAAGGCGCCCTTCCACTCGCCGGCCGGGGCGAGCAGGCCGGTCTCGAAGGTGCGGACGGCGCTCCACGCGCTGACGCGCCCTTGGGTGTCCCCTATCTTGACCCGCCAGTAGTAGCGGGTGCGCGAGGCGAGCGCCGGACCGCCGTACACGACATCGACGGACTGCCCGCTCGGGGTGCGGCCGCTGTCCCAGACGTCGCCGGTGCCGGCGTCGGCCAGCGCGCTCGTGGTGGCGACGATGACCTGGTACGCGCCCTGTGCCTGCCCGCCGGTCCCGGTGAGTTTCCATCCGAACCGGGGCCGGGCGGCGTCCAGTCCGAGCGGGTCGGTGCGGCGCTCGGTGGTGGCGGAGGCGACGCTCAGCGGCGAGGCGGCCGCCGTGTCGGGCGCGGCGACGCGGCTTCCCCACGGGTTCGCGCCATAGGCACCGAGGTCCGCGGCCGCGGGCCAGGCCGCGTCGTTGAAGCTGGGCTGCTCCCAGTCGGCCGCCGCGCTCTGCGACGCCTTCCAGGCTCCGTCCGTGACGAGGTCGACGGCGCTGCCGCCGGCCACGACGCGCACCCGCCCGATGAGGCCGGCCGGACCGGTGGAGGTGTTGCGTGCCGCGACGGCGAGGGTGTTCGCCCCCGGGAGCAGGGCCGACTGGAGATCGACGTAGAGCGCCTGGGCCCATGAGTCGGCGCCCCGCGGGGAGGAGGCCAGGGGAGTGCCGTTGAGCCAGACGTCCACGGTGTCGTCTCCGGTGACGACGAACTGCGCTTCGGTGACAGCACCTGGCGGAACGGTGAAGGTCCGGCGGTAGTACCGGTCGCCCGCCGGGGCGGAACTCGCGGGGCTGCCCTCGGGGAACCACACCCAGTGCGCCCCGGTGAGACCGACGGGGACCGCGGTTCCCGCCATCGGTGCGGCGCTCGTGGAGGGGGCCGTCAGGGCGGAGAATCCCGCCGCGGCGAGCGCGGCTCCGCCGAGCCCCCATTTCAGGATCACGCGTCGTTCGTGCCCGGAGGGGGACGGCTCGTCCAGCGGCATGGCTACTCCCACCTAGGAATGAATCGATTCATTCGGCGGGATGCTACGGCGTGCACCCCCGCGCCGTCCAGGGGTTCGACAGCCGTCGTCGCGGTGCGACATGGCCCCGTCGGTGAGCGGTCAAAGCCTTGGGTGGCTTGAATGCTTCGGATGACGGAGGCATTCAACCACCCTCGTCCGAAAGGTTGTTGCCACCTCGGACCATCGGCAGCCGTCTCCGATATCGTTTCAATTCGTGAGGCTGCCCGCAGGAACTCCGGTTGTGAGTGCCCCGGTTCCGGCGGTTGAGGCCGCAGCCGGCGTGGCCGCGGCCTCAACCGACCGCCGAAGCATCACGGTTGGCGAAAGGCTCTTCCTTTTCGATCTTGTTGTTCTGTAAAGTTCGCGGGCCGTGGTCGTGGACCAGGCGTGCGGGTATCCGTGGGGGAGCCGGCGGGCGGTACACGTCCGACATCCGAGCGACCGCGCGCGTGCCTGCTCTCGTGCGCCCGTGAGGACGTTCTCTCGCATGCTCAGTCTCGTCAACCGCCCGGCCCGCCGGGCGGTGATACGTGCCGCCGGCCTCGCCGCCGCGGCCGTGCTCGCCGTGGTGATCGGAGGCTCGGCGCCGTCGCCGGCCGACGACCACGGTCCCTCCTCCGCCTCGGCCGACCTGCCGGCCGTTCAAGCCGCTGCCGCCGCCCCGATGCTGCCGCTGTTCGGCCGCAAGGCCGACGGCCATCTCTACGACTACGAACCGACGGGCACCGGGGGAGTGCGGCCCGCGGCGGACCTGGGCGGCGGATTCACCGTCGCCACCGCGTTCTTCCAGACCAAGACGTCCGCCGCCGGCGGCGGCGTCGACCTGTACTACCGGATCGGCACGACGCTCTACTACACCGCCGGCCGCGGCACGGAGACGAAGGTCATCGGCGCTGGATGGGATGCCTACAACGCGCTGGTGTCGGCGGGGAATCTGGGCGGCAGCGCCGATCCCGACGTGCTGGCCCGTGACGCCGCGGGGGCGTTGTGGCTGTACCAGGGCAAGCCGGACGGCACGTTCGCCGCGAGGGTCCAGGCCGGAACCGGTGGCTGGAGCGGCATGGACACCCTGGCCGGGGTGGGGGACTACACCGGCGATGGCAAGAACGACCTGATCGCCCGCACCACGGCGGGAGCGCTCTACATCTACCCGGGAACGGGCAGTGTGACGGCCAACGCGATCCTGGGAACCCGGCTGACGGTGCCGGGAACCGACTGGACGAACTACACCACCCTGGTGTCGACCGGTGACAACAACGGAGACGGCAAGGCCGACCTGATCGGCCGCGACGCGGCCGGCGCCCTGTGGCTGTTCAAGGGCACCGGCACCGCCGCCACTCCCTTCGCGGCCCGGGTGCAGATCGGCACCTCCGGCTGGCAGGCCTTCAACACCCTGTTCTGAGACCGGCGTTCACCTCCCGGCCACTCTCCCCACTTCCCCCGCCCCGCGGCCCGGCACCCGGCCGGCCACGAGGGCGGCACCAGCAGAACGGCTCACACCACCCATGCGCACCAACGCGCCACCTTTCCCGCGCCTTCCCCGGCGCCTCCTGGGGCGGATGCTCGCCTCCACCGCCCTGGTGACCGTCGCCGCCGTGACGTTCACCGGCAGCCAGATCCAGCCCCTCCACCGGGCCGTGCCGGTGGGCGCGCTCGAGGACGCACCGGGCTTCGACCTGGACGCCGCCGCCAAGACCCGCACGGCCCAGTGTCTGCTCAATCTCATGCAGCGCAAGGGCGGGCAGGAGATGAAGTCCGTCGCCCGCGGCGGCCTGAACGGCACTGACGCCGAACTGCTGCAGGCCGCCAACCCCGCGTACTACGAGGATCCGCGACCACCGCTGGACGGTGCGTACAACAAGGACAGGGCGTCCGCCTCGGCCAAGATGGACGAACTGGGCGACCGCCACCTCGAGTGGGAGAAGTCCCTCAAGATCGAGCCCCCGGCCGGTTACACCTACACCGGATTCCAGTGGATCGAGGACAAGGACAACCCCTTCAACGCCACGGGCCTGTCGGGGTGGATCGCCGACCAGTTCTGGCAGTCCGAGTACGACCTGTTCCACGAGGACCAGGCTCCGGTCGCCAACGCGGACTCCGTGGCCGCGGTGACCAAGATCGCCACCACCCGGTACTCCGAGGACCGGCACGAGGACTACGAGGACTGGACGGCGTGGAAGTGGGAGATGCAGTTCATGCATCCCATGTACGCCGACGACGCGCGGATCTTCCTGCAGAACGGCGGGTTCCCCACCAGCGCCCCCGACCCGGCGAGCATGGAGTACCGGGTCGACGTCGAGGCGCTCAAGGCGCGCTTCGCGTCCTGCACCACGCACAACCCGCCCGACCCGCACCACGTGCTGACCTCGGAGCTGATCACCGCTTCCGCGGAGTGGCAGCAGGAGATCAACGGCCAGCGCACCCAGCGGGACACCATCCTCGGTGAGGAGGCCCAGGCCTCCGCCGACCTGCAGGTCGCCACGCAGGCGCTGGGTGAGGCGCTCGGCCAGTCGACGATCGCCAGCCGCCTCGCGGACTGGCAGGCCTACTGGCTGAAGCAGACCCCCGCCGGCGCCGGCCTGTCCTACCCGGCAGCGGCCGTGTTCACCAAGGTCAAGGCCGACATCATCAAGGCGCAGGCCATGGCGCTGGGACGGCTGTTCGTCGCGTCGCGGGCCGCTCAGTCCGCCCAGCGGCACGCCACCACCGCCATCGCCGCGCAGCAGACCGCGTACGGCATCGCGGACGCCGCCGGGCTGCCCCGCGGCCGTGGGCTCCTCTACGGTCAGCAGGCCGTTCAGGTGACCCGGGCGTCCGCGGCCGCCGCCGTGGCGGTGGCGAAGGCGACGGAGACGGCGTCCAACGCCACCCGCGCCTCGGCCGCCGACAGCAAGACCCTCAACGCGCTGGCGCAGACCCAGGCGCACGCGTCGGCGGCCGAGTTCCGCCGGATGGCCGCTCAGGAGGCAGCCGCTCAGGCGAAGGCGGCCGCGGACGGCGCGGCGGTGCAGGCCACCAAGGCCGCGGAGAACGCGACCAAGGCCAAGGCCGCGCAGGCCAAGGCCGAGGCCGCGGAGAAGACCGCGCAGAAGGCCGCCGCCGACGCGAAGGCCAAGCGCGCCACCGCCGAGACCGAGCGCGACAAGGCAGCCGCCTTCCGCGCGACGGCGGACGCGGAGCGGGCCAAGGCGGCCACCGCCGAGGCCACGGCTCAGCAGCAGCGCACCGCCGCGGCAACCGCACTGAGCGCCGCGCAGACCGCGGGATCGACCGCGGAGACGCAGCGTGGCGCGGCCGTGGCAGCCGAGATCCGGGCCGCCACGGCCCGCGACCAGGCCGTCGCGGCGGAGAACAACAAGAACGCGACGGCGTCCAGGGCACGGGCACTGGAAGCCGCCGCGGCAGCGGCCGAGGGTTCCAGCTCGGCCGGCGCGGCCCGTCAGGCCGCCACTGAGGCACGTACCGCGGCCAACCAGGCCGCCACTGCCGCGGCCGGCGCGAACACCGCCGCCGGGCAGGCCGGCGAGGCCGCCGTCGCGGCTCGCACCGCGGCGACCCAGGCCGGCGGCGCCGCCGCGCGCTCCCAGGCCGCGTCCGAGGCCGCCGCCGCCGACGTGGTGATCACCGGGGCGGCGGTCAAGAAGGCGCACGCGGCGGCCGCCGAGGCCATCGCCGCGTCCGAGGGCGCCGCGCAGAACGTCAAGGCCGCCGAGCTGCTGGCTCAGGAGGCGGCCGCTCAGTCCATCATCGCCCGCCAGAACGCGACGGCGGCGCAGAGCGAAGCGGTCCTGGCCGCGGCCTCCGCGGTACGCACCGCGGGATTCGCCTACGCCACCGCGCAGGCCGCCGTGGCTGCCCGTGACAGCGCGGCCCAGGTGATCAATCCGGCGAATGACGCGATCGAGCTCGGATCGCCCTACAAGGAGACCGACGCCTCAGCCGGCCTTGCCGTGCTGAGCGGCCAGGCCGCCAAGACCGCGGCCGAGCAACAGGCCGCCCTGGCCACGGCGAAGGCCGCGCAGGCGGCGAAGGCCGCCACCGAGGCCAAGGCGCTCGCCGCCCAGGCCGCGGGTGACGCCAAGGCCGCGGCCACCGCCGCCGCCGAAGCCGCGGATTCCGCGTCCAAGGCGGCCGCCTCGCTCAGCCAGGCCCGCGCCTCGGCAGCCGCGGCCGCGACCGCCGCCGCGGCGGCGACCAAGGCAGAGACCAACACCGTCGAATACGACCGGCAGGCGATCGCGGACTCCCTTGCGGCCAAGGCCGCCGCGGGCGTCGCCGCCGGTGAGGCGACGGCCGCCCGGGCCTCGGCCACCGAGGCAGAACAGGATGCCGCCAGCGCGCGCGGCGCCGCCAACGCGGCCCAGGCCGACGCCACCCAGGCCGGCACCATCGCCACGGCGGCGGAGCGGGACGCCACCGGCGCCGAGACCGCCGCGGCCAACGCCCAGACCAGCGCGACGGAGGCCGACCAGGCCGCCACGCGCGCGGAGGAGGAACAGCGCAAGCGGATCGAGGCCAACCGGGCCGCCCGCGTCAACGGCGCACCGGACACCGGAGCCGACCTCACCGCCGACGAGGAGGCCATCCTCCTGAAGACCTGCGGCCAGGTCTGCGTCGATGAGTGGCGCGCGGCCAAGGCGGTGACCGCTCAGGACGTCATCGACTGGATCAAGGCCAACGGCGCCGGGATCATCCTGGATCTCGTCGGGTACACCGACGCGAAGGCGTGCTTCAGCAAGGGCGACATCGAAGCCTGCCTGTGGACCCTGGTCAACGCCGGAAGCTACGCGCTGCTGATCCTGAAGTTCGAGGCCGTGGCCGCCGCCATGGTGAAGATCGGCACGGGTCTCACCAAGTTCTTCGAGGCCTCCGCCGCGGGCAAGCGCACCCTGGACCGGCTCCGCAAGCTGATCGAGAAGGTCAAGAAGGAGCCGGACTACAAGCCGCCGTGCAAGACGCCACTGCGCGCGGCGACCTTCGTGCCGTCCTCGGGCGGCTTCGCGAGCACCGGAGTGATCCAGGCCTCCGCACACGCCTCGGCCGCCGCGGACGAGTGCGACATCGAGGGGCACGACGGCAGCACGCACGACGGTGACGGCGAGCTCGACATCGAGGTCCTCGACGACCTCGACAAGCGCTACGGCACGGATGCCGCCGACGGCGTGGACTACAACTACAAGAAGATCCACCAGGGGACGCCCAAGGAGGCGGCCGACCACACGATTCCCGGTATCGGGATGGACTACGACAAGCTGGCCGCCTACTTCGCCAAGTGGCGCGGGAAGGCGACCCACGTCGACCCGACGACCGGCAACCGCACGGTGTGGGACCCCCAGCACGGGGGTGTCGTTATCATCATCAACGCCCGGTTCATCCACGGGTACTCGATGACCGAGGCCAACTTCCTGCGAAAGTACGTTCCCCTGCCATGAGGACCCGCATCAGCTTGACCCGTGAAGGTGAGGCGTACCGCGTGCGCCTCACCTGGCCCCAGTCGGACGCCATGGTCAACGCGCTGGCCCTGCTCGCGGAGCAGTACTTCTCCGATGCCGCCCTCACCGTGCAACTCGGCATGGGGCGGGACGGGGTCGGGGTGCTGGTGGACAAGCTCGCCGGTGATCACCGGACCACCCGCGAGTACGTCCTGGACCTGCGGGAGCTGCACGCCGTGCACGCGGCACTGACGGCGGCCGCGACGATGTTCCTCATCAGCTCGACGTACTTCTCGGCGGAGAACTTCCACGTGAAGTTGGGCTTCCATCGGGAGAACCTCGACGCCCTGGCGCTGAGTCTCGTCCAAGCGCTGTCGGACGCGACCTCGCCGCAGTAGCGCCCCCGTGGTGGTGGGTCTCTTCCCAGGGAGGGGCCCACCGCACGGACCGTCGGCCCGCCGGAACATTCCGGCGGGCCGACGCGCGTTCGGGCCCCGCGGATCGGCGGGTGGGCGTCACGCCTTCACGCCTGCACGATGCGGTCGACCGCCGCCGTGACGAGCTGTTCGCGGTCGGCCGGTGAGAAGACTCCCGGCAGGGTGAGCTGCTCGACGATCAGCCAGTTGAAGGCCAGGTAGAGCAGTTTGACGGAGGTCTCGTCGCCCGGCAGTCCGGCCGCCAGATGGTAGGCCACGTTCGCGTCGAGATCGGCCCGGACCCGCTCGGTCAGCACGGCACGCAGGTCGGGGCGGCGGGTGGCTTCCAGGCGCAGTTCGAGCAGCGCCAGGTAGCCGGTGCGGAAGGCGCTGACCCGGTCGACCAGTTCGTGCATCAGCATCACGTACGTGTCCCGGTCCGACGCGCCGGTCCGCTGCCGGACGGTCGTGGCCTCTTCGGGCTGCAGGCGCTCGTAGACCCGGGCGCCGGTCTGGGTGAGCAGGTCGTCGCGCGTGGCGAAGTAGTTGGAGGCGGTGCCCACGGGCACGGCGGCCTCGGTGTCCACCGCCCGGAAGGTCAGCCCGCGCGCCCCCACGTCGGCCAGCACCTCGATCGCGGCGTCGATGAGGGCCGTCCGTCGCTCGTCGTTCCTGCGCGCCATTGACACCACTCCAGATGTAGTACTACGGTGATACCACTTCAATCACAGTACTATAGATGAGGTTCTTGTATGCGAAAGCTCGTGTACTACGTCGCGGTCACCCTCGACGGCTACATCGCCGGCCCCGGCGGAGAATTCGACTTCTACCCGCAGGGCGACGAGAAGCAGGCCGCCGCCTACATCGAATGGACCAACGCCCGTTTCCCCGAGACCGTCCCGACCTTCCTGCGCGCCGCCCACGGTCTGGCGGACACCCCCAACCCGCGCTTCGACACGGTGCTGATGGGCCTGGGTGCCTACCGCCCCGGCCTGGACGCGGGCTTCACGAGCCCTTACGCCCACCTGCGTCAGTACGTCGTGTCGAGCACCCTCGCCCCCGACACCGACCCCGCCGTCACCGTTGTCGGCGACAGGGATCCGGTCGCCCTGGTCCGAGAGCTCAAGCAGGAGGAAGGGGACCGGGACATCTGGCTCTGCGGCGGGGGACAGCTCGCCGGCGCGCTGCTGCCCGAGATCGACGAGCTGGTCATCAAGAGCTATCCCGTCGTCGCCGGAGCCGGGATCGCGGCCTTCAACGGGGAGTTCAACCCCACCCTGTTCAAGGTCACCGACCGCACCTCGTTCGACAACGACGTCACCATCACCCAGTTCGCCCGGCGCTGACCCCTTGGGGGCTCACCGCATCCGCCCGCCGCGAGGCGGGGCCGGCCGGGCTCGCCGCAGTCTGCTCCGATCACTGGTGCGGGTGCGGATTTCCCTCAACACTGATCACTACAGGTGGCGACACCTGTGAAGACCAGCAAGGACCGGACGGGGGTTCGCCGCCGCACACCCCCGTCCCCGGTCCGCGTTCGAAGGAGCACTTGTGACGCCACCCCTGCAGCAGCCCGTCCGGCGCTCGGCCCTCCGCCGCCGAGGAACCCTTGTCGCGGCAGGTATCCCCATCGCCGTCGTGGCGCTCCTCGCCGGCGCCGCCGGGCCCGCGGCAGCCGCCTCCGCGGGCTCGCCCGGCGTGAACGACCCGTACTTCCCGTTGGCGGGCAACGGGGGCTACGACGTCGAGCACTACGACCTCACCCTCGGCTACGACCCCGCGACGGGCCATCTCGACGGGCGCGCGGTCATCACCGCGCGATCCACCCAGCAGCTCAACCGCTTCAACCTCGATCTGAACGGGTTGAAGGTCACGAGCATCACGGTCGACCGGGCCGCCGCGTCCTTCCGCCGCGACGGGCAGGAACTCGTGGTCACCCCGCGGCACACCATCGGGAAGGACCGCGAGTTCCGTGCCACCGTCACCTACGCGGGCATACCGCAGCCGGTCACCGACCCGGACGGCTCCCTGGACGGGTGGATCCCCACCGACGACGGAGCCTTCGTCGCCGGAGAACCGCAAGGTGCCATGACCTGGTTCCCCGCCAACAACCACCCGCTGGACAAGGCGAGCTACGACTTCACCGTCACCGTCCCCCAGGGGCGCAGCGCCGTCGCCAACGGGGTCCTCCTCGGGCAGACGACCACCGGCGGACGGACCACCTTCCGCTGGCGGCAATCCGAGCCGATGGCCGCGTACCTGGCCACCGCCACCGTCGGCACGTTCAAGGTGGAGCAGTTCACCACTCCGGGCGGCCTGAGGATCTACAACGCCGTCGACCCCCGCGAGGCGGCCGCCGCGGCACCGGTGCTCAAGAAACTGCCGTCGGTGCTGGACTGGGAGAGCAAGCTCTTCGGCCCGTATCCGTTCCGCGGCGCCGGAGCCATCGTGGACCACGCACCGCAGGTCGGATACGCGCTGGAGACCCAGACCCGGCCGGTGTACGACCGGGCGCCGGACCTGGGCACCCTGGTGCACGAGAGTGCGCACCAGTGGTTCGGGGACTCCGTCTCCCTCACCACGTGGAAGGACATCTGGCTCAACGAGGGCTTCGCGACCTACGCCGAGTGGCTGTACGACGAGCAGCACGGCGGCCAGAGCGCACAGAAGACCTTCGACGAGCTGTACACCACCCCCGAGGACGACGAGTTGTGGTCGTTCCCGCCCGGGGACCCCGGCAGCGGGGAGCACATCTTCGAGGCACCCGTGTACTCCCGCGGCGCCATGGCGCTGCACAAGCTGCGCCAGACGGTCGGTGACCGGACGTTCTTCCGGATCCTGCGCGCCTGGGCCACCGACCACCGCGAAGGTCACGGGACCACCGCCCAGTTCATCCACCTCGCGGAGCGTCAGTCCGGCAAGCACCTCGGCGGGTTGTTCCACACGTGGATCGACACGGCGGGCAAGCCGTCCCGGCCCTGACCGGGTGCGTGCGGATGTCAGCGGCTCCCGGCCTCCGGGACACCACCGCCGGCTGCCCGCAACAGGCGTTCACCGAGTGTGCGCAAGGCCTCTTCGCAGAAGCTGCTCGGGCTCCGGCCCGCGTCGCCGTGGGACGCCGTGGACTGGGAAGCCGATCCCGACTGGGAGTGGCGCACCGCCGCCGAGGACACCCCCGAGCAGCTCCTGACGCTCTGGCGGGACGCGGTGTCCCGGTCGCGCGCCCATGTGCGGCAGGCCGTGGCCGACGGGGGCCCGGGGCACATAGCGGCGGTCGTCCACCCGGGCGGGGGCTCACCCAGCCTGCGGCGGCTGCTCGTCGATCTCGTCGAGGAGTACGCGCGTCATGTCGGGCACGCCGATCTCCTGCGCGAGTCCGTCGACGGACTGGTCGGAGAGGACGCCCCGGAGTGACGCCGTCGGTGTCCGGCGCGGGCCGACCGGCCGCGGACGGCCGGGTCAGGGTCGTTCCCGCCGACGAGGCGTCCTGGGACGACCTGCGGGCGATCTTCGGTACCACGGACTATCCGTCCAGTGCCAGTGCCAGCGGTTCAAGATCCTCGGCGACCAGTGGACGTCGGTCCCCCTCGCCGAACGCGCCGAGCGGCTGCGAGAGCAGACCGGCTGCGACGAGGCGGGGGCGTCGTCGACGAGCGGACTGGTGGCCTACTGGGACGGGGAGCCGGCCGGCTGGTGCGCGGTCGAGCCCCGCACCGCCTTCCCCCGACTGATGCGCACCCGGGTCCCGTGGACCGGACGGCAGGAGGACAAGGCCGACGACGGCGTCTGGGCGGTGACGTGCCTCGTCGTCCGCAAGGACTTTCGCGGACGCGGTCTGACCTACCCGCTCGCCCGCGCCACCATCGGATTCGCCCGCGAGCGGGGCGCTCGCGCGATCGAGGCGTATCCGATGATCACCCGGCCCGGAGTGGAGATCACCTGGGGCGAGCTCCATGTGGGCAGCCGGAACGTCTTCGCCGACGCGGGCTTCACGGAGGTGAGCGCGCCGACGCTGCGCCGGGTCGTCATGCGCGTCGACTTCTGACCGCCGGGGCAGGTCCGGACGTCGCGGCGCTGCCCGGCCGGAGGAATCCGCCGGCCGCCGGGCTCCTGTACGGGTTCCCGCCTGCTGTAAATGACTGGCGGGCATCGGAGTGCGGCGGGAGGATCCGGAGAGTCCGGCCGGCCGCGCGTGCGTGGTGTCCGGGCCGCCACGAACCTGCCCCGCGAGGAGTTGTGATGCGTGCTGCCGCGTCCGAGCCGTCCGATCCGTCCGGAGCCCGGCCCGAAGTCCGTGCGGCGGGCGGGGCATTGCGCGGCAGCCGCGAGGCGGGGGTAGCGGTCTTCCGCGGCATCCCGTTCGCCGAGCCGCCGGTCGGCCCGCTGCGCTTCGCCGCGCCGCGGGCGGTACGGGGGTGGGACGGCGTGCGGCCGGCCCTGGAGTACGGTCCGCCGCCCCCTCAGGGCGGCGCTCTGGGCATGGCCGCGATGTCGCGGGACGCGGTGGGCGACGACTGGCTGACGGTCAACGTCTGGTCACCGGACCCGGGTCCGGGCGCGGGCCTGCCGGTGATGGTGTGGATCCAGGGTGGCGCCTACGTGGTCGGTATGTCCGGTCTCCCCGAGTACGACGGCGGCCGTCTGGCACGCGACGGCGGCGTCGTCGTGGTGACGTTCAACTACCGGGTGGGTCCTGAGGGGTTCGGGTGGATCGAGGGCGCGCCCGCCAATCGGGGCCTGCTGGACCAGGTCGCCGCCCTGGAGTGGGTCCGCGACAACATCCGGGCCTTCGGCGGTGACCCGGACCGCGTCATGCTCTTCGGGGAGTCCGCGGGCGCCGGATCCATCGCCGCTCTGCTGGCGATGCCGCGCGCGGCCGGGCTCTTCGGGCGGGCCGTCGCACAGAGTGTGCCGGGCACGTTCTTCTCACCCGAGCTCGCCGCCGACATCGCCACCGCCTGCGCGGCGGAGCTGGGGCTGAAGCCCACCCTCGCCGACCTGTCGGCCGCGGCACCGCCCCGGCTGTCCGCCGCGGGTGACGCGGTCGGCGCCAAGACGGTCCAGTGGGCGGAGCGCTGGGGCCGGATCGCGCACCGGTCGATCCCGTACTCGCCCGTCGTCGACGGGGACACGCTGCCGGTCACACCGTGGCAGGCCCTGGCCGACGGCGCCGGACGGGACATCGAGCTCCTCGTCAGCCACACCCGCGACGAACAGCGTCTGCTCACCCTCCTCGAGGGACGGCTCGGCCAGGTGACGCAGGAGCAGGCGGAGACCGCTCTGGCCGTCTTCGGCCCCGGCCGGGACGGCGCGCTCTGCTACCGCGAGGGGTTTCCGACGGCCGGCCCGGACGAGCTGTACGAACTCGTCCAATCCGACTGGCTGTTCCGCATGCCCTCCCTCCACCTCGCGGAAGCCCAGATCGCGGGCGGGGGCCGTGCCCACGTCTGCGAGCTGACGTGGCCGGCACCGGGTATGGGCGGTGTGCTCGGCGCCTGTCACGGCCTCGACGTGCCGCTCGTCTTCGGCAACCTGGACCGCGGCGGGCCCGCCCTGCTGTTCGGCGAGAGCCCGTCCGCGGAGGCGGAGGAACTGTCCGCCCGCATGCGCGCCGCGTGGACCGCGTTCGCCGCCCACGGCGACCCCGGCTGGCCCGCGTACGACGCCGGTCGACGCCTCGTGCAGCTCTTCGACACCCGGTCGGTGGTCACCGCCTACCCCGAGGAGACCTCCCGGCTGATCTGGCAGGACCACACCTTCCCGGCGGTGCCGCTGATCGGCCGCTAGCGCCCCGGGATCGTCGCCGGCCGTCGGGACGGGCCGTCCCGACGGCTTGACCGGAGAGCACTTACTTAGACTAGCCTTACCTAACATTCGGGTAGGGCTGGGTCCGGAAGGTGTGCCGGTGGGAGCAGAGGGACCGCGAGGGCGAGACGTGCTGGGGCGGGCGGTCGGGGGGCAACGGCGCGACGTGTGCACCGGGGCCGTTCTGGGCGCCGGGCACCAACTGGGCGAAGCCCTGGTGCCGGTGCTGATCGGCGTCGTGATCGACCAGGCGGTGGCCAAGGGCGACACCGGCGCGCTGGTGCGCTGGCTGCTCCTGCTCGGCGTCGTGTACGTCGGGCTGTCGCCGCGGCCGGGCTGGCCCGGCTGGTCGGAGTGGTCGACGAGCCGGTACCGAAGGAAGCGGCCGGTGCGGCGCCGGAGGGACCGCGCGGCGTCCCGACCGTCACCCTGACCGGTGTCGGCCACGCCTACCTGCCCGGCCGGCCCGTGCTGCACGACGTGGACCTGGTCCTGCGGCCGAAGGAGAAGGTCGCCCTCGTCGGTGCCAGCGGGGCGGGCAGGACCACCCTCGCCAAGCTCGTCGTCGGCATTCACCGCCCGACCGCCGGCCGGATCGACATCGCGGGCAGCGAGCCGGGCGAGGCCGGCCGTGCGGTGGCGCTGGTCACCCAGGAGGTGCACGTCTTCGCCGGTCCGCTCGCCGACGACCTGCGGCTGGCCCGGCCGGACGCCGACCCCGAGGAACTGCGCGAGGCGCTGGAGCGGGTGGGCGCGCTGGGCTGGGTCGACGCCCTGCCGGACGGGCTCGACACCGTCGTCGGCGACGGCGGCCACCGGTTGACCGCCGACCGGGCGCAGCAGCTGGCGCTGGCCCGGCTGGTGCTGGCCGATCCGCCGGTCGCGGTCCTCGACGAGGCCACGGCCGAGGCCGGGAGTTCCGGCGCGCAGTTGCTGGAGCAGGCTGCCGAGCGGGCTCTGGAAGGCCGCACCGCGCTGGTCGTCGCGCACCGGTTGAGCCAGGCCGCGGCCGCCGACCGGATCGTCGTCCTGGAGAACGGCCGGGTCGTCGAGAGCGGCAGCCACGGCGAGCTGCGCGCCGCCGGGGGACCCTATGCCGTCCTGTGGCAGGCCTGGTCACAGCACCGAAGCACCGCGGTACCGAGCCGAGATGCCGGACCCGCCGCGGACCACCGGCCGTAACCCCGGCAACCAGTCGTAGCTCCGGCCGGCACTGATCGCCGGCCGGAGGTCCCCCAGGACCCGAACCCGAACCCGAAGCCGAACCCGAACCCGAACCCGAACCGAAGGATCATGTGATGTCCCGCGCCCAGAGAGCCACCCGGTTCGCCGGACGGCTCGCCTCCGTACTGCTGCTCGCGGGTGGGGTGGCCGCCTGCGGCTCGTCCGACTCCGGCACCGGTTCCGGCTCCCCGTCCACTGGTAGCGGCAAGACGGCCGACGCCGGTGCCTTCCCCGTCACCATCGCGCACAAGTACGGCAGTACGACCGTCAAGTCCGAGCCGAAGCGCATCGTCACGGTCGGTCTGACCGACCAGGACGCCGTGCTGGCGCTGGGCAAGGTGCCGGTCGCGACGACGGAGTGGGTCGGCGGCTACAAGGGCGCCATCGGCCCCTGGGCGCAGAGCAAGCTGGGCGGCGCGGCCGTGCCGACCGTGCTCAAGGACACCGGGACCGGGCCCCAGACCGAGAAGATCGCCGCCCTGCGGCCCGATCTGATCATCGCCCTGTACTCCGGCCTGACGAAGGCCCAGTACGACACGCTGTCGAAGTTCGCGCCGGTCGTGGCGCAGCCCAAGGAGTTCAACGACTTCGGCATCCCCTGGCAGCAGCAGACCGAGACCATCGGGAAGGCGCTCGGCAAGCAGGCCGAGGCCAGGACGCTCGTCGAGGGCGTCAAGAGTGCCTTCAGCACGGCCCAGAAGCAGCACCCCGAGTTCGCCAAGGCCACCGCCGTCATGGCGACGCCGTACGCGGCCATCCGTGCCGGCGAGATCCGCGGTTCCCTGCTGGCGCGCCTCGCGCGCTGACGCCCGGCCACGGTGGGCCCGGAGTTCCGGTCCCGCCGTGGCCGGTTGCTCCGGTGTTCGGCCTCCTTCGAAGGTCGGCGCGAAGGGGGTGCATGCGTCGGTCCGAGCGGGGAAGCCGATCAGCGAATTCCGTGCCGCGCGAGGAGGAAACAACGATGCTGATGGCCCATCCCCTGGTGATGAGGGAACTGGTCGAGCAGTACGAGGCCCTCGCGGCCCTCGCTCACCACCAGGCTGTGGGACCCCGGATCCAACAGCAGTTGCAGGACGCCGCGTTCACCCTGTGCGTGTCGACGGACAGTCAGGACGTGGACGCCGCCCTGACCGCGGCGAGAGAACAACTGGACTGCGATTTCCCCGGTGTCGCCGTCCGCCGGACCGCCGCAGCCTGAGCGCCCCTGCGTGGCGCGCTGGGCGCGGCGACGCTCACCGGGTCACGCCGTTGCGCCGGACGAGCAGCAGCGCGGAATCGTCGTCGTGGCCGGTCGCGCGGGCCGGCCCCATCGCGCGGTCGGCGAGTTCGTCCAGGGGGGAACCCGCCCGGTCACGCAGGGTGTCGCCCAGCCGGGCCAGGCCCTCGTCCACCGAGAGCCGCGGCCCCTCGACCACGCCATCGGTGACCAGGGCGAACATTCCGCCCTCGGGCAGGGTGTACTCCACGATCGGGTAGGTGGCCTCGGGCAGGACGCCCAGCGGAAGTCCGCCGGGCCCCTCGTTGACCACCGCCGTGCCGTCCGGACCGGCCTGCACCATGGGGACGTGGCCCGCACGGGCGGTGCGCAGCAGGCCGTCCGCGGTCACCAGAACGTAGAGGCAGGTGGCGAACGCTTTGACGCCCATGCGCAGCATCAGTTCGTTGGTGCACGCCAGGACGTGATCGGGTTCGGGATCCTGCCAGACGTACGCGCGCATGGCCGTGCGCACCTGGCCCATCAGGGCCGCCGCGGTCACGTTGTGCCCCTGCACATCGCCGATGATGCAGGCCGCCGCGCCGCCGGGGAGGTCGATGACGTCGTACCAGTCGCCTCCGACGTCGAGACCGGTCCTGGCGGGGACGTAGCGTGCCGCGATCTCCAGTCGCTGCAGGGCGGGGAGGCGCTGGGGGAGCATGCTGCGCTGGACGGCGTTGGCGAGTTCGACGCGGACGCTGTGCAGGCGGATGCGTTCCCATGCCTGGCCGGCCAGGTTCGCGAGCGCGCCCAGCAGCGTCCATTCCTGGGGGGTGAGGTGGCGCGGCCGGTTGTAGGCGATCACCCAGCCGCCGAGCGGGCGGCCGGCGCCGGCGAGGAACGGGACCATCACGAACGACTCGGCGCCGGTGGCGTGCAGAAGGCTGTGCGCCATGGGCCAGGTCGCGCGGTAGTCGTCCCGGCTGGCGATGAACTGCGGGCGCCCGGTGCGGATGGCCTCGGCCAGCGGTTTGGGCGCGTCCAGGGGCAGCCCGTTCAGGGAGTGGGCGAGGGCGGGGTCGATACCGTCCCCGAACGTCACCCGGAGCCGGTCGTCGTCGACGAACACGAGCAGGGTGCCGGTCCCGCCGAAGGCCGGGGCGAGGCGGTGGAGGATCGCGTCCGTCAGCTCCGCCTCGGTCGACGCCGCGATGAAGGACGCGGACAGCTCCGCGACCAGGTCGCCGCGCCTCAGCTCGGAGGCGTAGGCCTCACGGAGGGCGCGGTGCCGTTCGACGCTCGCTGTGGTGTCCGCGGTGGTGCCGACGATCCGGCGCGGGCCCCCGAATCCGAAGCGGATCATGCGGGAGCGGGTGCGCAGCCAGCGGAGGTGCTCCGGTCCCTCGGAGACGCGGTAGTCGATGTCGACCCGGTCGCGTTCGCCGCGCCGCAGCTCGTGGAAGACCTCGGCCACCCGGTCGCGGTCTTCCGTGTGCAGGGTGGCGAGGAAGCCGTCCAGGTCAAGGCTCTGTCCCGGGCCGATCCTGTTGTGGACCTGCTCGCCGTCGAGCCAGCTGAGGCGGTCTTCGTCCTCGTCGTACATCCACAGCGACTCGCCGGAGAGCACCGCCCCGATGCGCAGGGTCTCCCAGTTGTCCCAGCGGCGCCCTTCCTCGAGACGGATGAGGAGGATGTCCGCCTCGTCGTCCTCGCCGCGTCCTTCGAGGTACGCCGTGCCCACGCGGGTGGCGGACACCATGCAGATGACGCTGCCCTCGGACAGCTCGAACTCCACCGGCTGACGGGTCACCGTCTCGTCCCCGGCGCCGGACCGGCCTCCTGCCATCAGCAGTGACCGGGCGATGTGCCGGCTGCCGTCGGTGACGAGTGCGGTGAACGGGTGCTGGGTGATCGCGTCGGCGTCGCGCTCCAGAAGCCGGCAGGCCCGGCGACTCGCGTCCACGATCCGGCCCCCGCCCGGTTCGCCTCCGGTGGGCAGGACGGAGACCGTCAGCCAGGCGGTGCCGGATGCCAGGGCGCCCTCGTCCTCGGAGCTCTCGTCCTGGTTGTTCCCGGAAAACTCGATCGCAGTCGTCATCGTGTCATCCACTCGGCAGGGGGCGGCGGCCTCTTCAAGGGTTCCCTGCCCAGGGCATCCGGGCACGGGACCTTGGTCACGACCTCACCGGACGGAGGTCCGCGATCGCCGGCGGCCGACCCCACTGTCCGGGTGGCGTGGTGTTTCCGCCGTGAGTGGGGGTCTCGGGCTTCGGGTACACGAGGGAGGACGTCAGCAGGCTGGCTGTTCAGCGAGCACAACGGAGGCAGTGGTGGTGAATTCGGAGCAGGCAGGCGGTGCCGTGCTGTTCGATGTGGACGGCACCCTGATGGACACGGTCTACCTGCACACCGTGGCGTGGTGGGAGGCGTTTCGGCAGAAGGGGCACCAGGTGCCCATGGCGTCGATCCACCGCACGATCGGAATGGGTTCCGACCACCTGCTCGACCGCTTGCTCGGCGAGGACCGGGACCGCGACGAGGACGAAGGACTGAGCGCGGCGCACGACGCGCTCTACGCCCAGTACTGGACGCGCCTGCCTCCGCTGGACGGCGCGGCCGACCTGCTGCGTGCCTGCGCCGATCGGGGCTGGGCCGTGGTCCTTGCCAGTTCCGCCTCGGGCAAGGAGTTCGACGTCATGAGGAAGGCGCTGGGCGCGGACGATGCCATCGACGCGAGTACCAAAGCCGACGACGTGGACGCCAGCAAGCCCTCGCCCGACCTCGTGCGGGTGGCTCTGGAGCGCGCCGGCGTACCGCCCGAGCGGGCGGTTTTCGTGGGTGACGCGCTCTGGGACGCGCGGGCGGCACAGCGGGCGGGAGTCCGCTCTCTCGGCGTCCTGTCCGGCGGAATCTCCCGTCAGGAACTTCTGGACGCCGGGGCGGAGCAGGTCTACGAGAGCCCGGGCGATCTGCTGGCACGGCTCGACGACAGCGCTCTGAGCGACCCGAAGCGACTCTGAAGGGCGCCCTGCGGATCCAGGCGGGGCCGTCCGGTGGATCTTCGGGGATCATTCGGTCCAAGTCCGCTATCTCCTGGTATGGAGGTGGAGGCCCGGGGTAGGCGGCTGAGTGCATCACCCCGTACCGATAGTGGAGGAGACCTCATGGGCACCGAAGACAAGGCCGAGAACACTGCGGAGAAGGCCAAGGGCAAGGTCAAGGAAGCAGCCGGCAAGGCCGTGGGCAACGAGCGCCTCGAAGCCGAAGGCAAGACCGACCAGGCCAAGGGCGACGTGAAGCAGGCCGGGGAGCACATCAAGGACGCCTTCAAGGACTGAGCGGGATACCGCGAACTCCGGGCCGCAGCCAGCGCTGGCTGCGGCCCTCGCGCGTGCGGAAGCGCTGCGCGCTCCTACCGGACGTGGCGTCAACCGGCTGTTTCGGCTCGCGCACCCTCCGGCATCGCCAGCCCGATCAGATGGTCGCCGAAGCCGCCCCTGGCCCGCGCGCGCAGGCGGGCCGACGTCACCACCGTGCAGTCCGCCGTGCGCAGGACGCGGTGGGCGCCCCGTTCGAGTGCCGCGACGAGACCTCGGTCCTCGCCCACGGTCAGGGGCGGGAACCCCCCGATGCGCAGGTAGGCGCTGGCGGCGACGCCCAGGTTGGCGCCGTGGACGTGCGGATGCTCCCAGTGCAGTCCGGCCGCGGGTCGGGAGGCCTCGTACAGTTCCTCGAACCGCGCGGCGAGCGCTGCGGCGTGCGGCGGCCAGCTCTCCACCCGTACGGTGCCGACCACCGCCTCCCAGCCCTCGCCCGCATGTCCGGCCTGCCGTGCCAGCCAGTCCGGCGGGACGGCACTGTCCGCGTCGGTCGTCGCGATCCAGGTTCGCGCCGGCCGCGTGCCGAGCACGGCCAGCGCGTGCGCGACCCCCGCCGCACGGGCCGCGCCGGGGTTCCGGCCGCTGAGTTCCACGACCTCGGCTCCGGCCTCGCGGGCCAGCGCCGCCGTCCGGTCGCGACAGCTGTCGGCGGCGACCACGGTCACGATCCGGACCCCGGCGAGGGCCGGATGACGGCGGGCCACCTCCAGCGCGTCGAGGGCGCGCGGCAGCAGCAGCTGCTCGTTGTGCGCCGGAATGACGACGGCGATCGCTGCGGCGTTCACACCAGGCCCTCACGCGCGGCGGGCGACAGGGGACGGCCGCCGTCGGTATGGGCGCGGCCGAATACCTGCAGGACAAAGTCGTCCTCGCGATGGTTCGCCAGGAGCCCCAGCTCCGGGATGCCGGCCAGAATCACGGCCAGGTCGTCGCCGGTCCGCGCGTGTTCCTCCACCGGATGGTTCCAGTGGACGGTGACGAGCGTCCCGCCGGGCTCCAGGGCCTCGACCGTGCGGTCCAGCAGCCGGGTCAGGTCGTGGGCGTCGAAGTAGTAGAGGAGTTCCGACAGCACGATGAGGTCGAAGGTTCCCGCGGGCCATTGTTCGGGAAGGGTCAGCTGCCGGACGGTCACCCGGGGCAGCTGCGCGGTCCGCCGCGTGGCGGAGGCGACCGCGCTCCCGACCCGGTCGCACGCCAGGACTTCGTCGCACCGCTCGGCCAGCCGGGCGGTCAACTCGCCGACCGAGCAACCGGGTTCGAAGGCGGATCGGTAGCGGGGCCGGGGGAGCGCGGCCACGGTGAGGTCGTACTTGCGCTGTTCGTACCAGCGGCTCGCCAGGCTCCACGGGTCCTCGGAGCCGCGGTACATGTCGTCGAAGTAGGACGCGGCGGTACTCAACGGAAAACGACCTCCAAGTCGCGCAGATGGTGGGCCGTCTCGTCCGGCGGCAGGATCGCCGCGTCTCCCGGGCCCGGTCCGAGAGGGCGGATCTGGCTGGCGAACCGTTCCACGGCGGCTGCCTTGCGGGCCGCGTTCACCGGAGGAAGGGCGATGCGGGCGGCGCTCTCCCACGGCACGCGCGGATCGTCCGGCCGGGCCCAGTGCCACATCCACACGGGATACAGCAGACACGGCACCCCCGCCACCTCAGCCGCCCGCACGGCTGCCCGCCCCGCCGCCTCGTGATCGGCGTGCAGGTCTCCGGTCCAGGGCGCCACGCACAGGGCCGCGCCGCGCAGGAGACCGGCGAGCTCGGCGGCCAGCGGGACCTCCTGGCCGGCCACCTCGGTGTCGGGTACGCCGAGCCGGATCACCCGGGCCCGCTCCGCTCCCAGTTCATTGAGCGCCTGCCGGGTCTCGGTGGCCCGGATGGCGGCCAGCGAGGACGCGCTGACGACGCTGCTGTCCGGGTGCGACCGTTCCCCGTCGGTCACGGACACCACCGTCAGCTCCGTCCCCGCGGCGGCCAGCAAGCTGATCGACCCGCCGAAACCCAGCACCTCGTCGTCCGGATGCGCGGCCACGATCACGACGCGGCCGCTCGCCGGCAGGTCCACCGCGGGCAAGGAGCGCAGAACCGGCCAGGCCCGCCACAGGGCCTCATCCGTCCCCGGCGCGTCGATCGCGGCCGCGGCGGCCTCGTTGCCGGGTGGCGTCACCGGGACCCCTCCGGGCGCGCGATGAGCGCACCCAGTTCGGCCAGGTTCCGCTCGGCGTGGTGCTGGCGGATGTACACGGTCAGGTCGGAGACGTTCCGGGCATGGCGTACGTCATGGCAGAGGGGCCCGGCCCCGGTGGCCCGGCCCACCCGGGTCAGCACCTCGGTGCACACCGCCTCGACCAGGGCCCGCACCCGCAGACTGCGCACTCTGGCCCCGCCTTCGAGGTCCAGCGGATCCCGGTCGATCTCGGCGGCGGCCCGCTCCAGCACCGCCTGCGCGGCGTGCAGCTGCATGTCGATGTGCCCGAGGTGCGCGTCGGTGTGCGGATCCGGTCCCCGTCCGGCCGCCGCGCGGTGCAGGGTCGCGGCCACCGCGCGGGCGCCGCCGTACCAGCAGGCGGCCACGCCGATGCCGCCGTGCTGGAAGCCCGGGCGCGTCAGGTACTCCCCGGCCCGCCCGACCGGCACGGCGGCGACCGCACGGAACCGCACATCGGGGGTGTCGCTGCCCGCCATGCCGATGGCCTGCCACGAGTCCTCGACCGGGCCGCACCCGGGGGACCGTACTTCCACCGCGAACAGCCGCCGCTCGTCGCCGGCCGTGGCGGTCACCAGGGCGTGCGTGCAGCTGTGCGCCCCGGAGCAGTACTGCTTGAGACCGTCGAGCTCCCACCCGTCGCCGACGCGCGTGGCCGTCACCCCGTCGCCCGGCGGCTCGGCGGCCCACACCCCCCACCGTTCGGACGCACCGGGCACCGGACCGTCCAGCTCGGCGAGGATGGCCAGCGCGTCCGCGTGTCCTTCGGCCAACCGCGCCAGGCACAGGTCCTGCTCGGCGACGGAGCGCAGCGCGGCGAAGCGGTCGCCGGTCCGTCCCGATCCGGGCAGCGGGAACTCCAGATCCCCCGCCGCGAGCGACGCGACCAGCCGGGAGAACGCCTGCGACGTCTCCTGACGCGCGGCCTGAGGTGTGAACCCGCTGGGAACCGCGCCGTCGGGCGGCGGGCCCGCGGCACGTGCCGCAGCCGCTGGGTAGGTTGTCTCCGGCATCAATGCTCCTCGACGTCGGGGCCGTACGTCACGGACAGCCGATGACCGCTGTCCGGCCGCCCGGCGCACCGTTCCACTCTGACCCGGCCACCGGGCGGCTGCACCCCGGGGCAGGGGATGGTCAGTCGCCGACTACCCGGGACACCGGGGTGTAGGCCGCGCCCCTTCGGCGCGGCGCGGCGGCTGTCGCCGCCGCCCTCGCGGCCGTGCCGGCGAGCAGTGGTCGCGTGGGGACCCCGGAGCCGGCGGGGCTCCGGGGTCCCCACACACGTTGTCGGGGAGACGCTGCTCCGCCGGCGTCATCGCAGGTCAAGCTGTTGCCGTCAGGTGGTCGCGCAGGTGGCTGAGGGTGCGGTTCAGCAGCCGGGAGACGTGCATCTGACTCACGCCGAGTTCGGCTCCGATCTGCGACTGGGTCATCTCCTGGCCGAAGCGCATGTTCAGGATCCGGCGGTCGCGTTCGGGCAGGGCGGCGATCAGCGGCTTGAGGGCGAGAAGGTTCTCCACCCCCTCCAGGGCCGGGTCGATGTCGCCGATACGGTCGGCCAGCAGGCTGTCGTTGTCGCCGCTGTCGTCGCCGCCGAGGGGCAGATCCAGAGTCCCGGCGGTGTAGCCGTTGGACGCGACCAGGCCCTCGGTGACTTCTTCCGGCGTGATCTCCAGGAGCGCCGCGAGTTCCGCGACGGTCGGCTCCCGTTCCAGCCGGTCGGACAGCGCCTCGGTGGCCTTCGCGAGCTCGAGACGCAGTTCCTGGAGGCGGCGCGGGACGTGGACGGCCCAGCTGGTGTCTCGGAAGAACCGCTTGATCTCACCGGAGATGTAGGGAATGGCGAAGGTCGTGAACTCGACCTCGCGGCTCAGCTCGAACCGGTCGATGGCCTTGATCAGGCCGATCGTGCCGACCTGGATGATGTCCTCGCGCGGTTCCGAGCGGTTCCGGTAGCGGCGCGCGACGAACGTGACCACGGCCATGTTGAGCTCGATGAGCGTGTTGCGGGCGTACTGGTACTCCTGGGTGCCCTCCTCCAGTGACTGCAGACGGTCGAAGAACAGCTTCGACAGCTCCCGTGCGTCGGCCGGGGCGATCTTCCCCGCGTCCTCGATCCACGGCAGCGGCTCAGGGCGCGATGCCGGAGCGGTGACGGTGGTCTGCGCGGCCGTGGTGATCGTCATGACTGCTCCTCATCCTGTTGGTTCGGTACGGCGACTGGGCGCCACGTACCCCCAGAACCGGACCGCACACCGGCATCTTCACTTCCCGCGCCCGCGAACCGCGGCTCTCGCGTCCTGCGCGCCCCCGGCCTCTAGGCTGCTCTCATGGTGCATGAAAAACTATCGTGAACACAATAGACAATCTCACGGCCCCTGGCTACTGTCGCGTCCGTCACCATCGACTCGCAGGGCAGTGTGCTGTCCGGAGAGCTGGGTAGGAGCGGCACGGGAGACACGCGCTTCTGGGAACCGTAGGCCCGCGGTTGCCAAGCGGCGGCCGGGCGATGGTGCCTCGTTCTCCCGTCCCGTCGATCTCTGATCCGGGGCACCTGATGAGCGAAGAACTCGGCGCTGAAGGAGACACCGTCATGCTGATGCCACACCCCGCCACGCTGCAGCGGCTGATCAACCGCTACGAGGAACTGCGGGCGCTCGAAGCCGCCGGGGCCGCGACGTCCGAAGACCGTCGGCGGCTGGAAGACACCACCTACACGCTGTGCGTCTCCACCGGGACCCGGAACATCGGTGACGCGCTGCGCGTCGCGCACCGCCACTGCGGCGCGTCCGCGCAGCAGTTGACCACTGCGGCCTGACACCGCCCCCTTCGCACGGCTGATGGCCGGCCCCGCCCGGCGGATGGCTGAAAGGACGCACGTGTGGCCGTGATGGGGGCGGGTAGCCGGTCTTTTGGGAAGCGCTGGACGCTTTCTGGCGATTGGCTCAGTTTTGGGCTTCCGTGACGGCGAGGGAAGGACGCGCACGATGAGCGACAACATCTGGGGATACGGGGCGGACTCCGGCTACCAGACGGAAGCGGACGTGACGGGGTACAAGGTCGAGGCGACCGACGGTCACATCGGCAAGGTCGACAAGCACTCCGACGAGGTCGGCGCCGCGTACCTGGTCGTCGACACGGGCGTGTGGATCTTCGGCAAGTCCGTACTGCTCCCGGCGGGCACGATCTCGCGCGTGGACCACGAGAACAAGACGGTGTTCGTGTCGCGCACCAAGGACGAGATCAAGGACGCCCCCGAGTTCGACAAGGACAAGCACCTCGGCGACGCCGGCTATCACCAGCAGGTCGGCGGCTACTACGGCACACCCCGCGACTGACGCACGGCATACCCGCTCAGCGGCGGCCCACCGGATGCTCCGGTGGGCCGCCGTCGCGTGCGCCACCGACCGGTTTGGGTGAGGAAGCAACGTTTTGCCATCTCCTGCGTGTGCGGTGTGACGCCTGGGGCAGTCGAGAAACACGGCGACTACGAGACCCGTGCGCAGCACGAACGAGATGCTCCGTCACGGAGGGTTACCTCTCCCGTGGCGGTTGTCGGGGAGTGCGCGGAGAGTTGGCTACGAGTTCGGTTCGCTCTCGTGCTTTTCCAGAGCGGAGGATGTTCATGACCGTTGACCTGCAGCTGCCGGCGCCGGGACGCGCGCCGCGGATGGTGACCTTGCCGGGCGTGTACGTCCCTCAGTACGACACACATTTCTTGATGGCGGCGCTGGAGCGGGAGCGGCTGCGCCCCGGCAGCGAGGTGCTGGACCTGGGAACGGGCAGCGGTGCGCTGGCGGTGCGCGCGGCGCAGCTGGGTGGGCAGGTCACGGCGGTCGATATCGCACGGCGAGCGGTGCTGACAGCCCGGCTGAACGCCTTCCTGTGCCGTCAGCGGGTGACCGTCAAGCGCGGCGACCTCACCGCGGCGGTGTCCCGGGGCCCGTACGACCTGGTGCTCAGCAACCCCCCGTACGTGCCCGCCCCCGATGGGGTGCCGCCACGGCACGGTGCGGCGCGCGCCTGGGACGCGGGCACCGACGGACGGGCCCTGGTGGACCGGATCTGCGACCTGGCGCCCAAGGCGGTGCGGCCGCGGGGAGCGCTGCTGCTGGTGCACTCGGGCCTGTGCGACGCGGAGGCGACGGTGCGGCGGCTGGCACAGGCGGGGATGCACGCGACCGTCAGTGAGCGGGCGCTCGTGCCCTTCGGGCCGGTGCTGCGTTCCCGGTTGCCCTGGCTGCGGGCGCGCGGTTTGCTGCGTGAAGGACAGAACCGGGAAGAGCTGGTGATCATCCGTGCCGAACACGCCTGAGCGAGCACGCCGTATCACGGTCGACCCGGAAGGACCGTTGCTGGTGGAGGGGCCGGTGGAAGTCATCTCGGACGACGGGAGCGTCGCAACGTCGGATCGTTTCGTCTGCGCGATCTGCACCTGCCGGCGCAGTCGGACCTACCCGTGGTGCGACACCAGCCACCGGCGCCGCACCAAGCCGGACGAGAAGAAGGCTGCGGCGGCCTCGGCGGTTCCCGCTGGTGAGGTCGGACGATGACGGACTGTCAGGAGCCGCGCAGCGTCCGCCCCGCACTGCCGGCGGAACGAGGCGAACTGTCCGCGGCGGTCATCGCCGCCCTCCGGTCCGGCCGTTCGGAGCTGCCCGGTCCGGAAAGCGTGCGGGAGTCGGACCCGTACGGCGAGGATCTGCAGCTGGCTCTGTACGTGCTGTACGAACTGCACTACCAGGGTTTCGCGGGCGTGGACGACGAGCGGGAGTGGGACCCGGAGCTCCTGCGCCTGCGGCGCGCGCTCGAAGACCGATTCCTCGATGCCCTGCGCTCCGACGCCGGTTCCGTGACCAGCGCTCAGGACGCTTTGGCCGGCCTGCTGGTCGAGCCCGTCGTCGCGGACGGCGAGGATGCCGGGGTCAGCCACTACCTGCAGCGGGACGGCTCACTGGACCACGTACGCGAGTACGCGGCGGCGCGGTCCCTTTATCACCTGAAGGAGGCCGACCCGCACGCGTGGGTGCTCCCGCGGCTGTACGGCCGGGCCAAGGCCGCGATGGCCGCCGTCGAGTTCGACGAGTTCGGTGCCGGTCGCGCGCAGGACCTCCACGCCCGGCTCTACGCCGACCTCATGGAGGACCTTGCCCTGGACATCAGGTACGGGCACTACCTCGACGCGGCCCCCGCGACCGTCCTCGCGACGGTCAACCAGATGTCGCTGTTCGGTCTGCATCGCAGCCTGCGCGGCGCGCTGGTCGGTCACTTCGCCGCTGTGGAGGTGACGTCGTCGCCGGGGTCGCGCCGCATGGCGCAGGCGATGCGGCGTACGGGAGCGGGAGCGGCTGCGGAACGGTTCTACGACGAACACGTGGAGGCCGACGCCGTCCACGAACAGGTTGTCCGCCGCGAGGTGATCGGGGGACTGCTGGCCGACGAGCCCGCGCTCGAAGCCGACATCGCCTTCGGCATCGAAAGCACCAACTTCTTGGAGGACCGCCTCGGCGCCCACATCATGACCGCCTGGCGCAACAACCGCACAGCGCTGCGAACACCACTGGACGGCGCCCGGCCCGCGTCATGAACCCACGACAGTCCGGCCCGCGCCCCCACCGCCCGCCCGTCCCGCTCAGTCGAAGGCGGAGAAGAAGCCTTCTTCCCGTTTCTTCTGCGAGGCCCGAAGGTCGCTCCAGTCCAGTGCCTCGTTTGCCCGGCGCTGCACCTGCTGGGCCGCCTGACGCGCCTCCGCCGGCGCGTCCCCGCGCTCATGGATCAGACGTTCGTAGATCGGTGGATGACCGGCCGTCTCAGAGTTGCTCATAACGTCCGATCCTGCCCGCGGCTCCCGTGCTCTGTCAGGCCGTGCCCCCACAAACGCCCACGTTGTGTTCCAGATCATGAACGAATCTGCCCATAAGGGACGCCAGGACGGGATGTCCGGAGCTCCCACGCGCTGATCCGTTCGATATGTCGGGGCGCGGCCGGGTCCTTCACGCCTTCCGTGGGCAACCAGGGACAGCCCGCACGCCCGTGATGTCACATTCCCTCGTCCCCCGGTGTCTTAGCAGCAGAGCTACTGAGGCAGCTGGAGGACACACATGAAGAGGTTGCTCGCGGCACTCTCCCCGGCCGGGCCGGCGCGGCGGTGGTCACGGCGCGCACCTGCGGACCCCTGGTCGGCGCTGTTCGGACAGATCGCCGCCCACGCGCTCGTGGTACTCGTCGTCACCGGCATCCTCCTGGCGGTGTTCTACCGGCCGGACATGGCGCGCAGCGCCTACGAGGGCCCCTACCGCCCGCTCAAGGGGGTGGTCGTGAGCGAGGCCTACGCGTCGACGGTCCGCCTCAGTCTCGAGGTGCGCGGCGGTCTTCTGCTGCGGCAGGTGCACCACTGGGCCACATTGATCTTCGTCGCCGCGATCTGCCTCAAGCTGGTCCGGATGTTCTTCACCGGAGCGTTCCGCAGGCCTCGCCTGCCGCTGTGGTCGATCTGGGTCCTGCTGCTCGTGCTGGGTATGGCGGCCGGGCTGACCGGCACGATCCTGCCGGACGACATGCTGTCCGGCGGCAGCCTCGCGCTCATCCAAGGCGTGCTCCAGTCGATCCCGCTGGTCGGAACCCGCCTGACGTTCTGGCTGTTCGACGGCGACTTCCCGGGTGAGGCGATCGTCCCGCGCTTCTACTGGCTGCACACGGTGGTGCTGCCCGTCGCGATCATCGGCCTGTTCGTCCTGCGGCACAGGCTCGTGCGGCGGCACGGCCGCCCCCGCCTGCCGGCAGCGGCCACCCGCGGTCCGCACTGGTTGCGGTCGCTCCCGGTGGCCGCCGGGCCGGCGTTGTTCTTCGGAACGTGCGGGGTGCTGGTGCTGCTCGGCGCGTTCGCCCAGATCAACCCGGTCTGGCTGCTCGGCCCCTACCGTCCCGGTGAGATCACGGCAGGGGCGGTTCCCGACTGGTACATGGGGTTCCTGGACGGCGCGGTGCGACTCATGCCGGGCTGGGAGTTCGAGGTGGCCGGCCGTACGCTCACCGTCGCCGTGCTGGTTCCCGCGCTCATCATCCCCGGCGCGTTCTTCACGTTCCTGGCGGCGTACCCCCTGATCGAACGCCGTCTGACCGGCGACAGGGAGCCGCATCACGAGCTGGATCGCCCACGCGACGCGGCGACCCGCACGGGCGTCGGGGCGGGGGCCCTGGCTTTCTACGGGCTTCTGTGGGCTGCCGCTGCCAACGACCAGATCGCCGTCCGCTTCCACCTGTCCGTGAACGACGTCACCGACTTCTTGCGGGCGGCCGTTCTGGCCGGACCGGTATTCGCGTTCGTCCTCACCCGCTGGTTCTGCCTCGGACTGCTGGAACGGGCGAGCCACGAGGCCGCACACGGGCGCGAGACCGGGCGGATCGTCAGGACCCCGGAGGGTGGCTACATCGAGATCACCGAACCCGTCCGGGACGGGCGGAGGCCCGCGTCCCTCGAACCATCCGGCTCCAGCGGCACCCGCCCGGGGATCACGCCGACGGGCTGACGTCCCGCGCGGCGAGGACGAAGGCGCGGGGCGGAATGTTCAGGGCATCGGGCGGCAGGTCGGGGCGCACGTCCAGTTCGGCGGTCACCGCCCGCCAGACCGACAGCAGCGCCACCGCCTGCGGGCGGTCCGCGGTGCGGGGCGTCCTGACCCGCAACCGGCCCGACGCCTCCCACGAACAGTGGAACCTGCCGGCGGCCGGGAAGAACCAGGAGCGCAGCAACCACCCCGGAGGCGGCTGCCGTGCCGGCGTGTGATCGAAGACGAAGGTCAACGGCGCTACGCCGTCGACTCCTTGGGGAGCCTCCGAGGGTATGTCGTGATCCGTGGGATCGACGGGATCCAGCCGGCCGGGGACGGCGATCTCCGCCCGCCCGGTGCCGGGGACGTCCCACCGGCGCATCATGGCCCGCCAGGCGCGGTATCCCGGGGTGCTCCGGTTCCCCGGCGCGTCGTTCCCGTCGCGCCGATCGTGCCGGGCGGCGGGGCGTGGGCGGGGATGACGCGCCGTCTCCCCGGCCGACGCGGCTATGTCCGCGAGCAGTTCCGCGGCCCGGGAGGCGTGCTGCGAGTCGTGCGCGACGCGCAGCCACAGCTGCGGCCCGTCCCAGGACCCGGCCACCTCGGCCGTGACGCCCGCGTGCCGCAGCACCTGCCCGTGCCGCCCCTCGGGCCACGGCCACGGCCCCGGCCGAGGGTCGTCGCCCGTCAGGACGCGGCACACGCCGCGCCGCAGTTCGTCCGCCCCCAGGTGCGGGGCGATGGCGTACAGGCGCAGCAGGTCCCCCATCGGTGGCGGATCCGCGCTCATGCCGGCGCGGTGGGGCCGGTGCCGACCGTCTCCTGGAACGTGGACCGTACGCCGTTGTCGTCCAGGAACCGCAGCCAGCGGTCGACCTCCCCGGGGCTCTCCGCCGCGCGGTTGAGGCCGGCGGGCAGCCCGCCGTCCAGGATGCGGGTGACGCCGAAGGCGAGCGGCAGGGAGACGCAGCGGGCCATCGCGCTGTGGGTGCCGTCGCCGGTCAGATCCAGCACGTACGAGCCCTGCCAGTCCGTTCCGTCCGCGCCCCGCACGTCCAGCGCGACGGACAGCACGACGCGGTCCCGGTCGGCGTCGGTCGTCGGGTAGCGCTCGGCCAGATCCTGGGCCAGCGCCCGGATCCTGGCCTCGTCGCCGGTGCGTACGGTCTCGAAGACCGGCTTCCAGGCGGTGCTCCAGCCCGCGTTGCGCAGCGTGCCCCGGACGAAGGACGTCAAGTGCCAACCGTCCGGCACCCGGTACTGCGCGATGAACGGCAGGCTGTCGCGGTTGGGATAGACCTCGAACTCCTCACCGTCGAGGCGGTGCGGCCGGGTCGCCTCCCACGGGTGGACGCTGGTGCGCTCCACGTCCTCGTCGATGTACCGCGAGGGCGAGGTGAGGGCGGCGAGGACGCCGTAGGGCGCCCAACTGAAGCGGTAGCGGAAGTCGTTCGGCACCGCGGGCAGGCCGCCGCAGAACGACGTGAAGCGGACCGATCCGGCGCGGTCCCCGACGGCTTCCCTGGCGCGCTGGATCAGCCGGTGGGCCAGGAGGTGGTCGAGGCCGGGGTCGAGGCCCGCCTCGGTCAGCACGACGACACCGGTGGACGCGGCGTCGGCGGCCAGTTCCGCGAGCGGCTCGGCAACGTAGCTGGAGCAGGCGAAGTGCGCGCCGCGTTCGGCGCACAGCCGCAGCAGACCCGCGTGTTCGGTGGCGGGCAGCATGGACACCACGACATCGCCCGCGCGTACTTCGGCGGCGAGCGCCCCGTCCTCCAGCGCCCGCACACCGGCCCGGCCGGTCAGCTCCAGCCGTGCCAGCAGTCCGGCGGCGCGCTCCGTGCTGCGGCCCCACAGCAGGACCCGTTCGGCCCAGTCGAACAGCAGGCCGAGCCCGGCGGCGCCGGTCGACAGGCCGGTGCCGACCCAGTGCACCGTGCCGCTCGCGGGTATGGGAGGCGCGGGCGGGGCGGAAGTCGTCTCATCGCGCATGATCGGTCTCCTTGCTCGCGGCGCGGACCGCCGTGTCGAAGGTGTCCTGACAGCGGGCCCACGCCGGTGCGTCGTCGCCCTGCGACGTCAGGCGCAGAAGCTGCGGCAGCAGGTCGGCCGAGAAGGCGCGGCTGGCCTCCTCGGGCAACAGCGAGGGCAGGTTGTCGATGGCGATCATCTCCACCGGCCGCTCCCCGTCGCGCAGTCGGCGGACCGGCCGGTCCCAGTCGGTGATCTCGTCGTAGATCGGCAGGAGGTTGCACTCCGAGGTCACATCGCAGGTGACATCACAGATCGTCGACAGCCGGCGCGCCTGATCGTCCAGGTCGGCGGGGGTCAGGAAGGGCGGCAGCGGTCGCGTCGTCAGGACGGTGTTGATCAGCACGTCGTGCGCGAGCAGCGCCGGACGGTCGAGGTCGGCGGTCTCCGCCAGATCCCACCGCGTCGGTGACAGACCCGCCGCCTCCAACGCGTCGCAGGCGCCCTGGCCGCAGCGGCCCAACGCGCCGATCACCAGGGCGCGCAGGGGCTGTCCGTCCGCCTCCCGCCGCGTCGGCGTGGCGCGCAGAGCGGCGTCCAGGTCGTCCCGGGCGAGTGGTACGAGTGGCCGGACCAGCCGTCCGGTCGCGTTGAGCACGGCGAGGGCCGCGCCGACGTATCCCGCCCAGTAGCCGAACGCGGCCAGCCGGCGGCCGTCCTCGTCGACGAGGTACTCCAGATCCAGCAGCGTCCCGCCACCTGCCGAGAATCGCTCCAGCAGCGCGGGAGCGTCGTGCTGGCCCTTGTACGCGTGGCCGAAATAGATGTGCCGGTGCCGCAACGTCGGTGGCTGGGCCGGAAGTTCCTTCAACCCGATGACGTAGGTGTCCTTCGGGGCGCGCTGCCAGCTGCCGGCAGCCTCGATCCGGCATCCCGCGTCCGCGTACTGCTGGAGAGGGAACACACGCTGGGTGGATTCCTCCACGGTGAACCGCACTCCGCTGTCCACCAGCCGCGCGGCGTCCTCGGGAACGATCGGTGCCCGCCGTTCACCGGACCGGAACTCCTGCCGCATCCACAGATGCGCTGTGTCGGACATCAGGAGGCTTCTTCCTCTCTCGCGGTGGATCCAGCGGGTGCCGGGGTCGCCCCGGGGTGCGGGGAGTCTCGGAGAGCGGGCGCGGTGGGCTCGGTGAGGGCGCGTAAGGGCTGCATACAGGAACGGTGACACGGAAGCGCGACGCTGTGGGGGAGCGGTGGCGCACCAAAGTCGGTGTCCGGGCGGCAGGGACCTGCCGGACCCCGGTCACCATCCTGGGCTCTGCGCGTCGGATACCCCTCGCGGGACGCTCGCGCCGCGGTCGCGCGACCGGTCCGGGGCGGGGGGCGGGTCAGGCGGAGATCGAGGTCTCCAGCTCGCGCTTCAGATTGCGCAGCGTGGTCTCGATGTTGCGGACCTGGAACACGGCGAAGGTGTGGCCGCCCGTGGCGAGGCGGTCGAAGGTGTTGGCCACGAAGGCGGGCCACGAGCGGCGGTCGTCCGTCCAGGTCTCCGTCACCGTGGTGCCGGTGCCGGTTTCCTCCAGCCGGTACTCCCAGGAGGCGATGGGAGCGGACAGGCGGGGACGGCGCAGCCCTATCGCGTGGACGCGGAAGGCGAACCGGCGACCGGGATCGGAGGCGGTCACGGTGCAGCGGGTGGTCCAGCGGAACGGACCGCGCTTGTTGTGGCCGTTGAAGACGAGGCCGACGGGGGCACACTCGTCCTCGCAGGGAAGGGTCGCACCGAGGTTCTCGGGGCTCCAGCGCCCCATCTGCGCGGGCCGGCTGACCTGTTCGTACACGGTCGACGCGGCGGCCTCGATCAGGATGCTGCGGGACACGGTGAACGTGCGGGTCATGGGAGCTCCATTCGTCGGCCCCTGACCCTACTCGTCAGTAGCGACGGTGTCACCAGGCCCTGGACGCCCCCTTCACCGCCCGCCAGAAGTGGCGCGGCGTGCGATCTGGGTGGCGAACGCGGCGATGTCGGCGACGACGCGTTCGGGCTGCTCCCAGTGGACGGCGTGCCCGGCCCCTTCGTAGGTGAGCAGGCGCGAGCCGTGGATGGCGTCCAGGATGGCCTGCTGGTCGTCGCGCGGCAGGAGGTCGTCCTGGTCGCCCCAGATGACGAGTGTCGGCACCAGGATGCCCGCGAGGGTCGCGCCGAGATCGGCTTCGAGCAGCCCGCGCAGGGTCCCCTGCCAGACGCGGGCGGGAAGCTTGAGCCTCTCGTCGGTCATGGTCTTGATGAGCCCTGGCGCAACCGGGCGGCCCGTGACACCAGCCATGAGGCTCTCCACGACCGCACGGGGAACCGGGTCCGACAGGCCCTGGACGGTCTCGCTCAGAGCGGCCGCCGCGGGTTTGTCCGCGAGCGTGGCCGGGACGCCTACCAGGACCAGCCCGGAGATCCGGTCGGGATGGCTGCCCGCGACGATCCGGGCGGCCACACCGCCGGTCGAGGACCCGACGAGAAGACCGCGCTCGATGCCTGCGACGTCGAGGAAGGCCACCAGGTCGGAAGCGAAATCCTCGGGCGTGTAGCCGTCGGGGGGACGGTCGGCGTCGCCGTGGCCACGCTGGGAGGGCGCATAACCGTGCAGGGACGCCGGGAGCCGTTGCAGCAGCTGCTCGAAGGACCACCAGGAGTCGCCGAGCCCGTGCACGAAGACCACCGGCGTGCCGTTGGGATAGCCCGCCTCGGCATAGGGCAGCGTGACGCCCTTCCGCACCAGGGCGGACTTCAGGGAGATCACAGTCATGGGCGGCCTGCCTCCCTCCGCTCGGCTGCCGCGGCTCATGAGCCGGGCGGGAGAAGCGAGCGGCGATCACTTCCGACCCTACCGACCAACGCCGGCAGCCGCTCAGCGACGACCACCCGGAAGCGCCCCGGGCCCCGGCGGAGACCGGCCTCGACACGCCTGCGGTGGCGGGGGCGTCAGGTCAGGATTTTTTGGGTGTGTTCCCATGCGTGGTCGCTCAGGAGGGGCCGCAGCCGGGTGAGCAGCTTGAGCAGGCCGTCTCCCCATTCCTCACGGAAGGCCGGGTCGGTGCCGGCCAGGTCCAGTTCGTTCGCCGCTGTCAGCTCGGCGAAGTCCCGGCGTTGGCGCGGGCCGGGGGAGTACGTGCGCCCGGTGAACCTGTCGCGGAACGTCCCGCTCTCGCTTGCCGGTTCGCGGTAGGAGACCTTCCTGTCGCAGCTGGCGTAGACGTACACGATCTCCTCAGCGTCCGCTCCGATGCGACGGACCAGCTCGCCGCGGGCCTCCAGCGGGAGCAACGACGGCGCGAACCCGTCGGTGCCGTAGAAGGCGTGGCACAGGCCGGCCAGTCGCAGATCCGGCCGGGCGCCCCATGCCGCCAGCAGCCGGCTCACCCGTTGGAGGTGCTGCGGGAGCGTCCCCCCGGGATGCTCCATATCCTCCGCACCCAGCGTGCGCATGAAGGCGACGGCATCGGCTGCGGCGCTGTCGTACCGCGCCTGGCCGTGTCCGGTCGGCCCTGCTGCCGCCTCGTCCATCGACAGCTCCCTTCGGCCGGTCGCCGCCCGCCCCGACCCCGGAAGGAATCGTCGTCCGCCCCAAGGGGCAAGTCAATCCTCCGGTGTGCCCGTGATCCCCCGGCGGTCCCGTGAACCGATCAGGAATCGAGAAGCGCCGGCCACCCGGCCACACCTAGCGTGAAGCTATGACTTCCATCGAATCCATCACCCTGGACGTGGCCGACCCCGCGGCCGCCGCCGACTTCTACGCCGCCGCCTTCGGCCTGGACAAGCAGGTGCGCCTGCGGGCCTCGGAGGTGCCCACGGACGGCTTCCGCGGGTTCACCCTGTCGCTCACCGTCTCCCAGCCGTCCACCGTCAACAGCCTCATCGACTCCGCGATCGACGCCGGTGCCACACCGCTGAAGCCCGTCACGAAGTCGCTGTGGGGCCACGGCGGCGTCGTTCGAGCCCCCGACGGGACGATCTGGAAGGTCGCGACCTCGGCGAAGAAGGACTCCGGACCGGCCACCCGCGAGATCGACGACATCGTGCTCCTGCTCGGGGTCGCGGACCTGGCCGCGAGCAAGCGGTTCTACGTGGACCGGGGCCTGGCCGTGGCGAAGAGCATTCCCCGCATGTACGTCGAGTTCGCCACGCCGTCGAGTCCCGTCAAGCTGGGGCTGTACGGGCGCCGGGCCCTCGCCAAGGACGCCGGCGTCCCGGCCGACGGCACCGGCTCGCACCGGATCTCGATCGGCACCGGTGGCGGCTCCTTCACCGACCCGGACGGGTTCGTATGGGAGAACGCGTCGGAGTGAGCCGGGCGGGCGGCGAGCGATCGCGCCGGGTGCGGTCGCGACCGGTGGTGCGGACCGATCAGG
The DNA here is from genome assembly GCF_027158205.1 of Streptomyces sp. H39-S7. GTDB lineage: Bacteria > Actinomycetota > Actinomycetes > Streptomycetales > Streptomycetaceae > Actinacidiphila. The sequence goes on along the minus strand of NZ_JAPVLU010000009.1, from coordinate 180,092 downwards.
AATCGAGAAGCACCGGGCACCGGGCCGCAACTAGCGTTCACGGCATGGACCTCACCCTTCGCTCGACCTTCCTCCCACACGACGACCCGGACTCCGCCCTGGCGTTCTACCGCGACCTGCTGGGCTTCGAGGTACGCGACGACGTCGGCTACGGCGGGCTGCGCTGGATCACGGTCGGGCCCGCCGACCAGCCGGGACTGTCCATCGTCCTGCACCCGCCGGCCGCCGACCCGGGCATCACCGACGACGAGCGCCGCACCATCACGGAAATGATGGCCAAGGGCACGTACGCCATCATCATCCTGGCCACCACCGACCTCGACGCCACGTTCGAGCGGCTGCAGGCCGGGGCCGAGGTCGTCCAGGAGCCGACCGAGCAGCCGTACGGCGTTCGCGACTGCGCCGTCCGCGATCCCGCGGGCAACCTGATCCGCATCAACGAGATCCGCTGAGACGAGATCGACCCGCTCGTTGTCGGGACATGCCCCCGGTGCCGCGCCGTCGCGTCCCCCACGGCGCGGAGCTGCTTACCGCATGGCCGCTCGGCACCGCGCTCGGCGGACCGCTCACGACGGCCCGCGGCCCGATGGCGCTTAAACTCTCGCCGTGAACGACAGCACGCAGGGGATACAGATCAGGCCGGGCAGCCTGGCCGACGCACCGGCCATTCTGGACATGCTCGACGCGGCAGTGGTCTGGATGAACGCTCGCGGCAACACCCAGCAGTGGGGCACGACGCCCTATTCGCAGAAGCCGGGCGGGGTGGCGCGGGTCGAGCGGTACAGGACTCAGAACGTCCCGTACATCGCGGAGTTGGACGGGAGACCGGTCGGAGCGCTGGTGCTGGACTCGGGCCCCAGCCCGCAGATGCCGATCGCGCCGGCCGGCGAACCCGAGCGGTATGTGCGGCTCCTGGTCTCCGACCGCCGGTACGCCGGACGCGGGATCGGCGCGCGACTGTTGGAGCGCGCCGCCGAGGAGACCCGGCGGGCCGGGGTGCAGCTGCTGCGGGTCGACTGCTGGGCGGGGGGCGGCGGCGAACTCGTCGCCTTCTACGAGCGCAACAACTTCGCACCCACCGAGCGTTTCCTGTCCCAGGAGTGGCCGGGCCAGGTGCTGTCCCGACGGGTCGGCTGACGGCACGCGCGCGAACGCCGCCGACAAGCCGTCCGGCGGGCCGGACACCGGGGGCGGGACGGACCTTCCCGTCAGCGGTGGCGAGTCGCCGCGCAGTGGACGCAAGTGCTCGCCGCAGGGCGCACTTCCAGACGCTCCACGGGAATCGGCGCGCCGCACTGCTCGCACCGTCCGTAGTCACCCCGCTCCAACCGTGCCAGTGCCCGGTCCAGGTCGGCGAGGTGTTCACGGGTCTGCGCGAGCAGCGCGGCGACGTGGGCCCGCTCGAAGGCGGTGCTCGCCCCCTCCGGATCGTGCTCGTCATCGACCGCCACGAGAGCGTTCGCAGCGACGATCCCGTCGAAATCCCGGCTCAGCGCCGCGATCCGCCCGTTCGTGTCGCCGCGCTCGACCGCGAGCCGTTCGCGAACGGACTCGTGCTCGATCGGGGGAGAGGCGGCATCGGGGGGCGAATCGGTCACGTAAAGGAGAACGGCACACCGCGGGCGCCCATTCCCCGGCGAAAAGGTGGCCCCGGATCGGCTGCGCGTTCCTATCGGTCCGCGCATCCTGGAACCTTGACGCGCCTGGGAGAAAATCGGAGGCGCACCAGGACCACGGCTGCGTAGGCTGCGCCTCATGGCAAGCCCAGAACTGCAGCGGATCCGCGCTTTCCTGTCTGCCTTCGCCCGGCGCCAGGCCGCGCGCACTGTCGTCCTCCCGGGCGGATTCGCCGCACTCGACGACACCTTCGCGCACTCTCGCGGGAACAACTTCGTCGTCATCGACCAGACGTCGGTCGACCCCGAGACGCTGCCCGCGCTCGCGGACGAGGCGTTGGGGCATCTGTCGCACCGCATGATCGCCGTTTTCGACGACGAGTTCGGGACAGTCTGCGCCGAGCCGCTGATCCGGGCGGGATACAGCCACTCCGCTGATCTGATCATGCTGCACACGGGCCCGCTGCCGGTCGCCGGCGGTGCGGAGGAAGTGGACCTCGACACGCTGCGCGTGCCGCTCACCCGGCGCTGGCACAACTTCCTGCCGGATGTGAACGACGAGGTCATCCGCCACCTCGTCGACCGGCGCGACACCCGCCGCCGTGGCGCCGACGTCGTGCAGTTCATCGGTGCCCGTGCGGAGGACGGCGAGGTCGCCTCCTGGGCCGACCTCTATCTGGATCCGGCAGCGGGCATCGCCCAGATCGAGGATCTGGTCACGTCGGAGCGACACCTCGGACGCGGTTACGCGAACGCGGTGCTGGCCACCGCCCTGAGCCGGGCCGGCGACGCGGACTGCGGTACGCGGTTCCTGATCGCCGATTCGGGGGACTGGCCGCGTCACTGGTACGAGCGCCACGGCTTTACGCCCATCGGGCACTCGCACTGCTTCGAACGCGCCTGAGGGGCGGACCGGTGGAAGGCCGGTCCCTGATGCTCACGCCGAAAGGGCCTGGCCACCGTCATCGGCACCCTCTGCGCAGACCGTGACCAGGTGGTCCAGCGACACATCGAGCGCGTGGGCCAGGGCCGCCACGGTGAAGAACGCCGGGGTCGGGGCCCGGCCCGTCTCGATCTTGCGCAGCGTCTCCGCGGACACTCCGGCCGCCGCGGCCACGTCCACCATGCTGCGATCGCCGCGGGCCTGGCGGAGCAGGGCGCCGAAGCGCTCTCCACGTTGCCGCTCTTCCGGACTCAAAGGAACTCTCACCATGCCCGTGATACTAATACCGGTATAAGTATTGGACAACGGCGCATCGCAGGGAGACACGGCACATGGTGGAGATCAAGACCGACACGGCACTGGACACGATGCGAGAAGCCGGGCGCGTCGTGGCCCACGCACTCGCGGCCACCCGGGCGGCCGCAGCCGTGGGAGTCCGCCTGTGCGAGCTCGACGAAGCCGCCCGCACCGTCCTGACCAAGGCCGGAGCACGTTCTCCGTTCCTGGGCTACCAGCCCTCCTTCGCCCCCACTCCTTTCCCCGCCGTGATCTGCGCGTCCGTCAACGACGCCGTCGCGCACGGCATCCCCGGCGACTACCGCCTGCGCGACGGCGACCTGGTGAGCATCGACTGCGGCGCCGAACTCGACGGCTGGACCGGCGACGCCGCGATCAGCTTCACCGTCGGCACCCCCCGCCCCGCCGACCTCGACCTCATCGCCGCCACTCAGCAGGCCCTGGACGCCGGCATCGCCGCCGCCACCACCGGGCACCGCATCGGCGACATCTCCCACGCCATCAGCACGGTCGCCCGCAAAGCCGACTGCGGCATGCCGGCCGACTTCGGCGGCCATGGCATCGGCCGCCAGATGCACGAGGACCCCCACGTCCCCAACCACGGCCGACCCGGCCGCGGCTTCCCGCTGCGCCACGGCCTGGCTCTCGCCCTCGAACCCATGTTCATGGCCGGGGGACGCAACGACTACTACACCGACCCCGACGGATGGACGCTGCGCACGATCGACGGCAGCCGCGCCGCGCATATCGAACACACCATGGCCGTCACCCAGGACGGCCCCCGCGTCCTCACCCTGCCCTGACCTCTCGATGGCCGGTCGCACGCACTCCGGACCTGACTCGCTTCGGTTCAGGTTCGAGTTCGGTTCGGGTTCGGTCCGGTTCAGGAGACCTTCGCGGTCACTCGGCTCCCGAAGCCCGCCGCGCGAGGTTCTCGCGCAGTCGCGCCAGCCTCTCGATCTCGGCCGCCAGGGCTGCGAGCCTGCGGCCGACGATCCCGGACGCGGGGGAGTCGGGATCGACCGAGCCGCACCGGGGCGGCGGTCCTGCGCGAGCAGGTGCAGACGGTCGGTGCTGGCTGGTGCGGGACCTGGTGTGCCATCTGGTCATCGATGCCCAGGACGTCCTGATCACCCTCGTGACCCCTGCCGCAACGGAGCCGACCCGTGACGCGGCGACCTACTGGACCGTCGCCACGACACCGCCCACGGGCGCTGACCCGCTCGACGCGCTGACCGTCAGGCTCGCGGCCGCGTACGGGGAGCCCGGGCTGCTCACGTTCCATCTCGACGACGTCGGCTCCGCCGCCGGCCGTGCCGCCGAACTGGTCGACCCGGGGCTGCGGGTCGCGACGCAGGGCCAGGTCCTCACCGCGGGCGACTACCTCTCCGCCTACGTCCTGGAGTGGACGCTGCACCACCTCGACCTGGTGGCGTACCTCCCTGACGCGGCGCCACCGCCCGCCGAGGGGCTCGCCGGGTCCCGCGAGTTGCTGGAACAGATCGCCGGTGCGGCGTTCCCCGCGTCGTTCAGCGACACGGACGTCCTGCTGGTCGGCACCGGCCGGCGCGCCGCGACCGACGTGGAGAAGGCCGAACTGGGTTCTCTGGTCGAGAGCCTGCCGCTCGTCCTCGGCTGAACAACCGGCCGTGAGTCCCCCGGGGTGACATCATGACCGCCCGCCGAACTGCCAGTTGTGCACCTCGATGTCGGCGTACCGATCCGCGGTCAGGAGCGTGCGAGCCGTGTCCGGGTCCGGTGCCCGGACCAGCGCCGCCGTTCCCAGCCAGGTGTCGCCGTCGTCGGACAACAAGGGTCCGTAGGCGATGAGTTCGTCCAGCTCCCTCGGCACCGCAAGGTCCGCGGCGGGCCCCGTGCCGAGCCCGAGCACCAGGTACCGGCTGCCACCGATCCGGCCGCCGGGGAAGTCCCACATGGTGCGACCCAGGGTGTTGCGCCACCGTCGCACCAACACATCCCGATAGACGCCTGCTTGGTAGCCGGGCTCGTCGAAGGCGAACGCGCGCGCGGCGGCGGGGCCGGGCAGGTCGACGATGTGCATGCTGCCGGTGGGCGTGTCACCGTCGTCGGCGAGGGTCGGACCCCGGGCGATCAACTCCTTCGCGTACAGATCCATATAGGACCAGTGCTCTTCCAACAGATCGTCACGCAGTGCTACGGAGCCGGGCCGGTCGCGGTGGTAGCAGAAGAACTCCATGCCCCAGGGTCTCGTCCAGGAGCCGACCGGTCGAGTGAATTGCGACGAGGCCTCGGCGAAGACGAGCGCTGGACCGTCCCGCGCCCGCCGCCGTGATCCGCTCGTGCGACCGACTCAGTAGGCCGAGTCGACGTTGTCGATGGAGCCGTAGTTCGCGGCCGCGTAGTTGCACGCGGCGGTGATGTTGGCGACCGGGTCGTAGATGTCCATCGAGGTGCCCTCGACGTGGTACTGCTGGAACGTCGGGTCGATGACCTGCAGCAGGCCCTTGGACGGGATGCCGGCGGCGGCGTTGGAGTCCGTCAGGTTGATGGCCTGCGGGTTGCCCGACGACTCACGGATGATGTTGCGGTAGATGCCGTCGTAGGTGCCCGGGATGTTGTGGGCGGTCATGACGGCCAGCGCTTCCTTGATCCAGCCGTCGAGGTCGTCGCTGTAGGTGCCGGCCGAGGGTGTGGCGGACGCGGACGCGCTGGCGGAGGGCGTGGCACTGGCGGGTGTCCGCGTCGGCTGCGAGCGGGCGGCGCGCTGCGCCGCCTCCTCGGCGCGCTGGCGGGCCTCGATCTTGGACCGGGCCTCGGCCTTTCTGGCGGCCTCGGCCTTCCTGATGGCCTCGGCCTTTCTTGTGGCCTCCGCCTTCGCGCGGCCCTCGGCCTGCGACCGGGCGGCCGCCCGGGCCTTCGAGCGGGCCTCGTCCTCGGCCGTCTGCACGTTCTGGCGGGCGATGGCCACCTGCTGGGACATGACGTGGTTCGCGGGCACCAGGTCGCTCCCGAGCGCGGCGTCCGACGCCGCCGAGGCGTTCTGCGTGTCGGCTTCCGGGGTTCCTGGCAGAACGGTGCAAGCGATGGTCGCCGTCACCGCGGCTGCCGACGCGGTGGCAACGACGGCGATGCGCGTCCGATTCGGTCGTTTCCGGGCGTGCTTGCCCATGACTGACCCCATCTCTCCGGGTGTGCGAGCGCGTCTCACCTGGCAGAAACGGGACAAACGTTCTGCGGGCGCGCTCTTCGGGTGGGGGAGATGTTTAGCGCCACGCAAAACAACTCGGCAACCAGCGTCTCTACTAACCGCCATCGTGGCTGCTGGGACGGCAACTCTCTGCCGCGGGGCTGCTCCGGGTGTGCCGGATGAATCAACCACTACCCCGAGTCGTATGTGGCGTGCGTCATATGACGAGGCTCACAGCGAGTTGGGCGATTTCCTACGTTTTGACCTGTGGCCCCAGGGGTGGAGCGGACGGTCGGAGTCGACCGGCGGTCCTGGGGGGCCACTGAACCGTGGTGTCGGACCAGATCCGCTGGACCACCCTGTAGTCGATCACCACGATTCCCTCGTGGCGTAGAACGTCATGGGCCCGGGACGACATCAGGAACGCGTAGTCGGTTCCCCGTACGAGCTGGTCATGGTCCACGACGTGGGGCCGGCGACCGCTTGTGCCGGGATGCACCGCCCACTCATTGAGGCCGGCCGGCAGGTCGCGCAGCAGCTGCTCGTACCGGGCGGCCTTTCCCCCGATGCTCAGGGAGAAGCTGTCCAGGAAGCCGTTGTCGATGACCGGCAGCCCGCGGTGCCGTACTCGCCGTAGCCCCGGTGGGAGCCAGACCCGCACTGCCAGGCCGTACTCGGCCGCCAGGTCCACGGTCAGGTCGAGGATGTCGTCACGGCCTCCGTCGGCCAGGCAGTGGAAGTCCAGGTGGGTCGGCGTGAGTCCCGCGTCGCCCACGGCATCGATCTGTGCGCGGAACTCGCGCTCGACCTCGTCGATCCGGGCTCGGTCGAGCAGCGCGGCGCGTCCGGCGGGCGTGGGTGCGAACAGCTCCCCCTCGTCGTTCAGCAGGGAGGGCACCTTCTCCTTGGCGCTCATCGGTCCCCACCGGGCGTGGGTCGTCTCGCAGACCATGGTGAGGTGGATGCCGAACGGGATGTCGGGTCGTTGTTCGAGGAGACGCATGGCCTGCGGGGCCGAGGAGCAAAGGGTCATGAGGCTGCAGGAGCTGGCGATCCCCTGTTCGATCGACTCGATCACCGCGGTGTTGATCGATGGGTGCATTCCGAAGTCGTCGCAGTTGACGATCAGCAGTCGGGCATCAGGGGCGAACCCGAGTGACTCACTCGACTGAACGGAAGGTCGGTCGGATGAGGGGCTGCGGCCCGGTGCGTCCATGCTCGCAGTGTGTGGCCAGGGCACCGCGCCGCGCACGGGGTTTTGGCGGCTGCCGCGATCGAGAGGCCCCCAAGCCGGAACCCGGCTGGCGGATCACGACTTCCCGCCGCCGGTTGCGCCGGTTGCGCCGGTTGCGCCGGTTGCGCCGGTTCCGCCGATGCCGGCGTAGAGGAACGAGGTCAGCGTCTCGATCGCCTCGTCGTCGGACAGCTGTCGGCCGAACTGCGGGCCGCGCCCGGAGAGCCAGAGGTCGGCGCAGGTCGACAACAGCGTGGTGAACATCGACGCCACCACCAGCGGATCGCCCGGCAGGTCCAGATTCCTGAGGTGGTCGGCGATGTGCTGGAGATCCGGGTCCATCAACTCCCGGCTGCGCCGCGCGAACGACTCGTCGACGGTGGCCGCCTGTTGCAGCGCCACCACGGTCGTCCGGTAGCGCCGGTAGAAGTCCCAGTAGGTGGCCACGTGCCAGCGGACCGCCTCCCGGTCCCGGAAGTCGTCGCTGTGTCCGGATGCCACCACGGAGGTGTCCGCCTGGGCCAGCAGGTCGGCCAGCAGGGCCTCGAGCAACGACTCCTTGTTGGCGAAGTGGGTGTAGAAGGAGCCGGCCGCCCGACCCGCTTCGGCGGTGATGTCGGTGATCTTCGTGTTCAGGTAGCCGAGGCGGGCGAACACCCGGACCGCCGCCTCTTTCAGCTCCGCCTCGGTCCGCGCCGCCTGCTGTTTGCGCACGCCAACCGCCATGCTCCACCTCCGCAATCCGGGTCTTGACAGCAGGCTAACAGCACCTCTAGCTTGAATTCATGTTCACTGAATCGTCATTCACCGTAATGATCGCGGGTGCCGGTCCGACCGGACTCGCCCTGGCCATCGACCTGGCGCGACGGGGTGTGCCGTGCCGGATCGTGGAAAAGTCGCCGAACCCCTACTACGGCTCACGCGGCAAGGGGATACAGCCCAGAACGCAGGAGATCCTCGAGGATCTGGGCGTGCTCGACCGGTTCCGGGCGTTCGGGGCCGACTATCCCGAACTGCTGATCCGCCGGCCCGACGGCGGCACGATGACCCTGCGCATGGACGAACTGCACGCACCGACGCCTTCGGTGCCGTACCCGAACGTGCTGATGCTCCCGCAGTGGCGCACGGGTGAACTCCTCGCCGAACGGCTTACCGAACTGGGCGGAAAGGTCGAACGGGGAGTCGCGGTGGACGAGTTCACCCAGGACGAGAGCGGGGTGCACGTCACCCTCAGCACCGGTGAACGCGTCACCACTCGCTACCTGGTCGCGGCCGACGGCGGGCGCAGCACCATCCGGCGGCAGTTGGGAGTGGGATTCGCAGGCGAGACACACGACACCGAGCGCATGCTGATCGCCGATGTCCGGCTGACCGGTCTGGACCGCGAGCACTGGCACGTGTGGCCCGGCGACCGGCCGAACACCCTGCGCCTGGGCCTGTGCCCGCTGCCGGGGACCGAGGACTTCCAGCTCACCGCGCCCGTGGACGAGGGCTCCTCCGTCGCGACACAGGACGACATCTCCCTGACGTCACTGCGGAGGCTGGTCGACGACGTCGCGCCCGGCATCGCACTCACCCATGTCGGATGGACGTCGCTGTTCCGCGCCAACATCCGGATGGTGGACCGCTACCGCGTCGGCAACGTGTTCCTGGCCGGAGACGCCGCGCACGTGCACTCGCCGGCCGGCGGGCAGGGTCTGAACACCGGGATCCAGGACGCCTTCAACCTGGGCTGGAAGCTGGCGAGCGGGGACGACGCGCTGCTCGACACCTACGAGGCCGAACGTCTGCCGGTCGCGGCCGACGTGCTCGGGATCAGCACGCGACTGCACCAGAGGCACCGGGAGAACGCCGAAGACGCGATGCGAAGAGACGATCCGGTGCTGCGTCAGCTGTCCTTGAACTACCGCGGCGGGCCGCTGGCCGCCGTCGCGGCGGAGACGGCGGGGACGGAACCGGGCCGGCTGCGCGCGGGCGACCGAGCCCCCGACGCGCCCTGCGGCCCGGCCCGTGTCTTCGACCTCTTGCGCGGTCCGCAGTGGACGCTACTGGTCTTCGACGCCCCCGATGCCGAGCTCCCGCCGGAGACGCCGGATCTGCACATCCACCACATAGTTCTGCCGGGCGCACCAACGGCTCCGGGCGCTCTCGTCGACATCAACGGGCAGGCTCATGACGCGTACGACGTGACCACACCGACGCTGTTCCTGGTTCGGCCGGACAACTACCTCAAAAGCGTCTCCGGTCCGGCGGGAACCTTGGACCTTCCTGCGTACCTCCCCCATACCCGACACGCGGTACCTGGCGTCCGTGCTGGTCAGACGGTCACGTAGTCTGCGGATCTTGTTGCACGGGGGCTTTACGGGGGGCGGGTCGGATGACGTACGGAAGAGTGCTGGGCGCACTGGCGGCGGGGACGTTGCTTCTGGGGGTTGCCGGCTGCAGTCCGGCGTCGCCAGGGGATGACTCCGCGGTTTCAGAGGATCGAGCACCGACCGCGGGTTCGTCGTCGGCAGCGGTGTCGCAGGAGGTCGTGGTCCGCGACGCCGCGTCCACGGCGGCCGTGCGGCGGAGCGTGGAGCAGTACTGGATCAGCACGGGGATCGCCGCGATAGCGCGCAACGATCAGGCCGATGACTTCAAGCCGCCCGCTTGGAACAAGGGCGGGGCGATTGCCCGCACCGTCGGCCGGCTGTACAGCAGAGGCAACACAGGCGGTGGTGCCTGCACCGCGACGGTGGTGGGCAAGAACACGGTGGTCACCGCCGGGCACTGTGTCAGGACCTCCACGCCCGGCGGGACCTCGGCGTCGGCGACCTGGGACAAGGACCTCTACTTCGTCCCCGGATATCTGGACGGAGAACGCCCCTACGGCGGCTTCACCGTGCGTTCGGTGCATATGGCCAAGGACTGGCAGGAGCCTGGGTACGACGTGGCCATGCTGGAGATGAACACGGCGTCGGACGGACGCGGCATCTCGGCGATCACGGGTGCGCAGAACGTCGACTTCGCCTTCGAACCCGGTGCCCGGACCCACCAGATCGGCTACCCCTACACCGCCCGTCCTCTGCACTGCGAAGGCCCCAGCTCCCGCGACGACCGAGCCCCCTCGATGATCGCGATTCCCTGCCACATGGGCATCGGCTCAAGCGGCGGCCCCTACATCGTCGGTCTCGGCGCCACCGGTTTCGGCAGCGTGATCGCCGTGAACGTCAGCGGGAACGACTCCACCAGCTTCGGCACTCCCCTGGGGGCGTTCGCCAAGGTCCTCTACAACCAGTCCGAGCACCGCTGAGGGCTGACCCGCAGCTGGACGATGCCGGCGCAGGGAAAATCGGTTTGCCGACCCGGATGTCGCGTGAGTAGCGTCGCCGTCTGTGACACCGACTCTGCACACCGAGCGGCTGGTTCTGGCGCCGTACATTCCAGGGGACGAAGAGGGTTTCGTCGCTCTGTTCCAGGACGCCCGAGTGTCGCAGTGGATGGGTGACGGCATTGCTTCCGCAGCAGAAGACCGGGCCCTGTTCGGGCGGATCTTCACGAAGGTCTATGCCCAGGACCTGTTCGATGTCTGGGCCGTTCGGCGCGACGGACTCCTTGTCGGGCATGCCGAGATCAAGCCGACCGACGCCGTCGGAGGGCACGAGATCATCTACGCCCTGGCGCCGACGGCATGGGGGTCCGGGCTCGGGACCGAGCTGGCGGAGGCGATCGTCGCGCATGCCTTCGGCACCCTCGGCTTGACCAAGGTGTACGCCACTGTGGCCGCACCGAACGCGGCCTCACTGGCTCTGCTGAGCGGAATCGGTTTCGAGCACGTCCGGGACATCGAAGAGGATGACGGCAGCGCCACCCGCGTGTTGGTCCGCCGCCCGGCCTGACCGACCGGTGGAACCTCGCCCGGCGCTGGGCGTGGGCGTTGCCATGCCGTTCTGCCGGTATCGGCGACCATGCGGACGTGACGAGCCGCAGGCCTGGGGGACGGACGGCCACAACCTTAAGGAAAGTTAAGGAAGTTGTGGGTGGGTCGGCTGAGAGAACCGGAATCCCTACTCGTACTTGACGACACACGGAACCGACCCCACAGGAGTCCCACGTGTCACGCAAGAGGACGCTCAGTACGAAGAAGAAGATCGCTCTGCTCGTCGGAGCCGCCGTAGCGATCGGCGGTACAGCGGTGGTCATGACCGGCACCAGCCAGGCATCGGGCGCTTGCGACGGCCTGACCACCGCGCTGCAGAACAACCAGCAGTTCATCGCGGGCCAGCGTGCGAAACCCGACGCTCAGTCCGAGGCGCGCATCGCCAACCGCCAGGCCGTCATCGAGCAGATCAAGCGTATGCAGGCCGCTTCCGGGTGTCAGGTGGCGGGAGACGACGACGTGGCCGCGCCCCCTGCCCAGGAGCAGCCGCCCGCTGAAGCCGCGCCTCCGGCCGCGCAGGAACCCGCCGCCGGAGAGCAGGCTCCCCCCGCCGGCCAGGACCAGGCCGGCGGCGACCTGGGCGACGCGGGCGAGGTCGTCTGTGCCGGTTCAACGGTGACGCTCTCCGGCGAAGCCGGTGCCCCTGCCGCCTCCAGCAACCAGTTCCCGGTCGGCACCACACTCAAGGTGACCAACCTGGACAACCTCAAGTCGACCACCGTCAAGGTCGTCTCCCCGTCCGGCAGCTGCGCCCTGCTGAACAATGAGGCCTTCGAGCAGGTCAGGGAGCCGGGCAAGTTCCTCATCCGCAAGGCGCGCATCGAGCGCGTCGGCTGACGCGGACGCCGTGCGGGACGGTGCCGCAGCGCGCGCGGCACCGTCCCGCCCGCACCCCCACTGGATGGGGACGTGATGGCCGGCGGCCGGGCGGTGGAGCGCTGCGTCGGCCGAGACGCCGGTTACCGGCCCGCGGTCACGACTTTGAGTTCGGCGAGCGACTCCCGCAGGAAGTCCGCCAGCGTCCGTTCCCCGCTGTCGCCGACCCAGCGCTCGAAACCGACCTTGAAGACGGCGATGCCCGCTTCCGCCGTGAGGCTCGCTGCCGGGTCCTGGACGCCGCGCCGGCGCAGCGTGGCAGCGAGCGCGGCGGACAACGACGCGAGCTTGATCAGCTCACGCTCGCGCAGCTCCGCGTTGGCCATGATGACCGCCTGGCGCTGCCGGGCGAACTCGTGGCGCTCCAGGAAGAACGCCGCGACGGTCTCCAACGTCGAGGCCATCGCGTCGATCGGCGCGGTCGCGGCCGACGTGCCGGCGAGGGTGTCCACGAAGGCCTGTTCCAGTTCGTGCGAACCCGCGAACAGCACCTCGCGCTTGTCGGCGTAGTGCCGGAAGAACGTCCGCTCGGTGAGCCCGGCCCGTTCGGCGATCTGTGCCGCGGTGGTCTGCTCGAACCCGTGCTCCTTGTAGAGGTCCAGCGCTGCCTGCTCAAGCCGCCCACGTGCGTTCGGTTCCCATCGACCCATATGCGGATTCTACGTGATGGCAGTGACTGACATCGAGTGCTACGGTTGATGTCAGTCGCTGACATCGACGTGTTCGCCGCAATTCCCCTGCCTCGGCACCTGCGGCGAACACGCTCGACCTACCCGGAGGTTCTCCTCATGCGTGTGTTCGTCACCGGCGCGTCCGGCTGGATCGGTTCAGCCGTCGTCCCGGAACTCATCGACGCCGGTCACCAGGTCGTTGGACTCGCCCGCTCGGACGCCTCGGCCGCCGCCCTCGCCGCGGCGGGCGCCGAGGTGCGCCGCGGCACGCTCGACGATCTCGACACGCTGCGCAGCGCGGCTGCCGAGTCGGACGGCGTGATCCACCTCGCCTTCAAGCACGACATCGCCTTCAGCGGCGGCTTCGAGGACGCCGCCGCCGCCGACCGGCGCGCCATCGACACGTTCGGAGAGGTGCTCGCCGGCTCCGACCGCCCGTTCCTCATCGCCTCGGGGACCCTCGGGCTGGCGCCGGGCCTGCTCGCCACCGAGCAGGACGGCCAAGCGTCCGCCCCCATGGGCGCCCACTGGGCCGGCGGACCGGCCAAGCGGCTGGCCAACGCGCATGCGACGGTCGCGCTCGCGGACCGCGGCGTCCGCTCGTCGGTCGTGCGTCTTCCCCCCACCGTGCACGGCGACGGGGATCACGGCTTCCTCGCCACCGTGGTCGCCATCGCGCGGGAGAAGGGGGTCTCCGGCTACATAGGCGACGGCGCCCACCGCTGGCCCGCCGTGCACCGATCGGATGCCGCGCATCTCTTCCGCCTGGCGCTGGAGATTGCTCCGGCCGGCTCCAGCCTGCACGCGGTGGCGGATGAGGGTGTGCCGATCCGTGACGTCGCCGAAGTGATCGGACGTCACCTCGGTCTGCCCGTGGCCTCGATCGCCCCCGGCGACGCGGCCGAGCACTTCACCTGGTTGGCCGCCTACCTCGGGATGGACAGCGCCACCTCGAGCGCGTACACCCGCCAACTGCTGGGGTGGCAGCCGACCGGTCCCGGGCTCATCGACGACCTCGACAAGGGTCACTACTTCGCCACCCCGACGGCCTGACCGGCCCCGCCGCTGTCCCTGAGCGATTCGGTTCGGCTGCCGAGCCGTTGAGAAAGTGCGACGCCGAGCCGGAGAAGCATCGAACGGCCTCTCCGGCTCGGCGCCCAACGCCTCAGATGTCCTGTCCCGACTCCTGGCTCGTGGTCAGGCTCAGGGCGGCACGGACCTGGATCGCTTCACGGTGGGCCATGTGGTCGTCGGCTCGACGGACGTGGGTTCTGAACTCCGCGGCGTCCGACGCCGTCGCCGCGTCCTCCCAGGCAACGGTGCTGATCTTGATCTCGGCCAACATGTCGACCACCGGCTGCTTCGCCTTCGCCGGCCAGGCATGTTCGGTGAGCTGCCGGGTCTCCTCGTGCAAGGCATTGGCCATACGCGCGGCGAAGTCGCGACAGTCCACCAGATCCTCGACCGCCTCGGTGTCGGGGCCTTCGGCATCGGTCGCGTTCAACTTCATGACGGCCGTCAGATACGCCACCTGGTCCGGGTTCAATACCGTTGCGTCGGCACGCAGCGACCGGGTCAGCTTCACCTTGTCATTGGCGAGAAAGCAGACGATCTCCCGGTCTCCCACCGTCCACGTGCTTCTGGACGGCATGTAGTAGTACGAGTCCACCGAGGCGGGGAGCGCCCAGGTGTCCATGGCGTAGCCCTCCATCAAGGGAGTGCACTTGTCCTCCGCCACTTTGGCGATGTGATCGTCGCCCGGGTAGCGGGAGCCTTTGACGTCGTCGAACTGCCACTTGCCCGCGACTTCGGCATCGTGCGCAACGGTGCACGGCACTGCTGTCGTCATGCTCGCCGACCTCGCGTAGGTGGTCTCATCGGGGTCGATCTTCCCCAACTCGCCATCCTGCAGCGTGAAGCACTCCCCGACCGACAGGTGCGCGGCGCCGGTCGTACCGTTGGCGCCGGCGCTGCTCCCGGCCGACGCTCCCGTCAAGGAACCCGCGAGCAGGCCCACCACGATCAGGCCCGACCGCAGGGAGTCGATCGTGATCCCCGCGATGGCGAGACCCCGGCCCCCCTCGCCACTCCGGCGGATCTTGGACAGCGCGACCAAGCCGGTGATGAGGCCCACCAGGGGCAGACATGCCAACGCCAGGACCAGGGAGGCGATGGCGACACCGTTGGTCGACGGCGGGGGAGTGGGTATCAAGGGTGCCCACTGCTGGGGATACGGGTAATGCACAGGCTCCCCGCCGTGCGGACCCTGCCGTTCGGGAGCCGGTGGCGGTGGGGGCAGGTCGTTCACGTTCACGGTGGGGCTGGTCTCCTTGCGCGGTCGATGTCGGCGACACACGAGGGTGCGCCCGCGGTAGCTCGTACGGGCGCTCTCGCCATAGCCGTACCGACTGCCGGCCTGTTGGCGGCAGCCGTCGCTCTGCGGGCGGTCAGCGGCGGGGGGTCCGGGGGCGCCGCGACAGGAGACGGACGTCCGGGCCGTCGGTGGCTGCGGGCCCGGTACCCCTGCGGATCACTCCGACGGTCACCACGGCAGCCGTTCCCCCTTCGGCCGCGAGGCGGCCACATCGCTTACCCACGCGTTCCCTTGCTGCTGCGGAAGGCGACCTTGTGTAGTCGCGGCAACGCTCCGGTGGGTCCCCCCCCACGGCGTTCGAACGACGATACCCGGCGACCCGATCGATCGAACGTTCGGACGATGGCTGTTGTAGAAGAGTGATCTTCGGCGGGTCACGGGGAGAGCTCGGGGGCGGGTGCGACGCCGGTCGGTGGTGGTCGCGCTCATGTCCGGCCGCGGCGCGGGCCGCCGGCGATGGCGAGGTCCCGTCAGAGCTTCGCCTGCAGATCCTCTTCCTTGTCCACGACCGGGAAGAGCTCCAGGGCGCCGGTGATGGTCAGAAGGCGCAGGATCTGGCTGCTGGGGGCCACCAGGGTCAGGCTCCCGGCGCGCTCCAGGGCGTCGAGACGAGCCTTCAGAAGGGTGCTGAGGAAGGAGGAATCGCCGAAACTCACGCCCGCCAGGTCCAGGACCACGTGCGGATGGTGGGCCAGGGCGCGATCCACCGCGTCCCGCACGGGAGTGACCCCGTGCAGGTCGATCTCCCCGGTCACCGTGATGACACTGGGCTCGCCCGGCGCGAGGGAAACCGTCAAACGGGCGCCCTGCGGCACAGGGTCGGACGTAGATGCCACGGTCGCTCCATTTGGTTTGTTGTCGTAAGACAACGATCCTGCCACACTCGCGGCTCTGTTCGAACAAGAATCGGGCCCAAGCGCTCCGGGTGTCCTCTCACCGGCCAGGGAACCGCCCGCCGAGGGTGCCTGCAGCACACCCACCTGGGTCCACGCCGCGATGACGGCCGCGCGCTCGAAGCCCGCGCCGCACCGGGCGAGAGCCGATGCCACGGTAAGGTCGGCGAAATCGGTGAAGCTCGCGCCGGACGAGAGCTGCCCACCGGTGAGTACGTCGTACCAGATCTGACCGGCCTGCTCCCACGCGCTCCTTCGGCCGGTCCGATCGCCGTGGGTGAACGCTGCGGTGCTCGCGGCGGACCGGTTGACCCGTCCTTGCCGGGCCGGGTCACACGGCGGCGCGTTGCGGGTCGGCGGGGGCGTCGACGCCGTGCTGCTCGTCCTCGGGGCGGCTTTCCTTGGGAAGCAGGAAGGTGATGGCGAGGAACGCAGCCAGCAGACACCCCTGGACGATGAGGGCGTGGTGGAAGCCGGCGGTGAAGTCGCCGGTCTTGGCCCGGGCGAAGAACACCGAGCCGAAGACGGCGACGCCGATGGAGCCGCCGAGGGACTGCACCGCCGACAGCACGCCGGAGGCGGAGCCGATCTCGTGGTCGTCGACCGCGGCGAGGATGGAGCTGAACAGGGCGGCGATGACCATGCCCGCTCCGATGCCGGCGACGGTCACGCCCGGGGCGATGTCCCAGATGGAGAACGCCGACGGGTCGAGTCCGTCGAGCTCGAACCAGAGCAGGGCCGCGCCGGCGAGCTGGATCACTGGACCGATCTGCACGACCGCGCGGCCGAGTCTGTCGGCGAGGACGGCGCCGCTGACCGCGCCGCCGATCGCCGTGCCCACCGCGAGCGGCAGGTTGCCCAGGCCCGCGTGACCGGCGGTGAAGTGTTGGCCGATCTGGAGGTAGAGGGTCAGCACGAGCTGGGTGCCGACCAGGCCGCCGAAGAACAGGGCGATGCCCCCGAGCCCGACGGTGAAAGCGGGCTTGTGGAGCAGCCCCGGGGTCACCAGCGGCTCGCGTCCCGCCGCCGCGGTGCGGCCCTGCTGGAGGGCGAACAGGGCGAAGGTGATGACGGAGGCGCCCATGCACAGCCAGGTCCACAGCGGCCAGCCGTCCTCCTGCCCCTGGTTCAGCGGCAGCACCAGCAGGGCGCAGGCCACCGCGACCAGGCCCGCGCCGACGATGTCGACCCGCACCGCGGGGTTGCCCGGCCTCTTGGGGACGGCCTTGGCGGCGATGATCAGTGCGGCGATGCCGATGGGCAGGTTGACCAGGAAGACCGCTCGCCATCCCAGGCCGGCGATGTCGCTCTGGATGAGGAAACCGCCCAGCACCGGGCCGACGATGCCGCCCAGCCCGAGGACGGGGCCGAAGATCCCGAAGACCTTGGTGAGCTCGGTCCCGGAGAAGTTCTCGCGCAGCAGCCCCAGCCCTTGGGGCAGGAGCATCGCGCCGGCGGTGCCCTGCAACAGCCGGAACGCGATCAGCAACTCGATGCTCGGTGCCAGCGAGCACAGCAGCGAGGTGGCGGTGAAGGCGGCCAGGCCGATCAGGAACATGCGTCGGCGCCCGTAGCGGTCACCGAGCCGTCCACCGACCACCAGCCCGGCTCCCAGGGTGAGGGCGTAGCCGCCGATCACCCACTGCAAGGCGGAGGGACCCGCGCCGAGGGACCTCTCCAGGTCCGGGCCGGCGACGTTGACGATCGACGCGTCCAGGAGATCCATGATCTCCGCGACGAGCATCACCACCAGAATCAGCCATCGCCACCGGTAGGGCTCGCCAACCTGGTCCGCGGCGGGACATGCGTCGCTCATGCGCGATACCTCCATCGTAAAGTAATTCCGCGGTGAAGGTAAAGTGTGGGCGGTAGGTTGTCAAAGCAGGCCGCCGAACCAAGGCGCGGCAGACGAGAAAGGCGGCAGGCGTCCATGGCAGAGGCGATGCGCGACGACCTCGCGGAGCAGCGGGAGCGGTTGACGGAAGGACTGCGGATCTACGGCGGCCACTACACCGAACTCGGCCGTCGCTTCGCCGCCTGGCTGGGCCTGCACTCCACCGACGCGACCGCGGTACTGGAGATCGCCGCCGCCGAGGAGCGAGGCACGCCGTTGTCGCCTGCGCGGCTGAGCGAACGCATCTCCCTGTCCACGGGCGCCACCACCGCACTCCTGAACCGCCTGGAAGGGGCAGGTCACATCACGCGCACCCGCGAGCACTCCGACCGGCGCGTGATCACCCTGCACAGCGGGGCGCACATCCAGGAACGCGCGGACGAGTTCTTCGGCCCGCTCGCCGACCGCCTGGACATCACGATGTCCCGCTATCCGCCGGAACTCCTGGAGCGGTTCGAGGCCTTCGTCGCCGACCTGAACTCCGCCATGGACGCCCATCTCGCCGAGCCCGGCACGACGACACCGCGTTCCGCCCGGCACCCCTGACGAACGCGCTGATCGTCGACGTCGACGTCAGCTCAGCAGGTCCGGGGCGAAGTGGTCCCGCAGCCGGGCGATCCTCCCGACGCGGCGGCGGAAAACCTGCACGAGCGAGACCGCTGGACTCGTCAGCGATCCCTGCGGGCGTTGAGCCGGGCGGCCTGACGGGTCAGGTGGTCGCGTTCGGCGAGGTTGGGTGCCTTGCGGGCCGCCGCGGCGTACAGGCGTGCCGCCGTCGCCAGGTCGCCGTCGCGCTCGTGGAGGTACGCCGCCACCGCGGTGTGGCGGGGCAGCGAGTCGTCCAGCGCCGCGAGCGCCGCCAGGCCGGCGCGCGGCCCGTCGGCCTCGCCGACGGCCACGGCACGGTTGAGCCGGACGACCGGGTTGTCGGTCAGGCGCGCGAGTTCGTCGTACCACTCGACGATCTGCACCCAGTCGGTCTCCTCCGCGGCGGGTGCGTCGGCGTGGAGTGCCGCGATGGCGGCCTGGGCCTGGAACTCGCCCAGCCGGTCGCGGGCGAGGGCCGCCTGCAGGATCTCGACGCCCTCGGCGATGGACCGGGTGTCCCATCGGCCGCGGTCCTGCTCGGCGAGCGATACCAGGCTGCCGTCGGGCGCGGTCCGAGCGGCGCGCCGGGCGTGGTGGAGCAGCATCAGGGCGAGCAGCCCCGCCACCTCGGGGTGGTCGATGACCGCCGTGAGTTGCCGGGTGAGCCGGATGGCTTCGGCGGAGAGGTCGACGTCGCCGGAGTAACCCTCGTTGAAGACCAGGTAGAGGACGCGCAGCACGGTGGCGACGTCGCCCGGCTGGTCGAAGCGCACGCCGGAGACGGTGCGTTTGGCCCGGCTGATGCGCTGCGCCATGGTCGCCTCGGGTACGAGGTAGGCCTGGGCGATCTGGCGGGTGGTCAGCCCACCGACGGCGCGCAGCGTCAGCGCGACCGCCGACGACGCGGTGAGGGACGGGTGGGCGCACAGGAAGTAGAGCTGGAGCGTGTCGTCCACCGCGGGGGCGGGTCCGGCCGCCGGCTCCTCGTCGACGCGCTCCTCACGCCGGCGCCGGGCGGCGTCCGCCCGGGTCGCGTCGAGGAACCGGCGCCAGGCCACGGTGATCAGCCAGCCCTTCGCGTCCCGGGGCGGCTCGGCCGGCCAGACGCGCACTGCCTCGACGAGCGCGTCCTGCACGGCGTCCTCGGCCGCCGCGAAGTCGGCTCCGCGGCGGACGAGGACGCCGAGCACACTCGGCGTGAGGCTCCTTAGCAGGACCTCGTTCACTCCAGTGGTCACTCCGTGACGGCGCCGTGCTCGCCCAGGAACGGGCGCAGCTCGAGCCACTCGTGGATCGGCTTGCCGCCCGCCCCGGGAGCGGCCGACAGTTCCGCGGCCAGCTCGAGGGCCCGCTGGTAGCCGTCGACGTCGATCACCATCCAGCCGGCGATGAGGTCCTTGGTCTCGGCGAACGGCCCGTCCGTGACCGGCGGGCGACCCTCGCCGTCATATCGTACGAACGTACCCTCGGAGGCGAGCGCCTGACTGTCGACGAACTCACCCGTTTCCTGGAGGCGGCCCGCGAAGTCGTTCATGTACTGCACGTGAGCCGAGATCTCCTCCGGCGTCCACTGGTCCATGGGAACGTCGTTGGCCGGAGCCGGCGCGCCACGGTAGTGCTTGAGCAGCAGGTACTTGGCCATCGTGCTTCTCCTCGGTACTGGTGCGACCCATTGTGGCCGCTTGCACGCCGGGGACGGAGCCGGACACAGGTTCTCGACATCCGCGTGTGGATCTTTTTGGGTCTTCTGACGACGGGGGCGGTCCGCCTGGTGCGGGCGCTGCCGGAAACCGGGCTGCGGGTGAGGGTGCCTCGACCATAGGCTTTCGGTGGAGGGCTGGCGAAGCGCCCTGTCGACCGAGGTCAGTCAGCCGATCGGAGATTACCGGGCTATGACGAGTCAACTGTTCGCGGTCTGTTTCGATGCGAGGGAGCCGTTGCGTCTGGCGCGGTTCTGGTCCGGGGTCCTGGGGTGGGAACTGGTCGACGATTCCCGCGACGGTGTCGGGCTCCTGCCCAGCGATGACACCGGGTTCCGCCTCCGCTTCCTGCCGAGCCAGGAGCGGAAGCTCGGCCAGAATCGGATGCATTTCGATCTGACGAGTACGTCCCTGGAGGACCAGCAGCAGACGGTGACCCGGGCGCTGGAGCTCGGCGGGCAGCACATCGACGTCGGCCAGCTCCCGGAAGAGGGCCATGTGGTGCTCGCCGACCCCGAGGGCAACGAGTTCTGCGTCATCGAGCCGGGCAACAACTTCCTGGCCGACTGCGGATTCGTCGGGGCGCTGGCCTGCGACGGTTCCCAGGAAGTCGGGTACTTCTGGAGTAAGGCACTGGGGTGGCCGCTGGTCTGGGACCAGGATCAGGAGACCGCTATCCGCTCGCCGCACGGCGGTCCCAAGATCACCTGGGGTGGTCCGCCGCTGGATCCGAGAACAGGCAAGAGCCGGGTGCAATTCGACCTGGCATCACCTGCCGACGGTGAGCGACAGGCCGAGGTCGACCGCCTGCTCTCCCTCGGGGCGACCCTGCTCGACACCGGTCAGGGCCACGGTGACGGCGAACGAGTGGCGCTGGCCGACCCCGACGGCAACGAATTCCTCCTGGCGGCGGCCCGGTAGGGCAGTGTTCCGTGTTCGCCACGTGCGGCATTCGCCCTGTGCCGTGGTCAGAGCAGGCAGAACTCGTTGCCTTCCGGGTCTGCCATCACCATGTGATCGGGCCTGCCCTGCAATGTCTCTTCGCGGAGTGCGGTCGCTCCCGCGGTGGTCAGGCGTTCCATGGCCGCGAGGACGCGTGGCCAGCGCACTTCCCAGGGGGTGTCACGGCCGCCGCCGACCTGGACGTCCAGGTGCAGCCGGTTCTTCACGGTCTTCGGCTCGGGCACTTGCAGGAAGGAGAGGTTCGGTCCCACTCCGTCCGGATCGGCGAGGTAGGCGCCCTCGTCCCACTCGCTTTCCGGAACCTCGTGGTGGGACAGCCATTCTTCCCAACTGCCGAACCCGGCAGGCGGGGGTTTCTCCCCGTAGCCCAACGCCAGCGCCCAGAAGGCGGCCAGTTTCGCCGGGTGCGCGCAGTCGATCGTCAGACTCCACTGGGTGGTCATCGGCCCTCCTCGGTCAGAGGAGCGGACTGTATCGCGCGCCACTGACACTGCCCGGTCATCAGGGGCTGATCGGCAGCCAGACCTCGATGAGTTTGCCGTCGGGGTCGGGGGTGATGCGGACGCGGGAGCAGAGCTGGTTGATGATCTCCCAGCCGTGCCGGCCGATCCGGGTGGGGTCCGGGGCGAAGAACTCGGGCAGGGCGCGGCTGGAATCGTGGACGGATATCCGTACGGTGTCGTCGTCGGCCCGCAGGCTCAGGAGGCATGGTCCCGCGGTGTGCCGGATCGAGTTGGTCACCAGTTCACTGACGACCAGCAGGATGTCCTGGGCGGCGCCCGGCAGCAGGTCGAGGCCTTGGGCCGACCGCCGTTCGCTCAGCGCCCGCATGAAGGTGTCGGCCATCTGCCGTGCGGACGCGATGCTTCCGTGTCCGGTTCCGAAGTGCCCCGTATGCCGGGCGACTCCGTGATTCCGCTGTCCGTCGGCCTGGCCGGCGCCGGCTTGCTGTGCATCGGCATCATCCGGTTCTGGCCCGCCCATGACGCTTGGTCGCTCCTCTGCTGTCGGTGGCGGCGAATCGGCGACGCCCGGGGGGTGAACTCGGGCCGTGACTTCTGGCGTGTGGTGCGCCGCCGGAAAGGGACTCCTTACCGATTCCTGGCCGTTCATGCGCCCCGTGTGCCCCCGTGTCGTGTGCCGTGCGTGGGGTGCCGACGTGCTGCCCGTCAGTCCAGTTGCGCGGCGAGTACGGCGATGTCGTCGTCCTTGGCGGTGCCGAATCGTTGCAGCAGATCGTCGCACAGCGCCTCCAAGTTGAGCGAGCCGGCCAAGGCGGCCCGGCGGAACTGTTCGAGTGTGATGTCGAGGTCCTTGGCCCGTTCCTCCACCAGGCCGTCGGTGACGAGCAGCAGCCGGGTTCCGGCCGGGACGTCCCGGGTGACCGCGGGCGGGTGGGGCAGGCCGAGGCCCAGCAGGGCGCTGTGCTCCGGGACGAACGCGGCCGTGCCGTCCGGGTACAGCAGCAGCGGGGGGATGTGGCCGCCGTTGGACACGTGGACGCGGCGGTTGCCGTGCTCGATCAGGACCATGCATACCGTCATGGTGATCCCCGGCCGCAGGCGTACCAGGAGGGTGTCGAGGCGCCGCAGGATCGTGCCCGGGTCATGGCCCTCGACGGCGTAGGCGCGCAGGGCGTGGCGGAGCTCGCCCATGACGGCGGCCGCCGCGAGGGAGTGCCCGACGACGTCTCCGATGGCGAGGAGGAGGCCGGCGTCGGTCTCGGTCGCTTCGTAGAAGTCGCCGCCGATCTCCGCCTGGTCGGTGGCGGGGAGGTAGCGCACGGCCAGGGTGGTGCCGGGAACCTCGGGAAGGCGCTCGGGCAGGAAGGTGCGCTGCAAGGTCAGTGCGAGGGAGTGCTCCTCGTTGTAGGTGCGCAGCGCCTCCAGCGACAGGGCGCAGGCCTGGGCCAGCTGCAGGAACAGGTCGCGGTCGTCTCCGGTGGTGACGGCGCCGGCCGGTACGGCCAGGCACACCGGTGGCCGCCCGCGCTTGGTCCGGGCCAGGACCACCGTGACGTCCTCGTCGACGGGCGCGTGGGGCAGCAGGCTGTTCCAGAGCGTCTGGGGGAGGGTGGTGAGGTCAGCTCCGGTGTCACTGCCCAGGGTGTGCTGGGTCAGCCGGACGAGGAGGTCCGCGCGGACCGGTCGGGACACCGGCTGCTGGTCGGCGGTCGCGCTGGTGTACACGGCCTGGCCCTGCGGGCTGAGGAAGACGGCGGACGCGGGGCTGCCCATGAGGGTGGTGGCGCCGGTGGTGGCCGCCTGGGCGAAGGAGTGGAAGCCTATCGCCCGGTACACCTCCAGCGTGGTGCGGTTCAGCGCGGTCAGCCGGGCCGCGAGGGACTCGGCTCGCCTGCGGGCGCGGGCGTAGCGCAGGGCGGCGGTCACGGTGGCGAGCAGCTCGTCGGGGTCGATGGGTTCGGTCAGGTACGCGTCGGCGCCGCGGTGCAGTCCCTGGATGCGGTCCGCGGCGGTGACGGCGCTGGCGGAGACGTGGATGACGGGGATGCCGGCCGTGTGCGGGGTGGCCTTGATGGCCTCGCACACCTCGTAGCCGCTCATGTCCGGCAGTCGCACGTCGAGTACGACGATCTCCGGTGCGGGGTCGGCGCCGGACGCCAGGATCGCCAGGGTCTCGGTGCCGTCGCCGGCCTCGACGACGGTGTGCCCGGCCCGGGTCAGCCAACTCGCGATGATGTAGCGGTTGGTCGCGTTGTCGTCCACCACCAGCACGACGGCGGGCGCACTGTCGGTTGCGATGTCGTCGTTCACCGGTCGTTCCCTTGCGCATGGTGCTGTTCGGAGGTCGGGTGCGGGGCCTGGGCCGCCGCTGGGCGGCCGATGAGTTCCGGCATCCGCACTTCGACGGTGGTGCCGCGGCCCGGGACGCTGTCGAGCGTCAGCACGCCGCCCAGCAGATCCGTCAGACGTCGCGCGTAGGGAAGTCCCAGGCCCGTGCCGGGCCGGCCGCGTTGATGGGGGCCGGGTACCTGGTAGAACTCCTCGAAGACGCGGACGTGCTGGTCGGCCGCGATGCCGATGCCGGTGTCGGTGACCGTGAAGACCAGCCACCGCTGCTCGTCGCGGACCTCGGCGCGCAGGTCCAGCCGGACCTCGCCGTGGTCGGTGAACTTCAGGGCGTTGGACAGCAGATTGCGCAGGACGCGGGTCAGCAGGATCTCGTCGGTCGCGATCCGGGGGGCGGGCGCGGGATCGGCGATCGTCAGGGTGACGTCGGGTGCGGCGGTGCCTCGCAGGGTGCCGTGGAGCTGGCCGAGCAGCACGCGCAGGTCGACCGGGGCAGGTTGGATCTGCAGTTGCCCGGATTCCGCCTTGGCGACGTCGAGCAGCTCACCGACCAGGGAGAGCAGGGTGTCACCCGAGGAGCCGATGAGGGACAACTGGCGGCGTTGGTCGTCGGTGAGGGCCGAGGTCTCGGACAGCAGCAGCCGGGTCAGCCCGACCACGGCGTTGACGGGGGTGCGCAGTTCATGACTGACATTCGCCCAGAAACGGCTCTTGGCTTCACTGGCATCGCTCAACTGCTGCGATTTGTCCTCCAGTTCCGCGTAGAGCGCCACCACACCCCGGTTGGTCTCCTCCAGTTCCTGCGACAGCTCGGTGTACAGCGCGAGGACCCCGCGGTTGGTCTCCTCCAGTTCCTCGTTGAGCCGCTGCAGCTCCTCCCGCTGGGCCCGGGTCTCCTCCAGGCTGGCGATCAGGTCGCGGGTCTGCGCCCGCAGGTCCTCCGCGACGGTGGTGCGGGCGTCGGCGCGCAGGGCGTCGCGCAGCCGGCCGCTCCAGTCCGCGGGGGCGGTGCCGGGCAGCGGTTGTTCCACCTCGATGCGGTGGCTGCCCGGTGTGTGGGCGATATGGGGCAGCAGGCGGGAGGCCAGGTCCAGCGAATCACGGGACGGTTCCGGGCCGCTGGTCCAGTGCAGCGTCACCAGTACCGCGGGCGAGGCGCCGGTGCGCGCGGTGAAGGTCACGGTGGCCGCGCCGCAGGGGAACCGGTCGCGGCCCAGTTCGCTGAGAGCGGTGGCCAGCCGCACCTGGTCCTGACGGTCCAGGCCGATGGCCGCGCCCAACGCCTGGGCCTGGCGGCGGAGCGCGAAAACGTCCTGCTCCGTGGCGAGCGGGAGCGTCAGCGGGTGCCAGGCCACCTCGTCGACGATCACCAGGACCCCTTGGCGACCACGATCCCGGCGTCGTCGCGGCGGACGGCCGCTTCACGCAGTACCTGT
Organism: Streptomyces sp. H39-S7; assembly: GCF_027158205.1. GTDB lineage: Bacteria > Actinomycetota > Actinomycetes > Streptomycetales > Streptomycetaceae > Actinacidiphila. The sequence continues at coordinate 154,706 of NZ_JAPVLU010000009.1, read as the reverse complement.
CCGGCGATGACCGTGGGGGAGTGCCGCAGCAGACCCGGCATGCTCTCCGGTGTCCACCGCTCGGTCAGGCCGTCGGAGTGCAGGACGAGCGCCGCGCCGGTCGGCAGCGGCTGTTCGAAGGTGCGCAGCGTCCGCATCTGGTGACCGACGATGCCCGGTGTGGACATCAGGGTGCTGCGGTGGTCGGGCGTGATGACGAAGCCGCTGACGTTGCCCACGCCGCAGAGCAGTACCCGGCCGGCGTCGGGTTCGATCCGGGCCACCGCCACGGCGCCGCCGCGCGTTCCCCGCAGCGCGAGGTGCAGGTCGCGGATGATGGCTTCGGGGTGCCGGGCCGGCGAGGCGCGGAAGGCCGCGACGGCCTTCGCCGCGACCAGGGCCGCGAGCGGGCCGTGCCCGAGCCCGTCGCAGAGCATGACCAGGATGGCGGCGTCGCCCGTCACCGTGAGCGGCTCGGCCGGCAGCCGAGGACGGCGGTCGGCCCACTCCTGGGGCAGGAGAGAGTTCTCGCGGCGCGGCGGCAGGCCGACGGCGGCGGGGATCGCGGCGCCGGTGTCGATGCGCGCGCACCACGCGTCGCCGCAGGATTCCTCGCCGCTGATGGGCCGGGTAAGGCCCGCGACCACGGGTTCACCGGCCGGTATGCCCCCCGTTCCGCCGGCCCGCGTGGCGGCGTCGCGGGGCCAGAACCGGGCGATCATGACGGTGCCGCGGCCGGGCAGCGAGTGGATGTCGAAGGAGTCCGCCAGCCGTGCCAGCGCGCCCAGCCCGATCCCCAGGGTGCCGGCCGTGGAGGTGCCGTCGGACATCGACGCCGTGACGTCGGCCATGCCCGGCCCGCTGTCCACGCTGACGAATTCCACCGCCGCGCTCGACGCGGTGCGGAGCACGCGCAGCAGAATCGCCCCGTCAACGGCGTGCCGTCGGAGGTTGGTCGCCGCCTCGGACACCGCCAGGGAGACCTCGGCCACCCGCTGATCGTTCAGGCCGATCCGGCGGGCCAGCGAGGCGGCCGCCCCGCGTGCGGTCGTGGGCAGCGCGTCGTCGTCGCGGAGCCACGCCACGTCCTCGCTGTCCAGAAGCGTCCATGCCGTCCGGGCCGTCATCGGGACCACTTGACGACGGTGACGGTGGTGCCCCGCCCGGCTTCGGTGTCCAGTTCGAACACGTCCACCAGGCGGCGTGAGCCGCTCAGGCCCAGCCCGAGGCCGCCTCCCGAGGTCCATCCGTCGGTCAGGGCGAGATCGATGTCGGGGATGCCGGGGCCGGAGTCCTCGAACACCGCGGCCACGCCCACCCTTCCGAGGGTGTCGCGGACCAGGCCGGCCTGGAGCGAGCCGCCGCCGCCGTACACGAGGGTGTTGCGGGCCAGCTCGCTGGCCGCGGTGATGAATTTGGTCTGGTCGACCAGGGAGAGTTTGCACTTCTGCGCCAGGGCCCGGACCAGCTGGCGAGCCCTGACGACGTCGTCGTTGGAGGCGATGGACTGGGTCTGCGACGCGTCGACGGCCGTCCACGGCCCGATCATGGCTGTGCCGTGCGCGATCGCTGCAGCAGGGCGAGGCCCTTCTCGAGGTCGAGCGCGGTGCGCACCCCGCCCAGGGACAGGCCCAGCTCGACGAGCGTGATGGCCACGGCCGGGCGCATGCCGACCACGACGGTCTCCGCGTCGAGCATGCGGGAGATCGCGGCGGTGGTGGCGAGCATCCGGCCGACGAAGGAGTCGACGATCTCGACGGCGGTGATGTCGATCACGACGCCGCTTGCCCCCCAGGTGACGATCCGGTCGGCGAGGTCCTCCTGGAGGTTCAGCACCGCCTGGTCCTCGAGATCCATCTGGATCGAGACCAGCAGGACATCACCGATCCGCAGGACCGGTACGCGTTCGCTCACCGTCGGCCGCCATCGCGGGCGACCAGGTCGGTGCCGGACTTGCGCAGGGCGTGGCGGAGCGCGTCCGCGAGCGTCGCCTTGGTCACGATGTCCCCGAATTCGATGCCCAGCGCCACGATGGTCTGCGCGATCTGCGGCCGGATCCCGGACACGGTGCACTCGGCGCCCATCAACTGGGCGGCCATGACGGTCTTGAGCAGGTGCTGCGCGACCTGGGTATCGACCGCGGGCACCCCCGTGATGTCGATGATGGCCTGCTCGGAACCGGTGTCGACCAGAGCCTGGAGCAGCTTCTCCATCACCACCTGGGTGCGGGCGGAGTCCAGCGTGCCGACCAGCGGTACCGCGAGCACCCCGTCCCAGAGCTTGACCACCGGGGTCGACAGCTCCAGCAGCTGGTCGGCCTGGGCGGAGATGATCTCCTCGCGGGTGCGCGCGTACGTCTCGATGGTGAACAGACCCAGCTGGTCCAGCAGACGGTTCATGCGCAGCAGGGCCCTGACGTCCTCCACGGAGCCGTCCTCCAGGAACGGCTCCAGAGCGGACTTCAGGCCGAAGACCCCGGCGGCGGTCTCCGACGGACTGAACCCCTGGCGCGCACGGTTGCGGGACAACTCGGTCAGCAGGGCTCGGACCTCGGAGAAGTCCTCGCCCGTGCCGTCCGTGGCCCCCTTGCGCAGGGCATCGAGGGTCGCCGCGTACAACTCGTGCAGCTCACGGTTGAGTTCGGCGGCGCTCACGCGCCCGCGCAGTGACGTCGACACACCGTCGATCCAGGCGGCGGTGATGCTCTCGCCGTCGGTCGACAGCAGCTCGACCAGCCGCTGCGGGGCGTTGTGCTCGACCACGATGGACCCTTTCCTCATAACAACAGTTTCTTGACAGCAACAGTGTCTTCCGCGCAGCGTACGACATATTCAGAACCGCACACGCCGATCGCAGGCGCCGGGAGACGGCCCCCCGGCCGCCGTCATTCCCCCCTTCCCAGGGCAAGGGGATTCAGTCGTCCCGCGCGGGATGAGGTTTGTCGCCCCTGCGCCACCGGTGGCTATGCTCGGGGTCCCCCGCCGTCAGAGGAGCCATGAGCGAGCCCGCACGCAACCTGCCCCAGCTGCTCGCCCAGGCCAAGCGCTGGTTCGAGGACGCGCTGCTCGCCAGCATGCAGGCCGCGGGTGAGCGCCCGGTGACCGCCGCCCAGGCCGGCGTCTTCGCCACCCTCGACGACGAAGGCACCTCCATCTCCGAACTGGCCCGCAGGATCGGTGTCACCCGGCAGACCGCCCACCAGGCCGTGCACAGCCTGATCGGCATGGGGCTGCTGGAGCAGGTGCCCGACCCCGCCTCGGGCCGCAGCAGCCTGATCCGTACCACCGCCGAGGGCACCCGCGTCCACCAGCGCGCCCTCGCCGCCATCTCCGTCATCGAAACGGTTCTCACCGAGCGCATCGGCAGTACCGACGCCACCGCGCTTCGCGCGGCCCTCACCGCGCCATGGGGCGAGCCGCCCCTCGTCGACGCTCACTGACGCGCCGCGGGCCTGCCGTCCGCCACGAGGCCGCGGGCGAAGGCGAGGGAGCGCGTGAAGATCTCCTCCACCTGGGCATCGGGGAGCCCGTGCCACCCGTGGTCGGCGCCCGGTACCGTCCACAACTCGACCGGGGAGCCGGCCGTCTCCAGGGCCTGCGCGAGGGATTCGCTGTGGGAGCGGGCCACCATGCTGTCCGCTTCGCCGTGGACGAGAAGGAACGGCGGCGCGCCGGGGCGGACCTGGGCGAGAGGGCTGGCCGCGCGGGCGCGCTCCGGGGCGGCGGCCGGGGCGGCGCCGAGCAGCAGCGCCTCGGGGGTGGCGGCGTCCTCGGGCGCGAAGGCGCCCCGTGCGGTGGTCAGGTCGCTCGGGGCATACCAGATCACGGCGCCGACCGGTGCGGGGTCGGTGGGGGTCAGCGCGAGGAGCGAGGCGAGGTGGCCGCCGGCGGACTCTCCCCACACCACCGTCCGCCCGGTGTCGACGCCCAGGTCCGCGGCGCGCAGGGTGAGCCACCGCAGTGCGGCACGCAGATCGTCGAGCGGGGCCGGGAAAACGGCCTCGCCGCTGAGGCGGTAGTCGGCGCAGGCGACCACGAAGCCCGCGGCCGCGAGCCGTGCGAACGGCCGGGGAGACCAGTCGCGCGTGCGCAGGCCCATGTCGTCGCGTCGACCTCGGCGCCAGGCGCCGCCGTGCACGAACAGCACGAGCGGACGACGTCCCGCGGGCCGGCCCTCGGGCAACCACAGGTCGAGTTCCAGTGGCCGGCCGCCCGCGACCTCGCGGTACGGCACACCCCGCAGTTCGCGTACGCCCGGCTCGCTCGCGGGCGGCAGCGGGGCGTGGTCGGGATGGGGTGCGGCGATCACTTGCCGGTTCGAAGGCCCCGTCGCGCCGGTGGCCGTCATCGGGCGCGCCACTGGTGGTCGGGAAGGAAGCGCACGTCGTACTGCTGGGGGACGCAGCCGAACTTGTGGGGTGCCGGGACGACGGGCTCGGTCGGCAGGCCGAGGCGCTCCGCGGGGGCGCCGAGGTTTTCGAAGAACCGCTCGAAGGTGCCGCCGGGGCCGGCGGCGACGCCGACGACCTGACTGTGGTGGCGCTCCATGCGGTAGGCGTGCGGGCAGTTCTTGGGTACGAAGCCGAAGTCGCCGGGCGTCAGCAGCTTCTCCTGCTGGTTTCCTTCGGTGTCCTCGACGAACAGCCGGACCGCGCCTTGGGTGATGTAGAAGACCTCGTGGGTTTCGGGATGCATGTGTGCCGGTATCAGCTCGCCCCTGGGGCCCTCGACGGTGAAGAAGTTGAACATGTTCTCCGTCTGCTCGCCGCCCGCGTAGATGGTGATCAGGTCACCGAACAGGTGGGCGCGGTCCCCTTCGCCCTTCTCGATGAAGTAGGGCTTCCCGGGTTCCGCGGGAATGCGTGAGGCCGTGCGGTAGCGGGTGGCGTACTCGATGGTCATGCGGTCTCCCTGGATCAACCTGCGCACCGAACGTCAGGTAGCCTGACATAGGGAAAGGCCGGTAATCAAGAGCGAGCGCGGGCACGGAGGCGGGGACCGGGACGACCCGGTCCCGCGCAACCTCACGCGTAGTGGCGGTAGACGGCCTGGGCGACGCAGGCCGGCTTGTCGCTGCCCTCGACCTCCACGGTGAAGGTCAACGGCATCTGGACGCCGTTGCCCCTGACGTCCTGCACGGCGCCGACCGCGCCGTGCAGGCGGATGTCGGCGCCGACCGGGACCGGGCTGGGGAAACGCACCTTGTCCAGGCCGTAGTTGACGCTCATGGAGACGCCGGTGATGTCCAGCAGCTCGTTGAAGAGCGGGATGATGAGGGCAAGGGTCAGGTAGCCGTGGGCGATGGGGCCGCCGAAGGGGCCGTCCTTGGCCTTCTCCGGATCGGTGTGGATCCACTGGTGGTCGTCGGTGGCATCGGCGAAGGTGTTCACCCGCTCCTGGGTGATCCGACGCCAGTCGGTGCGGCCGAGGTCGGCTCCGCTGAGGGCCTTGAGCTCGTCGAGGCCGTTGGCAGTGGTGCGCATGGGAGATCCTTTCGATGGCGAACGCGGGTGAAGGGCGCGTGATCACGAGGTCGGGTGGTCGGCGGAACGGCCCGCGCAGGAGTCGCGCAGGGCGGGTTTGATGATCTTTCCGGAGGCGGTGCGGGGCAGGGCGCCCAGGAACACCACGGACTTGGGGATCTTGTACTTGGCGAGTCGGTCCCGCAGGTGGTCGAGGAGGTCGTGCTCCTCGGCGCGGGCCGAGGGGTGCAGGACGACGACGGCGCGGCCGACTTCGCCCCAGGCCGGGTCGGGCACCCCGATGACCGCGCATTCGGCGACGGCGGGGTGTCCGAGGAGGGCGTCCTCGATCTCGGCGGGGTAGACGTTCTCGCCGCCCGAGATGTACATGTCCTTGACCCGGTCGACGATGTAGGCGTAGCCGTCCTCGTCCGTCCGGGCGATGTCACCGGTGCGCAGCCAGCCGTCGTTGGTGACGGCCGCCGCGGTGTCGTCCGGTCGGCCCCAGTAGCCCGTCATGACGTTCGGGCCGTGCACGAGGATCTCGCCGCGTCGGCCCGGTGGGGCGTCGTGACCGTCGGGCAGCACCACGCGGGTGTCGGTGAAGAAGTGCGGAACGCCCGCGGAGCCGGCCTTGGCCGAGGTCTGCTCCCGGTCCAGGTAGAGGATTCCGGGGGACGCCTCGGTCATGCCGTAGCCCTGGCTGAAGGCCAGTCCGCGTTCCAGGTACGTGGCGATGGTGCGGGCCGGGACCGGCGCGCCGCCGCAGTTGAGGCTGCGCAGACTGGACAGGTCGGTGTCCGCCCAGCGCGGGCCGGCGGCCATGGCGTCGTACATCGTGGGAACGCCGAACATGTAGGTCACGCGCTCGCTCGCGATGAGCCGCAGCACCCGGTCGGGGTCGAACGCGCCGAGCAGCAGCACCCGTCCGCCCTTGAGGAGGGTGGGCAGGCACGTCATGTTGAGGCCGGCGGTGTGGAAGAGCGGGGCGACGGCCAGGGTCACCTCGTCCGCGGCCAGATCGGTGTCGACGAGGACGTTGACGCTGTTCCAGATGATGTTGGCGTGGGACAGGACTGCGCCCTTGGGCCGGCCCGTGGTCCCGGAGGTGTACATGATCATGCAGGGGTCGTCGGGGACGGTGCTCACGTCCAGCGCCCCGGTCCCGCCGCCGGCCAGCAGGTCCTCGTAGCCCAGGACCCCGGGCCCGGCTCCGTCGAGGGCGATGCGGTGGCGTACCGCGGACTCCGCCGCGGCCGCTGCCGAGACCTCGGCCTGTTCCGGAGCGTGGACGAGTACGGTGCTGCCCGAGTCGGCGAGGTTGTAGGCCAGCTCCGGCGCCGTCAGGCGGGTGTTGAGCGGCACGAAGACGGCGCCGAGCGCTCCGGCGGCGAACAGCGTCTCCACGAAGGCCGGATGGTTGACGCCCAGGTAGGCGACCCGGTCACCGCGGCCCGTGCCCAGGGCGCGCAGGGCGTGGGCGAGACGCAGAACCCGTTCGTGCAACTGCCGGTAGGTCAACGTGCGGCCCTCGTGGACGAGGGCGATCCGGTCGGGCGTCTTCCGGGCCCGGCGCGCCGGCCAGGAGCCGATGCCTTGGTTCAACACGAGAGGCTCCTTCAGTCCTTGAGCAGACCGAGCAGGCGGGCGGCGTTCTCCTTGAGGATCTTCGGCCGCACCTCGGGCCTGATGTCGAGCTTCTCGAAGTCGGCGAGCCACCGGTCGGGTGTGATGACGGGGTAGTCGGAGCCGAAGAGGACCTTGTCCTTGAGCAGGGTGTTGGCGTACCGCACCAGTTGCGGCGGGAAGTACTTCGGTGACCAGCCGGACAGGTCGATGTAGACGTGCGGCTTGTGCGTGGCGACCGCCAGCGCCTCGTCCTGCCAGGGGAAGGACGGATGGGCCAGGATGATCCGCAGGTGGGGGAAGTCCACGGCGACGTCGTCGATCATCATGGGGTTGGAGTACTTGAGCCGTATCCCGCCACCGCCCGGGACACCCGCGCCGATGCCGGTCTGGCCGGTGTGGAACAGCGCCGGTACGCCGAGTTCCTCGATGGCCTCGTACAGCGGATAGGCCGGCGGATCGTTGGGGGCGAAGGCCTGGATGCTGGGGTGGAACTTGAAGCCCCGCACCCCGTGCTCCTCCACCAGGCGCCGCGCCTCGCGCACTCCGGCCCGGCCCTTGTGCGGGTCGATGCTGGCGAACGGGATGAGGACATCGGCGTGCGCGGCACAGCTCTCGGCGATCTCCTCGTTGGCGATCCGCGGGTGCCCGGTGGCGTGTTCGGCGTCCACGGTGAACACGACCGCGGCCATGTGGCGCTCGCGGTAGTGGTCGGCCATCTCGTCGATGGTGGGCTGCCGGTGCCCGTGGGCCTTGAAGTAGTCGGCGGAGGCGCCGAACAGTTCGGGGCTCAGCGCGCCGTGTCCGTCCTTGGAGACCTCGGCGTGGGTGTGCATGTCGATGGCGGTCAGTCGGTCGAGGTCGAGCTTGAGGTCGCTCATCTCAGGCTCCCGGTGCCTGGGGAGCGGGGATGCCGTACGTCTCCGGCTCGGCGCCGACGCCGCCGTGCCACGCGGCGGCGATCGCGTCCGCGCTCCAGCCGCCGTCGGCGAAGGCGACCGCCTTCTCCCGGGGGTGCGCCCACAGGGCCAGCCGGTCACCACCGATGCCGATGGCCTGGCCGGTGATGTCGCCGGAGGCGTCCGAGGCCAGGAAGGTGATCAGCCCGGCGACGTCCTCGACGGTGCCCAGGCCCTCGTCCTTGCGCAGCCAGTCCGGCAGCGGCTCTCCGGTGCGCTCGGACTCTGCGATGACCGGGGCGAAGGCCGGAATGGTCCTGGTCATCTCGGTGGCCGCGACGGGGACGACGGCGTTGACGGTGATGCCGGCCCTGGCCAGTTCCATCGCCCAGGTCCGTGCCATCGCGACGATGCCCGCCTTGGCGGCGGCGTAGTTCGTCTGACCGAAGTTGCCGCGCTGCCCGGCGGGCGAGGAGATCAGGACGAGGCGGCCGCCGGTTCCCTGCTCGCGCATGCGTACCGCCGCTGCCCGGGCGCAGGCGAAGGTGCCGCGCAGATGGACCTTGACGACGGCGTCGAAGTCGTCGTCCGTCATCTTCCACAGCACCCGGTCGCGCAGGATGCCCGCGTTGGTGACGAGTACGTCCAGCCGGCCGAACTCCTGCACCGCCGTGTCGACCAGCCGCTCGGCGGCCTCGCTGTCGCCCACCGCGGCCACGACTCCGGCCGCCCTGCCCCCGTCGGACGTGATGGCGGCGACGGCGGCGCCGACCACATCCGCGTCGACGTCGTTGACGACGACGCAGGCTCCGGCGGCGGCCAGCGCCCGGGCGTAGCCCAGGCCCAGCCCGCGTCCGCTGCCGGTGACGACGGCGACTTTCCCGTGCAGATCCATTCCTCGCACCTCTCGTGTGGGGCGGGTGCCGACCGCGTCGGCCCCCAGGGTTGATCGACAGGAATCCTGATGAACGGCAGTGTTCTCGATCAACAGGTTTCCTGTCAATGGCCTAAGGTGGGCCCTCACCGGTGGCGGTGAGATCCAGTGGAGGAACGACATGGCCCAACCAGCGCGGACGACGACCTCCGGAGGGCGAACGTGAGCCCTTCGCTGCTCTATCTGGTCAAGCGCACCGAACTTGTTGTCCGGGCGCGCCTCGAGGAAATGCTCAAGCCCGCCGGCATCACGGCGCTGCAGTACACGGCCCTGACGGTGCTGGAGCGGCACAACGGGGTGTCCGCCGCGCAGCTCGCCCGGGACTCCTTCGTGACGGCCCAGTCGATGTCCGACATGGTGCGCGCGCTGGAGACCCGCGCTCTGATCCGTCGCGAACTCAACCCCGGCAACCGCCGGGAGCGGCTCATCCTGCTCACCGGCGCGGGGCGCGCCCTGCTGGCCGAGTACGCCGAGCCGGCCAGGAAGCTCGAGGAGCGCATGGTCGGGGAACTCGACGCGGAGGAGGCCGAGCGTTTTCGCGACGCCCTGAACCGTGCGTGGCGCGCGCTGTCCTGACGCGGGCCGCGCACGCCGGCCCGCGCGGCCGCCGGTGATCGGTACGGCCGATCACCGGCGCTCCGCCGCTACCCCAGTGCGTACACGCGGATGACGACCACGTCGTCGCCGTCGGGGCGCGCCAGCCCGACGAAGACCGTCCCGGTCAGCCACCGGTGCGCCGGCGCGTCCGTCCTGAAGACCGGGGACGTGCGGTAGTAGTGGCCGGCTTCGGAGACCTGCAGGTCTCCGTCGTACTGGTCCGGGCTGTCCGCCTCCGGCCGGTAGTAGCCGCGGTTCGCGATGTCGATCACCGCGCCGTCCTCGGCCTGGATGAGGTAGCGGGCGTCGAGTTCGCAGACCTTGCCGCGCGTGCTGCTCCAGTCGCCACCGCCCGCGAGCACCTTCCCGCGGAGCAGGGGGCCGTCCACGCTGCCTCCGGTGATGGGGGTGAACTCGGTGACTTCTCCGTCCCCGTGTCCGATGTGCAGCGTCTGGGCGACATGGGCGCGGATCTCGAACGCGAAGGTGAGTGCGGGAGTGAGAGGCACGGTCGTGCTCCTTTGGGTGAGGGGGGGGGCTCGGTGCCCGGTGTCGTCGCTGGTGACAGGCCGGGGCCTGGCCGCGCTCGAGCCCCGAAGGGGTGCGGTGAGGCCTCGTGAGATGGATGCGCCGGGGCCTTGACTCGTTAGCTCATCAGATGCGAGCGTGACATGCAACAGTGTTATATGACGTTCGTTTATCACGGCGCGCCGGCATGTCCCGCGTCCCGATCGCGAGCGTTCCTCCCTTCCTCCCCCTCGGCAAGGAGCATCAGCCATGGCTGCGAAGAGACCGGTGCTGACGGTGCTCATGAGCGTGGGTCTGCTGGCCACCGCGGCCTGCACCTCCGCCTCGACAGACGGCAGCGGTGCGGGCAGGCCCGACCGACTCACCACCACGACGGTGCCCGGCCCCGCCGGCGTCGACCGCGTCACCTGGGCCCTGCCCTACGGGGAGCCCACGACCCTGGACCCGGCCAGGACGGGCGACTACTCGCCCCAGACCGTCGAAGCGAACCTCTGCGACACGCTGACGCGGATGAACGCGGACTTCTCCCTCAGCCCCGGACTCGCGTCCAAAGTCACCTGGACCGACGACCGGACCCTGGTGCTGGAACTGCGGTCCGACGTGACGTTCTGGGACGGTTCACCCATGACGCCGCAGGACGTGATCTACAGCCTGGAACGGCAGCGGGACCCGAAGACCCAGGCGCTGTACGGCAACTACCTCGCCAAGGTGACGTCGATCAAGGCCACCGGAGCGCACCAGGTGACGCTGCGGACCAGCACGTACGACCAGACACTGCCCAAGGCGCTGTCGACCTCGTTCGGCGCGGTGAACCAGAAGGCGTACACCGAGAAGACCGGCGCCGCCTACGGCACCGCCAAGGGCGGCCTCATGTGTACGGGGCCGTTCGAACTGGGCTCATGGAAGTCGGGCACCAGCATCGCCCTGCAACGCAACGACGCCTACTGGGACACGGCACTGAAGCCGAAGGCCAAGCAGGTCGACTTCACGTTCATCACCAACAGCAACACGCTGACCAGCGCCCTGCTCTCCGGTGACGTGGACGGCACCTACGAGCTGCCGCCCAGCAGCGCCACGGCATTGTCCAAGGCCGGCAACGGCGCGATCCACCTCGGCCCCTCGACGCAGAACGTCCTGCTGATCCCCGCCAACGCCGAGTCCCCGGCCGCCGACCGCCGGCTCCTGGACTCCCTGTCGCAGGTCATCGACCGCGACGCGCTGATCAAGAACGTGTTCGGCGGCGACGCCACCACTTTGAAGTCACTCGTCCCACCGCTCACCTGGAGCGGCGACCAGGCCGCCGACCAGTTCGACGCGGCCTACGCGGCCCTGCCGGCCGTACCCCAGCCGGATCCGGAGGGCGCCAAGCGGCTGCTGGCAGAGGCGGGGCCGGTGCCCCGGCCGCTGGTGGCAGCCATTCCCGCCGGTGACCAGAGGGGGCTGCAGGCGCTGACCTTCATCCAGGCCGCCGCCAAGCAGCTGGGTGTCGACATCCGGATCAGACAACTCCAGCCGATCGAGATGTCGTCGCTGTTCTACGACCCGTCCGTCCGCAAGGGCCTCGACCTGATCCTGACCTTCGGCTACGTGGCCATGCCCGACCCGGCGTCCTACGTGGCGGAGAGTGTGACCCCGGGCGGCATCTTCAACTGGACGAAGTACGACAACCCCGAGGTGACCCGTCTGCTGACCGAGGCCCGCACTTCCTCCGACCCCGCGGCGTCGGCCAAGGCCTACACCGCGGCCCAAGCCCTCTTCACCCCCACCACCCCGGTGATCTACCTCGCCACCACGCACGAACGGATGTTCATGAACAAGCGCCTCAGCGGCGCGCCCACATCCTTCGCCTATATGGGCATGCCGTGGGCCGCCCAGCTCGGCGGCACCGGCAAGTGACGTGCGCACTTTCACCTCGAAGGAGACAACGATGACCGACACCCCGGGCGATTCGCCGCTGTGGGACCGTTCCGCCGCTGAGCTGGCAGCGGGAATCCGCGACAAGTCCTTCTCCGCGACCGAGGTCGCCCAGTCGTTCCTCGCCCGAATCGACGCGACCAACCCGGCGCTCAACGCCCTGGTGGACCTCCGCCCCGAGGAAGCCCTCGCCCAGGCGGCGGCCGCGGACGCGGCGGTCGCCGCCGGCGAGGACCTTCCGCCGCTGCACGGCGTCCCGGTCGCTACCAAAATCAACACCTCGCAGCGCGGCTACGCCAGCTCGCACGGCGTCGCGGCCTGGGCCGGCGCCATCGCACCGCAGGACGCCGCGTGCGTGGCCGCGCTGCGCGACGCGGGCGCCAACCTCATGGGCCGCAGCAACAGCCCGGCCTTCGCCGTACGGTGGTTCACCGCCAACGACCTGCACGGCAGGACACTCAACCCGTGGGACGGCGCGCACACCCCCGGCGGATCGTCCGGCGGCGCCGCCGCCGCGGTCGCGGCCGGCATGGTGCCAATCGCGCAGGGCAACGACATCGGCGGCTCCGTCCGCTTCCCCGCCTACTGCTGCGGCGCGGTCGGCCTGCGCCCGACGATGGGGCTGGTCTCCGGCTCGGAACCGCGCGGAGCCGAGGAGTTCGACAGCCCGCTGTCCTTCCAGACCATGGCCGTCCACGGCCCGCTCGGCTGGACCGTCAACGACGTGCGGCTCGGGCTGCACGCCATGGTGACCCCGGACCTCCGCGACCCGGTCGGCCTCCCACTGCGGCCGCCGTTGGGCGGGCCCGGACTCGTCAAGGTCGCCCTCGTGCGTGATGTCGGCCTGGCCAAGCCCCACCCCGCCGTGAACGCCGCCCTCGACGACGCGGCACGGTGGCTGAGCGAGACGGGCCACGACGTGGAGGAGGTCGAACTCCCGCTGCTCGGCGAGGCGGCCCGGCTGTGGTCGCTGCTGCTCTACGAGGAGCTGCGCACGATGATGCCGGAGATCGAACGCTTCGGTGACGACGCGGTACGCGTCTCCCTCGCCTCCTCGTTCGCCGCCGCCGCGGAGACGTGGGGCGAGCGGCCCACCCTGGACGCGTACATCAAGGGCTACGCCCGGCGAGGCACGCTCATCACCCGCCTCCAGCAGTATCTGGGCACGGACCGGATCCTGATGACCCCGGTGGCGGCGGAGCCGCCGTTCGAGCAGGACGCCGACCTGGCCGGCGACGCCCGGGTGCGGGAACTGCTGGCCGCCCAGTGGCCCATGCAGGCCGTACCGGTCCTCGGATTCCCGGCGATGTCGGTCCCCACCGGCATCCGCGACGGGCTCCCCTCCGGGGTGCAGCTGATCGGTGGACGCTTCCGGGAGGACACCCTGCTCCATGTGGCCACCGACATCGAAGCCAGGGCCCGGCGCACGCGGCCGGCCCTGGCCGGCTGACACTCCGTCCGCGCCCTCCGTACCGACGTTCGCACCCCCGGCGGCTTCCCTACCGCCGGGGGCACGAACGTCCGCGTCAGAGGCGCGCGCTCAGCAGCATGGGTTGCGGGAGGCGCTGCCCGGCGTAGTTGAACGCGCCGCTGACCGTCACCTCGCGCCCGGCGGCGGAGACCTTCCACGGCGCGTACGTCGTTCCGTCCGCCGTCAGCGGGAAGCCCAGTGAGGTCACTCGGGTGCCGGCCACCCGCAGCGCGTAGCCGCTGTCGCGGTCGACGGTGTTCCCGACGGCGACGATGCCGTCGCGCGTCGTGGCCAGGCCCGTCAGAGGGCCGGCGTCGGGGGGCCCGTCCAGGCGCGTCCACGTCCGGCCGTTCCAGTGCATGATCAGCGCGTGGCCACGGTCGTTCTCGTCCAGGAGGGTGCGTCCCACCGCCCACACATCGTGCGGCCCGTTCGCGGCGACATCGTTGAACTCGCCGTACAGGCCGCCGTAGGGAGGAGTCGGCAGCGCGGTCCAGGAACGCCCGTCGTAGTGCAGAACGACAGGCCGGTCGTCATCGCCGTACCCGCTGCCGACCGCCCAGACGTCCTTCGGGCCGGACGCCGAGATTGCGTTGAGCCCCCAGTTCGCGTACTGCTCGGGCAGGGCGACGCGGTGCCAGGCGTGCCCGTCCCAATGCTCGATGAGGCCCTCCTGGTGGTCGATGATCTGGGACGGACCGCCGTCCGGATCGGGGATCCGCCGGTCGATTACCTGTGCCCAGCCCGCCGCCCACACGTTGTCCGGTGTGACCGCGTCGACGCTCAACAGCCCGCCGCTGACCGAGTTCGCCGGCATGGGCGCCGGCTTGACCCGCCACGTACGCCCGTCCCAGTGCTGCGTCATCGCCGGCTCACCCTCGAAGCCGGCGTCACCGACCAGCCACGCGTCGCGGGCCGAGGTCGCCGCCAGGGCGTTGACCCGGCCGGCCGCGCCGGGCGCGGTCGGCATCTCGGTCCACGGCCCGTCGCGCCGGTCGTCGTGCGTGTAGACGACGGGCTGGAACGACATGACGCCGTCCTCGTCGGCCAGCCGGAAGCCGGCCGTCCACGTGGTGTGCGCGTCGGGTCTGATCGCACCGGTCAGGACGGTGTCGCCGCCCGGCAGCTTTGCCGCGCTCCAGCGCGGCGTGGCCGCGTCGGACGCGGGGGCCGCCACGGCGGACGCGGGCAACCCCCCGCCGATGACGAGCGCGGACACCGCGCCGATGAGCAGAGCCCGTACCCCTGTGCCGACAACCACGTCGCATCCCCCCAGCCTCGGGGTGCGATACCCCGTCCCCCTTAAGACGCGCGACCCGGGCGACAATGTTGCATCCTGCGTCGGTGGGCCGTGGCCCCTCACCACCGGAACTCACCGTCGTAGAGGCGCCGGTGCCACCACGCGCCGTGCCACCACAGGCGCCGGTGGGCGAGCGGGTCGGGCAGGGTCCGGCGGCGCAGCTCCGCGTCCAGACCCGCCACCACGCGCCCGAGTTCCGCGCGGGAGGGCTGCGGCAGCGCATGCAGCGCTTCCCGCAGGATGTCCCGGGCGTTCGCCATGTCGACGAGCGAGGACCCCGGGTGGGGGGAGACCGCGAAGCACAGGTCCAGGAAGCGGCCGGGCTGTCGCAGGAACGCCCGGTAGTTCCGGAGCGCGGCTTCCACCGCCCCGTCCCACAGGCCGTCCCACAGTCCGGGCCAGGAGTCGTCGTGCTCGCGCTCCACGCGCTGGATCTCGGCGCAGGTGCGCTCGGAGAGCCCGGGAATTCGATCGGTCCACGGACCCCAGACGGGCGGGGCCGGATGTTCGGCGCGCAACGCGCCGGGCCGCCTACGCGGCATGGGCCTTTCGGTCGACCATCATGCACGCGATCATGCCGCACGCCCGAACAGCCCACAAGGCCCACGGCCGCCCCCGAAGCTCAGGCCGCCGCCTCGCGCGACCGCCTGCGAGGGGTCCAGCCGGGTTTCGGGATGGAGGCGACGAGGCGCTGGGTGTAGGGGTCCTGCGGGTCGTTGAGGACGGCGGCGACGGGGCCGTGTTCGACGACCTGCCCGGCCCGCATCACCAGCACGTCGTCACTGATGTGGCGGACCGCCCCGAGGTCGTGCGTGATGAACAGCAGCGCGGTTCCGAGGCTCGCGCGGATGTGGGCGAGCAGGGCGAGGATCTGTGCCTGGATCGACACGTCCAGCGCCGCGATCGCTTCGTCGAGGACCAGCACCCGCGGCTCGGCGGCCAGCGCGCGGGCGATGGCGACGCGTTGTCGTTGGCCACCCGACAGTGCTCTGGGCAGTGACCGTGCCTGCCGGTCGTCCAGGCCGACCATGTCGAGCAGCTCGCTCACCCGGGCCTGGAGGGCGGACGGGGGCAGGGGGCGGTGGAGCCGGACCGCTTCGGCGACCGCGTCCGCCACCCGCTGCCGCCGGTCGAGCGACGCGTACGGGTCCTGGAAGACCAGCTGGATCTGCCGGCCGTGGGTGCGCCGCTCCCGCGATCGGGTGCGTCCGGGCCGCCGTTCGTCGCCGGCGACGACGATGCGGCCCGCGCTGGGGGTCTCGACGCCGGCGAGCATGCGGGCGGTGGTGGTCTTGCCGGATCCCGACTCGCCCACGATCGCGAGTGATCCGCCCTCGCGCAGTGAGAAGGTGATGTCGTCCACCGCGACGAAGTCACCGAACACCTTGCGCAGATTGCTGACTTCAAGCATGCCTGCCGACCTCCTCGGACGAGAGCGTGTGGGGGAAGTGACACGCCGCCGTGCCGTCGCCGGTGGGGCGCGGCCGCGGCCGGTCACCGCGGCACAGATCCTGTACGCGGGGACATCGGTCGCCGAAGGCGCATCCCACGGGAGCCTCGAAGCCGGACAGCGGCCTGCCGGCGATGGAACGCAGTTCGGTGTCGTTGCCGAGCGACGGGCGGGACGCGAGCAGTGCGCGCGTGTACGGGTGGGCGGCGCTGTCCCGCAGGTGATCGGCGGGGAGTTCCTCGACGGTCGACCCCGCGTACATCACCACGACCCGGTCGCACACGGCGGCGGCCAGTTCCAGGTCGTGGGTGATGAAGAGCAGGGCGAGCCCGCGGGCCGCCCGGGTCTCGCCGATGATGGCCATCACCTCCTCCTGCGTGGTCACGTCGAGCGCGGTGGTCGGCTCGTCGGCGAGCAGCAGCCGCGGTTCGGCGGCCAGCGCCGCGGCGATCATCACGCGTTGCAGCAGCCCGCCGGACAGTTCGTGCGGACGCTGGCGCATCCGCCGGCCGGCGTCGGCGATGCCGACCTCCCGCAGGATCGCGGTGACCTTCGTGACGGCCTCGGCGGCCGGTGCGCCGCGTGCGGTGGTCAGCCCCTCGATGAGGAAGTCGCCGACGCTGCGGGCCGGATTGATGTGTGCCCGCGGGTCCTGGAAGACCATGGCGACGTCGGACGCGCGGAAGGCGCGCAGGCGCTGCGGTGTCATCGTCGGAACGGATTCGCCGGCGAAGAGCAGGTCCCCGTGGACGCGGGCGCCGGGCGGCAGGAGCCCCATGACGGAGCGGGCCGTCAGGGACTTGCCCGATCCGGACTCGCCCACCAGGGCGACGGCCGCTCCTTCGGTGATGTGCACGTCGGCGCGGTGGACGACGGTGCGCGCGGCTCCGTCGAGGGGGAGATCGATCCTGAGCCCGTTGATCTCGAGCAGGGGTGGTGCGGTCATGCGGGCCCTCCGAGCGGACGTCGGGAAAGTCCCGTTCCCAGCAGGTTGAAGGCGACCACGACGATCAGGATGACGAGGCTCGCGTAGAGCGACTCCTGCGGTTGGCCGGCCAGGATCGAGGGGGCGCCGTTGGAGACCATCAGTCCCCATTCGGGGTCCGGCGGCTGGCTGCCCAGCCCGAGGAAGGAGATCGCGGCGACGTCGAGCAGGGCGTATCCGAAGCCGATGGTGGCCTGGACGAGCACCAGGGGCAGGAGGTTGGGCAGCAGGTGGCGGAGCCAGATGCGGGTGGTGGAGGCGCCGAGGAGTTGCAGCGCGGAGATGTACGGCAGCCGTCGTTCGGTGATCGCGGCTGATCGTACGACCCTGGTGATCAGCGGCAGGTACGCGATCGACAGGGCCACGATCGGCGCGGTGAGGCCGGCGCCGAAGACGGCGGCGGCCAGCACGGCCATGATCAGTCCCGGGAAGCCGAACACGACGTCGAGGGCGCTCGAGACGCACCGGTCGAGCCACCCGCCGAACCAGGCCGCGCACAGCGCGAGCAGGGTGCCGAGCGTGGTGGAGACCGTGACCACCACGGCAGGGGCCGCGAGGCTGGCGCGGGCACCGCTGATCAGCCGGGACAGGAGGTCGCGTCCGGTGTCGTCCGTCCCGAGGAGGTGGGTCGCGGACGGACCGGCGTGGACGCTCAGCGCGTCGACGGCGTTGGGGTCGTGCGGGGTGATCAGCGGCGCGAGGACGGCCAGCAGGAAGAACAGCGAGACGATGCCCGCGGCGCCGAGCGTCACATGATCGCGCGGGCGTCCGGGCCGCGGTTCGGTGCCGGGGGCGCGGGCGGTTCGGGCGAAGAGGGTGGTGGTCATCGGGCGCCCTTCTGTGCGGTGCGGGGGTCGAGGGCGGCGCTGACCAGGTCGACGAGGGTGTTGATGACGACGAACACGACCACGAAGAGCAGGGACACGGCCTGGACCACGGCCATGTCCTGCTTGGAGGCCGCCTCGATCATGAGGGCTCCCAGCCCGCCGGTGCCGAAGGCCTGCTCGGCGACGGCCGCGGTGGCGATGAGACCCGCGATGCCGACGCCGGACACGGCGAAGATGGGGCCGGAGGCGTTGTGCAGCACGTGCCGCCGGATCACGATCCGTTCCGGCACACCGCGACTGCGGGCGGTGTCGACATGCTCCGCGCGCAGTTCCGCGCGGACCGCGGTCCTGGTGACCTGGGCGACGTAGCCGATCCAGGTCATCGCCAGCGCGACGGCGGGCAGGGTCAGGTGCGCGAGGGTGCCGGTGAGGCCCTCGCCCGCGCCGTAGACGGGGAACCAGGGCAGTTGGACGGCGAAGAGCCAGATGAGCAGGACCGACATGACGAAGGTGGGGACGGCCATGGCGCCCGCCGTCAGCGTGATGGTCAGCGTCTCCGTGCGTCCGCCGCGCAGGGCGGCGAGGGTGCCGATGGCGGTGCCGATCGTGAGGACCAGGACGGTCGCGTAGCCGACCAGCGCGAGGGTGGCACCGGCCCGTGCGGTGATCAGGTCGGCGACGGTGTCGCGGTAGACGAGGGAGGTACCGAAGTCACCGCGCAGGCAGCCGCTCAGCCAGTGCCAGTACCCCTGGAGGAACGGGTCGTCCAGGTGGTACGCGCGGTGGATTGCGGCCAGGACCTGCGGGTCGGGTTGGCGGCTGCCGCCGACCAGCAGGGTGGCGGGGTCGCCGGGGGTGAGGAACATCGCCCCGTAGATGGCCAGGCTGGAGACGAGGACGGTCACGACGAGGGTGGCCAGCCGGGTCGCGACGAAGTGGAGCGTCATCGCGCACCACCGTGTCCGGTGCGGCGGATCTCGTGGAGCGGGCGGCGCGCGGCCGTGTCGGGCGCGGTGGGAACGGGGCGCAGAGGAAGCATGGGCCCTCCAGGAAGGGGGCTATTCGCCGCTGTCGGGCAGGATGGTCAGGTGCAGGCGTGAGGGGTGGGTGGATCCGGTGCGCAGGGTCTGCAGACTCGCCTTGGGGGCGGTCGTCAGCCACGGGTTCTCCCGCGAGCCCGAGTTGGGCAGGTGGTTCGGGAAGTCGCTGCCGGCGATCACCAGCGCGAGCCGGTGGCCCGGACGGAGCCGGTAGCCGGTGTGACCGAGGTCGATCCGCGCTTCTCCGGGGGCGTCGGCCTGGACGCAGCCGCGCACGATCAACCGGGCCGCGCCGTCGGGCGACAGGTCCAGGAGACGGACGAAGACGTCGAAGGTGGGCGCGGTGCTCTCGACGTGCAGGACCGCTTGCACGGGGCCCGCCAGGTCGAGCGGGGTGTCGCGGACCGCGGAGGTGAAGACGAGGACGTCGTCCCGGTCGGCGGTGGGGCGCTCGTCGCGATGGTCACGCAGTTGCAGGAAGGTGTCGGTCGCGGCGGACGGCACGAGGTTGTCGGGGTCGTAGCGCCAGGCCGTGGACTGTGCTTCCGCGGCGGGGTGTTCGGCGAGGAGGCCGCCGGGTACCGGGCCCGTGGCGGATCGCGGTTCCGCCAGATGCAGGGCGGTCCGCGTCGCCTGCGGGGGAGGCCAGGCGGTCGACGTGCGCCAGCCGACGTGTCCGAGCTTCCAGCGCACCCGGGAAAGTGCCTCGGGTGCGGCGGTGCCCTTGAGGAAGACGTCGAAGAACTCCAGCGCCGGTTCGGTGTAGGTGTCGAGCACGCGCTGCAACGCGGTGTCGTCGAGCAGGTGGTCCGCGTCGGGGGAGACCGGGGCGTTCTCCAGGAAGTAGTTCTCGTGGTCGATCGCGTCGGCGACCAGGTACTGCAGGGCCGCCCAGCCGGGGCGTCCGGCCAGCTCGGTGTAGTCCCGCATGTGGGCGATGCCGAGGTTGTCGAACCAGCCCACGCAGTGCAGGACGGGCACCGGCCGGGCGTCGTAGGGGTGAGGGCCGTTGTAGGCGGGCAGCGGGATGTCGCCGACGACCAGGTCGAAGCCGGCCGAGCGTTTGCCGATGGCCGCGAACGCCTCTTCGTAGGCGGCGATCAGGGGGCGCTTGGTGAGGTCGGCGGTGAAGTCGTAGCCGTCGTTGTCCACCCAGACGTGTGCCTGGTAGTCGGCCCCTTCCAGCCACAGCGGCTGCGGACCGGAGCCGGGATCGTAACTGGCCACACCGGGGCCATTGTTGGTGCTGGTCACCCGGGGGACGATGGCGCGCAGGGCGGGGTGCTGACTGGAGACCGCCGACCACTGCGTGAAGCCGTAGTACGAGTCGCCGAACATGCCGACGATCCCGTCCGACCAGGGCTGACGGGTGACCCACTCGATGGTGTCGTACCCGTCGTCGACCTCGCCGGTCCATCCGAGCGTGACGCCCTGCGAGCGGAACTTGCCGCGAACGTCCTGGACGACCATGACGTATCCGCGCGCCGTGAACCGCTCGGCGATCTTCTCGAAGAAGACGTACCGGCTGTTCTTGTCGTACGGCAGGCGCACCAGCACGGTCGGCGCGGGGCCGGTCGCGGCGCCGGCGCCGTACACGTCGGTCGCCAGCAGTACCCCGTCGCGCATACGCACCATGTGCTGCCGCGCGTGCGGGGGCGCGGGCTGGGAGGTGACACGCTGAACGGCAAGGCTCATGGGCCCTCCAGGAAGAAGAACTTTAAGAAAACAACGTGATATAACAGCGTTGCATCTGAATGTGTTCAGCGTCAACCCCCCCTCTGAGCTAGGTTGCCTTCATGCCGATCGACGTCGACGAAGTCCAGCGCCGCAAGGAAATCGCCCAGGCCACCCTGGCGGTCGCCGCACGCGACGGGGCGCGATCGATCACCATTCGCGCCGTGGCCAAGGAGCTGGGCGGCTCCACGGCGATGATCACCAACTACGTGCCCACCCGGATCGCCCTGATCACCAACGCCGTCCGCGCGGCGGAGTCCCGCTGGCGGGCCGACCTGGACGCGCATGTGGGGGAACTCGACGGCAAGGAGCGCCTGCGGGCGACGGTCGAGTGGCACCTGAGCACGGACCCCGAGGACCTGCTGCTGCGCACGCTGTGGGTCGAGATGCTCTCCTCGGCGCACACCGACCCCGGGGGAGTCGACCATCGTGAGCCGCGCGAGTCGCGGCAGGAGTTCTTCGACGCGTCCCTGGCCGCCGGGGTGCCCGACGCCGAGCTCGCGGCAGACGTGCTCTCCCTGCTGACCCGCGGGTACTTCGTCTCCACCGTGGAGGAGCCCGCCTACTGGACGGCGGAGCGGGCCGGCCGCGTCGCCCGGGCCGTCGTCGACGCTCTCGTCGACGGCTGAAACGGCGGGGTACCACGCGCACGGCCCGCGGACACGACAGCACCGGGACCGCCCCCCGTGGGCCGGTCCCGGTGCTGCGTCGTCAGGCGGTCGGCGCGAGCGGCAGCCCCGTGTAGTTCTCGGCCAGTTCGGCGGCGGCGTGGGGCGAGGTCGCGATCCGCTCCAGCTGGGACAACTGCAGCCGGGTGTCGAAGGGGGACTGCTCCGGGTCGGTGTGCAGGGTGGTGGTCATGAAGTACGAGAAGTGCTCGGCCCGCCACACCCGGCGCAGACAGGTGTCGGAGTACGTGTCGAGCAACTCCGCCGAGCCGGTCCTGTCGAGGTGCGCGAAGGCACGCGCCAGGACCACGACATCGGCGGCGGCGAGGTTCAGGCCCTTGGCGCCGGTGGGCGGCACGATGTGTGCGGCGTCCCCGGCGAGGAAGACCCGGCCGTAGCGCATCGGCTCGGTGACCGAACTGCGCATCGGCAGAACCGACTTCTGCGTGACGCGGCCGCGCTCCAGCAGCCTTCCGGGCTCCGCGCGCAGGGCGAAGCGGGCGTCCAGCTCGTCCCAGATCCGCTCGTCCGGCCAGTCGGCGGGGTCGGTTCCGTTCGGCACCTGCAGATACAGCCGGCTCACCGACGGGGAGCGCATGCTGGCCAGGGCGAAGCCGCGCTCGGAGTGGGCGTAGATCAGCTCGTCGTACACCGGCGCGGCATCGGCGAGGATGCCGAGCCAGGAGTACGGATACGTGCGCTCGAACGTGGTGCTCACACCGTCCGGGACGGCTCCCCGTGCCACGCCGTGGAAGCCGTCGCAGCCGACCACGTAGTCGCAGCTCAGGGTCTGTTCGTGACCCTGGTGGGCGTAGCGGATGAGCGGCCGGTCGGTGTCGGCGCCCTCCACCGCAAGGACCTCGGCGTCGAAGAGCAGCGGTCCGCCCTCGTCGAGTTGCAGGGCGATCAGGTCCTTCACCACCTCGGTCTGGGCGTAGACCACCACCCGGCGGCCGCCGGTGAGGGAGGGGAAGTCGACGCGGTGGCTGCGGCCGTCGAAGCGCAGCTCGATGCCGTCGTGGACCAGTGCCTCGCGGTCCAGCCGTGCGCCCGCGCCCGCCTCGCGCAGCACGTCCACGGTGGCCTGCTCCAGGATGCCGGCGCGCTGCCGCTGCTCGACGAAGGCGCGGTCGCGGCGCTCCAGCACCACGCTGTCGATGCCGGCGCGGTGCAGCAGGCGGGCGAGCAGCAGGCCGGAGGGGCCGCCGCCGATGATGCCGACGGTCGTGTGCATCAGTTCTCCTCGTCGCGGAAACGGGCCCGGGGGACCGAGCCGCTGTTCGTGGGGTGAAGTGGATTCGGCCGGCGCCCCCGGCACGGCCGGCCTTCGGCGCGCATCGGCCCGCGCTCAGTGGCCGGTCGGTTCCTCCTCCGCCAGCACGCGCTGGGCCACGGCGAACGCGGAGTTGGCCGCCGGGACGCCACAGTAGACCGCGGTCTGCAGCAGCACCGCGCCGATCTCCTGGGGGGTCAGACCGTTGCGCCGCGCCGCCCGGACGTGCAGGGCCAGTTCGTCGTAGTGGCCGTGGGCGCTGAGCGCCGTCAAGGTGACCATGCTGCGCTCGCGGCGGGAGAGCGTGTCGTCGGTCCAGATCTCGCCCCACGCGTAACGGGAGATGAAGTCCTGGAACGGCGCGGTGAAGTCGCTCTGACGCTCCTGCGCCCGGTCCACGTGCGCGTCACCGAGCACCTGGCGGCGTACCGCCATCCCGCTCCTCGCACCACCCGTGAAGTGGCTGCGCAGCGCGGCCAGCACCGCCTCGGGCCGCTCGGCCGGGGCGAGGTGGGAGGCGTGGGGGATCTCGGTGAGCCAGGCGCCGGGCACCGCGTCCGCGATCTCCCGCAGGTGCGCGGGCGGTGTCGCGGGGTCCTCGCGGCCCGCGACGGCCAGGGTGGGAGCGGTGACGGAGGACAGGGCGTCGCGGAGGTCGAACGCGGCCAGCGCGTCGCAGCACGCCGCGTACGCGGCCGGGTCGCAGCCGCGGTGATCGGCCACCAGGCGCGGCACGGTGAAGCCGGGCGTGAACCAGCGGGAGTCCGCGGTGTCGGCCAGGGCGGACAGCCCCTCCCGGCGGACCCGTGCGGCGCGCTCCTCCCACGGCGCGGAGCCGCCGAAGTGCGCGGACGAGCAGATGACCGCGAGGCTCCGCACCCGCTGGGGGTGGTGGACGGCCAGGTGCAGGCCGACAGCCCCGCCGAGCGAGACCCCGGCGTACGCGAACCGGTCGATGCCGAGCGCGTCGGCGAGGGAGAGCACCAGGTCGGCCAGTTCGCCGACGGTCGCGCCCGGGCCGATGAGGTCCGCGGGGGAGCCGCCGTGGCCGGGCAGGTCCCAGCGCACGACCCGGTGTGTGGCGGACAGTTCGGGGGCGACGGCGTCCCACAGGGCGGTGGAAGTGCCGAGCGACGGTCCGAGGAGCAGCGCGGGGGCGGTGGCCGGCCCTTCGGCGCGGTGGTGCAGTCCCTGGTGCCGGCTGCCGGCCGGTGCGGTGTTCTGTCGGCTGGTCAACGTCGCTCCAGGGCGCGGTCGGTGAGGGTGCCGGCGGCGCCGGTGTACGCGGCGGGGTCGGTGAGGCCGGCGAGGTCGAGAGCGGTGCCGTCGAGCCCGGCGCCGGCGAGTTCGGGCTGCTCGGCGAGGAGCGCGGCCAGCGTCCTGCCCTCGCTGTACGTGCGCCGCGCGAGATCCGTGAGGAGGGCGGTGGCCCGGGCGCGGCCCAGGATCGGGGTCAGCACGGCGACCAGCCGCTCGGAGACGATCAGCCCGTGGGTGAGGTGGAGGTGGGCGCGCATGGTCGCGGCGTGTACCCGCAGGCCTTCGGCCAGCTCGGCGGCGTCGCGGGCGGCGCCGCCCGTCAGGCGCAGCAGATCCCGCAGCGGCTCCCACTCGGCGTGCCAGGCGCCGGCGGGGCGCTCGTCCTCGGCGACCATCGCAGCGAACAGGGTGACGGCGAGGCCCGGGGCGCGGCGCGCGGCCGCGGCGACGAGGGTGGCGCGCACGGGGTTCCGCTTGTGGGGCATGGCGGACGAGCCCCCGGAGGACTCCGTACCGCCGTCTCCTTCGGCGACTTCGGCGATCTCGGTGCGGGACAGGGTGAGGACGTCGGCCGCGGTCTTGCCGAGGGCGCCCGCGGTGAACGCGAGGGCCGCGGCGAGGTCGGCGACGGGTGTGCGCAGCGTGTGCCAGGGCAGAGCCGGTACCGCGAGGCCCGTCTCGCGGGCGTAGGCGGCGGTGAGCTGTACGGCCGTGCCGGGGTCGTGCCGGCCCGCGTAGCTGTCGAAGGCCGCCAAGGTGCCCGCGGCGCCGCCGAGTTGCGCGGGAAGCGAGGCGCGGACCGTGCGCAGCCGGTCCCGGGCGTCGAGGACCAGGGAGCGCCAGCCCGCCGCCTTGAGGCCGAACGTCGTC
The DNA here is from genome assembly GCF_027158205.1 of Streptomyces sp. H39-S7. Taxonomy (GTDB): domain Bacteria; phylum Actinomycetota; class Actinomycetes; order Streptomycetales; family Streptomycetaceae; genus Actinacidiphila. The sequence goes on along the minus strand of NZ_JAPVLU010000009.1, from coordinate 129,890 downwards.
GGTACGGCGTGCTGGGTCAGGGTACGGCCGGGCATGACCGTGTTCCGGTGGTGCGCGGCCAGGGCGGACAGCGCCCGCTCGGTGCGGTGCAGGTCGACCAGGATCAGGTCCAGGGTGCGGGCCGCGACGAGCATGGTGGCGGTGTCCATGATGTCCTGGCTGGTCGCGCCCCGGTGCACATACGGGCCGAACTCCTCGGGAACCGCCGCCGTCAGGTCCGCGACCAGAGGGATGACGGGGTTCCCGCCGGCTCGTGCGCGGTGGGCGATGGCGCCGATGTCGAAGCGGGCCGAGCCGGCTGCGGCCGTGATCGCGCGGGCGGCCTCGACGGGCGCGTGGCCGACGGCCGCCTGGGCGCGGGCCAGCGCCGCCTCGGCGTCGAGCAGCGCCCGCAGGAAGGCGCTGTCCGCGGTCGAGGCCTCGGCGGGGGAGCCGGCCCGGCCGGGGGCGAGCAGGCCGTGGTCGATGTCGGGGCAGCTCACTGGAACTCCAGGAAGACCGTTTCGCCCTCGCCTTGCAGGCGGATGTCGAAGCGGTACGTGCGGTTCTCGCCGGGCCGCGCGAGCAGCGTGGCCCGGCGCGGTCCCGGCACCGAGTCGAGAACCGGGTCGGCGCCGTCCGCGAGATAGGCGCGCGTGAACATGTGGTGCAGCAGGCCGCGCGCGAAGACGCACACGCTGATGTAGGGCGGTCCCGCGTTGCCCGGTGGCAGGGTGAAGAGGGCATAGTGGCCGTCGGCATCGGTGGCGACCCGGCCGAAGCCGGTGAGACTGGTGCCGTTGCGGCCGAGGAAGCCGCCGGTCACCGGGTCGCGGCGCAGGGATCCGGGGGCGCCGGCGAGGGAACCGTCCGGGGCGGCCTGCCAGAACTCCAGCAGCGCGTCGGGAACCGGGTCGCCCGCGCCGTCGAGCACGTATCCGTGCAGGACGATCGTGTCGGGGTGGCCCCTGGGCGCGACCTGTCCGCCGTCCGGGAAGGGAAGCGCGTAGCCGTAGAAGGGGCCGACGGTGTGGGACGGGGTGGGGACGAACGTCTCGGTCATCGTGCTCATCGCCCTTCTTCGATCCAGGTCGCGGAGGGACCGTCCAGGACGATGTCCCACGCGTAGCCGAGCGAGAACTCGGGCCGGGAGAGGTCGTGGTCGTACGTGGCGACCAGGCGGTCCCGGGCCGCCGCGTCCGTCACGGACCGCAGGATCGGGTCGTAGCGGAACAGCGGGTCGTTGGGGAAGTACATCTGGGTCACCAGACGCTGGGTGAAGGCTGCGCCGAAGACGGAGAAGTGGATGTGGGCGGGACGCCACGCGTTGGTGTGGTTGCGCCACGGGTAGGCGCCCGGCTTGATGGTGGTGAACGTGTACCGGCCGTCGTCGTCCGTCAGCGTGCGGCCGACGCCGGTGAAGTTGGGGTCGAGCGGTGCCGGGTGCTGGTCGCGCAGGTGCGCGTACCGGCCGGAGGCGTTGGCCTGCCAGACCTCGATGAGCTGGCCCCGCACCGGACGGCGGTCGCGGTCGAGCAGTCGCCCGGAGACGGTGATGCGCTCGCCGAGCGGCTCGCCCAGGTGCTGGACGGTGAGGTCGTTGTCGGTCTCGGTGATGTCGGTCGGGCCGAACACCGGACCGGACAGCTCGACCGTCTCGGGGTCGCCGCCGTCCACCGCGACCAGCGGCTGCTGGGGGTGGCGCAGCCGGGAGCTGCGGTAGGGGGCGTAGTCCCGCGGCGGATGGTGGCGGGCTGGCGCGCCGGCCGCGAGCGCCCGGTCGTAGGCGGTCTGCAGGTCGTCGATCTCGGTGTCGATGTCGGACTGGGAGAGAGTCATGGGGTGTCCTGGGATGTCTGGTCCGTGAGGGCGGCGGTCGGGCAAGCGCCTCAGCGTTCGAGTACGAGGGCCAGGCCCTGGCCGACGCCGACGCACAAGGTGGCGACGCCCGTGCCGGAGCCGTGTCGGGCGAGCTGATGGGCCACGGTGCCGGCCAGGCGGGCGCCGGAGGCGCCCAGCGGGTGGCCGAGGGCGATGGCGCCGCCCTGCGGGTTGAGGAGCGCCGGATCGAAGTCGGGCCACTCGGCGAGACAGCCCAGCACCTGCGCGGCGAAAGCCTCGTTGAGCTCCAGCGTCGTCAGGTCACCGAAGGACCTGCCGGCCCGGGCGAGGGCGCGGTTGACGGCTTCGACGGGGCCGAGGCCGAAGTAGTGCGGTTCGACCGCGGCGACGCCGGTGGCGGCAACCCGGGCCAGCGGCTCGCGTCCGGTGGCCTTCAGGCCGGCCTCGTCACAGAGGAGCAGGGCCGCCGCGCCGTCGTTGAGCGGCGAGGCGTTGCCCGGTGTGACCGTTCCTCCGTCCTCGCGGAAGGACGGCTTCAGCTGCGCCATGGCTTCCATCGAGGCACCGTCCCGCACGCATTCGTCGCGGCCGAAGAGGATCGCCTCCCCCTTGCGCCGGGGCACCGGAACCGGCACGACCTCGGGGTCGAACAGCCCGTCCCGCCACGCGGCCGACGCCTTGCGGTGGGACGCGAGCGCCAGGGCGTCCTGCTGCTCGCGGGTGATCCCGTGCCGGTCGGCGATCAGTTCGGCCGACTCGCCCAGTGGCACCGTCCACCGCGGTTCCATCCGGGGGTTGACCATGCGCCAGCCGAGCGTCGTGGAGTACAGCTCCTGGTGCCCCGCTGGGAACGGCCGGTCGCTCTTGGGCAGCACGTACGGGGCGCGCGTCATCGACTCGACGCCGCCGGCCACGGCTATGGACAGGTCGCCGAGGGCGATGGCCCGCGCGGCCTGGATGACCGCTTCGAGGCCCGAGGCGCAGAGCCGGTTGACGGTGACGCCGGGCACCGAGGTCGGCAGGCCCGCCAGCAGGCCGGCCATCCGGCCGACGTTGCGGTTCTCCTCACCCGCTCCGTTGGCGTTGCCGAAGTAGACGTCGCCGATCCGGGCGGGGTCCAGCTCCGGTGTGCGGGCGAGGAGTTCGCGGAGGGTGTGGGCGGCCAGGTCGTCGGGGCGGACGCTCGCGAGGGCGCCGTTGTACCTGCCGACCGGGGTCCGGACGGCGTCCACGATGTAGACGTCGCGGCGGTTCATGAGGCACTCCCGGCAGCGAGGGCGATACGGAGCGTCGCGTCGGTCCTGGCCAGGATCTCCTCGACCGGGACGCCCGGAGCGGTCTCGGTCAACTCCAGTCCGTCGTCGGTGACTTCCAGCACCCCGAGGTCGGTGATGATCCGGTCGACGCAGGTCCTGCCGGTCAGCGGCAGCGAACACTCCTGGACGATCTTCGGGGAGCCGTCCTTGGCGGTGTGGGTCATCACCACGATCACGGTCCGTGCCCCGTGCACCAGGTCCATCGCCCCGCCGATCCCGGTGATCATCTTGCCGGGGACGGCCCAGTTGGCGAGGTCGCCCCGCGCGGACACCTGCATGGCGCCGAGCACGGCCACGTCGATGTGTCCGCCGCGGATCATTCCGAAGGACAGTGCCGAGTCGAAGTAGGAGGCTCCGGGCAGCACGGTGACTGTCTCCTTGCCCGCGTTGATCAGGTCGGGGTCGACCTCGTCCTCGGCCGGGTAGGGCCCTACGCCCAGGATGCCGTTCTCCGATTCCAGCACCACCTCGACGCCGTCCGGGAGGTGGTTGGGGATCAGCGTCGGCAGCCCGATGCCGAGATTGACGTACTGCCCGTTCACCAGCTCACGCGCCGCGCGCGCCGCCATCTGCTCTCGTGACCAGCCCATCAGCCGCGCCCCGTCTCTCGTGCCGCCGGTGCGGACACCGTGCGCCGTTCGATCTTCTTGTCCGCGGCCTGCTCGGGCGTGAGGGCGACCACGCGCTGGACGAAGACGCCGGGCAGATGCACTTCGTCGGGGTCGATCCCGCCCGCCTCCACCAGTTCCTCCACCTCGGCGATCGTCACCTTCCCGGCCATCGCCGCCAGGGGGTTGAAGTTCCGGCCGGCCTTGCTGAAGACGAGGTTCCCGTGCCGGTCGCCCTTGGCCGCGCGCACCAGCGCGAAGTCGGTACGGATGGCGTGTTCCAGGACGTACTCGGTGCCGTCGAAGACACGTACCTCCTTGGGCGGGGACGCCACCGCGACGCCGCCCCTCCCGTCGTAGCGCCAGGGCAGTCCGCCGTCGGCGACCTGGGTGCCGACCCCCGCCGGGGTGTAGAAGGCCGGGATCCCGCACCCGCCGGCGCGCAGCCGTTCGGCAAGCGTGCCCTGGGGGATCATCTCGACCTCCAGTTCGCCGCCGAGGTACTGGCGGGCGAACTCCTTGTTGGCGCCGATGTAGGACCCGGTCACGCGGGAGATGCGCCCTGCGGACAGCAGGACGGCCAGCCCGGCGTCCATCGCTCCGCAGTTGTTGGACACCACGCCCAGGTCCGCCACGCCCAGCTCGTGCAGTGCGGCGATCAGCACGTTGGGAACACCGCTCAGCCCGAAGCCACCGACCGCGAAGGTCGCCCCGTCCCGGGCGTCGGCCACCGCCTCAGCGGCGCCGGCGACCACCTTGTCCATGCGAGAAGCCTCCGGTCTCCAAGGGCTCACACCCTCAGATGCTCAGTGCACTGACTATTATCTCAGGCGTCGCCATGCTGGCACTCGGCGGACCGACCGTCAATATCAACCATAAAATACGCAGGCAGTGGCCTCGGCGAGACGCGGGACGGGGAGGAGTTTGCCGAGTTATCCTCAGTGCACCAACGAAATGCAAAGGGAGCGCTATGGCCGCGGTCGACCTGACCACCCACCCGGGGCACCTGGCCCGGCGCCTGCAGCAGGCGCATCATCTGCTGTGGACCGCGATGGTCTCCGAGGAGATCACCTCCCCGCAGTTCGGTGTGCTCAACGCGCTCACCGCCGAGCCCGGCCTCGATCAGCGGACCGTGGGCGAGCGGGTCGGCCTGGACCGCTCCACCATCGCCGAGGTCATCAGCCGGCTCAACTCCCGCGGCCTGCTGGACAAGGTCCGCGATGCCGAGGACGGCCGCCGCTTCCTGCTGCGACTCACCGACGAGGGCAGCCGTACGCACCGCAGGCTGACGGTGCGTACGGCCCGGATGAACCAGGTCTTCCTCGCCCCGCTGTCCGCCGAGGAGCAGGTCCTGTTCCTGCAGCTGATCCGCCGCGTCTCGGACGCCGCGGAGGGACTCCGCGCCCCCGCGGAGTCCCCGCTGCCCCAGCCCCAGTAGGCCGTGCCCGACGGGTCAGGCCTGCTCCGGCTCGACAGCGTCGGCCGGCGCCGCCGCCGCGCGCCCGCGCTCCGCGACGAGCGATGCCAGGCCGATGGCAGCGGTGACAGCCGTGCACACCGCGAAGGTCTCGCCGGCGCTGACCACCCGCAGCATGGCCGCCGACATCAGCCCGGCGGCACCGTAGCCCAGTCCGCCGGCGGCGTAGAGGAGCGAGAAGCCGGTGGCCCACGCCCGCTGCGGCAGGCGGTCCTGGAGGGTGACGTTCCTGATCACCATCAGGGGGCTGAAGAACAGGCCGCCGACCGCGAACGCGGCGGCGAACGCCAGCGGATGGGTCATCAGCGCCGGGGTGGTGAACGCGGCGGCCATCGCGAGCAGCAGGGCCAGCGACTGGACGCGCGGGGTGCCTGGCCAGCGCCGCAGGCCGTAGACGAGTCCGGCCAGCACGCTGGCGACCGCGAAGGCCGTCATCACCGGTCCGGCGAGCGCCGGCCCGCTGCCGGTCTCCGTCAGCCGGGCCGGCAGCAGCACGTCGACGGTCCCGATGAGGAACATGATCGACGCGGACAGCAGCGCGGTGGGCCAGGCCAGTCGCAGCACCTGCCTGGTGGGCATCGCGTTCTGTGCGGTGGCCGTCGCGCTGGTGTGGCGGTCGCTGTGGGCGATGCGGCCGGCGAAGAGCACGGGTGTGACGGCGATCAGCGCGATGGCGAGCAGGGCGCCGCGCGCGGTCAGTTGCACGTAGAGCAGGGAGACCAGCGGTGGGGAGACGGCCCACACCGTCTGGCTGAGGGAGCTCTCCAAGCTCAGTGCGGTAGGCCGCAGGTCTGCGGGGGTGGTGGTCGACAGTTGGGCCCGCATCCCGCCGGGGGCGCCTGCCGCCGAGCCGCCGGCCAGTGCGGCCAGGGCGATCAGTACGGGGAGCGGGGCGTCCGTCATGAACACCGCCAGCAGTGTGAAGGCGATCGCCTCCGCGACCAGGCTGAGCCGTAACTGGCGGACGAACGGGCGGGTGTCGAACAACCGGCCCATCAGCGGCGCGGCGGCGGCCTCGCCCAGGGCGTGGGCGGCGGCCAGGATGCCGCCGGCGGCGAAGGAGCCGGTGCTGTAGCCGACGAAGACCAGGGCGAGCGGGGCCATCACCACGGGTGCGCGGACCATCGCGGCGGCGGCGTACCAGGTCGAGTGGGCGGGCAGGGCCAGCACTTGGCGGTAGCCGGCGCCCTTGCCCTCCGCGGGCGGTCCGGTGGCCGCCGCATCACGTTCCGACTCGTCGGTTTCTTCTGTGTCGGCCGTCTGGCGGCCGGTGGAGAGGTTACCGGTCATGGAAATAGAGGGTATACGTTCTGTGTTCTCAGTGTTCTCCACGGGTGACCACCTGTGGTTTCCTGGTCGGGCCGGCCGCGGCGCCGGCCCCTCCCGTTGCAGGGAGGGAGCCGACGCGGCGCCGGGACAATAGAGTTGGAACATGAAACCGACTACGGTGGCCGCCGAGGTCGAGGAACTGCGTCACTTTCTCAACACCTTGTCGATCCCCAACGACACCCGGGCCCTGACCGACGCGCTGCCCGCCCTGACCGCGGACGTGATGTCCTGGCAGCGGCTGTTCGGCCGTATCTCCGCCCCGCACGGCCGCAAGGCCGGCGCCGAGTTGGCCCGGCTGCGCGACGACCTGCGGGCCGACGTCGAGGAGCGCGGGTCGGGACGGCTCGACGGGTGGCTGTCGCGCTACCCGCAGACGGCCCGCATCGAGGAGGGCGCCCTCGTGCTGAGCGGAGCCGACACCCCGGTGGAGGAGATCCTGCGGTTGGCCGCCTGGCTGGTGACGGACCGGCGCTGGAGCCGGCTGCGTGCCTGCCCGGACTGCCGCTGGGTCTTCTACGACCAGTCGCGGAACAACTCCCGCGTGTGGTGCAGCATGTACGCGGGCAGTACCGGACGCGCCTGCGGCAGCATCGCCAAGGTCACGGCGATGCGCTCGCGCCGGTCGGCCGCCGCCGGATCCTGACCGCCCGCGGCCGGCACACGCGGCGGTGCACCGGGCCGCGGCGCCTGACCCCGGCCGGCCGGGGTTCAGCCGGTCGCGAGTGCGACCAGGCGCTCCTCCGCGGCTCGGGCCTTCTGCGGGGTGTCCCCGTAGGCCAGGTACTGCACGACGTGGTTGTACGTGGTGTCGTCCACCAGCAGCAGCGCGCCGCAGCCTCCGGCCGGTCCTGACCCGAGCAGATCGTCATCGTCGATGATCTTGGCAAGCGCCGTGAAGTCGGCGCAGGGCAGGTTGTTGCGGGTCCGCAGCGTGTAGTGCCGCAGGTAGTCGTCGCCCAGCAGCCGGGCCGCCGCGTGGTGGACGTGGGTGCAGCCGCCGACCCGTGCGTTGACCTCGCTGAAGAGCATCCGGCCGTCCGGGGTGAGGATGGAGTCGCAGTTGAGCAGGCCCCGGTAGCCGGTCCGCTGCAGGTACGCCGCCATCTCCACGGACCAGGAGAGCATCTCGGCCTCGGCTGTGCCGGACAGGTCGGGCGAGGGGATCACGAACCCGTTCCAGGTCGGCTCCATCCGCATGAGCCCCCAGTTCAGGACGGTCGGTTCGGCATCCGGCTCCGGGATGTCCACCTCGCTGTAGAACGTCAGGCTGTTGGCGTAGTAGACCTCCACCACCGCCTCGCACGGGCGCAGGCCGTCGGGGAAGTCACGGACCTGGTCGACGGCGGGGAAGGACTCCGACAGCAGGGCGAACAACTCGTCCACCCCGACGCCGTCATCCACCACGTGGGTGCCGGACACGCCGATGCCGGGCGTGTCGCCGTCCGTGGTGAACAGCACGTTGCCGTAGCCGCTGGCGCTGAAGTCCTGCTTGACGATCACCGATCCGGTCACCGGCAGCAGTTCGGCCACGGCCTGCGCCGTCGCCGCCCGGTTGCGGGTCACCTGGCCCGCGGCCACGGGTGCGCCCAGCCCGCTGGTCCAGGCGCGGAAGAACGCCTTGCTGTTGAAGATGTCGCTGCCGCCCTGGGCGAAGAACGGCGGGTTGGCGCGGTCGTCGAGGCCCAGCCGGCGGCCGAGGGTCGCGATCGTGCGGTCGTGGATGTACGGCACGACCTTCCAGTCCGGGCCGACGACGTCGCTCAGCTGCTTGACAAGGCCGGGCTCGAGCAGGCTGGCGCCGTCCAGGAACTGGGAGCCGGACGCTTCCTTGTCGTGGGTGAGGAAGGTGATGGAGTCCAGGTCCAGCCCGAGCGTACGGCCGAGGTAGGCGGCGAACCCGTCCGTCAGCGGCCGTTCGGTCACCATGGCGTCGCCGTCCCGCAGGAGCCACGCGGTGCGCGCGGACTCGGCGTGCCGGGTGTTGAGGGTCTTGGTGGGGAAGCTGTCCAGCGAACGCCCGTAGGTGTACTCGGTGGTGGCGTTGCCGATGACGAGTTGGTGCTGCATGGGTTCCCTTTCGCGAGTGAGCGGTCGTGTGGTCGCCGGGAGTCGTAGGAGGGCCCGGGATCAGCCCGGCAGGCGGTTGGCGAGACCGGCCAGGAAGCGGCCGCGGTCGATCACGGCCCGCTGGTGGGTCCCGCGCAGCACCGTGGCGCGGCTGTCGCGCCCCTCGACCTCGAAGGTGAGCTTCTTGCCGTCGACCTGGGTCAGCCGGGCGGTGATGTGCACGTCCTCGCCGGTGGGGGTGGGGGCCAGGTGCCCGGTGTCGTGGTGCAGTCCGACCGTCATCCACGGTTCGGCCACGGCGTCCCCCAGGACCCGCATGGCGGCTATCTCGCTCAGCCAGAGCAGGACCGGGGTGGCCAGGACGTCGATGTCGTTGCCCCAGCGGCCGGCCGAGTCCTCGGCGGTGACGGTGTGGGTGAGGGTGGCGGAGGTTCCCACCAGGGAGGCCAGGTCGGGGGCGGGCGTCGCCGTTCGGGTGCCGGTGGAGGCGGTTGGTGAGGTGGGTCGGCTGGTCATGCCACTCCTTGTCATGGTGGTTCGGGACGGAGGGTTCGGGCAGGGTCCGGGCCGGGTCAGGCCGCCCGGGCGCCCAGTCGCTGCATCTGGTTGAAGACGTTCTTGCGCTGGATCTCCGCGGTGCCGCCGGCGATCAGCGTGCCGAGCGCGTCCCGCAGCGCCTGGCTGTGCCGGCCTTCCATGTACCCGAGGTGCCCGTAGACCCGCAGCGCGGTCTCGGTGCCGAGCTTGAGCGTCTCCCCGGCGTGGTACTTGGCCACCGAGCACATCAGCGACGCCTGGTCGGAGTCCTGCACGAGAGCGTCGAGTGCCCCGTAGGACACCCAGCGGGTCGCCTCGATGGCGAACTTGGCGTCGGTGATCCGGCCCTGGACGTACTGGTGCTCGGCGATCGGCACCTTGAAGGCGTGCCGCTGCTGGGCGTACTCCATGACCTCGTCCAGCAGCGGGTCCAGGTAGGCGGCCGCCAGAATCCCGTACAGCAGCCGGTCCAGGGAGATGGTGTTGTAGACGGCGTCGATGCCGCCGCCGATGCCGCCGACGATGTTGCGGGCCTCCACGCGGACCCCGTCCAGCGCGATGGGGCCGGTCGGGCTGGTGCGGTTGCCCATCATGTCCTCGATGGGGCCCTGGACGACGCCGTCGGCGTGCATGTCGATCATGAACAGGGTGATGTCCTGCTGCCCGGCCTCGGGAACCCGCCCGAGCACCAGGGCCACGTCGGCCTCCGGACCGTTGGTGATGTGGTCCTTGTGGCCGTTGAGCACGTAATGGTCGCCGTCGCTGACCGCCGCGGTGCGGATGCGGGTGACGTCGGAGCCGCCGGTGGTCTCGGTGAGGGCGGTGGCCCCCACGTCTCCGCCGAGCAGCCGCGGCAGCCAGGCCGCCTTGTGCTCGTCGGTGCCGTAGGTGAGGATCGAGCGGATCAGGCCGGCCTGCGCCACCATCGACAGGCAGAAGCCCAGATCACGCCCGCCGGCGGCGATGCCCTCCGGCGCGGCCACGAAGTCCCACCAGGTGCCGCCGGAGCCGCCCCACTCGGTCGGCACGGCCAGGCCCCACACGCCGGCGTCGGCGATCTCACGCCAGGACTCACGGTCCAGCCGGCCCTTCTGGGTGAACTCCTCCGCGCGTTGGGCGACCGTCACGGCGGCGAGCTCCTGGTAGGTGTCCCGCAGTTCGGGCGTGGCGAAGTGTCTGATCATTACGGTGTCCTTTGCACAAGGTCGGCCGAGCCCGGCTGCCGGGCTCGGCGCGGTGGGTGTACGGGCTGTTCGTACGCGGTCGCGGTGGCGTCAGCCGCTGGTGGCGAGGAGTTCGCGGACATCACCGGCGGGCGCGGAGGGCACCAGGCTGGTGAGCGCGCGGTCCAGACGCAGCGCGAGCTCGTCGGACTCCCGCTCGGAGATCGTCAACGGCGGGGTGACCAGGACCGATTCGGTGGCCGGGGTGACGCCCGCCGGGTACAGCAGCAGCCCCTGGTCGCGGGCGGCGTCGGTCAGGTCCAGGGAGATCCCGGGGAAACGGTCGGGGTCGGTGTGCAGGCCCAGCGCGAGCTGCAGGCCGGTGCCGCGGACCTCCGTGACGAGCGGGTGGCGCCGGCACAGGGCGTCGAGCAGCGGCCGCAGGTGCTCCCCGGCGCGGGCGGCCCGCCGGGGGATGTCGTGCTCGACGAGGTAGTCGACGACGGCCAGCGAGGTGGCGGCGGCCAGTGGGGCGCCGGCCATGGTGTGGCCGAACAGCATTTGTCCCACCGGAGCGTCCAGCGCCGCGGCGACCCGGTCGGACACCAGCAGGGCGGCGATCGCCACGTAGCCGCCCGAGAGGCCCTTGCCCAGCACCATCAGGTCGGGCACGATGCCGGCGTGGTCGCAGCCGAACCAGCGGCCGGTGCGGCCCAGACCCGTCATGACCTCATCGGCGATCAGCAGGAACCGGTGTTCGTCGGCCAGTTCCCGCAGCCGTCGCAAGGCGTCCAGGGGAGCGGGCACCGCGCCGCTGGAGGCTCCGCCGACCGGCTCGATGATCACGGCCGCGAGGTTGGCCGGGCCGATCTCGTTGATGGCGTCCTCCCAGTCCTCGGCGGAGGCGCGCAGCCCTTCGGTGCTGGACCGGACCCGGGCGACGGTCACCTGGTTGGCGAGCAGCGACTGCAGCCCCTGCCGGCGCAGGGGGTGCCCCGACGCCGCCAGGGCGCCGGTGGTCATGCCGTGGTAGCTGGGCTCCTCGGAGAGCACCACGCACTTGAAGGGGCGGTGGGCCCGGGCGTTGACGAGGGTGACCAGGCGCAGCGCCGCCTCGACCGCCTCGGAGCCGGAGTTGCTGAACTGCGCCTGGTTCAGGTCACCGGGAGCCAGTTCGGCCAGCCGGCCCGCGAGATCCAGCAGGGGCTGCGAGCGGAACTGCGTACGGTAGGCGAAAGAGATCCGGTCTATCTGCTCATGCATGCGGGAGACGATTTCTGGAACCGCGTGCCCGATATTGACATTGACGGCACCTGAGCAACCGTCAAGGTATTCACGGTCTTCGTTGTCGTATACGAAAACACCTTGTGCGTGGTCCACGATGGGGAGCATGAAAGAAATTCCTCGATTCGTCTGTTCCGGGTGGTTCGGACATCGTGATGCGGGCCGGAAAAGAGCGCGGAGCGCTGCGTTGGGGGCGCCGGGGGAAGTCCCGGGATTTACCGGTTCAGTACCAGGTCATGGCCAGAGCCGCGGCCGTCATGCCGCCGCCGACCGAGGCCAGGAGGACGCGCTCGCCGCGCCGCAGGGGCCGCCGGTTGTGCTCCTCGAAGAGCGTCAGGGGGATCGAGGCGGCGGCGGTGTTGCCGAACTCGGGGGCCGTCAGGGCCACTTTGTCGTCGCTGATGCCGAGGGCCTCCGCCAGCGCCTCCACCAACCGCGTGTTCCCCTGGTGCAGGATCACCCGGTCCACTTCGGCGGCGGACCAGCCGGCCTGGGACAGGGCGTCCTGCACGACCTTGGGGACGAACTGCAGCCCCCAGTCGCGCACCGCCCGGCCCTCCATGCGGAAGAGCTGCTCGCCGGCGTCCAGGCTGTCGCTGTCGAGCGGGTGGCGGGTGCCGCCGCCCTCGACGCGGACCAGGCCGGCGGCGCCGCCGTCGGCCAGCAGGGCAGCTCCCTGGATCCCGTACGCGTCCGGCACGTGGCCCAGCAGCACCGCCCCGGCGCCGTCGCCGAAGAGGCTGACGGTCCTGGGGTCGTCACGGTCCATGATGCTGGAGAACTTGTCCGCACCGACGACGAGTCCGTACTTCGCGTCGCACCGGGTGGCCATCATCGCCTCGGCGACCGTCAGGCTGTACAGGAAGCCTGAGCACACCGCGTTGATGTCGAACGCCGGCACGGCCCGCAGTCCCAGCCCGTCCTGCACGAAGCTCGCGGTCGCGGGCTGCGGCTGGTCGGGGGTTGCGGTGGCCAGGACGACCACGCCGACGTTCTCCTTCACCGCCGGATCGGCCACCAGCGGGCGGGCGGCGTTCATGGCCATGTCGGATGTCGCCATATCGTCGGGAGCGTATCGGCGCTCCTTTATTCCGGTCCTGGACTCTATCCAGTCCTCGCTCACGTGTGCCCAGTTGCCGATCGTTTCGTTACCCACCACGTCTGGCGGTACGTATCCGCCGACCGAGACAATGTCGATTGCCATGTTTGCTCCTTGGTGGAGTGGCTGAGTGATGTCGGATTTCGTCGCTAAATTGTTTCCTGCTCATTCGTTACGGTGGTAAACGATGGGTTTGAGACATCGTCGATTCGTCACGGGTGACGGAAAGCCGTGTCGGAATACGGTGCGGTCTCGTGAACGGAACATGAACGGTTTGCATGACCCCTGGTGCCCGGGGTAACCGGTCGGTCCCCGGCGGCGCCGGCACTCGCTCCTCGCCCCGCCCGCGCCGAGTCCGGCAACGCTCACCTGCGCAAGGACGCGCGCGAGCGATGGGGGCGCGGGCGTCCGGCCCCGGGGGCGGACGGGGGGCGGATTTCAGCCTCCGGACGCAGCCCCGCGGAGGCCGCGGAGGAGCCGGCGGTCGCGTGGGGCGAGGCCGAATCTCGCCGCCCCGGAAGTACGGGTCGCGCCGGAGGCTTGACTTGACGCCAGGTCAGGGATTCTGCCGTCCGCACGCTATGCGGCGTATTGGGGGCAAGTGGTCGATCTTCGCGCGGAGTTTAGGAAAAGTTGAGTAAATAATGTTGCCGACGGGTTGCGGAAAGCGGCGGTAGCCATTGACGAGAAGCGGAACAGCCGCCACCGTCATAGCGACACGAAGTCCGTACCTCCGTGAGAGCTGGGATGCCCATGAAAAAAGTGAAGTTCTGCGTCGCCTCGGCCCTGACCGCCGCGGCCGTCCTGACCGCGGTATTCACCGGACCCGCGACGGAATCCGCTCAGGCATTTCCCGCGACGCCCAAGCAGACCGTGCTGAACTATCTGCACTCCATATCCGGAAACCACATCGTTTCCGGTCAGCACAACAAGGAGCCCGCCACCTCACCCGGTCAGTACACGCAACAGGTCAAGGACATCACCGGGCAGTACCCCGGCCTGTGGGGTGGTGACCTGATGTTCAACGCCACGGACGTGGCCAACCGCCAGCGTGTGGTGGACCAGGCGAAGACCGAGTGGGCGAACGGCTCACTGGTCGCTCTGACCTGGCATGTCTGCCCGCCGACCCAGGGCAGCAGCTGTGCGTTCGACGGCGGCGTGAAGTCGCACATCTCGGACGCGCAGTTCTCGCAGACCGTCACCAGCGGCACTGCGCTGAACACCGCGTGGAAGAAGCGGCTCGACGAAGCCGTCCCCTACCTCCAGCAGTTGAAGAACGCCGGAGTTCCCGTCCTCTTCCGCCCGTTGCACGAGATGAACGAATCGTGGAACTGGTGGGGAAACCGGCCCGGAGCGAATGGGAGCGCGCGCCTTTACCAGATCACGCGTGACTACCTCGCGGGAACCAAGGGCCTCGACAATCTGATCTGGGTGTGGAACGTCCAGGACAACCCGGCCGGCGGCTGGAGCAATTACTATCCGGGCAGCCAGTACGTCGACGTCGCCTCACTGGATGCCTGGTACAAGAACTACCCCAGCGCCGCCGACTATCAGCAGATCCGGAGCATCGCCGGAACCAAGCCCATCGCTATCGCGGAAATGGGTAAGGTGCCGACCGCCGCTCTGCTGCAAAGCCAACCGCAGTGGGCGTGGTTCATGCTGTGGTCCGAGCAGTTGCGCGGGAGCAACACCAACGCCGAGATCCAGACGGCCTACTTCCTCCCTCGCGTACTGAACCAGGGCGAACTCACCTTCTAGTCCGGCGTCGCCGCCGGTGCCGGCCTACCGTGGCCGGCACCGGCGGCGACGGTAGTCCGGCACCGGGTGGACGTCCGGAGCGAACGGAACGGTCACTGAAGCCAGCCGCGCAAGCCATGGAGGAAACCCGCCGGATCGTCATGGTGGATGGTGTGCCCGGCACCCTCCACCGTCCGCAGGTGCCAGCCACTGCCGCGCAGCGCGGAGGCCTCGGCCGGGGGAATCCGTTCGCTGGGATCGGCGAGCAGGACGAGCGAGGGCACGGCCGGGGAGTCCGGCAGGCCGGGCAGCTGCCGCAGGGCGTCGACTGACGCCGGATCCCAGGTGGCGAGGGCTTGTTGCTCGGTGGCGATGTCGTCGTCGTGCCAGCGGGGCTGCGCTGCACGTAGCTCGGCCCAGGTGGCCTGCTTGACGGCCCGCAGTGCGTCCCAGTCCCGGGGCCGGCGCAGCCACGCGGGGTCGCAGTGGATCGCGCGGGCGCAGCGCAGCTCGGGTACGGCGATCAGGAGCGCGGCCGAGCCCAGGGAGTGGGCGATGGCCAGGTCGGGGGTCGGCGGCAGGGTCTCGATCAGGTCGGCGGCCAGCTCGGCGGGGGAGTAGGTGGCGGCGTGGTCGCTCGCGCCGTGGCCGCGCAGGTCGACGGCGATGACCCGGTAGCCGTGGTGGGCGATGGCCGGAGCGACCCGGTTCCAGGTGCGGGAGTCGGTCATGATGCCGTGCACCAGCACGGCCGTGCGGGGACCGTCGCCCCAGACACGGGTCGCGAGCCTCATGAGGCCGCGCCGGTGATGAGGGCACCTTGCGGGCGCAGTTGCGGCATGTCGGTCCTGCCGTTCGGTTCGGAGGGGATGGAGAACAAGGGGAGACGGCAGCAGGGCGGCCCGGTCCGGACACATCCCCGGACCGGGCCGCCCTCCACCGCCTCGCCGTCAGTCGTCCGAGCCCCGCGGCGGCGCGCTGCTGCCGCGGGGCAGCAGTACGGGGGTCGCCACCGGGCCGGACGAGACGTCGCGGCGGTGGACGACGTCGAACAGCCGACGGGTCACGTCGGCGCCGAAGCCGAACACGTCATGGCTCATGGCGGACAGGGTCGGGTGCGTGAGCTGGCACAGCTGCGAGTCGTCCCAGGCGATCAGACTGATGTCCCTCGGGACGCGCAACCCCATCTCGGCCGCCACCGACAGACCCGCGACCGCCATGACGTCGTTGTCGTAGATGATCGCCGTGGGTCGTTGCGCGGAGGCGAGCAGCGAGCGGGTGGCCCGGGCGCCCTGCTCCCCGGAGTAGTCGGTGGTGAGGCTCCGGGCCGCCTCCAGGCCGAGTTCCGCCACGATCGCGTTGAGTGCGGCCGTTCGGATCATGGTGTGGCCGAGCCCCGGGTGGCCGCCGACCCGGGCGATCCGTCGGTGGCCCAGGGCGGCGAGGTAGCGCACCGCCTCATGGACGGCGGCCTCGTCGTCGGTCCACACCGAGGTGAAGCCGCCGGTCAGGGACGGGTGGCCGACCGCGACGGCCGGCAGGCCGATCGCCGCCAGCTCGGTGACCCGGGGATCGTTCTGCTGGATGTCGACCAGGATGGAGCCGGCGATGCGACGGGACTGCCACCACGCGTGGTGGACGGCGATCTCCTGCGCGGTGTCCCGCACGAGGTGCAGCAGCAGCGAGCACCCGTGCTCCTCCAGGACGGACTCCACCCCGGAGATGAACTCCATGTAGAACGGCTCCAGGCCGAGCTGGCGCGCCGGGCGGGTGATGACCAGGCCGATGGTGTCCGCCGCGCCGGTCGCTGATCCGGACAGCTTGATCGCGGCCTGGCTGGGCACCCAGCCCAGCTCGGCCACTGCTGTCATGATGCGTTCCCGCGTGGCTTCCGAGACGCCGGGGCGGTTGTTGAAGGCCAGGGACACCGCCCCCCGGGACACGCCGGCCAGGGCCGCCACGTCGTTGATCGTGACGCGCCCCGGCCGGCGTGCCTGGGACTCACTCACCGCTGGTTCCGCCGTTGACGCAGAACAGTGCCGTGCGGGCGGTCGCCGCGTCGGGCTGCGACCAGCCGGTGACGTGCCAGGTGGCGCTCTCGCCGGGCAGCAGCGTCACCCGGCCGCGGTCGGTGCGGGCGTGCGCGTCCAGCCGGTCGGCCTGCAGCAGCAGGTCCCGTACGAGGCCCGTGGCGGTGACCGTGACCGCCGCCCCGCTCTCGTCGTTTTCGGTCACGCGGACATCATAGGAGGCGGCAGGGTAGGCGAACTCGCGGTCCGCGCACGCGAAGTACGCCGTCCGCAGGCCGTCCGCGTCCGCGACGAGGAACTCCCGGCGCGGATCGCCGAACGCCGTGACCGCGTCCGGAAGCCCCTCCAGGGCCACGCTGCGTCCGTCGGCCTTGAGTGCGACCTCCGCACTCGCCAGCACGGTGCCGTCGGCGTCGACCCGGCGGACGGTGACGCTGGTGTCCCAGGTGGCGGCGGCCTGGTTGCAGCCCGCCACGACGAGACCGCCGTCGCGGTGCTGGATCGTCAGCAGCCGGTCGGCGTAGAGCCGGGCGACCTCGAAGTAGAGGGGCTTGAGCCGGGCGTCGCCGTCGATCGCTGCCCACGAGGTGACCGGCCAGCAGTCGTTGAGCTGCCACAGCACCGTGCCGGCGCAGCGCGGCCAGTGCGAGCGCCAGTGCTCGACCCCGGTGGCGATGGCGCGCGCCTGGTTCAGCTGGGTCAGATAGTGCCAGGTGTCGAAGTCGGCGGGCGCGGCGAAGTGCGTTGCCAGACCCCGGTTGAGCTTGCCGTTGCCGTCCTCGGCCTTCTGGTGGTGCAGCATGCCGGGGGAGTCGGCGGCCAGCGGGCGCTCGGACAGGGCGCGCTCCAGCGTGGCGAGCGCGGGCGGCGCCTGCCAGCCGAACTCCGCGACGAACCGGGGCACGGTGGCCAGGTAGTCGCTGTAGTCCCGGCGGTTCCACACCTCCCACGAGTGGGCGGTGCCGTGGTCGGGGTCGTTCGGAGCGTGGTCCCAGGAACCGGACCAGGGGCTGCCGGCCCAGTACGGGCGGGTGGGGTCCGTCTGTGCCACGACGCGTGGCAGCAGACCCAGGTAGTAGCCCTCGCCCCAGGAGTCGCCGGCGAGCACCTGCTCCCACTCCCAGTCGGCGAAGCCCCACAGGTTCTCGTTGTTGCCGTTCCACAGGACCAGCGACGGGTGGGGCATCAGCCGGGCGACGTTCTCCCGCGCCTCCGCCTCGATCTCGGAGCGCAGCGGCTGCTCCTCGGGGTACGCGGCGCAGGCGAACAGGAAGTCCTGCCAGACCATCAGGCCCAGTTCGTCGCAGACGTCGTAGAAGGCGCGGTCCTCGTAGATCCCGCCGCCCCACACGCGCACCAGGTCCACCCCCGCCTCGGCGGCCTGGGTCAGACGGGTGCGGTAGCGGTCGGGTGTGACCCGGGTGGGGAAGACGTCGTCGGGTATCCAGTTCACTCCCCGGGCGAAGACCGCCGTGCCGTTGACGACCAGGGTGAAGGCGCTTCCGTACTCGTCCGCGGACGTGTCGAGCTCGATCGTGCGGAAGCCGATACGGCGCTCCCACGTGTCGAGGACCTGCTCGTCGTCCTCCTGCAGCAGGGCGACCGTGCACCCGTACAGCGACCGGTCGCCGTATCCGAGCGGCCACCACAGGGCCGCGTCCGGCACGCGCACGCTCACGGTGGCGGTGTCCGCGCCGGGGGCGAAGGTGATCTCCGAGGAGGCGTCGCCGACCGCGGCCACCAGGCGCAGGGGCCGGTGCCGGCCGGTTGCCGTGCGGTCCAGGTCGACGGTGATCTCGACGATGCCCGTCCCGTCGTCGGCGACGGTGACCTGGGGGCGGACCGCGGCCAGCCGGGCGGTGGACCAGTGCTCGACGCGGGCCTCGCGCCACACCCCGGCCGTCACCAGCGTGGGTCCCCAGTCCCATCCGAACGAGCAGGCCATCTTGCGGACGTAGTTGAACGGTTCGGGGTAGGAGTTGGGCCGCTCTCCCAGCGCGTTCCGGATCGCCTCGGCCTCGGTGTAGGCCGAGGTGAAGGCGACCTCGAGGGGTGCCGGGCCGTCCGCGAGCAGGTCGGTGACGTCGAAGCGGTAGGAACGGTGCATGTTCCGGGTACGGCCGAGCAGCCGGCCGCCGACGTGGACGGCGGCGACGGTGTCCAGCCCGTCGAACACCAGGTCCGCACGCTCGAAGGTGCCGTCGCGCTGCGGCAGTTCGGTCCCGTACGTCCAGTCGGCCCGGCCCACCCAGGCGACCGTGGCCTCGTTGCGGTCGAGGTACGGGTCGGCCAGCAGGCCCGCCGCCATCAGGTCGGTGTGGACGCAGCCCGGCACCTGTGCGGGCACGGCGGTCCCGGGCAGCCCGGGGGGCGCCTCCTCGGGCGTGCCGCGGTCGGTGTTCAGGCGCAGTGTCCAGCCCTGGGACAGCGGCGTGCGGACCTTCATGCGTTCTCCTTGTGAGATGTGGTGCGGGGTGCGGTGGAGCGGGGCGCGTCGAGCGGGCACGTCATTTGGTGGAACCGGCGGCGAAACCGTTGTAGATGAAGCGCTGCAGCGCCAGGAAGACGATCAGGGTGGGCAGGATCACCAGGATCGCGCCGGCGGAGATGGTTTCCCAGTGGGCGCCGAAGGGGCCTTTGAAGCGGAACAGGGCGGTGGAGATGGTGCCGAGTTCGGGGTCGGGCATGTAGAGGAAGGGCACGTAGAAGTCGTTGTAGATCGCGATGCCCTTGACGATGACGACGGTGGCGATGGCCGGCCGCAGCATCGGAAAGATGATCCTCCAGTAGATCGTCCAGGAGTTGGCGCCGTCGATGCGGGCGGCCTCGTCCAGGGAGATGGGGATGGACCGGATGAACTGCAGGAAGATGTAGATCGAGACGATGTCGGTGCCGGTGTAGAGCAGGATCGGCGCCCAGCGGCTGTTGAAGGCGCCCAGATCGTCGATCACCTGGAAGGTGGCGACCTGGGTGGTGACGCCCGGCACCAGCGCGGCCAGCAGGAACAGGCCCATGACCAGCTTCTTGAGACGGAACTGGAAGCGGTCGATGGCGTACGCGGTCATCGAGCCGATCAGTACGGTCCCGGCGGTGGCGACCACCACGATCAGCATGGTGTTGCCGAGTGCGCGAAGCATCGCGCCCTGGTGGAAGGCGGTCGCGTAGTTCGCGAAGTGCAGCCAGTCGCCCGGCAGGGACAGCGGACCGTTGTTCGCGACCTCCGCCGGGGTCTTGAGCGAGGTCAGCAGGACGACGGCGAGGGGAATGACGACGACCGCCGACGCCAGCAGCAGCGACAGGTACTTCAGGGTGACGAGGGTCCGGGTCCGCGCGGTGTGCTCGGGGCGGGCCACGGGTCGCACGGGGATGGCGGTGTCGGTGGTCACGAGAGCTCCACCCTCTCCTCGGGGATCAGCCGGCGCTGGACCCAGGTGATCAGCAGGATGAGGACCAGCAGGACGACAGCCGACGCGGAGGCCAGGCCGACCTTGTCGAAGACGAAGGCGAGTTTGACCGTCTGGATGACGAACGTCTCGGTGCCGTTGGCGCCGCCGGTCATGATGTACGGGATCTCGAAGACGGCCAGGGAGCCGGACACGGCGAGGATGAAGCTCAGGCTGATGATCGGCTTGATGCTGGGCGCGATGATGTGCCGGAACTGCTGCCAGCGGTTGGCTCCGTCGAGCGCGGCCGCCTCGTACAGGTGCGGCGGGATCGACTGGATCGCGCCGAGGAACAGCACCATGTTCAGGCCCATGAAGCGCCAGACCGACACCCCGGCGAGTGAGGGGTTGGCCAGGTCCGGATCGCCCAGCCACAGGTGCTTGCCGCCGACGCCGACCAGGCGCAGCAGGGTGTCGAGGGTGCCGTCGGGCTGGAAGAAGTACAGGAACACGAATCCGACGGCCACCCCGTTGATCAGGTAGGGGAAGAACAGCAGCCCCTTGAACAGGTTGCGGAAACGGGTGTTGAAGCTGAGGACGGTCGCGAAGTACAGGGCCGCGGCGATCTGGACGAACGAGGCCGCCAGGTAGAAGCCGCTCACGAGGAACACCTCGAACCGCGCCGGCCGCGTGACCAGGTCGGTGTAGTTCTCCGCGCCCACGTTGGAACTGGTGGGGCTGACGCCGTCCCAGTCGGTGAAGCTGTAGCCGATCATGTCGGCCACCGGGAGGTAGGTGAACATCACCAGCAGCGTCAGGGGCACGGCCAGGAAGAGCCAGGGGGTCAGGGCGGCGATACGGAACCGGCGGCCGGCGCGTGGCCGACCGGTGGCCGTGGGCGGCGGAGCGCTTCGGCGGCCGGCCGAAGGCGCTCCGGCGCGGGTCTTCTGGACAGCGGTCATCTCATGATTCCTCGTGGTGGATTCCCGGTCGGGCGTGCTGCGGGGCGGTGTGCTGGCCGAGTGCGTCCGGTACGGCCGGGGAGCACGGCGGTCCTGATCGCCGTGTCCCCGTGCCGCGTCACGGTGCCGCGCTCCGGTCAGCCGCCGAGGGTCTGCTGAGCCTCGGCCCACTTGCCGTTCAGCTGGCCGAAGTAGCTGTCCATGCCTCCCTTGGCCGCACCGCGGGCGACGTCCACCAGCTTCTGCCGGTAGTCCTGGGCGGTGATGCCGACCTCGGAGGCCTTGTCGATCGCGTTGACCTTGGCGAGGTTCTTCTGGTGTTGCTGGATCATCGTGACATCGTTGTCAGCGAACGCCTTCAGCGTGTCCGGGAGCGGGGTGCCCTTCACGGAGGAGATGGAGCCCTCCGAGGCGGCCGAACCGGACTTGGTGATGTACCAGTCGAGCCACGCGCGGGCGGCGGCCTTCTTGTCGGAGTGGACGTTCACGGCGTACTGGTAGTCGGGTCGCAGGACGGAACAGAACTTGCCGTCCTTCTGCGCCGGGAACGGCATGAACCCGATGTCGTCGGGGTTCTTGTGGGCGGCCGTCGCCGCGGCCCGCATCTGCGAGATGGCCCAGGAGCCCAGCCACATCGACGCGACCTTGCCGGTACCGATCTGCGCCTTGGAGTCTTCCCAGTTGGTCGTGGTGGGGTCCGGCTCGGACAGCTTCTGGTCCACGACCGTGTACAGGAGCTTGTCGATCGCGTAGAGGTCCGATCCCTGGGACCAGGGCTTCGCGGTCGTCGACAGGGAGTCGTAGGCGTCGGGGTTGCAGGCGGGCGAGCCGATGGCGTTCGTCCAGTTGGTGAGCGGCCAGCCGTCCTTGTAGTTCGTGTAGTACGGCACGGCCTTGGTCTTGGCCTTGATCGCCGCCAGGTCCGCGACGAACTCCTCCGGCGTGGCCGGCCACTTCGTGATGCCGGCCGCCGCCCAGACCGCCTTGTTGTAGACGAATCCGTTGGCCACGCCGATGTTGGCCAGGCCGTAGACCTGGTCGTCCAGGGTGGCGTGATCGGTGTAGTCGAACTTCGCCGACAGTTCGGCGGCCTTGCCCAGCGGGGCGAAGAAGGTGGGGTACTGCTTGATGGAGAGGGAGTTGGGGATCAGCAGGACGTCACCGTACTTGTCGGTGTTCATCCGGATCTTGGTTTCGCCCTCGTAGTCGGTCAGGCCCTCGAACTTGACCTTCACGCCCGGGTAGGCCTTGTTGAACTCGGCCGCGTACTTCTTCAGGGTGCCGTCCGCTATCTGGTCCGTCCTGTTGGTCAGGACCGTGATGTCACCCGACACCTTCGCCGGATCGCTCGGAGGAGCCGCGATCTCGCCGCTCTCCTTGGAGGCTCCCTGGCCACTACAAGCTGTGACCGCAACCATGGTCGCCGCCACCAGGGCCAACCAACTTCTCCGCATCCCCGCCACCTCTCACTGCGCAGCTCGCGCTGCCACGCCGAGGGGATGCCGCATCGGATCCCGCTGTCCCGGCCTGATGAGCGCTCAACGTAGACGTAACTTCCTGGCAATGTCCATAGATCGGTCTACGTGAATTTCGCTGCGTTTCATGGCTCTGATCAGCGACTTTACTAAACATTGACTAAATCGAGCGAGGGTTTCACGTGCAGTCCCAAGAGGATGCGACAAACGCTGGACAACGTTGTCAGCGAGATGGTCGGATGTGGTGTCCTGGCCGGGCCGCCCCCTCGACATCCCTCGGAGGATCATCACCATGAGTAGTCACCGCGCCGCTGCTCCCTCCCCGGACGAGGTGCTGACAGCCGCCCTCGACATCGGCGGCACCAAGATCGCGGGTGCGCTGGTCACCCCGGACGGCGAGCTGGTCCACCGCGTCCGCCGCGCGACCCCCGCGCGGGAATCCGCCGAGGTGCTCCTCGGCGCCGTGTACGAAGTGGTGAGCGGCCTTGCCGCCCACCCGTCGTGGGAACACGTCCGCGCCCTGGGCATCGGCAGCGCGGGCCCGGTCGATCTGACACACGGGACCGTCAGCCCCGTCAACATCCCCGCCTGGCGGGACTTCCCCCTCGCCGCGTCCGTCGAAGCCCACCCGGCCCTCGCACACCGGCGCGTGGTGCTGGCGGGCGACGCCGTCGCGATGACGGCCGCCGAACACCGCCACGGCGCCGCCCGCGGCTACGGCGACGCGCTGTGCCTGGTGGTGTCCACCGGCGTCGGCGCCGGCCTGGTCCTCAACGGCCGCGTGCACCACGGCCTGACGGGCAACGCCGGCCACTTCGGCCACATCAGCGTCGACTTCGACGGCGAACCCTGCCCGTGCGGCGCCAGGGGCTGCCTGGAAGGCATCGCCAGCGGCACGGCCATCACCCGGCACGCACTGTCCCTCGGCTGGCGGTCTTCCCCGGCCTCCGACGCGTCGCCGGACGCCGCCGCCGTCGCGGCAGCGGCGCGCGCCGGCGAAACGGCGGCCCTCGCGGCCTTCGATCGCGCGGCCCGCGCACTGGCGGCCGGCATCGCCGCCACGGCGGCGCTGGTCGAGATCGACCTCGCGGTGGTCGGCGGCGGCGTCGCCCAGTCCGGTGAGGTGCTCTTCGGCCCGCTCGAGCACCATCTGCGCCGCTACGCGACCATGCCGTTCCTGCGCCGGCTACGAGCCGTGCCGGCGGAACTCGGATCCGACGCCGGCCTGGTCGGCGCGGCCGTGCTGGCGGAGGTCGGAGCGCCGGTAGAGGTGGGCGCACTCGTCGACGGGAGCCGCTGAGACTGCTGATCGAACCGGACCGGGCCGGGTCCACGACAGCCGCTCACCGCTCCTTGCGAGTGAGCCCGCCCCCGTCAACTGCCGTGCCACGAGCGCCACAGGGCCGCGTAACCGCCGCCCCGCGCGACCAGTTCGTCGTGGGGCCCCAGCTCGGTGACGAGCCCCGCGTCCATGACGGCGATACGGTCCGCGTCGTGCGCGGTCTGCAGGCGGTGGGCGATGGCTATGACGGTGCGGCCGCGCAGGGCGGCGGCCAGGGCACGTTCGGTGTCGCGGGCCGCCGCCGGGTCCAGCAGGGCGGTCGCCTCGTCCAGGATCACGGTGTGCGGGTCGGCGAGGATCACCCGGGCGAGCGAGAGCTGCTGGGCCTGCGGGCCGTCGAGGTGGTGGCCGTCGCTGCCGAGGTCGGTGTCCAGACCTGCCGGCAGGTCGTCGATCCAGCGGGCGTGCACCGCGTCGAGGGCGGCGCGCAGTCGGGCGTCCGTCGCGGACGGACGGGCGATGAGCAGGTTGTTGCGCAGGGTGTCCTGGAAGACGTGGTGCTCCTGCGTGACGAGGGCGATCTGGCGGCGCATCCGCTCCGGCGGGAGGTCGGCGACGGGAACGCCGCCGGCGGTGACCGTACCCGCCCGCGGCCGGTCGATGCCGGCCAGCAGCCGGCCGAGGGTGGACTTGCCGGCGCCGGAGGGCCCGACGACCGCGAGCCGCTCACCGGACCGCACATCGAGGTCGACACCGTGCAGGACGTCCCCGGCTCGCGCGCCGGAGGTGTCGTCCCGGGCGCTGTCGTGGGCGCCGTCCGGGGCTTCGCTGTGGCGGCGATAGGCGTACCGGACACCGGCCACCTCGATCCGGTCGTCGGCCGGTTCCGCCGCCGTCGCGGGCCCGGTGCCCGGCACGGCGGCGAGGCCCTCCACCCGCGCGTAGGACGCGGTGCTGCTCTGCAGCTGCTCGACCCAGAGCAGGACGGTGTCCAGCGGCCCGATCAGCTGGCGCAGGTAGATGGCGGACGCGACGACGGCGCCGAGATCGACCGCTCCGTGGTCGTAGAGGACACCACCGACCAGCAGCACGCCGACGACGGGCAGCGCATAGGAGATGTCGACGGAAGGGA
Source organism: Streptomyces sp. H39-S7 (assembly GCF_027158205.1). Lineage (GTDB taxonomy): Bacteria > Actinomycetota > Actinomycetes > Streptomycetales > Streptomycetaceae > Actinacidiphila. Next base: position 105,188 of record NZ_JAPVLU010000009.1, on the reverse strand, counting down.
AGAGCACCGAGCGCAGCCAGAGCGTGTGCAGCCGGGTCCTGCGGGCCTCGGTGATCGCCGCTTCCGCCGCGTCGAGCCGCCGCTGCTGCAACCGCAGGGCGTCCACGGTGCGCGCGCCGTCGGCCGTCGTGGCGAGGACCTCCGCCAGGACGGAGTTGGCGGCGCCCTCGGCGATGTAGCCGGGGCGCGCGCGCCGCAGGTACCAGCGGAGCACGACGGTGATGACCACCAGGCAGGACAGTCCGCAGACCCCGAGCAGCGGGTCCAGGACGAGCACGGCGCCGATGATGAACAGCGCCTGGGCAGAGGCGATCAGTACTTCCGGGGCGGCGGTGCGCAGCGCGGTGGCCACGTCATCGACGTCCGTGGTGCCGCGGGTCGTGAGATCGCCCGTGGAGGTGTGCTCCACGACGGCCGCGGGCAGCGCGAGCGTCCGGTCGAGGAAGCGCTCACGGATGCGGGCCGCGGCACGTTCACCGAAGCGGGCCCCCAGCCGCAGGGCGTGACGCGAGAGGACGATCTGGGCCAGGGTCGCGACGACGATCAGGAGCGCGAGGCGGTCCACGGTGCTGACGGCGGCGGGGCCGGTCGAGGATCGGACCGTGTTGACGATGGTGCCCAGCAGCCACGGTCCGACCAGCCCGGCACCCGCCGCCAGTGCGTTGAGCAGGAGGATCGCCACGAACGCCCCCCGGTCGGCGGCGACCTCGTGGCGCACGGCCCGGCGGACGCGGGCGGCGCTCGCGACGGGAAGCGGTGTGCTCATCGGGATGCCTCCTGCCCGGTGCCCCGGGACACTAGCGCGCGGTAGCCGGACTCCGTGTGCAGCAGGTCCTGGTGGGTGCCGGTCGCCGCCACCCGGCCGGCCGCCAGGTAGACCACGGTGTCCGCGCGGTCCAGCACGAGCGGCGAGCTCGTGGTGAGTACTGTCGTGCGGCCGACGCGTGCGGTCCGCAACCGGTCGGCCATCGCCGCTTCGGTGTGCGTGTCGACCGCGGAGGTCGGCTCGACGGCGAGGAGGACCTCGGGCTCTGCGTACAGCGCGCGGGCCAGCCGGAGCCGCTGCCGCTGCCCGCCGGAGAGGTTGTCGCCGTGCGCGGTGATCACCGAGTCCAGTCCGTCCGGCAGGGCCTGTACGACGTCGGTGGCACAGGCCGCGTGGATGGCGGCGCGCAGGGCGTCGTCGTCGGGTTCGCGTCGTCCGGCGACGACTTCCCGTACGGTCCCCCCGAAGAGGTCGGCGTCGTTGTCCGCCAGCAGGATCCGCTCCCGCACCGGATCGAGGGCGATCGACGCCAGGCGGACACCACCCCACTCGGCGTCCGACGGCGCGAACCGGGCCAGCCGCTCCACGACGGCGGTGGTGTCGGCGGACCGGTCCCCGACCAGTGCGGTCAGCGCACCGGCCGGCACGCGCACCCCGCTGCGCGGATCGTGCAGCTCGGCGGGGCGGGCCGGGGGCCGCTCCGTCGTCCCCGGTACGTCCAGGTGGTCGGGCGTCAGCGCGAGGAAACCGATCACCCGCCGCGCGGCGACCAGCCCGCGGACCACGTCGGACCCTCCCTCGATGGAGAACGCGACCGGCACCACGAGCATGGCGGCGTACCCGTACACCGCGACCAGGTCCCCGATCGCGAGCGAGCCCTCGGCCGCCATCCGGGCGCCGAGCCACGTGACGAGCGCGAGGAACAGCGCCGGCAGGCCCGTGGCGAGCGCCCCGATCCAACTGGTCACGGCGCCGACCCGATAACCCTGCTCACGCAGCGCCCCGGAGCGTCCGCGATAGCGGGCGGCGTAGACGTCCTTGCCGCCGAGCCCGTTGAGCACCCGCAGCCCGGACACCATGTCCACGAGCAGAACGGTCAAGGACCCCTGCCGGTCGCGGTAGCCGGTGCCGACCCGCTCCAGCCGCCGCTGCATCGGTCCGACGGTGACGGCGAGCAGCGGCACACCGGCCAGCACCACGACCCCCAGCAGCGGCGAGATCGACAGCAGCAGAACCGCGACGGCGACGTACGCGACCACCGCCCCGACGCCGGGCCCGGTCACGGTCAGGGACTGCGCGATCACCCGCACGTCGCCCATCCCGATGGCGACCACCTCGCCGGCGGCGGTCCGGCTGCGCAGCGCGTCCCCCAGGGCCGTCGCCTGCCGGATGGTCACCCGGACGGTCCGGAACGACGCGTCCATCCTTACCTTGGTCATCGTCCGGTGCCGTGCGATGCCGAGCAGCGCGCTGACGACGCCCATCGCGAACAGCGCCGCGGTCCAGCCGATCAGGGCCGACGTGTCCCGCGCTGCCAGACCGTCATCGATGGCCCGCGACAGCAGGTAGGGCGACACGGCCAGGCCCGCCATCCACGAACTGCCCAGCACGGCACCGGCCAGGACCCGACGGGGCTGGCTCGTCACCAGCCAGCACAGGAAACGGAGCGGGGTGCGTATGTGCTTCGGCTCGGGCGGGCGGAACGTTTCGACCATGACCGCACCCTATGCAGCGGGTGATCGGCGCCGGACAGGCGGGGGAAACCCGCAAGCGTAGGTGGGAACGGGACTCACCGACTCGACGAGACACTGCGAAAGGCCGCCTCAGGACGTCCCCGCACCACCCGCCAACAGGCGATCCCGCCGGAGCAGTTCAAGACCTCGGGGGAGTGTCCACCAAACACGCGGGCAGATGGCCCACATGGACACCGCATCGCCGTCCCCCTCGTTGCCGCCGCGCCCGTCCGCACCGCCCCGCCCGCCCGTGGCACCGGACCGGCCGGGAGGCCGGCCGAGCCGCAGGACCGCTCTGGTCGCGGCGGCCGTGCTCGCAGCCGTCGTCACCCTCACCGTGGTCCTGGCCACGAGCGGCCACGACCGCCACCACTCCTCCGCATCCACCGGGCTCCCGGCAGCACGAGGAAGCGTTGACGGGGCAGCGTTCCATGGTCCTGACGCCGACCTCCTGGTACTCGACGGCGTGTCCGGACGGGTGCAGGTGACGGCCGACCCCGGCGCCACCACGGTCACCGGTATCTTCACCGGCGCCGACCCCGCGCGACACAGCACTGTCAGAACCGACCTCGACGCAGCCTTCGGCACGCGCGCACTCACCGTTCGATGCGCCGTGGACGGCGGTCCCTACGCGCCCTGCGCGGGAGAACTGCGACTCACCGTGCCGTCGCACACGGGCCTGCGGCTGCGCCAGACATCGGGCGACACGGTACTGACCGGCCTCGGCGGTGACCTGACGGTCGTCACCACCTCCGACCACCTCACCGCGACCGGCCTGCACTCCCGCCGGGCCTCGGTCACCGTCACCTCCGGCAGTGCCGACGTCGCCTTCACCGCCGCCCCGGACCGGCTCACGGCCCAGATCACCTCCGCCTCCGCCGTCCTCCGGGTCCCGGTAACAGGAGCGAACGACGGCTACGCGGTCACCTCATCCGCCACCTCGGCGAACGTGCAGGTAGCGGTCCCACGCCGCGACGGCTCACCGCACGAGGTGGTCGTCCAGGCGATATCCGCTTCGGCGAGCGTGGTGCCGACGACCGGCTGACGGACGGCGCGTGCTCAGGGGCTCGGACGGCAGCGGCGGCGGTAGTAGGCGTACGTCAGAGCCAGCAGCAGGGGTCCCCACAACGTCAGCAGGCCGCTGACCGTCATCGCCAGGGTGTCCCAGCCGGGGGCGTACGGGAATCCGGGCGCCACCGGAACGGGGCGCTCCGTCGCCGTGCCGACAACTCCCCAGTGTGCCGTGTCGATCGCCATGACCTCAGTGTTCTTGATCTTCCCGAGCCCGGGATCAACCTGCGGGCTGACGTTCCTACGCCGTTCGGTTGACACCCGCCGCGGAGGATCCCCGGATGCCGTGGACTCAGGTGGTCCCGTGGCGTCGGAACGCGTCCGCGTTACGCGCGCACCAGTCCGCGAAAGTCCGCGGCTTGCGTCCGAGCAGCCGCTCGACGGTGTCCGTCCGGTACCCGACGGTGTCGGCGCGCATGAGGTGGAAGCCCTCGGTGATGGCGTCGGCGAGGGCCTGGGGTGCCCCGTTGGGGAAGCGGAACCGTACGGCCTCGTCCGGCGTGGTCACTTCTCGCACCTCGATGTCGCGGCCGATCGTCTCGGAGATGATCCGCACCTGCTCGGTGACGGTGAATGTCTCGCCGCCGGTGAGGACGTACTCCTTGCCCTCGTGTCCGGCCCCGGTGAGGACGAGGGCGGCGACCGCGGCGATGTCGGCGGGGTCGATTGGCGCGTAGCGACCCGGGCCGACCGGATCGAGGACGTGGTTTCCCTCGAGGATGGTGGGCAGCCAGTCGAGGGCGTTGGTCATGAAACCGCCAGGTCGCAGGAGCGTGGCGGGTATTCCGGAGGCTCGGACGATCTCCTCGCGTTCGTGGTGCCAGCGGGCCATGGCGGGCGCCGGGTCCAGAGTGACGTGGAGGGAGGACAGATGCACGATGTGGCTCACGCCGGCGGCCTGGGCAGCGCCGATGGCGGCGGCGGTGTGGTCAGTGCCGATGCCCTGGGTGAGCAGGAAGAGTTTGTCGACGCCGTCGAAGGCCGGCGTCAGGGTCGAAGGTTCCCCCAGGTCGCCGACGGCGCGCTCGGCACGGTCGGGCAGCCCGGCGGCTCGGGCGCGGTCCCGGACGAGCAGGCGTAACGGCGCTCGGCGCGCGTCGAGTTCGCGGGTGAGTTCACGGCCGATGTTTCCGGTTGCTCCGGTCACCAGTATCATCGTGGCTCCCTCAAGTCGTTTGCCGTCTAACGAATGTGAGGGAACGTTAGCCGGTGAATGATTAGCCGTCAATCGACTTGCAGGGCAGGGGTATCCGCTCCCGCACGTCACCGAAAGGCCCCGATGTCCGAATTCCTTGACCTGCACGGCAGAACGTCCAAGGTCCTCCGGGCCCTGGCCGACGCGGCCATGCGACGCCACGGACTGCACGTCGGACAGAACCACCTGCTCGCGGTGTTGTGGGAGCGCGACGGCACCACACCCGGCGAGGTCGCTGCCGCGTTGAACGTCACGACCCCCACCGTCGTCAAGATGGCTGACCGGATGACGGCGACCGGGCTCCTCACCCGCCGCCGCGACGACCGGGACAACCGCCTCGTCCGGCTCTGGCTCACGGACGCGGGGCGCGCGCTCCAGAAACCGGTGGAAGCGGAACGGCGGCTGATCGAGGAAAGAGTCACCGCGGACCTCACCAAGGCCGAGCGCGAATCCCTCCTGAACGCCCTGGCCAAGGTCCACCGATCAGCAAAAGAGCTACTGAGCGAGCCCTTCGACTACGACGACTCCTCCACCACCTGACGCCCCCACGCCTCCTGGGGACCGGTTACTTGGTCATGCGCCGCCAGTCCGCCAGTTCGGGGTTGGGGCCGCTGTGGGTGGCGATGGCCAGGTAGCGCCTGTCGGGATGGGGTAGTCGTGCCACCAGGTCGTCGGGTGGTTCGGTACCGGATGTGATCGCGTCGACGTACCGCAGGCAGTCGGCAGGGTTCAGTCCGCCGCCGGCGTTGCGGACCGCGGTGAATGCGTCGCGTCGGTGCCCGAGACGTGTAAGGCGCCGTACTTCAGTGTCGAGGTCGCTCGGCGGGATCTCCTTGCGGACCTTTTCCCGGTACTGGTCCTGCCACTCCAGATCGTCGTTGCAGAATTGTTTGTGCACGGTGTGCAGGCTGCCGTCCAGGGCGTCGATGAGGAACGAACCGTCGCCGACCCACGCGTCGCGCAGATCGCCGGTGCGTGCGAACTCCGGAGACTGACACACGATCAGCCAGCCCAGCACGTGTCGCTCCACGCCGACGATCACCGGGAGCGGCTGGAGTCTCCTGGTCTCGTCAGAGGCCAAGTGCCGCTCCACCAGTTCGACCGCCCACTCACGCGAAATCACCTCGCGACCGTACGCGGCGGTGCAGGGGCTTGTGAAATCTATAGAACTCTCTAAATTTAGAAGCATCTCTAAGTTTTAGCGAAGGGATGCGCGTATGCCGGTGGTCGGAGAGGGGCTGCGGGAGCAGCACAAGGCGCGGCGGCGGGCTCGGATCCTTGACGCGACGCGCGAGGTCCTGCGGGAGAGGCCGGATTCGGTGATCAGTACGGAGCGGATCGCCGAGCGGGCGGGGGTCGCCCCGGCCACCGTCTACAACCTGATCGGGCCGCGCGACAAGATCTGGGAGGCGCTCGCCGCCGGGTTCATGGACGAACTCGAACAGCGCCTGGTGGCAATGGGAGACAGGGGCCCAGGGGAAGTCGTGAAGTCGACCGTCCAGTTGTTCGTGGACGACCCGGTCGTGTCGCGTCGCATGGTGCGGGAGTGGGAGGAGAGCGGCCTCGTGCTCGAACGCAGTCCGCTCATCCACCTCCGCCGGGCGATGGCGGATACGCGGACACAGGGCGTGCTGCGCCCCGACATCGACACGGACGCGTTGGCCATCGTGGTCGGCACCGCGTGCGTCGGCGCGCTGCACCAGTGGGTCGCCACCCTGATCGACGACGACCGGTTCCTCGCACGTGCCCTGTTCGCCCTGGACGTCGCGCTCGCCGCGGCGGCCGCGGACCCCCACCGCGACCGGTTGCTGGCGACGCTGCGGACCCGAGGCGCGGTATGACCGCCGGAGCGCCGCCCAAGTCTCGACGCTTCACGGGCAGCGGTGGGATCGCGCTCGCGGCGGACGAGTGGGGAGAGGCGTCCGCGCCGCCGCTCGTCCTGCTGCACGGCGGCGGCCAGACGCGACACGCCTGGGCCGGAACCGGCCCGCGACTGGCGGCGTCGGGGTGGCACGTCATCGCCCCGGACCTGCGGGGGCACGGCACCAGCGAGTGGTCGGCCGACGGTGGCTACGACCTGGAGGTGTTCGCCGAGGATGTCCGCGAGCTCATCGCCGAACTGGGCCACCGGCCAGTCGTCGTGGGTGCCTCGCTCGGGGGCCTCAGTTCGCTGCTCGCCGCCGGCGAGCCGCCCCGGGCGGCGATTCGCGCGCTGGTGCTCGTCGATGTGGCCCATCGACCGGATCCCCGCGGGTTCCGCCGGATCGTCGAGTTCATGCGCCGCAGGCCGGACGGGTACACCAGCGTTGCGGACGCGACCGCGGCGGTCTCCGCCCACCTGCCGCATCGCCCGCCTCCTGACGACTCCGAGGGGATGCGGCACAACCTGCGGCGCCACGGCGATCGCTGGGTCTGGCACTGGGACCCTCGGCTGCTGGACAGCTTCGAAGGTCGGATGGACCCGCCCGGCATGGCGGAGCGCCTCCTCGGCGCCGCGCGCCACGCCGAGGTGCCGGTCCTGCTCGTCCGCGGCGGGGTCAGCGATGTGGTGCGCGAAGAGACCGCCGAGCAGTTCTGTGCCCGGGTTCCCAACGCGCTGCGCGTCGAAGTGGCCGATGCGGGGCACATGGTCGCCGGCGACCGGAACGACCACTTCATCGATGCGATCCTTCCGTTCCTGGAGGACATCAGGTGAGCGCAACCGGGTGCGTGCGTGGCTCTGTGCGGCAGACCCCGACACCCACCCTGGTCACAGGTTGATCGAAAACGGCACGTGTGGCCGCACTTGGGCCGGGTAGCCGATCTTTCGGGAAGCGTTGGACGCTTTCTGGCGATTGGCTCACTTTTGGGCTTCCGTGACGGCGAGGGAAGGACACGCACGATGAGCGACAACATCTGGGGTTACGGGGCGGCTTCCGGCTACCAGGCGGAGGCGGACATCGCGGGGTACAAGGTCGAGGCGACCGATGGTCACATCGGCAAGGTCGACAAGCACTCCGACGAGGTTGGCGCCGCGTACCTGGTGGTCGACACCGGTGTGTGGATCTTCGGCAAGTCCGTACTGCTCCCGGCGGGCACCATCTCGACCATCGACCACGAGACCCAGACGGTGTTCGTGGCGCGCACCAAGGACGAGATCAAGGACGCCCCCGAGTTCGACAAGGACAAGCACACCGGTGACGCCGGTTATCACCAGCAGGTCGGCGGCTACTACGACACCCCCCGCGGCTGACACACCACACACCCGCACGACGGCGGCCCACCGGATGCTTCCGGTGGGCCGCCGTCGTGCGTTCCGCAGGGAGCCGGCCCTCGACGATGTCGACTCCGCCCGCACGATCAGCGGCCCCCGGCGGCCTGCTGCACGATCTTGCCGGTGGGACTTCCATGGGCCTCGGTCCCGACCGCGTCGATGACCGCATCGGGGCCGCGTCCGCCGGTGAGGCCGCCGACGGCCGTCGGCAGCTCTTCTCGTTGTCGAAGGCGTTGAGGTCGAACGCCTCCACGCCGTCCTGGCGGGCGCGCTCCTACGGGGACTCCCCACGTCACTCGGACGCCCTCAGCGGCCGAATGCGGCGCTCACCGCCGTGCGAGGACCAGCAGCGGCGTGGAAGCGGTGCCTACGATGGGGCGGCGGGGGGCTTTTCCTGATGGCTCTCCCCCGACTCGGCGGAATCCTTCTTCGGCGACGCATGGGTAGCGCCGGGGAGGTCGGGCGTCGCGATCAGCGCCGGCAGATCTCGTAGGAGCGGTTTGTGCGCGGAGAATGCCATGGCGTTCGTCTACCCGATTGCCGCCAGTCAGTCATGCCTTCCTTGTCCCGGACCCTGGCAGGACACGCTGCTCCGTAGGGAACGGGGGCAGGTGCGCGCCATGCTGTCATCCCGCGTTCCTGACGCACCGCTGGTGATCCTGGCGAACTTCGGTTCAGAGAACTTGGCGCGATCCGTCTGCCCACCGACCCCCGCGCGACAGGGTGAGAACCGGACAACGTTCCTGCCCAGAGCCGCCGATCGGCTTCCCGCAACGGGCATCATCCTGCCGGCCCGGCGGCGATTTCAAGGCGAGCCGAGCGGCGCTGGGCGGTGAATGGGACCCTGGAGCCGGGCAGAACGCGGTGGAGGGACTGAGCGCCCGGACTTGGGGGAGTCGATGGGCAGGCAATGGGCGGGGGACGAGATGACGCAGGATCCGCCGGAGCCGAGCGCGGCTCCGGTTGCGGTGGGGGTGTTGTACCGGGCCGACCACTACGGTGTGGAGCGCAGTGGGGCCGGTGATGCCCGCCGTCTCGCGGAACTGTTCGTTCAGGAGCTGGCCGGGGTGCTGGCGATGCCCGCATCGGAGCGTTTCGTCTATGACGTCCTGCTGGTGGTGACGGAGCTGCTCACCAACGCCAACCGGTACGCGCCCGGCCCGTGCCTGATGGAGCTGGACGGCGGGCCTTCCGGGGTGACGGTCACGGTCTGGGACAGCAGTACAGCCCTGCCTCGCGCCTTTCCGCATGACCCCACCCGGATCGGCGGCCACGGCCTCGAGATCGTCCGCCGTATCTGTACCTACGTGACCGCGGAGCGGGTCCCGGTCGGCAAGCGGATCCGCGCCCTCATTCCCCTGCCCACCGGCCCTTGAGCTCCGCCCCTCCCTCCCGGCATCGACTGACGTGCGCTCCCTTCGCCGTCGCGCGCCGCGACGTCGTTGTGCGCTGCCGCGCCGGGCAGAGAAAAACCCGGACCGACGGGCGGGGACGCGTCACGGGGTCAGGGCTCAGTGCCTGTCCCCGTGCGGGCTGGCGTCCCGGCCCGCACGGCCCGGGGGTTGATGCGGGTGCTGGTGTCAGTGGTTGTCGTAACCGCCGTGGCCGGCCCAGTCGCCCTTGTCGTCATCGTTGTCGTCGTGACCGCTGATGTTCTGGCAGGTGTTGCCGAACACCGGGTTCAGGATGCCGATGACGTCGACGGTGTTGCCGCACAGGTTGACGGGCACGTGGACCGGAACCTGCAGGAGGTTGCCGGACAGAACGCCGGGGGAGCCGACGGCCGCACCGTGGGCATCGGCATCCGCGGTGGCGATACCGGCACCGGCGGCCAGGACGGCGCCGGCCGCGGCGGTGATGGCGGCTGCCTGGGCAATACGGGACATCGAAGTCTCCCTGAGTACGTTGAATCCGCCGCTCGAAGTGGCGACGTTGATCCACCCAACGGGCCGGTTGTGCCGCAGGTCACGGTGGTTACGCCAAACGGGGCGGTCAGTGTCCGACGGCGGTGATCCGGGCCCGCGTCGCAGGCCACGGCGGTGCTTGGACGCTCTCGGCAGGGCTGTCCGGGGGAACCTGGCGCCCGTGGCGGCGGCGCCCGTGTCCCGGGGCGCGGCAGCCTCGTTCCTCCGATGCGACATCGAGGTCCGGTCGGGCCTGGCAGCACTGCGTCTTGTCCTGCCAGGCCCGACCGCATCATGCCGACCGGCGGCGTGCACGGGGGCTTCCGCCGTGGCAGCGCCCTGCCGAGGTTGTCATCGAGGATCCCTTCCGCGGCACAGGACTGGGCACCCGAGCCCTGTCCCACCTGCGCACCCGCCACCCCGGACTGGCCTGGCGCAGCACCTTGGACCTGCGCGCCACCCGTGATCTCCTGCGCCGTATGCGGATCCCCACCACGAGCTGTGCTCCCACCAGCAGCTCCCGGCTCCTGCGCCGGCCGCTGCCTGCGACCTGCGACCTGCCACCTGCGACTCACCCCGGCCAAGGGCGCGGGCCTGCGCCCACCGCGCTCGCTCAGATCTCCCGGGCTCAGATCTCCCCGTCGGTGGATTCGGGGTCGTCGACAACGTGGACCGCCGCCTCCTCCGCCGAGGCGGCCGCGCCGTCGATGCCGACGTCAGCGGCCACCGTGCCCTCGCGATTCGAGCCCACCCCCTCGTCGGGGGCCACCAGTCGCCCGGAGCGGGAGACTCCAGCTTCGGTGTCCAGCAGTTCGCCGTCGGTGTCGGAGGTGTCGCCGAGCCCGTCACCGGTGTCTGCGGTGGTGTCGGGTACCTCTTGGGCCAGCCTCTCGTCGAGGCTCTCCCCTTCGTGCTGCTCCTCCGCGGTGGTGCCGACCTTGTCCACACCGAGAGGCCGTTCCGGCGGCGAGTACCCCTCGTCGAGGATGTCGTCGAGCCCGCGCTCGTCCAGCGCGTTCTCCATGTCCAGCTGCGTGGCGTCGTCCGCGACCTCGTCGTCCCCCGTCGGCTGGTAGACGTCGTCGCCCATGGCACTCTCGCTCATCTCCGCACCTTTCCTGATGGCGTCGTCGCCCGCTCGCGCTCACCGGCGGGCGGATGCACTGTTCGCCGGTCCGCCCGAGAAGCAGAACGTGGTGGGCCGGTCGGGGCGTAGAAGCCCGAACCTGCCCACCACGTCCGACCACTTGACGGAGACGCCGTGCGAACGGCCGAGCTCCGTGTGGCGTTGTCGTCAGCGACCGAGGGCCTTTACCAGCTCGGCCTTGCGCATGGTCGAGCGGCCGGCGATACGGCGGCGCTGGGCTTCCGCGTACAGCTGGTCGAAGGTGCGGGTGCTGGGGCCGGTGCGGGAGCGCAGGCTGACACGCCGTGCCGCGGGAGTTGCCGCCGTGCGCGAGGGGGTACGGGTGGAGCCCGTCGCGGCACGCTTCGGCTTGACGGTGCGGGCGGTGCTCGCCTTGGCCGGACCGCGCTTGGTTACGACCTTCTTTACCTGCCCGCGCTGTACCCGCTTGGCACTGGACGTCTGCGGCATGTCTGCCTCCTGCTGTGATGTCGTGGATGCCGCCATGGTGTCTCCCTGGCGGTCCCGTTGATCGTCGCGCCCTTGTACGAACCGGGCATCCTGGGTGGCGCCATTCGGGTCGCGCGCCCCCAACTGGAAGGCCGTGCCCGGCGGCGGATCCTCAGGAGCGGTCCCCGGTACCTCCCTCGGTGGGGGCGGAGGTGTGCCGGCGGCCGCCGGGTCGCGGGGCGCCGCGGGAGTCCTGGATGCTGTCCCGCGCTGCCGTGGCGACGGCTTCGGCGGTGATGCCGAACTCGGTGTACAGCCGCTCGTAGTCCGCCGAGGCCCCGTAGTGCTCCAGGCTGACGATGCGGCCCGCATCCCCGACGACTTCGCGCCAGCCCTGTCCGACGGCGGCCTCGACGCTCACCCGGGCGCGCACGGCCGGGGGCAGGACCTGGTCCTGGTAACTGAGCGGCTGTTCGGCGAACCATTCGCGGCACGGCATGGACACCACCCGCACCGTCAGACCGTCCGCGGCCAACAGGTCCCGGGCGTCCAGCGCGATCGCCACCTCGGAACCCGTCGCCACCAGAATGACGTCCGGCACGGAGCCCGGCCCGGTCTCCGCGAGGACGTACCCGCCGCGTGCGGCCTCGGCGGAAGCGGCGTACTGACCGCTGTCGCGGTCCAGAACCGGCAGGTTCTGGCGGGTCAGCACCAGCCCGGTCGGCCGGTCGGTGTGCTCCAGCACGGTGCGCCAGCACGCGGTGGTCTCGTTGGCGTCCGCCGGGCGGACGACGTCGAGGCCGGGAATGGCGCGCAGCGCGGCGAGGTGCTCGACGGGCTGGTGGGTGGGGCCGTCCTCGCCCAGCCCGATGGAGTCGTGGGTCCACACGTAGACGGCCGGCAGCTTCATCAGCGCGGCCAGCCGCACGGCGGGGCGCATGTAGTCGGAGAACGTCAGGAAGGTGCCGCCGTAGGGCCGGGTCAGGCTCTGCAGGGCAATGCCGTTCAGGATCGCGCCCATGGCGTGCTCGCGGATCCCGAAGTGCAGCGTGCGCCCGTAGGGGCCGCCCTTGTACAGGGCCGTCTGCCGGTCGGTGGGCAGGAAGGAGGGCTCGCCGTCCATGGTGGTGTTGTTGCTCCCGGCCAGGTCGGCCGAGCCGCCCCACAGCTCCGGCAGCACGTCGGCGAGTGCGCTCAGCACCTTGCCGGAGGCCGCGCGGGTGGCCATGCCCTTGGGGTCGGCGGGGAACACGGGCAGTGCGTCGTGCCAGCCCTGTGGCAGTTCCTGCGCCTGGAGCCGGTCGAGCAGTGCGGCTTCCGATGGATGTCCGGCGCGCCAGGCCTGGTAGGACGTCTCCCACTCGGCACGCGCGACCTGGCCGCGGTCGGCCACCTGCCGGGCCCGGGCCAGCACGTCGTCCTCCACGGTGAAGTTGTGCTGCGGGTCGAAGCCGAGCAGCTTCTTGGTGGCCGCGACCTCCTCGTCGCCCAGCGCGGAGCCGTGCGCCTTGCCGGTGTTCCGCTTGGTGGGGGCCGGCCAGCCGATGATCGTGCGCAGCATGATCAGAGAGGGTCGGTCGGTCTCCTGCCTGGCCTGTTCGATCGCGGCGAGTACGGCGTCGACGTCCTCGACGTACGAGCCGGTACGCGTCCAGTCGACCGTCTGCACGTGCCAGCCGTAGGCGGCGTACCGGGCGGGAACGTCCTCGCTGAAGGAGACGTCGGTGTCGTCCTCGATGGAGATCTGGTTGGAGTCGTAGAACACGACCAGGTTGCCCAGCTCCTGGTGCCCGGCGAGGGAGCTGGCCTCGGCGGAGACACCCTCCATCATGTCGCCGTCCGAGGCGACCACGTACACGTGGTGATCGAACGGGCTGGCGCCCGGAGCAGCGGCGGGGTCCAGCAGGCCGCGCTCGCGGCGGGCGGCCATCGCCATGCCCACGGCGCCGGCCAGGCCCTGGCCCAGCGGCCCGGTGGTGATCTCCACTCCGCGGGTGTGGCGGTACTCGGGGTGTCCCGGCGTCGCGGAGCCCCAGGTGCGGAGCGCCTTGAGATCGTCCAGCTCCAGGCCGTACCCGCTCAGGTACAGCTGGATGTACAGCGTCAGACTGGAATGGCCGCAGGAGAGGACGAACCGGTCCCGGCCCAGCCACTGGTCGTCGGCCGGGTCGTGCCGCATGACCTGCTGGAACAGCAGATACGCCAGAGGCGCCAGGCTCATGGCCGTGCCCGGGTGGCCGTTGCCGACCTTCTGGACGGCGTCGGCGGCCAGCAGCCGGACGGTGTCCACCGCCCGCACGTCCACCTCGTTCCAGCCGGCCTGCCCGGCTTCCGGCAGCGCCAGTCCCGGATCGCGCCGTGCTGTCGCCGGGGCTCGCGTCTGCTCCTGTACGTCTGACATGCCGCTTCTCCTTTGGCTGCTGCCGTGGATCGTCACTGCTGCGGGTGGGTGAGCAGGGGGTGCCCCACAGCTCGCCGCCCGGGATGGGCCGCGCCGTGCCGTCCATGGCACGGACCGGGGCCCTCCCGCTGTTTCTCTCAGGTGCCGGCGGGCCGGGCCGGCCGACGGGCAGGGCCGGCCCGGAGCACCGGATCACCAGTCTGGGCGGCCCTCGTGCGCCGCGCGCGGCGAAGGCCACCACGCTCGGTCAGGGGCTCCTGTCCACCGTCACCCGCACCATTGCGGCGACAGCAACGCGGGCGATCACTCGCGACGAACTCGTCGCCCATCCGGCCATGCGGCAGTCGGATGCTTTCGTTCCGGTCGCCGTTCCTGACTGACCGATGCCGACTGAACGTCCTGGCCAGGGCGGCCAGGGCGGCCAGGGCTTGCCGGGGGCTGTCAGACCAGTGCACCGGCAGGGGGATGAGCGGCGGCCAACACCTGCGTCAGTGGCAGGTCCAGCGCGTCGGCCAGCTCCGCGAGCTCCGGTTCCGTGGGGTGCACCGGTCCCTCGGCGCCGTCCTGCGCGAAAGCGCGGATGCGGGGGGTGCGGATGCCGGTGCGGTCAGCGAGCGCCTGTGCGTTCAGGTGCCTGGCGCGCATGGTGTCCTGCAGCAGTTCTCCCAAAGCGTCCATTACCTACCCCTGCCCGGAGCAGGCCATGTCATGCTCGGCAGCCACGCGTGAACTCCTCGGTGGGAGCGCCCACTTCACTGGGATGGCGCAGGGGCGTCGAGAAGTCACGCCGGGGCGCGACCGCCTTTCACGGGGTGCCCTCCCGCTCGGAGAGGTGACCGGCACCCGGACCGTAGCCGCCGGTACCGGGCCCTGTCGACGGAGCCGAGCGGCTGGGCGTCATCGGGGTGCGCGGCACGCGCTGGACAGCACGTACCTGCGGTGCCGCCGTAGGGCCTGAAGCGGTTCACCGACTCCCTCATTCGGGCGACGGCGGCGGGCGAGCTGCCCTCGGAGGCACTGCGACTGCGGCGGCTCATCCACTCGCTGCTCGACCACGAGACCAGCCGGTTGAACGGTGACGCGACCATCCTGCTGATCGAATGGCGGCCGGCCAAGCCGGGACCCGGGTGAGGCGGGGAGCGAGCGGCCGGCGCCCCACGCACCAACTCCCGTCCGCGGCTGTCACCGGGACGGGAGCGTGCACCTGCGGGAAGAGATCAGCCGAGGTGGTTTTCCGGGTGGGCCTCGGCGTGGGTCTCGGTCTTCAGCGACCAGGAGGTGCCGGGGCACCCACTCGGCGGGGGCGGGAATCGGTGCCCCTTCACGTCCGTGCTCCAGTGATGGGCCGCTCCGCAGTCACACTCGTAGATCCCGCTCACGGGCACGATTGCGCCGGGATGCCATGACGACATTTCCTCGCTCATGACTCCAGGTCTACAACCCCGCCCCTCACACCGCGACCCGGCGCGCCGCGGGCGAGCAGGCGGTGCCCGCCGCCCCGGCGACGCATCAGCTCATGGACGACCCGGCAGGCGGCCGGACCGACGACCGTCTGGGGTGGGGAGCGGTACGCGGACGTGAAGCAGGCTTACGGACTGACCACCTTCCTGCGCGTGCACACCGAACGCGGACGCGGCGAGATCACCTTCACCGATCACCTTCAACCCGCGGCCGGCTCGTTGCCCGCTTCGAACAGCGGCACGTCGCCAGGCGCGAGATCGGCCCGCACTCGCGTCCACCGCACGGGGTGCCGCCATCGGCCCGAGGGATCCACCGACACCTCGGCTGCGACTTCCGCCACGGTGACCGGTTCGACGAACTCCACCTTCAGTTTCTCCTGACTGCCCCACGTGGTGGAGAACGTCATTCCCGTCCAGGGGTGCCGCCCGGCGGCTGGAGCGAGCTGGTCGGCCAGGGCCAGGCCGGCCGGCCGTGACAGCACGGCGCTGCGGCCGACGTACTGCAGGCGCCCCGCCGCGTCGAGACGTCCCAGCAGCACGGTGACGGGTGCGGACAGGGAGCCGCTGACGGCGCCCACGATCGCCTCCGTGGTAGCCCGCATGCGGTACTTCTGCCATCCGCGCTCGCCGGGCCGGTAGCTCTGGGCGAGGCGCTTGAAGACGAGACCCTCCATACCCACCGCGGACCAGTCCAGCCACTGCGCCGCGATCTGCGGATCGGTGGTCGACGGGCACAGCGTCAGTGACGGCCCCAACTCGTGTTCGGTGAAGAGCTGTTCCAGGGCCTCCCGACGTTCGGCGTACGGCCGGCTCATCAGGTCGGTGCCGGTGTGGTGCAGGAGATCGAACGCGACGAAGTGGGCCGGCCACTTCGCGGCCAGCGAGGCCGTCGTCGTCCTCCTGCGATGCAGTCGGCCCTGCAGCCGCTCGAATGCCAGCCGCCCGTTCTCCCAGACGATCAGTTCGCCGTCGAGCACGACATCCGCGGGCAGCGCGCCCGCGGCCAGGGCGATCTCCGGAAACGCCTCGGTCATGTCGGTACCGCGCCGCGACCGGATGACGATCCGCCCGTCCGCGGAGTGGCCCAGGAGCGCCCGGTAGCCGTCCCACTTCGGCTCTGCCGCCATCCGCGCCGGGAGGCGGGGGCCGTTCACGGCGGCGGCGAGTATCGGCTCCGGGAGTGTCCAGTCCATGCCCGATGCCTACCACCGGCACCGGACGGATAGCGGTGGCCTCGTTCGGATGGCCCCGCGCGGGTGCATCGTCTTGGGCTGTGGCGACGGGTGGGCCTTATGCGGTGCGTTCCAGCAGCATGGCCATGCCCTGCCCGCCGGCGGCGACGACGCTGACCAGGGCGGTGCTGAGGTCGTCGTGGCGCAAGGTGGTGAGTGCGGTGGTGGTGAGGCGGACACCGGCCGCGCCGTAGGGCTCGCCCAGGGCGATCGAGCCGCCATGGGGATTCATGCGCGCGGGGTCCAGGGTCAGTTCGGCGCAGTAGGCCAGGATCTGCGCGGCGAACGGTTCGTTGCCGGCGACAGTGCCGATGTCCGCAAGGGACAACCCGGCCCGTGCCAGGACAGTGCGGGTCGCGGTGACGGGGACCGGGCCCTCGGTCTCGGGGGTGCCGGCGCTGACCGCGGTGGCCAGGACGCGAGCGAGCGCGGTGTGCCCGTGGGCGTGGGCGTAGGTCTCGGACATGACGACGACGGCTGCGGCGCCGTCCGACAGCGGTGCGCTGTTGCCGGCGGTGACGCGTCCGTCGGGGCGGAAGCGCGGGGGCAGGTCGGCCAGAGTGGCGGCGGTGACGCCGGCGCGCGGGCAGTCGTCCGCGGTGGCGGTGGCGCCGTCCGCGCCCTTGACGGGGACGAGGTCGGCGAAGTGGAAACCCTGGGCCAGGGCCTGTTGGGTGAGCTGGTGGGATCGGGCGGCGTAGGCGTCCATGTCGGCGCGGGTGATGCCGTACAGGTCGGCGGTGTTCTCGGCGGCGAGGCCCACCGGGATATACGGGTCCGGGTGCTGGCCCTGTTCGCGGGGGTCGCTCCAGGGACCCGAGCCGGCTCGCGCGCGGCGACGCGTGCGCTGCCCGGCCGCCTGGAAGGCCGGGTTCTCGGTGCCGGGCCAGGTGTCGGAGCTTCCGTGCGTCAGACGGGACTGCGACTCGACTCCGGCGGCGATGACGACGTCGGCGTCGCCGCAGCGCACGGCCTGCGCGGCGATGCGGATCGCCTGCAGGGAGGAGGTGCAGAAGCGGTTGACCGTCAGGCCGGGCACGTGGTCCCAGCCGAGCAGGACGGCGGCGATCCGGGCGATGTTGAAGCCCTGTTCACCGCCGGGCAGGGCGCAGCCCACGACCACGTCCTCCACACTGCTCGCGGGCAGGCCGGGGGTGCGGGCGAGGGCTTCGGCGACGGCGGTCGCCAGCAGGTCATCGGGGCGGACGCTGGCCAAGGAGCCCTTGTGGGCGCGCCCGATGGGCGTGCGGACGGCTGAGGTGATCACGGCGTGCGGCATGGCGAGGTCCTGTGCGTGTCGGTGACGGGGCGTCGGGCGTAGGAGGGGCGGACGGTCAGAGATGAAGGGAGGGGCGGTGGGTGCGCAACCACTGGTCGAGGTCCAGGACCAGCTCCAGTCCCTGGCGGGGGAAGCGGGTGGCTTCAGCGGGCTCCAGCAGCAGGCGGCGCACGGCGGCGGTGTCCAGCAGGTCGGCAGCCGGGCTGCCGTCGGCCAGGAGGCAGGCGACCTGCGCGGTCAGGGCGGCGCGGTAGGCGCGGTCACGGACCATCGGGTAGGGACTCTTGCGGCGGGCCAGCACCGGTGCGGGCAGCAGATCGGCGACGGCGGCGCGCAGCAGGCTCTTCTCCCGTCCGTCGAAGGTCTTCATGGCCCACGGGGCGTTGAAGACGTATTCGACCAGGTGGTGGTCCAGGAACGGCACCCGCACCTCCAGGCCCACGCCCATGCTGAGACGGTCGGCACGGTCCAGCAGACAGGGCAGGAACCGGGTCAGACTGAGGTAGCTGTCGCGACGCAGCGCCGCCTCGGCGGGCGCGGTGCCCGGCAGGTGCTCGAGCTCCGAGCAGGCCGCCCGGTGGAGTGCGGTGCGGTGTCCAGGAAGGTCCAGGGCGGCAGCCAGACTCGGGTCGAGCAGCCGGGTCAGGTCGGCGCGTTCCAGCGTGGCCTCCCAGGGAAAGGATTCTGCTCCCGCGTCCTCGGGTCTGAACCAGCGGTATCCGCCGAAGAGTTCATCAGCGCCGTCGCCGGCCAAGGTGACGGGGAAGTGTTCGCGCACCGCGCGGTACAGCGCCAGCAGGGAAGTGTCGAAGTCGCCCAGCGTCAGCCCGTCGCGCAGCCGGCCCGCCTCGGCGCGCCGGACCGGGTCGGCCAGAGCGTCGGTCCCCAGCCGCACCCGACGGTGGGTGCTGCCCAGATGGGCCACCATCATTTCGGCGTACGGTCCGTCGGCTTCGCGCTCCATGACGTCCTGGTCCGAGGCCCGGTCGCCGAGGTCCACCGACAAGGTGTGCAGGGGCCCGACCGCCGGGCGCGCCAGCGCCGCGATGGCGCTGGAGTCCAGTCCGCCGGACAGCAGCACGCTCACCGGCACATCGGCCGTCAGCTGCCCGGCCACCGACTCCTCCAGCAACTGGCGCACCCTGGCCACCGTGGTGGGCAGGTCGTCCCCGTGCTCGGCCGGGTCCAACGACCAATAGCGGGTGGCGCGCGCGCCCTGCGGTGTCAGGGTGAGAACGGTGCCCGGTGCGACCTCGCGCAGGCCCGCGAAGGCAGTGCGCCCCGGCGTCTTGATCATCGGGTGGGCGGACAGCAGTAGTTCCCGCAACCCGTCCAGGTCCAGCCGCGGGGTCAGCGCGGGGTGCGCCAGCACGGCCTTGGGCTCGGAGGCGAACACCACCGAGTCGTCGAGCTGTGCGTAGCACAGGGGCTTGATCCCGAACCGGTCCCGCACCAGCGTCAACCGCTTGGGCCCCGGCTCCCAGGCGGCGTAGGCGAACATTCCCTCCAGCCGGGACGGGGCCTGCTCGCCCCACGCGTCAACGGCCCGCAGCACCACCTCACTGTCGCTGCGGGTGGAGAACCGGTGCCCGAGCGAGGCCAGCTCCGCCCGCAGCCGGGCGTGGTTGTAGACCTCGCCGGTGAACGCCACCGCCAGCACCGTGCGCCCGTCGCGTGCCAGGACCATGGGTTGCCGGCCGCCGACCACGTCCACAACGGCCAGTCGGGTGTGCCCCATCCCCGCGGCCTCTTCGGCCCATACGGCCGAGGCATCGGGGCCACGGCACGCCAGGGTCTCGGTCATCACCTTGAGCGAGGTGTCCTCTGTCTCCCGGGGCACACGGCCCGCGAAACCGGCATAGCCGACCAGCCCACACATCGTCGAAACCCCCTCGCCCCGGCCTGCGGGGCTCACCGAACGGTCCTGCGCCGGGAACTTCCCGCACGGCGACGGTGCCGCGCACATGACGGAAGTCCGTGGCCGGACCCACTACGCCCGTCCACTACCAGTGGAACGATCAAGAAGCGCGCAGGTCACCGCCGCACACGGCGGAAACCGCGACGACTTGGCCCTTGTTGCCGTCCCCGCGCGAGTGCGGCCGACCCATGGACCCGGCGATCCGCCGTTCGGGAGGTAGCACGAGCCTCAGCGGTCGACCAGCGTGCGGAGGAGTTCCAGGCCCGGTTGCCAGTCGCCCAGGCCGGAACCGGAGTTGATGTGTCCGTGGCGTGCGACGGGCTGGTGTCGCGCCTGCCACCCGGAGGCCAGCGCCGCGGAGGTCGCCGGGTCGCAGTAGGGATCGTTGTCGCTGGTCACCAGCAGGCTCCGGCACGGCAAGGGGCGAGCGGCCAGGCCCAGGAACGTCGACGCGGGTCCGCGTGGGAACTCCGGCCCCTGGAGATCGGGTGGCGCGACCAGGAACGCCGTGACTCCGTCGGAGGGTGCCCGGTCGTTCAGCCACTGGGCAGCTGCCCAGCTGCCCAGGCTGTGAGCGATCAACGCCACCTGGCCGTCACGCGCAGAAGCGATCTCGTAGGCGGTCTGGATCGCCGCGACCCAGTCCGGCAGGTCCGGCCTGGTCCACGAGGCCGGCGCGATCCGGGCCGCCGAGGCTCCCCATCGGCTCTGCCACCGGCTCTGCCAGTGCTGTTCGTCCGAACCGTCGATCCCGGGGATGATGACGTACGCGACCATCGTCCACTGTCCTTTCCCTTGTGGCACTGCCCTCCAGCGGCACCTCGCGGGAACGATTCTCGATGGACCAGTGGGCAGGGCAGGGCCCAACAAGTGATCTCAAGGAAAGCGGGCGTGACAACGATGGAATCACTTGATGAGATCGACCGCGCCATCCTCGGCCTGCTCCAGACCGACGGTCGCCTCACCGGTGCCGAGGTCGGACGTCGTGTCGGGCTGTCCCAGCCGGCGGCCGGCGCCCGGATCCAGCGCCTGGAGAAGAGCGGGTCATCACCGGCTATCGCGCTGTCGTCGCACCGGCTGCCGTCGGGCTGAACATCCATGCCGTCATCCGCTTGCGCACCACACACGCGCAGTTGTCCCCGGCGCTCTCCCTCGCCGCCCGGACCCCCGAAGTGGTCTCGACGCTCCGTGTGACCGGTGAGGACTGCCTGCTGTTCGACGTTCACTGCTCGCACGCCGAACGCCTCGAACAGGTCGTGGACTCCCTCGCGCGCTTCGGGCCCGTCACCACCTCCCTGGTCCTGCGCAGCTACCCGCGGAAGTCGCTCCCCGAGGCACCGTGAACAACGCTCCGACCCAGGTCAGTTGAGGGCGGTCCGGCGCGGCCGCGGGGATCAGCCCGGAGTCGATGACATCGCGGGCGACCACGACCGCTCCCGCGCCCACTGACCGGTCTCAGCGGGGTCGGGGCCGGTTGCCCCAGTCGAGGCGGAGCACCGCGACGTCGTCGAAGTGGCGTCCGGCGTTCAAGTCGTGGGTCTCCTTGATGAGGAGGTCCACGTGGGCGGCCGGGTCCGCCTGCGGCAGGTGGCTGATCAGGGTGAGCAGCCCTTCGACGCCGAGCCGCTCGCCCTTGGCGCCGTTGTGTCCTTCGGTGAGGCCGTCGGTGTAGAGGGTCAGGGCTCCGCTGGTCGGGAGCGGGACGACGGTGGGGGGCCAGCTGCGCTGCCCGGGAACCAGCCCGGGGGCGATGCCCAGCGCGATGCCATGGGCGGCGGCCAGTTCCCGGGTGCCCTCGGGCGTGGTCAGAAGGGGCTCGTGGTGGCCGGCGAGGTGGAGGGTGGCGGCGCCGGCGTTCTGGTCGAGGGTGAGCAGGGTGCAGGTGGCGAAGAGTGGATGGCTGCCGCGTTCCGCGAGCAGGATGCGTTCCATCAGGTGCAGCAGGTCGGTGCCGCGGTGTCCGCCCAGCACCAGGGAGCGCCAGGCGATGCGCAGGCACACGCCCAGCGCGGCGGCGTCGGGCCCGTGTCCGCTGACGTCGCCGACGACGGCGTGCAGCAGCCCGTCGTCGCCCTCCACCACGTCGAGGAAGTCACCGCCGAGCAGGGTCATCGCGCCGCCGGGCAGGTAACGGGAGGTCACCGTCACCGTCGAGGTGTCGAGGATCGGCTGAGGCAGCAGGCCCCGCTCCAGGCGGGCGTTCTCCTCCGCCCGCAGGCGGGTCGCCTGCGCCTGGCTGCTGGCGCGTTCGGTCTGGCTCCGGTAGACCGCGTAGCGCACCGCCCGGTACAGGAGGTCCGCTTCGACCTTGCCCTTGACGAGGTAGTCCTGGGCGCCGGCGGCCATGGCCTCGGTGCCTGCCTGGGCCTCGGACACGCCGGTCAGGACGATGACCGCGGTGTGCGGGGCCAGGCCGCGGACGGCGGTGACGGCGGCGGTTCCCGCCACGTCGGGCAGGTGCAGGTCGAGGAGGACGCAGTCGATCGGGCTGGCGGCCAGTTCGGCGCGGGCGCCGCCCAGGGTGGTCCGGGTGGTCAGCTCGAACCGCAGCGTCGTGTCGTGCAGCAGTTCCTCCACGAGCAACGCGTCGCCCGCGTCGTCCTCGATCAGGAGGATGCGGTACACCGGCTCGCTGGAGGCCGCGGCAGGGGTGGCTGCCATGGTCACGGTCATCGTTCGTGTTCCGTGGCGGCGCGGACCGCCTGGGGCTCGGGGGAGGGGTTGGGGAGGCGCGGAGGCTCGGGCGCCAGGGTGAAGGTGATGCGGGTGCCGTCGCGGTACTCCGGGTCGACGGTGATCGTGCCGCCGTGGAACTCGACGATCTTCTTGCACATCGCCAGGCCGATGCCGCTGCCGGTGTAGGTGTCCTTGGTGTGCAGTCGCTGGAAGATCACGAAGACCTTCTCGGCGTACTCCGGTGCGATGCCGATGCCGTTGTCGGTGACGGAGAACCGCCACAGTTCGCCCTCGCGGGCCGCCGTGACGTGGATCCGCGGTGCCTCGCCCGGGCGGTGGAACTTGACGGCGTTGCCGATCAGATTCTGCCAGAGCATGCCCATCTGCGTGGGGTCGGCGACCAGGGTCGGCAGCGGGTCCAGGGTGATCGTCGCCCCGCTCTCCTCGATCCCCACGCTCAGCGTGGACAGGGTCTGCTGCAGCACCCTGTCCACGCGGATGCTCTGGTGGGTGTTGTGGAGCCGTCCCACGCGCGAGAAGGCGAGCAGGTCGTTGATGAGGGTCTGCATGCGGTTCGCCGCGTCGACCGCGAAGTCGATGTACTGGTCCGCCCGCGCGTCGAGCTGCCCGCCGTAGCGCCGCCGGAGCAGCTGAGTGAAGCTGGAGATCTTGCGCAGGGGTTCCTGGAGGTCGTGGGAGGCCACGTAGGCGAACTGCTCCAGCTCGACGTTGGACCGCTGCAGGTCGGCTGCCTGAGCGTCCAGCCGCAGCCGGGCCTCCTCGGCGAAGGCCAGTTCCCGCACGAGGCGGCGGCGCATGAAGTCGATCTCGCCGCTCAGGCGCCGCAGGTCCGCGGGTCCTGTCGGGGTGATGGGATGGTCGAAGTCACCGCCGGCGATGGTCCGGGCGTCGGCTCCGAGCCGCTCCAGCGGCAGGTTGATGCCGCGGCGCAGCCCCTCGAAGACCAGGGCTGCCAGGGCGACGATGAGGACCGCGATGGCGCTGAAAACCCAGTTCCGCAGGCCTGTCGTGGCCATCAGGTCGTTGCGCGCCCGCACGCGGTCCGCCCGCAGTCGTTCCTGCTGGCGCCCCAACGCGGCACGTACGCCGTCGAAGGTGGCTTTGCCCTCGGCCGCCCGCTCGGTGGCCAGGGGGGAGGGTGAGCCGGGCGGCGCGGCGGCGATCGGCCGGGCGAACTTCTCCTGCCACAGCGCCACGGCATCCTGCACCGCTTTCAGGTCGTTCAGGCCGGCCCGGTCGTCCTGCAGCAGCTCCGCGATGCGCGCGACGTCCGCCGATTGCGCGGTGAGTCCCTGCCGGTAGGGGGTGAGGAAATCCGGCGTGCCGGTGAGACCGTAGCCACGAATGCCGGTTTCCTGGTTGAGCAGTGCCGATTCCAGCCCGAGCGAGGTGGACAGAGCGGGAGAGCGCGTGTCCACGAGGTCTTTGCTGATCGACTCGTTCCGCCCCAGGACCCAGGCCCCCGTCACCCCGAGCAGCGTCAGCAGCACCAAGGAGGCGGCCACCCCCACACGCAGCCACCGCCGGGTGGTCCATGTGGAGAGCCCCCGGCCACGCGGTTGCCCCTCATCGCCGGTCATCGTGTGCACTCCTCGCTGTGGCAGCCGCTGGTGATCGGGTGCGGCCAGCACACTCTAAGGGGGTCTCGACAGCGTTTGTTGTCGTAGGCCGTATCAGGGGCCTAAAGTGCCGGGTATGCCAGGCAAGAACTTCGTGCTGCGGACCACTCCGCAAGAAACAGGCGAGCTAGCGGACGCTGCGGTCGGCGACCTTGCCCAGCGCCTGGCCCGCCGGCTGCTGCAGGACCCAGCACCGTCCGCCGAGGACACCCCGGCGCAGGCACTGGCCCTGCTCCACGTGCTGGACCACCTCCAACAGGCCACCGAACGGCTCCAGCGGGAAGCGGCCGTGGACGCGGCCCGCGCGGGCGCCGGCTACCCGCAGATCGGCGCCGCCTGCGGCATGACCCGCCAAGGCGCCCGCCGCCGCTGGCCGGGGCTTTTCCACCACTCACACGAGAAACCCACGGAGCAACCGCTGATGACCACCCCCGCCCGCGCCTTCGACGTCCTGCTCGTCGAGGACGACGTTGCCGACGCCATGCTCATCGAAGAAGCCCTCTCAGAGCGTGGCGCCCGCAACCTGGTCCAGGTCACCGACGGCATCGCGGCCCTGGAGTACCTGCGCGCGCCGGGCAGTGTGCGCCCCGACCTCATCGTCCTCGACCTGAACATGCCCCGCATGAACGGCCGGGACCTGCTGAAGATCCTGAAGAACGACGACGACCTGCAGACCATCCCCGTCGTCGTCCTCACCACCTCCACCGCCCCGGACGACGTCACCGGCGCGTACACCAGCCATGCCAACGCCTACGTGGCCAAGCCCGTCAACCTGGAAGAGTTCGAGCAGGCCGTCCGGAGTATCGACACCTTCTACTTCGAGACCGCCACCCGCCCCCGTACCTGAGCCGCCGCTTCCCCTGCCTCATCGCAGCGTGTGGCTGTCGTCGTCGAAGGCGGACCGGAACTGCGGGAAACGGGTACCCCCTGCGGATCCAAGAGGTCCAACAGCGCTACCAGTTGCGTCTGCAGATCCTGCAGCCGCGTGACGGCCGGCCCGGCGCCGGAGCTCAGGCGACGCCGGGCCGGTCCGCGCTCAGGACACCGTGAACGTCGCATGCAGGCGACGCGTGTGGTCGAGAGGGCGGGCCGGGCCGGTGAGCGTGAGGGGAACGCTCAGCCGGGTATCGGTGCTGGACGCGGCGACACGCAACTCCAATGCTCCGGGTTCGACGATGCGATGGCCTTCGCGGCCGGTGAAGGAAGCGAGGTCGGCCGGAACGGTCACCTTGATCCGCGCGACCTGGCCCTGGGTGAGCGGGACTCTGCGGTAGCCGATCAGTCGCTGCACCGGCTGCACGACCGACGCCACCGGGTCGTGCAGGTAGATCTGGACGACTTCGGTCCCCTCGCGGTCGCCCGCGTTCCGCAGCTCGAAGGCGAATCGGAACGCGCCGTCGGTACCGGTACTGCCCTCCTCGACGTCGAGGGCGGAGTAGACGAAGCGGGTGTACGCCAGGCCGTGTCCGAAGGCGTAGGCCGCGGTCGGGTCGGTGCTGGACACCTCGCCCGCCTGGGCCAGCCGGGCCGCCAGATAGGTGGACGGCTGCACCCCGGGGCGGCTGGGCACACTGACCGGCAGCTTCCCCGACGGGTTCACCCTTCCGCTGAGCACCCCGGCCACGGCCCGGGCCCCGGCCTCACCTGGGAAGAAGCTCTGCACGATGCCGGCCGCCTCCCGCACCGCGCGGCCGAGCGCGTAGGGGCGCCCGGACAGGAGGGTGACCACGACCGGCGTCCCGTTGTCGAGCAGGGCGTCGAGCAACTGCTGTTGCACGCCCGGGAGCTGGAGCGACTCCACGTCGCATCCCTCCCCACTGGTGCCCCGGCCGAAGAGCCCGGCCCGGTCTCCGAGGGCGAGCACCACGACGTCCGCGCCGCGTGCCACCTCGATCGCCTCGGCGAAGCCCGAGGTGTCGGTCCCGTCCACCGACGCTCCTGGGGCGGTGACCAGTTCGCTGTTTGGGAACTCGGCCGCCAGCTCCTGGGCCAGTGTCGGCAGCTCGATGCCGAGCGGGACGTCGGGGTGCTGGCCGCCGACGTGCACCGGGAACGCGTAGCAGCCGAGCAGCGCGTGCGCGGTGTCCGCGTTGGGGCCGATCAGCGCGATGCGCCGGGGCCGGGCGAGCGGCAGTACGCCGTCGTTCTGCAGGAGCACCACGGCCTGCTCGGCGATGGTCCCGGCCAGTTCCCGATTCTCGGGGGGATCGAGATCGAGGGTGCCGCGCAGCGCTTCCGGGTCCGACAGGTCGGACCCGACCAGCCCGGCCGGCACCGGATCCCACTCCGGGTCCAGCAGCCCGAGCCGGGCCTTCTGGAGCAGCACGCGGCGCAGCGCGCGGTCGACCAGCCGGCTGGGTACGGTGCCCGCGGTCACCGCGTCCTGCAGCGGCTGTCCGAAGGTCTTCAGCGTGGGCAGTTCCACGTCCACGCCACTGGCGAGGGCCAGTGCGGCGGCCCCGGACCAGTCCTCGGCGACGCCGTGCAGGGTTTTCAGGAAGGCGATGCCGAAGTAGTCGGCGACGACGGTTCCGGTGAAGCCCCAGGTGACACGGAGCAGCCCGGTGAGCAGCTCCTCGTCCGCGGCCGAGGGGATGCCGTCGGTGTCGGTGTAGGCGTGCATGACCGACCGGGGGCGGCCCTCACGTATCGCCATCTCGAACGGCGGCAGGATCACGTCGGCCCGTTCTCGCGTGCCCATGCTGACGGGCGCGAGATTGCGTCCCGCCCGGGACGCCGAGTACCCCGCGAAGTGCTTGAGGGTGGAGACGATCCCGGCCGCTTCCAGGCCCTGCACGTAGGCGGTCGCCACGGTGCCGACCAGATAGGGGTCCTCTCCGATGGTCTCCTCGACCCGGCCCCAGCGGGCATCGCGGACCACGTCCAGGACGGGGGCCAGCCCCTGGTGCACCCCGACGGAGCGCATGTCCCGTCCGATCGCCGCCGCCATCGAGCGCACCAGGTCGGGGTTGAAGGTGGCGCCCCAGGACAGGGGTACGGGGTAGGCGGTGGCGCCCCAGGCGGCGAACCCGGCCAGGCACTCCTCGTGTGCCAGGGCGGGGATGCCGAAACGGTTGGCGGCCGCGATCCGGCGCTGGGTGCGCAGCAGGGACACGGCGCCGAGCGCGGCATCGACCGGAACGGTCCCGAAGGGCCGGGTCAACTGGCCCAGGCCCTGCGGCAGCAGCGCCTCCAGGTCGGTCTGCTCCTCCAGGTCGTGCTGGTGCGGGGCGACGTCGCCGCCCTCGTTGGAGGCGCCCACCCAGACGCCCGCCAGTTGGGCGAGCTTCTCGGGCAGCGTCATTGCGCGGATCAGGGCGTCGACGCGGGTGCCGTCGTCGAGGGAGGTGTTCTGCCAGTCGGGCGTGCCGGGATCGGTGTCCACGGCCACGTTCAGGTTGTTCGTCACTTGCCGCCGACTCCCATCAGGCCTTGTACCAGGGTGCGGCGGGCGCACAGGTAGACGATCAGGATCGGCAGCATGGACAGTACGACGGCGCTGAGCAGTCCGGGGACGTCGACGCCGTGCTCGGTCTGGAAGTTGTAGAGGCCCAGGGTGATCACCTTGGTCGAGTCGGACTGGGTCAGGACCAGGGGGAAGAGGAAGCCGTTCCACGCCTGGAGGGCGGAGAACACCACGATGGTCGACAACCCGCCTTTGGACAGGGGCAGGACCAGCTGCAGGAACACGCGCCAGGGGCGTGCGCCGTCCATGGCCATCGCTTCGTAGAGCTCCGAGGTGATCTCTCGCATCGCGCCCGTCAGGATGAGCGTGCAGATGGGGAGGGAGAAGGCTGCCGTGGGCAGGATGACGCCGATGAGGTTGTCGTAGAGCCCGGCCTTGCTGATGACGTAGAACATCGGCACGATCACGGCCTGGGCCGGGATGGCGAGACCGAGCAGGAAGGTCCGGAAGACCAGGGACATCGCCCGGTTGCCGCTTCTGACGATGGCGTAGGCCAGCGGGGGCACCAGCAGCAGCACGATGCCGACCACGGATCCCGTCACGACCAGGGTGTTCGCGAAATCCTGCCCGAAGCCGTTGGTGAAGTCGTCGAGGTAGTTCTGGAAGGTGAGGTGGGAGGGGAACTCCAGCGGCCCGGCGGTCGAGTAGTCGGCCTGGGTGCGCAGCGTGGACAGCAGCAGGATGTACAGCGGGAATCCGACCAGGAACAGCCAGATCAGGGAGCCGAGCCCGGCGAGGTAGTTGGGGCGCTTGCGCATCAGACGCCCTCCGATGTGCTGCGCATCTTGTCGTAGCCGGACAGCCGGACCAGGACGAGTGAGATCACGGTGGACGCCACCACGAGGACCAGGGCGATGGCGGACGCGCCGCCGAAGTCGAACCCCTTGAAGGCTTGCTGGTACATGTAATAGGCGCTGATGGTGGTGTCCGTTCCCGGGCCGCCCTGGGTCAGGATCAGCACGGTGTCGAAGGTGGTGAGCCCGCCCACCACCATCAGGATCGTCGAGGTGATGATGGTGTTGCGCAGCTGGGGCAGGGTGATGTGGAGGAACTGCCGCACCCTGCCGGCGCCGTCGATGGCGGCGGCCTGGTAGAGGACCTGCGGGATCGCGCGGGCACCTCCCTGGTAGATCAGGGTGTGCAGCGGGGTCCACTGCCAGGCCCCGACGAAGGCCAGTACGCCGATGGCGCCGCTCTGCGAACCGAACAGGTTGCCGTCACCGAAGAGCCATTCCGCCTCGGCCGGTACCCCGAAGTTCGGGTCGAGCAGCGCCCACAGCACGGAGACGGCGGTGGCCGACAGCAGGAGCGGGACGAAGTAGATCGCGGACAGGATCGCCCGGTTGCGCTGGTGCCCGGCCGCCCAGACTCCCAGCAGGATGCTGAGGGGAGTCTGGATCGCGACGCCGAGGGCGGTGAGCGCGAAGCTGAGCCACAAGCTGTTGATCATGACGTCGTCGTGCAGCAGCGCTGTCCAGTTGGACATGCCCGCGAACTCCGGCGCGCCCAACCCGTCCCAGCGGGTGAAGGAGAGCACGGCGACCAGGACGAGGGGGACGACGGCGAACAGGACGAAGAAGAGCGTGGCGGGGAGCGCCCAGACCAAGCCCGGGCGGGCGACCGCAGCGCTGCTGCGGACCGCCCGACGGGGAGCGGTGCGGGTGATGGTGTTGCCGGTCATGTCTGCGTCCGAACTCACGAGGTGGGCAGGCCCTGCATGGCCTTGATGAAGCCGTCCGCGTCGGTCTTGCCGTCGAAGAACTCCTGCACGGCCGTGTGCATTTTGGTGGTCGCCGAGGGCTGGTACGCCTGGTCCCAGGAGAGCTGGAACGAGGGCGCCTGCTTGACCAGGTTGTACTGGAAGGTGGAGTAGTCCGGGGTGCTGGAGGCGGCCAGGAACTGGGCGGTGTTGTTGGTCGTGGGCAGGTTGCCGATCTCCAGCTGCGCCTTCACGAACTCGTCGGAGTACATGACCTTGAGGAAGGCCGCGACGGCCTCGGGGTGCTCGGTCTTCTTCAGGACCGAGTAGAAGTTGTTGGTGTTGCCGACGATGTTCTTCGGGTCGCCCGCGCCGCCCGCGATGGTCGGGAAGGCGCTGTAGCCCAGGCCGTTCTTGGCGAATTCCGGGTTGTTGGAGTTGTGGGTGGAGTACTCCCAGGAGCCCATCAGCTCGAAGGCGGCCTTGCCCTTGGCCAGCAGCGCCGGGGATCCGCCGTCGGTGAACTTGACGGAGTCGAAGGTGGTGCCGAACGCGCCGGCGTCGATGAGCTGCTTGAGCATCCCGAGCGACTTGCGGCTGTCCGCGCCCGCCCAGGCGGAGGTGTCGCCGCCCAGTGCCTTCTGGAACAGGCCGGGACCGGCCACGCGGTCGAAGACGTACTCGAACCACATCAGCGTCGGCCACTGGTCGGCGCCGCCGAGCGCGATCGGGGTGACGCCCTTCGCCTTGAGGGTCTGCACGTCGGCGAGCAGCTGCTCCCAGGTGGTCGGCGCGGTCAGACCGTTGTCGCTGAGCACCTTCTTGTTGTTGAAGAGCAGGACCGGCTGGGTGCCGCGCATCGGGATGCCGTAGGGCTTGCCGTCGATGACCGCGGTGTTGAACACCGAGGGCAGGAAGTTCGCCTTCAGCCCGGGGTCCTTCGCGATGAACTCGTCCAGCGGCTTGAGCAGGTCGGCCTTGACGAAGGGGGCGATACTGCCGCCGCCCCAGTTGAAGAACACGTCCGGTGCGTGGGACGTGTTGATGATCGTCTGCAGCTTGGTCTGGTAGTCCGCGCCCGGGATGGTGTCCAGCACGACTTTGACGTCCGAGGTCTTGTTGAACGACTCGACGAGTTGCTTCTCGACCTTGTTGGTGGCATCGCCGTAGACCAGGACATGGATCGTCCCGGAGCCGGCCGACGACGAGCCGCCGTCGGAACCGCAGGCCGCGGTGCCGAGCAGTAGGGCGGACGCTGCGGCGACGGCGCCGAGCCTGTTCCGGGACGCGCCATTGCGAACAGCGGACAGATGGTGTCTCATGGCCTACCTCGATCGAAAGTTTCGATGAAAATCTCGAATGTCGAGGGGGAATCTATGCAGGTCATCAGAAGCCGTCAAGGGTCTGAACCGTCACGCCTCAGGAAGCAGCAGCTGGGCCCAGGGGCTACCATCCGTGCCGTGAACTCTTCGGCGGCAAGGACCCGCAGCAACGATCGACCGAGGTGGTCCCTGTGACGGTGGCGGCGACGCTGGCCGAGATCGCCCGCGAGGCGGGAGTGTCGGCCCCGACTGTTTCGAAGGTCCTGAACGGGCGGACGGATGTGGCGCCCGCGACCCGCGAGAAGGTCGAGGCGCTCCTGCGCCGGCACGGTTATCAGCGTCGTCGCGGTCACCAGTCCGCGCAGCTGCTGGAGCTGGTCTTCCACGAACTGGAGAGCTCCTGGGCGATGGAGGTCATCCGCGGGGTCGAGAACGTCGTGCGCGAGGAGGGCCTGTCGGTGGTGCTCTCCGAGTCCTCCGGGCGCCTGAGTCTGGGGCAGTCCTGGATGGAGGGCGTGCTCGCCCGCCGTCCGACCGGGGTGGTCCTGGTGCTGTCAGGACTGGACCGCGACCAGCAGGCGCAGCTCACCAGTCGCAAGATCCCCTTCGTCGTGATGGACCCGGCCGGCGACCCCGGCCAGGACGTGCCCGCGGTGGGCGCCACCAACTGGCACGGCGGCCTGGCCGCCACCCGGCACCTGCTGGAACTCGGACACCAGCGGATCGGGGTGATCGCCGGCCCCAGCCGGATGATGTGCAGCCGCGCCCGGGTCGACGGCTACCGGGCGGCCCTGGAGACGGCCGGCGTCGTCTACGATCCCGAGCTGGTCCGCGAAGGGGACTTCCACCACGAGGCCGGCTACAGCGCCGGCCTGGAACTGCTGCGCCTGCCCGACCGCCCGACCGCGGTCTTCACCGGCAACGACCTGCAGGCCCTGGGGCTGTACGAGGCCGCCCGCGAACAAGGGCTGCGCATTCCCGAGGAGTTGAGCGTGGTCGGCTTCGACGACCTGCCGCTGGCGCGGTGGGTCGGGCCGCCCCTGACTACCGTGCGCCAGCCGCTGACGGAGATGGCCGAGGTCGCCACCCGCATGGTGATCGACCTGGCCCGCGGGAACCGCCCCAGCACCCTGCGGGTGGATCTGGCGACCAGCCTGGTCGAACGCAGCAGCACCGCCCCGTTCCGCCCGGGTCGGTGAGTCGGTCACCCCGGTCGGGGTGAGGCGTCGCCGTTCCGGCGGCCACTCCCGCCGCTGCTCCCGTCGTCGTCCCCGCGCTGCCGCCGTCGCCGTCACCGGATCCGGTGACGGCGACGGCGCGCGTCGATGTCCGCGCGAACCGTTGACGGCCCGTCATGGTCGGCTTAAGGTCGCCCCCGACGTTCGGAAGAACTGTCGAAACATTCGGCATTCCCGACCTGAGGGAGAACCGTGTTAGTCGACCCGCGCCGCATCCGTCGCACCCTTTCCGGCCCCCCGCAGCACACTGATTCGCCTCCTGCCGACCCAGGGATCGCCCCCCGCCGTGTCCGGCGCGGGATGTCCGCGGCCGCCGCCGTCGTCGCGGCCGGGGCCCTCGTGGTCGCAGGCCTCGGCGCCCACGCGGGTGCGGCGGCGGGAAGCAGCCTGAAGGACCTGGCCGAGGCGAAGGGCATCTACTTCGGCACCGCCATGACCCAGACAGACCTGGGCAACGCGTCACTGACCGCTGTCGCCGGAGCCCAGTTCGACATGGTCACGCCGGGCAACGAGATGAAGTGGGACACCGTCGAGCCGTCCCGCGGAACGTACAACTTCGGCCCCGGCGACCGGATCGTCTCCTTCGCCACCGCCCACGGCATGCGGGTACGCGGACACAACCTGGTCTGGCACAGCCAGCTCCCCTCCTGGGTGAGCAGCCTGCCGACCAACCAGGTACAGGCGGCCATGGAGAGCCACATCACCACCACCGCCACCCACTACAAGGGTCAGTTGTATGCCTGGGACGTGGTCAACGAGCCGTTCAACGAGGACGGCAGCCTGCGCCAGGACGCCTTCACCGCCGCCATGGGAACCGGCTACATCGCCGACGCCCTGCGCACCGCCCACGCGGCTGACCCGGCGGCCAAGCTCTACCTCAACGACTACAACATCGAGGGCATCGGGGCCAAGAGCAACGCCATGTACAGCCTGGTGCAGTCGCTGAAGTCGCAGGGTGTCCCGATCGACGGAGTCGGCTTCGAGGCGCACTTCATCGTCGGCCAGGTCCCCTCCACGCTCACCGCCAACCTCCAGCGCTTCGCCGCCCTGGGCGTGGACGTCGCGGTGACCGAACTGGACGACCGGATCCAGCTTCCCGCCAACAGCACGGCGCTGGCCCAGCAGGCCACCGACTACAGCAATGTGGTCAAGGCCTGCCTGGCGGTGAGCCGCTGCGTCGGTGTCTCGCAGTGGGGCGTCGGGGACGCCGACTCCTGGATCCCCTCAGCCTTCCCCGGCTACGGCGCGGCCACCCTGTACGACAACTCCTACCAGCCCAAGCCCGCCTTCGAAGCCACCGCCACCGCCCTCGGCGGCACCCCCGGAACACCCACTCCGACGCCCACCCCGACCGACCCGGGCGGCGCCTCGTGCAAGGTGACCGACGCGGTCAACACGTGGAACACCGGGCTCACCGAGAACATCACCATCACCAACACCGGCAGCACCGCCCTGGCCCACTGGGCACTGGCCTTCACGCTCCCCGGCGGTCAGGCCATCACCTCCGGCTGGAACGCCACGTACAGCCCCACCAGCGGTAACGTGACGGCGACCAACGTGAGCTACAACGGCACGCTCGCCGCCGGCGCCAGCACCACCATCGGATTCCAGGCCACCCACACCGGCAACGCCGCCGCCCCGGCCGCCTTCGCCCTCAACGGAGCCGCCTGCAGCAGATGACCGCGGCATCCGCACCCCAGGCGCGGGGCGCCGCCCGGCGGGTCGGCGGCCCGCCGGGCGGCGCCGCGCGCCCGCTCACGCGGGTGCGCCGGCCCTGCGGCCTGTGCTTGCATGCTCCGGTGAAGCGACAGAGTTCTCCCGTCCCCGAGGAACCGTCGACCTGCCGTATCCGACGCCGCGACGTGTCCGATCTTGACGGATGCGTCCAGGTGCTCCGCGAGGTCCATGACGTGGACGGCTATCCGGTCAACTGGCCCGACCGGCCCTCGGAGTGGCTGACGAGGACGTCCCAGCTCGCGGCCTGGGTGGCGGAACGGGACGGACAGGTGGTCGGCCACATCACGCTGTCCCGCAGCGGGCAGGGAGACGCGGCGCCGGCCCTGTGGAGCAGCCGCGAGGGCGTGCCCGTCCGGGCCACCGCTGTGATCAGCCGGTTGTTCGTCGCGCCTGCGGCCCGCGGCCACCACATCGGCGCTCTGCTGATGGCGCGGGCCGTGCGGGACGCGCGGGAGCGTGCTCTGCATCCCGTCCTCGACGTCGTCGCTACCGACACGTCGGCGGCAGCCCTGTACGAACGCCTGGGCTGGAGCCTGCTGGCCACCGTCGATCAGCGGTGGGGCCCGAACCGAACGGTGACCCTGCACTGCTACGCCGCGCCTGGGTGAGGTCGCTCGCGTCGTTCACGACGCACGGGGATCTCGTTCAGGCGAGCAGAAGCCGGCACCAGCCGTCGGCGAGCCACTGCTCGAACCGTTCGGGGGGCCAGCCGCGGTCCTCGACCAGCAGGCAGTAGAACTCGGGTGAGTTGGTCGCCCAGATGATGTCGGCCACCTCCTGCAGGTCCAGTCCGTGGCGGAGCTGACCGGTCGCGGCCAGTTCCCCGGCGAGCAGTCGCATGTTGTCCGCGCGCCGTTGGGCGATGGCCTGCCACACCTCCGCGACTTCCGGGGGCCCCGAGCGCGCGACGCGCAGCAGCGGCGCCAGCCGGGCGTGCATCTCCCGGACGGCCCGCGCGTAGCGGTGCAGCTTTCGGGCCGCGTCCGGCTCGGCGCGCATCTCGCGCACGTAGCCGCGCTCGGCCGCCGGGACGGCGTCGCCCGTGCCGGAGATGGCTGACTCCACCAGCTGCAGGAACAGTGCCGGTTTGCGGCCCGTCACCGTGTAGACGGTGTCGACCGCCACGCCCGCGCGCTGGGCCAACTGGGCCATCGTGGTCGCCGCGTAGCCGCGTTCGACGAACAGCCGCGTCGCCGCGTCCAGGATCGCCTGCCGGTTCGCCTGCGCCGCTGCCCGGCGGCCGCTCGTGTCGTACTGCCTCTTGACCTGTCTGTCCACACCCCCGATGCTAGTCGTATTCATCCGAAATACTTTCGGCTGAATATGAGGGATGGGGTCCCCGTGACGTACGCGTTCACCTTCGAGGTGCCGATCGACCCGGCCACCTACGCCCGCATCAGGGAAGGGCTCGGGCCGGAGAAGCCCCAGGGGCTGGTGGCCCACCTCGTCCACCGCACGCCCAACGGGCTGCGCTACACCGACGTCTGGGAGTCCCAGGCCGACTGGAAGCGCTTCGCCGAGGAGCGCCTGCACCCGGTCGTGGACCAGGTGGTCACCGAGGCGCTGGGCTTCCGCCCGCCGGAGCCCGTGGCGGAACGCCTGGACATGATCGACGCCTGGATCGGCTAGGGCTCGAACGCGACTGGGGGCTGGGGGAACGGGGGGTGGGGGGCTAGGGGGTCGGCGCTGACCCCGGCCGTGCGGTATGGGTCCGAAAGGGCCCCTTCCGGCTCCGGTCGGGGTGCGTCGGTGGCCCCAAGGCCTGTCCGCGCCCGGCGTCAACCCCGCACGACGGCGGTGCTTCGGTGATCCCCTGCCACCGCGGCGAGGCGCTGAGCCATGTCGCCGCACGTCACGCCGCCGTCATCCCTCCGCGGGCGCAACGCCGACCAGCTTCACCAGGAACCGATCCACCTGTTCCTCCAGCGGGGGCCAGGGCAACTCGGGTTGGTTGACGCGCAGCGAGACCGCGCCGTGGACGGCTGTGCGCAGATCGAGGGAGACGGTCTCCGCGTCGCCGGGCGTCGCCAGCCCGGCGTCCATGCAGCGGCGGATCGCCGTGGTCGTGCGCGTGGCCATCTCCTCCCGGAACGGCATGTCCCTGCGCCGATTGAGCGTGCTCTCGTGCAGCACCTTGTACAACCCCGGGTGCTCACGGGACCACGCGCCGAGCAGTGCCGTTCGGGCGCGCAGCGCGGCCACCGGGTCGGTGGCGCCCGACTCCGCGTCGTCCACCGCGCGCAACAGATCCGCATGGCAGTGCTCCAGCGCGGCAAGCACCAGCGCGTCGCGGTCGGCGAAGTGGATGTAGACGGACGTCGCGGCGATGCCCACCTCGCGGGCGACCGCCCGCAGTGACAGCGCCTGGTCGTCGGCGAGTTCGTCCAGCAGTCGCAGCGCCGCGTCGACGATCTCGGCGCGCAGCCGCTCGCCCTGGCCACGTGGGTTGCGGCCGCGCGGCGCAGAAGGGGCTGTCGTTCGAGCCGGCGTGGTCGCGTCCATGGCCAGCATTGTATGGGGCTCCCTGTAGGACTACAGTCGTAGCCCTACAATCGTTCACTTAGGGGAGTCATCATGACGCTGCCGACTCGGACCACGGTCGAGGAACTCGATCCGGCGTTAGCGGAAATGGCCGCCGCGAGCTTTCAACTCACCGGCTCGGACACGCGGCTGACGCCGCGCGAGCGCACCCTGATCAACCTCGTCGCCGACGTCTGCGAACAGATTCTCGGCTTGCCGTTCGAACTGCATGTACGGGCTGCCCTGGACAGCGGCCTGGACGCCGACGACCTGCGCGAGCTGCTCCGCTTCATCTCCTACGACAGCGGCTACCCGGCGGCGCTGGCCGCACTGGAGCGGCTGGATGAGGTCGAGCGCCGGCACGGGCTGCCCGGGCCGACGGGCCTGGGCCACCAGGTGAACGCGGAGGGGACGGGGAGCCCCCTCCCCGCGGCGATGCGCGCCGAGGTGCGTTCCCTCGACCCCGGCTTCGCCGACTACATGGACCTGCAGTCGCGCATGCGCGCCGGCATGTCCCGGATCAGCGTCCGCGAGCGGGCGTTCGTCACCATGACCGTGGACGTCCTCTACCAGACCCTCGAGGAGAGCTTCCGTGCCCACGTCGGCCGCGCGCTGGGCACGGGAGCGACGCCCGACGAGGTCCGCGCTGCCGTCCGCGCCACCGCGACGTCCGGTATGACCCGGACCTGGCGCGCCCTGATCGTCCTTGACGGACTGCTGGCCGACCTGGAGCACGGGCAGCAGGAGCAGACGGCCCGGAACGCTTGAGCCCCCCGGCTGCGCCGTGCACCCACCTCGCTGACCTGGGCGGGAGCGCCATGGGAGAGCTGAGCCGGCGCCGCCTGGACCGCTCGACAGCTGAGCGGCCGGGGGCGGCAGCACCCCGGCCACCACCGTGACGCGCATGGCGACAGCGGACGGGGTGGGCGGGCGGCGGTCCGTCAGAGGAGCGCTGGTTGCGGCACCCACCGGTTCGGCCTCGGGGAGGAAGCCGGCCACGCGACGTCGTCGATCGCGAGCCACGGCGCGGCGGCCACGGCCGCCGGCGTGAGTCCGGTGAACGCCCTGACCTCGTGGTGGAGGTGGGACTGGTCGACGTAGCCGCTCTCGGAGGCGACGGTGGCAGGGGCGAGACCCGCCGCGAGGAGGTGGGCGGCATGGTCGAACCGCACCAGCCGGCCGGCGCGCTTGGGGGTGATGCCGAGTTGCGACCGGAAGCGGGCCGACAGGCGCTTGCGGCTCCAGCCGGCCTCCTCCGCCAGGCCGTCGACCCGCACTCGCCCCCGGCTGGTGAGCGTCCGCCGCCAGGTGTGGGCGACCTCCGCGTCGACCCGTGGCCGCTCTGCCATCCGTCGGCCGATGATGTCCACCGCGATCGCGAAGCGCTCGTCCCACGACCCGGCGGCGCGCAGTGAGTCCTCGATCCGCCCGGCGTCGTGACCCCAGACGTCCTCGAGGGACTCCACCGCCCCGTTGAACTCCATCACCGAGCCGCCGAGCACAGCGGCGGCCACGACCGGCTCCAGCCGAATCTGCAGACAGTCACCGGCTCGTCCGGATGCCCGGAGGTCCCCGGGGAGGAGTCCGACGACGACACTGCCGCGACCTTGCCGGGTGTGCGTGCTGTAGACGAAGCCGTCTCCGTCACTGAGGTCGATGATCAACGTGATCGCTGGGTGCGCGACCATGGCGATGTCCACGAACGCGGGGACACGCAGGCGGAACCCGGCCATGCGGATGCCGGGCAGCCCGACTGACGGGCGCGGGACCGCGATGTCCACGCTCGCCCAGTCGGGTGGGGCCTCGGTCGGCAACACGCGACCAATCTAGTCCTGCGAGGGAAGCGCGGCAGGGGTGTCAGCGCCCCTTGCTGCGAAGTCCAGCAGCAGTTCCGCCGTCGCCCCGGGCACCTCCCACAGCGGTATGTGCCCGACGCCCGGCAGCAGTTCGACCCGCGCGGTCGGCACCACGTCGTACTGGTGTGCCGACGTCGGCTCCCAGCGGGGATCGGCAGCGCCGAAGACCACCAGCACGGGAACATCGAGCGCGGCGAGGCGCTCGGGCACGCTCCGCTCGGTGATGTACGCGATGTTGCCGCGTGCCGCCCTCCTGAAAGCCCGGTACGTGGTGCCTCGCACCTCGGCGACCACGTCGTCCGGGATGTCCACGGGGCGCGCGAGCGTCGCGCTGATCGCTTTGCGGATCATCGCGTCCGAACGCCGTGACCACAGCAATGGACCGAAAGGCGGGGCCAGCATCACCCGGAGGATGAGCGGTTGCGGAAGGAGCGCGTCGAGACTCGGGCCGGTGCTGATCAGCGCGAGCGACTCCACCTGGTCGGGGCGTTGCTCCGCGAGTGCGGTGGCGGAGTACCCGCCGCTGGAGTGCCCGACCACGATGACGCGTCGCAGCCCGAGATCGTCGAGCAGCGCCGCCAGTCGCCCGGCCTGCACGGGCATGTCGTAGGACACCGCGGGCGGGGACTGGCCGCACCCCGGAAGGTCGACCCGGACGACATGATGGTGAGCGGCCAGCGCGGGGACCAGCGGACTCCACGAGGCGCCCGAGGCACCAGACCCGTGGATGAGCAGCAGCGGCGGCGCCTGCCGCGAGCCGTCGTGGACCACATGCATTCCGTGTGCCGTGTACTCAGCCTCGAACTCATTCATGCCGGGATGATGCCGGGGCCGTCGGCGCACGGTCTTGTACAAATGTCGCCTCTGCGCGGCGGGGACCTCGTGCCGCGTGATGAGGAACGTCGGCTCGTTGTGACGTCGCAGGTCAGCTACTCGACCTACTCCGTGCCGTAGGCCGCCCACCGTGTGAGGGCGAACCCCTCACCCTCTCGCCGGGCCTCCACGGCGCCCGCTCCGCCGAAGTGCGCGGGAACGATCAGCTCCCGATCGGTGGCGGCTCGTTCGAGGACCCGGCGGCGGCTGGCCACCGCCGCGTCAGCGTCCAGGCAGAAGCAGCTGTTGCAGGAGGGCACGAGGATCTGTACCGGGCTGTGCAGCAGATCGCCGACGAAGACCGCCCGGTCGTCTCCGGAGGAGAGTCGCAGAACCGATGAGCCGGGCGTGTGGCCGGGGGCGGATTCGAGCGTGAGGTGCTCATCGATGCGGTGGGTGCCGTCCCACAGGACGGCCTGCCCGGCCCGGTGGATCGGGGCGATGCTGTCCTGGTAGACCAGCCGGTCGTCGTCCCGGAGTCCGTTCCCGTACGCGTTGTCCGGGCCGAAGTGGAAGTCGTCGGCCGCCGGGATGAGGTACTGGGCGTTGGGGAACGTCGGCTCCCACCCTCCGTCCACGTCCATGGTGTTCCATCCGACGTGATCTCCGTGGACGTGGGTGTTGACGACGACGTCGACGTCCTGCGGGAGGACGCCGACCTGCGCGAGCCCGCCCAGGAAATCACCCTGCCAGTGGTGGAACTGCGGCGAGCCGGGGCGCTCGCGCCCGTTGCCGACACCGGTGTCGACCAGAACGGTCCGTCCACCGCTGCGCAGCACCCAGGTCTGCAGCGCCATCACCGCCCGGTCGCTGTCCGGCGCCCAATGATCGGGCGCCAGCCACTGCTCGTTGTCCTTCCACAGCCCGGCGCCGGACTCCGGAACCAGGTCGCGTGCGGGCGCGAACGCCCCTTGCCACTCGACGACTCGGATGACCTCGACATCGCCGAGCACGAAGCTCTGCTTGCTCTCACTGTTCATGTCCACGACTCTAGGCAGGACAGATTGGTCGCTCAATGCCTGTTCGGCTCATCTGGATACGACTCCGTCTCACTCTTGAGGCCACAAGGTACTCTGACCCCATGGACGTGGTGAGCGACGCGGTCTCGGCGATACGCATCGGACGGCCGTCGTCGAACCGGGTCAGCGTGAGCGGGAGTTGGTGCGCGCGCCTCGCCCCCTACGACGGTGCCGGCTTCCATGTGGTGCTGGAGGGCAGCTGCTGGCTGCTCCCCGACGGCGGCTCACCGGTCTCGCTCGGCGCGGGTGACGTGGTGCTGTTGCCGCACGGCACGGGGCATGTGATCGCCGACGCCCCCGCCGATGCGGCGACCGTGAAACGGGCGGTGTCGTTCGACCGGTGGCTCGCCGGGGACGGGCCACGCCGGCTTCCGGCCACCTCCGGCAAGGTGGCGATGCTGTGTGGCAAGTACAGGCTCGACCGCAGTCGCATCCACCCGCTCATGGCGGAGATGCCGAAGGTCGTCCACCTGCCGAACCGGGTGGGCGCCCATGCCGAACTGCGTTCCGCGGTCGACCTGCTGGGCCACGAACTAGGTACGCAGGGGCCCGGCTCCTGCCTCGCGGTGCCCAGCCTCCTCGATCTCCTCCTCGTCTACATGATCCGCTCCTGGACGGCTCAGGGGAGTGGCACGTGGCCGACCGTCCTGGGCGACCCGGTGGCGGCCGCCGCCCTACGGGCGCTGCACTCCGACCTGGCGGCCCCGTGGACGATGGACCGGCTGGCCGCCGAGGCCGGCGTCTCGCGCGCCACCCTGGCCCGCCGCTTCACCACCCTGGTCGGACGCCCGCCGATGGCTTACCTCACCTGGTGGCGCCTGACCTTCGCCGCCACCCTGCTCCGCGACACCCCGGATCCCCTGGCCACCATCGCCCGCCGCGTCGGCTACGGCACCCCGTACGCCCTCTCCCACGCCTTCAGCCGGGAGTTCGGCACCACCCCAGGGCAGTACCGCGCAGCGGCAACGGGATGATCGGCTCAGGCGGGGACGGGCTCCAGGCCGGCATCGTCAAAGGGTGGATAGCTCTCGCTGCTCATCCGCTCGGCCGCATCGATGTACACGGCGAGAGCGTCGCGGGATTGCGCGAGCCTGTCCATCTGATCGTCCAGTCGCTGCATCCGTGACCGCATCGCGGCCAGCAACTCGGGACACCCGAGCAGTTCCGGGGTCTCTCCGATCGCGCAGGGCAGCAGGTACGCGATGTCTTCGGAGGACAGGCCGGCGCCCAGCAGGTGCCGGATCTGCTGCACTCGCAGCACGGCGTCCTCGTCGTACTCGCGGTAGCCGTTCGCGCCGCGGTCTGCCTCCAGCAGGCCCTGGGCCTCGTAGTAGCGCAACTGGTGGGCGTTGACACCCGTCCGACGACTCAGTTCCCCGATCAGCATCCGAACCTCGCTTGACCTTCACACCGGTATGAACGTTGACGATGCTGTCATGAACAACAACAGAACCGAAACGCCCGTAACAGTCATCGGACTTGGACGAATGGGCCAGGCGCTCGCCGGTGCTTTCCTGAAGGCCGGGCACCCCGTAACCGTGTGGAACCGTACGGCCTCCAAGGCCGACCAGTTGGTGGCCGGAGGCGCTCGGCTGGCGCCGACAGTCGGCGACGCGCTCAAGGGAGGTTCCCTGACGGTCATCTGCGTCACCGACTACGCGACCATGCGCGAGCTGCTCGGCGCGAGCGATATCGAGCTGAACGGCACGATGT
This sequence comes from Streptomyces sp. H39-S7, assembly GCF_027158205.1. Lineage (GTDB taxonomy): Bacteria > Actinomycetota > Actinomycetes > Streptomycetales > Streptomycetaceae > Actinacidiphila. Next base: position 63,641 of record NZ_JAPVLU010000009.1, on the reverse strand, counting down.
TGGTGGACCTGACCTCGGGCGACTCCACCCAGGCCCGAGAAGCCGCCCAGTGGGCCGCGCAGCTTGGCGCCCGTTACCTGGACGGCGCCATCATGGCCATCCCGCCGGCGATCGGGACCGCCGAGGCGGTGATTCTGCACAGCGGGCCGCAGTCGGACTTCGAGGTACACAAGTCAGCCCTGGACGCGCTCGGCACCGTCACCTACCTCGGTGCGGACCATGGGCTGGCGTCCCTGTACGACGTGGCGGGCCTGGCCATGATGTGGAGCGTCCTCAACGCCTGGCTCCAGGGCACCGCACTGCTGCGGACGGCCGGTGTCGGCGCCGCAACGTACGCGCCGTTCGCGCGGCAGGTCGCTGCCGTTGTGGCCGAATGGCTGCCTGGGTATGCCGAGCAGATCGACCGCGGCTCCTTCCCGGCCGAGGTGTCGACCCTGGAGACCGACGTACGGGCGATGGACCACTTGATCGAGGAGAGCGAGGCGGTGGGTGTGAACACCGATCTGCCGAAGTTGCTCAAAGCAATGGCCGCCCGCTCGGTCGCGGCCGGACACGGCGGGGAGCAGTACCCCGTGCTGATCGAAGAGTTCAGCAAACCCGGCAACGACTGAGGAAGGTCCCCTCGGGCTCGACCTCCTGCCGAGGGGGCGTTCCTCAGCCGTTGCCGGTACCGGTGGGGTCGAGGGCGGCGCGGGTGGCGGAGCCGTAGGAGCCGGACCGGTCAGCGGTGATGCCGTATTCCTGCTGGATGTCACGGACGGCGCGTTCGGTGTCACTGTCGTAGACGCCGGTCGAGGACACGTAGGTCTTGCCGTGGTCGTACAGCAGGTCCTGCAAGCGGGCGACGTTCGCTCCCCGGTCGCCCGGACCCAACTCCCGCGATCCGCCCGTGGCCGGGTTCCTCGCATGGCCCCGGGTCGGCGCGCCGCTACCCGGCGCACCGGCACCGGCCGCTCCGGTGGACGGGGGGACTGAGGCGGTGGTCGGTGGTGGGCCCTGGGGTGCCTGCGTCCTTCGTCCCGCCGGGGTGGTCGGCCCGGAACTGGCCGGCCCGGTGAGTGGAGGTGCCGACGTCGGGGCGGCCGGAGCCGACGCGTGGTCCGTGGCGCCGTCGGCGGGAGTGGTGTGCGTCGAGGGAGGACCAGCCACAGTGGAGCGGGATTCGGGCGGTGCGGCAGGCAGGACCCACCACAGGAAGCACCCGGCGGCTGTGACGGACAGCCAAACGGCAGTCGTCCGACCGCGCCGGGCCTTTGCCCGGGCCGTTCGACGGCGCCGCGGGTGTGCTCGGGCCGTACCTGCGGAGTCCGGTCCTCCGGCGGCCAGCGCAGGCGCGGGATCCTGGGTCTGCGGACTCGGCACAGCCAACGGCTCCGGGGCAACGGGAGCGCTCGGCGCCTCGGCATGGCGCGGGTGCGAGAGATACGGGCGGACCATCGCGACATCGTCGAAGTCGGCGCCCGGGGTGGGTCCACTGGTACGCCGGGGGGATTGTGGCGCGCTCATCCGGGCGCTGCTCCTTGCTGGTTCGTCTCGGCGAGACCTCGGGCGGACGGCCCACGCACGAGGTGCGTGCGCGGGCCGTCCGCCCGAGGAAACAGCGCAGTTAGCCGTGGCGTGCAGCGTTGCGGCGGCGCACGGCGAACAGAACGCCACCTCCGGCCAGGAACAGGGCCCCGGCAGCTCCCACCAGCGGGCCGACGTTGCTGCTGCCGGTCGTCGCCAAGTGGGTGTCGTCAGTCGGCGTGGCCGCGGGAGTTGTGGCCGGCGGTACCGCGGCACCGCTGGTGGACGGGGTGCCCGTCGGCACGGCAGGCCCGGTGCTCGGGACAGCGGGCGTGCCCGGAGCCGTGCTGGGCGCGGCGGGAGTGGTGGGGGACGCGCTGGGGGTGGTCACGGTCGGGCTCGGGGTGGGGGAGGCGTTGATGCAGTCCTTGCCTCCGACCGGGCCGTTCCACGCGGCGATCAGCTTCGTCCCGATGACGGCACCGTTCGGGCCCTCGGGCGCGGGACCGTGACCGGTCCCGGTGGCTCCGTCGTAGCGGGTGCTGCCCTAGTACAGGTCGATCTGGGCGAAGCATCCGGCGTCCGGCACCGCGATCGTCAGCGACTTGGTGGCACCCTGGCGGACGGTGACGGTCGCGAAGCCGGTCAGGACCTGCAGGCCGGACGTCGCGAAGGTCGGACCGTGAGCCTGGTAGGAGGCCAGCGACACCGTGCAGACCCCGCCACGGCCCATGACGTCCAGGCTGATCTTCCCGTCGGCGGTGGGGGTGATGGCGGCCAGCCCCTGGGCGGCGGTCCATGCCGCGCCGTGCAGCGAGAACGCGCAGTGCGCGTCGGCCGGCTTCACCTGACCGGGCAGCGTCCCCGGCTTGGTGTACCCGGCCACATTGTGCTTCCCGTAACCCTTGCCGCCGCCGTCGGCCAACGCCGTGCCGGCTCCCGCGACCGCCACGGACACGGCGATGGCGGTCGAACCCAACAGATGCGATGCGGTGCGTCGCGACATCGACGAACACCCCTTCCTCAACGAACAACACGAAGACCCCGGCCGCACACGAGACCAATTCACCGTGCGCCGCACGTCAATGCGGGCATGGGCCATACCGGGAGGAGGGGGGAAGCACCCGGCAGCCCCGAAGCCGGGATCACGACGCATCTTCATGGCAGTGACCATCCTTGTCAATTGTTCAACAAACGGGCAATGCGATGAAATGCGGCAGAACTGCGGGGCATTCTTGCGTAAAGGGCGTAGAACGGGCTGCCCGTGGTCCGGATCGTGATCACCGACGGGGAAGCGTCCATCGCGAACGAACGCGCGGCCGCGCTGGGTTATCCGCGCGCCACGGCACCGTCCAGTGCACGCGGGGCATTGAGCCCCCTCGCGACATGCCGGGGAAGGCGGCCGCCGCTGACGCATACGCAGGTCGTACAGCCGGCTCACCCGGGCGAGGGACACGGATCGTTCAAGTGGCCGACGTCGGATGTGGAGGTCGATGCGACGGTCGGAGCATGGCTGGTGCAGAGGTAACGGGAGCGACGACGTGGTGGCGTCTTTGGTGGCAGCGGTGGCCGCACTGGGTGGGCTGGGCCACGACGATGTGGGCGGTGTTGTACACCGGGTTCGCGCTGGCATGTGTGGCCGGTGGGGTGCCGCTGTTCCTCCATCGGGGCTCTGAGCCGGCCGCCTTGGGGTGGGCGGTCGTGGTGATGGCGGTGACAGCTGCGCTGCTCGGTGCTGCGGTGACGCGCTACGGATTGCGGACACCCCTGCGGAGGCTGCTCTGGGTGGTGTGCGCGCTGGCCGGCGCCGCCGCGTTCAGCCTGCTGATGGATGTCGTCACACTGTTGTTCGGTCAGGGTGCGGACAGGTGGACCGCCGCTGCGAACCACGCCCTGGCGGCCGCAGGCGCCCTCCTGCTCGCGGCCACCGCCCGCTCCGATCGCCGACCGGTCGGCGAGATCGCAGCGCCGGAGCCCTCCGCCGCCCCGCGGCCGGTGCAACTCATCGCCTGGGCCGGGACCCTGGCCTTCGTCCCCTACACGGTGATGAAGGTGACCTGGGCCTGCGGCGGCACTTTCGCCGGGACGTCCGGCGAGGAGATGCGTGCGATCTCCCAGCGCAACGGCGCGTCGGGAATCTGGTTGACCTTGGAGTCCTGGGGCCTGGACGCCACCGCGCTGTTGGCCGCGTTCGGCGTGTTCCTGCTGTGGGGCCTGGTCCGTCCCTGGGGTCAGGTCTTCCCTCGCTGGACGGTGTTCCTGCACGACCGCCGCGTCCCGCGCTGGCTCCCGCTGACCCCAGCCCTGCTCGGCGCGGCGACCTTGCTTCCCTACGGCGTGTTCGGGTCCGGCTACCTGGCCCTCGTGTCGGCAGGCGCGGTGACGTTGCGGCGCGGTGACTTCCATTCCGCGCACGATGCGCTGCTGGTCAGCTGGATCGGCATCGCAGCCTTCGCCGTGTACGGACTCGCACTGACCGTGGCCGCCCGCTCGTACTGGCGTCGGACCCGGCGCTTGCCGCCTGGGCCGTAGCCCGCACCAGCAGAGAGGACTCAGGGAAGGGCACGCCGGGTGTCGGTGAGGTGGGCGAAGGCGACGACGTTGCCCAGGTACCGCTGGCGGCGCTTGTCGAAGCCCCCGCCGCAGGTGATCAGGCGCAGCTCGGGGCGTTGGGCCGCTCCGTACACCTTGTCATTGGGGAACTGCTTGTCGGTGTAGGCCTCGACGGCGTCGATGGTGAATCGCACGACGGTGCCGTCGGCGCGGTCGATGTCGATCAGGCTGCCCTTCCGGAGGGCGCCCAGGTTGTAGAAGACCGCCCGGCCGGAGTGGGTGTCGACGTGGCCGCCGATGATGGCGGTACCGACGGATCCCGGCCTGGTGCCGTCCTGGTACCAGCCGGCCAGGTTGCGGTCGGTCTCGGGGGGTGAGGCCAGCTTCCCGTCGCTCGTCAGGGAAAGCCCGGTCAGGGGAGCGTTGACGCGGATCGACGGGATCCGTACTCGCGTCGGTTTCGCCGGTGCCGGTGCTGGCGTCGGCATCGGCTGAGCCATGACGGTGGGGGAGACCGGGATGGCGGGGGAGATCGGGGCGGTGCGAGGGATCGGGACGGGTGGGGGCGGGTTGGCGTGGGCCGGAAACCTCTGCGCCGCGGTCGGCTGCGGCGGTGGCGTCGGACTCTGCAGGCCGTGGTGGATCAGTCCGATTCCCAGGGCCACCATCACAAGAGCCGGCAGTGCCCACTGCGCCCACTGCGAACGGAAACGCGAGTGCAGGCGGGCGGGTCGGTCCACTCGTTCCCCAAAAGGTGTGTCGGCCGCCCGGTGGGACACCGGTCGGCGGCGTGTGCGCGTCCTGTGATCGGGCTCCGCGCCGTGTCCGCGTGCCCCGCCCTGGTGGGCGGGGCACGCGGACTCGGCATGCGGCCGCCGGAGTCCTTCCGGTCAGATCTGGTCGCCGTTGTGACGGCGGCGCAGCATCAGCGCGCCGATGCCGACCGCGCCGATCAGGGCGCCGCCCGCCGCGAGGTCTCCGATGTTGGTGCCCTCGCTGGTGGAGCCGACGCCGGTGTGCATGGTGCCGCTGGGGACCTTGGCGTCCGGGCACGCGCGCGCCGCGGTGGACGCGGCGGCGTTGGCCTCGATCTCCAGCTTGGTGACGTTGTCCTGCTCCGCCGTGCCGGGGTGGCCACCGACCGCGATGGTCTTCTTGTAGTCCTCGACCGCTGCGCTGTACGCCGCTTCCGCCGTCTGCGCGTCCGCCACGGCCCTCGCACACGCGGTGGTCGTGGGCTGCGGGGCAGCAGCGTGGGCCGCCGGCACGGTCAGGGCGAGAGCGGCGCCCAGGGCAGCGGTACCGCACAGGGTGGATATGGCGCGCATGTGATGAACCTCCAGCAAGCACCGGGCGCAGCACCACGCACCGCGAGGAACCCTGGCTCACAGTGACAACGCAAGCCCAGCCTTGCGCGGACCGCAGCGCGGCCCGGCCGTGAAGAGGCGGTTCCACCGGCGTGGTGCCTGCTGGTTATCGGTATCCGCCCAGTTCATCGCGTTTCTGCGGTACGAGAGGGCAAGCCGTCGGCCGGCACGCCGAATGGGTGAGCGGGCCCTGCTCGCGGGCTGCGCGCTTCGGCCGTGGACAGGTGTCCGGCCGGATGTCCCCGACCGCGACGTGGCCTTGGCGCCCGGTTCTAGGGCACTCACTCCTGCTGCGCGGCGCCACTGTCGTTGTAGCGCAGGAGGTAGTCGGCGAAGCGGCGGAGGTCCTCGGGATCCCAGTCGGCCAGCCGCTCGTGGAAGGCGGTCCGGCGGCGGCCGGTGACCTGGGCGAGGGTACGGAGTCCGGCCGCGGTGAGGTGCAGGACGTGGGACCGGTGGTCGGCGGGGTCGGGGCGGCGCTCGACGTAACCGAGGCTCTCCAGGGCGGCGACCTGACGGCTGACCGTCGACTTGTCGAGCAGGTAGTGCGCCGCGAGATCCGCCGCGCGGCAGCCCTGCTCGTCCTCCAGGTGGGCGAGCAGGGTGAAGGAGACGAGTGACAGCTCGGGGTGCATGCGCGCGGCGGCGGCGCGGGCGCGGCGCGCGAAGGCGGTCATCTCGCGCTGGATGATCTCGACGTGTTCGTCGCGGGGGTCCATGGTTCGGCCTTTCGAAAGTAGTTGTATAGTACAACGTAAAGACGGTTGTATAAGCCAACTAGTTTGCGAGCCGCGACGATGACCTCCCCCTCCCACCACAGCCGGCCGGCAGCCCCCTCCGGAGGGCTCCGCCATGTGGTCGTCCACCTGCTCACCCCCGTGCTGATGTGTGTCGGCATGGGACTTGCCTACCTGGGCGCGTTCGCCGACCCGGCGCCGCACCACCTGCCGGTCGCGGTCGTCGGCTCGGGTCCCAGCGCCCAGGTGCTCGCCCAGACCCTGAACGACACCTCGGACGGCAAGCTGGCGGTCCGCACCGTCGCCGACCGGGCGGCGGCGGAGCGTCAGCTCGAGTCGCGGGACATCTTCGGCGCCTACGTCATGGACGCCAAGGCTCCCGTACTGCTGGTGGCGTCCGCCGGTTCGGACACCACCGCCACCGTGGTGCAGAAGGTCTTCACCCCGATAGCCGCGCGGCAGGGAGCCCCGCTGGCCGTGACGGATGTCGTGCCGTCGACGCCGCACGACCCGACCGGCCAGGGCATCTTCTTCCTGCTCGTCGCGCTCAGCATCGGCTCCTACGCCTCCGTCGCGGTGATCGGGGGAGTGGGCGGCGTCCTGCCGATGCGGGTACGCGCCCTGCTGGCGGTCGCGACGTCCCTGGTCGTCAGCGTGATCGGCGTCGCCCTCGCCGGTCCGCTCTTCCACCTCGTCGACCACGGCCTGTGGGGGGTGTGGGGGATGGCCTGGGTCTACTCCGCGGGAATCCTGCTGGCGGGCACCGGACTGCACTCGTTCCTGAAGCGCTGGACGACGCTCGGCCTGATGGTCCTCTTCGTCATGCTCAACTTCACCAGCTCCGGCGGGATCTTCCGGCCCGAGATGCAGAACGGCTTCTTCGCCGCCCTCCACACCTTCTGGAACGGATCAGGCTTCGTCGAGGGCACCCGCAGCCTGGTCTACTTCGGCAGCGACGGACTTGCCGCGCAGGTGGCCAAGCTGGTCCTGTGGCTGATCGGCGGCCTGGCCCTGGCCTGCGTGGCGGGCATCGTCGAGGCCCGCGCCGCCCGCCGAGGCACCGAAGCCCCCGCCGAGACGCCGGCCGAGGTGGAGCAAGAACTGGAAGAGTCGGTCGCGGTCTGACCGGTCGCGTCTGGACGGCCGCCGGCCACTGACCGCGCCCAGTCGCACGGCATGCCGCGTCCACCGGGGTGTTGCTCTCCGGTGGACGCGGCGGGTTGGGGCGGGTGCGGGTGGGGTCAGGGTTGGAGGGGCATCGTCCAGCAGTTGGAGAGGGACGGCTTGCCGGAGAGGCGGTCGGTCAGCCAGGCGATGGCGTCGCCCTGGTCGGTGATGAGCGGCACGACGTGGTTGGTGAGGATCTTGTCGCCGAGGTTCGGCAGGTTGATGGGGTCGTAGGTGACGTTGGCACCCTTGCGGCACCAGTCGACGGCCAGTTGCCGCGCCTGCGCGTGGGGAACGATGTCGTCCTGGACGCCGGTGGCCACCCGCACCGGGCCGGTCGGCTTGAGCGTGCCGATGCGCTGCTTGTTCAAGGCGGCCTGCGCGCTGGGTTCGGCGGCGATGATGTCGGCGATGGACTGGCCGTTCTTGGTCCACTTGCCGCTCTTGGTGAAGCCGTAGCCGAAGAGCGCGTCGCCGACGCACATGGTCGACGCGTCCACGAGGGCGGCCTTGCCGGTGGTGCTGATGTTCGCCTCGACGACCGCGCGCAGATCGGGGTCGGCCTGGGCGAATCCGCTGATCGACCAGGCCAGCGCACCGGCGAGCGCACTGCCGTCGATGCCCTTCATGACCGAGGTGAGGTCGGCCGGCGGTGCGCCGGCATAGGTGCCGGCGAGCGGGACGTCGGGCGCGTAGGACGGTTGGAGCTCCGCGGCGGCGGCGCTCGCGCCGCCGCCCTGGCTGTAGCCGTACAGGCCGGTGCGGGACGCCGGGGTGATCGATGCTCCGGGGACGGCGTGGGCGGCGCGGGCGGCGTCCAGCAGGGCGTGCGCCTCGTCGAGGCGGTTGACGTAGGTGTGCAGGCGGTCGGTGGAGCCGAGTCCGACGTAGTCGGTGACGACGACCGCCGCGCCGGTTGCCAGCAGACGGTAGATCGCCAGCGCCTCGTAGCCCACGATCACCGTGTCGCCGGTGAGGGTCAGCGGGTGCTGCAGGGCGAAGGACGGTGCGCACTGGTCGCCTTGGCCCATGGTGCCCGAGGCCAGCGCGACCAGGGGGCGGGGTCCGGTGCCCTTCCAGGCGGCCGTGGGCTCGATGTAGGCGCCGGTCACGGCGACGGGCAGCCCGGACGAGTCGGTGGACTTGTACATCAGGCGGGTCGCGGTGCCCGGCATGGGGCGGCCGTCCAGACCGGGGATGCTCAGCCCGAGCGGCAAGGCCTCGGTGCGGATCAACGCGCCGTTCGCGGAGGGCAGTTCGGTCGGTGGGTTGTAGAACTCGGGGATGGTGACCCCGCGCGAGACGACGGGCTCCGTCGTGGCCGCAGAGGCCGGGACCGCCGACAGGCCCGCGCAGACTGTGCCGGCGGCCACCACGCCGGCCAGCAGACGCAGACCGGCGGACGGGCTGCGGCGGTCCGTTACCGCGGCCGGATGTGCGGTGTATCGGGTTGCGGGGCCGGCGAGGGTGGAACGGGAACGGATTCTCTTGCGGCTCAAGGTGTGCTCCTCGTTCGTCGTTGAGATGAGCGTGCCGATGTCGTTCGCGGTGATGTCCCTGGGGCGTTAGGCCACAGCGGCGATGGACATCGACGGGTCGCGGGCGCCGGTTCGTGCCGGGGATCAGCGCACCGTCGAGGACGTCAGCGACGCTCGGAGGATCGTGGCCGCGGCGTCGGGGTCGTCCCACGCCTCGTGCCGCGGACCGTCCGGCTCCCTTTCGCGCTCGTGGCTGTGAGCCCGGCGGCATCGGGGAGCAGCACACGTCTGCCTGCCGTGAGCATGAGCGACTCCTTCAGGGGGGATTGCCGTCCGATCAGGCGGCCGTCGGGTTGCCCAACCAGGACCGGGTCCGCGGCGGTGGATGGCACCTGACCTCCTCGGATGCAGCCGGCGCATGCCAAGGACCGTACGGAACAGCGTGGTTACTCGCGGGTCAGTTACCGCAGCGTAGGTCTGGGCGTCAGTCAGTGACAAGACGTCTGCGTGCGCCATTTCTGAAGGGCTCGCCATGCGCAGGCAGGGGTACGAAGAGTCGGGGCGACGGTGCGCGGAGCGCCATCCGCAGCAACCGTGCAGACCATCCAGGCCGCTACCAGGCCATTGCCAGGGCGCGCTGCCCGTCCTCCGCCACCTGCTCGCGCGACGATCCGGCCGCGCAGATGACCTGAGGAGCACGGTGCACGCGGCAACCCCCACGGCGCGCTGTCTGCCGCGGTGCAAGGCATGCCCCGACGCTCCGCTCACGATCGCGAAGCGTCGGGCCAAGAAGAATCACCACGTGCCCGCCGGGAGCTCTGCGCGCGGCTTCGTCAGGCCTGCCCTACTGGGACATGTGAGCGCGCAGAGCGGTGGTGAACCAGGCGAAGACCGGCGTGAGCGTGGGCGGTACCGGCCAGCCGTTGATGGTCGACAGAAGCTGCCAGTAGCGCTCCGCCCTGGGGTCGGTGCCGGTCTCCAACCGGGTGACGAGCCACTGGCGCAGGTCTGCGTCGTCGGCCCGGCCGAAGGTCTCCGCATAGAGATGGGTGAGGGAATCGACAACATGCTCTGCCTGGGCGGACGTTGGCTCAATATCCGCTGCGAGAGCGGCACTGACCTGCTCACGCACGGCCGTGGTCAGATCATGATGCAGCCCGGTCGTGTCGCCCTGCGCTCGCTCCGCAGCCTGGTGCTCGGCCATCCGTCGTATGGAGGCCCGGAAGTCCGTGTCCTGGCACAGCTCTCCGAGTTCGACCCAGGCCTCGACCTGTTCGGGGGCCGGATCGTCGGGAAGTTGGGGCATGGCGGAACGCATCATGGCCACGAACTCCGGGTTGGCGTCGAGGCCGCCGAAGGTGTCGTCGATGAAGTCGGTCACCAGCCGCTGTCGTTCACTGTCGGACAGCTTGGCGAGTCTGTGCATGAGATCCAGCTCCTCAGGTGTTGGGCCACGCTTCGCCACCGCTCTCAACACTGATCGCCGCAGTCGGAGAGTTCGTATCTGCACCTCCAGGGCGTCGGCGTGCGCCGCGGCCACTTCGGGGACGGAGACCTCCCGGTTGAGGACCTTCCTGATGGCGGCAAGGTCGAGCCCGAGGTCGCGCAGCGTGCGCACGAGGTCGAGACGGGTGACCGCGTCGATGTCGTAGAGCCGGTAGCCGGCAGGGCTCCGGTCGGTCGGCGGCACGATCCCCGCGTCGGAGTAGAACCGGATGGTCTTCACCGTCAGCCCGGTCCGCCGGGCAATGTCACCGATCGCGTAGAGCGTGTCGCCGTTCATGTCCTCCACCTTGCTGTCTCCCCCGACGGGAGACTCAAGCGGTCATGCCTTGGCCACCGGTCAGGTGAGCCGGAGCGGGTCGTGCTCGTCAGCGCGGGCCGCGGTCGCCCGGCGGTGGGTTGAGCGGATGAGGACGGAGACCAGGGTGGCCAGGTCGGCGGCGCCGGCGGCATCGTCCGCGTAGCGGGTCGTTTGCAGGGGACCGGGTTGATCCAGCCGGATTCCCTCCCGCTCCAGGATGTAGGCGAGGGCGAGCATGGCCAGGCGGGCATTGCCGTCCGCGAAGGGGTGGAAGAACGCCACGTCCAGGTAGGCCCTGGCCGCACGGGAGGCCAGGGGGAGTGCCCGGTCGGCGCTCTGGCGCAGGCAGTGCTCGAAGTCCCGCCGGGTGTGCGGGGTCAGCGCGTAGCGTTCCCGGCCCCCCTTGGCGAAAGCGTCGCCTTGTCGGAACGGAACCTGGGGCAGGTCGAGGACAAGCCGCTGCCATCCGGCCAGCAGGGTGTAGGTGAGGGGTCGCCGGTGGAAGGCGTCTGCGCGCGATCGGGCCAGCGCGGCGAGCAGGTGCTCGCCTCGGGCCGGGTCGGAGAGGCGGCCCCCCGCAGCGCACCACTGCGCGAGGCCGTCCACGGTCGCGGTGACGGGAGCCGGTGTGTCACGTGCTGCGGAGGCCCAGTCGATCCCAGTCCTGATGGTGCACCAGGTGGCCAGGTGGCCAGGGCGTCAGTAGTCACGGTAGGGGTGCGTTCCGGTCAGTCCGACGGCGAGGTCCTCTCCGACGGCGTCGACCAGAGCTCGGGACGGCTCCACCCAGCTCTTGAACCGTCCACCGATTGCGGCGCCGACCGCCTTCTTCGCCGCTTCCTCCTCCATTCCCGCAAAGGAGAGGAACCAGGTCAGCACCGTGTGGCACAGCCCGTACCAGACGCACTCGGTGTTGGTGCGGTCGATGACCACCGTCACCAGGCGGCATGCCGCCCGTTCCAGGTACCAGCTGCGATCCTCGGCATCCGCTCCCACGGGCGGTGCCAACCGCGCGAACTGCTCCGCCAGCTCCTCCAGCCAGTCGCGCCACTGCAGCAGCGACGCGACCACCGCGCGGGCCGTCGCTGCGGGCTCACCCACGGAATGGGAGGAGCAGCACCAGCTGGCGACCACGCCTCCGCCACCGCCCTCGCCGACTGCCCAGTCCCATCCGCACGCCCACCGGCCGTACCGGGCTGCCAGGAGCGCCGTGACCTCGGTCGTGAAGTGATGCTTCGCGTCCCGGTCGGTGATTGGACACGGCATGAGCGAGGCGATCAAGGCGGTGGTCCGGGAGCTCTCCTCGTCGTCCCACGCGAAGGAGTTGACGTGGGGGTCGACGGCCGACCACGGCAGCCGGGGCGGGAAGAGCTCGTAGTTCATAGCCGTGGCATTCCTCCGAAACCGGGCCGGGCGGGGTGGCGATCGATTCTGTCAAGCGCGCGCGGTTGGTGTCGCGTGAGTTTCCGGAGCCACCTGTCCACGTACGTGACGGGCGGTGGGGCACCGGCACCTGCCCGGGGGTCGGGGACCCCCGGGGCTGCGGGTCACAGGCTGCGGGCGGTGATGTCGCCGTACGCGGTGGTCGCGCGGATGGTCAGGTCGGGGGTGCCTGCGGTGTTCTTCAGCGCGTTGTGGATCCGGCCGTAGGTGGTGCCGGCGTCCAAGGAAGCCGATACGCCGGGGGCCGCACCGATCGACACGGCGCCGGCCTCGGTGCGCAGCACCACGGTGCCGCCTACGGCCTCGGTGATGTGCAGGTCGCCTTTGCGGGTGCTGATCTCCGCGGAGCCGCCCAGCAGGCCGACGGCGATGTCCCCGGCGAGGAGGGTGAGGTGGGCACTTGCGGCCTCGTCGAGCTTGACCGAGGCCTGCGCGCCGTCGAAGGTGACATCGCCCAGCCGTCCGACGCCTCGGAGGTCGGCACTGGCTGCCTTCGCCTCGACGCGGGATCCGGCAGGCAGTTGGACGGTCACCTCGATCGATCCGCTGCTGCCGAGGATCCGGCGCTTGGCCGAAGCGGCCTCGATCCGCAGGACGCCGTCGCCGTAGGCGACCGCGGTCTGCTGCGCCGCCTTCACGTCGCGACCGTCGGAGGGGTCCGCGGGCAGGACCTCGACCGTGGTGTCGGCCCGGTCGGCGGCGATGAACCGGATGCGTCCCGCAGGGATGTCCAGGACGGCGGAGATCGGCGCGGGGGTGTCGAACTTCTGCATGGTGGTCTCCTCGACCTCGTTGTTTCCGATGAGAGAAACGCTACGTTGCATTCACTGATCTGACAACGATTTCAGTGCGCCGGGAATCCATAACTGCAGGTAGTAGCTGCGCAATTGTTGCAATGGCTCTGGACGTCAATGCAACGAGCTCGACCCGAATTGTTGCAATGAGATGGAAGTGAACGCTATGCTGCGGGCGCCACGGAGCACGAAGGAGACCGCGATGCCGGGAGGCAGACTCACCCAGCAGGAGCGCCGGCAGATCGCGCTGGGGCTTGCCGACGACCTCGCCTACGCGGAGATCGCCCGACGCCTCGACCGCCCGACCTCCACCATCACGCGCGAGGTGATGCGCAACGGCGGCCCCACCGCCTACCGCGCGGACCTGGCCCACCGCGCCACCGAACGCCGCACGCACCGCCCCCCGACCGCCCCCCGGGGGCCGCAGGCGCCCCCACCGCCCCACGGGCGCGACGCCGAGGCCGTGCGCGCGTACGAGGACATGTTCACCACCGTGCTCATGCAGGCGGGCACGCCCAAGATGATGGCGCGGGTCCTGGTCTGCCTCTACACCACCGACGAGGGCTGCCTCACCGCGGCCGAACTCGTCCAGCGCCTGCAGGTCAGCCCGGCGTCCATCTCCAAAGCGATCACGTTCCTCGACAGTCAGGGCCTGATCCGCCGGGAACGCGACGAACGCCGCCGTGAGCGCTACGTCGTCGACGACGACGTCTGGTACCAGGCGATGATCTCCAGCGTCCGGTCCAACGCCCAGATCATCGACACCGCACGACAGGGCGTCGGCGTCCTCGGCCGCGACACTCCTGCGGCCGCCCGCCTGGAGAACATCGCCCGCTTCCTCGACTTCGTCAGTGAGAGCATCACCCGCGCCGCCGAGCAGGCCCGCGAAGTCCTCCACACACAGGGCCCGACAACCCCGGGCGGCACGGACGGGGCAGGGCCGTGAGGGCTCATGCGAGTGGCGTGAATGGCTCCTGGATCAAGTGGTGTGCGGCGAGGACGAGGTCGGTGTTGCCGGCGGCGGGGGTGCCGTCCGGGAGGTGGAGCACGTCCTCGAGGCCGATGCGCATGTCCAGGCCGAGCGAGGCGGCCAGGTGCAGGACGGGCCAGGCGGCGGCATCCGTTCCGTGCAGGAGGATGGGCGGTGCTGGGGCGGTGCGAAGCTCGTCCAAAAGCCCGAGGGCGGAGTCGGGCGCGGTCCGAGGGACGGTGTCGGTGACTTCCGCGAGGACGCGCACCACACGGTGGGCGTGGGGCCACGCGAGGAAGCGCTGTGCCGCGGGAGTGCCGGAGTAGATGCCCGCTTCGATGCCGATACCGCGATCCAGCAGCGCGGTGGCCACGGTGGCGGCCCCGTCCTCGTGCCAGTTCACGGAGGCGTGATCGGGGAGCACGGTCCACGAGCGGACCTGGGCGGCGCGTTCGTCGGGATCGGGCGTGGTCCAGGCCCCCGTGGTGACGCCGACGGCAATGCCAGGGACGGCGGCCCGGACGGCTGTGACCGCCGCGGCCACCGCCGCAGCCTCCAGGGTGTCCTCACCGTGCCGGTCCTTGGGATGGAGATGGATGTTCCGAGCCCCCGCGGCGACAGCAGCCCTGGCCGCGGCTGCCAGCTCGCGCGGAGTGACCGGAAGGTGAGCGCATTCGGCGCGGTCTCGGGCACCGTTCAGACATACCTGCAACATGGAAGCGATCCTCGCAGGTCGCCGCGGCAGGCAGGGGCCGGCGGCAGGGCGACTGCCGGACTCACCCCTGCCTGCCCCTACCGGATGAGGACCTGGGAGTTGGGGAGGAAGCGAGTCCTGTCGTCCGGATCGACGATGTCGTCGAGGTGGGTGAAGTAGAACGACGTCGATGTGCCGGCCACCACGTCCAGGATGAACCGGCTGCACGACGTCGGGTAGGCCTCCCAGAGGGGGCCGCGCCCCTCGTTGAGGATGACGGTCCATTCCTCCGGCGCGACATCGGGCCGGACCACCCAGTACAGGAAGTGCCCCGCACCTTCCACGAACGCCCAGGGCACCAGCTTGACGTCGTCCTCGTGGAGCACCGATGGCTTCTCTTCGCCCGATTCCCAGAGTTCGGCGAGGATCTCCTCGCGCTCCGCGGTTTGGGCGACCAGGTCGTACACCGCATCCGGCAGCCCGGTTCCAGCAGCCAGAGCGCCCCCGCGCACACCACACGCTGAATCCGAGGTGAGTGCGGCTCGAAACAGCACGTCCCGAGGACGGTGCTCCCAAAGCCATGATCGCAATCCGATTGACGGCACCTGCAGACTCGTTGTCATGGGAACGGATATGAGTGGCTTTGTCGAGTGCCGTGCGTGGCACCTTCACGAGGAAGGCGAGGAGTCGGTCTGGCGAGCCGCTATCGACCTGATATTCCTCAATGTCAACAGGGACTACGATGCCTTCGGCTGCCTCTTCGGAGTCCGCAACTACGCCAACTTCCGCCCGTTGGCGGCAGACCGTGGTCTTCCGGTCGATGCGTCCGAAACGGTCCGTGCTGAACTCGACCGGCTGGCCCCATGGCAGGACCAGGCATACGGCACCACCTGGATCACCTGGGCCGAGCTCAAGGCAGTCGACTGGAACGAGCCTGCTGAGAGGGCCGACAGTCGACTCCATCAGTACCGTCGGACCGCAGACGGGTGGATCTTGACGGGCAAGAGGACTTGGAGCCCACAGGTCGCTCAGGCGATCGGCCTTCCCGAACAAGAACCAGGTCAAGCCCAGGAGTGGCCCGAAGGGAGCGAATGGCTCGTCGGCGACACCTTGTACAAGTCCGAGACGATCCGCCGCCGGGATGCCGTCTTGGAGCCCGGTGACTGGAAACCGGTCTGGACCGTCATGGAGGCGCTTGCCTTGCTGCACGGGGATGACAGCGTTCGGCTCGTCGTCTGGTTCGGCAACTGAGAACCACCGGGAGTGGGCCACGTGCCCGGCCGTGTCGGCCCTCGATCAGGACATGGCCGCCCCACTTCGTGGGCGGCGGCGAGGTAGGCGAGTACCAGGGGACGTTCGTCGTCCTGGTGGCGCTGGACGCCGACGACACCCCGCTGCGCCTCGCGCTCGGCGGCGACGCGGTCGACGCGCTGACCGGACACATGGACGCCGTGCGGGCCGAGCTCACCGCGTGGGAGAAGGTCTCGCGGGCGACGGGCTTCGACTCGCAGTGACAACCCGCTTGAAGCCACCCGCGGGGGCGGGTCCCCGCTCGGCGGACGCGTGTGAAGCGGCCGGTCCCGCCACTACTCGGCAAGGAGTGGCGGCCTCCCCCACATGGCGAGCCGCTGACCGGAACGTCACCGGCGCTCTTCAATCCTTCTCGGTGGCAACGGCGCCGGCTGACAGGAGCGTCGCGGCGGCCAGGCTGCCCCAGAGGGCGGTCGAGCCGTGGGGTGCGAGAGCGGTGATGACCGCAGGGGAGACCGCGAGGCCGAAGCCCGTGGAGAGCTCGAAGCGGGCGAGGGTACGTCCCAGGACGTGAGCCGGGGCGAGGGCGGTGGCAAGCGCCGTGGCGCTGCCGGCATAGACGATCTCGCCGAGAGTGCAGACCACGGACACCGTGGCGACCGCCGGGGCGCCCCAGCCGTGTCCCAGTGAGGTGGCCACCAGAAAGCCGAGGTAGGACGCGGCGAGCACCACGCCGGCGAGGGCCAGAACGGTCCGCCGGGAGTATCGGGACATCAGCACGGTGACCGGAACCTGCAGGGTGACCACCAGCACCGTGTTGGCCACGAAGATGGCCGCCGACCACACCGGGGACGCGTGCAACTGCGTCACCAGGACCAGGGGAAGGGCGATTTCGGGGACGTTGAGGCAGAAGGCGTAGATCACGTTGGCGCCCAGCAGTGCGCGCATCCGGGGTGCCGGCCCGTCGTCCCCGCCCTTGGCCGCGGTGGCGCCCGGATGCGCGCGGAGGTGGACCGACCACGCCAGGGCCGCCGCTGTCAGATAGGCGAGACCGGTGACGGCTGCCAGCGCCTGCAGCGCGGTGGTGCCGCCCGCCAGGCACGCGGTGGCGAGGAGTGCGCCCACGCCGAGGCCGGCGTTGCGCAGGGCGCGGCCGGCCGCGAGAGCGGTGTCGCGTTCCCGGCCGTGGGTGACCGTGGCCACGAGAGCCGCGTGGGCGGCCGGCCAGGCCTGGTTGCCGATGCCCAGGAAGAGCGCCGCGGTCGCGAACAGCCAGATGTGCCCCGCCGGGGTGGCCAGCAGCAGCGCCACGCCCAGCACCCGAATCAGCATCGACGCTGCCACGACCGAGCTGCGTGCGCCGCGGTCCAGCCACCGGCCCACCGCGGGCATGCACACCAGACCCACGACGATGCCGACCGTCATGGCGATGCCGGTGGCCGGTGCGGACAGCCTCAGCACCGTCACCCCGTAGAGCAGCAGGAAGGGTCGCAGCAGGCCGGTGCCGAGCGCGTCCACGGTCAGCGCGACGGCATAGCGGGGGCCTCCCGAAGCCCGGACGAGGGCGCGGGGCTGGATCTTGGTGGTGGTTGTCATGGCGTCAACGGTGCGTTCGGACGCCGGGCCGGTTGCGTCGGTTGACGGTGTCCGTCAACCGACGGCGGCGCCGGCCGTCCGATCGGTGATGATGAGGGCGTGACGTTGAGGATCGACATCAGCGGCCTGCTGTCCGAGCGACTGCGATTCGCCGCCTCCCCGCTGGCCGAGCTGACCGCGATGCTGCACGTGCTGGCCGAACCCGGGCATCATCCGCAGCTCGCCGGCTGGGCCGCGGAGGTCTGGGCCGGGCTGCGGCCGGAGCTGGCCGAGCGGTTGCGGGAGGCGGAGTTCCTGTGGCGCTCCTCGCAAGCCGACTTCCTGATTCCCGCCCGGCCTCGGCCGACGCTGGCCGAGGAGTTGGACGACGTGGACCGGATCGACGACGCGACGTATGTGACCGCCGCACTCGTCACCACGTGCGGCAGCAACCGGATCCACTTCGGCGCGCCGTCGCCGCTCACCGACGCGACCGCGCGCGAGCGGGCCCTGGACCTGGCCCAGGCCCGGGGCGCGCTGCAGGAGGCGTTCGCGGAACGGCTGCTCGCGGACCCGTCGGCCGTGCGGGCGCGGGTGCGCCACACCCTCGAACAGTGTGCCGAGGCGTTCTTCGACTCCGCCTGGGCGGGCGTGGCCGTGCAGCTCGCCACCGACCTGCGCCTGAAGAACGGCCTGCTGCAACGGCAGGGCATCGGGGCGGCGCTCGCATCGGTCTCCGGCGCGGTCACCCTGGCACCGGACGGCGACTGCATCATTGTCGACAAGCTGCAGGACAAGGCGACCGCGGCCCGCGACAGCGGGGTCACCTTCATCCCCAGCGTCTTCGGCCGCCCGCACCTGGTGGCGGTCCACGCGCCGGGCTGGCAGCCGGTGGTGCAGTACCCCGTGGCCGAGCCGGGTCCGTCGGAGCCGGTGCCGCTCGAAACGGTCACCCTGCGGTTGGAGGCGCTCGCGCACCCGGTGCGGCTGCGGCTGCTGCGCACCCTGGCCCGTGGCCCGCACACCACCGGTGAGCTGGCCCACGCCTGGGAACTCTCACCTCCGGAGGTCTCCCGCCACCTCGCCGTCCTGCGCCGCGCGGGCCTGCTCACGGCCCGACGGGACGGTCGCTACGTCCGCTACACCCTCAACCTGCCCGACCTGACAGCACTGGGCACCGACCTGCTGGCGGCCGTCCTGCGGTGAGTGGCGCCGCCCCTGAGCACCGGGCCTGAGCGCCGTCCCTGAGCACCGGGTCGGGAAGGTCTGCGTCCGGTTGCGGGCGAAGACCCGCTCCGATCCCTCGTACGCGCCGAGCGTGGCGTGCAGCTGGAACTCCGTCTCGGTGGAGCGCAGTTAGGTGCTGGTCACGGTGCGGGTCTGCCACTCCCCGCGACGCCCGGCTCGGGGGTCCGTCCTGGTGACAGGAGGTATCGGCGGACGGCGGCCGGGTAGGGGCAAGCCGTGGTGGATCATCCGCCACCCCGGAACGAATGGGGACGAAGGACATGAGCGACGGCACGCTGGACGAGGATCTCTACCGGTTCGAAGACCTGCTGCCCGCCGAGGAGGCGGAGATCCTGCAGCGGGTCCGGACGTTCCTGCAGAAGGAAGTGGCGCCCCACGCCAACGACTGGTGGGGCCGGGCCGCCTTCCCCCACCACCTCATCCCGCGCTACGCCGAGCTCGACATCGCCGGCCTGCCGTACGAGGAGTGCCGCGGCACCCCCGTCACCAGCCTGCTGACCGGTTTCATCGCCCTGGAGATGGCCCGCGTCGACGCGTCCATGGCCACCTTCTACGGCGTGCACTCCGGTCTCGCCATGGGCAGCATCGCCCGCTGCGGTTCGCCCGAGCAGCGCCGTCGCTGGCTGCCGTCGATGGGCCGCATGGAGCAGATCGGCGCCTTCGCCCTCACCGAACCACAAGGCGGCTCCGACGTCGCGGCGGGTCTGCGGACCACCGCCCGGCGCGAGGGCGACACCTGGGTCCTGAACGGGGCGAAGCGCTGGACGGGCAACGCCACCTTCGCCGACCTGATCGTCGTGTGGGCCAAGGACGAGGACAGCGGACACGTCCTGGGATTCGTGGTCAGCGGTTCGGCGCCCGGTTTCACCGCCACCCCGATCGAGAACAAGATCGCGCTGCGGACCGTGGAGAACGCCGACATCGTCCTGAAGGACTGCCGCGTCCCCGAAGCCGACCGCCTGCAGAACGCGAACGGTTTCCGCGACACGGCGGACGTGCTGCGCCACACCCGCAGCGGCGTCGCCTGGGAAGCGGTCGGGGTCATGCTCGGGGCCTACCGGATCGCGCTGGACTACAGCCTCGAACGCGAACAGTTCGGAGGCCCGATCGCCCGATTCCAGCTGGTCCAGGACCTGCTGGTGCGGATGCTCGGGAACGCCACCGCCTGTCTGGGCATGGTCGTACGGCTGGCGCAGCTGGAGGACGCGGGCACGTTCCGCGACGAGCACTCCGCCCTGGCCAAGGCGTACTGCACCAGCCGCATGCGGGAGACCGTCGGCTGGGGCCGCGAACTGCTGGCCGGCAACGGCATCGTCCTGGACTACGGCATCGGGCGGTTCGTCGCCGACGCCGAGGCGCTCTATTCCTATGAGGGCACGCGGGAGATCAACACCCTGGTCACCGGGCGGGCGGTGACGGGCATCGGAGCGTTCGTCTGAGCCGGACGCGCGATCGATGCTCTCGTCGACGGGGCCGTCGTCGGCGGGCGGGGGCCAGGGGCGTGGTCCCGGCCCGCCGACAGGGCTCGTCAAAAGTGCGTGGAGATTCCGAAGACGCGACGCAGTTGCGCCATGTCGTGCAGATCGCGATCGGACGGTTCGTACCCCTGGTGGAAGGAGACCTGCTGCTCGGCGGACAGGCAGGCAACAGGCGTCCCCTGCACGCTGCCCGTCACGAAGCACGCGGAGGGATAGACGAAGGGACGCTCCGGCTCGGGCGACGCCTGCACCGCTGAACCGTCGGCGGAAAAGACCAGCGGGTGGAGGTCGATCTCGCGCTTGTCCGGAGCCGTCACCACGAAGCGGATCGGCCTCATGTCCAAGCTCTCCCCGAAGCCCTCCGTGGACAGGGCCGCCAGCACCGCGGCCTCCTGGTCCTGTCGGTGCATCAGATCAAGATCGCGGTGGTCCCGGGTCTGCTCGCCGATCAGAGCGTCGACTCCCCAGCCTCCACCGACCCAGACATCCACCTTCGCCCGCCGCAACAGGGCCAGGACGAACACCACGTCATCGGCTGTCATCACCCGACGCAGACTAGAAGCGCGGGCCGCCGACTGCGAATCATTTGCTGCGGGCGCGAGGGGATACCCCCGATTGTCCGGTACGCCCGGTGGCCGTGGGGCCCAGGGGAAGACCGCCGGCACGTGAGCTGTTGCACCCCATGACACGGTCGAGGTGGAGCCATCGGTACGGGAACGTCCCATGGCTTGTCCGAACGAGAAGGAGCGGTGGTCACGCGATGCGGGCGGTGCGGTTCTACAAGTACGGCGGGATCGATGTGCTGCGGGTGGAGGAGGTCGAGCGGCCCGTGCCCGGCCCCGGACAGGTGCTGGTCGAGGTCCGCGCTGCCGGGATCCAGCCCGGCGAGGTGATGATCCGCGAGGGCGCGCGGCACGGCCGCTGGCCGGCGACCTTCCCCTCCGGACAGGGCAGCGACCTGGCCGGAGTCGTGGTGGAGGCAGGACCGCAGGTGCGCGGCTTCGCGGTGGGGGACGAGGTGCTGGGCTTCACCCACAACCGGGCGAGCCACGCGGAGTTCGTCGCGGTCGAAGACGTGACAGTGACCTCACGTCCGCAGGGGCTGTCCTGGGACGTGGCCGGGTCGTTGTACGTGGCCGGCACGACCGCATACGCCACCGTTTTCGCGGTGGACCCCGGATCCGCCGACACGGTCGTCGTGTCCGGTGCGGCCGGCGGAGTCGGGTCCCTTGCCGTGCAGCTCGCGCGGCGGCGCGGCGCCACGGTGATCGGGCTGGCGAGCGAGCGGAACCACGCTTGGTTGAAGGACCGCGGAGTCATCCCGGTCGGGTACGGGGAGGGCGTGGCGGAACGGATCCGAGAGGCGTCCGGCGGGAGCGTCGACGCGTTCATCGACACGTTCGGCGAGGGCTACGTCGATCTGGCAGTGGAGCTGGGTGTACAGCCGGAGCGCATCAACACGATCCGCGACTGGCAGGCTGCGGCCAGGGTCGGTGCGCGGACCTACGGAGAAGGCTCGGCGGCGAGCGCGGTCGTGCTCGGCGAGCTGGCCCGGCTCGCCGCACGCGGCGAGTTGGAAGTGCCGATCGCCCGCACGTACCCGCTGGAGCGGGTGCGCGATGCGTTCCGCGAACTGGAACAGCGGCATACCCACGGCAAGATCGTGCTGCGGCCCTAGATCCGGCTCGCTCCGGTACACGGCGGTCGCCGTAGGGTCCTCGGCCAGGGGGCCATGCGGCATGATGTCGCTTGTGATCACTATTCATCTCAAGTACGAGATCGACGCCGACAAGCTCGCGGACTTCGAGGAGTACGGTCGCCGCTGGGTCCGACTCGTCAACCGCTTCGGCGGAACGCACCACGGCTACTTCCTGCCGAGCGAGGGTGACAGCGATATCGCGTACGCCCTCTTCTCCTTCCCCGGTTTCGCGGAGTACGAGCAGTACCGCAAGGACAGCCTGACCGACCCGGAAGGCCAGGAGACGATGCAACTGGCCCGCTCCACAGGCTGCATCAAGCGGTACGAGCGCCGCTTCCTGCGGCCCCTCGACGGTGAGACCGGGCAGTAGGGTGCGCCCATGACGATGACCTTGGATCCGGCCCGCACCGCGCTCGTCCTTGTCGACTTCATGCCGCGCATCGTCGCCCTGCCCCTGGCTCCGCGCTCGGGCGACGAGGCGTTGCTGGCGGCGTGCGGGCTGGCGGAGCGGTTTGCCGCGGCCGGGGCGCTCGTGGTGGCGGTGCGGGTGGATCGGCCGGGGGTGGCGGAGCAACCGCCCGGCAGCGAACTGCACCCGTCTGTCGCCCGGTTGGCGGGCAGCGTGGTGGTCAAGGGAACGGTCGGTGCCTTCCATGCCACCGGCCTGGACGAGCTGGTGCGCGCAAGAGGCGTCAGCACGCTGGTCTTCGGCGGCATCGCGACCAACATGGGTGTGGAGTCCACGGCTCGGGCCGCAAGTGACCTCGGCTACGAGCTGGTGTTCGCCGAGGACGCGATGACGGCCCTGTCCGCGGAGGAGCATGAGGCGGCGATCCGGCTCAACTTCCCGCGGTTCGGCACGGTGGTGGGCTGCTCGGAGCTGAGCGTGGCTGCAGCACCGGTTCACCACAGCCGATGAGCAGGCTGCGGCCGTGACTGGCACGGGCCGCTGACTCCGCCGCTCGTTCGGATAATGGAGTGACGTTGCCGGCGTCAGGATGCTTTCCTTCGAGGGAGTTGAATACGAGGAGTCACCTGTGTGGAAAAGCTCCGCAGCCGTCGAGCCGCTCGCCGTCGATGAGGTCGGTGCAATCGATGATTTCTCCTTGCCGTATCGACAGACGCTGAGGTGGGAGCGCCCGTCGGACCCCCCGGCGTGCCCCACAGCGTTCCTCGGGCAGGTGCAGTACCCGAGGCCCGGGAATACCTCGCTGGCCTGGGGAGCGAGGGTCGAAGGACAGCCGGTGGGGATCCTGTCCATCGGTGTGGGGGACGGCGAGGAGGGCGCGGACATCGTGCACTTCTTCGTTCACCCGGATTTCCGCCGCAGGGGTATCGGAAGCGCGCTGATGGCAAGCGCCGCCCAGCTCCTGCAAGGGCGAAGAGTCCTGAGCGCTTCCGCGCTGGTCATCGATCCGGAGACGGGCTCAAGCTCTGGCGAGGCATTCGCCGAGGCAACCGGCGCTGTGTGCAGAACGCGTTACCAACGGCTGACGCTGCGTATCGAAGCAGGTTCGATCGATTCCGGTAGGGACCATCCTGGATATGAGACCCTCCGTTGGCGCGGAGGTGTTCCCCCGGAGTATTTGCCTGCCTTCGCACAACTGTCCTCAAGCCTTGCGGCGGAAGAGGCTGCCCGCTCCGACAGCAAGCGAGCACCCGAGAAGACCGACGGCGAGAAGATCGACGCCCTGTACAAATCCCTACAAATGTGGGGCTACCGAACGTATGTGAGCGCCGTGCGGCACGTGCTGACGGGTGAGCTGGTCGCCTACTCCTCTCTCGGATTGGCCGAATCGCACCACCGACACGCCAGCCAGTGGGACACCATCGTCCGCCCGTCCCATCGGGGCCATGGCCTCGGCGCGAGCCTCAAGCGGGCGAACATGTCGTGGGCCATGGAGCACGAGCCGGAGCTGACTACCGTCACGGCATGGAATGCCATCGGAAACGATGCGATGGTGCACGTCAACGAGTCAGTGGGCTTCCGCCACGACACGGGCGGCGCAGTCTGGGAGTGGAATGTGTCCGGCCTGACCTGAGTGCGCATGAATCGGTGGCACCGGCACGACCTGCCCGCGGGTTCCTCCAGGACTCCGGCGGCATCGCGCTCGTGGCCATAGCCTGACGGGCGTGACGAAGGACTTCCGTGAGGCCATGCGGCTGATGCGAACGCGCGATCCACAACGTCGGGAGGACGGCTTCCACCGACTCCTGCCGCATGCCGCGGAGCATCTCGACGAGCTCCTCGAGCAGTTCGAACTGGAGCAGGACGACCAAGGTCTGCGCTGCTGGCTGCTCGAGCTCATCGGGGCCGCCCGATCTCCCGCTGCTCTGCCGACGCTCGGCGCGCAACTCAACAGCCCGGACGAGTTCCTGCGGTTCTGGGCCGCCGCGGGCCTGACCAAGCTCGACACCCCCGAGGCACGGACCCTGCTCTGGAAAGCCCGATCCAACGGCACGATCACATAGACGGCTGTCGCCGGCCGAGCCCTGGCCTTGGCGAAACTGCGGGCCAAGGCCAGGGCTCGGGCAGTCCCTTCGACAGATCGCAGACCCGTCTGGCACAGTACGCACATGACCTATGGAATCGAGTCCCACCGCGCCCTGTGAGCGCCCGCGACGGGCGCGACGCGCCCCCGGCCCCGCTCGCTTTGTACGACCACGCACTACGGCAGTTGCGGGAGGCTCCTGGCGGGATCCCGCGCCGCGGCGGTTTCCCCCTCCCCTCGAGCCCCGAACCGATCGAGTTCCCGGCGCTGACCTGGGACGGGTCGCGAGCCGCCATCCAGGATGCACTGACGCCGCTGCCCGGCGGCCCTGAGGAGTTGCGGCGACGTTTCACCGAGTTCGGTGTCCATGGCCATCACCGGTACATGATCCGGTCGGCCGTGGCGGAACTGACCGTTCCCGCCGGGCAGGAGGCGCCAGCCCGTGCTCTCGGCCGGCGGCTGACCCGTGCGGGAACCACGTGGCTCACCGTCGCCACCGGCATGGCCCTGCTCACCCGTTTCGGCGAGCCGGAGGATGTGCCCCATCTGCGCGTCCTGGGTCTGCTCAGGGATTTCTTGAGCCCGGCTGTCGACGCGCTCGACATCCTTGATCGTCCGGACGCCGCGCTGACCTGGCTTGCCGGCTACACGCGCCGCGAAGCCCTGCGCCCCCTCGTCAACGCCCTTTGGGCGCGGGACGCGGCTGCCGTCCATCAGGAACTGGTGGCCGTGCCTACGTCACGCAACTGCATGGACGGCACGGTCGCGCGCCGTATCGCGGAGGCCGCGCGACTGCCGGCCCTGCTCGACGACCACCCCGGCGACGCGCAACTTGTCGCCCAGGCCGGTGCCCTCCTCGCGCACATGGCGAGGAGCAGGTCACACCAGATCGAACTCCTTGCCTACCGCGACGCTCTCACCGTCTGCGAGGCCGTCGCCACACGGGCCGGGCAGTTGGCGCCTTGCGTCGAGCACTACGTCCTGCTGCTGTCGCTCGTCCTGGAGCTGAAGAGCGGCCCCGCCGCGCTGCTGGAGTGGGCCCCCGGCCGGCGCGGGGATCTGCTGGAGTCACTCGGGCGGCTGCTGTCCACGGCCCCGTGGGCCGCGGTGCCGGACGCCGCCTCCCGCCACGGGAACACTGACCAGCAGCGCCGCGCCGCGTGGATCCGGCGTACCTCCCGACAGCCGTTCGCCGGCCCGGCCACGTCCAGCCGACTGCGCGTCGAAGTGGTGACGGGCGATCCGGCTCACCTGCCTCCCCACGAAACCCGCATCCTGCTGGACGGGCGCCCGCTGGTCCCGTCGGCCTTCGGGCGGGGTCACGCAAACGCCCCGGTGTACCTGTTGGACGGGGGAAGACTGCGGGCGGGGCCAGAACCCCGTGAGGTGCAACTGGCGGAGGCCTCCTGCACGGAGGGGTGCTGCGGGGCGCTCTACGTCACCATCCGCCGGGCAGGCGACCATGTGCTGTGGCAGGGCTGGCGGCGCCCGCCGACCGCGGGACATTCCGAGGAGCCCCTGCCGGAACTGCCGGAATACCGCTTCGGCGCGGCCGCCTACGATGCGGAGATCGCCCGTGCGGAGACCGGCCGCCTTCGGCCCTGGTCGGCCTGCACCACGGCCAGGCTGATCGGCGGCCCCGCGTGAACGACCCGAGCTGCTGACGGGAAGAGGCCACGGGCCCAGGTCGGCCCTTTGGTTGGTGGCGCAGGCCGTGGATGAGACTCCCTGGGTCGGCGGTGGTCCGCCGGCCGCTACGTGGTGCCGGGATCGGGTGGTCGCGGGGGCGTTCATTCCGCGGGCGCGCCGCCTGGTGTTTCCGGCTTCGTTCCGGCCGTGGGAGTGGCGCGGCGCAGGGTGCGGATTGCCGGGATCGCGAGGAGGGCCACGCAGCCCGCCAGGCAGGTGCCCGCCGAGAGCAGCAGCAGCCGTTCGGGGGAGGCCAGCGCGGTGGCCGGGCCCGCCAGTATCTGGCCGAGCGCGATCCCGGACACCGAGCCGGCCAACTCGTACGCGCTGACCCGGTTGAGTACCG
Source organism: Streptomyces sp. H39-S7 (assembly GCF_027158205.1). Classification (GTDB taxonomy): domain Bacteria; phylum Actinomycetota; class Actinomycetes; order Streptomycetales; family Streptomycetaceae; genus Actinacidiphila. The sequence continues at coordinate 37,350 of NZ_JAPVLU010000009.1, read as the reverse complement.
CGGCCGGGGTGTGGGTCTGCACGCTGGTCGCCCACATCACCGACCAGAACGCCAAGCCGCCGCCGGCGAGGGCGTGGCCCGCCAGCAGCACGGGCAGCGCGGCGTGCAACGCCACGCACAGTGGAAGAGCGGTGAACAGCGCCATCGCCAGCGCGCCGGCGGCCAGCGGCCGGGCCGGTCGCAGCCGCAGTGCCAGCAGGCCGCCGAGCACCGTTCCGACACCGAGGAAGGAGACGGCCAGGCCGTAGGTGTTCGGGCCGAGTCGGGCACCGATCAGGGCCGAGCTGAGTGGGACCAGCGGGCCGAACAGCAGCATGCCGTAGGCCACCCAGATCAGGATCACCGCCCACATCCAGGTGCGGGAGCGGAACTCGTGCCAGCCCTGGCGCAGGTCGCGGCGCAGGGAACTTCCGCTGCGTGCTGGGGTGTCGGCATCGGCTGGGGTGTGTGCGGGAGTGCCGACGGGGGCGAGGCGGATCAGTGCCAGGCACAGGGCGCTGAGCACGAAGGTGCCGGCGTCGATGGCGTACACGGTCCCGGCGCCGGTCAGCGCGATCAGCAACCCTGCCAGGGCCGGGCCGAGTAGTTGGGCGAGCGCGTCGGCCACTTTGAGCGTGGCGTTGGCTCGTTGCGGTTCGCGGGCGACCAGCGGGACCATCCCGTTCACCCCCGGCAGGAACATCGCGACGGCCGCACCCGCCAGTGCCGCCATGGTCACCAGCAGCCAGAACGGCGGGGACCCGAGGAAGAACGCGGCCGCGAGCACGCCCTGGGTGAGCACCCGGACGAGGTCCGCGCCGACCATCATGAGGCGCGCGCCGATCCGGTCGGCGAACACCCCGCCGAACAGGACCAGGACGACGAACGTCCCGGTCCAGGTGCCGAGGACCAGGCCGACCCCGGAGATCCCGTACAGCGGGCCGACCGCGAGCGCGGCGGCCACCGGCATCATCGCGTCGCCGACCAGCGAGACCGCGCGGGCGGTGAAATAGAGCGAGAAGCGCCGGTCCCACAACGGGGGCCGGGCGGGCGGCCGGTCGACGCCGGGGGTATCGGTGAGCGGTGAGGACGGGGTTCGAGCCTGCGTGGTGGTCACAACACGTCATCCTGGTCCGGACTAATCGGCCATCCCAGTGTCCTGAACGACATGATGGGGTACTTTCCCGCCATGACGCTTCGCTCGTTGCCGAAATCGCCGGCGCCGCACCGGGTGGTGGCACTGCTGCAGCCTCCGCAGTCGACCTTCCCGCTGGCCTGCGCCGCCGAGGTGTTCGGTGACCACGGGCCGGCCATCCCCGCCCGCTACGCGTTCGAGGTCTGCACCGAGCAGCCCGGCCCGGTGAGCACCCAGGCCGGATACGGCCTGCTGGTCACGGCGGGCCTGGACGCGCTGGAGCACGCGGACACCGTCCTGGTTCCCGGCTGGCAGCAGGCACCCGGCACCGAGGTGCCGCCGGCGGTGGTCGCGGCGGTCCTGCGAGCGCACCGGCGCGGCGCACGGATCGCCGGCATCTGCTCGGGCGCCTTCGTCCTCGCCGCCGCAGGGCTGCTGGATGGCCGGCGGGCCGCCACCCACTGGGCCCAGGCCGCCGAATTGGCCGCCCGGTTCCCGCAGGTGCAGGTCGACCCCGCGGTGCTCTATGTGGACCACGGCGACGTCGCCACCAGCGCCGGCTCGGCGGCCGGCGTGGACCTGTGCCTGCACCTGGTGCGTGCCGACCAGGGTGCCGCGTACGCGATGCGGATCGCCCGGCAGATGGTGATGCCGCCCCACCGCGAGGGCTGCCAGCTGCAGTACGCCGAACTCCCCACCTCCGGACCGGTCGCCGACTCGCTGGCCCCCCTGCTGGAGTGGGTGACCGGGCGCCTCGACCAGCCGGTCAGCGTCGCCGAAATGGCGGTCCGCTCCCAGGTCTCGGCCCGCACACTGACCCGCCGCTTCACCGAGCAACTGGGCATCAGCCCCGGACGCTGGCTGCTGGACCGGCGGATCGCCGCCACCCGCGCGTTGCTGGAGGAGACCGACCTGCCGGTGGAGACCATCGCGCACCGGGTCGGTCTCTCCTCGGCCGTCAACCTGCGCCGACGCTTCCACGAGGCCCTGCGCACCACACCCGCCGCCTATCGCCGCACCTTCCGCGCGGACGAGGTCAGATAGCGCGCTTCGCCCGTTGCCCGGCAGCCGTCAAGGACTGCGGTGATCCGCTCCCGCTGGAGTGAGCGTCCTGGACAACGTCAGCCGGCTCTGACCGCTGGTCGCTCCACAACTCGGCCGGCGCCGCGGGACGGAGCAAGCGCGGAGACCCGCCGCACCCTCACGGAATACCCCCATGGGGTATATGGTTCTGTGGTGTGACCAGAGCACGGGCCACACTGGACGGAATGGAGGACGAGGGTCATGGATCACAGCGCACACCGCACCGGCGCCGCTCGCGAGCACAGTGAGCACCAAGCGCACGCCGGTCCTGCCGGGCATCACATGGGCGGGGTGACATGGGGAGCCGCCGCGAAGGCGACGCTGCACTGCCTGACGGGGTGCGCCATCGGCGAAATCCTCGGCATGGCGGTCGGCACCGCCCTGATGTGGGGCAACGTTCCCACCATGGTCCTGGCGATTGTGCTGGCCTTCGTCTTCGGCTACTCCCTGACCCTGTTCGCGATCCGCAAGGCCGGCCTGGACTTCAGAACCGCGCTCAAGGTGGCACTGGCCGCCGACACCGTCTCCATCATCGTGATGGAACTCGTCGACAACGGGATCATCGCCCTGGTCCCCGGCGCCATGGACGCGCACCTGAACGAAGCCCTGTTCTGGACGTCACTGCTGGGCGGCTTCGTGATCGCCTTCCTGCTCACCACCCCGGTGAACAAGTGGATGATCGGCCGCGGCAAGGGCCACGCCGTCGTCCACGCCTACCACTGACCCCAGCAGCTGGAGACCGGCCACGGCTTGCGCGCCCTCACGGGTGTGGTGAGTCGTCGACAACCCTTGCCGAGGCAGTGATGAATCGCTCGAGGGCGGCGTCCGTTGCGGCGATGTCCGCGTGCCATTGAACTGCTGCCTGGGACACGGCGTTCGCACTGCTCGCACGGGTGCGTTGCGCTGCGGCCGCCCGAATGAGTGATAGGCAGTCGGCGAGCTCGGCCGCGGTTCCACTAACGACATCCGGACCGGCGATTCGAACGCTCTGTAATTGGAGACGGGCCCGATCGAAGCGTTCTGCGAACTCCCGCACGGTCTGCTCGAGCTGCTGACTCGTGAAGGAGCGGTCGTCGACCGGAGAGGCCGCTCGGTGCGTGAACAGGTCGTTCAACGGTGCCAGCAGGTCGCGCAGCACCTCGACCGCCATAAGGGCGTGAAGGTAGGACTCGCGTCGCAGGGCGACGAGTGCGCGACTCCGGTCGTCGGCCAGTCGCGTCTGGAACTCCGCACGCCGGACCTCGGCCTGCACCTGGCTCTGGCGTTCTTGGACCTCCAACTGCCGTTCAATCTGCTCTCGCTGGGCACGCAACTGGATCTCGAATTGTGCTTCCTGTGCGGCTGCCTGCCTGTTCTGAAGAGCCAGCTGTCTTTTTGCCGACACGTAGTTGATCGCGGCTCCGCCGACCACACCCGCCCCGCCGGCCAGCGCCAGGACGAGGGTGGTCGGGACGGACGTAGGCGTCGCGACGACGGCCCCGTGGAGGACGTCCGGCAGACCTGGCGCCGGCCCCAAGGGAAGGGTCATGACGACTCCGCGGAAGGGCTACCCGTTGATCCGGGATCCGCATCGCGTGCATCCGGCCCTCCCGGCCCTGCCAGTGCCGTGAGCAGAGCATCGGTCTCCTCGGCACTCCACCCGAATCGCACGCTCTCACGAAGGACCGTGACCCGACCCGCGGCCCGCTGGTCCATGAGAGCTGACGTCCCGCTCGCTCGCATAAAGTTTATCGCCAGTTCGCTCAGCCCCATGAGATGTGCACCGAGCGACGCATAGAAGTTCGTCGAGGCTGAGTTGGGAGTGAGGAGAAGCCCTGCCAGAGCTGTGTCCAGAAGGAGCTGTCCCTGTCCATCGGTGAGGTGCGCAGCCATGACCTTTTGCCGAACGGCTCCATCGGTGATGAATGCAGTTGCTGCCTCGATACCCTGGCTTACCGCCAAGTATGTGAGATATCCGAGGCCCTCGTACGGGTTGTAATAACCCGTCATCCTGCGGGCCAGATCAATAATTTCGGAACTTACGCGACTGGTCAGGACGTCCTCGTTCGCCCGCAGAAAGTGCGCGAAGGCAAGCGAATTGCTGCTGCGGGGCACTGTCAGCCACTCGCAGATGACGTCCGAAACGTAGGCTATCCTTCGGATCGCTGGTTCTTCGCCGGGAAATACTATCCGTAAGAACGCTCGAGGATCATCGCGAATCTCCGAGGTGAGAGCCTCCAACTGCTCTTTCACCAGATCAGAGGAGCCCCCAAGTTTTGACGTCAGGAAATCGAGACCCTCCTCCTCGCTTTCCAGGGTGGAGAATTCGTCGACCTCGTCTTCGCCGAGGAACGCCCGGCTCTTCATTCCGACGCGCATTTCCAACTGCCGGCGGAACTCCAGGCCAATCTTTTCCAGCTCGACGTCGGACGACCAGGTGAGATCGCAGGACGATATCATTTCTGCATTGATCGAAATGCTGTATCCCTGTTCTGGCTCGATGTCCTGGAAGCGCGCGCCAAATTCCACTAGGCGATCGACCAGGCTGGACGATGCGCGCGGGCTGCTCAGTAGCTGATACAAGGCCGTGTGGGCCGCTAACGATGACCCCAAGATATCCGTCAGGTCCTCTCCGATTTCGACCACTCCCTTCTCCGCGAGGAGAATCACCGTCCGGAATCGGAAGAACGGAGTGAACGTGTCGAGGACGCGGCGCGCAACCCTGCCCGCCTGCTCTGCCTCGATGTCGGCGAGTCGGGCGAGAGCGAGCACACGTGCCTCCGCCGCCGTATTCGGCTCCTCTGCGATCCGGGCGAGCAGCGCCGCACACCCGCCCTCAGCCAGTGCGTCCATGAACTGACTGCTCCCCATGTAGAGAGCCCCTTGCTCCAACCGGGCCCGCCGGAGCAGTCCCAGTGCAGCCTCGCCGCTGCCGGGCACGTCATGGGCTGCCAGAACCGCGATCAGATCCCCCTGGAACGAATGATCCGGTTTCTCTTCACGGGCCAGGCCGATGACAGCCGCCATGTCAAGACCGGTCTGCCGTGCGCGTCTCCCGGGCGCCAGCAAGGTGCACGCCAGCCTGGTGCGGATCCACGATGGCGCCCCGGAGTCGTTCACAATCCCGACGGCCATGTCCTGCGCCTCGCCGACCTCCAGTAGCGCCGTGATCGTCCGAAGTTTCAGATCCACCGGTAGCGGCGACTTGACATGCGCCTGGAGCGCCTCAATCCCGACCGGTCCCAGCTCGGCAAGTGCACTGGCCAGGCGCTTTCGTTCCAGCCAAGGCACGCTCGTCTGACCCAGCAGCGCGCACGCGTCGGCGACGACGTCTGCCTCGCCCCTGCGCAACAGATTCTCCAGAAGGGTGACGACAGTGCCCCCCGGGATACCGGGGTCGCGGAGCACGGTGATCGTGTCAGGAGGCGGGTCGTTCTCGCCCAATCCCAGCAATTCGGCAATGAGCGAGGCCCTGAGCGCCCAGGTCGTGAGTGGATCGGCGGCCATCTCCTTGGCGAGGGCGATCCAATGGATATCGCCAAGGTGGACGAGAACTTGTCCTGCGGCGGATCTGATCAGGACGGGCATTTTCTGGTCGCGAAGGATCTCGGCCATCAGCGCGCCCCCTGCCGCCGTCTCTACCGGGACCGCCGCGATCAGGCGCTGGCGTCCCACCAGGGTGCGTGATCCATGGATAGCTCGCCGCAGTTGAGCCAAGCCCTCCGTGTCGTTGGCTCTCACGATTGCTCGGGCGAGCCCCGCCCGGTAGCCGGTCGGGATCTCTGCATCCGCGACGCGTGCGCGCGCTTCTTCGAGGCCTTTGACGTCACCGGTCTCGGCTAGTGCAGCGACCAGTTTCAACCTGGTCCGCCGGGACAGATCCGCGTCGTCGATCATCTTCTGCGCCGTGGCGGCCACGCCCTCCACTCCGGCGAGGACCATGTCCCCGAGCAGATTCAGGGCACGGTCACGGTCGAACGGCCGTGGGGCGGTCGCCGCGGCGGCCGTCCGGCTGACCACCTTTCGGGTCAGTTCCGGGTCGAGGCGCCCGACGACCCCGATCAGGCAGCGGCCGGCGAGGAGCGTCTGCTCACGCCAGCTGTCCTGATCGGCGTCGATGAAGAGCCGGACCAACCGATCCGGCTGTGCCATGAGGGCGGCTGCCAGCGGCCAGATCTGTTCCCAGGCCGAGTCGAACCACCGATGGCGGCGCACGACCTCCCGCAGGTCCGACGGGTCCAAGCCCGCGACATAGGCGGCCACGCAGAACTCGCTGAGCACGGGGTGAGCGAAGCGGATCGTCGAGGCGCCGCCGTCGCCACCATCGAAGGAGAGGAGGCCGTCGAACATGTACTCCCACCGCAGGAGGGCTGCTCGCGGCAGCTCCGCGTCCTTCTGCGGCTGCAGCACCTGCCACATGGCACGTCGGATCCGCGCACCTTCCACGGCCTGCTCGAACCGCGGATGGGCGGCGAGAGCCGCATCGAGTTCCGCCACGGGGAAGCGGTCGATCCTGGACCTCCAGGATCGGGTGAGCGACCCCAGCGCCTGAACGAGCACTTCGAGACGGAGCCGGGAATCCGGCGGGCTGCAAGGATCCATCGCCTGGCTTGTGGGGAAGCGCCATGAACCGGAGAGCGAAGCCGCCACGACCGCCTGATACAACATGGCGCGAGAGGTGGGCAGAGCGCGTACGTCGTCGCCTTCGGAGACCAGACCGCAGAGAAATGCGGCCAGCAGAGGAACGCGCGCCAGCGCCCGCAGTTCAGGACGGTCCTTCAAACCCGCTTCGTAGCGCGCGGCGAGCACCGGATTGTCCGCGAACCAAGCACGGGCGAAGGCGTAGACCTGGCCGACGGAAAAGCCTACGACGTCGGCTCGGAAGCACCCGGCAGGAAGCACCGACATCACATCTCTGAGCCCTGCAGCCTGCGGACGGGATGTCAGGACGAGGCTGTTGCCATGATTCACGAGCGGTTTGAGCGCACCGAGCACGCGCCCGCATTCAAACGTGCTCGCCTCGTCCAGGGCGTCCAGGCAGGTGACCAGTCGGCCGTCCGCGTAGGCCAAACGGACGACCGCTTCGATGTCCGGCCCGACAGGCTCATCCGTGAGCCGGATCGCAGCCTCTGTCCGGAGCGCCTCGATCAATGCTTCCACTGCGACGTCGTCGGTAATGCGCCCGGACAAGGCATTTCCCAGAGCCGAGCAATCTGTCAGAAGCGGGATACGTTCGGACGCCGACGGGTTGTTCTCAGCGTTGAGCCGGGCGAGCCCTTCGCGCGCGAGTGCGTCGGTGTGCATGCTCAAGAGATGGGACTTGCCCATTCCGGGTGTCCCGGTCAGGACCACCACAGCCCATCGCGTGGTGAGTGGTACCCAGCGGAAGACGCCGTTCTCGGTTCCTGCGGCCTCAGCCCCGCCGACTGCCGATGCGCCGCTTTCCCTTACCGTTGAAGAGGCGCCGGCGTCGTGACCGTGATCGTTCCTGGCACCCGATCTGATGGCACGTACCGACGGTATCTGCTCCAGATCGCCGATGGTCCTGTCGGGCGGCTTGATGACAGGGCGCTCTACGACGAGGGCGCGAACGAGTTCGAAGTAGCGGCGGGTCGCCGTGTTCAGGTCGGTGACCGTATCACCGCACAGTCGGGCGAACGCCCAGCGTCGATCCTTCTGGTGGAAGGCCGCGTTCGCAGACCAGAGTTCCGGCTTATGGTCCCGGATCGTTTGCACGCTCACCGCGAGGCCACCGAGCGACTGATCACCCCTGCGTTTTCCTTTGGTCACTCCGACGACCTGGCCGGACAGCAGGTCGAGCAGGGGTCCCCCACTCAATCCGGGATCGACGTACCCGCCGGCGCACTTGATGAGGGGGAAGCCCTCGTCGGGCTTGACGGTCTCGAAGTTCAACCGCGCGCTGTCAGGCGTCTTGCTGCGGCCGGTGGCACCGAGGGAGTGTCCCTCGGCCAACAGGGGTCCTCGAGGCCGGTCATCCCCAAGGAGCACGCAGGGATGGCCGTTGGCAGTGTCACCCACCACCCGCAGCAACGCCAGGTCGGGCAGGGGGTACGGACGGGCACCGGTGACCGTCTCAGGCCATAACCACTCTTCTGCCAATATGCCGAGGTCCAGGCCGTTCCAGCTCGCGCTGGCGCAGTGGCGAGCAGACGCCACGACGTGGGCCGCAGTGAGAATGAGACGTTCCGTCACAAAGAAGCCGGACCCCAGTGCCTTGTCCTGAGCGTCGCGCAGGAGCACGGTGCAGCTCCGGAGGTGGGCCTCGAGCGCGGCCGTCATGCCGGGTCCTGAGTGGGGTACTCCCACTCAAGGGTCAGCTTCAGGGCGCCGCTCGCTCCGGTGTCCGAGAAGAACGCGACGATCTGGCCGGAGGGTGCGTCCACTCCCACACTCAACTCGACGCGAGCTCGTCGCGGCCTGATCCGTTCCATCGCCAGACGTAAGGACTCGCCTATTTCGCCGGCGGTGTCCACGAGATCGGAGAAGTCGACCTGGAACGACACGTCGTCGTACGTACCTTCGGTGGCGCCGGCGCTGTCAGGGCTGCTGCCGCCGTTATGGGTGTGACTCGAACCCTCGACCGGAAGGAGGATCTCCCGTCCACTGGGAAGTGCAATTGATACCAGCATCCGCCACCCCGCTCCGCGTACGAATCGCGCCCAAGGGAAATGCTACGCGCGGAAGTGCGGCATCACGGGAGTCTTTGGCCGATTCCTCTTGGCGTCCACAAGGCTTCCATCGGAATGCGTTCGAATAGTTGTTCCTGTTCCTGTCCGACTTCCTGCCCGGGTTCGGCGCGAGCGGTGCAGGATTTGCTGTCCTGTCGGCCATGGGGCCGGCACGTGCTGGTAGTCGTGGCCGTGCACCGGGCGGACGAGCGCCCCGTGAGCTGTTGCGTTCATGGAGCCGTTCTTCCCCGCGAACTGAGGTCGATGGAGCGTCAGCGCGGATAGCGCACGATCAGCAGTGCTTCGACGTCTCCGGCGGGTGCCTGGTACAGGTGCGGGACGTCGGCGGGCCAACTGGCGTGCATGCCGGGGCCGATCGGGACGGGATCGTCGAGCTCGCCGACGCGCGCCGTGCCGGCGAGGACGATGATGTGCTCGGTCGTGCCGGGGGAGTGGGCGGCGGACTCCTGCGTCGTTCCGGAGCGGATCCGGATCCGGTAGGTCTCCGTGACCGAGGTGTCGGTCTCGAACCGCTCGGTGAGGACGGCGTCCACGGCGTGGCCGGAGATCGCGGCGGGGGAGGGCGAGAGTTCGTGCAACGCGGTGCTCAGCGGCACCTTGAGCGCTGTCGTCAGCGCGTAGAGCGTCTCCAGAGTGGGATTTCGTCGGCCGCTCTCCAGTTCGGAGAGCGTTCCCTTGCCGATCTTGGATTGGCGCGCCAGCTCGGACAGTGATATCCCCTGCGCCTCGCGCAGCTCCCGCAAACGCAAGCCGACGCTGGCGGCCAGATCCATGGTGCTCCTTCTCGTCTGCCTCGTCTGCGCAAACTGATTGATCCCAGCCCCCGGTGCCCCTATCGTTCCACATACAGAACGTTCCGTATATGGAACACATGACAGCGTCACGCTGCCTGGAGGAGTCCCATGGTGCCCAAGGAAGGCACGTCCCTGCCCACGCGCAGCGAGGAGGTGGCCCGTGCCCTTGCCGAGGCCGGCATCGGCGGCCGCGTGCGCCAGTTGACCGCATCGGCGCGCACGGCAGCCGAGGCTGCCGCTGCCCTGGGGTGTGACGTGGGCGCCATCGCCAACAGCCTCGTGTTCATTTCCGACGACGAGCCCGTCCTGGTACTGACCAGCGGTCGGCACCAGGTGGACACCTCCGCCCTTGCCGCCCGGTGGGGGCGTGGCAAACTCCGGCGCGCCACCCCGGAGCAGGTCCGTCAAGCCACCGGGCAGGCCATCGGAGGCGTTGCTCCGGTCGGCCATCCCCAGGCCCTTCCGACCGTGGTCGATGCGGCCCTGACCGACTACCCCCAGCTCTGGGCCGCCGCCGGGACTCCCCACACGGTGTTCCCCACCACCGCCGACGAACTCCTGCGACTCACGGGCGGACTGCTGCTCCCCGTCGGCCCGTGACCCGGCGGGTCCTTCGCCCTCCCGTCCATGCCGGACCGGCCATCGCGCTCGGCTTGGCGTTCGTCAGGTCGGGCGGGGCGGCGCACACAGGCGTCTCGACATCAGGGAGTGGCGCTGAGGCAGGAGGGGAGATCGTGGATCTCACGGCCCGGCTGAATGCCGGGAACTACTGTCGCGGGCATGGTCGAACACGATGCCCTCACCGTCACCCGCGAGGCCTACGACGCCGTGGCCCCCACCTACGCGGAGCTGTTCCGCGACACGCTGCCTGACAGGCCTCTGGACCGCGCGATCTTGAATGTCTTCGCCGAGGCCGTGAGCGCCGGTGGGGGGCTCCATGTCGCGGACCTGGGGTGTGGGCCGGGTCATATCACCGCCTATCTCGACGAGTTGGGGCTCACCGCGTTCGGCGTCGATGCCTCTCCTGCGATGATCGAGTTGGCTCGACAGGCCTGTCCGGGCCTGCGGTTCGAGGTGGGCGCGATGGCCGCGTTGGACATCGCTGACGGCGCGCTGGGCGGCGTACTCTCACGGTGGTCCATCATCCACACTCCGCCGCCCGAACTCCCGCCCATCCTGGCGGAGTTCCATCGGGTACTGGCGCCCGGCGGCCACCTCCTGCTCGGCTTTTCGGCAAGCGACGATCCGTCCCACCCGACGCAGGTCTTCGATCACACGGTCGCGCCGGCCTATCGGTGGTCGCCTGATCACCTCGCCACGATGCTGCGCGCGTCCGGGTTGGCCGAGGTGGCCCGGATGGTTCGCGAACCTCAGCCCACCGACCGACGTCAGTTCCGGGAGGTTCACCTGCTCGCCCGTAAGGCTGGGGCGGTGGAGCCGTAGCCCTCCGGAAGGGTGGATGTGTTCCCGTCAGGCAGTGCGAGCCAAAGGCGGGAGGGGGGAGTTGGCCGCGGTCAGTGCGGTGACAGCGGCACCGGCCCGGTCGAATCCCGCACGATCAGCTGGGTGGCCAGTTCCACGTGGAGCGTGTCCACGGTGTGGCGTTCCAGCAGGCGCATCAGCAAGGACGCCGCCATTCTGCCCATTTCCTCCAGGGGCTGACGCACCGTCGTCAGGCGTGGCAGGGTGCTGCGGCTCAGGTCGATGTCGTCGAAACCGGTGATCGACAGATCTTCGGGAACGCGCAGCCCCCGCTCGTATGCCGCCCGCAGCGCCCCCACCGCGGCCTTGTCGTTGAACGCCACCAGGGCCGTCGGCCGCTCCGGGAGGTCCAGCAGCTCGCACGCGGCCGCGTAACCCCAGTCGGCGGTGGGTTCGATGCTGCGCAGCAGTTCGGAGGAGGGCAGTACCCCGGCGTCGGCGAGCGCCGAGTTGTGGCCCGCGACGCGGGACTGGCCGGCGAGCCAGTAGCCGGGGCCGCCGATCACGCCGATCCGTCGATGGCCGAGCTCGACCAGATGCGCGCTGACGTTGCGGGCTCCGGTGAGATTCGCCGCGGAGACCGAGGCGATGTCACTGCGCAGCGGAGTGCGCGGGTCGACCACCACGAAGGGGAAGTCCCGTGCCCGCAGCTCCTCCAGTTCCCGTGCCGGTTCCGGTGGGACGATCAAGAGCGCGCCGGCGATGGTGGGGTCGTCCGGCAGCCCGCCGAGCACCTGGAGGTCCCGAGCCGCGTCGCCCGCACTGAGCACCAGCCGTCGGCCGTGCAGGTCCAGCGTCTCCGCGATGGACGAGACGATCACCCCGAAGTAGTCGGTCAGCACGTACGGGCACCGCACGTACACGGCCCCTTCCGCAGTGCCGCGTCGTAGCGCAGGCGCGGCCCCCAGCCGGTCCGCCGCCGCACGCACCCGCCGGCGGGTGGCGTCGGCGACGTTGTCCTGTCCGCTCATCACCCGCGACACCGTGGCGATCGACACCCCCGCCTCGGCCGCGATGCTCCGCACCGTCGCCCGGGACCCCTCCGTCCCGCCCACCGTTACATCGCCTTGTTTCATCTATGCAGCCTACTGCCTGCGTGGCTCTTTCCCGTGAAGGCTTGACAGGCCAAGGAGTTGCGACTTTCCTGTGAGACGCCACGTTTCGCATGTGTTTCATTTTGTTTCACGCGGTTCCGGATTCCTCGTCACCGGCACAGTACGGCCTGGTTCCCCGTCCCGCTTCCGTTGCGCCGTTCACGCCAGCAGCACGCCGCCAGCAGAGGAGAAACCCTTGAGACGCGCCCTCGGCGTGTCGGCCATCACGGCCGCCGCACTGTGTCTGACCGGCCTGCCTGCCACCGCCTCGCCGCCCCACACTCCGACCCGCCCCGCGGCTCCGCAGGCGCAGGTCTGGCTGACCACCGCAGACGGTGTGCAGAAGCTGTACCCGCAAGCGCCGGTCGCCTTCCACGACGGCGGCTCCGACCTGACCACCATCACCGTCGACCCGCGGCAGCGCTACCAGAGCGTCGACGGTTTCGGCGGCGCGCTCACCGACTCGACCGCCGCCGTGCTCACGCAACTGCCCGCTCCCGAACGGGACGCGGCCATGCGGCAGCTCTTCGACCCGGTACGGGGCATCGGCGTCAGCTTCCTGCGCCAGCCCGTCGGCTCCTCCGACTTCACCGCCGCGGCCGCCCACTACACGTACGACGACGTGCCGGCGGGCCAGACGGACTTCTCCCTGCGGCACTTCAGCATCGCGCACGACCAGCAGCAGATCCTGCCCCTGCTGCGCCGCGCGAAGCAGCTCAACCCGCAACTGACCGTGATGGCCTCCCCGTGGAGCCCGCCGGCCTGGATGAAGGATTCCGACTCCATGGTCGGCGGCCACCTCAAAGACGATCCGGCCGTCTACCAGGCGTACGCCCGCTACCTGGTGAAGTTCGTGCAGGCCTACGCGGCCGCAGGCGTCCCGGTCGACTACCTCACCGTGCAGAACGAGCCGCAGAACCGCAAGCCGCACGCCTACCCCGGTACCGACCTGCCCGTCGAGCAGGAGGCCAAGGTCATCGAGGCGCTGGGCCCGCTGCTGCACCGTGCCAGCCCCCGCACCAAGATCCTCGCCTACGACCACAACTGGGCCACCCACCCCGACGACATCGCCACCGCCGAGGAACTCGGTGAAGACCCGCAGCCCCGCTACCCCTACGACGTCCTGGACAGTCCGGCCGCGCGGTGGATCGCCGGTACCGCCTACCACTGCTATTCCGGGGACCCCAGCGCGCAGACCGCCCTGCACAACGCCCGCCCGGACAAGGGCATCTGGTTCACCGAGTGCTCCGGATCGCACGGCGCCACCGACACCCCGGCCCAGATCTTCCGTGGCACCCTGACCTGGCACGCGCGCACCATCACCATCGGCACCACCCGCAACTGGGCGAAATCCGTCGCCGACTGGAACCTCGCGCTCGACCCGGCCGGTGGCCCGCACAACGGCGGCTGCGACACCTGCACGGCCCTGCTGACCGTCAACCCGGATCACACCGTGACCACGAACGCCGAGTACTCCACCATCGGGCACCTCTCGAAGTTCGTGAAGCCCGGAGCCGTCCGGATCGGCAGTACCAACTACGGCACCACCGGGTGGAACGGCCGGCTCACCGATGTCGCCTTCCGCAACCCCGACGGATCCACCGCGCTCGTCGTGCACAACGAGAACGACGACCCGCGCTCGTTCTCCGTGGCGGTCGGCGACAAGTCCCTGGACTACACCCTGCCCGGCGGTGCGCTGGCCACCTTCACCTGGCCGGCCTCCGCGCGTCTCGACAGCCGCTCGCACGAGATCCCGTTGACCGGCGCCACCGCCACCGCGTCGCCGGCCGGCCAGGGCGATCCGGCGCTCGTCGCGGACGCCGACGGTACGACCCGCTGGAGCAGCGGCACCGCCCAGGCACCCGGTCAGTACGTGCAGCTCGACCTCGGACGTCGCACCACCTTCCGCAGCGTGGCCGTCGACAGCGGTGACGATCTCGGCGACTACGCCCGGGGGTGGCAGCTCAGCGTCAGCGACGACGGCAGCCACTGGCGGGCGGTCGGTGCCGGCACCGGCACCGGCCAGCTCACCACCGTCGACGTGCACCGGCCGACGAGCGCGCGCTACCTGCGCGTGACCCAGACCGGCACGTCCGGCAGCTGGTGGAGCCTCGCGGACCTGCGCCTCTACCACTGAGCCGGGCCGAAGCGCCCGGGAGACGTCACCTGGCGCCTGGGGACCTTCCGCGGCCGCGTCATCCAAGGCACCGAACGGTCTGCTGTTCTCGGCGAGTCAGCGGCCGGGAGCCGGCCGTCCCGTCCCCCACGGCTGTGAGGCGTCGGTGAGGTCGGCGCCGGTGGCGGCGTCGCGCTCGGAGTGGTCGACGCCGTGCCAGTCCAGGCACATGACGGTCGCGTCGTCCTGCAGGTGGCCGTCGTTGGCGTCGACGATCGCGGCGATGAGGTTGCGGGCGGCCTCACGGGGATGCAGCGCACGGGTGCGCACGATCAGGTCCGCCAGATCGAGACGGCCGGCGTTGCGCTCCAGCATGCCGTCGGTCAGCATGACCAGCCGGTCACCCGGCTGCAGGTCCAGCGACTGGACCCGGTAGGTGTGCGGAGCATGGAAGCCGAACGGCATGTCGACCTTCGGAGTGAGCTCCTGCACCTGGCCGTTGCGCATCCGCAGCGGCCAGGGGTGTCCGGCGTTGATGAACTCGCTCGTGCCATCGATCAAACTGATGCGCAGGAGTTGGCCGGTGACGTAGCCCCGGCCGGCGTGCTCGTGCATGGCCTGGTCGGCCTGGCAGGCCTGCTCGGCGAGGTCGGCACCGGCGCGCCGTGCCCGGCGCAAGGCACCCACCAGGAGCGTGGCCAGCAGCGCGGCCTCGACGTCGTGCCCCATGGCGTCGGTGACGGAGAGCTGGACGGTGTCCCGGTCGATCACGTAGTCGAAGGTGTCACCCCCGACGTGGTCGGCAGGCTCCAGCGCCCCGGCCACCGCGAACTGTGCCGCCTCGCACGCCAGCGACGCCGGGAGCAGCCGGTGCTGGATCTCCGCGGCCAGACTCAGCGGGATGGTGCGGCGCCCCCACTGGTACACATCGGTGAAGGACCGGTTCGCGATGACGATGTACGCCAGCGCATGCGCGGTCTCGCCGATCTCCTGCATCACCTGGTCGCTCGGGGCCGTGGTCAGAAACAGTTCCAGGAGCCCGATGGCGTCCCCGCGGTTGGTCACCGGGGCGACGACCTGCACCAGCGCACCTCCGCCCCCGTCCTCCACGCTCGGCCGCTGGGTGCGGATCACGTCGTCGTACACGGTGCCCCGCAGCGGGATCCGCTGGGCCGGCTCACCGGTCTCGACGCTGCCCGCAGCGCCCAGCCGCACGACCGAGCTGCCGGTGAAGTCAGTGATCAGGAACGACACCGACGCCGCACCGAGGTGCTCCTTGAGCATGCGTGCGACCACGTCGAGCGACTCCACGGGCGCCGCGGCCTCCGCCGCCTCCAACGTCCCCGCCAAAGTCATCGCCCTGCCTCGGCGGCTCCCGCCCTGGGCTGGACGAGAGGCTTTCCCACTGTCCCCGTCCGGCTCTCCTGCGGTCACAGCGACTCCTCAGTGCTCAATGGCGTTCAGAACTCTGTCGCGAAGCGTGGAGGACCCGTGTCGAACCCGGCACCGCACAGGTCACATTGCACCACGGGACGCCAGGGAACCCGCAGCCGCCCGGCCCGCCCCTCGCTGCGCGTGTGCCGCGCCGGCGCGGTGACGGGCGCTCGTGCGCTGTCTCTACCGTGTTGGGGCGGGGGCGGGGACCGGCGGGGTGTCGCTGCTCGATCCGCAGCGGGTACGGACCGCGGCGTGCGTCCGCGGCCGGCAACAGGGCCGTCGATTTCAGCGAGCGGAAAATGGCGAAGGCAAGGAGATCTCTCTCCTTGCCTCTCCTAATTTATAGCGCACCGGGGGGCTTGCGGCAAGGCCCCGGTCGTGTCGCAGAATCGTCGGCCGAGGCCACAACCTGCGGAAACGAGGGCACGGGGTGCGGGTGTCGTGGGCGACGCGGGGTCGCCTCGGTGACGACGATGTGGCGGGGCCGGCGGTGCGGCCGGCCGGTTCGTCAGAGGGAAGGCAAACAGAGTTGACGACGTGCCTGACAGGAGGGTCGACGGAGCTTGTGGCGCCGGTGAATCGATCAATGAGTGCGGTGGGACAGGGCACGGCCGACTCGGAGGTATCGCAGTGAGCGAGCAGTACGTGGTGGATTTCCACGAGGTCGACGAGACGCACGTCGCGGTCGTCGGTGGCAAGGGCGCGCAGCTGGGGGCGCTGTCGCGGATCGAGGGCATCCGCGTGCCGGCTGGATTCTGCGTGACGACGGACGCCTTCCGGCGGATCATGGCGGAGGCGCCGTCGATCGACGGTCGGCTCGATGAGCTGTCGCGGCTGAACCCGGATGACCGGGAGGGGATCCGCACCCTCAGCGCGGAGATCCGCCGGAGCATCGAACAGATCGCCATCCCGGATGATCTCGCGGAGGCGATCGCCGGCCCGCTCGTCCGGCTCGGCGAGCAGGGCGCCTACGCGGTCCGGTCCAGTGCGACGGCGGAGGACTCGCCGACGGCGTCCTTCGCGGGCCAGCAGGATACGTACCTCAACGTCATGGGCCCCGCGGACGTCCTGCGGCATGTCGGCCGGTGCTGGGCATCGCTGTTCACCGAGCGGGCCGTGACCTACCGGCTGCGGAACGGCATGGACCACCGCACGGTCGACATGGCCGTGGTCGTGCAGCGGATGGTCTTCCCGGATGCGGCCGGCATCCTGTTCACGGCCGACCCGGTCACGGGCAACCGGAAGCTCGCCACCGTGGACGCCGGCTTCGGCCTCGGTGAGGCCCTGGTCTCCGGCCTGGTGAACCCGGACGCCTTCACGGTGCGCGACGGAGAGATCGTCGCCAGGAGGATCGCGGCGAAACAGCTCGCCGTTCACGCCCTGCCGACCGGCGGCACGCGGGAAGTGGCGATCGACCCGGAGCGGCAGGAGCAGCCGGCGCTGACGGACGCGCAGGCCGTGCGGCTCGTGCGGCTCGTGCGGCGGATCGAAGCGCACTTCGGCCGCCCGCAGGACATCGAATGGTGCCTGGTCGGCGACGAGTTCCAGATCGTTCAGAGCCGGCCGATCACCACGCTGTTCCCCATCCCGGTATCCGACGACGCGGACCCGCACGTCTACGTCTCCGTCGGGCATCAGCAGATGATGACCGACGCCATGAAGCCCCTGGGAATCTCCGTCTGGCAGTTGACGGCCATGGTGGCGATGCACGAGGCCGGGGGGAGGCTGTTCGTCGACGTCACCGCGCGCTTGGCCTCGCCCGCGGGCCGCGCCGGTCTCCTGGACCTGGTGGGGCGCGGCGATCCACTGGTCAGGGACGCGCTGGAGACCGTCCTCGACCGCGACGACTTCGTCCCGTCGCTCCCGGACGCGGGTCCCGGCGGGCCGCCGGCAGGCGGCGTCTCCGCTCCGATCGAGCCCGATCCGGCTATCGTTTCCGAGCTGATCGAGCGCAGCAGGGCGTCGGTCGCCGCCCTGCGGCGGGACATCCGGACAAAGACCGGACCTGCGCTGTTCGACTTCCTGCTCGACGCCTTCGAGGAGCACAAGCGCATCCTCGGCGACCCGTTGAACATGCAGGCGATCATGGCGGGGATGGAGGCCACCTGGTGGATCAACGACAACCTGCAGGAGTGGCTGGGCGAGAAGAACGCGGCGGACACGCTCACGCTGTCCGCCCCCGACAACGTCACGTCGGAGATGGGGCTGGCGCTGCTCGACGTCGCGGACGTCATCCGCCCCCATCCGGAGGTCGTGACGTTCCTCCAGGGGGTCGAGGACGAGTGCTTCCTGGACGACCTGGCGAAGGTCACGGGCGGAACCGAGGCCCGCGACGCCATCGAGGCCTATCTCGACCGGTACGGCATGCGCTGCGTCGGCGAGATCGACATCACGAGGCCGCGTTGGCGCGAGCGCCCCACCACGCTCGTGCCGGTGATCCTCGACAACGTCCGGATCTTCGAACCGGGCGTGGCCGAGCGGCGTTTCGAGCAGGGGCGGCAGGAGGCGCGGAAGAAGGAACTGGACGTGCTGTCGCGCTTGCGTGCCCTGCCGGACGGGGAGCGCAAAGCGGACGCGGCCAAGCGGATGATCGACCAGGTCCGGGCCTTCATCGGGTACCGGGAGTATCCGAAGTACGGCATCGTCAGCCGCTCGTTCGTCTATAAGCAGGCCCTGATGGCGGAGGCCGAACGCCTCGTGCGGGCCGGCGTGCTGTCCGAGAAGGAGGACATCTTCTACCTCACGTTCCAGGAACTCCACGAGGTCGTGCGCTCGAACCGGGTGGATGGCCGGCTCATCCAGGAGCGCCAGGACGCGTTCCGGGCGTACCGGGCGCTCACGCCGCCACGGGTGCTCACCTCGGAGGGGGAGGCCGTCGCCGGGTCGTACCGGCGCGACGACGTGCCGGCCGGTGCTCTGGTGGGACTGCCGGTTTCCGCCGGGGCCGTCGAGGGGCGGGCGCGCGTCATCCTTGACATGGCGGAGGCCGATCTCGAGCCGGGCGACATCCTCGTCACGGCTTTCACCGATCCCAGCTGGTCGCCCCTGTTCGTCGGCATCGCGGGCCTGGTGACGGAGGTGGGCGGTCTGATGACCCACGGTGCGGTGATCGCCCGGGAGTACGGCCTGCCGGCCGTCGTGGGCGTGGCGCAGGCCACCCGGCTGATCCGGGACGGGCAGCGGATCCGCGTGCACGGAACGGACGGGTACGTCGAGATCCTGCCCTGATGGACCTTCAGGTAGCGTCGGCGACGCGTGCGGGTTCCTCGGCGGTGTCGTCGGGGTGCGTGCACGCGTCGTGCAGGGCGGTGCGGACCTGGCCGCGCAGCCAGGCGTGCGCGGGGTCGTTGTCGTAGCGCTGGTGCCACGCGAGGTAGATGGGGACAGGGGGCATGGCCAGCGGCAGGGGCCGGGTGCGCAGGCCGAGGGCGTTCAGCAGGGGGCGGCTGATGAGTTCGGGGACTGCCGCGACCAGGTCGTGGTGGTGCACGAACTGCAGGGCTGTGGCGTTGGTGGGGGTGGCGGCCACTACGTGCCGGCTCACGCCCTGTGTCTCGAGCGCGTCATCGATGGGGTCACGCAGTCGTCCCCGGCGCGAGACGGTGAGGTGTTCGGCGGCCGCGTAGTCCTCGACGGTGAGCGGACCGCTGCTCAGGGGGTGGGCGGGGCGCAGGGCGAGAACAAGCCGGTCATGGGCCATGATCTCGTGGCGGATCTCGGGCGAGGAGGGTGCGCTGGATCCGGCTTCGAGGTCGATGTCCCCTCGTCGCGGATCGTGGGTGTCGGTACTGGCCTCGGCCAGGAAGCGCAGACGCACGCCGGGCGCCGCGGCGCGCAAGGAGTGGAGCAGGGCGGGGCCGGCTGCTGCGGCCAGGGCGTCGTGCCACTTCAGGACGAAGGTCCGCTCCAACGCTGACAGGTCGACTTCGGTGGAGGGGGACAGGACCGCCTGGGCCTGCTGGACCAAGTCGTGCACGGTCGCCCGCAGGGCCACGGCGCGGGGGGTGGGCGTCATGGTCCTGCCGGTGCGTACGAGGATCTGGTCCCCGGTGGCGCGGCGGATGCGGCCCAGGGTGCGGCTCATCGCGGGGGTCGACAGGTGCAGGCGGGCGGCGGCCTCCGTCACGCTGCCTTCTTCCAGCAGGGCGTCGAGCGCGGTGAGCAGATTCATGTCAAGTTGCATGGTGGTAAATCCAGTCTTAGCCAGATTGCATTTGAAGTTAATCATGCCGGGTCTTAGCGTCAAAGGCGAACGGCCGAAAGGCCTCAACCCTTCGCATCAGGAGCGCTCATGAACGCCTTCTCCGACCCCCGCCATGTCTCCGACTCCGCCGCCTCCGTTGAGCTCGCCGCGTCCGCTGAGCTCGAGGCGGTCCTGGAGCACGCCGTGACGGCCGTGAAGGCGGCCGGAGCGCATCTGCTCGAGCGCCACGACGAGGGCGCACGCCCCGGTGACCTCAACGAGATCGTCCGCGCCATCGACGCCAACGACGACGCGGTCCTGGCACTCATCCAGCAGCCGCTGCTCGCGGCGCGTCCGGGTTCTCGCTGGGTGGAGGACGAGCTGGGCGGCGGCAGCCTGCCCGACGGTGAGTGGTGGGTCGTGGACACCGCCGAGGGCAACATCAACCACATCCACGGCATGGGGGAGTGGGGAGTGACCGCCACGCTGGTACGTGACAACGCCCCGGTGCTGACCGTGGTCCATCTGCCGCTGACCGGTGACACCTACACCGCACTGCGGGGCAGGGGAGCTCTCCTCAACGGTGAGCCGCTGCGCTCCTCCGCCAAGACCGACCTGCGGGCGGCTTTGGTGGGCACCGGCCAGGCCAAGCCCGGTGAAGAGGAGAGCGCCCTGCGTCGCATGGGCGCCTCGGTGACCGCCATGCTGATCAACGCCTTGGTCGTGCGGGTCTCGGTGCCGGCCACGATGCAGCTCATCCACGTCGCGTCCGGCCGCATGGACGCCTTCTGGCAGTTCTCCGACGTGCGCTCCGGCCTCCTGTCCGGCGCGCTGCTGGTCCACGAGGCCGGCGGCACGGTCACCGACACCCGGGGGGAACCGTGGAGCCTGGCAAGCGCCGACTTCCTGGCCTCCGCTCCCGCTCTGCACACCCGAGTCGTCGACGTCCTGTCCGACCTCGACTGACCCACACCGCCCGGTCCGACGTCGCCTCGAGCCGGCCCGGGACCGGGCGGGCTGCCCTGCCGCGCGGCCCCCGACCTCCCCTGCAACCAAGAGTGGACACATCATCATGCGGATTGCCGTCCTCGGTTCCACCGGACCCACCGGCCGCCTGGTCATCGCGCGCGCCGTTGAGCGCGGGCATGACGTCATAGCCCTGGCCCGTCGGCCGGAACAACTCCAGGCGATGTCCGCCGCGAACCTGCGGGTGGTCCGCGCGGACGTGACCGATCCCGGCAGTGTCGCCGCCGCGATCGAAGGCGCCGACGTCGTGGTGAGCGCCCTGGGCATCACCAACAAGCAGGACCCCGCGATTCTGACCGAAGGCGCCCGCCAGGTCGTCTCGGCCGCGCCCCGGGTCATCTGGCTCACCTCGCTGGGCATGGGCGCCACCCAAGGAGCGCTCGGCGCCCTCAACGGGGCTCTCCTCAGGCGCATCCTGCGCCATGAATGGGACGCCAAGGAGGTTGCCGGCCGTGCCGTCCGCGACGCGGGCGGGACCACCGTCTACGCCGGGCCGCTGACCCGAAAGCCCTACCGGGGCAACGGCTCCCTTGTCCGGGCCGCGGAGTTCACGCCTCGGATGATCCCGCCCACGGCGCCACGCGCGGGTATCGCCGCACTGATGGTCGCGGAAGCGGAGACGCCGCAGTTCGCCGACGCGGACACCGTCGCCCTGTTCAACAGCCGGTGAGCCGACCGCTGCCGGCGCAGCGCTAGTTCTTGATCGTCCCGGTCCTTCCCGGCCACCAGACACGGTCGCCGAGGTCGTGGACGAGTCCCGGTACCACCAAGGACCGCACCAGCAGGGTGTCGAGCAGGACACCGAAGGCCACGATGAACGCGATCTGCGCCAGAAACGCGAGCGGGATCACGCCCAGGGCGGCGAAGGTCGCGGCCAGGACCACGCCCGCCGAAGTGATCACCCCGCCGGTGGCGGTCAGCGCGCGCAGCACCCCGTCGCGGGTTCCGTGCCGGGCGGTCTCCTCCCGGACCCGGGTCATCAGGAAGATGTTGTAGTCGACGCCCAGCGCCACGAGGAAGACGAAACCGTAGAGCGGCACCGACGGGTCGGTGGCGGAGAAGCCGAACACGTGGGGGAAGACGAGCGCGGCCACGCCGAGGGTCGCCAGGTAGGACAGGGCGACGCTGGCGACCAGCAGGAGCGGGGCGACGATCGAGCGCAGCAGGGCGATCAGGATGAGCAGCACGCAGAGCAGGACGACGGGGATGATGACGGTGCGGTCGCGTGCGGCGGTCTGCCGGGTGTCGTACTGCTGGGCGGTGAAGCCGCCGACCAGGGCGTGTGCGTCGGGGACGGCGTGGACCGCGGTGCGCAGTGCGCCGACGGTGTGGATCGCGGCGTCGCTGTCGACGGCGTCCGTCAACGTGGCGTCCAGGGCGACCCGTCCGTTCACGACCCGCGCGGGGGTGCCGGGCGCTCCGCCGCCTCCGGGGCCGACCGAACTGACACCGGGGACCTTTCGGGCGGCGGCGGCCACCTCGTCGGCGTGGGCGGCGTCGCTGATCAGGACGGCGGGGTTGCCCGAGCCGCCGGGGAAGTGCGCGGCGAGCATCCGCTGGGCGGTGACGGAGGGTTGGGTGGTGGTGAACAGTTCGCTCTGCGGTACGCCGCCGGAGTCGAGGGTCGGGGCGAAGCCGGCCAGGGCGAGCAGGGTCAGGGCGCCGGCCACCCACACGCGGCGGGGGCTCCGGCCCACGAGGGCGGCGATGCGCCGCCAGATGCCGTGCACGGGCGCGGTGCCGTCCTGGCGGGGGCGGGCCGGCCAGAACGCGGCCCGGCCGCAGAGCACCAGGGCGGCGGGAAGGAAGGTGAGGGCGGACAGGACCGCGCAGGCGATGCCGATCGCGCCCACGGGCCCCAGGGCCCGGTTGTTCGTCAGGTCCGAGAGCAGCAGGACCAGCAGGCCCAGGCCGACCGTCAGCCCGGACGCGACCACCGGTTCGACGCACTGGCGCCAGGCGACCCGGATCGCCGCCCAGCGGTCGCCGACCACCTGGAGCTCCTCCCGGAACCGGGCGGAGAGCAGCAGCCCGTAATCCGTCGCGGCGCCGATCACCAGGATCGACAAGATGCCCTGCACCTGTCCGTCCACCCGCACCAGGTCGTGCTCGGCGAGGACGTAGACGGCCGCGCAGGCCACGCCCAGGGCAAAGACCGCGCCGAGGATCACCAGGAACGGCAGGACCACACTGCGGTAGACACACAGCAGGATCACCAGCACCACGGCCAGGGCGACGCCCAACAGAAGTCCGTCGATTCCGGCGAACGCGCCCTTCAGGTCCTGCTGCAGCGCCGCGGGTCCGGCGATACCGACCCGGGTGCCGGGCACCGCGGCCACCTCGGCCCGGATGGCGTCCACTGTGGTGCCGAGCCGGTCGCCGAGGTCGGACCGCACCTGGACGACGCCCTCCAGGGCCCGTCCGTCCTTCGACGCCAGGGCCGGCGACGGCGGGCCGACGGCCCCGTCCACGGTCGCGGCGCGCCGCAGTGCCGCGGTCGCCGCCGCTTGCTGGGAGGGCTGGACGGCGGCGCCGCGCTCCGCCTGCCACACCACGATGACCGGCAGCGTGGCGGCGCTCTGGAACGACTTCTTCAGTGTGGCGACCTCCGTGGACTCCGCGCTCTGCGGCAGGAAGGCCGCGCTGTCGTTGCTGGAGACCTCGCCCAGTTTGCCGGCGTAGGGGCCGAGCGCTCCGCCCAGGCCCAGCCAGACGACGAGCAGCAGCAGGGCCACCACGAGGCGCGGGCGGCGTGACCGGCCGGAGGGTGCGGGGGAGGTGCGGGGGCGCATATGGGGTCCTCTGGCGCGGCGGCGGGGGAACGCAAGCAATATACTTCAATCATTGAGATACTTGTTGATTGAGGCAAGTGGCGATGCGCCCTCCCGGAGCACAGAGCGGCGGGCGAGTCGGCGCATAGACTTGCCACCCCGCCACCGTCGGAAGGTACGAGGACAGGTGCCCCGCCCCGAACCCCCCACACCCGACGGCACCGGCCGCCAGGACTTCGCGCGTCTGCTGCAGCGGCTGTCGGCGGAGATGAACATGCTCAGCCACGACTTCGCCGCGGCCCAGGGGCTCCACGCAACCGACGTCCATGCGTTGCTCGCCGTCATGAACGCCGCCCACAGCGAGCATCCGGCCCCCGCCACGCCGAGCTCGTTGAGCCAGGAGCTGAGCCTGACCTCCGGTGCGGTGACGGCGGTCCTGGACCGGCTCGAACGCGCCGGGCACGTGCGGCGCGCCCGCGACGGCGCGGACCGCCGCCAGGTCCAGGTCCACTACAACCCCGGCGCCGGATCGCTGGCCGCCGCGTGGTTCCAGCCCGTCGGCGCGTCGACGGACTCCGTCCGCTCCGAGTTCACGGACGTCGAGCTGCGCACCGTCACCCGCTTCCTCGACCGGATGACCGAGGAACTGGGAGAACTGCGCCACCGCCGCCGCGACACCGACCGCTGACAACAGCCACGCGGGCCCTGCTGATGTCCTGCAACGGGTCACCGGCGACCGGCGACCGCTCAGCCGGGGTGGACCGGCCGGTTCCGCACCCTCGCGGCCTGGCGGACCGGCGCTTGGCCGGCTGTCGTCACGAGGTGCTGACGGGCGGAGCTGTCGCGCCCAGTGCGTGGACCAGGCCGGGATGGGTGGCGAAGAAGCCGGTGGTGCCGGTCAAGTCGGCGATCTTCAGGAAGGCCGCGGGCAGCGGCGTGAGCAGGCTGATGCCAGGGTGATGGCGGGCGGCCAGGAGCTGGGCCAGGACGTCGATGTGCAGGTGCGTGACGGCGGAGAGGTCCACCACCAGCGGACGGCCGCTCATGCGTGCGTCGGCGATCACGGCGCTGACGAAGCCCTCGGCCCGCCAGTCCAGCACCCCCCGCAGGATCGCCACATGTGCCTCGCCCTGGTCGAAGTAGCTGACGCAGGCGTTCTGAAAGCGCTCCAGGGCGGCACTGCCGTAGGGCGCGTGGTCGTGCGGACACGGGGCGGACAAGGTGCCCGGCGCTCGGGGGCCGGGAAGGGCGGGGGGATCCATACGGGCGCCTCTCCTCAGTGCTGCGCACCAGGCGAGCCGGCTGCCGGTGGGTTCGGTCCAGCGTACGCGTACGTCCCGCAGGCGCCGGAGGCTGCCGGGCGGGGCCGCACCGCTCTCCGGGACCGCTCCCGTGGGCGACCGCACGCGGTCGAGGGATGCGGCGGCGTTAGTCTGGGACGGATGCCGGGGCAGCGACCGGAAGCGACGAACCGGCCCTCGGGAGGCATGGTGCAGAGGGTGCAGGAGCCGTCCGGTCCGCCCGCGCGCTCCGGCAGGTGGCCCTTGACGGGCCTGAAGGGAACCATGGGCCTGGCCCGGGAGCACGCCCGGGGGTTCCTGGACGCAGGTGCCGACGTTCCCGCGGTCCCCGTGGTTCAGGAAGTGCTGTTGGTGGTCGCCGAACTGGTTTCCAACGCGGTGCGACATGCCCCCGGTCCTTACGTTCTGGAGCTTTCCCAGACCGGTGCCCGGTTGCTGATCGCGGTGAGTGACGGCAGCTCTGGCGGCCCGGTTCCGCGCCCGCCGGACCTGTCGGCCGGTGGCGGCGGCTTCGGCTGGCACCTGGTCCACCGGCTGTCGGAACGGGTCGAGGTCCGCGTCCACGGCGCGAGCGGCAAGACCGTGACGGCTACCGTCGCGCTGCTCGCCGGGTGAGCCGGCGGACGCCGCCGCCTGGCTTGCGGCCCAGTACGGCAGGGTCTCGGCCCGATACGGCAGGGTCGCGGACGGGGATGCGAAGATGTGCGCCATGAGGGTGCGGACGACGGTCACAGGGGTGCGGGGTGCGGGCCATGCGCCCGCCCGTAGTCGCGATGATGCCGCCATCGTGACCACGAGGGGTGCGGCAGGGGGATGCGGAGGACGGCCATGGTGCCGTTGACGCTTCAGGCACACGCCACCGCCGACGGGCCGCTCATCGCGGCCGGCGGGGCGCTGGACTACGAGACCGCGCAGGACTTCCATGACCTCCTGCGCACGGTGGTCCTGCTCCCGGGCCAGCATCTGTCCGTGAACCTCGAGGGCGTCGAGTTCTTCGACTCCAGCGGGGTCCGCGCGCTGCTCGCCGCCCGCAATCTGGCCATCAGCGCCGAGGCCGGCCTCGTGCTGATAGCGACTCCGGGCCACGTCGTCCGGGTCCTGGACGCCCTGGGTCTGCAGGAGCCCTTCGGCACCGGGAGCCCTCCGCCGCGGGCGAGTTGACCGGCATCCGCCCCGAGGGTGATCCGCCCGACCCTACGTACGGCGCGGACCGCTCGGCCCGCCCATGGCCCGAGCCCCGAAATCCCCTTCGCGCGGGACTCTCGGTACACGGTGGGGCCCGCCCACCGGCTCGCCGGGGTTTGCCGATCGATGGGAATGCGCCGCGCCCCTCGGGGTAGGCGAGGCGATGGATAGAGTCGATCGTTCTTCCGGCGACCCGGGACCGGGCTTGCCCTATCCGTCTCCGGTGCGAGACGGTTGCCATACGGCAACGTTTGTTGTCGGCCGTCGAGACAGAGAAATGAGTTGGCCTGGCACCCCGGGTGACCTGGCCCGTGACCCTCTATGACGTCTACTCCCACCGCCCCCGACCCCTCACCGTCCCTGCCGAGCACCGTCCCCAAGGCGCCACGTCCCGCCGTCGGGGCCCCACTGCTGCGTGCCCTGGTCGACGCGGCAGCGCCGGTGCTCGTCCTGGCCGGGAGCCCGGCCCGGGTGCGCCTGCACAACAAGGCCGCGGAGGCGCTCTTTCCCTCCCTGGGTGAGAGCGACGCCTTCACCGCGGACGTGGTCGCGCCCTGGTTGGTCCAGGCGCAGGAACAGGGCGTGGACGCCCTGGACGGTTCCGTGGGCGCACGGGTGTTCCGGGCCACCGCACAGCCGCTGCCGGGTGAGTGCACGGGCTGGCTGCTGACGGACGTCACCGAGGAGCGCGCCGCCCTCCAGCGCCTGAGCGACGAACGCACCCGCACCCAGTTCCTGGTGCGGGCCTCGGCACGGCTGCTGTCCTCCCTCAACCAGCGGCGCTGCCTGCGGGTGACCACCGAGCTGGCCGCCGAACAGCTCGCCGACGCCGCCGTGCTGGTCACCCCCACCCGGGGGCGCCGCGTAGCGGTGACCCGAATGGTGCACGGCGGGCGGCTCGAGGAACTGACGCTGAGCGTGAACGTGGACCAGGTGCCCGGCCTCAGCGACGCGCTGGCCGGCTTCCCGCCCGTGCCATCGCGCTGGGTGGACCCCGACCTCGCCCCGCCCTGGCTCGCCCCCGAGGACTTCGGCGAGCTGGGATCCCTGATCGTCACTCCGCTGCCGGGCAACGGCGTGCCGGCCGGAGCGCTGATCCTGCTGCGCCGCGCGGGACGTCCGGGCTTCGACGAGGAGGAGGAGCTCTTCGCACGGATCTTCGCCGCCCGCGCCGGCGCCGCGATCTCCGCCGCCATGCTGTACGCGGAACGCACCGAGACCACCAATATCCTGCAACGCGCCCTGATCCCCCCGCCCATCGACCGCCTCGAGGGCATCGACCTGGCCAGCTCCTACCGCCCCGCCCGCGCGGCGGACCTGATCGGCGGCGACTTCTACGACGTCCACCCGCCCCTGTCCACGCCGGGCGGGGCCGAGGGGTCGGGCGAAACACTGCTGATGCTCGGGGATGTCTGTGGCAAGGGCCCCGCCGCGGCGATCCTGACCGGCAAGATCCGCAACACCCTGGCCGCGCTGCGCCGCCTGGAGCCTCGCCACAAGCAGCTCCTGGAGCTGCTGAACGCCACGTTGCTGGACGAGCAGGACGCCCGCTTCGTGACGCTGGTCCTGGCCGGCGTCACCCCGGTGGCCAACGGGCGCCTGGAGTTGCGGCTGACCTCGGCCGGGCACCCCGCTCCGATGATCATCCGCGCGGACGGGTCCGTCGAACAGGCCGCCACCCGCGGCTCCCTGATCGGTGCCCTGCCCCACATCACGTCCACCACCTGGACCACGATCCTGGACCCAGGGGAAACCTGCCTGCTGTTCTCCGACGGCGTCACCGAGGCCCGCGGCGGCCCCAGTGGCAAGGAAATGTTCGATGACGAGCGATTCAAGGAGGCCCTGCGCGAGTGCGCCGACATGCCGGTGGAAGCGATCGTCGAACGAGTGGAACTCGCCGTGGCGCAGTGGCTGGGCGGTGGAGAGCACGACGACATCGCGCTGCTCGCGCTGGGTGCGCCACGCCGTGGATCCCATTTGACGATGGTGAACGGCCACGGACGGGGCAGGTACACCGGATGACGCACCGCAACGGACGATGCCGCAGCCGAGGGGAAGACCGGTGACCACACAGACACACGCCGTCGACACCCGCACGGTGGGCGACTGGTGCCAGGAGTTCTTCACCGCACTGGCCGACATGGACGAGTACCGGGCCACCGACATCGTCCACCGCGCGGCGGACAGCGGCCTGACCCGGCAGCAGATACTGCTGCAGGTCATCGCCCCCGCCCAGGCGCAGGTCGGCGAGGAATGGGCGGCAGGGCGCTTCACCGTTGCCCGCGAGCACGCCGCCACCGCCATCAGTGACCGCGCCATCGCCGCTCTGGGCCGCCACCGCGCCGGCGCGGAGCGAGGGACGCGCGGGCGGGTGACGGTGGCCTGCGTGGACGGCGAGTGGCACGCTCTACCCGCCCGTCTGGTCGCCGAGACCCTGCAACTGCGCGGCTGGCAGGTCGACTTCCTCGGTGCCCACGTCCCCACGGCGCACCTGATCGCCCACCTGCACGCCACCGGACCCGACGCCGTCGCCCTGTCCTGCTCGCTGGCCACCCGTCTGCCCACCGCCCACGCCACCATCACCGCCTGCCAGGCCGCGGGCGTCCCCGTCCTGGTCGGCGGCGCGGCCTTCGGGACCGACGGCCGCTTCGCGAAACTGCTGGGCGCCGACGCCTGGGCGCCGGACGCCGACAGCGCGGCCGCCAGGCTGGAGGAACCCGGACCGGTACAGCTGCCCTACCCGGACCTCGGCGGCCACTTCACCGCCCTGCCGCACCTGGCCGACCAGGAGTACACCCTCCTGAGCCGCAGCCGGCGACAGCTCACCGAACACACCATGACCGGCCTGCAGGACAAGGTGCCCGCGATGAGCGCCTACACCGAGCAGCAGCGCGAGCACACCCGCGAGGACGTCGGCCACATCGTCGACTTCCTCATCGCCGCCGTGTACGTCGACCAGGCCCAGGTGCTCGGCGACTTCCTTGCCTGGACCTCCGCCATCCTGGAGGCCCGAAACGTCCCCGCCCGATCGCTCCTGGCGGCCCTGGACGTCATCGCCGCACAACTGCGTGACTTCCCCCGCACGTTGGCCATCATCGACGCCGCCCGATCCGCGGTGACCACCACCAGCAGACCTGCGCACAGCCGTACGAACGAGGACCGCGTATGAACACCACCGAGCCGCTCACCATCACGGTCCAGCAGAGCACCCCCGGACGCGTCGTCCTCGCTCTCAGCGGACCGTGCGACTTCGAGACCGTCGAAGACCTGCGGCAGGCCGCCGACGAAGCCCTGGCCGTCGCATCCCCGCCTCAGTGCCTGACGCTGGACTTCGCCGAGGTCGACGCCTGGGACTCCTCAGGCCTGTCCGCGCTGATCTGGATCAAACGCTGCACCGACACCGACGGCGTACGCCTGCACGTCATCGGTCTGGACGCGCACCAGCAGCAGATCCTGCACATCACCGGCCTGGACAGCTACCTCGCCGACGCCCTCACCGTCCTCTGCCAGGACCACGCCGAAGACCCCACGGCCGCCACCGCCACCTAGCAACTCAGGCGGTTGGAGCATGAGGCCCGTTCGGGCCGATCACCGGGCACACTGGCAGACATGCCTGTCTCGCTGCATCACATCGTCATCGACGCCCACGACCTGCCCGCCCTGGCCCGGTTCTGGGCCGAGGTGCTGGGCTGGCGGATCCTGTCCGAGCGGCAGCGGGAGGTCGTGATCGGGCCGGACGAAACCGCGCCGGTGGGTATCTGCTTCATGCCGGTGACGGACCGCAAGGCCGTCAAGAACCGCCTGCATTTCGATCTGACGTCCGCCGCGGAGGACCGAGAAGCCGAGATCGAGCGCATCCTCGCACTCGGTGCCCGCAGGGCGGACGTCGGACAGAGCGGCAGCGAGTCGTGGACCGTGCTGTCCGATCCGGAGGGGAACGAGTTCTGCGTGGTCCGCCCGAAGAAGACCCTCATCGGGTGAGGCGGGTTCGCCCCGCTCGTCGGCCCGTGGCTGAACCGGGTAGGCGCCGCCATCCAGGTGACGCTCGTTTCGGTCGAGCGAGCTCTTGCCGGGTGTGCGGCGGGCGGCGTGCGTTAGGGGACGGCGACGGTGGCGGGGGTGTCGAAGACGGTGGAGTTGACCGCCACGAAGACAACGGTGCGCGTGGTGGGGTTGAGGAAGAACCGGGCGCTGTCCGCCGGGTACGGGAGGGTGGTGTCGAAGCCTTCGCTGGTCATCCAGTC
Source organism: Streptomyces sp. H39-S7 (assembly GCF_027158205.1). GTDB lineage: Bacteria > Actinomycetota > Actinomycetes > Streptomycetales > Streptomycetaceae > Actinacidiphila. Next base: position 6,831 of record NZ_JAPVLU010000009.1, on the reverse strand, counting down.
GCCGGGGGCGGCGGTCAGGGTCGTGGCGAGGGCGGCGGGGAGGTCGTCGGGCAGGGCGGTGGTGTGGAAGTGCCATCCCGCGTTGCTCGCGATCGTGCGGACCTTGTCGCTATCGGTCGGTGTGAGCCGTCCGACGAGCTGAATGTCCTCCGGGCCGGGTATGTCGGCGCGGCCGGTGTAGAGGCTGAAGGCACACCACTGGGTGGCGGCGATCGGCCCGAACGCGGGGAACCGGGTGGCGATGGGCTTGGCATCCTGGCGCAGCGTGCACTTGGCCGGGTCGGACGCCGCCGGTGCCGGGGCCGCGGTGCTGCCCGTGCTGTCGCAGGCCGTGGCCAAGACGGCCGTCATGGCCACGGCGAGGCTCACATGGATGATGCTTCGCACGGTGCTCAACGCCCGCTCCCCGTGGTCACGATGGTGTTTCCGGCAATGTCGCCACGGGCCAGGCGGCCTCGCGGGTCACTCTAACGCGCGGCACGAGGGGCCGCCTGGCCCGAGCTCGGCGTCGGGTGGTCGCCTTGTCGTGACGGTCCTTGCCCATCTGCGCTGCGGCCTCTGAACCAGGAGGTCGTGTCGTTGCTGAACCCTGAGACCAGCTTGGCGGACCTGGCCCGGGACATCGCCGAGATCGGCTACCCGCAGCCGGACCAGGGAGCGCTGTGAACGCCGGCTGCAACCATTCGGGACCCCCGCCGGTCCTCCATACCGCGGCCCCGCGCTCGGCCGCTTCGTACACGACGATGGAGGAGCTTCGTGGGGGTCGGCAGGACGGCGAAGGGCATCAGTGAGTTCCTGATGGAGACGGTCGGGGAAGCCGTCGCCGAGGTGATCCTCAGCCTGCTGGCTTGCGCCCTGCTCGCCTGCCTCGCTCTGACCCTCTACTTGAGCTGGTCGTTCAGCCCGCGCCTGACCGTCGCGGGTGCCGGACTCCTGAGCCTCCTCTGCGCCTACGGTGCCTGGCATGCCTTCCGCGATCCCGCGAAAGGGCGCAACCGTCGAGGCCTTGCCGCCGCAGCCACGGCCGGCTTCACCTTGTTCGCCGCGACGGCCGCCTTCCTGCTGTTCTACGCCACCCGCTGCGGCTGCCGGTGAAGGGCGGGCAGCTTTGAGGGGCCGCACGTCAGCCGACGGTGATCGTCATGTAGGTATCCCCGGGGCCGGGCGGGCGTATCCAGGAGACGGTTTCGAAGGAGTGCAGCCGGCCCTCGGTGAGGGCGAGGCGCGGCAGAGTGACGCCGTAGAGCTCGGCGATGGCGTCCAGGGCGCGGGCAGCCGCGGCCGTCTGGGCGGCCGCGTCCCGGGTTTCGAATCCGAGAGCGGTTGGGGTGAGTTCGGCGGGGACGTTGCCGGTGGTGTCCTCGATCGCCCCGTCCCGCACCGTGAACGCGTACAGGAGTGTCCCGCCCTGGGCGACCGACAGGTGGAAGACCGGGGTGTGCCGGCGCCACTCGCTCCACACCACGATCGCCCGGCCGCCGGCGGCCGAGGCGGCCGGCGCGGGAGAGGTGAACCGCTCCGTGGAGAACGAGGTGGACGGGTTCTCCTCGAACCCGAAGCTCCAGCCCGCTCCCGCCCGGCCGACGCTGAGCAGCGCTCTGTCGTCGTAGCCGGAGAAACTCCGCTGTGCGGGGCGGTGGTGGCGGTCGACTTCCCAGCGCCGCAGCGGTGGGGAGAGGGCTGTATCGGGCGACGAGCCGAGGCGGATAGGAAGGCCGTCCGGAGCGACGCCCTCGACCAGGACCACCCGGAAGTCGCACGGCGATGACCGAACCGGTCTCAGTGCGTCGGGGCGCGCGAGCCAGGACAGCCCGCCCGGGTCCTGGTCGCCGGTGGGGGTCGGAGCGGGGCCTGCCTCGCCGCCACGAGGGGTGGCCAGCAACTCCGTGCGTCGCTCGCTGGTGAGCACGGGAGCGAGCACCGGGTCGGCGAGCAGGCCCACGGGGGCGATGTGGTCGGGGCCGAGCGGCTCCCACTGGGGGATCGCGGCCCGCAAGGTCCGCCAGGCGGCATCGGTATTGCCCCAACGGGCCAGCTCGCGTGCCTGGTCGACCGCCTCGCCGAACGTGCCGCCGGGTCGGTAGCGGTACGTCCCCTCGCTCACTTCGCGGAGGGTGACCGCCGCGGCGTGCGCGGTGTCAGGGAAGTGGTCGGGATCGGCGAAGGGCCAGTCATCGGCCGGGCGGCCGCTGTTGAGGAGGTCCGAAGCGTGCAGGGGCAACAATTCGGTGAGGAAGCGGGGATCGCCGGGATGCGGCTGCCGCTGACCTTCCCCGTGCGGTCCGCCCAACAGGGCGAGCTGGTGCAGGAGCTCGGTGGCACGCGGCCGGCCGTACCGCTGGGCCTCCAACAGCAGTCGGACCGCGTCGTCATGGCGGCCGCGCAACGCTGCGGTCCGAGCCCGGAGCACGGCGGCGTCCTGGGCGCGGGTGGTTTCGTTGTCGAATGCGGGGGCGCCCTCCGGCTCGTTCCGGCCGGCCTCGAGGCTGTGGAACTCCTGGTGCATGGCGACCATGAATGCCGCGAACGACGGGTAGCGCTCAGGGTCCGAGGCCCGCCAGGACGCCCAGACCCGCACCGCCCACTCGCCGTCCGGTCCCACGTCCTCCGGGTCGAGCAGCACGTAGGTGGCGTCCGACTCGACATCCAGTTGCAGCGCGCGCGACCACAGGCCGACCTGCGCCCGGACCTCCTGGGGATTGTCCTCCTCGCCCCAGAACTCGTCGAAGTCCTCGCCCAAGCCGCTCGCGTCCTCATGCCAGTGCGCCTCGCGTGTGCCGGCCAGCATCCACACGAAGCCGCCCGCGTGCCGCCAACCGTTGCTGACCCGCAGGAACTCCTTGTAGGACGGTGGCATTTCGAGCCCGAGCCGCGCTTTCATGGTGGCGATGTCCGCCTCGGCGGCAGGATCGACGCCGAGCCACCTGCGCTGCCGGTCCTCGGCGTCGTCCGGGCTCAGGTCCTCCAAGTCGCCCTGGGCATCGGCCCACTCCTCGCTCCACCGAGTGAGGAAGGCCCGCCAGTCGAAAGTCTTCGCGTCCATGCAAATGATCCTGACACCCGGCACTGACACTCGTTCTGGCCCGAGGGGCGATGCTGCTTCGACACGCCCGGAGGTGGACAGACTTCAGGCGAAGCCGCAACCGGCGGCGAGGCAGCGCTGACGCCGTGCCGCCGGACCCGCGCGGTTCAGCCCTTCGCTACCGGATCGGCGCCCCGGCGGGCGCGGGAGCGGGCGCGGTAGGCGGTGGGGGTCAGCCGGACGCGGCGGACGAGGTGATGGCGCAGGGAATCTGCACTGCCCAGGCCGCTGCGTTCCGCGATGCGGTCCACGGGAAGATCCGTGATCTCCAGGAGTTCACGCGCGCGGTCCACCCGCTGTTCGAGCAGCCACTGCAGTGGCGTAAGGCCGGTCTCGGCCTGGAAACGGCGGGAGAGGGTGCGCACGCTGGTGTGCGCGTGCGCGGCCAGATCGCCCAGGGTGAGCGGCTGTCCGAGGCGGTCCAGCGCCCAGGCCCGTGTCTCGGCGAGCGAGAACGCCCCGGCTTCCGGCAGCGGCGCGTCCAGCCGCTGCGCCTGGCCTCCGTGGCGCGCCGGCGAGACGACCGCGAGACGGGCTACCGCGTTGGCGACCGACACACCATGGTCGGCACGGATCAGGTGCAGGCACAGGTCCATGCCCGCCGCGAGGCCGGCCGAGGTCAGGATCGGCCCGTCCTCGACGAACAGCACGTCGCCCACCACGTCCACCGCCGCGAACCGTTCGGCCAGTTCGGCGGAGAACGGCCAGTAGGTGGTGGCCCGGCGACCGTCCAGCAACCCGGCCTGAGCGAGCACGAAGGCACCGGTGCAGATCGAGGCGATCCGGGGGTTCGACGCCGCGGCCGCGCGCAGCACGGCCAGCACCCGCGGATCGGCGTCGCGGCGGGCACCCGTGCCGGTGACGATCACCGTGTCGGCATCCGCCACGATCTCCAGCCCGTGCGGAATGTGGACCTGAAGGCTGCCGTAGGCATCCACGAGCCCGGGCTCCGCGGTGCCCACCCGCACCTCGTAGCCGGGCTCACCGGCCACCAGGGCCGCACCGAAGACCAGTTCGGGGATGGACAGGTCGAAGGTCGTGACCGGCGGCACGGCCAGGACGGCGACGCGATGCATGGCCAGATCCTCCGGTTCGCTGTCGTGATCACGGGTGGTTGCCCGCCCCGTGGCTGACGGAAGCTGACTGAGCGCCGCCGTCGCAGACGTCAGCGTCCCGCGGCCCGACCGCATTCCACCCCCGCCCACTGCCTCGCCCTGGAGATCCCCATGTCCCGTCATGTCGTCGTCGGAGCCGGTGCGCCAGGTCGCGCCGTCGCCCTGCTGCTCGCCGAACAAGGAGTCCCCGTCCGCCAGATCACCCGTAGTGGCAACGGACCGGAGCATCCCCTGATCGAACGCGTGGCAGCGGACGTGCGCGACGCCGAGCGACTGATCGCGCTCACCGCGGACGCCGACGTTCTGATCAACTGCGCGATCCCGGCCTACGACCGATGGGCCGCCGAGGTGCCGGCGTTCGCCGCCGCGCTGCTGGCGGCGGCGGAGCGCGGTGGCGCCCGCTATGTGATGCTCGGCAACCTTTACGGCTACGGTCACGTGCACGGCCCGATGACCGAGGACCTGCCGATGGCACCGGTCTCGGTCAAGGGCCGGGTCCGTGCCCAGATGTGGCTGGACGCCCTGGCCGCGCACGACGCCGGCCGGGTACGTGTCACCGAGATCCGCGCCGCCGCGTTCCTCGGACCGGGCGCTGTAAGCACCTTCACGCTGGGCATCGCGCCGCAGGTCCTCGCCGGAGAGACCGCGACGTACCCCGGCCGCCTGGATGTCGCGCATTGCTGGGCGGATGTCGGAGACGTCGCCCGCACGCTGGTGGCGGCCGCGCGCAGCGACCGCTCGTGGGGACACGCCTGGCACGTCCCCGCCGTGGCCAACCTCTCCGCGGGCGCGCTGGCAGAACGTTACGCGAAGGTCAACGGCGCACCCGCGCCGCGTCTTGAACGGCTGGACCGGGGCGCTCTGGCCGAACTCGCCGTCGGTGCGCCGGTCTACGGCGAGTTCGTCGAAATGCTCTATGCCACAGAGCAGCCGCACGTCCTGGACTCCACCGTGACCGAACTGGCTCTCGGCGTCCGCCCGACCGGGCTGGACGAGGTCCTCGTCGCCACCGCCCGCGGCCTGGCCGGTTAGGGGGTCGGCCCCGGCAGCACCCTGGCGCGTCACCAGCGCGGCCGCGAAGAACACCGGGACCGGGCGGAAGACGATGGCCTCGACCCGTTCAGGGCAATGCGCCGTGCCGCGGTCGGCAGGCTGGTTCACACGCCGGCGAACGGCGGGTCGGGTGCGGGTGGCGGGCGTGTGCCCTCCCGGGGGAAGGCACACGCTGTGCTGTCACAGGGGCAGGCCGTAGCCGGAGCAGGTCGCCCGGAAGGCGGGGTCGTCGGCGCCGAGGGCGTTGAGGACGTTCTGGAGTGTGGGGCTGTCCGCGAACATGCCGACGTGGCCGACCGGGTCGTCGGCGCACTGGTCCTGGATGAGGATGTTGCGGACGGCGGGGCCGGAGAGGAACGCGTGGGTGTAGGGGGTGACCACGGTGTCCTTGTTCGTCTCGATGACGGTGTACCGGGGACCCGGGACGGTGTCGCCGTCACGGAACAGCGCCTGCTCGAAGGCCGATCCCTGCTCCTGCTGCACCAGACCCGGTAGCTGGAGCAGGCTGAGGACGTTGTTGGCGAACCCGAGGGCATTGAGATTCTGCCCGAGCGTCACGATCCCGTTCAGGGTCGTGCCGTGGTTGCTGGGAGCGAGGGCGACGAAGCGGCCGACCTTGGCCGCTCCGCCGAGCCGCTTGAGGTAGTAGTTCGGCATCAGGCCGCCCTGGGAGTGCCCGACGAGGTCGACCTTGGACGCGCCGGTGCGCCGCAGTACCGTGTCGACGAACGACTGCAGGGTCCTGGCGGACTGCGGTATGTCGCCCAGGCCGCCGATCCGTCCGGCGGAGAGCCAGTTCATGCCGTAGTTGAACGCGTAGACGCAGTACCCCTCGTTGGCCAGCGTCGGCGAGAGGACGGCCCAGTTCGCGCCGAGGTCGACGAACGTGGCGTGCACGAGCACCACGGGGGTCGGGTGCTGGGGGCTGGGCGTGCAGTGCCAGCCGTTGGCGCCGGCGACCGCGTCAGGGCTGAGGAGGAAGTTGCTGACTGCGGTGCCGAGGTCGCCGACCGGGTAGGCGGGGGTGGACGCGGTCGCCGACGGGGCGGCGACGAGCAGGGCGAGAGCTGTCGCCGCTGCGGCGCTTGCTATCCAGGTCCGCCTGCGGGCGACCGGTGGCCGGTCGCCGCGATCTCTGCGCGTCAGTCTCATGGTGGACCGTTCCTCTCATGGGGGTGCGACGGTCGTTGGTCCCGAGGGGGCAGGGTGAACCGTCTGCGTCAGTCGGGTTACCGATCGGTAAACCAACTGGCAACCATGGTGGGGTGACCATCCGAAATGCAGGACTGGGAGGCGCCCAGAATTCGGGGCCGATGATTGTGACCGATGACAATCGGCACGGGGAGGTCACTGACGGACGGGCACGCCGTCGAAGCCGGGCGCGCAGCAGTCCGAGCTCCGCGGTCGTGCGCCGGCGGGGCAGGGCCGGTCTCGACGCGGCCGTGGCCGGTCGGCCAGGGGTGTTTCAAAGTCCCGGTAATCATGTAGGCGGCCAGGTCAGGGGATGTTGAGCAGGTCCAGCGGCCTGCTGAAGGGGTCGTAGGAGACGTGGCGGAGGCCGGCGGCAATGTTGCGGTGCCC
>NZ_JAPVLU010000099.1 GCF_027158205.1 Streptomyces sp. H39-S7 | reverse complement strand
CCGCGCCGACGGTGCGCTCGCCTGGGCCGCCCCCACGCACCTGCCCGTCGACCTCGGCCTGTTGCAGGCCGCATTGCACACCTGGCTCGGCCCCTCGTCCTGAGCAGGACGGCAATCCGCCGCGGAGGGTCTCTGATGCACCTCCGTCCGGAACCCGCGACCCTCCCTGCGCCACCCACACAGCCGCCCAGCACTTTGTGGAACCGGCATGCCCGCCCGGGCAGTCTGATCCCATGGGGTCGAGTCCCCCATGGGGCGAGGCAACTCCTGAGAGGTGCTCATGAGCCATGATCCGTTAGAGACCAACCCCGAGCTCTACAGGGTGATCTTCGAGAACGAACGCGTCCGCGTCCTCGAATACCGCGACCGGCCGGGCGACAGGACCACGCCCCACGACCACCCCGACAGCGTCATGTACACCCTGACCTCCTTCACCAGGCGGCTGATCTCCGGCGACCAGCAACGCGATCTTGAACTCGACGCCGGTCAGACACGCTGGCTTGGAGCACAGGAGCACGCCGGCGAGAACATCGGCGACACCGAGACCCACGTGATCTTCGTGGAACTCAAGGAACCCGCCCCGGTGGCTTCGGCCAAAGGTCCCCTGGGGCCCAGCGCGCCGTGACCAGAGTTGGACCGTGCCCTGCGGCCAGGGTCGCCGATTGCGGGTACCTCCGCGCCCTGCGGCCGGGCGGTGCGCCGTGGCGACGTGGCAGTTGGGCCGACCCGTCGTCCGCGTCTACTGACGAGGCTCGGCGGGCAGCGTCACGTAGCGGAATCCGGCGAAGTGGCGGGCCACCGGTTCGACCTCCGCCTCGTCCCGCAGGCGGCGCAACTCCACCAGGGCGTAGGTCTCGTGACCATCGACCAGGTCGGTCCGAGGGAGGCTGAACCGCTCTCCCGGAACCGGCCAGACAATCAGCCAGTGGGGCCCGGCGGCCGCTCCCGGGCGGGGTCCCACGGTGATGGCCGCGATCTGGTCCCACGCGAAAACCAGTTCGGCGTCGGCGAAGTCGCGCATGGCGACGCCGCTGGGGCCGATGCTCAGCTGCAGCGGCCGCGTCCAGCGCTGGAAGAGCTTGTAGCACGCGGTCCAGGCCGCCACGGCACTCAACGGCCACAGCGCACCGGTCGCCGCCGGCCCGACCGTGTGTCCGGTAGCAAAGAACCGGACCGTCACCAAAGTGGCCGTTACGGCCCACGCCAGCACCGACAGCAGCCAGCCGGCGGTGTTCCGGGTCGAGGAGAAGGTCCGGCCCGGGCCCGGAGCCAGGCAGGGGACCGGGGCGTAGGGAGGCATTGCGGGCGGCGGGGTGTCGGCCAACGCCTCCCGCACTTCCGCATCCGACGCCACCGGCGCCCACTGCGGACGCGGCGCGTCCTCGAATTTCCGGCCCGCGTACTTCCTCAGCGTGTCGACCAGCGCCGGTATGCCCTGGTCGACATGCGCGCAACCGACCACGTGAAACGCCACGCGCCCACGGACGTCACTGACCTGCCGGCCGGGCAGCAGGGCGCCCGCGGCGGGATAGAGGAAGAGATCAGGGGCCGGCTGCGCCGCGCTCCGCTCGTCGACGTCGTCCGACGTGTACGCCCGAGGGCTGTACCACAGCGCGATCCCGTCGATCTGCGACCAGCTCAAGTGCCCTTCGAGCAGCGTCACGCCGTCTGCATCGACGCGCAGCCGGAACGCTGCCCGTGACCGCTTCAGTGACCTGATTCCGGCGATGACGAACACGGCAGCCGCCGCCATGATGAAGCAGGCCGAATTCCGGGCCTCGCCGTGCGTAGCCAGCGCGCCCACCACCGCGGCGGCCTCCGCGCACAGGCCCCACACCACGTAGCGCCTGCCTTCTTTGCGCAGCCGCCCGGACGTCGTGAACTCCACTTCGCCGCCCCTCCCCCGGGACCTCACCCGCGCCCGGCACCCCAGGCGCCTGAGCGTACCGCCGGCAGGTCAGGCCATCCAGTGGGGACGGCTCACCGCCGACGCCAGTGGCCGGCCCGCCGCGTCGTTCAGCGCCAGGGCGACGCGCTGCACCGCCTCGTCCAGCGTGCCGCTGGGCAGCGTGAACGGCAGCCGCAGCCGGTGCTCGAACGTCCCCGGCTCCGCACCGAAGCGCGAGCCGCCCTCGATCCGCACGCCGTACCCGGCGGCCCGTTCCGCCAGCGCCGTCGCGACCGGCTCGCCGAGGTCCACCCACAGCGACAGGCCGCCCGGCGGCAGCCGCCAGCTCCACTCGGGGATGTCACGGACCAGGGCGGCGACGAGCGCGGCACGCCGTTCCCGCGCCTCGGCGACCCGGGCGGCGACGAGTTCGTCCATGCGGCGCAGCAGCGGCAGCGCGACGAGCTGGTCGATCACCGAGCCCGCCATGTCCATCGACACCCGGACTCCGGCCAGTTCCGTCACCAGACGCGGGGTGGCGCGCAGCCACCCGATCCGCAGCCCGCCCCAGTGGCTCTTGCTCATCGAGCCGATGGTGATGACGTGATCGGCACGACCGCGTTCCGCGTGGGAGGCGAACGGCGCGGGCGCGGGCACGTCGATCGCGAGGTCGGTGATGGTCTCATCGGCGACGAGCCACGTCGAGGACCGCTGGGTGGCGCGGATCAGCTCGGCCTGCTGTGCGGGGGGCATGAGGTTGCCGGTCGGGTTGTGGAAGTGCGGAATCATGTAGGCCAGGCGCGGCACCGCCTGGCGCAGGGTCGCCTCGATGATCTCCATGTCCCAGCCGTCGTCCGAGACGGCGACGGGCACGGTACGCAGCCGGGCACGGCGGATGGCGTCGAGGGCGTTGGTGTAGGTGGGGTTCTCCACCAGCGCCCGGTCGCCGGGACCGCAGAGCATGGCGACGGCCAGCCCCAGCGCCTGGAGGGCGCCGGAGGTGATGAGGATCTGGTCCGGCCGCGTCCTCAGCCCGCGCCGGGTGTACCGATCGGCCACGGCGGCGCGCAGTTCCGGCAGGCCGTAGGGGTGGTAGCCGGGCGTGTGCGCGTGCTGCGCGATGAGCGGCGCGATCTCGGCGAGCGCGTCGGCCAGTACGTCCCCGGCCAGTCCGCCGACGGCGTTGGAGAAGTCGATCGCGCTCTCCGGCCGCGAGAGCCGGTCGAGGCCGGTATGGCGGTGGCCTTCCGGCAGCACCGTCCAGGTCCCGGAGCCCCGTCGGCTCTGGGCGTAGCCGCTCTCGCGCAGCAGGTCGTAGGCGGCGGTCACGGTGGCGCGGCTCAGCCCGAGCGTCGTCGCGAGCTCACGTTCCGCGGGCAGTTTGACGCGCAGCGCGATGCGTCCGTCCAGGACGAGGGCGCGGATCGCCTGCGCCAGGACCCGGTACGCGGGCCGGCCTACGGCCGCGGGACCCGTCAGACCCGGGAGCAGCGCGGCCAACTGCCTGCTGCTCAGCGGTATGCCGGAGGGCTCGTTCGTGGGCGAGCCCGGTACTGCCGCCGGCGGTCTGCCCGTACTGTGGACGGTCCCCATGCCTGCCATGCCAATCTCTCCCGAATGGCTCTGCCGCGCAGACCAATTCCCCCAAAGAATCAGGCAAGTGGCCCGCCATTGACAAGAGCGACGCGGGCACGGACCACGATCACGAGGGGGAATGTCCGGATGTCGAGAATCATCACCGACAGCTACGAGCGGGAACTGCAGTACCGGCACGAGCAGCGCAACACCACGGCTCCGGGCCGGTCGTTCCGCCAGTGGATCGGCCGGGTCGGCGCCCTGGCGAGAGCCAGGAGACAGCCGCGCGGCACGTAGCCGGCGGGGCCGGGCCGGCGGGCGGGCGGCACCAAACCTGCTGGTCGGCACAGTGTCCGGGGGACACGGGGCTCCGCGGGCACGACACAGGGCCCGGCGATGGGCAACCGACATCGCCGGGCCCTGTGTCGTGCCCGGGCGCGCCGGGGGGGGTGACCGATGAGTTTGGGCCGGACGGGGAGTCGTACTCCCAGAAAGGCACCCGACCGGTCGGAGACACCATGTCCATCAGTAGCAACGCCTTGCCCCCCGTTGTCGACACCTCCACATGGGAGAAGGAGCTGGCCGCTCTCCGTGTGCGGGAGAAGGCCGCCACCCGCGAGCTCGACGCCATCGCGGCCCAGCGCCGCCGGCTGCCGATGGTGAAGATGCCCGACTACGTACTGGAAGGTGAGCAGGGCCCCGTCCGGCTCGCTGACATCTTCGGCGACCACCCGCAGCTGATCGTCTACAGCCACATGTGGCGCGAGGGCGCCGAATGGCAGTGCGGGGGCTGCACCGGCTTCACCACCCAGTTCACCCGGCTCGCGGGCCTGGAGAAGTTCGACGCCCGCTTCGTGATCGTCACCCAAGGCCCGGTCGACGAGGCGCTCGCCTACCGGCGCAAGGTGGGCAACACCATGACGTGGTACTCGACAGCGAACAGCACCTTCGGCGGCGATGTCGGTGCCCCGCCCAACGGCGGATTCGCGGTCAACGTGTTCCTTCGCGACGGCGACACGGTCTACCGCACCTGGCACACCGACGGCCGCGGCACCGAGCAGCTGAGCCACCTGTTCGGCCTGGTCGACCTCCTGCCCTACGGCCGCCAGGAGGAGTGGCAGGACTCCCCCGAAGGCTGGCCCCAATCACCGACATACAGCCGCTGGGCGACACCGCAGGAGATCGCGGCGGCGTACGGTGAGGGCGCCGCCCGCTGACGCAGGGGCGTCCGGGACGAACCGGCGCGCATCACCGTCCGCGGCGCGTCCTCGCCGTACCGGTAGCGGCGGCCCGTGCGGCCGCCGCGCGCAGCGGGCCGGGCGAGGAGCACACAACGGCTGGGTGGATGCTGCGGCAACTGTGTCCAGCCGTCCGACAAGTGGAAGTGGAAGAGGCCTCACCCATGAACTTCAAACTGGAACTCGTGCCGATCCCGGTCAGCGACGTCGAACGTGCCAAGACGTTCTATGCCGATGGGCTGGGGTTCCATGTCGATCACGACATGACCGTAGGAGAGGGCACGCGCATCATCCAGCTGACGCCTACCGGCTCGGCCTGCTCGATCCTCATCGGCACCGGTGTCCTCACCACCGAGCCCGGCTGCGTCCAGGCCCTGCACCTCGTCGTCGAGGACATCCATGCCGCCCGCGACGAGCTCGTCAAGCGCGGTGTCAAGGTCAAGGAGGTCGAAGTGATGGGCCAACCCGGATATCCGTCGGTCTACTACGCGGCGTTCTCCGACCCCGACGGCAACGGTTGGACCCTCCAGCAGATCGGCACTTGATCCCAGCGGTCGGCGGTCAGTCTGCGGCCGGGCGCCGGGCACAGCCGGCCGGCGCCCGCGCCCGGCTCGTGGTCACGCGCCGGGCGGGGTGAGCGAGGATCACGATTCCGGGTCGATCACACCCGACGTCGCGTTCCCCGGTTTGGTGAGTGCGCCGACGGGGTCGGGGAGCAGCGGACGCATGAGGGTTCGCTCGTCGCGAGGAGCGGCCGCCTGCCCGTGCCCGGAACTGCCGGGGGCAACATGGCAGTCCGCCATCAAAGATTGGATGACTTTCCCTCCAGGGGCGTGGCGCCGCGCCATGAATTGCCATGTAGCGGCGCTAATACGGCAACTTCCCTTGACGAGCGCAGTCATGCAGCGTTAGACATCGGATGAAAGTTCTTGAGGTTCCCTCGTCCTGCCATCGTCACGCCACCGTTCTGTCTGCGAATGAGCCACGTCCCCGCCTCACCGGAGATGCCCATGAGCCGCTCAGCACGCGCACTTCACCTGCTCCTCGCCTTCGTGGTCGCCCTGGTCACCGCCATCGGCCTGACCGGCGGCCCGGCGACCGCCGCCACCTCCGCCTCCGTACCGGCCGCCGCCGGCCCGGGCACCAACTACGCCTACGACGACCCCTTCACCAGCGCCCGCACCCAGTGGTGGCGCGACGACCGATTCGGCATGTTCATCCACTACGGCGCCTACTCCCAGCTACAGGGGACGTACACCCGCCCGGACGGCACGGTGTGCCGGAACGCCGAATGGATCGAGCGCGACTGCGCCATACCCAAGGCGCAGTACGAGGACATCGCCGCCGGGTTCAACCCGGCGTCCTTCGACGCGAACGCCATCGTGAAACTGGCCAAGGACGCCGGCCAGCGGTACATCGTGCAGACCGCCAAGCATCACGAGGGCTACGCGATGTGGCCCACGAAGGTCAACACCTGGAATCTGCGCGACCATTCGTCGTTCAGCACGAGCCGCGACATCCTGGCCGAGATGAAGACCGCCGCCGACGCCCAGGGAATCAAGTTCGGCCTGTACTACTCGATCTGGGACTGGCACAACCCCAACTTCACAGCCGACTTCCCCCAGTACAAGAAGGACATGTACGCCCAGCTCAAGGAGCTCGTCGACAACTACCACCCGGCGGTGCTGTGGTTCGACGGCGAATGGGCGACCGACAACCCCGTGAACCCGTGGTCGAGCGCCGACGGCGAAGCGCTGCAAAGCTATCTGCACGCCCTGGACCCCAACCTGGTGATCAACAACCGGGTCGACAAGCGGCGGGTCGCCGACGGCGACTACGGCACCCCGGAGCAGGAGATCCCCTCCGCGCCCGTCGGCGGGCAGCTCTGGGAATCCTGCATGACCCTCAACGACCATTGGGGCTTCGCGAGTTACGACACCAACTGGAAGTCCGCGAGCACGCTGACCCGCAACGTCGTCGACATCGCCTCGCGCGGAGGGAACTACCTCCTCAACATCGGACCCGACAAGACCGGCGCGGTCCCTGCGGGAGCGGTCGACAGGCTGCGCTCGATGGGCTCCTGGCTCGCCGCCAACGGACAGGGCGCCGCGGTGTACGGAGCCGGTGCTGCCAGGAACGTGACCAGGCCCGCGTGGGGCGCCGTCGCCTCGGCACCGGGCAACAAGCTCGAGGCGTCGGTCTACACCTGGCCGGGTGCCGGCAAGGCGCTGCACCTGACCGCCACCGCTCCGCTGGCCATCACGGGCGCTCGGGTACTGGGCAGCAGCCAGCGGGTCACCGTGAAGGCCTCGGGCGACGGCTACGACATCACCCCGGCCGGAGCGGCCGTGAACGCGACGGCGACCGTCATCGAGCTGACCTTGGCGCCGCCGCAGCCCGCGAACGGCACGGGCACCGGGCTGACCGCGCAGTACTGGGACAACACCTCGTTCACCGGAGCCCCGAAGGTGACCCGCATCGACAGGACACTCAACTTCGCCTGGCGCTACCTCGGCTCACCGGACCCGGGCATCCCGACCGACAACTTCGCGGCACGGTGGACCGGTTCGATCCAACCCCGCTACAGCCAGACTTACACCCTCCTCACCGTGTCCGACGACACCGTGCAGGTCTGGATCGACGGCAAGCAGATCATCAGCAACACCACACCACACGATGCCGCCGTCAACACCGGCACCGTGACCCTGCAGGCCGGAAAGAAGCACTCCATCCGCGTCGACTTCACCGAACGCACCGGCGAGGCGGCCATGAAGCTGCTGTGGTATTCGCCCGACGAAGCCCAGCGCATCGTCCCAGCCGGCCAGCTCTACCCGTCCTGACCGCTTGGAGCAGGATGCGGCGGCCGGCACTGCCGGTCGCGGCCGCCGCACCTGGCCTCCCGCGGCCGACATAGCGGTGCACGGGCCGCGCGACCGGGCTGCGAGGGCATTTGCCATGAACGCCCCCTTCCGGGCAGTCCTGCGGTGTACGGTCGTCGCCGACGATGGCGGGCCAGGGGCTGGGGTGGGCGTGGACGGCGAATTTCGCTATCGGGTCGAACGGATTGCCCTGGGCGTGATGGCGGCGTCGGGCATCGTGGTGCTGGTCGCGGACGTCTTGGGGTGGCTCGACACGCTGGCTCCCGGAGGCGCACTGCCCAAAGTCACCTTACTCATCCTGAGCACGGTGACCGTGTTCCTCCTCCTGGAGATCGACCGGCTGCGCAAGCTCGACGATGTCCAGGAGCAGCTCACCAAGCTGGATGACAATGTCCAGGCGCACCTTTCCAAGCTGGACATCAACGCGGTCGCGAGACAGCTCAAACAGGAACACTACGCAGGCGTGGTCAAGGTGCACGCGCGCTTCCCCGAGGAGGAGTTCGCCCGGTTCGTGGAGGGCTCCTGCCAGGGCGTGACCATCCTGCAGACCTGGATCCCGAACCTGCACCATTTCAAGCGGGCGTTGGAGAAGGCCATCGTCGACCAGCAGGTCCCGGTGCGCGTCCTGCTGCTGCATCCGTCGTCGCCCGTGGCAGGGCTGCGCGACGAGGCGTTGCGGACCGTCCGGGATCCCGCCCTCTCCGTGGACGTGCGGGCGAGCGTGGAAGGCTGCCTCGCTGGACTCGCGGAGCTCAGCCTGGGCGTTCGGGAGGATGACCGGACGCGGCTGCAGGTTCGGGTGTACAACTCCTTGCCCTCCATCGCCGTTTACAAGGCCGACGAGCACTTCCTCGTCAGTTCGTTCCTGCACGGTCAACTCGCCATCGACTCCACGCAGATCGAGATCGACGGTAGTGACACCGTGATGGGCCAGGAGGTCCAGCGGGAACTGAACACGTTATGGAGCATCGGCAGCGACGTGAACCTCTGTGACTGGCGCGCGTCGATCCGAAGCATCACCCCATGAAGCTGAAAGGCACGGCCATGCGAGACCTGGACGAGTTCGAGGACGCTCTCATCGGGCGGTTCAAGGAGCATCCGGTACTGACGAACATCGCCCTGTTGTCGGATGACGACTTCGCCGAGGTTCTGCTCCAGCGCCGCTTCGTGTCCCTCGCGTTCACTCCGTCCTACGACCTGGCGATCGACCTCCTGCGTGACGAGGCGGGGCTGCGGATCGCCCGGATCATCCTGCGGGAGGAGTACCCCGACGGGCACGGGCACAGGCCCTCGCACCGCGAGGACACGACCGCCGATCTGCATCGGCTCGGAGTCCCCAGGGCGGCCCTGGTGGCGTCGAGGCCGACGGCCACGACGCTGCGGGCCATCGCCGACACCTTCGAGCTGATCGCCGACGCCGGTGGCCATGACAACGCAGATCTAAGGCTGCTGACGATCCTGCGGTTCTGGGGCGAGGTGCTGGTATCCGTCGAGTACGGACAGTTGTGGCAGCGGATGGAGCCCCTGCTGAACCGCGATGGTGAGAACCACTCACGCTTCTACTACCCGCACCACGTCCACGACGCGAAGACCCGATCGCTCGCGACCGTGCCCCTGCTCTCCGGCACCCACTCCGATCGCCTGGCCGCACGAGTGACCGAGCTCCTTGCCTTCGAGCAGTCGACCAACTGCTTCATGGAGCTGGAGGAGCAGGCTCTGCAACTCAAGGTCGACTTCTACGACCAGTTCCTGCCCGCGCTCGATCGCGTCGGAGTCTGACCCGGCAGCGCCGGCGACCGCTGCCCTCGCCGGCGCCGGCCGCCCACCTGACCACCGCCGCCCGCAGCCGACGCCTCTTGTGGCGGGGCCCCTGACGACTGGACGGCGACCGGCTGATGGGCGGTCAGGCGGTGGCGAGGAGCATCGGCAGCTTGCGCATGTCGTCGAATACCACGGTGTCCGGACCCTCGAGCCACTCGGCAGGCGTCAGGCCGCCGGCATAGCCGAGCGACCGCATGCCGGCCGCGCGGGCCGCTTGGACCCCGTACTTGCTGTCTTCGACGACAATGCAGGCTGAGGGTTCGACACCCATCCGCTGAGCCGCGTGGAGGAAGAGATCGGGGGCGGGCTTGCCGTGCGCGACCTCGCTGGCACTGAAGATGCGGCCCTCGAAGTGCTGGTAGATCCCGGTGTGACCGAGGGTGTGGCGCATCTTGTCGTGACTGCCGCTTGACGCCACGCAGGTCGGGAGCACGATGGCGTCGAGCGCTTCGTGAATGCCGTCGACCGGAACGAGTTCGGCATCGACGGCCTCACGGTGGAGCTGCTCGAACCTCTCCTGCCAGACAGCGGACCGGTTTGCGCCCAGGCGGTCGGTGATCTGCTCGCCGATGGACGAGCTCGACCGGCCGATGAACTTCTCCATCACCTCAGCCTCCGTCAGCGGCCACCCCAGCTCGGCACCCACGGCGACCTGGACGCGCACGGCGATGCGTTCGCTGTCGACGAGCACGCCGTCGCAGTCGAATATGACAAGTTCAATGGGAGTGATCATCTGGACAGGATAGGCAGCGGCACAGGACAGGTGAGCTGCAGGATCCGATGGTTGCGCTGCGGGCGGTGGGTCGTCGGCTCATGCGGTCGACCGCCGCCGCGATTTCTCCGCCAGCGACCACCCACCACCCCATCGACGGATCCTGTTCGCCCAGTGGTGATCCGAACCCGCCCGCATGGCTCGTCGTCGGCCGTCCCATGTGATCGCTCACTTCCCAGCAATCAAACCGTCCTTTAGGGCGCATACCGTGGCCCATGCGAGGACCTCTTCGAACAACATCAAACAATAACTTTCGCAACTTCTCTTGACGATCCCGAGTGCCCGTTCCAAACTCGCTCATCAGTCGCCCAGTGACGCAAGGCAAACGTCAGCCAAGCCGCTCGACTTCTGACCACCGCCAGGCCAACCGGCCCGGCACCTGCTCCTCCTGCCTCGCCCGCCAAGTGAAAGCGCTCGCAACAGGGGGCTGGGTCCCTGCGATCCGCAGGCAATCAGCTCAGACGCACGGAAGCACAGACCGCCCGCACGCGAGGCTCGCTGCGCGCGGCGGTACGGCCTCCCCGCCCATCCTCGCCGAGTTCCCCACGGGAGACAGGCCCCAACGGCACGTAGACCGACATCGGGAACCGCAACGGCGGGACCACGGTGGACCTGCACACCTGCCACGGAAGTTCTCACCGAAAAGGGGGCCGAAGCCGACGTGTATCCCCGAGCCGGCTGCTGTCACACGCACCATGGTTACGTAACCATTTCTCGCACAGCGTTTCTGCGTTCTCCCCTCGCATCCCCCATCCCGGCACGCGGAGATTCCGACAAACCCACGCGATCCTGCGAGCCGGCGCACCGCGCAGCCCGAAGCGTCTGGCTGCTCGCAGCGTCCATCCATGACCGCCGACTCGTGCGCGGCAAGTCCTGACGGAAACCACACGCGATCTCTCAGCCCAACGCGGCCGAAGCACCCGAGTCCCGTCCGTCGCCACATCCCTCGAAGAAAGGAACACACCAACGATGAAAAGAACGCCCCGGATCGCGACCTCACTCACCGTCGCAACAGTCCGAGCGCGAAGGAGACCAGGCCTGAAACGGATCATCGCCATCCTCGCGGTGATTCTCGGCGTCCTCGCGACAACCCAGCCGGCCGAAGCCGCGCCGGTGTCCCAGTACCCCGGTATCACGTGGAACGACACCTCCGGGAAGGCCATCCAGGCGCACGGCGGGGGCCTCATCAAGGTGGGCAGTACGTACTACTGGCTGGGCGAGGACAAGACCAACGGGTCGCCCTTCCAGAACGTCACCTGTTACTCCTCGACCGACCTGAAGAACTGGACCTTCGTCCGCAACGTCCTGACGCGGCAGCCCAGTGGCGACCTCGGACCCAACCGGATCGTGGAGCGGCCGCACGTCATCTACAACAGTTCGACGGCGCAGTACGTGATGTACATGCACATCGACAGCAGCAACTACTCGGAACGGAAGGCTGGCGTCGCCACGAGCAGCAGCGTATGTGGCAACTACACTTACCACGGCAGTTCCAGGCCGCTCGGGCACGACAGCCTGGACGACAATCTGTTCCTCGACGGCAACACCGCCTACTTCATGAGCGAGGACCGAAGCAACGGCAAGCTGCAGATCTACCGGCTCTCGCCGGACTTCCTCACCGTGGCCGCCCTGGTCAAGACCTTGGACCAGTACGAGTCACCAGCCATCGCCAAGGTCGGGGGCCTCTACTACCTCTTCGGCTCGCACCTGACCGGATGGTCGACCAACGACAACCAGTACGCGACCGCGACCTCGATCACGGGCAACTGGTCGTCCTGGCGCAGCTTCGCACCGCCCGGCACGAACACGTGCAACTCTCAGACGACGTCGATCCAGCCGATCGCCGGCTCCAGCACGACCAGCTACGTCTTCATGGGTGACCGCTGGAACTCCGGCAACCTCACTGACTCGCGATACATCTGGGAGCCGCTCACCGTCAACGACTCCAACGCGTCCATCACGTGCAACGGCACGTGGACCGTCGATACGCAGACGGGAGTTGTCGGCGGCCGGAGCGCCGATACCGTCGCGTTGCGCGGGAGGGCCTCCGGCCGGTGCCTGGACGTACCGAACGAAAGCACCGCCAACGACACCCAGATCGCGATCTGGGACTGCAACACCGGCGCCAACCAGCTCTGGACCGTCAACTCCTCCAAGGAATTGGTCGTGTACGGCAGCAAGTGTCTCGACGCCGCGGGCGCCAGGACCATGCCCGGTTCCGCCGTCATCATCTACGACTGCCACGGCGGTACCAATCAGCAGTGGAACCTCAACAGCGACGGCACCATCATCAACGCCGCATCCGGCCTGTGCCTGGACGTCACAGGGGCAGCCACCGGCAACGGCGCACCGATCGGCCTCTGGACCTGCAACGGCGGCGGCAACCAACGATGGGACCGGCAGTAGGCGGGGTTGCGCACCGAAGACGGTGGACTGGATGCCGCAGACCGCTGAAGCCCCACTGCATGGCGCAGGCTCCACGGCGATGTACGACGACTACCGCATGGGGACAGTCTCCGACTGTCCCCATGCGGTACACCGAAGCGAACCCGCCCGGGAACGCCCGATGCGGCGGTTCCTTTACGCGAGGGTGCCGAGGGCGATCTCGGCGGCGCCAGCGATGAGCGCGTCGTCACGCTCGGCGTCCTTGGTGTCGCGGCGGGAAAGGACGGCCAGGACGAGGGGGGCAGCGCCGGGCGGCCAGATGACGGCGATGTCGTTGCGGGTGCCGTAACCGCCCGTTCCGGTTTTGTCGCCGACCTGCCAGCCGGCAGGGGTACCGGCGCGGATGGTGTGGTCGCCGGTCGTGTTGCGCTGGAGCCAGTCGGTCAGTACGGCCCGCTTGTCCGCCGGGAGTACGGCGCCGAGGACATACGCACGCAGGTCGCCGGCGAGGGCACGGGGCGTGCTGGTGTCGCGGAGGTCACCGGGGACCGCGTCACTGAGCGCGGCCTCGTAGCGGTCGCACCGCGTGACGTTGTCGCCGAGAGCGCGCAGGGCGTCCTGGAGTCCGCGGGGGCCGCCGAGTTCACGGAACAGGAGGTTGGCCGCGGCGTTGTCGCTGTAACGGATCGCGGCGTCGCACAACTCACGCACGGTCAGTCCGGTGGTCACATGCCGCTCGGTGATCGGCGAGTTGCTGATGACATCGTCACGGCTGTAGTGCACGAGTCGGTCGAGCTGCCGAAGCGAGTTGTTGTTCAGCACGGCGCCGGCGAGCAGGGCCTTACAGGTGGAGGCGTAGGCGAATCGTTCGTCGGGCCGGTGGGTCACGGTCCGGCCGCTGCCGGTGTCCAGTGCGTACACCCCCAGCCGGGCCCCGAACTTCTGCTCCAGTTCACCGAACGCGCGCTCCGTGCGGGGATCGGCTGGCAGCGTCGAGGAGGGCTTCGCAGCGGAAGGGCTCCCTTCGGTGGTCGTCGGGGTGGCGGTGTCCGCGGTGGCGGAGCATCCGGACAGGGGCAGGGCCGTGATCCCGGCCAGCGTGGCGAGGACGGCACGTCGGGAGAGGGGGGCCGGGGTGTGCATGGTGGGCGGGTGTTCCTTTCCGCAGTGGTCTTTCGGACCCGGTCGGTTCCTGCTTCAGCGGGTCAACGCGGTCAGGAACCGCGCGGCGACCGGGCCCGCATCGGCTCCGCCGGAACCGCCGTCCTCCAGGAGCACCGCCCATGCGAGCGGGGAGTCGCCCTGGTACCCGATCATCCAGGCGTGGGTGCGTGGCGGGTTCTCGCTGCCGAATTCAGCGGTTCCCGTCTTCGCGTGCGGCTGACCGGGCAGGTTTTTCAGCGCGTGGGCGGAGCCGGAGGTCACGGTGGTACGCATCATGTCGCGGAGCCGGCCCACGACCTCGGTGTCCAGCGCCAGCGGGGCCCGGTACTTCTTCTTCACCGCGTCCGGCACCAGGACCGGCTGGGTGAAGGTTCCGCTCTTGACGCTGGCCGCGACGGAGGCCATCACCAGCGGTGACACCTGGACGCGTGCCTGGCCGATGGTGGCGGCGGCTTTGTCGTTGTCGCTCGTGGTGACGGGAACGCTGCCGTCATAGGTGGTCGTGCCGACGTCCCAGGCGCCGCCCATGCCGAAGGCCTGGGCCGCGTCGCGCAGGTCGGTGTCGGACAGCCGGTCGCGCGCGTTGACGAAGTAGGTGTTGCAGGACTGGGCGAAGACGTCCGCGAAGGTCGAACCGGTGGGAAGGGAGAACTGCTTCTGGTTCTCGAAGCGCTGTCCGTCGACCTGCGCGAACTTCGGGCAGGCCGCGGGGTCCGCGGGTTTCGTGCCGCCCTTCAGAAGGGCCGCCGCCGTGATGACCTTGAAGACGGAGCCGGGCGGGTAGCGCCCTTCGAGGGCGCGATTGAATCCGCCGGGTCGGTTGGCAGCGGCGAGGATGTGGCCGCTGCGCGGGTCTATCGCGACGATGGCCGCATTGACCTCGGCCCCGGTCAGGGCATCGGCTGCCGCCTTCTGGATGCGAGGGTCGATGGTGG
>NZ_JAPVLU010000098.1 GCF_027158205.1 Streptomyces sp. H39-S7 | reverse complement strand
CCCACCCCCACCCCCGCCGCGCGTACCCGTACCTCCCGCCGGAGGCGCCCGGTGCGAACTAACCTGCCCGGATGGGCGAACCTCATGAACTGACGATGCTGGAGCAGGCCGCCGCGGTGCGGAACAAGGTGCTGTCGCCGACCGAGTTGGCGTCGCACTACCTCGGGCGGATCGAGCGGCTGAACGACGCCGTCGGGGCGTACGTCACCGTGACGCCCGAGCGCGCGGCGGAGGACGCGCGGCGGGCGGAGCGGCGGCTGGGGGAGGGCGGGGCGCCGCCGCCGCTGCTGGGGGTGCCGGTACCGGTGAAGGACCTGACGCCGGTGGCGGGCGTGCGGTGGACGGCGGGGTCCGCGGTGTTCGCCGAGCGGGTCGCCGAGTCGGGCGCGCACGTTGTGGACCTGCTGCGGGCCGCCGGGACGGTGCTGCTCGGGAAGACGAACACGCCGGAGTTCGGGCTGCCGGCGTACACCGAGGGCCGCGTCGCCCCTCCGGCGAGGAGCCCGTACGACACGGGGCTGATGGCCGGCGGGTCGAGCGGCGGGGCGGCCGCGGCCGTGGCCGCCGGGCTGGCGCCCGCCGCGCACGGCAGCGACGGCGGGGGGTCGATCCGCATCCCGGCGAGCTGCTGCGGCGTGGTCGGGCTGAAGCCGAGCCGGGGGCGGGTCAGCTGGGCGCCGCACGGGGATCTGACGGGGCTGGCGGAGACGGGGCCGATCGCGCGGAACGTGCGGGACGCGGCGGCGCTGCTGGATGTGATGGCGGGGCCGGTGCCAGGGGATCCGGTGCCGGTGGCGGCGTCGGGGACGACGTTCCTGGAGTGGTGCGAGCGGGAGCCGCGGCGGTTGCGGATCGGGCGGTGGGCGCGGCCCGATGTCGACGTGCCGGTGGATCCGGTGGTGCTGGCCGCGTACGAGCGGACGTCCGCGCTGCTGGCGGGGCTGGGCCATGAGGTGGTGGACGTCGAGCAGCCGCTGGGGCCGGGGGACCACGGGTCGTTCGATCCGGTGTGGGAGGTGATGTCGCTGCTGGCGCCGGTGCCCGCCGGGCGGGAGGAGGAGCTGATGCCGCTGACCCGGTGGCTGCGGGAGCGCGGCCGGGCGGCTTCGGGCGAGCGGTTCGCGCTGGCGATGGCGGCGATGCAGGCGGTGGGGCGGAAGTTCGCGGCGGCGGTGGCGCCGTTCGACGCGGTGCTGACACCGACGCTGGCCCAGCTGCCGCGGCCGGTGGGAGCGCTGCGCGACGACGCCGACCCGGCGGCCGATTTCGCGGCGCAGTACGCGTTCACGCCGTTCACGGGCGCGTGGAACATCGCGGGGCTGCCCGCGCTGTCACTGCCGGTGGAGTGGACGGACGGCGGGCTCCCGATCGGGATGATGCTCGGCGCGGCGCACGGTGCGGAGGGCCCGCTGCTCGCGCTCGCGGCTCAGGTGGAGGCGGCCGCGCCGTGGCGGGAGCGTCGGCCGGCCGGTTGGTAGCGGGGGCCGGGCGGTGCGGCGGCGTCTGACGGAGCGTCCGGCGGGGTAAGGCTCGGGTGATCCCCACCTCGCACTGTGATCTTGGAGGCACCGATGGACCGGGAGCGGCTGGCCGCGCTGCACGGCGTGGACACGACGTACCGCCCTGGGCCCGACCGGGAGGTCCGGGTGCCGGAGGAGACGGTGGTGGCCGTGCTGGCCGCGCTCGGGGTGGACGCCTCGACACCGCAGGCGGTGCGGGACGCGCTGGCCGCGTACGAGCACCGCGACCGGCAGCGGCTGCTGGCGCCCTGCACCGTGGTGCGCGAGGGCCGCCCGCTGCCGCTCGGGCTCCCGGAAGGCACCCGGGTGCTCATCGAGGCGGAGTCGGGCGAGGTGTTCGACGACGGTGGCTGGGAGCGCCTTCCGCTCGGCAGGCACGTGGTGCGGGCGACCGCGCCGGACGGGCGGACGGCACGGGCCGACCTCGTGATCGCGCCCGAGCGGCTGCCGGGTCCGGCCGGGCGCACGTTCGGCTTCATGGCGCAGCTCTACTCGACGCTGTCGGACCGCTCCTGGGGGATGGGCGATCTGGGTGATCTCGCGGATCTCGCCGCGTGGTCGGGCCGGGCGCTGGGCGCCGGGTTCCTGCAGATCAACCCGCTGCACATCGCTGTTCCCGGGCGGCCGACGGATCCCTCGCCGTACCGCCCTTCGTCCCGGCGGTTCCCCGATCCGGTCTATCTGCGGGTCGAGGACGTGCCGGAGTACGCGTATCTGGCGGCGGACGACCGGGTGCGGGCCCACGAGCTGGCCGGCCGGGCCGCCGCGCTGCGCGCGGGTGTGCTGCACAAGGACGCGCTGATCGACCGGGACGCGGTCTGGGAACTGAAACTGGAGGCGCTGCGGCTGGTGCGGAAGGTGCCGCTGCAGCCGGGGCGCAGGGCCGAGTACGCCGATTTCCTGGCCGAGCAGGGGCAGGCGCTCGACGATCACGCCACCTGGTGCGCGCTGGCGGAGGTGAACGGCCCGGACTGGCACGCCTGGCCCGCCGGGCTGCGTGATCCGCGCTCCCCGCAGGTCGCGCGGGCGCGCGGCGAACTCCTCGACCGGGTGGACTTCTACTGCTGGCTCACGTGGCTGACCGACCATCAACTGTGCGCGGCACAGGCGGCGGCGCGTGCGGCGGGGATGCCGATCGGGATCGTGCACGACCTGGCCGTCGGCGTGCACCCGTCCGGCTCCGACGCGTGGGCCATGCAGGACGCCCTGGCGCGGGGCATGTCGGTGGGCGCGCCGCCGGACGCGTTCAACTCGCGCGGCCAGGACTGGGGCCTGCCGCCCTGGCGGCCGGACGCGCTGGCGGCCACCGGGTACACCCCGTACCGGGATCTGCTGAGCCGGCTGCTGCGGCACGCGGGCGCGCTGCGCATCGACCACGTGATGGGGCTGTTCCGGCTGTGGTGGGTGCCGGAGGGCCGGCCGCCGACCGAGGGTGCCTACGTCAGATACGACGCGGAGGCGATGCTCGGAGTACTCGCCCTGGAGGCGCACCGGGCGGGCGCGGTGGTGATCGGCGAGGACCTGGGAACGGTCGAGCCCGGGGTCAGGGAGGAGCTGGCGGACCGCGGCGTCCTCGGCACGTCGGTGCTGTGGTTCGAGCGGGACCACGACGGGGACGGGAAGCCGCTGGCGCCGGAGGAGTGGCGGCCGGCCTGTCTGGCCACCGTCACCACGCACGATCTGCCCAGCACGGCGGCCCGGCTGACGGGCGAGCACGTCGAGCTGCGTTACCGGCTGGGGCTGCTGACCCGGCCGTTGGCCCAGGAGCAGGCGGAGGACACGGCGGAGGTCGCGGAGTGGATCGCGCTGCTCGGCCGGCTGGGGCTGCTGCCGGAGGGCGCGGCCGACGAGGAGGCCGTCGTCAAGGCCGTCCACCGGTTCCTGGCACGCACCCCGGCGGCGATGGTCGGCGTGTGGCTGCCGGACGCGGTCGGCGACCGCCGCCCGCAGAATCTGCCGGGCACCTGGGACCAGTACCCGAACTGGCGGCTTCCGGTGGCGGACGCGGCGGGCCGCCCGGTCACCCTGGAGCAGCTGGCCGGCTCGCCGCGGCTGTACGCGCTGCTGGACGAGGTGCGGGCCGCGCTGGCGCCCGAGGGAGCCCCTTCGGCGAGTATCACCGCAGGTCGCGAAGGCGCGGGCGGGTGACGCCATGGGCAAGCACACCCATAAGGACACCCCGGGCGTGCGGGCCCGGAAGACGTTCACTACATTGAGGGCGTGGACAAGAAGCTCAACAAGAAGGCCGTGCGCGCCGGGGTCATCACCGCCGGGACGACGCTGATGCTGCTGATGTCGTCCCCCGCGTTCGCGGTCACCCGCGATGACGGCGACGACCCGGGTTCCGGCCTGAGTGTCGTGCAGACGCTCGGCCTCTTCGTGCTCGCGCCGATCGTGCTGTTCGCGATCATCGCCGGCGTGGTGATGGCGACCGACAAGACCCGTAAGCAGCAGCAAGAGCGCGCCTGACGCGTTGACCTGCCCGGCCCCCTGACCGCGTGCGCGGCAGGGGGCTCAGTGCTGTTCCGACGAGCCGAGCAGCTGCCGCAGCAGGCCGGACAGCTGCGCCGCCTGCTCGTCGTCCATCGCGCCGAGAGCCGCCTTCTGCACGGCGAGCCCGGCGCCCACCGCCTCGTGCAGCAGCGTGAGGCCCTGTTCGGTGAGGGTCACCCGCAGGCCGCGCCGGTCGTGCGGGTCAGGACTGCGCTCGACGAGCCCCGCCCGTTCCAGCTTGTCCAGCCGTCCCGTCATGCCGCCGGTGGTGAGCAGCAGCGCCGAGGACAGCTCGCGCGGTGACAGGGTGTACGGCTCACCCGCCCTGCGCAGCGTCGCCAGCACGTCGAACTCGCCGCGGCTGATGCCGAAGCGCCCGTACTCCTTCTCCATCCGGTCGCCGACCGCCTTCGCGATGCGGTAGATGCGGCCGAAGATCGCCATCGGCACGGTGTCGAGTTCGGGGCGGACGGCGTTCCACTGCGCGGTGATCCGGTCCAGTGGATCCGGGGCGTCGAGCGGGTTCGGGGCGTCCGGCGGGGGCGTGGTCATACGGAGAAGTATCGGAGGAAGGACGATCGCTTGCAAGAAAGTAGCTTGACGGTAAGTCGCTTAGCGCTAAGCTAATAACCATCGAGCTACTTCGGCGACGAGCTCCCTGGAGCGGACATGCCCAGCACCTCACGGATACCCGGCGAGCGGTCCCTGCTCGCCGCGATGACCGTCAACGCGGTCGGCTCCGGGATGTACCTCCCCTTCACCCTGATCTTCTTCCATCACGTCACGGGCCTGTCCTTCGCCGCGGTCGGCGCGGTGCTCACGGTGGCCGGGCTCATCGGCCTCACCACGCTGCCGCTGGCCGGCGCCGCCGTCGACCGCTGGGGGGCGCGCCGCGTGCAGCTGGCGCTCCTCGGGGTGCGGGGAGCGGGCTTCGCGCTCTACCCGTTCGCGCAGTCGGTGCCCGCCTTCGCCGTCGTCGCTCTGGTCACGATCATCGGCGACGGCGCCTTCCCCGCCGTCCAGCAGTCCTTCCTCGGCGAGTTCGCCCGCGGCGCCGACCGGGACCGGCTGCAGGCCGCGTCCCGGGCGCTCAGCAACGGCGGCATGGGCGCGGGCGCGCTGCTCGCCTCGCTGGTCGTCGGCTTCGGCGGGGACACCGGCTTCACCGTGGCGGCCTGGCTCAACGCCGCCAGCTTCGTCTTCTCGGCGCTGCTGATGTGGCGGGTCCGCCCGGTCGCCGTCGTCCGGGACACGGCCGCCGTCGCCCGCCGGAAGGCCGGATACCGGCTGGTGCTCCGCGACCGGCCGTTCCTCGGACTGACCGCCGCCAACTTCCTCATAGCCCTGGGCTACACCGCGCTGCCCGTCCTGTACCCGCTCTACATCTCCACCTGGCTGCACGGCCCCGAGTCCCTGACCGGCGCCGCCTTCACCGTCAACACCGTGCTGTGCGCGGCGGGCGGCGTCCTGGTCGCCTCCTTCGTCCGCCGCCGCGGCGCCCGCCGCAACCGGTCCGCGGCGCTCGGCGCGGTGCTCTTCGCAGTGGCCTTCGCCGGACAGATCGTGCTCGGCACGGTGCGGCCGCAGGCCGGCTGGGCGATCGGCGCCGGGCTCGCCGTGATCATCACCGTGCACACCGTCGGCGAGATGGTGCACAACCCGTCGGCCGGCGCGCTGGCCATCGCCGCCGCCCCGGACGCGGTCCGCGGCCGGTACATGGCCGCCTACCAGTTCTCCTGGCAACTGGTCCGGGCCATCGCCCCGTCGCTCTTCACCGGCCTGATGGCCGTCGACGGCCGGCTCCCGTGGCTGCTCCTCATCGGCACCACGCTGGGCGCCGCGCTCCTGCTGGTCCGCCTGGAGCCGCACCTGGCGTCGGAGGCCGTCCACCCGGAGGGCTCGCGCAAGGTGGCCGCGTCGCCGCAGGGGAGCCTCGTGCGGGCTGCCTGAGCCGTCCCCCTTCGTGGTCCCGTTCCTGTGAGGAGCCCGCAGATGTCCCGACTGTCCACCATCGCGCTCACCGCTCTCGCCCCGCTCGCCTGGGGCTCGACCTACGCGGTCACCACCCAGCTCCTCCCGCCGGACCGCCCGCTCTTCGCCGGGCTGATGCGGGCGCTGCCCGCCGGACTCGTACTGCTCGCCGCCACGCGGGCGCTGCCGCGCGGCGCCTGGTGGTGGAAGTCGGCGGTGCTCGGCGTCCTGAACATCGGCGCGTTCTTCCCGCTGCTGTTCCTCGCCGCCTACCGGCTGCCAGGCGGTGTCGCCTCCGTCGTCGGCTCGGTGGGCCCGCTGTTCGTGGCCGGCCTCGCGGCGGCCCTGCTCAGCGAGCGCCCCAGCGCCCGGACGCTCACGGCCGCGGTCATCGGCGCGGTCGGCGTCAGCCTCGTCGTGCTGCGGGCCGGTGCCGGATTCGACGGCCTCGGCCTGCTCGCCGGCGTCGCCGGCTCGGCGAGCATGTCGGCCGGGACCGTCCTGACCAAGCGCTGGGGCCGCCCGGAGGGCATCGGCCCGCTGGCCTTCACCGGGTGGCAACTCACCGCGGGCGGACTGCTGATCGCCCCGGTCGCCCTCGTCGCCGAAGGCCTCCCGCCCGCCCTCGACGCCCGCGCCGTCACCGGCTACGCGTACCTGGCCGTCGCCAACACCGCCGCCGCGTACTGGCTCTGGTTCCGTGGCATCGGCACCCTCCCGGCCACCTCGGTCTCCCTGCTCGGCTTCCTGAGCCCGATCTCGGCGGCGGCGATCGGGTGGGCGATCCTGGACCAGGCTCTGACCCCGGTCCAACTGGTCGGCATGGCGATCGCTTTCGGCGGAACCCTGCTGGGACAGCTGCACTATGGGCGAGCTGCGTCGGTGCGGGCGCCGGAGCCGATGTCGCACCACACGAGCTTCCCGGCGACGCCGAGGACCTCCTCGCCGACCAGGTAGTACCCCCAGTCCTCCGCGAGCTCGCGTACCAGGAGCAGGCCGCGCCCGCTCTCGGCCTCGGCGGGGTCCCCGTTGCCCGGCACCGGCGGTGCGGGCGCGTTGTCGAACACGGCCAGCCGCAGGGTGGCTTCCCGCCAGTGCACCCGGAGGGTCACGACCCCGTCGGAGTACTCCAGCGCGTTCCCGACGAGCTCGGACACCAGCAGCTCCGAGACCTCGGCCAGCTCATCGAGGTGATGGGCGCGCAGCACGGCGCGCAACGTGCCGCGCGCGACGCGCGCGCTGCGGAGATCGTTCGGTAACTGGAGGGAGTAGCTCCAGCCGGTGTCGGTCTCGGGGGCGAGGGCAGTGACCATGTGGGGCTCCCACGGTGTCGGGTACGAATCGCCAATTCCGTTGGGTGGGCGAGTCGTTACCGACGGTAGGGTGCACATGTGGGACGGCGCAATGGTGTTACGTACATTGCGCGCGAATGGGTGACCTCCGGCGGCCCGGATACGCTGCACCTCCGGATTGATACGACTTGGGAGGGCCCCCGATGCCGCCAAGGAGCCACCCAACTGCCCGGCAGCAGCGCCTCGGAGCAGAGTTGCGCAAGCTGCGCGAGCACGCGGGCGTGACCGGCAGCGACGCCGCGGCTTTCCTCGGCGGCGAACGGGCGCAGATCAGCCACATCGAATCCGGCAGGTACGGCGTGAGCGGCGAGCGGGTACGCCGCATGGCCACGTTCTACTCGGCCAACGACAAGAAGCTCGTCGAGGCGCTGGTCGCCATGGCCGAGGAGCGCGGTAAGGGCTGGTGGGCGGAGTACCGGGGTGTCCTCGCCCCGAGCTTCCTGGACCTGGCGGAGCTGGAACACCACGCGACGTTCCTGCGCACCGTCCATATGCTGCACATGCCGGGGCTGTTGCAGAGCGAGCAGTACGCCCGAGCTCTCTTCTCCGGCGGCATCACGGAGCTGTCCCCGTCGGAACTCGACGCCCGCGTGGAACACCGGCTGCGCCGCCGCGCGATCCTGGAGCGCCCGGCGCCGCCCAAGCTCGACGTGATCATCCACGAGGGAGCGCTGCGGCTGCGGTACGCGGCCAGGAAGGTCATGCGCGCGCAGTTGGACCTACTGCTGGAGGCCTCCGAGTGGCCTGCGGTTGCCATCCACGTCATCCCGTTCGACGTGGATGAACTCACGCCCTCCACCCAGTCGATGTTCTACGCCGGCGGAACTGTGCCGCAGCTGGACACGGTCCAGATCGACGCGGCCTTTGGCAGCGGATTCCTCGATGCGGAGGCACAACTCGAGAAGTACCGAGTGTTGTTCCACCTGCTGTCGCAGGTAGCTCTGGGCGCGGAGGAGTCGCGCCGATCCATCCACTCCATCGCACGGGAGATGTGAAAGCCCCACATGCGCGCACCGATTGTCTGGCAGAAGTCATCGTTCTCTGGGCCCGACGAGGGCCAAAGCTGCGTAGAGCTGGCGCCCCGCGCCGGCGCGGTCCTCCTCCGGGAGAGCGACGACCCCGACGTCATCGTCCGCACGACCCCCACCGCGCTCCGCGCGTTCCTGCAAGCGATACGTGACGGGTTGTTCGACGCCGTGCGGTGACTGCCCTGACCTCGGCCAGAGTCACCGCCACGCGGTGATCAGGTCCTCGGGACCCACGGCCTGGACGCCGTCCACCGAGACGCCGCTGCGCGCTACCGCGATCAGCGGCGTCGAGGTGTCCGCGCCGGGCAGCTGCGAGCGGTGGACGACCAGTTGCGCGAGGTCGTGTGCGTCGAAGGGCCGGTTCTCCAGCCATTTCACGGAGCCGACGGCCGTGATGCGCTTCGCGATGGGCTCACGGTCGGCCGCGACGATGTCGATCTCGGGATCGTTGTTGCGGGTCCAGTAGCCGCCGACGGCACCGGTGTCGTCGGGTACGCCGGCTGCCCGCATGCGGAACAGGGCGTCACGCACCACGGGTTCGATCGCCCGCCCGCGCCATGAGGTCCAGGTCCGCTGGATGCGGGCGAGCGTCAGGTCACCGCGGCCGCGTTCGATCTCGGACATGTACGGTCCGAGCAGCGCGAGCCAGAAGCGCAGATGAGGGTCGGCGACGGAGTAGCGGGTCTCCTTGGAGGGGCGGGTCGACAGCGGCGTGATGGCCTCCACCACCCTCTTTGCCGTCAGCAGATGCAGTGATCGGTTCAGGCTGGTGGGGGGTAGATCACCGGCCTCGCGGCCGATCAGTATGCGCGTCCGCTCTCCCGAACCGATGGCTCCCAGCACCAACCGCGCTTGCGCGTCGGCCGGGAACTCGGCCGCCAGCGACCGTTCGGCGCTCACGAGCAGTGCGGACGTCGGATCCTTCACGACCTCGGCGAGGTAGTCGAAGACACTCGCGCCGCGGGGCCACTCCTCCAGGACCAGCGGCAGCCCACCGGAAACGAGGAAGGCGTCGAAGGCGTCAGCGGGCGGCAGTTGCAGTATGTCGGCGACGTCGGCCGGGCTCAGGGCGGGGACCACCATCTCGGTGCCGCGCTGGTGGAACGGGCGGTCGTAGTCGTTGAGCCGCTCCATCATGGCCAGGTCGGACCCTACGCAGAGCAGCAGCACCGGCTTCCGGGACAGCTCGCGGTCGAAGAGCTTCTGGAGGGTGCCCTCGAAGCCGGAGTCGTTCTTGATCAGGTACGGCATCTCGTCGAGGACGACGACGCTCGGCCGGTCGTCGGGCAGGGCAGCGACCAGCAGGCGGAGAGCCGCGTCCCAGTCGCGGGGCGACTGGCCCGTCAGCGTCGCGGCACCCGGCAGGTCGGATGCCGCGGCGGCCTCGACGAACAGGCGCAGGTCGGCTTGCGTGCTGGACTGCTGCGAGGCGGTGAAGAAGAGGCTCGGCAGCCCGGAGCGCTCGATGAACTCCTCGACCAGCCGCGATTTGCCGACACGGCGGCGGCCGCGGATCAGCATCGCCTTGCCCGGCCGACCGCTCCGACCGCCGTCCGTGACGCGCTGCAGCATGCGGTTCAGAGCTGCCAGCTCCCGCTCCCGGCCGATGAAGGTGTCCACGAAACCGCCTGTGAAGAAGAGGCCCAAATTTGGCATATCCAAAATTGAACATACCAAATTTGGGCCTCTTGTGCCTCGTGGCAGGCGCGCGGGAGGCCCCGGACCACTGCGCTGACTGGTCCGGGGCCTCCCGCGGGACGTGCCTGGTTACGCGCCGGCCGCCGCGTCCGCGGCTCGGGCCTTCAGGGCGCGTTCCACGCCGGAGCGGGACTCGATGACGAGTCGGCGCAGGGCCGGGGGCGGGGTCGCCGAGGCCAGCCAGGCGTCGGTGGCGTCCAGGGTCTCCTGGGAGACCTGGAGGGACGGGTAGAGGCCGATCACGATCTGCTGGGCGATCTCGTGGCTGCGCGAGTCCCAGACGCCCTTGACCGCGCTGAAGTACCGCTCGGTGTAGGGCGCGAGCAGCTCGCGCTGGTCGGTCTGGACGAAGCCGCCGATCGCGGACTCCTGGAGGGAGTTCGCGAGCTTGTCGTCCTCGACGACCGCGGCCCAGACCGCGGCCTTGGCGTCGGCGGTCGGACGGGCGGCGCGGGCGCCGGCCGCGTGCTCCTCGCCGGCCGAGGTCGGGTCGAGGGCGAGCTCCGCCGCGATGGCCGCGTCGTCCGCCCGGCCGGTCGCCGCGAGGCGGTGCAGCAGGGACCAGCGCAGCTCGGCGTCGACGGCCAGGCCGTCGATGACCTGTGTGCCGTCCAGCAGCCCGGCGAGCAGGTCGAGCTGCTCGGGGGTGCGGGCGGTCGCCGAGAAGGCGCGCGCCCATGCGAGCTGGTGGTCGCTGCCGGGAGCGGCGGCGCGCAGGTGCTCCAGCGCGGCCTCCGTCCAGCGGGTCAGGCCGGTGTCGCGCCAGGCCGGGTCCGCGTACAGGTCGAGCGCGAGCTTCAGCTGGCGGTGCAGCGACTGGACGACGCCGATGTCCGACTCCTTGGCGATGCCGGAGAGCACCAGTTCCAGGTAGTCGCGGGTGGCGAGCTCGCCGTCGCGCGTCATGTCCCAGGCCGCGGACCAGATCAGGGCGCGGGGGAGGGACTCGGTGAAGTCGCCGAGGTGCTCGCGGACGACGGCGAGGGACTCGTCGTCGAGGCGGACCTTGGCGTACGTCAGGTCGTCGTCGTTGAGCAGGATCACCGCGGGGCGCGGGGTGTTCTCCGGGAACGGCACCTTCGTCAGCTCGCCGTCGACGTCCAGCTCGATGCGGCTGGCGCGGACCAGCTTGCCGTCCTGGAGGTCGTAGCAGCCGATGGCGATCCGGTGCGGCCGCAGCACGGCCTCGCCCTTCGCTCCGGCGGGCAGTGCCGGGGCCTCCTGGCGGACGGCGAAGGAGGTGACCGTGCCGTCCTCGGCGAGGGTGATCTCCGGGCGCAGGATGTTGATGCCGGCCGTCTCCAGCCAGGACTTCGACCAGCTCTTCAGGTCGCGGCCGGAGGTCTTCTCCAGCGCGCCGAGCAGGTCGGAGAGCTGGGTGTTGCCCCAGGCGTGCTGCTTGAAGTACGCCTGCACGCCGGCGAAGAACTCGTCCATGCCGACATAGGCGACGAGCTGCTTGAGCACCGAGGCGCCCTTGGCGTACGTGATGCCGTCGAAGTTGACCAGGACGTCGTCGAGGTCGTTGATCTCCGCCATGATCGGGTGGGTGGACGGCAGCTGGTCCTGCCGGTACGCCCAGGTCTTCATGGAGTTGGCGAACGTGGTCCACGACTGCGGGAACTTGCTGTTCGGCGCGTAGGCCTGGCAGGCGATCGAGGTGTACGTGGCGAACGACTCGTTCAGCCAGAGGTCGTTCCACCACTCCATGGTGACCAGGTCGCCGAACCACATGTGGGCCAGCTCGTGCAGGATGGTCTCGGCGCGCGTCTCGTACGCCGCGTCCGTCACCTTGGAGCGGAAGACGTACTGGTCACGAATGGTGACCGCGCCCGCGTTCTCCATCGCGCCCGCGTTGAACTCCGGCACGAAGAGCTGGTCGTACTTGGCGAACGGGTACGGGAAGTCGAACTTCTCCTCGAACCAGTCGAAGCCCTGCCGCGTGACGTCGAAGATCGCGTCCGCGTCGAGGAACTCGGCGAGGGAGGGGCGGCAGTAGATCGCCAGCGGGACGCTGCGGCCCTCGCCCTCCCAGGTGCTGTGCACGGCCGTGTACGGGCCGGCGATCAGCGCGGTGATGTACGAGGAGATGCGCGGCGTCGGCTCGAAGCGCCAGACGTTGTCCTGGACGTCCTCGGGCTTGGGCGTCGGAGAGTTCGAGATGACCGTCCAGCCCGCCGGAGCGGTCACCGTGAACCGGAACGTGCCCTTGAGGTCGGGCTGCTCGAAGCTGGCGAAGACGCGGCGCGCGTCGGGCACCTCGAACTGCGTGTAGAGGTACGCCTGCTTGTCGACCGGGTCGACGAAGCGGTGCAGGCCCTCGCCGGTGTTGGTGTAGGCGCAGTCCGCGACGACGCGCAGCTCGTTGCGGCCGGCCAGCAGCGACGGCAGGGCGATGCGCGAGTCCGCGAACACCTCCGCCGGGTCGAGTGCGGTGCCGTTCAGCACCACTTCGTGCACGGTCGGGGCGACCAGGTCGATGAATGACGACCCCGCCTTCGCGGCATCGAAACGCACCGTGGTCACCGAGCGGAAGGTGCCCCCGTCCTGCGCACCGCCCAGGTCGAGGTCGATCTCGTACGCGTCCACGGTGAGAAGGCGAGCACGGTGCTGCGCCTCCTCGCGGGTGAGGTTCGTGCCAGGCACGGTAGGCCACTCCTTAAGTGAGACTGACCGCCATCCTCGCACGCTGCACCGGCCGGGAATCAGGGTCTGCACCAGCGCCAACCTCGGGTTTTCCCCACCCCCGAGACGCCGGGAACCGGCATGGTCCCGGACCCCTCGTCATCCGTAACTTCGGAAGGGTCGTCGGCAACCGAAACAGAGGACATCATGCGACTCCGGTCGAAGCACTCCAGCACCGTCCCCACGGCCCCCGCGGCGCCGCAGTACCCGCCGCGGACCAGCGGTGACACCGCGCACGGCCGTACCGGGACGGTCGCCGGTGCCGCCGTCGAGCTGCGTTCGGTCCGCCGTACCTACGGCCGCGGCGACTCCACCGTGCACGCGCTGCGCGGCATCGACCTGGCGCTGCCGCGCGGCAGCTTCACCGCGGTGATGGGCCCCT
Source organism: Streptomyces sp. H39-S7 (assembly GCF_027158205.1). Taxonomy (GTDB): domain Bacteria; phylum Actinomycetota; class Actinomycetes; order Streptomycetales; family Streptomycetaceae; genus Actinacidiphila. The sequence continues at coordinate 3,228 of NZ_JAPVLU010000098.1, read as the reverse complement.
CCGGTTCCGGCAAGAGCACCTTCCTGCAGTGCGCGGCCGGGCTCGACAAGCCCACGGCCGGCACCGTGCACCTCGGCGGCGCCGACATCACCGGGCTCAACGAGAACAAGCTCACCCGGTTGCGCCGCAGCCGCATCGGCTTCATCTTCCAGTCCTTCAACCTGCTGCCCTCGCTCACCGTGCAGCAGAACATCCTGCTGCCGCAGCGGCTGGCCGGCGAGCGCCCCGACCGGCGGCGGGCGGCCCAGCTGCTCGCGCAGGTCGGCCTGGAGGGGTACGGGAAGCGGCGCCCCGGGCAGCTGTCCGGCGGGCAGCAGCAGCGCGTGGCCATCGCCCGCGCCCTGGTCACCGCTCCCGAGGTGGTGTTCGCGGACGAGCCGACCGGCGCCCTGGACACCAACACCGCCCGCGAGGTGCTGGGGCTGCTGCGGCACGCCGTGGACCGGCTCGGCGCGACCGTCGTCATGGTCACCCACGACCCGGTCGCCGCCTCCTTCGCGGACCGGGTGCTCTTCCTCGCCGACGGTTCGCTCGCCGGGCACCTGGAGCGCCCGGAGCCGACGGAGATCGCCGACCACATGGTCGCGCTGACCACCGGCACCCATCCGGAGCGGGTCGCGAGGGCCGCCGCGTGAACGGCCTCGCCCGCGCCTCCGTGCGCTTCCGGCCCGCGTCCTTCGCCGGCACGTTCGTCGCCCTGCTCTTCGCCGCCGCCATCATGACCGGCTGCGGCGCCCTGCTGCAGACCGGGATCGTCGCGCACCTCACGCCCGAGCGCTACGCCGGCGCCCCGGTGGTCGTCGCGGCCGACCAGCACGCCCGGATGACCGTCGGCCACGGCGAGGACCGCGAGGAGGAGGCCGAGCCGCTGCCCGACCGGGCCCGCGTCGACGCCGGGCTCGCGGATCGCATCGCCCGTGAACCGGGCGTCGCCGCGGCCGTGCCCGACGTGTCCTTCCCCGTGCAGAGCACGTCGCTGCCGGCGCTGACCGGCCGCGACTGGTCGGCCACCGCGATCAGCAACGCCCCGGCCGCGAAGGCGCCGTCGGCGCTCGCCGAGGGCCGCGCCCCCGCTGCGGGCGAGGTCGTCCTCGACGCCGCCACGGCGCACGCCGCGAAGCTCAGGACCGGCGACACCGTCACCCTCGTCACGCCCGCCCGCACCGGCGATTACCGGATCTCCGGCCTGACGGCCGAGCGCGCCGGTTCCGCCACCGCGTGGTTCGACGACGCCTCGGCCGGCAGGCTCGCCGGCCACCCGGGGCAGGCGGACGCCATCGCCGTCTACGCCCGCGCCGGCGTCAGCACCGAGCAGCTCGCCGCACAGGTCGGGCACGCCGTCGACGGGCACGCCCTGGTGCGGACCGGTGACGCCCGCGGCGAGGTCGAGCACCCCGAACTCGCGGGTGGCAAGGAACTGCTGACGGCCCTGGGCGGCTCCTTCGGCGGCATCGCCGCCATGACCGCGGTCTTCGTCGTCATGGGCACCGTCGCCCTCGCCATCGGCCAGCGCAGCCGGGAGATCGCCCTGCTGCGCGCGATCGGCGCGACCCCGCGGCAGATCCGCCGCACGGTGGCCACCGAGGCGGTGATCGTCGCCCCGATCGCCGGCGCGATCGGCATCCTGCCGGGACTGGCGCTCGCCCACTGGTGGCTCGGCCAGCTCGTCGACCGCGGCGCGGTGCCCGCCGGACTGCGGCTGTCCACCGGGTGGATCCCCATGGTCAGCGCGGTCGGCGCCGGCCTGCTCAGCTCGCTCGTGGCCGGCTACCTGGCCGCCCGCCGGCCCTCCAGGGCCCGCCCCAGCCAGGCGCTGGGCGAGGCGGCCGTGGAGCGGGGACGCCCCGGGCCGATCCGTACGGTGCTCGGCTTGGCGGCCCTCGCCGGCGGCATCGTCGTGGCGTCGCTCGCGGCCCACGCGACGGGGGAGGACGCGGCCAACATCGCGCTCGGCGTCGTGATGCTCTTCATGCTCTGCGTCGCGCTGCTCGGCCCGGTCGTCGCGTGGCTCGCCGCCACCGTCCTGGGACTGCCGCTGCGGGCGGGGGGCGCGCCGGGTGCGCTCGCCGCCGCCAACGCCCGTGCCAACTCCCGCCGGCTGGCCTCCGCGATCACCCCGATCGTGCTGGTCATCGCCTTCTGCGGCACGTTGGTCTTCATGCAGAGCACCATCAAGCACGCCTCCGCCGAGCAGGTGCGCGACGGGGTGGTCGCCGACCAGATCGTCGGCGGCACCGGCGCGGGACTGCCGGCCACGGCCGCCGACCGGGCCGCCCGGGTGAAGGGCGTCGACGCGGCCGTCGGCGTACTGCGCACCGGCGTCCTCTACCGGGCAGCCGGCTCCTTCACCACCGCCTCCACGCTGGGCGTGTCCGGCAGCCCGGCCGACCTGGCCAAGGTGCTCGACCTCGACGTCCGGCAGGGCACGCTGAACGGGCTGGCGGCAAACGACACCGTCGCCCTGAACCGCCTGCTCGCCGACACCGCGAACGTCTCGGTCGGCGACCGGATCGAACTGCGGCTCGGCGACGGCACCACGGTCCACCCCCGGGTCGTCGCCCTCTACGAGCGCGGCCTGGGCCTCGGCGAGGTGGTGATGCCGCGCGCGGCGGTCGCCGGACACGTGTCCGCCGCGTACGACAGCCAGGTGCTCGTCCGTGACACGGCAGGGGCCGATCAGGACGCCGTCGCCACTGCGCTGCGGCGGCTCGACGTCCCCGGAGTCGCGGTCACCGACCGCGCCGGCTACAGCGCCCAGGTCGACAAGAACCTGGAGCTCAACGCGTGGGCCAACCGCGTGATGGCCGCGGTCCTCGGCGGGTTCGCCGCCGTCGCGGCGGCCAACACCCTGGTCATGACGGTCCTCGACCGGCGCCGCGAGGTCGCCCTGCTGCGGCTGGCGGGCACCACCCGCCGCCAGGTGCTCGGGATGATGCGCTGGGAGGCGCTGCTCGTCGGCACCGCGGGCCTGGTGATCGGGACGGCCATCGCCTGGGCGACGCTCACCCCGATCGCCCGCGGGCTCACCGGCGGCGCCCCGTACGTACCGCCCACCGTGGCGGCCGCCATCGCCGGCGGGGTGCTCCTGCTGGGCCTGGTCGCCACCGGCCTGCCGGCCCGCGCGCTGCTGCGCACCCGTCCGATCGAGGCGGGCGCGGGCCGCGAGTAGCGGGCGCCGGGGGAAAGCGGCGGGGCGGGGGGAGGGGAGTGCCCCCCCCCCCCCCCTTG
>NZ_JAPVLU010000097.1 GCF_027158205.1 Streptomyces sp. H39-S7 | reverse complement strand
CCCCCCCCCCCCCCCCCCCCCACGGCCCGGCGGCCGGGGGTCCGGCCGGGCGGGAGACCTGTCCGCCCGGCCGGTTCCCTCACGCTGCTACCGGCTGGCGCTCCGCGACACGGCAGCGGGTGAGCACGGTCTGTGCGGTCTCGCCATAGAGGCTGTGATCCTTGACCGTGCCGGTCAGCTCGACTTCGTCGCCCTTGCCGGGGACTGTCGCGGCGCTGCTGAACCAGACGAACACGTTGCCCTCGGTGTCCTGGAACTTGACCAGTCGGCGACGCTGGGTGTTGTAGCCGTACGTCCGGCCTTCAAGCTCGATCACGGTCGTGACGGTGGCGGTCGTGCTGATGCGCTCTCCCACAGTGCCCTGCGGCTTGGAATTCTGGGCCGCCCGCTCGGTGGCTTCCTTCTCCTGGTCGCGGTGCCATCCCGCGATGGCGGACACGAGCGTCGGGAGGTGGCGGGGGCTGACCGTTTCGACCTTCGCCAACTGGCCCACCTTGTGACGGTAGTCATGCGGACTGCCGTATCCCTGGACTGCCCATGCTCGGACGGCGGCGGCGGTGCGCGGGGCGTCGGGTTCGGCGTCGACGGCTGCGCGCCACTCCTGGGGGGCCTTGCGGTCGAAGAAATACGACTCGACCAAATCGGCGGTCGGCGCGGTGTTCTTCCACTGCTCGGACCGGCTGTAGAAGCGGCCTTCTTGCGTCACGATCGCAGCGGTCACCCGCAGCACCTCGACCACCGGTACGCGGAGATCGGCCGGGATGCCTCCTTCCCCGCCGTCCCAATCGGAGTCCTTCAGCGTCCCGAACCTCCACAGGGCCTCAAGTCCCTTGATCGGGAGACCGGTGTACGGCTCGACGCACGTGGTGCCCAACTGGCGGAACTCGCCGTTCTCGTGGCGGGCGAGATAGGTAGCGGTGCGGTGGCGGGCGACCTTGCAGCCGTGGCAGAAATTCTCGACCGCGTGGTACCCGCGCACGGCTTCGGCGTCCTGCTCGGGGAGCCCAGGGAAGAGGCTGAGCAGCGTCTCGCCTTCCTCGTCGTGGTCCAGACGGGCCACGACGGTCCACCCCTGATGACGGGGGATGTCCCCGGTGATCGTCACGGTGACGGTGGGGCGCTGGCCGATCAGACGGCCGTCCGTGTCGTGGTAGTCGGCCAGGAAGGACGCGGAGACCTGGAGCGAGTAGGCGGTGAGTTTGTGGACAGCGGCGCGGGCGTTGGTCGCCTCGACAAGCTGACGGACGCGGGACTCGGCCGTGGCCGGGACGTCAAAACGCGTGGCTGCGCTGGTCATCGTGGGTGCTCCTGCTGGTGAGAGAGGTCCAGAGGGCCCGGTCGAGGCGGGTTGCCCTCCGCGTGCGACCGGGGTCGGGCCTGCTGGCGGCCCGTGGGTCGGAAGAGGTGTTGCCCTCCCCTTCCGACATCACTAATTAAACCATGTTTGGAGGCGTAGGGCAAGCATCCCGTCCGGGGATGTCGAGTGCGGCGCGGTCGCGAAGGAACGCGGCGAACAGAGCTGCGGTGTAGCTGTCGGCAGTGCCGTAGGTGCGGCGGCAGTCCAGGGCTCCGATGCGCTCGCCCCGGTGGCGGACGGGGAACGGCTGACCGGGGGCCGGAATGGCGAGCGCGTACAGTCCGCGCGGGGTGTCCACGCGCAGGACGACGGCGGCGGCCTGGTCGTCGTAGGCGGCGGACCAGCGGGCGGGCCCGATGCCGAACTCTGCCAGTCCGGACGCGATGGCTCGGGCCTGCATGATGTCGGCGGTGGTGGCGGGGTCGGGTTCGGCGGGAGCGGGGACGCACCCGCAACCGTGGTCGTCGGTGGTCTCGAACAGAGCTGTGCGGGTCACTGTGGGGCTCCTGAGGGCGGCCGGGGGCGGGAGGTTTTCCCGCCCCCGGCGTCGGGCGGCTGAGGTAGTTAGGCGGCGGCTTCGTCGTCGTCGCTCGACGGCTCGTCGGCCTCCTCGGCCTCCTCGGCCTCCTCGGCCTCCGGCTCCTCCTCGGCGCCAGACTCCTGCTCGGTCTCCGGCTCGCTGCCCGACGTGATCGCTGCGCGGGCCGTCTTCTTCGCTGGGTCGTACGGCTCCCCGTCCATAACGGACTGCTCGATGGGCGTGAGCTGGTACCCCAGGGACTCCAGCACCCGGAACCACTGGCCGGTCGGCTTCCGCGTCCACGGGGCGTGCTGGTCGTCAGTCCTCCATGCGGACCGGGTGGCGGACTTCTCGCGGACGGCGGCGATGGCGGCGAACTGGAGCTGCGGGGCCCGGCGCGGGTCCTTGGCAGCGTGCCCGGCAAACCCGGCCCTGTCCTGGGCCTGTTGCGTGTTCAGCCCAAGGAAGGTAGCCAGATTCTCCGTGGTGGCTCCCTTGTTCAGGTCCTCGGAGATTCCCCATGTGCCGCTGAGAAGAGCCTCGTTGACGTGACCGATCAGGGCGTTGGTGGTGTTCTTCGAGAGGCTGCGCCGCTTGATCAGGTCCGTGATCCACTTGTGGCGCAGGGCCTCGGAGGCGTCCCAGTCGATATTGCCCTTCTTGACGGCGGCACGGGCGGCTCGTTCGGCCTCCTTCTCGGCGGGGGCCTTCGTGTCTCCGCTGCTGGTACTCCCGGACACCACGTGCCCGTACAGGCCGGGGGCGGAGCAGTACGGCTCGTAGCGGTCGCCCCGCTGCTCGTCGAACACCCAAACCTGTCCCTTGCACTGGGCGTGCTCCTCCATGCTGATTTCACGCAGTCGCCACACAGGCAGTGCCCGCTCCGACAGCTCCTCTGCCTCCCGGATTCGCTGCCCGTCCGCTTCCAGCTCCGCGCGGTGCGTCTCGGCCTTGACCTGCTGATCGCGCTTAGTCCGCTCAACGGTGATGATCCACTCAACGTCACGAGGGGTGGCGCGGGCCTTCGCAGCGACTTCGGTGATGGCGGCCAGGGCTTCCGGGTCATCAGCAAACTCGGTGAGGGCCGTCATGTGCTCGAACGTCCATTCGTAGCTACCGCCCGTGACGGCGGCGTTCAGGGCCGCGTCAGACCTGACCTTGACGAGAGTTCGCACGTCCTTCTGCCGGACGCCTGCGGCCTTGGCGATACGACCGATCTGCGCCCCCGCCTCCGAAGCGGCGAACATGGCGACGTTCATCTCCGACGGACTCAAGCCCTTGCGGTGTTGGGCAGTCGTGATCATGTCGAGGAACTGCCCGGCGGCGTCGCGGTCGTCGTCGTCCCACTCATACGGCAGGTGGGTCAGACCCGCGTCCTTCGAACCGAAGAATCGGCGGTTTCCGTCGTTGACCTGGAGGACTCCGCCGTCAAGGCGCTGGACCTTGACCGGGATGCGGCACCCCTCGGCGCGGAGGGAGTCCACAAACGGGGCGTTGATGTCCAGGTCTTCGCGGGCATTCTTCGGGTGCGGGGTGAGCGCGCCGATCCGGATGACCGGGCGGGGCGTTACCGGAACGGTCTCCAGCCCTGCGGCGACGGCGGCGGCGAGACGCTGGAACCCGTCAATGACCTGCGGCACGTTGCCGTTGGTTCGCACGACGTACAGCGGCTCCTCGACGCCGTTCTCCTTCACGTCGGCCAGCAGATCGGCCGGGGCCTCGATGTCGCGCCGGTTGCCGGGGTGCGCGGCGAGTTCGGCGACGCCGAGGGTCGGCCACGGAGCGGGGGCAGCCTGGACGCCGGCCTGAGCCTTGGTGTTGGTCATCGTTCCTTCTCTTCCTGGTGAGAGTTGAGTCGAGCCGTTCGGCCCGGTGGGGTGTCGGGCGGGGTGTTGCCCTCCCCTTCCCGACGTCCTTAATTAAACCATGTTCTGAAGAGTGGGGCAACCGGGAGTCATGTGATCGGCGTCACTCGGGTACAGGGCTGCGGCTGCGCGGATCATGGCGGCGGCCTGGGCGGTGGTCCGCTCACGCTCGTCCCCCCAGCACCACAGCATGGTGCGCCGGTAGGCGCCCTCTGTGAGCCGCAGCTTTCGCCACCTGACCCCGGACACTGGGCGCCCGTTGATGTGGTTGCTGAGCACCACGAGGGAGTCGAACAGGGCGCGCTGGAAGATGTCCCACGGTTCGCCCCGTACGGACCAGCGGGGCCGTGCTGCACGCACGCCGCGCTCCCATGCGTGCAGCACGGTGCACGGGGCGGTGTCGCCCATCCTGCCGGGCTGCCAGAGGTGGTCACCCTGGTAGAGACCGACGCGTTCGATGTGGTCGGCGGCGACGGTGAGGATGCGGGCGGGGGTAGCAGGCGGCTTCCGGGACGGCATCGCGTTCTCCTGGGGCTTGGTGACGGTCAAGAGTTGCTGGACTGGGCGGACTTGGCCTTGATGGTGCATTCGACGCAGTGACACGGCGTCTGCCACTGGAACCCGGACGCGCAGATGATCGAGTAGGCAAGGGCGGCGGCCTCGCTGATTCGGCCGGTGCCCGGGTCCTTCGGGGTCGCGGTGCCCCACTCCTGGGGAAAGCTGTATGTCTGGAAGTAGTGACGGCCGTTCTCGTCGGTCTTGAAGAATCTGGCCCATTCCATGTACATGCGGGCTCCTCGGCGTACGGGTCGAGGGCCGGGGCGGCGGGCTGCCGCCCCGGCCGGGATGAGCGGGTCAGGCTGCGAGCGCTCCGGCTGCCTTGGCACCGATGCGGCGGGTGCCTCCGATGTCGGCGCGGTTGCCTGCGGCGGCTCCGTCGCCGTACCCGCTGCCGCTGTACGAGCCGCGCGACGTCCGCACGTTCGGGTGCTCCCGGCGATAGGCGGCCTGGACCATCGCGTCGCGGTCGGCCAGCACGAGTTCGCCACTGCGGCCGGTGGCCGACGTCTCTCCGCTGGCGGCGGCGCGGGCCGCCTCCTCGATCGCCTTGAGCCGTTCGATGACGCGCTCGATGAAACCGAGCGTCCACGAGTTCCGCCACGCTCGCGCACTGCGGACGCCGAACGGGACGATCTGCGCGCTGAGTCCGCCGAGCATCTGGAGAACGAGGGAGGTGTAAAGGATCTCGGCACGCTGAACATCAGACTCGTAACCGACGATGTGGACGCGCCGCGCGCCCCCCGCACCCTGAACGCCCATGTGGACGGCCTGGCATCCGACGGACTGCGCGATGAAGCACATGAGGCGGACGCGGGACATGGCCCACGGGTTGGGGAAGTCGAAGTACCGGTCGGTGATCCCGTCGCGCGACGGCTGACCATCGCTCAACAGGGCCTCATCAACCCCGTACTTCGCCATCATCTCCATTGCCCGCGTACGGGCAAGCTCGGCCTCTGCCTCGGGAGTTCCGGGATTCTCGGCCTTGGCCAGCAATGCCTGAATGGTGGCCAGCTTGGGGTTCACGTCTGCCTGGGGGGTGCTCATGGCTCTACTCCTGGTGAGAGGGGATGCCCGAGGCCGGCTGGACCTCGGGGCCGCCGTCCGGGGTGTTGCCCTCCCCTTCCGACATGTCTAATTAAACCATGTTCTAGGGTCCTGGTCAACCTGAACAAGGGCCCTGACCTGCTCTTTTACCACCCCACCGACCCGCACCCGCTCGGCCGGGCCCGGCCACAACGGGCCTGGGCGGGGTTCCCTCCTCGGTCGGACAGCTCCGCCGTACCAGGGTTCCGGGCGCGGTGTCCAGGCTCGCGCAGCGACCGCGCAGCGGCTTGGCCTGGACGCCGTGTCCGGGTTCCTGGTACGCCCCCCGGGGGTCCGGCCGAGGAGGGAACCCCGCCCTCACCTCAACCACGACGCTCCCGCACCCAACCAACCAGCCCCCACCCCCTCCGAGGAGGACCCGCCGGAGGCTGCCCTTCGCCCTGGCCGGCACCCAACGATCCGCCGATCCGCTGTACGCGCTGCTGTGGCACCGCGCTTCGACCTGATACTGAAGCCATGACCAACGAACCGAAGCTGATGACGAAGGAGGAGGTCCGTGCACTAGTCGTTGCCGCCATCGCGGACCCCACCGTGGACCTGTCCATACCCCTCGGCCTGTCGCTGGCTCTGCGTGAGGGCCTTCGCTCCACCGTCCTCGTCAGCTTGAACCGCGGCGACTATCACCCTGCGGTGGGCGACGCCCCGGGAAGCCTGACCTACCGCGACGGTGACCAGATTCGGGCCGCTTCACTCTCGCCGGAGACGGAACTCCTCCTGGCTGCATACCTGGCCCGGTGACGGTGGGGTAGTACACCCCCGTCCGGAAGTCTCCTGCTCTCTCTATGAGCGACACCGCGCTGCTGGTTCGAGATGTCCGCGGACCTGTGCCTACGGTGCGGGCGATGAGCAGCGATTTCGAACTGGAATGGGGGAGCGAGTGAGCACGACTCCGGCAGCGTCGGTGAGCACGGCAGAACTGCGGCGGCGGGTTCGCGCTGTCGAAGCTCTCAAGGCGAAGACGCGGGAAATGGCTGTGGCGAATGTGTTGACCACACGTGAGACTGCGGTGAAGGCGGCGCACGCGAAGGACGAGGCAGACGTCGCGGCACGGGAAGCCGCTGCCGTGGCTCTGCGGCTGTTCAACAACGACGCAGAGCTGGTAGCGGATCTACTGGAAGTGCCGGCGGAGGAACTGGAACGCGAGGCGAAGCCTGTTACCGCCGCCCGCGCGAAGGAGATCATCGAATCGCTGCGGACCCGCGCCGGGCGACCTCGTCCCAACCGGGCCCGTAAGCCTCGGGCGGAAGCGTCGGACCCGTCACCTCCGGCTTCGGAGATCCCGGCCCCGGCCTTCACACCGGACGGCAGCCGGGCTGATGCCGCCTGAGAACGGCCTCGGGCCCGGACTCTTCCCGCTCGCGGCGGTGAACGGGTCCGGGCCCCTTCACGTCGATGAGCAACTTGCCCTCATCGGTGAGCCAACCCCCGTACGGATACCGGCTGTTGAGTGGGCCGCATGGCTGGCCGACGAGTCCGTGCAGGCCCGTTACTGGGCCAAGGTCTACCGCACCCCGTCAACCGAGGACTGCTGGTTCTTCTTCGGCGGGATCTCCAGCACCGGCCACGCCAGTTTCAGGGCCGCATCACGACCGGGCAGGACACGAACGGGCACGGTGCCGGGGCACCTGTACGGGTACCAGCTCGCGCACGGCGTCATCCCTCGGCTCGGCTGGGGCACTGACAGCCCGACCGTCTGCCATACCTGTGATAACCACTCCTGCCAGCAGCCCTCACACCTCAGGCTGGGCACGGCGGCGGAGAACCGGGCCGAGTGGCTGGCTCGCCGCAGAAACCCGGGCAGTCCCCTGGCGGACATCCGCGGCCCGGCCGGGCGCTCACGCGCAGTAGGCGACGCCATCCGGGCTGGCCAGAGCGACGGGGAGTCGAAAGGGGAGATCGCCGCCCGCGTCCGGGCGGCGATTGCAGCGGGCCGCCCCCTCAGCCTCTGGTGACGACCGACCACCCCTCGACCGATCCACCGAGGTAGAGAACGTCGCACCCACCGGACCGCACCGCGCCCTCGTGTACGCACAGAAGGGACGGTCGGCCCGACCGAGCGGGTAGAGCTGGACACGGTCAACGGCTGGTCGCGGACCGACGAACCCCACCGGGGCGGACCATCTGCTACCCGATCTCGGAGGCTGTGGGCTAAGGCCAGCGAGGGTTTCCCGCTACGAAGCGCACACAGGTTCGGCCCGCTCCTGTCGAGGAGCGGGCCGGATCTGCATGACGAAGGACACATTCCTTCGAGCGACGGGATGGAGTTACGGCGTCAAGCCTGCGTCGTCACGAGGTCGGCGTCTGGGTGCTTGGTGCACACCTCCAGGGCCTCCATCCGGGCCTGCTCAAAGGACCGGACCACCGCAGACCTGTTGATTCCCCGGACTTGCGCCTCCGTGCTGCCGCCAGGGCGGAACTCGGTTCGGAATTCCGCGGCCCGCGTGCTGAAGCCGTCGTGCTCGAACTCCCACGTCCACCGGCCACTCACCGAAAGCGGCTCGTAGTCCAAGGTGCCGTCGGCTTCGTACGAAGCCAGAGCGGAGTAAACGAACTGTCTCGCCGGCATCCGGGTCCAGACCGGACCACCGCCGGTCCATCGCTCACGTTCCTCTGGTCCGACGGCTCCGCGGCGGACGATCAGCTCTTCCGCGCAGCCATCTGCTCGCAGTACCGCGAGCCCTTCTTCACAGTCGTCGTTCCACTGATCGGCAACGTCCTGGGCGTGCTGGCCGTCCGCGAACGGCACCTCTCGGCCCCCCAGCGTGACGACGAAGACAGGCCCGTCTCCCCCGCCCGCGCTGTCCTGCGGCAAATCGCTGGCGTCTTTCCATATCTCGTGGTCCGGCTCCGAGAGCTGACGGGGCACACGGGGGAGTCCGTCCGTCGTGGATGACAGGCCGGAGTGCTCCAAGAAGCCGGGCAGCGGTGCGGTCGGGTCCATGGCCCACTCGATAGCGGCCATGACCTCGTCGTCCAAGGCGTCCAAGAGGTGGCCGTACCGGTCGACGGTGGTGGTGATGGACTCGTGCCCAAGACGTCCCTGGATGGCTGGCAGGGGTACCTTCGCGGCAATCAGCCACGACGCGTGGGAGTGACGGAGGTCGTGGATGCGCGGTCGTTTGATGAGGCCGTACTTCTCTGCGGCCATCTCGATCGCGGGCAACCAGCGCAAGCGCCGGAACGTGCCCGGGTCCCACTTGCCCCCCTCGGGGCCGGTGAAGATGAGGGCATCGGGAGCCAGGCCCTTGGCGCGGCGCCGCAGCATCCGATCAAGCTTGTGAGTGATGACGACGGTCCGCCGCGCCTTGCGGGTTTTCGGGGCGCCGAGAATGGACTTCCCGTCCTCGTCCTTCTTCCAGGCCCTCTGGACACGGATGGCGGGCCGGCCGTTACGCCGCCGAAGGTCGCGGGGCTGGAGTGCCGTCGCCTCGCCCCACCGAAAACCGGTCTCCGCGATGGCCTCGCCAAGGTCCTTGGCATCGTCGCTGAGGCATTCGTAGAGCCAGGCCCATTCCTCGCGTTCGAGGAAGACCATCTCCTCTTCGTCCTCAGCGCCGTCGAGCCGCGGGAGACGAGTCTTCGCGCACGGATTCGAGGCCCGTAGCGACGGCTCCGCGTCCACTGCGGCCTGAAGAATCGAGTAGAGCAAGCCGTGCTCGTTCTGGATGGTCTTCGGCCGGTACTTCGTTCGAGGCTTCCGGTCTGCGGGGTCGAGCGGGGCGGGCCGTCCCGCCTCCAAGTCGTTGACCCAGTCCTGCACCATCTCTCGAACGATGCTGCCCTCACCGTCCTCCACGGAGTAGGGCCCGAACCAAGGCGTCATGTTGGCACGTATTCGCGTCTTGTACTTACTGCGCGTATCGCCCTGAATGCCGGTGAGCCGGTCGACGTAGGCGAGAGCGAAGGGCTCGAACATCGTTCCCGGCCGACGCTGGTCAGCGACGAACCCTTGGCCTCGCACCCACCCTGGTGGCCACTGCTGACCGTGCCCGTTCACCAGCTCCCGAAAGCGTTCGGCCGCCGTCTCATCCCCGAAGACCTCCGATTCCTGCTTGGCGTTTCTCGCTCCTCCAGCCCGGAACAGCACGGTGAAGCTCGCCGTGCCGTCGCTTTTGTCCCGCCTCTTGATCGATGCCATGGAGGGACCGTACGACAGGTCGGTGTTGACACGGTGTTGACGTTACAAACACAGAGAGGGCCCCTGACCTGCGTTTCCGCAGGTCAGGGGCCCTCTGGCGATGTGGAGCCTAGGAGATTCGAACTCCTGACATCTGCCTTGCAAAGGCAGCGCTCTACCAACTGAGCTAAGGCCCCGCTTCGCAGAACAGCGTACCTGTTCCGGGACGTGACCCCGACCCAGTATCGCGGTCCGTAGGATGCTTTGCAGGATTCACGGCCGCAAACAGGAGCGCGTATGGACCCCTCTCCGCACGACGCCGCCAGCCGCGCCCAGGAGCTGCAGCGCAACTGGTACGGCGAGCCGCTCGGCGACCTCTTCCGGCGCCTCATCGGCGACCTCGGGCTGAACCAGGCGCGCCTGGCGGGCGTGCTGGGCCTCTCCGCGCCGATGCTCTCGCAGCTGATGAGCGGTCAGCGCGCGAAGATCGGCAACCCGGCCGTCGTCCAGCGCCTGCAGGCGCTCCAGGATCTCGCCGGGCATGTCGCGGACGGCAGCGTGACGTCCGCGGAGGCGACCTCGCGGATGGACGACATCCGGCAGTCGTCCGGCTCCTCGGTCCTCACCGGCACCACCCACAGCTCCACCTCAGGCTCGGCCGCCGGCTCCGCCAGGCACGTCGTACGGGACATCCAGTCGCTGCTGCGGGCGGTCGCGTCCGCCGAAGAGATTGCGGAAGCGGCGAACACCCTCGCCTCCAGCCATCCACAACTGGCAGAGTTCCTTCATGTGTACGGCGCCGGGCGGACCGCGGAAGCGATCACGCACTACGAGGCGCACCAGGGCTGAACGGGATAACAGGGGGCGGGTCGCCGACCATGGGTGAGGTCTTCGCAGGCCGGTACGAGCTGGTGGACCCGATCGGACGGGGCGGCTCGGGCGCGGTCTGGCGCTCCTGGGACCACCGGCGGGGACGTTATGTCGCGGCGAAGGTGCTCCAGCAGAGCGACGCGCACGCGCTGCTCCGCTTCGTCCGCGAGCAGGCGATGCGGATCGACCATCCGAACGTGCTCGCGCCCGCCAGCTGGGCCGCCGACGACGACAAGGTCCTGTTCACCATGGACCTGGTCCGCGGCGGATCGCTCTCGCACCTGATCGGCGACTACGGGCCGCTGCCCCCGCACTTCGTGTGCGCACTGCTCGACCAGCTGCTGTCCGGGCTGACGGCCGTCCACGCCGAAGGCGTCGTGCACCGCGACATCAAGCCCGCCAACATCCTGCTGGAGGCCACCGGCACCAGCCGGCCGCACCTGCGGCTGTCGGACTTCGGCATCGCCATGCGCAAGGGCGAGCCGCGCCTCACCGAGGTCGACTACGTCGTCGGCACACCGGGCTACTTCGCGCCCGAGCAGATGCTGGGCGCGGAACCCGACTTCCCGGCCGACCTGTACGCGGTCGGCCTGGTCGCCCTCTACCTGCTCAGCGGCCAGAAGCCGGACGCCCAGGCGATCTTCGAGCGCTACCTGAACGAGGGCGTCCCGCGCGCCCCGCAGGGGGTGCCCGAGCCGATGTGGCAGGTCATCGGCAATCTGCTGCAACCCGACCCGGACGCCCGCTTCCGCACGGCCACCGGCGCCCGCAAGGCGCTGTCCGCCGCGGTCGAACTCCTGTCGGTCCCCGGCCTGGACGACGAACCGGTCGAGGTCTTCGACCAGATCGGCCCCCTCCCGGAGGGCTTCGACGCCCAGGGCCCACGCCAGAAGGCCCGCCGCTCCCGGCCCGAGGAAACCAGCAGCTTCCACCTCCCGGCCCCCCAATCCTCAGCGCCGGCCCCAGCACACGCCCCACAACAGCCGCCCGCATACGGCTACCCCCAGGCAACAGGAACCCGGACCCCGCCGCCCGTCGGACCCAACCCGTATACGTCCGCGGCACCGGCGCCCGCACAGGCACAGGCACAGGCGCAAGCGCTCACGTCCCCGCCCCACCAGCCCGAGCCCACCCGCCCCTACACGGCAGCGGTACACACCGCGCCGCTTCCGCAGACACGACGATCGGGACCACCGGCCAAACTGGTGATCCCGATCCTCATCGTCGCCGCGCTCTGCTTCGCGGTCGGCATCTGGGCGTTGGCGGCGGCCTGAGGGCGCCTCTTACGCCCCCGCTACCAGGCCGGCGGCGGCCCGTACCCCGGCTGCGGCCCTTGCGGTGCCTGCGGAGCAGCGGCCCGCGAGCGCCGCCGCGCCGTCATCACCCACACCGCCAGGCTCAGCAGCAGCACCGTCCCGGCCCCGAGCGCGGCGAACGCCACCAACCGCAGCGTGGAGCTGGAACCGCCCCCCGTAGCCGTCCCGTCCGCCTCGGCCAGGTCGTCGCCGCCGATGCCGAACCCGGCCTTGGCCGCGTCACCGTCGTACCCCGGCGAAGGGGCCGCCGTGCCCTTGACGTCCAGCCGCAGGGTGACGCCGATCGGGGCGTCCACGACGTTCTTGACGCCCGGGTGGACGCTCACGGCGAAGTAGTACCAGCCGGCGAACCGCGTCGCCGAGACCTTGCCGCTGCTCTCGAACCGGTTCGCGTACGAGACCGGCACGGTCTGGCCGGTGATCGACGTCTGCTTGCCCGCGTACGACTCCGTGTCGTCGTCGATGTGGCCGCGGGCGGGGTTGTACGCGTCGACCCGCACCCCGGCGCTCTGGAAGCCGTTCTCCTTGGCCGTGGGCGCGTTCGCGAAGTCGGCGAAGAGGACCGCGTGCTGGCCCCAGTCCACCGGCACCTTGTAGAAGCGGGTCTCGCCGGGCAGCACCTTGTCGTTCCAGATGCCGCTCTTGATGGCCGCCGCGTTGTCGAAGCTCGTGCCGCCCTGGGCGGGCCTCGGCGTACCGGTCACCGGGGTGGGTGACGCCTCGGTGGCGCTGGTGGCCGGCGCGGGCTTGGCGTCGGCCTTGAGGGCCGGCTCGGACATGAAGCGGATCTCGACGGGCCATTCGGCCGGGTCCGAGGTGCCGGCGCTCTCCCGCTTGATCTCCAGCGTGTAGCGGTTGGCCTCCTGGCAGCGCCCGCCCTTCTCGATGGTCCGCGCCGTGTAGCCGCCGACCGGCCGCGCCGCCCCGTCGTTGTCGAAGTGGGCGTCGTAACTGTCGCAGTCGGTGCCGTCGGCACTCTGCAGCTTGAGCTCGATGCCGTCCCCGTAAGTGACCTTGGCGCCCGGTTTCGGGATGGCGAACGCCGACAGGTACGCCGCGGACTTCGCGTCCAGGTCCACGCCGTAGTACTTGGTGTCACCCACCTTGAGGGTGTCCTTGTAGGTACCGCCGGCCGTCAGCGCCTGGGCCTCGGCCGTCGTCGCCGCACCCGTCACCGCCGTGCCCTGCGGCTGCCACACGGGCACGGCGGTGTCCGCCAGTGCCGTGCCCTGCAGTCCGGCGAGCGTCACGCCCGCCACCGCGACCGCCACCACAAGTCCGCGCATTACGCCTCGCCCCTCTTCGTCCGGCGCACGAGCGCCACCCCGCCGACGGCCGCGAGTGCGACCGCCCCGCCCGCTCCTGCCGCGACCATGTCCTTGCCGGTCATGAATCCTCCCCCGTCCGAGCCGCCGCTGTCGCGGCCCGCAGCCGAATCGGCGCCCTTGTCGCCGGCCTTGCCGTCGTTCTGTCCACTGCCGCCGCCGTCGTCCTTGGCCTGTCCCTTGGCCAGGGCCGGCGCCTGGTACTGCGGCCCGGCCAGTTCGTCCCCCGTCACGTCGACCCGCAGGACGACGCCGACCGCCGCGTTCTTCGCCAGTCGCGCGGCCTTCGGGCCGAGCGCCACGGCGATGTAGTAGTCCCCGGCGCTGTGCACCGCGGGGGCCGAGCCGCCGGTGACCCAGCGGTTGGTCCAGGTCACCGGGACCGTGCCGAGCCCTACGGACAGGGGCTTCCCGGTGTAGCTGCGGTGGTCGGTGCCGCCGGAGGCGTCCCGCACCGGCTGCCGGCCGGGCCCGTACGCCGCCGTGTCGACGTAGCTCCAGACGGAGGCCGACGACGCGTCGTCGAGCACCGGTTCGTTGGCGAACTCGGCCGCGTAGCTGAGCTGTTGTCCCCAGCCCAGCCGCACCTTGTAGAAGCGGGCCTGCGCGGGCAGCAGCTTGTCGCGCCAGACGCCCTTGGTGAGGACGGTCGCGTCGTTGAAGCCGGTGCCGCCCACCAGGTCGCGCGGGTCGCCGGCGAGCGGCGCGGGCTTGTCACCGAACTCGGTCTCGGCGGCCGCGGGCGTGGTCCCGGCCCTGAGCGCCGCCTCGCTCCCGTACCGGAGCTCGATGGGCCACCGGCCCTGGTCGGAGCCCGGCGCGCTCGTACGGTGCACGGAGAGCAGGTACCGGCCGGCCTTGTCGCAGGTTCCGTCGCCCTTGGCGGTGGGCACCCGGCTGACCGCCCCGGTGACGATCATCGCGCCCTCGTCCTGCCCGAAGTGCGCCGATCCGGTGTCGCAGGTGTACGCGTACTGGCCGGAGGACACGGCTTTCAGCTCGATGCCGTCGCCGTATCCGACCTTCACGCCCGCCTGCGGAACCGTGGTCACCGCGAGGTCCACCGTGGAGGTGGCGTCCAGGCCGGCCGCGTACCAGCGGGTCTCTCCGGGGCCGATGGTGTCCAGGTACTGCCCCGGCGCGATGTCCGCCGCCCGCGCCGCCGTCGCGCCGCCCGTGATGCGGGTGCCCTCGAAGCGGTACCCGTCGGCGCTGAGCTGCGACGCGCGCACCAGTTGCCGGGCGAGCGCCGCCGCGTCGGGGGCGTCGTAGTACGCGCCGTGTCCGGCACGGGCGACGCACTCCAGCTCCTCGCGGGCGGCGCCCTTCACCTGGAAGCCGATGGTGTCGATCCGCAGACCGATCCCATCCCCGGCCAGCTGGGCCGCCACCTCGCAGGGCTTGGGCGCCCCGCAGTTGGACTCGCCGTCGGAGATCAGCAGGATCGTGCGCCTGCCGTCCTTGGGGAGGTCGCCTGCGGCCCGGGTCAGCGCCAGGGCGGTCGGGGTGTCCCCCTTGGGCTGGACGGCCGCCACGGCCCTCTTCATCGCGTCCCGGTCCAGCGGCACGACGGGCTGGGAGAGCTGGGTGTCGTCGCAGCCGTGCGGCTTGCCCGCGCCGTAGACCCGCAGCCCGGTCCTGTGGCCGTCCGGCAGGGTCTCCACGACGGTGTTGACGGCCTTGCGGGCCGACTCGATCCGGGTGCTGCCCGAGCCGTCGGGTCCCGCCATGGATCCGGACGAGTCCAGCACCATGATCAGGCTGTCGTCCGCGGCCGGTACGGCGGCCCGCGCGGCCGTCGGCCCGCCGAGCGCCGCGAGCAAGGAGATCAGCACTCCACCGCTCACCGCCCCGGCGAACGCGCGCCACTGTGGTCGTTGCATGCTGTGCTCCCCCTCGGCCGGACCGTCTCTGTTTGCTACCGCGAAGGTATTGATTTGCGTGAGCAAACTCAAGCGTTTCCCGTCACGGTCCCGCAACAGCGAGAGGCCCCGACCGCTGTGCGGTCGGGGCCTCAGAGCACTTCGGCGTCTCAGACGCTCGCGCCGGAACCTGCCGGTACGGAGTCGGTCGCTTCCGTCCACAGATCCTGCTCGGCGCGGTCCGCCTGGATCTGGCGGTACACGAGGAGCCCGCCGACGGCGGCCAGTGCCACCAGGAGAAACTTCTTCACCGCGCGACCTCGTCCTTCTTGGATTGGGAGAGCCCTGACGCCGCCGACTATACACACCGACCGATACCGAACGGTGACCTGCACCCGCTCCAACTCCCCTACCGGACAGCACCCGCCACAGACCCCCCGCAGGCCCTCGCAGGCTCCGGAAACAGCAAACGGCCCGTACGGATCGGGATCCGTACGGGCCGTTCAACGCGGTGGGCCTAACAGGACTTGAACCTGTGGCCTCTTCCTTATCAGAGGTCTAGATCAACAGACGTTCGCACCTGGGAACCCCTGGTGACCGGCTTCTGTGTGCGCCATCCTCCGCAGAGATCCGCTGGTGTCCGCCGCTGTTGGCGTAAAGCGCTGGCGTACGCCAAGACGAACTGGATCAGCCCTGCTCAGAGTTTGGGGACCACCGTTTCCGGCAGGGCTGCCCCCCAGGAGCGCAGCACCTCAGCGGCCTGCTCCCCCAGCCTCCCACCGGCAACGTCCTCCCGCAGCGACCTTCTGTCGGCCGGATAGGTCAGTTCCCGGTAGAGCTGCAGGTCCTCGAACCCGTTCAGGGCAACATCGTGGCTGGTCGCACCGAAGACGATGCGGGGCAGGCGGGCCCAGTAACAGGCGACCAGGCACATCGGGCAGGGCTCGCTGCTGGCGTACATGACGCCGTCCTCGAACAGGTGGCGCCCTAGCTTCTTGCCGGCATGACGAAGTGCCATGACTTCCGCGTGGGCGGTGGGGTCGGACAACTCTACGACGCTGCTCGTGCCTTCACTGACAATCGCACCATCGATTACGACGATGGCACCGAACGGCGTCTTACCTTCATCTTCCAGTGCGTGACGCGACAACTCGATTGCGCGGGTCAGAAATCCCTGGTCGGCCTCAGTTAGTGCGGTTGCCACAACCATCCCTTTCAACTGACCATCCGGAACAGGCTAGGGTTTGGCGCCTTGCTTTTTCCGCCATGATTTTAGCGGTGTGACGAATCTGAGTTCCGTCCGATCTGCGGGGTACTCGGCGTCAGATACCTCTACGGTCCTGTTGTCGGCATCCCTTGAGATCCGTCGGCAGATGAGCAGGGGCACGCCATCAGGCAGGGCCCACTGCTGCGCTTCCACCGTGGTGGGCATCCTGCCGGTCACCTGGTCGACGATGCTCATGATCTCGACACCCACCGTGGATAGCTGGTGCATAGTTCCGCCCGGCCACGGTTCCTTCGTCTCGTCCAAGAGATCCGGATTAGCACTGATGAGCGACACCGGCATGTAGGACGTGCTGAATGACAGCAGATGGCCCGTGCCGGAGTTCTTCGAGACGTAGCGCCTTTGAAGCACAGCGGCGTTGACAGAGATCCCGAACACCTCAGCGAGCTGGGCATCAGCTTCAATCGTGGTGTAGGTCGAGGTGAAGACCTGGTCCGCGATTGACATGCTGAAATTCGTCTCAGCTTCGCCTATCGCGGAGCGCTCTCCCTCCGGTCGTCGCGCCAGGTCCTTCTCGACCTGGTGACGCTCCGAAGAGCGCACCACCTTCCCGGGCGCGATACGGACCACCGGCGCCTTACCTCGCCCTGACGTGATCAGCCCTTGCGCCTTGAGCAGAGACACGGCAGAGCGCGCGGAGTTCATAGAGCACGCGTACCGCTCGCAGATGTCGGACAGCGTGGGGAGCGACGCTCCCGGGGCGAGCTGGCCCCGCTCGATCTGCATGCGCAGGTCATCCGCGATGCGGAGATGAATCGGCGCCTGCACCGCCGTTGGCTGGGGTTCCATGCCTCCAGCATCGCAGTTCGAGGGTTTGTGGGCAAACATCTTGCGCGCCGCCCACGGCCCAGCTACTGTCATCTTCAGTTCGAGGGTTTGCCCACAAACCCGCGAACTGGCCCCACTTGGCGTGTGCTTCCGAACGGTCTGGCGACAGGGCGGGACGGAGCGGAGCGCCCGTTGTTTGACAACTGAACAGTGCGCCGCCCCAGCCACCTGCTCTCGGGTGGTCGATGGGGTCGCCTCCAGCCCAGTGCCACGGGCTCGGGAGGTGGCCGGAGTGATCCGGCCGCACGTTGCCGCGTCGTGGAAAGCGCGGTCCGGGGCCACCTACCTCCCCGGCGAGACAAGGGGCTCTGTCCGCTGACCCTCCGGGAGCGGACAGGGGTCGTCGCAGCGCTACGTCGGCCTTCCGGCCGGACGGGTCAGCGGCGGTTACTGATCACCCGAGATCCACCCATCTCCATCCCACGGCGCGCGGCCCCGGTGCTCGAACACCGGGGCCGCTGTTCGGGCCGTTCACCTCTGGAAGGACACACGACCCAATGGATCACATCGTTACTGTTCAGGACGCTGTTACCGCGTTCGCCGACTTCATGGAGCCGACGGACGCCGAGCTGGACGCGATCGAGCGGGAGATGCCGGTCATCCTGGCCGGCGTCGAGCTGCTGGACGCGCA
>NZ_JAPVLU010000096.1 GCF_027158205.1 Streptomyces sp. H39-S7 | reverse complement strand
TTCACGATCGACCCCACCCAGGCATAACAGCGGCAACCCGCCGCTTCACCCACCCCAACACCCCAACCAGCAGCGGGTTCGTGCTCAGACAGCTCTCAGAATCTGCGAACCCGCTGCTTTCCGTGCACCCGTGGCGGCTCGCCCCTGACGGATTGGCCACCCGTCGGCAGCTCCGAGCGATGGGGCTGCGCCCGGGAGGCCAGGACGTGGCCGCCGAACTCCAGCGCCCCCGCCGCCGGCGGGGCCCGCTGGTCGCCTACCTCTACCGCGTCGATCTGGCGAAGCCGGTCCGGCCGATGACCCCGGCTCGCTGGGGCGCGCTCGCCTGCGCCAACCGTGCCCGGCGCGTTTGCCCGACATGCCGGCGCGATGCCGGGTACGTCATCCCGCCTTCTCTGGGCGCGTGCGTGCCCTGCGCCGACTCCAACTGACCTGAGGGAGAGTCCTGATGGCCCGTCGTGATCCGCCGGGGATCATCGCCCCGCACATACCCGCAGACGCCTACTACCGCGCCGAAGCCACCGGGCAGCCGGTCGTCATCGTGGTGCACAGCACCGATCAGGACGGGCGCCTGTTGCGCCACTACCTGTTTCCCATCGTCGTCGCGGGTGCAGGCGTCGTGGGGGTGTTCGGCCTCGTGGCCGCGTTCGTCGCACTGCTCGACTTCGCAGTCCACACCGCCATCGCCATCGGCAGCGTGGCCGGACCGGTCAGCGTCGGCGGCATCACCCTCAAACTCGCTCGCACCAAGGACTGAACGGATGAAGCCCCGCACGATGCGACTGCGTATCCATACGGCAGTCTGCCCGCGCTACGCGCTCGTCCTCACCGACACCCCCCGCCCCGACTGCCCCGATTGCGGCGGCGCGGGCGGCATCCTCCACCACTACGGCGATGACTCGGGCGAGTACGCCGGCACCGAGTGTGAGCCCTGCGGCTGCTGGACCCACTGGCGCACGACCCTGCTGCCCCTGCCGTCCTGGTTCCGCCGCCCGCGCCCCGGCTACAGCAGCGAACCGCCCTTCTAGTCCCACCCCCTGCGGTCTTCCGCCCACTCCGAACGGGCGGGAGGCCGCAGGAGCCTCGCAGGGCGTGCGGCCCCCCTCGCGTGTGGGGGCAAGACCCCCGCTTGACGAAAGGCCGTTGAGGCCCCCGTGAGGGGGTTGCGCGGGCCTGTTTTCCGGAGCCCTTCGCGCGCGTGCGCGTAGGGCCCTACCCCTCCCTATCGCTCAACTCTGCAACTTCGCAGGTCACAGGTGGTTGCAGGGGTTCAACCGGTGCTGTCGACGCAACCGACAGCGCCGCTGTCTGCAACTCGGGCGGGCCGGTGACGCCACGCAACGGCGCACCGGCCCTATCCACGGTCTTGGAGGACCTCTTCGTGGACTGGAAACAAGCATGGTCGACCACTGCCAACACCACCAACAGCGCGCTGGATTCGCTGTCGCCTGTCTGTGTTCCGTTCGCTGCCCGCTGGGATCTTGAGGCGGACCGGCGGGACAAGCTGCGCACCCCGGAGCACTTGAAGACGCTGATGGCCGCGCAGAAGGAGCACAACGCCGCGCGGTCCACGCACGCCACCGCCAAGTCGCAGCAGCTCACCGCGCGGGCCGCGTCGAACAATCCGTTCGCGGCCGGTCGCCGTGCGGCGCGGGTGGCGAGCAAGGCAGCCGCCCGGCAGGAGCGGGACACCCGCGCGAAGCTCAAGGCCGCGCGGGTGAACTACCCCAGCACGCTCAAGGCCCGCGCGATCCAGGCACACGCGGTCCACGCCGTGCCCAGCGTCGTCACGTCCCTGGTCATGTCGGGCGCGCACCTGACGCTGTGGCCGGCCGCCACGTCGGCAGCGCTCATCGGCGCGAACGTGGCCGGCCTCGCGCTCGGTCGCCGCAAACTGCGGGTGCCGGTCGATGAATCCGTCTCCCTGGAAGAACGTCAGCTCATGGAGCGCCTCGACCCGTCCTACTGGGTCGAGCACGCCCCCGACCGTGGCCTGTCCGGCACGGTGACCACACCGCCCGCCATGGACCCCGGTGGCATCCGGTGCGAGATCCGGCTGGACGGGACGTGGACGGTCAAGACGCTCGCGGACAAGGCCGACTCGGTCCGTGCCCTGCTCGGTGCCCGCACCGCGCTGCGCCTACGGATCACGTCCGCCTCGCGCGGCGGCTGGGCCGTCCTGAGCTTGGCGACGCGGTCGGCAGCCGCGGGCGTTTCCTCGCTGTGGACGCCGGACCGTATCCCGGCCGATCCGATGCTGATGAGCCTGGGTCTGGACACCGAAACCGGTGATGAAGTGCTGGTCCCGTTCGATGAGCGGCTGTTGGTGTCCGGAGCGTCCGGCACCGGCAAGTCCTGGTCGTTCCGTCCGCTGATGGCAACCGCCCACCTGCGCGGTGACCTGCTGCTCATCGACGGCAAGGGCGAAGAGGCCAACATCTGGGAGCACTCGTGCCGCGTCGCCGTGGAACGCGACGAGATCACGGACGCTGTGGACGACGCGCACGCGGAGATGACCCGCCGCAAGACGGACATGAAGCAGCGCGGGATCAGCGTGTGGGACGGCCGTCAGCTCACCGTCGTGGTGGACGAGGGACAGGTGATCCTTGCCCTGATCAGCAAGGACAAGGACCGGCTGCAACGGTTGATCGAGCTGTCCTCGCTGGGCCGCTCGCGCGGCGTCGTGCTGTGGTGGGCCACGCAATACCCCCTCACCGACGGCGGGGCGCCGGGCGTGCACAAGCTGATCGCACCCAACCTCCTCACCCGGTTCTCCCTCCGGGTGGCCGGCACGACCCAGGCCCAGGTCGCCCTGGACGACTGCGCGCACTACGCACCGCACCAGATCCCCGAGGGCCGCGAGTACCGAGGTCACGGCTACCTCAAGGGCTACGGCCCGCGCATGCTCCGCACCTGGACCCTCGACGACGCGGGCGTGCGCGCACTGCCCAAGTCGATCTGGACCCCCCACCAGACAACCGGCGGGCAGGTGCCGCGACCGCTGCACCTGGTCAAGGACACCGCCGCACCGTCCGGGGCGCTGAGCAACCGGGACAAGGTGCAGGCCGCTGTTCAGGCAGGGGCCCGTACGGCCAAGGAAGTCACCGACCGGACCGGCCTGAACAAAGGCACCGTCTCGCGCGAGATCAGGGCCCTGACCACCGACGGAGACGTGCACCGAACCGCAGACGGCCGTCTCCTGCCCGGCCAGCAAGCGGCCTGAGCGAACAACAACGGCGGCCCCAATCCGACCAAGAGCCGGGGCCGCCGCCAACCCAGCACGCTCACACGAGAACTGGAGACACCCAGCATGACCCAACCCACCGACATGCGGCGACCCCACCGAACCGGTTTACTGGACGCGTACGGGTGCCAGGGCGGCGCCGGGAAGGGCTATGACGACGCCGGGTTCGCCGTGACCGGGCTCGACCTGCACCCGCAGCCCCTGTACCCCTTCACCTGCATCCAGGGTGACGCGGTCGCTTTCATCCGCGAGCACGGGCACGAGTTCGCCGCGATCCACGCGTCGCCTCCGTGTCAGCACGACAGCGACTGCCAGCGCCTCCAGGGCCGGACCCACCCGGACCTGATCGCCCCCACCCGCGCCGCGCTGGAGGCCACGGGGCGGCCGTGGGTGATGGAGAACGTCAAGGGCGCCCTGCCCAAGCTGCGCGAGCCGGTGATGCTGTGCGGGGCGATGTTCGGGCTGGAGACCTACCGGCACCGGTATTTCGAGACCGGCGGCGGCTTCACCCTCACCGCACCCGCCCACCCCGCCCACACCGCACCCCAGGCCAAGATGGGCCGACCCGTCCCGGCGGGCTGGTACGGGCAGTTCGTCGGAAACTTTTCCGGCGTCGACCTGGCCCGCCGCGTCATGGGCGTGCCGTGGATGAACCGCGACGGCATCCGCGAGTGCATCCCACCCGCCTACGCGGCGTGGATCGGCGCCCAGCTCCTGGCCAGCATCACGCCGGCACTGGAGGTGGCGGCATGAACGCCCTGCTGGCCACCGCCCTGGACCTGGCCGCCGCCGGGGTGCCCGTGCTGCCACTGCGGGCGGGGAAGGTCCCGTTCGGGAACTGCCGGGCCTGCGCCGGCAACGTGTGCGGCGGGCGGCCGAACATGAAGACCCCCGGCCCCTGCACCTGCCCGAACCTGTGCCACGGCTGGGCCGCTGCCACCACCGACCCGAACATCCTCTCCTCGCCTCCGTGGGAGCGGGCGTGGCGGCAAGCGGCGGGCGTGGCCTACCACCCTGGTGGCGCCAACCTCACCGCCGTGGACCTCGACAACCCGGCCGCCATCGCCTGGGCCCGTGCGAACCTGCCCGCCACACGGACCGTGCCGACGACCCGGGGCGAACACTGGCTCTACCAAGGCGCCATGCAGGGCGCCAACGGCGTACGGCCCGGCGTCGACATCAAGTCGACCATGGCCTACGCCCGCTGGCTCGGACCCGGCACCGGCACCATGACCGCCCTACCGGACGTCGTCCGCGCCCTGACCACGAAACCGGCCCCGGCCCGACCGGCAGCCGTCACAGTGCCCGCGCCTAACCGGGCCGGGCAGTGCCCCCACCGCACGCCCGCCTACCTCGCCCGTGGCCTGGCGATGGCGGAGCAGGGGATCACAGAGGCCCGGGAGGCGGTGCACGCGACCGTGTACCGGGCGTTCCTCGCCGTGTTGTCCGTGCACGGCCGGTGCGGCTGCCTCACCCAGGCGCACATGGCGCGGCTGTTCGCCGCCGCGCAGGCCAAGGGCGAATCGCCCCGGCACTGCACCGACGCATGGACCAACGCCCTGAACCGATTGGGGATGTGACATGGCCGAGGACGAGAAGACTCCCGCCCGCGAGATCATCACCGACTACGCCCAGGCGCACTTCCGGTACTTCCGCACCGCCGACGGCACCGTCTACGCGCAGCGCAACGGCCACCCCGTGGCCCGCCCGATCCGCTCGCAGGGCACGACCGGCAGCCACCGCCAGGAACTCATGGTCGGCATGTACCGCGACGGGGTCGGGGTGTTCAACGGGACCGCCCTGAAAGAGGCGCTGGACCTGATCGAGGCGCTGGCCCTGTACGAGGAGACGCAGGCGGTGAACATCCGTGTGGCTCCGGGGTTCGATGGGGCGACGTGGCTGGACCTGGGGCGCGATGACGGGCAGTCCGTCCGCATCCACCCCACCGGCTGGGACATCCTCACCCCCGACCCCCGGGAGGTGTGCTGGCGGCGCACCCAGCTCACCGGGGAACTGCCCCTGCCGGCCAAGGACACCGGCGGCAAGGGCATCGACCTGCTCATGCGGCTGTGCAACTTCGCCACCGCCGAGACCGAATGCCTGGCCATCGCCTGGTTGATCGGCTGCCTCAGGCCGTTCGCGCCCGTCCCCGCACCGTTCCTCACCGGGCCACAGGGTGCGGGCAAGTCCACCGCCGGGCGGATGCTGCTGCGGATCATTGAGGGCATGAGCGGGGACCTGCGCCGGGCACCGAAGGACGAAGGCGACCTGATCACAGCGGTCGCGGCCGGATGGATCACCGCCCTGGACAACCTCTCCCACATGACCCCGGAGCTGTCCGACGCGATGTGCTGCATCGTGACCGGGGCCGAGAGCGTCAAGCGGGCCCTGTTCAGCGACGGGGACGTCTTCCGCCTCGGCTTCCGCCGACCCCTGCTCCTGACCGGCATCGACGTCGGAGTCATCCGCCCCGACCTCGCGGAACGGCTCCTGCCGCTGCGCCTGGTGCGACCCCGGATCCGGCGTACCGAGGCCGAGCTGTGGGCCGAGTACGAGGAGGTGCTGCCGGTCATTCTCGGCTCGCTCCTGGACCTCACCGTCAAGGTGCGCGCCATGGAGGTGGAGACCCCCACGGACCTGCGGATGGCGGACTTCGCGCACCTGTGCGCGCAACTCGACGCAGCCGCCGGCCTCGGAGCGCTCACCGCCTACCTGGCCAGCCTGGACGAGCTGAACGACGACGTGATCGAGGGCGACCTGCTCGCGCAGACCGTCCTCAAGCACGCCGAGGCCCTCGACCCGGGCGCTCAGGAGCGGATGACGTCCACGCAGTGGCTGCACTGCCTCAGCCGCCTCCACAGCGGTGACGACTGCCGTCCCCTGCCCAAAGGCTGGCCGACCACCGGCAAAGTCCTCTCCGACCGCCTCAAGCGCCTCCAACCCACCCTGGCCGCACGCGGCGTCCTCATCGACACCGGCCGCACCAGCGAAGGCCGCTACCTCGAAATGACCCGCCCGGCAGCCCCGCCCCCACCCGAGCAACAGCAGGCGTTCTGACCGCACGCACACCCGGACAAGCAAGAAGAGCACCAGCCCCGGGCGAGGTGCTCCTCTTGCTGTTCGGCGGAACGCCGCTCGAAGGTCGCGCCGCGCAGCGGCTCCTTCTTCACGCTCCAAGGCGCACCGGACCACACCAAACAGCCCCTTCTTTTTTCCTAAGAAGGAAGAACCTGCGTCATCTGCGTCATGCGGGCCGAAAAATGGGCCCTGACCTGCGGTGACAGCCATGACGCAGGCGGCAGCGCCTGCGTCATCCTGCGTCATCTGCGTCATGCGATGACGCAGCCCATGACGCACCCATGACGCACACCCCAACCACTACGTCACGCAAAACCGCAGGTCAGAAGCCCGAATGACGCCGATGACGCAATGACGCAGAAATCCCCACCTCGGACAGGCGCAACGCCCAGCACCCGCATCGCCCCTCTCGCCAAGGAGTTGCACCGTGGCACGCCCCAAAATGCTCAAACTCCCCGAAGTCCTCGCTGAGATCGACATGAGCCGCGCCGCCTTCTACCGGATGCGCGCCCGTGGGCAAGCGCCCCGCCTGCAGAAGCTGCCGAACGGCCACCTGCGGGTGAGCCGGGCCGACTTGGACGCGTGGTGGGAGCGCTGCGGACAGCGCGCCGCCGCCTGAACTACTCGACCAACCGCACGGGGCCCGCCGATTCGGCGGGCCCCTCTCTCTTGGGAGCTTCATGCCCACGTACGACGTACGGATCTGGTCCGTCCGGCAGCGCAAGGACCGTGGCCAGGCTTCGGCGGAACTTCGCTGGAAGACCGGCCAGACACCGCACTCCCAGACGTTCCGGACCAAGACCCTGGCCGACGGCCGCAGGGCTGAGCTACTGCGGGCGATGCACAGCGGCGAACCGTTCGATGAGACGACCGGGGTACCTGTCAGGGAGCTGCGGGAAAGCAAGGAGGTGACCTGGTACCAGCACGCTCGCGACTACATCGAGATGAAGTGGGAGCACTCCCCCGGCTCCACCCGCAGGACGCTGGCCGAAGCGATGGCGACTATCGCCCCCGCCCTGGTCACGGACACCAAGGGAATGGCCGACGCCAACACCGTGCGCGTCGCGCTCTATAGCTGGGCCTTCAACATGACGCGGCGAACCGAGGAGCCGCCGGCCGATGTCGCCAAGGTGCTCGCCTGGTTCGAGCGGAAGTCCCTGCCCACGTCGGCCCTGGCCGACCGGATGCACGTTCGGTCGGCACTGGACGCGCTGACCAAGAAGCTGGACGGCACGACCGCCGCAGCGTCAACGATCCGCAGGAAGCGGGCGATCTTCCACAACGCCCTCGGCTATGCGGTCGATGCAGGGCGCCTGTCGATGAACCCTCTCCCTCAGGTCCAGTGGAAAGCCCCTGAGCAGGTGGCGGAGGAGTTGGATCCGGCTACGGTGCCGGACCCACGGCAGGCTCTCGCCCTGCTCAACGCGGTACAGGCGCAGAGCGCGCGGGGCCGCCGCCTGGTCGCGTTCTTCGGGTGCATGTACTACGCGGCAGCACGGCCGGCCGAAGTGATCGGGCTCCGCGTTCAGGACTGCGACTTACCCCGTCGCGGGTGGGGGGTCCTGTGGCTGCGTGAGACCCGCCCCCGCTCCGGCTCGGCATGGACCGACACCGGGAAGGCGCACGAGCAGCGCGGACTCAAGCACCGTCCCCGGAAGGCCGTGCGCACGGTCCCGATTCCCCCTGACCTGGTCGCCCTGCTGCGGTGGCATGTCACCGCCTACGGCACGACCGGCGACGGTCGGCTCTTCCAGACCTCGCGCGGCGGTCTCATCCAGGACACCGGATACGGCGAGGTGTGGGCGGAAGCCCGTGCGCGCGCCCTCACGCCGCTCCAGTGCGCGTCACCCCTGGCGAAGCGGCCCTACGACCTGCGCCACGCGGCTGTATCGACCTGGCTCAGTTCGGGCGTGGAGCCGCAAGTGGTGGCGCAACGTGCCGGCCACAGCGTCGCTGTCCTCTTCCGGGTCTACGCCAAGTGCTTGGAGGGTGCCGCCGTGACAGCGAACGCGAGGATCGAAGCGACCCTGCGGGGCGGGAGGTAGTCGAGAGACGAGCGTCACAAGCTGCCCCACGCCTGCCCCACACGCGCTGATCAGCACGCGAAGCAAGGTGAGACACACTGGGGCAAAGCACCCCGATTGGGGCTCGGCGACACTTGCACACGAAAACGGCCCCCGGTCCGCGTTTCCGCAGATCAGGGGCCGTTCCAATACCGTGGCGGCGCCAGGGTTCGAACCTGGGTAGGCTGAGCCGGCAGATTTACAGTCAGCTCAAGATCATGCGCACACCATCCGCCTGACCTGGACATTTACAGGATGCGCAAGCAGGGTGCCCGGCCTCCGTCCACGTCTCGTCCTGATCTTGAAAAAATCTGCTTCATTTTTCCTTAGATTGGGCTTCTCGACGCACAACGGCGAGGGCGCTGCGAGTGAGCAGGGTGCTCGGATGCGTGTCGCCCAGTACTTGCACACGCTGGGCAAGGATGGCCTCGAACAGCGAGATCGCCCGCCCCAGATCCCCCGCCGCCGCATAAGCGAAAGCAAGGTTGTTGCGACTATCCAGAGTGCCGGGGTGGACATCACCCAATACCGCCACACGCTGGCCAACCGTGGTCTCCAACAACGGGATCGCCCGCCCGGGATCCCCCGCCACCGCATAGGCGAAAGCAAGGTTGTTGCGACTATCCAGAGTGTCCGGGTGGATATCATCCAATACCGCTACGCGCTGGCTAAGCGTGGTCTCGAACAGCGGGATCGCCCGCTCCAGATCCCCCGCCAAAGCATAAGTGGCCGCAAGAGTGTTGCGACTAGCCAGAGTGTCCGGGTGGATATCACCCAATACCGCCACGCGCTGGCTAAGCGTGGTCTCCAACAGCGGGATCGCCCGCCCCAGATCCCCCGCATCCCGATACGTGTTAGCCAGGTTGCTGCGACAGGTAATGGTTCGTGGATGAGTACCGCCCATCACCTTCTCGAACGTGGCGAGGGTGGTCTCGAACAGTGTGATCACCTGTTCAAGATCCCCCACTTGCCCGTATGCGCTGGCGAGGTTGTTGAGACTGATCAGCGTGGCTAGGTGGGTGCCGCCCAGTACTTGCACACGCTGGGCAAAGGTAGTCTCGAACAGCGGGATTGCCCGCTCCAAGTCCCCAGCATCCAGAAGCGCAGCAGCAAGATCGTTACGGCTTTCCAAGGTGTCTGGGTGAGTGCCGCCCAATTCCCGTTCGGAATCAGCGAGGGTGGTCTCGTACAGGGAAATCGCTCGCTTCAGATCCCCAGCGGCCTTGTACGCTCCCGCGAGGTTATGACGGTACGTCAGAGTATGAGGATGGTTTTCCCCGAGTGCTCGCCCGCACTGAGCGGCGGCTACGGTTCGCAGACTGATGGTATGAGCGTCACGGCCTTGCCGATGCAGGTACTGTGCGGCGTGGTGGTAGGCAGCCACAGTTTCAGGTGAGGTGAGGCTCTCCGGCGGTGTGGACTCGGCCAAGGCGACGACGTGGGGGAGCAACCGATCCCAATGCTCATGCAGTTCGGGCACAGCCTCTTCTGCCAGGCCCAAGAGAGCTTTTGCTACAGCCCCTTCAGCTTCGCATCGCCCCGGGGCCCACATGTTGGGCTCCGGGGTGATGCGGGTGCGCAGCACGGTTTGCACTAGGCGGTGCACGCTGACGCCTTGGCGATCGTCAGTGAAAGCGATCATGTTGTAGGCATGCAGAACGCCAAGCGCATTACTCAAGGCAATTGGGTCGGGGACCAGGCATGCAAGCAGTGTGCGAGGGATATCGTTGGGGGCCAGCCAGGCTGTGCTTTGCAGGAGGGTGACGGCCAGCGGGTCCCGGTCGCTAATGGCGGTGATCGTGTGGTCCCAGATCCGGGCGATGGTTCGCTCGGGGTCTATGCCCTCAGCCGCGTGGTCCAGCACCAACCCGAGTGACTGGCGGTAGGTGTCCAAGTCGGTGCCAGTCTCATGGGCGTAGGCACCAGCCTGTTCTAGAGCAAGCGGCAGACAGCCCAGAACTCCAGCCAATTCCCGAGCCGCAGCACCTTCCCCATCGGTAGGGGGACGGTGCTGGAATGCGAGCGTGCACAGCAGGTCCGCAGCCTGGTCCAGCGGCAGCAGGCCCAGGGCCGTAGTGGGGGCCAGGGCGTGCCATCCAGTGGCCTTACGGCTGGTGGCCAGGTGATGACCGCGGTGCAAGGTTCCCAGGTAGGGACGCAGGTGGATGGGGTTCTCAACGTTGTCGAAAATCAACAGCCAGCCTGGATGAGCCTGCAACCACCTAATCGCCCACGCGGCCCGCTCGTCCAACCCGACAGCCTCAGCCCATTGCGGGCACAATCTCATCGCTAGACCCGCCAGACCCGTCACGATCGCCTCGGAGGATTCGGCGCTGATCCACCACACCAGCGTGTAGGCGTCCCGATAGCGGCCGGCGTAGTGCAGGGCCAGGGCGCTCTTGCCCACCCCGCCGAGCCCATGGATCGCCTGCACCCGTGCTTGCACCACGGCGGCCGAGCCCTCGCCAGCCAGCATCCGACGTAGGTCGGTCAGCTCCTGCTCCCGGCCGACGAAGACACCTGACACCGATGTCGGCAAAAACCCAGCGCCCGGTGGCGCCTGAATGGTCTCCGCCCAGTGCACGGCCTCAGCCGGCAGTACAACGATTCGCGCGTTGTCCCCGCTGATCGCCACCCCGATCGAACCGCCTGCGGCTATCGACCGATCTCCGGATGCCTCCACCCCACCTAGGGTGGAGGGGTGTTCGGTGCTCACTGTCGGGACGCGGGAGTGTCGCCTGTAGTCGCGACGCCGATTGAGCCACCTGCTGCGATCGATCGCGTCCCCGACGCGGTGACTGTCACAGTGCCCCCGCCAGGCTGCGGCAGCAAGCCTGCCAGCTCCCGCGCAAGGTCCGGGTCTTCGCGCAGGGCGCGCTTTAGCTGCTGGCGCAACGCCGCCGCCGCGTCCTCGTCGTCCGGCTCAGCCGCCGCATCCTGTACTGCTGTCTCTAGGTCTTCACGGCCCCGCTCATCCCGCCGACGCCACACTGCGTGCAGGATGCGGCGCCCCACGTTGGCCGTAGCATCCACCGCTGCGTCCTCTGTCCGCTCCAGCACCCCTGCCCCGTACACAGCCAGTGCTGCCCCCACAGCCGGACCCGCCTGCTGCACCAACTCGACGATCTCCATGCCCATCCCCCGCACGCCTTGACGCACTGTGACCGTATTCAGAAAGGAGACCCAGCGTAGAACCCACGAGCCCCCGACACTCGAAAACGCCGCAAGACCTCCTAGCCGCTACCTACCACAACCCCCAATGGATTCCAGCACCAACAACGTCGGGCACTCTGACCTGGCCGTCGTTCGCCTGTCGGCACCGGGCCTGGCCGCGACACCGGGGCGCTTGGCTGACGTTCGCCTAATCTCCTTCGGCGGCTGGGGGGCAACGAGACTACTTGGCTGGTCCTAGACCTCTCCGTGCGAAGCTTGATGCAGCAAGGCGTCACGGGGGTCTACCCGTGGTGGGGAAGAAGGGAAGGTGTTGTGCCGCAGGCCAGTCCGCGCGATACGTACTTGCAGGTCTCTGAGTCTCTGCGCCAGAAGATCGAGAAGGAGGAGATTACCGAGGCGCTGCCATCTCAGGCGAAGCTCATCAGTGACTACAAGGTGAGCCGCAGCACCATCGAGCGGGCACTCGGCCATCTCAAGAGCGAAGGCATTGTCGAATCCGTGCAGGGCGCCGGCTGGTACGTCGCCGGGTCAGGGGATCGCCGCCCGCTGGTCGAGAGAGTTACTGATCTCCTCGGGGCTGAAGGGGTCAAGGTCGGTGACCCGTTCCCGACCGAGAAAGAGCTGTGCGCTCGGTTCGGCGCTTCGCGAACCGCGGTCCGTTCTGCCGTGGCGCAGATGGAGGGGCAGGGGCTCATCGGCAAGGGAGAGGCACGAGGACGACAAGTCCGCGCTCTGCCAGCAGGGCGGGGTGGTCAGACAGCATGACGATGAGCGAACGCACCGGGTTCGGTGCCGCCGAAGCAGAGACCATTTTGCGGAGGGCTTGCGCCCTTGCCAACGTAGAACCAGATGGCATCAAGATGCTGAGGTTCGGTGACCATGCCGTTTTCCGGATCAACGGTGGCCGAATCGTTTCGCGGGTCGGCCGAAGCGCTGATCGTCTGCCCTCCGTGCGCAGAGAAGTTTCTGTGGCGAAATGGCTGGCGGCCGAGAACTACCCGGCAGCACGGCTGGCGACTGAAGCGGAACAGCCAGTCGTTATCGATGGCCACCCCGTCACATTCTGGGAAGGGTTGGCCGATGGGGACACCTACGCCACCACACGCGAGATGGGTGAGCTACTACGGCGACTGCACGAGCTGAAGCCTCCAGAATTTCCGTTGCCTGAGCTTCGCCCCTTCGGCAGTGTCGAACGACGTATCGAGAGCGCCTCTATCCCAATCGGGACCCGGACCTACCTCGCCTCGCTAGCAGATGAGTTGGCGGCCGAGTACGGGAGATTGCGATTTGCGCTTCCGTTGGGGCCCATCCACGGGGACTTCAATATTGGCAACGTCCTGCGCGATGGGGAAGGGCGCCCCAACGTCATAGATCTGGACGGCTTCGCGATGGGTCCACGCGAGTGGGATCTCATGCACACCGCGATGTACTACGACAGCTTCGGCTGGCACACAGAGACTGAGTACGCCAATTTCGTACAGGGCTACGGCTTCGACGTGCGGGAGTGGTCCGGGTATCCCGTGCTACGTCGTGTTCGCGAGCTGCTCATGGTCACGTGGCTCTCGCAGAACGCTGGCGCCAGTCCGCAGGCGGCGGAAGAAGTTGAGAAGCGGGTGGAGACGCTGCGCTCTGGTGGTTCAAGACGTGACTGGGCACCTTTCTAGGGCTGTGACCCAAGCTGTTGCCAGAGCCGGAATCTGCCGGCCTGCTCCGCGAACTCGCGGAACTCCGCAGCCCGCTTCATTCCATCCGTGATGCGCCCTTGAAACTCTCGGACGTACTGGACACAGCGCGCCGACTTCAAACCCTCCCCGAGCCGCAGGGCGCTCAACGCGATGTCGAAACCCTGACCGGCATCTCCCTGGTGGATATGCACCTCTGCCTGCACCATCGTCGCGAAGAAGTCGCTTCGGTTGTTCATACCATCACCGAAGATGGACCCTGTTCCACGTTCCGCGGCTTGCGCGGAACGGCCTAGATCACGGAAGCAGTGTCCGAACTCGGCTGCAAGTTCGACTTCATCGAAGTACGCGATGTATGCGGGATCGCTGTCGGCGGTGCGCAAGCTCAGATGCCTTTCAGCCTCACATAGGGCGAGATCGCAGCCTCGCCCGTCGCCCAAACGTGCCAGCGCTCGCGCCTCCATTGCTCGAAATTGCGCGGCCAGCGTGGGCGTGAGGCCCGTACCCGGTCCAGTGAAGGCGGCTCGCGCAAGCATTGCCGCCTCTCGATATCGACCAACGAACGTGGCCTGATGGCTCATTGCGGAAAGGATGCTGGCGCCTAGCAGTCTGTCGCCGGCCCCCTGCGCCATCCGCAATGCCTGAATGAAGTAGCGCTGCGCGATGCCATGGAGACCGCTGTCGTACGACATCCATGCGGCAAGCAATAGCGCTTCGGCCACAGCCGAGTGGAGCTGTCTACCCACGGCATCAGAGTGCTTTCCGTCCAGCATGGGCCGTACATCCGTGTGCAGATACTGGATTAGCGAGCGTCTCGCGTGGCCACCTCCGAACTTGCCATCGAGCATGCTGAATGCCTCGGCGGTCGAGCGGACCATATCCACGTCCACCGCGCCGATGGAGCGGTGACCCGACCGGGCGAGTTCGCCATCCGGGGGCGAGACGAGCCACCGCACGGCAGCTTCGTTCCATGCAGCAGGGTCTGGCAGCGCTCGTGTCAGCGGTTCGGCTTCAGCAAGGTCGGCCCGCCAAAGGTCGCCCACGGTGGCGGTGACTGTTTCGGGACGGTCCGCGAAGTCAAGCCCCAGATCATGCTGTACGGCGGAAACCGCAGCGGCACCCATGCCGATGTCGTCGATTGTGACCGGGCGACCCAGCTTGCGCCCCATGGCATCGGCGATGTGCTGCGGCATGCTGCCGCGCGGGATCGAACCCTTGAGCCACCGGCTCACATAGGTGTGATCGCAGGTTGTGTCTTCGCCTGAACGGATGGCGGCCACGATCACTCCGCGCGCAAGCGACTTGTGCGAGAAGCCGCCTTCATCCATGAGTGCGGCCAGTCTGTCGTTCCGGTCTGCCATCGATCCCCCATGGAGCGGCCAAAGGCCCGGCTTGACGTGCCGTCAGTCTATGCAGGTCAGGTGATGTGTGCAGGTGGTTTGCCTTCGGGAGTGCACGAGTGCACCCCCGAGTACACGCTCCTGAAGTCCTGTTCGGCTGGCAATAGTTGAGTCATCGCCGCAAGGCAGACCAGCGGTTCCAAGTTCAAAAGCCAGAGCGCTTGACGACGCGGAACCGATCTGCCAACGTGAGTGGTAGGTAATACACACCACGGACAAGGCGTGTAGTGCCAGCCCGGAGGTCTCCCGTGAAACGGGACCGAAGGAAGCGTCGGTTGCTTGAGAACTCAACAGCGTGCTGATTGACGGGGTGTGATTCCCCGTCCCCGTGGCGACCGGGAGATGTCGTCTTGGCGGCCACTTCCCGCGTGCCAGCTCTGGAGAACACCCCGTTCGGGGTGCCACCTGGTGTGCGCCGCCCTGCTGGCGTCAGAGCAGTGATGATGACGCGCCCGATTCTCAGGCTCGGGACCGGTGGCCGTGGCAACGGCCACCGGTGAAGCCCTCGCCCCTCCCAACCTGGAGGTCGTTGTGTTCCACCGACATCTTTGGGCGCCGGCCGTGCTGGACCGGTACGGCTGCAGCGCCTTTCGCGTCACCGCATGATCCGCCGTGCGGGACGGCCCCGGACTTGATCCGGCGCCGCTCGCACGGCCAGCCCTTCCGCAGCGCTACGGCGTTGCGGCCGGTTGCCTCCCCCGCCCGTCCGGCGCTCAGCGCTGTACGGGCGGGGTGGCAGGGAGCCGGTTCGGCTTCACCCCGGGGCGGTCGCCTCTCGCCAAAGACCGCGACCCCCTCGGTTCTCCGTCCCTTCGTCTACTGGAGTTCCGTCATGCGTTCGTACATCGGAAATCAGCACGTCATCGGCAATGAGGAGTTCGAGGAGCTGGCGCTCGGGATCGACCGGGACCTGTTCTTCGGGGTGCAGGGCGAGAGCGGCGAGGAGCGGGCGGCGCGTGAGGCTGCGGCCCGCGACATCCTCGCCGACCTGATGGCCAAGGCCGAGGACGGCGACGAGGTCGACGGGTGGGACGCGCTGTACGCCGAGGCGCTCACCCATCTCGTGACGTTCCCGCGTCATTCCGCTGTCCGTGACGCGTGGGTGGCCCGGGTGGTGGCGGCATGAGCCAGAGCCTGGCGGCCCTGTCCGCAGCCCTTCCCCTGGCGGCCGGATGGTCCGTTCACAGTCTGTGGATGGGGCGCCGGATCGAAGCGGCCCGCCGCGATCCACTCACCGGCCTGCCGACCCGGCAGGAGTTCGAGACTGCCGCAGCTCGCTTGCTGTCCCGCGGGCCGCTGACCGTGGTGCTGGCGGACCTGGACGGCTTCAAGAAGGTCAACGACACCTTCGGGCATCAGGTCGGTGATCTGGTGATCCGGGGTGCTGGCTACGGGCTGGCGGAATGGAACACCGACAGCGCCCACGGTGTGGTGGCCCGGTTGGGCGGGGACGAGTTCGTTGCCTGCTTCCCCGCCCC
This sequence comes from Streptomyces sp. H39-S7, assembly GCF_027158205.1. GTDB lineage: Bacteria > Actinomycetota > Actinomycetes > Streptomycetales > Streptomycetaceae > Actinacidiphila. The sequence continues at coordinate 1,547 of NZ_JAPVLU010000096.1, read as the reverse complement.
CGACATGGCGCGGGCCCGGTTGGTCCTGTCCGGGTTGCACGGGCTGCTGACCGCGCCGCTGTGGTGCCAGGGGTCGGCGGTAGCCGTAGGTGCGTCGGTGGGCGGCTGCTTCTCGCCGGCCCCGGCCGCAAACGGCCTGCCGGTGCTGCTGCGGCGGGCTGACGAGGCGATGTACGCCGCCAAGCGCAACGGCGGCGGGGTCTTCGTCACCGACCAGCCCGCACCGCTCCTCGCCAGCATCAACGGCCGCCGCGCCGGCCGCCGCGGCACCGGCCGCATGACCGGCGGTGAGCGGTGATGGGCCGCTTACGGGACATGGCCCGCGGGGCCGCCGACGCGGTGATGGACTCACCGGTCCCCGCGGCCCGCGCGAACGCCATTGCGCAGACCGCTGCGCGCATCGCGGTGGACGGCGGGCATCCGGCCGCCGCCGTCGCGGTCGCCGGGATCGCCGCGGTGGTCACTGTCGCGGAGCAGGTCTACGGACGCTGCGAGCGCGACGCCAACGTCACCTACGCCACGTTTCGCACCGACGACCAGAAAGGGCGCCGGTCATGAACCGTCACGCCAAATCCCTGCTCGTCCTGGCCTTGGTCGCTGTCGTCAGCATGGCGTTCCGCGTTTCGTGGAACGCACAGCGGGACGTGGCCAAGGCCGTGGGAGCCGACGCCGCCGCCGCTCTGCTCTACCCGTTCGTCATTGACGGCCTCATGGCGCTCGCCCTGGTCGCCACGCTCGTACTGACCGGGCGGGACAAGACGTTCGCGCTGTGGGTGCTGGCCGGGTACGCCGTCGCTTCCCTGGTTCTCAACTACGTGCACGGGTTGGTGCCCGATCTGCACGGGACCGGGCGGGTGCGGCTGGCCGACTGGGCACCCGCCAACTGGGCCCTGGTATTGCTGGCCACGTCGTTGCCGGTCGGGTCGATTTTCTTCGGCTCCGACCTCGTCGCCAAGATCCTGCACCACCAACCGGCCCCGATAACAGACCAGGAGGAATCAGAGCAGCCCACCGTAAATCGGTTGGGGTCTGGCCTGCGAGAGTTGGCCCCCGTAGCCCCGGCCACGGCGCCTGAACTTCCCGCCGGACTGCCCCACCCGGTACCGGCTATCGCGCCGGTTGAGTCGGCTGTGGTCCCGGCGGTCGCCACTGCGGAGCACGCGCCGCGTCGGGCGACCGGTCGAGTTCCGCAGTCGGCCCGCACACCCCGACCGACCCGCACCCCGGACGAACTCCTCACCGCGGCCCGCGAGGCAACCGCCAATTGGTCGGACACCGAACTGACCGCCGAAGGCATCCGCAAGGCGGTCCGTACGTCGTCCGCCAACGGCCGCATCCTGCGCGATGCGCTGAAGGCTGAGCGCATCCTCGTTGACGCGCCCTGATGCGCTTCTACGACCCGGACGGGATCCGGTTCGGCATCCCAACTGGAGTTCACGCGGGTTCCTTCGCGATGTGCCTGCCGATTGAGGTGCAAGTGGGGAGGTAGGAGCCCTCCTATCAGGCTTGATTGGTACGCGTGAGATGTTCGCAGTAACTGGCACATT
>NZ_JAPVLU010000095.1 GCF_027158205.1 Streptomyces sp. H39-S7 | reverse complement strand
TTCCAGAACCCGCCCGGCGCCCATGGGGCTCCGTCGCGGGACGGGCGGTCAACCCTGCCAGGAGCGCGTCACCCTGCCGTCCGCGACGGTGAAGTTCAGCCGCCCCTCGACGTACTCCATGGTGATGACCGCCCCTTCGGGAAGCGAACGGACCGTGGTCCAGCCGCGCTCCCTCGCACGCCGCTCGGCCTCGTCCGGGGGCAGTCCCACGTAGGCCTTCCCCGGGTCGTCCGGGGGCCGGGATCCAGGTGTCGGTATCGGTGACATACCCCCACCGTAAGCACCGGACGCACATCGGGGAAGGCGCGCACGGGCAACACTCAACGTTGATCGTCACGCTTCTGTCACAGAATCCGCTTAAGCGTTTGCCCTCTCGCGGAAATGTTCGGAAAGCGACTAATTCACCTCGGACACAGCATGCGCATGGCTCGCGCACATCATGTCCGCAATGCCTTCAACTCCTCGTCGGTCAACAGTCGGGAGCGGATAAGGAAGCGATTTCCCGTCGGTGCCTCCAGGGAAAAACCGCTGCCCCGCCCGGGCACCACGTCAATCGTCAGATGCGTATGGCTCCAGTACGCGAACTGGTCCCGCGCCATCCACACCGGCACGGGTTCCATGCCCGCCACGCCCAGATCCCCGAGGTGCACGTCCGAGTCGCCGGTCAGGAACTCGCCCGCCGGATAGCACATCGGCGAACTGCCGTCGCAGCACCCGCCGGACTGGTGGAACATCAGCGGACCGTGCTCGTCGGCCAGCCGCCGCAACAGTTCCGCCGCCGCCCCGGTCACCCCGACCCGGTTGGTCACATCCATGCTTCACCGTCCCTGTCTCCTACCCGGCCCCCACCCCCGCGGATCCCCGGGCCACCGTCCCGCGGCCCGGGGATCCCGTGGGCGGTCAGAAGAACCCCTGTGCGTTCGGGCTGTAGCTGACCAGCAGGTTCTTGGTCTGCTGGTAGTGGTCGAGCATCATCTTGTGGTTCTCGCGGCCTATGCCGGAGTTCTTGTAGCCGCCGAAGGCGGCGTGGGCCGGGTAGGCGTGGTAGCAGTTGGTCCAGACGCGGCCGGCCTGGATGGCGCGGCCGGCGCGGAACGCGGTGTTCATGTCGCGGGTCCAGACGCCGGCGCCGAGCCCGTAGAGGGAGTCGTTGGCGAGGGAGACGGCGTCGTCGAGCTCGTCGAAGCGGGCCACGGAAACCACGGGGCCGAAGATCTCCTCCTGGAAGATCCGCATGCTGTTGTCTCCCTCGAAGATCGTCGGGGCCACGTAGTAGCCGCCGGAGAGGTCGCCGCCGAGGTCCAGACGTTCGCCGCCGGTGAGGAGCTTGGCTCCCTCGGCGATGCCGATGTCGATATAGGAGAGGATCTTCTCCAGCTGGTCGTTGCTGGCCTGGGCGCCGATCATCGTGCCGGTGTCGAGGGGGTTGCCCTGCTGGATCGAGCGGGTGCGCTCCAGGGCGTCGCCGAGGAAGGTGTCGTAGATCGGCGCCTGGATGAAGGCGCGGGACGGGCAGGTGCAGACCTCGCCCTGGTTGAGGGCGAACATCGCGAAGCCTTCGAGGGCCTTGTCGTAGAACTCGTCGGGGGCGGCCGCCACGTCGGCGAAGAAGATGTTCGGGCTCTTGCCGCCGAGTTCGAGCGTGACCGGGATGATGTTCTGGCTCGCGTACTGCATGATCAGCCGGCCGGTGGTGGTCTCGCCGGTGAAGGCGACCTTCGCGACGCGGGGGCTGGAGGCGAGCGGCTTGCCGGCTTCGGTGCCGAAGCCGTTGACGAGGTTGACGACGCCCGGCGGGATGAGGTCCTGGATCAGGTCCATCAGGTACATGATCGAGGCCGGGGTCTGCTCGGCCGGCTTGAGGACCACGCAGTTGCCGGCCGCGAGCGCCGGGGCGAGCTTCCAGACGGCCATCAGGATCGGGAAATTCCAGGGGATGATCTGCGCGACCACTCCTAACGGCTCCTGGAAGTGGTAGGCGACGGTGTCCTCGTCCAGCTGCGAGATCGTCCCCTCCTGGGCGCGCAGCACGCCCGCGAAGTACCGGAGGTGGTCGATCGCCAGCGGCAGGTCGGCGGCCAGGGCCTCACGCACCGGCTTGCCGTTGTCCCAGACCTCGGCGACGGCCAGTTCGGTGAGGTGCTGCTCCATCCGGTCGGCGACCCGGTTGAGGACGGCGGCACGCTCGGCGGGGGCGGTACGCCCCCACGCGGGCGCCGCCGAGTGGGCCGCGTCCAGGGCCAGTTCGACGTCGGCGGCGGTGGAGCGGGCTATGTCGATGAACGCCCTGCCGGTGACCGGCGTCGGGTTCTCGAAATACTTTCCCCCGACCGGAGGGGTCCATTCGCCGCCGATCCAGTTCTCGTAACGGGAGGGGAAGGAGGCGGGACTGCCAGAGTTTCCGGGGGGCTGATAGACCGTCATGAGGCTGCTCCTTCGATGCTGCCGAGAGCGGATGCCGTGATAGCGCGGGAGATCGCCGAAGGCCGCCCGCGAAACGTGAGAGAGGTGATGCCGCGCACGCTACTGCGGCGGAACCGACTCGGCCAGATCGCCTACGCACTCTCGCGTGTTGGTCATACGGACGAGCATGATGGGCTCCTGCCCGGATGGCTCACAGGTGTCCGACAGCAAGGGAGCGCGCCATGACGGCACCGGCGAAGGGGGCGGCACCGGAACCGGCACGGGAACGGCAGCGATGGGCCACCGCCCGCCCGCCGCCACGGCAGGGCTTCGTGACGCTGCCGGAGGTCCGCTCCGAATCCCCCGCCTTCGATCCGCACCACCCGGAGGTGGCGGCCCGCGAGGGGCGGTGACCGACGGCCGTCACTTCCCCAGCGTCCGCCGCGCCTTGCGGCCCGCCGCCAGCGCCACGTCGCCGAGGGTATAGGCGGCGCCCAGCACCTGTCCGCCGGCCGACAGCACGGCGGCGCGCCCGCGGCCACCGGGCCGGGCGCGGGCGTCGAGCAGCCGCTGGAAGAGCGTCTCGTGCAGCCGGGCGACGCGGTCCGGATCGTACTGCTCGCCCTTGACCGACGCCGCTCGGCCCATCGCGGCGCGCAGTTCGTCGTCGTTGATCAGCCGCAGCAGCGCGGCGGCCATCGCGTCGACGTCGCGCGGCGGTACCAGCAGGCCGTCCACGCCCTCGGAGATGATCTCCCGCGGGCCCAGCGGGCAGTCGGTGCTGACGACGGGCAGGCCCGCGCGCATGCCCTCGACGATCGTCATGCCGAACGACTCCATGCTGGAGGAGACGGCGAGGATCGACGCCTTCGCCAGTTCCGGCTCCAACGGCGAGGTGGCCCCCATCAGACGGACGGCGTCCTGCGCGTGGAGCTCGGCGACGAGGTCGGCCAGCTTCTGCCGCTCGGGGCCGGCGCCGTACAGCCGCAGGGTCCAGTCCGGCCGTTCTGCCGCGACCTTGGCGAAGGCCCGGATCAGGTCGTCGTAGCACTTCGCGGGCGCGAGGCGGCCGGCGGCGGCGACGACCGGTTCCGTGCACGGTGAGGGGTCGGTGCCGGTGGCGGGAACGCTGTTGGGCACCGGGGTGACGCGGACGCCGGGAATGCGGCGGCGGTAGGCGGCGGCATCGGCCGCTGTGGTGGTGACGACCGCGTCGAGCCGTGGATAGAGCCGGCGCAGCAGCAGCACGAGCTTGGTGGAGTGGGTGTCGAGGGTCAGGTGCTCCTGGGCGACGCGCACCATGGCGCGCGGAGCCTGCCGCGCGATGTGCACATTGAGCCCGGGGCGGGTGCCGACGACGACGTCCGCGTCGAGCCGCGCCAGGTGGCGGGCGATGCGCTCGTCGGTGAGGGCGCTGTAGTGGTCGTGGCGGCGGTCGGACGCCGGGAAGACCGTGGCGGGGGTGCGCCGCCGCGGGTCGTCGAGGTCGGAGTCCTGGCTGTCCTCGCGCAGGTCCACCAGGTGTCGCAGCCGGACGCGGGGGTCGTAGGCGAACTGCGGTTCGTCCAGGTGCCGGAAGACGGAGACGATCTCCACGTCGTGCCGCTCGGCCAGCTTGCCGGCGAGATTGCACGTCGTACGGATGGTGCCGCCGATTCCGTACGCGTTGTGGATCAGGAATGAGATGCGCATGCGTTTCCGTGTCTCCCCGTTGCCCGGCGGACCCCCCGCCCGTCGTCGTCCGCGGACGACAGACGGACGATAGCAAGATCTGACCGGCTCCCCGGTTGGCGGCCGGGAAGTGACACTCCGCAGGGCGTGCAGGGCAGTTGGGGCACCGTCGGGCAGTTGCCCGCCGGGTCGGGCTCCCGCAGCTCGCCGCCGGGCCGGGACGCTCTCCGGCGGCGAGCAGCGGATGCCGGCGGTGCCACGGGTGCTGCTGCCGGGGCTGGGGACTGTCACCCCGGGCCGCAGTGCGCGCCTACGAGGCGCCCGCGGGCCTCACCGCGGACGGCGGGGGGAGGCGGTGTTCACAGGCGAGCCCGCCGGGCGTCCGGAATGACGAGCGTCGTGCCGACCTCGAGACGGTCCGGGTCGGGGCCCACGGTCTTCTTGTTGACCCGGTACAGCTCCTGCCAGCCACCGCTCACCGCGTACTTCACGGCGAGCGCCCCGAGGGTGTCGCCCGCCGCCACGACGTGCGTCCGGCCGTCGAGGTGCTGCTGCTTGGAGCAGACCGGCCAGGCTTCCCAGCCCTGGGCGCGCTGGACCTTCTGGGCGACGGCGATCTGCTGCGCCGGGGTGGCCAGGTCGGCTCGGCGCGCGTACCGCAGGCCGCCGAACTCCTCCCACGTCGGCTGCCAGAACTGCAGGCCGCCGTAGAAGCCGTTGCCGGTGTTGATGTGCCAGTCGCCGCTGCTCTCGCACATTGCGAGGCGCTCCCACACCGACGGGCGCGACGCTGGGGTGTCCACCGGGTTGCCGGCGTGGGCGGCGGCCCTGACGGCCGGGTTGCCCCCCTGCACGGGTGGGGAGTCGGCGCGGGCGGGCGCGGCCGAGAGCGGGAGCAGGACGGCCAGGACGGTGGCGGCGGTCGCCGCGACAACCATGACCCGGCATCCGGCAAGTACGTTCATGCGATGAGATGAGGACAGGTCGTTCATAGCGGGTCACGCTAGGCACGTCCCGTCCACTCCCACCCTCTGCCACCCGCGGCGCGCCGCGCGCCCCACCCGGTCGGAGCAGCCGCCGCGGCCCGCGTCAGGCCGGATGCCACCCCTGAGAGAGCGTCACCAGGTGGGCCACCAGGCGGGCGGCCGGATCGCCAGCGGAGCTCCGGCGGCCTTGGCCGTGACCGCGGCCGCGGCACGCTCCTGGCTGCGGCTCGGACGCTCGGCGGCCCGCTGCGGCTGCGCCTTCGGCCGCACCGCCTTCGCCTTCGGGGGCGACGCCTTGGGGGTACCCGCGGACGGCGCGCTGCCGTACGCCCCGGCACGGCGGGCGCAGACCGGCCACGCCCCCCAGCCGCTCGACCGCTGCACCTTGGTCGCGATGGCTATCTGCTGCTCGCGGGAGGCCTTGTCGGCGGTCGGGGCGTACTGCGTGCCGCCGTTCGACCGCCAGGTGCCGGCGGCGAACTGCAGGCCGCCGTAGTAGCCGTTGCCGTTGTTGATGTGCCAGTTGCCGCCGCTCTCGCACTTGGCGATGCGGTCCCACACGCCGCTGTCGGCCGCGGACGCCTCTCCTCCCGCGGCCAGGACGGCCAGCGGGCTCAGTGCCGCCATGCCGGTGAACACGGCGATTGCTCGGTACTTGGCCAAGACCATGGATTTCCCTCTCCACGGACCCGGGGTTCCCCGTCGTGCCTCAAGAACGTCCACCGGCGCGTCGGACGCCGGTGCCCGTCCGAACCCGGGCGGTGCTCTTTGCACACGAGCCGAGAACCTAGACACCCTCGTGCACCGAATCAACCAAAACCGGTTCGTTGCAGGCCACTTGACGGTTACCCGAAGTAAGGACGTATTTTTTCCGACCCTTTGACACGTACTTGTCATGCTAAAGAGGTATTGGCGCACCGGCGGTTGTGACCCACCTCACCGCGGCAGGAACTTCCCTGCGCACGCGAGTTCGACGTGGAGTGATTAACTCCGGGCCGTCGGTCACCCTGCGCACCCGGCGACGGGAACGGATGTGCCGCAAAGCGTGACCCTCACCACAGGTCGTCCGTTGTCACTGTGCGCGGAGGAACGCTCTGCGCAGCAACCGCAGCCGCACAGTCAAGGAGGCCTCCGTGCCGCCCATGCTCGACGTCAGCGCCGAGGTACGCGCCGAGATCGGCGAGGAGGAGGCCACGCGTCTGCTCGCCGGGGAGAACGCCCCGGGGACGTACGACTGCACCTCCTGTCGCACCCCGGGCAACACCGGCCACGAGCGCACCAGCACCGTCCTGTTCATCAGCGACGAGACCGCGGTGCTCGCCTTCGCCCACGCGACCTGCATCCCCTCCCAGGTGGTGCCGGTCTCCGAGGAGCAGCTCCAGGGCGCGGTCCGCAGCATCACCGCCGACGACGCGGCCGGCGGGACGACGTCCGTCCTGGTGGACGGCGCCCGGGAGGCCGGGACCGCGGGCATGCCGCGCCAGGCGGTGCTGGGCATCACCTGCGGCCTCGTCCTGGTCGAGGGGGTGCTCCGGCCGGCCCTGGTGGTCGAGCCGACCGGCGCCATCAGCCGCCCGGGATCCACCGGCGACGGGGACGACTTCCTCCCCCTCATGATCGAGCAGGGCTTCATGCCCCAGCTCGACCTGGCGGTGCCGCCGCCCGCGCTGAGCGGCTGGTCGGTGCTGCTGGCCATGGGCCAGCTGCACGCGGTCCTGCAGCCGGGCGCCACCGGCGGCCCCGCCGTCTCCTGGTGGCAGGCCCACCAGCCGCTGCAGGTCAGCGACGGCTGGCGCAGCGCGGTGAACCGCACCAACGAGGTGTACGTCTACGCCGCCCCGGCCGACTCGATCGGCCGCCAGCCGCGCGAGGACCTGATGCGGGACGCGCTGGAGCGCGCGGCCGGTCACGGCCTGCTGGTGGGCGCGACGATGCCCCTTTCGGGCACCTGAGGGGCCGGTCCGGCCCGCGGCACCGCTGAGAACGCGGCCGGGCCGGGCCGGACGCCGACGGACGGAGGGGCGCGTACGGAAAGCCGTACGCGCCCCTCCTCGCGCGACCAAAGATCCGCATTTGGCCCGCCCTGCCCGCATCTTGGACGCTGAGCAGTCGTTGGCACATTCGTGCACACCTTTGACGCTTTCTCCCGAGTCCCCTACCAGAGCCAGATTCCGTCGATGCGCAGCGCGCAGGATTCCACCGGGGTCAGCTCGGGCACGCCGATCTACGACGCCCTCTACTCGGAGTACCGCAGGCTCTTCCGGGCCCTGCCGGGCGACCGCTCCGGCGAGGAGGCCACGCAGTTCAACGCCTTCTCGGCGTGGCACGACCAGCCGTACGACATCGCGCCCGGCCGGCACCGCGGCAACCGCCCGGCCGCGGCGCTGCCGCCGGGCCGCACGGACACCAACCGGACGTACGGGCTCTGACCGGTTCGCGGGGGGCGGGCCGGGAAGGCCCGCTCCCCCGGGCCGGGACTACTTGTTGCGGCCGCGCTTCTCGCGGACCCGCACCGAGACCTGGATCGGCGTGCCGACGAAGCCGAACTCCTCACGCAGCCGGCGCTCGACGAAGCGGCGGTACCCCGCCTCCAGGAAGCCCGAGGCGAAGAGCACGAAGCGCGGCGGCCGGGTGCCGGCCTGCGTCCCGAACAGGATGCGGGGCTGCTTGCCGCCGCGGATCGGGTGCGGGTGGCCGGCGACCAGCTCGCCGAGGAAGGCGTTGAGGCGGCCGGTGGGGATGCGCGTCTCCCAGCCCGCGATGGCGGCCTCGATCGCCGGGACCAGCTTCTCCATGTGGCGGCCGGTGAGCGCCGAGACGTTCACCCGCGGCGCCCACTGGACCTGCACGAGATCCTGCTCGATCTCGCGCTCCAGGTAATAGCGGCGCTCCTCGTCGATCTGGTCCCACTTGTTGTAGGCGATGACGACGGCGCGCCCGGCCTCGACGGCCATGGTGATGATGCGGGTGTCCTGGACGCTGATCGACTCGGTCGTGTCGATCAGGACCACCGCGACCTCCGCCTTGGTCAGCGCGGCGGCGGTACGCAGCGACGCGTAGTAGTCCGCGCCTTCCTGGAGGTGCACGCGGCGGCGGATACCGGCGGTGTCGATGAACTTCCAGGTGATGCCGCCGAGCTCGATCAGCTCGTCGACCGGGTCGCGGGTGGTGCCGGCGACCTTGTCGACGACCACGCGGTGCTCGCCGGCGACGCGGTTGAGCAGGCTCGACTTGCCGACGTTCGGGCGGCCGATCAGGGCGATGCGGCGCGGACCGCCGATGCCCGCACCGAAGGTCATCGCGGGCGCCTCGGGCAGCGCCTCCATGATCGCGTCGAGCAGGTCGCCGGTGCCGCGGCCGTGCAGCGACGAGACGGCGTGCGGCTCGCCCAGGCCCAGGTTCCACAGCGCGGCGGCGTCCGCCTCGCCGGACTGGCCGTCGACCTTGTTGGCGGCCAGCACGACGGGCTTGCCGGACTTGCGCAGCAGCCGGACGACGGCCTCGTCGGTGTCGGTGGCGCCGACCGTGGAGTCCACGACGAAGACGACCGCGTCGGCCGCCTGGATCGCGAACTCGGCCTGGGCGGCGACGGAGGCGTCGATGCCGAGGACGTCCTGCTCCCAGCCGCCGGTGTCGACGATCGTGAAGCGGCGGCCGTTCCAGTTCGCCTCGTAGTTGACCCGGTCGCGGGTGACGCCCGGCTTGTCCTCGACGACCGCCTCACGGCGGCCGATGATGCGGTTGACCAGCGTCGACTTGCCGACGTTCGGGCGGCCGACAACGGCGAGGACCGGGAGCGGGCCGTGGCCCGCCGCCGCCAGGTCGCCGGCGACCTCCTCGAGGTCGAAGCCCTCCTCGGCCGCGAGTTCCATGAACTCCGCGTACTCGTCGTCGCCGAGCGCGCCGACGTCGCCGTGTTCGTTCTGGTTGTCCATGAAAGCTTCTCCGTCGATCAACAGTGGTGGCTGCGGTACCTGGTGCGGTATCAGCGGCCGGTGGCTTGCTTGGCGTGGGCCAGGTGCGCGGTGAGCCGCTCCTGGATGCGCGACGTGGCGGTGTCCATCGCCGTACGGGTCCGCCGCCCGCTCCCGTCGCCCGCGTCGAACGGGTCCCCGAAGACGATGTCGATACGGCTGCGCAGCGGTGGCAACCCGGCTATCACCCGCCCCTGGCGGGCACTGCCCAGGACGGCGACGGGCACCACAGGCGCGCCGGAGCGCACCGCGAAGTACGCGAGACCGGAGCGCAGTTCCGCGAAGTCGCCCACCCCGCGGGTGCCCTCGGGGAAGATCCCGAGCACACCGCCGCGCGCCAGCACGCCGAGCGCGGCCGTGATGGCGGTGCGGTCGGCGCTGTGGCGGTCGACGGCGAGCTGGCCGATGCCGCGCAGGAACGGGTCCAGCGGGCCGATGAACGCTTCCTTCTTGACGAGGAAGTGCACGGGCCGCGGGGAGGTGCCGATGATCATCGGCCCGTCCACGTTGTGCGAGTGGTTGCCCGCCAGGATGACCGGCCCGTGGGCCGGCACCCGCCAGGCGCCGAGGACGCGGGGCCGCCACAGGCCGTTCATCAGGCCAATGCCGATGCGGCGGCCGACCGCCGCTCCGCGCGGGCCGGGCGCCGTCAGGTGCTGGGACGTCACCGAGCCGCTCGCTTCTCCTCGATCAGGGTGACGATGCACTCGATGACCTGGTCGAGGGAGAGGTCGGTGGTGTCGACCTCTATGGCGTCGTCCGCCTTGGCCAGCGGCGAGGTCTTGCGGCCGGAGTCGGCCGCGTCCCGCTTGACCAGGGCGTCCTGGGTGGCCTGCACGCTCTGCGCGCCCTTGAGCTCACCGCTGCGCCGGAACGCGCGGGCCTCGGCGGAGGCAGTCAGGAAGATCTTGAGGGTGGCGTCGGGCAGCACCGTGGTGCCGATGTCCCGGCCCTCCACGACGATGCCCTCCGGCGCGGAGGAGGCGGCCGCGCGCTGCAGCCCGACCAGCCGGGTGCGCACCTCGGGCACCGCGCTGACGGCGCTGACCGCGGCGGTGACCTCATGGGTGCGGATCGGCCCGGAGGCGTCCTCGCCGTCCACGGTGATGGTCGGGCCCGCGGGCTCGGTGCCGGAGACGATGACGGGCTTGGCGGAGGCGTTGGCCACGGCGTCGCTGTCGCTCACGTCCACGCCGTTGCTCAGCATCCACCAGGTGATCGCCCGGTACTGGGCGCCGGTGTCGAGGTAGCTGAGGCCGAGCTTGGCCGCGACGGCCTTCGACGTGCTGGACTTACCCGTGCCCGAGGGGCCGTCGATGGCGACGATCACCGGAGATTCCACAGCGCGAGGGCCTTCCTTGGGCACGGTTACGGGGTGAGGGCGGCCCGGCTGTCGCCGGAGGCCATCCCCCAAGGTTACCGGCAGGGCACCAGCGCACGTACCACAGCCGTTGTCCCCGGTCGCCGGAAGCCGTCCCTCCGCGCGTCCTGAGCGGCTTCGGGGCTGCTCCGGGCCGCTCGGCGGGGCCACTCGTGCCCCACTCGTGGGCCGCTCAGGACCGGATGGACCAGCCCCGCTCGCGCAGCGCGCTCGTCAGGCCGGGCGCCGCCGCCGGCTCCACCATGAGCTGCACCCGGCCGGCCTGCTGACCCGTCGAGTGCTCGATGCGGACGTCCTCGATGTTCACGCCGGCCGCACCGGCGTCGGCGAAGATCCGTGCCAGCTCGCCCGGCTGGTCGCCGATGAGCACCGCGACCACCTCGTAGGTCTTGGGGGCCGTTCCGTGCTTGCCGGGGACCCGGTCCCGCCCGGCGTTGCCGCGCAGCAGGATGTCCTGGATCCCGGCGGCGCCCGTGCGCCGCTTGTCCTCGTCGGCGGACTGCAGCCCGCGCAGCGCCTCGACGGCGCCGGTCAGGTCGGTGGCGACCTCCGCGAGCACATCGGCCACCGGGCCGGGGTTGGCGGCCAGGATGTCCATCCACATGCCGGGTTCGGAACCGGCGATGCGGGTGACGTCGCGGATGCCCTGCCCGCACAGCCGCACGGCGGTGTCCGCGGCGTGCTCCAGCCGGGCCGCGACCATGCTGGAGACCAGCTGCGGGGTGTGCGAGACGAGCGCGACGGCCCGGTCGTGCTCGTCGGCGTCCATCACCACCGGCACGGCGCGGCACAGGGCGACCAGCTCCAGGGCGAGGTTGAGCACCTCGGTCTCGGTCTCCCGGGTGGGAGTCAGCACCCAGGGCCGGCCCTCGAAGAGGTCGGCGGTGCCGGCCAGCGGGCCGGAGAGCTCGCGGCCCGCCATCGGGTGCGTGCCGATGTAGCGGGACAGGTCGCAGCCCAGCGCCTGCAGATCGCGGCGCGGACCGGCCTTCACGCTGGCCACGTCGAGGTAGCCGCGGCCCAGGTCGCGGCGCTGCGCGTCGGCGAGGGTGGCCGCCACGTGCGCCGGCGGCACGGCGACGACGACGAGGTCGACCCGGCCCTCGGGGGCCAGCGCGCTGCCCGCCCCGAGCGCCGCGGCGGTGCGCGCGACCGAAGGGTCGTGGTCCTCCAGGTACACCTCGACGCCGCGGGAGACCAGGGCGAGCGCGGCGGAGGTGCCCATCAGGCCGGTTCCGACGACCAGGGCGGTCCTCACTGGGCGATGTCCTTGCGGAGCGCGGCCGCGGCGCCGAGGTAGACGTGCCCGATCTCGCTCTTCGGCAGCTCGCTCTCGACGTGCGCGAGGATGCGCACCACGCGCGGCATGGCGCCCTCGATGTCCAGCTCCTGGGCGCAGACCAGCGGCACGTCCACGATGCCGAGCTTGCGGGCCGCCACCGCCGGGAAGTCACTGTGCAGGTCGGGGGTGGCGGTGAAGATCACGCTGATCAGGTCGTCCACCGCGAGCCGGTTGCGCTCCAGGATGGCGGTGAGCAGCTCGGACACCTGTCCGTGCATGTGCTCCGCCTCGTCCCGCTCCAGCTGGACGGCTCCGCGGACCGCTCGTACCGCCACGTCACTGCTCCCTCATGCCCTCACATCCGAACCCACCCAGCGTAACCACGTGATCGGAAGGCCGGTCACGGCGACCGCCCTGCGAGACGGGTCAACGCATCCGTCACCTGGAGGTCGCGAGCTTCCGGTACAACACTTCACATGATCCTTCATCTCGTCGCGCTCGACAGCTGGCTCCGCGAGCCAGACCGCCCGTACGCGCCCGCCTCCCTCGCCGAGGACGGCTTCGTGCACTGCTCCCCCGACGAGGCCGTGACCCTGGCCGTCGCCGAGGCCTTCTACCGGGACACGACGGGACCGCTGATGGTGCTGCTCATCGACGAGGAGGAGCTGGACCATCCGGTGCGCTGGGAGGCCGCGGACCCGGTCCCGCCGCCCGGCGTCGCCGCGGACACCCTCTTCCCGCACGTGTACGGCCGGATCAACCGCACGGCGGTGACCGGGATGCTGGAGGTCGAACGGGACGCGGAGGGCCGCCCGCTGCGCCTCACACCGTGGTCCTAGCCGGGGCTCCCGCCCTGTTCACCGCGCCTCATAATCGCCGTATGCCCGGACACGATCACGATCTCGTACGCCGTCACACCGTCTACTCCTGTGTCATGGGCTCGCGCGCCTTCGGGCTGGCCACCGACGGCAGCGACACCGACCGCCGGGGCGTGTACGTGGCGCCCACCCCGCTCTTCTGGGGCTTCACCAAGCCCCCGACGCACGTGGACGGCCCGGCGGAGGAACAGTTCTCGTGGGAGTTGGAGCGCTTCTGCGACCTGGCGCTGCGCGCCAACCCCAACCTCCTCGAATGCCTCCACTCACCCCTCGTGGAGCGGCTGGACGACACCGGCCGCGAGCTGCTCGCCCTGCGCGACGCCTTCCTGTCGCGGCGGGTCCACGCCACCTTCCGCGGCTATGCGGCCCAGCAGCTGCACAAGCTCGAGGGCGACATCCGCAACCACGGGGCGCCGCGCTGGAAGCACGCCATGCACCTGCTGCGGCTGCTGATCAGCTGCCGTGACGTGCTGCGCGGCGGTGAGCTGCGGATCGACGTCGGCGAGCACCGGGAGCGGCTGCTGGCCGTCAAGCGCGGCGAGGTCTCCTGGGACGCGGTGCGGGTCTGGATGACGGAGCTGCACGACGCGGCGGACGCGGCGGTCGGCGGCTCGCCGCTGCCCGCCGAGCCCGACCGGGCCCGCGTCGAGGACTTCCTGATCCGGGTGCGCCGCGCCTCCGCCGGCGCCCCGGACCCGGTGGCCGCCTCAGATGCCGTCCCACAGGGCGCCGAACCCCAGTAGCTCCTCGCGGTACTCGATCCGCCCGGCCCACTCGGCGGGCCACGCCGCCGCGCCGAGATGGGCGCCCGCGAAGGCGCCGGCCAGGCAGGCGATCGAGTCCGAGTCCCCCGAGGTGCAGGCCGCCCGCCGCAGGGCGGTCACCGGCTCGCCCGGGAAGAGCAGGAAGCACAGCAGCCCGGTGGCGAGCGCCTCCTCGGCGATCCAGCCCTCCCCGGCGGCCAGACACGGGTCCTGCTCCGGGTCCGGGTCGCGCAGCGCCGCCTCCAGCCGGTCCAGCACCGCCAGGCAGTCGTCCCAGCCGCGTTCGATGAAACTGGTCGGCAGCGGGTCCTGCGCGTACGTCCACAGGTCGTCCAGCCAACGGTGGTGGTAGACGGACCGGTTGGCGGTCGCGTAGCCGCGCAGCAGGCCGACCAGTTCGTCCGGCCGCGCGCCCTGGGCGAGCAGGAGCACCGCGTGCGCGGTGAGGTCGCTCGCCGCGAGCGCGGTGGGATGCCCGTGGGTCAGCGCCGACTGGAGCTGCGCGGCGCCCGCGCGGGTCTCCTCGTCGAGCCCGGGCACCAGCCCGATCGGCGCGACCCGCATGTTGGCCCCGCAGCCCTTGGAGCCGGTCTGGCTCGCTTCCTGCCAGCGGCGGCCCTCATGGCTGAGCCGCTCGCAGGCCACCAGGCAGGTCCTGCCGGGCGCCCGGTTGTTCTCCGGCGACCGCCACCACTCGACGTACTCGTCCCGCACCGGCCGCGTCATCCGCAGCGGCGCCAGCGGCCCGCGCTCCATCGCGGTGCGCAGGCCGCGCGCGAGCGCGAGCGTCATCTGGGTGTCGTCGGTGACGATCGCGGGCCGGAGCAGCTCCATCTCCCGCCACGGGCCCATCTTCCGCAGGATCGAGGGCACGTCGTTGAACTCGGTCGGGAACCCGAGGGCGTCCCCGAGCGCCAGTCCGATCAGGGCGCCGGTCGCCGGGCGCCGCGGGTCGCCGCTCACGCCGCCACCCGCGTCCGGACAGCGAGGTCGTGCAGGGCGTCGTGCGCGGTGCTCTCGTCCGGCAGCCGGGAGGCGGCCTGCGCCTCGTCCAGCACGGCGTGCAGCGTCTCGACGTCGCGGGCGACGTGGGCGATGCCCATGCCCGTCGCCGGGCCGTGCTCGGCCGCCGCCTTGGCCTCGATGAGTTCCGGGAGGTAGGCGGGGGCGGTGATCTGGCCGAGCAGCGTCGGCAGATGCGCCTCGACACCGCCGCCGCGCATCAGCCGGATACCGGTCAGCAGCGCACGGAAGGTGTAGAGCAGCGGCTTGAGCTCGCCGTTCCTCTCGTACAGGCGCCACTGCGTGGCCGCGAACCCGCGGTAGTGGTGACCGTGCTGCCGGGTGATCACACCGGGCGCCAGGGCGGCGAGCTCGCGGTGCACGCCGCTGGTGTGCACGACCAGCGGGGAGAGCAGCTGCTCCAGCACATAACCGTTGCGGCGCAGCATCAGCCGGCAGAACTTCAGCAGGTCGTGCGTGACCAGATCCAGCTCCAGGCCGTCCCGGTTCCACATCCGGGTCCGGGTCTCCTCGCCCTCCCGCAGGCCGATGAGGTCGGCCAGCGGCAGCAGGTGGACCCCGCGCAGGTCGACGTCCGAATCACGGGACGGGAATCCGTACAGGTGCGCGCCGGAGACCGTGGCGAAGATCAGCTGTTCCCGGGCGGTCAGCTCGGCGAGGACCGGGCTCAGATCGGGCAGGCCCGCGGCGTGGAGAGGGTCGGCGTGGATGGTCATGGGGACCATCCTCGCCGTACCACGGGCCGCCGGGCCACTGTTTTCGTCCACCGGTCCGTACGGCGACGGCCGGCCGCAACGGCCCGGAGGACCGTTCCGACCGGCCGGAACGCGGTGTCGTGACGCTTTAGAGCTCGACCTCGCCCATCAGCATGCCGACCTCGGTGTTGGTGAGGCGGCGCAGCCAGCCGGACTTCTGGTCGCCCAGCGGGATCGGACCGAAGTGGGTGCGCACCAGCCGGTCGACCGGGAAGCCGGCCTCGGAGAGCATCCGGCGCACGATGTGCTTGCGGCCCTCGTGCAGGGTCACCTCGACCAGGTAGTTCTTGCCGAGGTTCTCCACGACGCGGAAGTGGTCGGCGCGCGCCAGACCGTCCTCCAGCTCGATGCCGTCCTTGAGCTGCTTGCCGAGGTCACGCGGCAGCGGGCCCTGGATCGCGGCGAGGTAGGTCTTCTTGACGCCGTACCGCGGGTGGGTGAGGCGGTGCGCCAGCTCCCCGTGGTTGGTCAGGAGGATCAGGCCCTCCGTCTCGGTGTCCAGGCGGCCGACGTGGAAGAGCCGGGTCTCACGGTTGGTGACGTAGTCGCCCAGGCACTGGCGTCCGTCGGGGTCCTCCATGGTGGAGACGACACCGGCCGGCTTGTTCAGCGCGAAGAACAGGTACGACTGGGTGGCGACCGTCAGGCCGTCCACCTTGATCTCGTCCTTCTCCGGGTCGACGCGCATGCCCTGCTCGACGACGATCTTGCCGTTGACCTCGACGCGGTGCTGGTGGATCAGGTCCTCGCACGCACGGCGCGATCCCATCCCGGCACGGGCGAGGATCTTCTGCAGCCGCTCGCCCTCCTGGTCGTTGCCGAACGTCTTCGGAGTCTTGATCTCCGGGCGGTTCTCGTACCGGGAGCGGTTGCGCTCCTCGATCTTGGCTTCGAGCTCGCGCGACTTCGCGGGGATCGGCTTGCGGCCGAGGTTGCCCGTGGCGCGGTAGCGCGGCTTCTCGGGGGGCACGCCGCCGGGCCGGTTCGCGCCGGACTGGCCGGTGTTCCCGACGTCGTAGCGCCGCTCCTCCGGACGGGGGTTCTGCGTGCGCCTCTCCTCGTCGCGCTGCTGGCCGCTGCCCGAGGTGCGGGGCGTGCTGCCGCCACCGCGGGGGTAGCCGCCGCCACCGCGGGAGCCGGCGCCGCCGGCACCGCTGCCGCTGCGGGGGGCGCCGCCGCCGCTGCCGCCGCGGGAGCCGCCACCGCCGCCCGCGCCGCTGCCGCCACGGGAGCCGCCGCTACCGGAGCCCCCGCCCGCGCCGCGGGGGCTGCCGCCCCGGGGGTTCGGGTTCCGGTTGCCGCCGCTGTTCCTGTCGCTGCTTCGCATCAAAGTTCCGTCGTCGAGTGAGTCGTCGTATCTGCATCGTCCGGTGCATCCGGGTCGAACGACGGAACCCCTTCCAAGGAGTCCGCCTCGACGGCGTCCGCCTCCGGCAGGAAGGGGGCGAGCTCGGGTAGCTCGTCCAGGCCTCGCAGGCCCATCCGCTCCAGAAAGTAGTTCGTCGTCCTGTACAGGATCGCACCTGTTTCGGGTTCCGTCCCACCCTCCTCCACCAGACCGCGCTGCAGGAGGGTGCGCATCACACCGTCGCAGTTGACTCCGCGGACCGCGGAAACGCGTGATCGGCTGACCGGCTGGCGGTACGCGACGACCGCCAGCGTCTCCAGCGCGGCCTGCGTCAGCCGGGCCTGCTGGCCGTCCAGAACGAACTTCTGCACGGCCGGCGCGAAGGCCGGCCGGGTGTAGAACCGCCAGCCGCCGGCGACCAGCCGCAGGTCGAAGCCCCGGCCCTGGGCGGTGTACTCGCCGGACAGCGCGCGCAGGGCGGCGGCCACCGCCCGCTTCGGACGCTGCAGGACGGTTGCCAGCTGCTCCACGGTGGCCGGCTCGTCCACGACCATCAGGACGGCCTCCAGCGCGGGCCCGAGGTCGAGGGCGGCCACCTCGTCGGAGAGCGGCCCGGCGGGCGCCGCCGCGTCTTCCGTCATTTTTCTCTGCCCTCCGGGTCGAATTCATCGGTGACGAGCCGCCGCGCGGCCTCCTGCGCACCGCCGGTCCAGCGCACCAGCAGGGTGCCGAGCGCCTCCTCCTGGTCCAGCGCGACCACTTTCTCCCGGTACAGCTCCAGGAGGGCCAGGAAACGCGCGACGACGGTGAGGGTGTCCGGGGCGTCCGCCGCGAGGTCGGCGAAGCTGCTCTCCCCCAGCTCGATCAGCCGGGCCACCACCAGCTCGCCCTGCTCCCTGACGCTGACCAGGGGCGCGTGGATGTGGTCGGTGTAGATCTGCGGTACCGGCTTGGGCTGCATGGCCTTGACGGCCAGCTTCGCGAACCGCTGGGGGCCGACGCTGAGGACGACCTCCGGCAGCAGGTCCGCGTGCTGCGGTTCCAGCCCGACCGTGCGGGGGTGGTGCAGCGCCTCCGCCTCCAGCCGCTCGGCGAAGATCGCCGCGATCCGCTTGTAGGCGCGGTACTGCAGCAGCCGGGCGAAGAGCAGGTCGCGCGCTTCCAGCAGCGCCAGGTCCGCCTCGTCCTCGACCTCGGCGGTCGGCAGCAGCCGGGCCGCCTTCAGGTCGAGCAGGGTCGCCGCGACGACGAGGAACTCGGTGGCCTGGTCGAGGTCCCAGTCGGCGCCCATGGCGCGGATGTGGGCCATGAACTCGTTGGTGACCGTGGACAGCGCGACCTCGGTCACATCCATCCGGTGCTTCGAGATCAGCTGGAGGAGCAGGTCGAACGGCCCCTCGAAGTTGGCCAGCCGCACGGTGAACCGGCCGTCGGAGGGGACGGCAGGGGTGTCGGGGGGATCGGGGGCTTCGGGGGTGTCGGGCGGCTCTTCGGGCGCGGGGGCCGGTTCCTCGCGCGCCACCTCGCTGACCAGTTGGACCTCGGCCGCCGACAAGTCGATGTTGCTCGGCAGCAGATC
>NZ_JAPVLU010000094.1 GCF_027158205.1 Streptomyces sp. H39-S7 | reverse complement strand
CGTCAGCATCCGCCTGGAGCTGTTCGAAGATGAACTGCCATGTGCCGTCGCGCTGCCACCGGCGGAACAGGTCGTAGACCCGGTCCCACGGCCCGTACCGTTCCGGCACGTCCCGCCACGGCGTCCCAGCCCGGGTCCGCCACCGTATGCCGTCCATCAGTTGCCGCCGAGTCCACAGCCGCGGCCGCCCCGGCTTGCAGCCCACCGGCAGCAACGGCTCAAGCCTCGCCCACTGTGCATCCGTCAGATCTCCACGCGCCACACCATGATCATCACCGATCAAGATCCACTTTCGCAACAGACCCTAGGTCGGGTAGCGGCTCATCGCCTGGATGCCGGCCAGTGGCGTCAGCGGCCGGCCGCTACGGCGGGGTCGTCCCGTGATGCGCTGCTCGTCGCTTCGTCGGTCATGCTCCCAGTGCACCGCCAGGGTCGTGCGACTGTCCAAGACCCCTTCCGCGACGTTGATACCTACGGGGTATCGTTGCAGCGTGGAGCTACGTACCCTGCGCTACTTCGTGGCGGTGGCTGAGGAACTGCACTTCGGCCGGGCCGCCACCCGGCTGCACATGAGCCAGCCGCCACTGAGCCGGGCGATCAAGCAGTTGGAGTCCGAGATCGGTGCCCTGCTGTTCGCCCGCTCGCCTGCCGGAGTCGCACTCACCCCGGTGGGTGCCGTGCTGCTCGATGAGGCGCGGGCCCTGCTCGAGCACGCCAACCGCGTCCGTGTCCGCGTGAGCGCGGCGGCCGGTACTGCGACGCTGACGGTCGGCATCCTGGGCGACAGCACCGACCCGGGGGCCACCAAACTGGCCGCCGCCTACCGTCGAACCCACCCCGGCGTCGACGTCCGCATCCGCGACACCGACCTCACCGACCCCACCTGCGGGCTGCGCGCCGGACTGGTCGACGTCGCCCTGACGCGGGCACCTTTTGACGCTACCGCCCTGACGGTGCGTGAACTGCGAACGGATCCGGTGGGCGCGGTCCTCCGCGCCGACGATCCGCTGGCCCGCCGCGGCCGGCTGCGCCTGGCCGACCTCGGCGACCGCCGCTGGTTCCAGTTTCCCCCGGGCACCGACCCGATCTGGCAGGCGTACTGGAACGGTGGCGAGCCGCGCGAGGGGCCCCTGGTGCGCGTCGTCCAGGAGTGCCTGCAGGCCGTGCTGTGGAACGGCACCGTCGGCCTGGCCCCGCTCGGCCACGACCTGCCCGCGGGGCTGGCGGTGGTGCCGCTGATCGACATGGTGCCAAGCCGCGTGGTGGCGGTGTGGAACGAGGGCGACACCAATCCGTTGATCCGGTCGTTCGTCGACATCGCGTCGGCGGCGTACCGCGACTGACTACCCGGCGATCGATGCTGCCGTCCGCGTATCAGCACCGGCCTTCTCGGGGAGGGAGCGCCGTGGTTTCGGGGCACCAGCGGCAGTTGCGTGAAAAGGGCCTGACCGTTTTCGAGGCTTCGCCGCCGGCCCCCTGGCGCGCGGCCCTGGACCGGCGAAGCCCATAGGCGGCCGGCGGCCGGCGGCCGTTGTCCTGGCTCTGGCTCTGGGGCTACCGGCTGATGGTGACCGGCGGCGGGGTCCATCGGCTCTTGGACGGCACCGTGGTACTGACACCGAAGTCGCTCTTGAGTTGCTCGGGGATGGCGTAGTGCATGACGCGGCCGCGGGTGAGGGTGGACAGTTCGAGGACGCTCGTCAGGTGTCCGACCCGGTCCAGTGCCCAGGCCGCCAGCGGTGAACGGTCCTCGATGGTTTCCAGGACCCCCAGCAGGGCGGGGACGGCCTTGACGAGGGTGTCCCAGGTGGTGCGGGGAACGTTCAGCCAGTCGGCGCAGGTGTCGCCGATCAGGTAGCGGATCAGTGCGCCGACGACCGGGTCGAAGAGAGTACCGGGCACGACCTCTTCGTAGAGGTCGATGAGCTGGCGGGTGAGCTGGGCGCCTTCCTCGCTTGGGCCCATGTGGCGGGTCATGTACAGGTCGGAGAACGTGCGGGCTTCCTGGAGGTCCTGTGGGACATGCTCCTGGTCGATGCCGAGGATCGCGCCGACCACTTTCCAGGCGTAGTAGTAGGCGTCGGCGCCTTCGGTGCTCATGTGGATACCGAGGCGGTGCAGGGCATCGAGAACTTGGATGGAGAACATCATCTGCCCGCCGATCATGTCCTCCTGACAGATCGGCGTGCCCAGAGCGGCGGTGTCCCAGCGGTCCTCGCGCTGGAGGTGGTGGCGGATCGACGCGTGCAGCAGGCGCACTTTCTGCGCGGCGGGAAGGAAGCGGCTGCCGGCTTCGAACGCGTCGGGCTGCATGAGGTAGACGGTGAACTGGCCGGTCTCGGCCATCCGCTTGGAGGGGTACTTCAGCGAGTGGGTGGCCGACAGCAGCTTGGCGATGTGGGGCACGACGTAGCAGGCGGGCATCGAGGCGAACGACAGGGCGGTGGAGATGTGGACGTTGTTGTCGATGAAGAACAGCCGGGCCTTCTCCATCTCGGCCCAGTCCACCCAGGACGGCGGCGTGCTGGTCTGGTGCAGGTACTCGCGGGCGACGTCGGGCAGTCCGTCGGGAAGGTCCTGGCCGACGGTGGAGACGTAGCGCATGAGCGTGTTGAACGTGCCGACCTCGCCGCGCTCGAACAGCGTCGCCACGGTCGCGTCGGCGAGTTCGTCCCCTTGGGTGCGCAGGGTGTCCATGGATGCCGGGGTGTAGGTCATCGTGCTGCTCCCGTGGAGTGGGTGGCGGTCAGTGGGGGCGATTGGTGGGTGCGGTCGGTGAGTGCGGTCGGTGGGTGGCGGTCAGTGGGTGCGGTCGGTCGCGTGCGTCGCCAGGTCCGCCAGCGCGCGGCGGGCCTCGCCGGTCAGGTCCGCAGCGGCCAGGGCGTCGTGCGCCTGACGGAGCCGGGCGGCGATCATGACCTCGACGCGGGTGACGGCCCCGGTGCGGCGGGCGATCTCCCGGACCCGTTCCACCTGCTGGTCGGTGAGGTCCGCCTGCCCGAGCAGGTGGCGCAGCTCGGCACGTTCGGTCGGCGTGGCGGAGGCGAGGGCGTGGGCCATCAGGGCGGTGGGGCGGTTCCCTGCCAGATCGTCGGCGGGATCCTTGCCGGTGTGCTCCGGGTCGCCGAACAGGCCCAACAGGTCGTCGCGCAGTTGGAACGCCTCGCCCAGCGGCAGGCCGTAGTCGCTGTACGCCTGCAGCAGGCGCGGCGGGGCGCCGGCGAGGAGGCCGCCGATCTGCAGCGGATGCTCGACCGTGTACTTGGCGGTCTTGTAGCGGATCACCTTCACCGATGCGTCCGGGTCCGGCTCGCGGCCGGTGTGCATCACCTCCAGGCACTCACCGGCCACCAGTTCGCGGGCCAGCACCGCCCACATCGGCCGGGCCCGGTTGAGGTAGGCGCCGGGCAGGCCGCAGCCGGTGAACAGCTGGCCGGCCATCGACATCAGCAGATCCCCCACCAGCATGGCCAGGGCCCGGGCGCCGACCGTCGGCCGTGCGTGATGGGGCAGGGCCTCCCGCAGGGCGATGTGCGCGGTGGGGCGGCCGCGCCGGGTGCGGCTGTGGTCGATCAGGTCGTCGTGCACGACTGCCGCCGCGTGGACCAGTTCGATCGCACCGGCGGCGCGTACCAGCGCCTCGCTGTCCGGCTGGCCCGTCCCGCGCCAACCCCAGTAACAGAACGCCGCCCGCAGGCGTTTGCCCTGACCGGCTGCGGTATGGAGCTGCTCCGACAGCGGCGTCAGGCAGTCATCGATGTCGGCCAGCGCTTGTGCTTCCTCGGCGACGAACGTGCTGAGGACCTGGTCGATGCGCTTCTTCAGTAAGGCGTGCTCCTCACGTTCACTCACCGCTGTGCTCCGCCTGCAGGCGGGCGGTGACCGTGCGGGCCAGAATCTCCAGGTGAGCCGGGGCCGGAGCCGCGTGCCGGTCCAGGAGCAGGCGGCCGCGCGCCTTGGTCTCCTCCTGGCCGTCAGCCAGGAGTTCCGCGATATCCGCGCGGCGCAACAGGCCGCTGACCCCGCCCACGGCGCTGCTCAACCCGCTGAACGCCAGATCGGCGAGGCCCGCCACCAGGGCCACCGCATCCTCGGCCAGGCCCGGCCCGCAGCCGTCATGGTGTGTCACGACATGTCTCCTCACATCGCACGTCTCCCCCGGCCACGGCCGGGTGGGAGGCTGATCGGCAGGTCTCAGGGTCGGGAGGCCGCAGGGTCCGGAAGCCTCGGGGCGGGAGGCTTCCGGGTCGCGAGGTCTCGGGGGCGGGAGGTCTCCGAGGCGGGAGGCCTCCGGGGCGCCGGGGTATGCCAGGAGTACTCATTGGCGTCGTCGAACCGCGGCAGGGCTTTTTCGCCATGACACTCCCCACCCGGTCGTACCACCAGCCCGACGTGGCAAGTGTCGGGGGCAAGCACCATGCGCCGCGCCGAAAACGGTCGCCACGTCACCCGTACGAGGACCGCGAGCCGCGCCACCCCACCACGCGAACGCCCGCGGGGACCGTACACAGCGGGGGTGTTGCTCCTCGTCCGCCGGTCGGACAGGTCAGGCCCCGGACAGCGCCGGCGGCGCGTCGTCCGCCCTCCTCAGGGAGGCCGACAGGGCGCGGGCCTGGTGCTCGGTCATCCGGGAGGTCTCGTAGGGCACGGCGTTGACCCAACGCTGGGTCAGCCGGGCGATCCGCTCGCCGTACCGCTCCGCGGTGATCCGGTCGCCGCGCGATCCGGCGTGCTCCGGCCCCTGGTCGGCGTGGCTCTGGCTCATCAGACCCAGCCACGAGCCCAGCCGGTTCACATCGTCGCGGGAACCACCGCTCCAGTTGTTGCCCGGCATGTCGCCCACGCCGACCCACTGCATGCCCAGCTGCGCGCCGAAGACCGCCAGCGGCTCCAGGACCGCCAGCTTGTCGCCGCTCTGCGAGGCAGACATGGTGAACCCCGCGGCCAGCTTGTCCTTCCACGCCTGTGTCACGAACGGCGTGAAGGCCGCCTCCATGAACGCCTTGAACACCGCCGACACGCTGCCCATCAGCGTCGGGCACCCGAAGACGATGGCGTCGGAGCGCTCGAGCAGTTCCAACACCTCCTCCTCGTGCCAACGGCCCGCGATGACGTCCTCGGGCCGGATCTCGACGAGATGCACCTGAGCGCCCGGCACCAGCCGCGCCCCGTCGGCGAGGTGCTCGGCCAGGACCCGGGTGTGCCCGTGCACCGAGTGGTAGACCACCGTCACCGTGACCATCGGTGCGTCGTGCTCACGGTCAACGTCATTGCCTGTCATGTGCCGTTCCCTGCTTCCGGTCGTGGGGAGATCCTTGCTTGCCCACCCATCACAGCCGGTGCACGGCACCGCATCAACGCCGGACTCCGATACACAGCGATCGGTCGGACCGATCGATCGCGTAGCCTGCTCCCGTGGACAGGATGGAACTGGAAGCATTTGTCGCGGTCGCCGAAGAGCTCCACTTCGGCCGCGCCGCCGCGCGCCTGCACCGGGGGCAGCCCACTGTCAGCGACGCGGTCAGACGGCTGGAGAGCGCTCTGGGCGGGCGGCTGTTCCACCGCACCAGCCGCCGGGTGTCGCTGACCGACCTCGGCGAAGCGTTGCTGCCCGACGCCCACGCCACCCTGGCCCAGCTGCGACACTTCCAGCAGCGCGGACGCTCCCTGGCTGCGGGCGACCCAGCTCGCACCACACTCGTCGTCGCCCACGCCGAATACACCGGCCAGCAGCTGCTGTTGCGCTGCCTGCCGCAACTGCGCGAGCGTTTCCCCGACGTGACGATCGTGCCGAAGGCCATGCCGACCGCAGCCCAGGTTCCGGCCCTGCGGGCAGAGACGATCGGGCTGGGCGTCGGCTGGGCGGTCGGCGACGTCATCGGCGTCCGCGCACGGGTGCTGTCGACCGAGAGGTTCATGGCGCTCGTACCCGCGGCCCACCCACTGGCGGGGCACGCGGAGCTGAGCGCGTCCGAGCTGTCCACTTCCGACCTGCTCACCTGGCCCCATCAGATCAACAGCGGTCTCTGCGACCGCCTCCTGTCCGCCTTCCACATCGGCGGAGCCGACCTGCGCATCATCAGAACGGCTGACAGCGTGCACGCCATCGCCGCTCATGTCGCCGCGGGAACGGGCATCGGCATCACCGTCGAATCCGCACTCGACCACCGGCCATCCGGCCTGCGCGTCATCCCCCTCTCCGGCCCCTCGACCACCGTCGACCAGGTCGTCCTCACTCCCCTCGAGCCGTCGGACACCGCCACGGCACTGCGCGACCTGCTGCTGCAGGCCGCGGACAATGTGTCCAAGAGGGACGCGTTCGCGGGCTGAACATGTCGTAGTGACCTGCCAGTGCGAACGGATATGCCGCGAGCAGGAGGACAGACAGACCGGCGACGGTGGAGCCATCATGGCCGTCATGGAACGACCGAGGCAGCTCATCGAGTGCGGAGACTTCGTCCTGCGCCGCTGGCGGGGCCAGGACGACTTCGCTGCCGCGTTCACGTTGATCGAGGAATCGGTGGACCACCTGCGCCCCTGGGAGCTGTGGGCCACCCGGCACAGCGAGACGAGCACCCGCGGCTTTCTCACGCGGTCCGCGTCGCAGTGGGCGAGCGGTGACGTGTACAACTACGCCATCACCCAGGTGGACACCCTCATCGGCATGTGCCAGAGCTACCGGGGGGCCGAGCCTCGGGGCCGGCGCATCGGGTACTGGCTGCACCCTGCCGCCACCGGTCAGGGCATCGCCACAGGTGCCACCGCGGCCATGGTCACCGAGATGTTCACCCTGCCGGAGGTGGATTACCTGGAGATCACCCACGACCTGGCCAATATCTCCAGCGCCGCCATACCGCGCCGGTTGGGCTTCACCGAAGTCCGGCATCAACAGGCAATGCCGCCCGCAGCTCCCGCGGGTGTCGGGATCGACGTGATCTGGCGGTTGAACCGCCCTGCGGTGATCACCGACGCGGTGCGCGCGGGCCGGCCCGCACCGGTGGTCGAAGACCTGCGCCTCAGGCCCGGACCGCGGTGATGACCACCGGGGCCTCCTCGCCACGGCGCCGATCGTTCGGCATCAGCTTGAGCGTGAGGGTGGTGCCGTCCCAGGTGACGGGGAGTTCTCGCGAGGGGTCGGTGGAGGGGTCCGGTGACCAACCGAGCTTGACGGACGTGCCCTTGCCCACCTGATCCGGTACCCCGGTCCCCGTCCAACCGGCTTGGTCACTGCCGTTGTCGTTCTTCGGGTCGATGACCGAGAGCGTTCCCGCCGAGAAGCTGTACGTCCCCGAACGCGTGACGTCATCCATGTGCCAGGCGCCGGCCGCAATGGTGATCGTCGAGTATGAATCGTGGGTCTTGCCCGCCGGAGTGATCGTCAGCTTCCAGGTGCCGCGCGCGAACGCGTCCAAGGCGACAGCCCCGACGGTGAGCTTATTGTCCGAGCCTCCGGAGTTCTTCTTCCCGCCGCAGGCCGCGACGGCGACGGTTACCAGCCCGATACCCGCGTACCTGAGCGCGGCCCGTCTGCCCACGATCCGTTCCAGCTGCCTGAGGTCAGCGAGCATGATGAAACACTCCTCCGGTCCGCGATTTCTCTGACGCGCCCGCGTACCATCGCAGCCGACGCAGACATCCAACCCCGGCGAATGCCCGACACACCCGCCCTCCGCCACGCGGACAGAGCAGCTCCCCACAATCCGACATCGTCCCCGTTACGGCCCACACGGAGCCTGTCACACCCCGACCCTCGCGGTACTGCCCTCAGCCCGATCCACCCACCGTGCAGCGCTCAACCCGCCGGCCGGCCGGACCAGGGCGGCAGCAGTGGCAGTGGCAGCGTCCCAGCCGATGCCCGGAGCCACCGTCCCAACAGCCTCGACGGGCGTGCGTGGGTGCGCCTCGGCCCGGCGACCTCGAGCGGTCACGGACGCAGCGATGAGTTTTCCCGGCCCGGCAAGTCAGCACTGTTGCCGACAACAGAGGAGGAACACGTGGCTCAGCTACTGCGGGTCCAGAATTTCAACGTCTCGAGCGATGGCATCGGTGCCGGCGAGGACCAGACCCTCGAACGGCCCTTCGGGCATGTCGACCCCGGGAGACTGTTCGCCTGGGCCGGCGCCACCGCGAGCTGGCCCATGCGCACCGAACCCGGAGGGAGCCGGGGCCTGGACGACTACCTCACGCGCGACTACGCCCGCAACATCGGCGCGGAGATCATGGGTCGCAACAAGTTCGGGCCCCAGCGCGGGCCCTGGCAGGACCATGAGTGGCAGGGCTGGTGGGGTGACGAGCCGCCGTTCCACACCCCGGTATTCGTTCTGACCCACCACAAGCGGCCGTCGATCACACTCTCCGACACCACGTTCCACTTCGTCGACGGCGACCCTGCCACAGTCCTCGACCAGGCTCGCGAGGCGGCCCAGGGCAAGGACGTCCGACTCGGTGGCGGGGCCACCACCATCCGGCAGTTTCTCGACGCCGACCTCGTCGACACCCTGCACGTGGTCGTCTCGCCGGTGAAGTTCGGGTCCGGAGTACGGCTCTGGGGATCCCCCGATGAGCTGCTCGACCGGTTTCATTTGGAGGTCGTTCCCAGCCCCAGCGGGGTGGCGCACCACCTGTTCTGGCACAAGTGACGGGTCATCAGGAAAGGCCCCGGCCGGCCGGCTCGTCGTCGCCGGCGGGGTAGCCGGCCGGCAGGGGCGTCGATACGTTGATCGCATGGCCCACGATGACCGGCTTCTTCTCAGCTCGTCCTTCGGCGCTGCGGCGGGCGCGTACGGCGAGCACCGTCCGGACTACGCCCACGCGGCGGTGCGCTGGGCGCTCGAGCCGGCCCCCGGTCCGCGTGTGCTCGACCTGGGCGCCGGCACCGGCAAGCTGACCGCGACGCTGCTCGCGCTGGGGGCCGAAGTCATCGCGGTCGAGCCCGACCCGGCGATGTTGACCGAGCTGCGCCGGTCGCTGTCGGCTGTCCGGGCCCTGCCGGGTACTGCGGAGGCGATCCCGCTGCCGGACGCCTCCGTCGATGCTGTGCTGGCCGGCAACGCCATGCACTGGTTCGACATGGCCCTCGCGGGGCCCGAGATCTCCAGGGTCCTCGCGCCCGGCGGCGTTCTGGCCGGCCTGTGGAACCTTGTGGACGACCGGGTCGAGTGGGTGGCCGGGCTCGCGCGGGTCAGCGGGAGCGCGGCCATCGGCCCGCGCGACACACCCAGCGCTTGGCGCGCCGAAACAGCCGACACGCATCTTCCCAAGGCCGCGTCCGGCGTGGCCGCCCGATTCGGTTCTCCGGAGCAGGCCGAGTTCCCACACGGACAGCGCCGCACCGCCGACTCCCTCGTCGCAACCATCGCGACGCGCGCGGGGGTGCTGGTCATGCGGGCACCAGAACAGCAGGCCACGTTGGGTCGGATCCGCGCCTTCCTCGCCGGCAGACCGGAGACCGCGCACGGCGAGTTCACGCTCCCGATGCAGACCGGCGTGCTGCGCGTTCGGCGGCTGTGAAGCGTCAGGACGCCTCCCGAGCCCGATGCACCGCCGCCGGCACGCGGCATCAGCGCGCGAGCGCCCGCCCGTGCGCCCGGGTGCCCCCGTGCGCCCCTGCAGGACGGATGCCCCCGAACTGGATCCTCGCGACCATGAACTGCCGCCCTCGGCCGGCCAGTCGCGCCCGGGGCGGTCCGGGGGTTGCGTGGCGGGCGGCCACGCTCGACGACGACCGCAGGACCATCGCGACAGCAGAAGTGCGACGGCGGCCGTGGCTGTGCGACCGGCCCTGACGGGGGCGGCGGCGCGACGGTCGTCTGTGCGCGCCGCCGACGGCCGGCACACCTCGGCCACGACGAGGGGCCGTTGGAACGAAACGCCTGATCAGGTACCACGATCACTGGGGGAACGATGGGACGACGCTGGCTGATCACGGGTTGCTCCTCGGGCCTGGGGCACGCACTGGCCGCCGCCGCCGCGGCGGCCGGGGACGAACTGGCGGTGACCGCCCGCAAGACCGCGGACCTGGAGGGGCTGGTGGCGGCCTGGCCCGGGCGCATCATCCCGGTCCCTCTCGAACTGCGGGATGCCGCCTCCTGCGAGGAAGCGGTCGGCACCGCGGTCGAGCGCCTCGGCGGAATCGACATCCTCGTGAACAACGCCGGTGTCGGCCTGTTCGGCGCGGTCGAGGAGGTCTCGGACGTCGAGCTGCGGGAGCAGTTGGAGATCCTGACGGTGGGCCCGTGGCGGCTGACCCGTCTCGTCCTGCCACTGATGCGAGCTCAGGGGCACGGGCACATCGTGAACGTATCGTCCGTGGTCGGCCGGATGGCCTTCCCGGGCATGGGTGCCTACGGCGCCGCGAAGCACGCTCTGGAGGGCATGAGTCAGGCCCTGGCCATCGAGGCGGCCCCGCACAACATCCGCGTGACCGTGCTCGAGCCGGGTATGTTCGCCACGCGCTACGGCACGTCCATGACCGAGGCCGACCACCGTATCGCCGCCTACGACGGCACCAACCGCGAGATGCTCGAGGGCTCCCGCGGCCTCGCGGACAACCCCGAGACCGGCCGCCCCGAAAACTTCGCGGCACAGGTCCTCGCCATCGTCGCCGCCGACGGCCCCACGCCCCTGCGTATCCCGGTCGGCGACGACGCGTACGGCTTCCTGGACCTGGCCGAGCAGGCCTCCCGCACGGAGTTCGCCGCCGCCCGGCTCCTCACACAGAGCCCACCGATGCCCTAGCGGCGGGCCTTCCCCCTCCGGGGGGAGACCCCGGGGGCGATCACCTGACGAGGAGTGAATTCCTCAACCCGTCATGCCTGAAACTGTAGACGGCTCCTTGCTGCCGCAGGACGCCCCGCGAGTGGGCGTCCTCCAGGAAACTCATCGGTCTCCACGGCAGGCTTCCGTGCAGGGCCAGCCGCCACCGGGTCACCGTGTACCACCCCCAGGCACTGGTGTTGAGCAGCACGAGGAGTGCCGCAAGGGTTGCCGCGAGCAGGATGAGGGCCCCGGTGAAATTGCCCGCCAGGACGGCGGCCAATGTTGGCCCGGTGGAGAGCAGGCAGGCCACGAAGCCGATGAGCAGGATGCCGCTGCGGTTGTTGCGCAGGGCGCCCTGCGGGCTGACGGACCGCTGGGAGGGCCATCGGCGCCCCAGTACCTGAAGGGGTCGAGAGGTGGTCAGTCTCTCCAGGATTCCTCGGTGCGACTGCGGCGGGCTCGCGACGAGCGCGGTCGCTGCTCCCAGCAGGCCTCCGGTGATCAGAGAGTCCTGCAGTATCTCGTCCGAGGCGGCATAAAGGACGTCGAGGTTGGCCGTGATGGCGATGGTGAGCGCGATGAACATGAACAGGCCGCCGAAGGCGGCGCCGAAGAGCCCGAGCCACGCACGGGAGGCGGCGCGGGGTAGCGACGTATGCAGCCGCCACCAAGCGATGTCGGTTCCTTGTCCCGTTCTGATCTGCCATTCCGCGAGAAAGGAGAACCACCGCGTCACCCGCTCGGCGGGGTATCGGCTGCCGCGGCCCGGGTGCTGGGGGCGCGCGCTGTAGACGGCCGGAAGGTATCTCCGGTGCAGTTGCGTCCGGATGCCCTCCTCCGGGAACGACAGGAGTTCGGTCGGGTCGGTGCGCGGGGCCTGATACGACGTGCGCACGAGATCGAGCAGCAGCGGAGTCGTCAGGACCCGGCTCACCGGAGCCTCCGGCGCCTGCCGCAGCGCCTCCAGAATCAGGTTCCACCGCGTGCCGCTGGATGAGGCGCTTGCTTGGAGGTAGTCGGCGGCGTCGTCGGGGGCCAGGGGCTGGAGTTCGATGACGGCCGCCTTGCGCAGAGTCTGCCCGGTGCGGTCGAACGCCGCGTGGTAAGGCTCCGTGCGGCAGGCCACCAGCAGGGGTTGGGTGAACGGGGCCTCGGCCAGGGCGTTCAGCGCCAGGTCCAGCAGATGGCTCGGCAGTTCGTCGAGGCCGTCCAGGATGGGCAGGATCAGTGGGCTGTCGGCCAGTTCCCGCACGAGGTGGCTGCCGAGCGGGGTGTGAAGCGGACCGGAGTAGTCCTCGCGCAGCCTGCGCGCGATCCAGTACCGCAGACTTTCGGTGTCCGGTCGCCAGGTGGCGGCCGACAGGAGCACGGGAACCGGGGCTGCGCCTTCCGGGATCTGGCCCTTGAGCATGCGCAGAGCCAGCAGGATCAGCGCCGTGGTCTTGCCGGCCCCGGGGTCTCCCAGGAGCACCATCTGCCGGGTCGGCACCGTGAGGAAGCCCTCGTAGAGGCGTTGCACGACACCGGTGAGGGGTTCTTCCGGCCGCACCGGACCGCCTTGCAACCACATGCCGTCCGCCGGTCCCAGGGTAGGTCGTTCCGTCATGTGCCACCGCACCGGTAGGGGTGCGGCGGCGGTGAGCCGGCGGAACGCCGCCTCACCCTCCAACTGCGCGGTGACGAGCCGCCGCAGCGTCACCGCGGTCCCGACCAGCTCGGGGTCGGCCATGGCCGACGCCACCGCCTCCCAGCCGCTTCCCAGCGGCGCAGCCGCCGGCGGCTCCGCGCTTCGGCTGCGGGCCGCCCGCGCCACCCGCTCGCTGAGCGGCTCGACGCCTGCCGCGGTCAGGTGCTCGACGACGACCGGGCGTCCGGTGGACCGGGTGAGGTACGCCGGGGCCTGCTCCGTGGAGCCGCCGGGCAGGACAACCGCCAGATGGGGCTTCGGGGCGAGCCCGAGCTCGTCGCGGACGAGGTCCGCGGCCCGCGGCGGTGCCGCGCCGCCCGCGTCTTCGGCCCTGGCGTCCTGCACGCGGGCCGCGGGAACGACCTCGAGCACGACGTCCGCCGCGCGCACCTCGTCCGCCAGCCACGACACCCAGTCGGCGCGGCGCTGCCCGGGCGGCTGGTCCAGGCGGGCGTCGGCGCCCTGTTCGCGCAGCAGGTACCACAGCTCGCGCACGGCGCTGAAGTGCTCCGCGGAGTCGTAGGTGTAGGCGATGAACACCCGTGGCGGCACTCCCTGGAGGCGGGTCCCGGCGGCGCGCTGCCCGGCCACGGGCAGGTGTCGCTGGAAGCGGCTGAGCAGTGCTCGCCGTTCGGTCTCCGTCAGCTGCGACCGCAGCTCGGTGACCCGTCCGTCGGTGAGGTGGGCCACGACCCGTTCCGTGGCGGCGAGGACGGTGTTCTCCTGGCGCGGGCGGTCGCCGACGGTCGCCAGGGTCTCCTCGTACGCGTAGAAGCTCTTGTACGGGATCTCGACCTCGCCCCAGTACCGGTCGGGGTCGTCGACGTGCGACAGGAACCGGCCGAAGCGGGCGCGGGCGTAGTCGCGGCTCGCGTCGAGCTTGTCCAACTCCGCGTCCTCCACGCGCATCGGCACCGGGAAGACCTTCAGGTGGCCACTGCGGTGCTGGCTCTGGGCGGAGGTGGCCACGGCCGCGGCACCGTCGATGGCCTGGGTGCTCAGGGAGAAGCAGTCGACGAGGACGTCGGGCATCTGGACGGTGCAGATGCTCGCCGTGTCGCTGAGGCCGGTGCGGCTGTCGATCAGGACGTAGTCGTAGCCGCTGCGCATGTCCCGCTTGAGCGCTTCCAGGAACCCGCCTCCGCCCAGGCGGTCGTAGAAGTCGTCCCAGTCGAACGCGCTCACCAGGTTCGCGTAGGAGGGGTTCTGGCGGCCGGCCGGTACCAGGTCGACCGTTCCGGCGCCCGGGAAGGCGTCGTACTGCACCGAGACCGCGTAGGGCGCGACCTGGGCGTACTGCTCGTACCAGGCGGGGTCGTCCGGAAGGTCGTCGGCCGGATCGTCCGGGTCCACGGCGGCCTCGGCGAACGCCCACAGCAGGTCGATGATCCCGGGAGAGGACCGCAGCTCCGGGTCCGGCAGGAAGGGGTGGAAGTACCGGTGGAGTCCGGGGGCTTCGAGGTCCCAGTCGACGACCAGCACGCGCAGGCCGTTGTTCGCCAGGATCCAGGCGATGTTGGCCACGGCCATCGACCGGCCGGTGCCCCCTTTGTAGGAGTAGAAGGTGAGGATGGTCCCGTTCACGACGCCACCCCTCCTGGCCCGGCCACGACCGGGCGGGAGGACGGGCCCGGTTCGCGGACCGGGCGTACCTTCGTGGCCTGCTTGACGACCCGCCGGCGGATTTCGTCCAGTGCCCCGGCCAGCGCGGTCTCGAACTCCTTCATCGACTGGACGTTGTCGTGGAACACCTGCTTCTCGTCACTCCAGTTGGACAGGCACTCGTCGAGCATCTCCTCGGCCGTGCCCCGGTCGGCGGTGAGCGCCTCCCAGGACACGACCACGGCGGTGTTGGCATACCGCCGGTCGTTGAGACGGGCGAGGATCCGCTGGTAGTCCTCGAGCCCGGTGGCCCAGGGATCGACCAGCAGCACGACGAGTTCCCGCCGCTCCCGGGCCGCTTCGATCGTGTCGAGCAGCGTCTCGTCCAGCGGCTGCAGCCAGGAGAGCATGTTCTGCGCGAGGGCCACTCCCTGCGCCCGCAGCGCGAGCGGGTCGGGCGTCTCGGGGTGGTAGGGCCGCCAGTCCTCCCAGTCCTCGCCGTACGACTCCAGGACCGTGCGCACCATCCGCATGCGCTCCGTGCCGCCGGCCACCACGATGAAGGTGACGCGCCGGGGTCCGCGCACCGCGCCCCGTGGTCGCTCCCGGACGGGGGGCGGGGGTGTGGCGGCGGCGAAGGCGTTGGGGGCCCGCTCGAGGTCGAGGACGCCCACAGGGCGTGCGGGCGCCTTGGCGGCGTCGACGATCCGCTGCGTCAGCCCGAACAGGGCCTCCTCGTAGGCGTTCCTGCGACTGGTCACGCGCATCAGGAAGCGGAGGCCGTTCGCGGCGTAGTCGGCACCGAACTGGTCGCGGGTGTCCTGCACCCACGACGTGGCGTCCGGCACGCCGCCCAGCGGCGGTACCCACCACACGGGCACCACGCACAACGGTCGCGCTCCGGTCGCCCGGCGGTGCTCGTCCAGGCGCGCGTGGAAGGAGTGCCACTCCTGGCCGCAGTACTTGCTGGCGAAGAAATGCGACGAGTAGACGGGAACGAAAACGTCGCAGGTGCCGAGCGCTCCGCCGGTGGTGAGGGCCCAGTCCGATCCCGGCGGCTGGTTCTTGTCGAGGAATCCGACGTCCTGAGCCCGCCCGGTGCGGGCGCCGACCTCGAGGCACAGTTCGTCGAAGAACGTGTAAATGTAGTCATCGACCGCGTCGGTCCGGGCGTAGCTGAAGAAGAAGTGGGTCACGGGGCCTCGCACGGCGGGATCTGTCCTGCGGTTACCAGGGCACGTCACTGCCCGCTCGACTCACCGGCATGGGCTCCCGTCGGGGGAACCACCGCCGGTTGTCTCCGGGGTTTTCACGGCGCTTCTGCCTCCCGGCTGTCCCGGTGCGGCGATGCCAACTGCACCCAGGTGCCCATCTCCTGCTGTTCGATCCGTGTGACACTGGCGGCGAGAACACGGTCCCGGGTGGAGGTGTCCGCGTA
Organism: Streptomyces sp. H39-S7; assembly: GCF_027158205.1. Classification (GTDB taxonomy): domain Bacteria; phylum Actinomycetota; class Actinomycetes; order Streptomycetales; family Streptomycetaceae; genus Actinacidiphila. The sequence continues at coordinate 2,661 of NZ_JAPVLU010000094.1, read as the reverse complement.
CGGCTCCGCACCGGTTCGGTACAGCCGCCGCTCGGCCTCCACCGCCTCCCGCGCCTGGCTGAAGCGCACGTAGTCGTCCTGCCAGTGAAAGGCCGCACGCAGTCCGGTCACGACCACGACGATCCCGCCGAGGACAGCCGGCGTACGGGCGTTGCCCGGGTGGAACACCGCGGTCACCGGAATGGCCGCCGACACCAGCAGTTGCACCACCTCCGTGAAGCGGTACAGACGACGCGCCTTGATCGCCGCCTTCAGGTACCAGCCGTAGGAACCGTCGGCCAGCCCGAGGGCGTAGCCGGGTGGCGCGGACTCGCCGGACGGTGAAGAGGACACGCGAGCTCCCCCGAGCAGGTGTGGCACCGATGGTGCACACACAGTAGCTGCCACGTCGCGGCCCGCGTGGGCATCCGCAGGATCAGGGGTCGCGGATTCTCCCCGGGTGAGGGTGCCTGACCCCTGATTCCGCCCGGGTCGTCACCTTCGGCGACGGGTGCACGCATGCCAGACGGACGCGCGCGTTCAACTCGCCTTGGTCGGGCGATCCCGGGAACCATCCAGAAGTCGATCCTCGATAGCGCGAGATTCCTGAGACCGGATGGTTGAGCAGCGCGATCAACTACTTCTCGGCGCTGCGCTGTTGGTGCCATGATCGAAGCGATCTGGCGACGTCGAAGCAGAGCCACAGAGTGACCGCGACAATACCCAGGAGCTCGATGAATCCCAGGATCCCTTCGTGTCCCGCAAAGGTCAGGCAGAAGACACAAAGGACCCAAAAGCGCACCGAATCCTTCAGGCGGGATGTTCTCGCAGTCACGACGATCCTCCTCACCCGATACAACGGCGCGCGCTTCGATCGACAGCATGCCGGGGGAATGGGCCATGGCCGCTGGGTAGCGGGCGAAGAAAGCGTGGGAAGGATACCTGCGGTGAATAGTCGCTTAAATGCGGGCACTTCAGCACAGCGTGCCACGTAAACAGGAGCACGAAATCGTCCGCCGGCGTCAAGTCCGCACGGCCGACAAGGTAACGGTTTGACCCACGCCCTCTGGGCACATACGTTCCCCTCTCTCGGCTTGATCCGGAAGGACAGGCTCCTTCGTGTCCTTGGGGGGACAATGAACGCATATTTTGACGTGCTCAAGCAGTACACCAACTTCAGCGGGCGTGCTCGCCGCCGCGAATTCTGGATGTACACCCTGATCGGCACCATCATCGCCATCGTCCTGCGGGTGCTGGACGCGATCGCCGGTACTGACCCGTGGATCGCCCTGCTCTTCAGCCTCGCGACGCTGCTGCCGACGCTGGCCGTGACCGCGCGCCGCCTGCACGACACGAACCGGTCGGGGTGGTTCATCCTCCTCTCGCTGATTCCCTGCGTCGGCGGCATCATCCTCATCGTGTTCCTGGCCACCGACAGCGCGCCGGGTGCCAACCAGTACGGTGCCAACCCGAAGGACGGACACGCGGGCTACACGGACGGCCCCCCGTTCACCCCCGCCGGCCCCCAGGGCTGACCGCCACTTCTCCCAGCGGCCCCCGGTTCACCGGGGGCCGCTGTGCGTTTCACCCCCTCGTGCGACGTGCCGCTCACGGACTGGGCGTCGGCGATGCGGTGGGTGATGCCCAACCGTGTTCCGTCAGGCCGCCGTCGCCCTTCAGATAGCCGAGAAGACCTGCGTGCGGGTACTCGATGATGTCCTCGGGCAGTTCCTGGACGCTGAACCACTGCAGACCAAGACACTTCGCCGGTTCCCGGTTGACCGGAATGCCGCGCCACTCGGTCGCCACGAAGAAGAAACCGATGCGCGTCCCGGCATCGGCCTGCCGGTGGTGCACGACGTGGACCAGACGCAGGTGATGCGGATCGACCACAACGCCGGTCTCCTCCGACAACTCCCGCGCGGCTCCCACCTTCAGGGACTCTCCGGGGTCGAGCTTTCCCGACGGCATGTGCCAGCGACCGTAGCCGTAGGGGCTGCCGCGCCGGGAGAGAAGCAGCTTGTCGCCGTCGCGGAGGATGACGTGGGTGTCGATGACAGGTTGTGCGGGTTGCGGTTCCATGATCCCTGGGGGCGTGAGGTCGGGAGAGGTGGTCGACGGTAACGAGGGAGCGGTGGTCCGGTCGGTTTCACGCGCCGGTTCGACATCTACGAGGAAGCGTGGAACAACGATTCCACGCTGCCAGGGCACAGGTGCCCAAAATGTGGAGGAGCCAGCCTCAATCTGGCCTATATCACGTCGCATTCATCCTGTGAGTACGTTTCGGCCGCAATGTGGTGCGCTACTTGCCTGCGCGGAATCCAGCTGTGCCGTCGCCCGAGACCGAAAGCCGGGAAGGTCTGGAACGGGGACGACGAGCAGCGCGAGCGGCCGATCCCCGACTACGCGCTGATCCCGCCGCAGTGGATCCCGCCGCCGGTCACATCCCACAGCCGACCGGCCAGGGGCGTTTCAAAGTCCGGATGATCACGTGAGTCCGCAGGCCAGGCGGTCGGGCCGGGCCCGTCACGTACGCAACGAAGCTCCGGTTGAACCAAGGCCGCGAAGTTAAGAGGCCGACAGTCCTGTCAACGGTGTGGGTTGTGCTGGCTGCTGGTGATCGTTGTGCATCCAGGCGGGCGCGAGGATGTAGGTCGCGCGGGCGACCTTCTGCAGGAGGCC
>NZ_JAPVLU010000093.1 GCF_027158205.1 Streptomyces sp. H39-S7 | reverse complement strand
CAGGAGGCGCTCACCGGAGACGTGGCCGACCTTCAGGGCGGCACCACCGCCGAGGGCATTCACCTGGGCGCCATGGCCGGCACGCTCGACCTCGTCCAGCGCGGCCTGACCGGCCTGGAGGTCCGCGGGGACGAGTTGTCGCTCGACCCGGCGCCCCTGCCGGAACTGTCGGAGTACAGTCTCTCCCTCCGCTATCGCAGCCACTGGGGCATCGGACTGGCCGTGCGCGCCGGCAGTCTGAGCATCAGCGTCCCGCCGTCCGACGAACCGCCGGTCGGCGTTCAGCTGGCGGGTCGCTCCCTGAGCATCGCCCCGGGCACCACCCGCACGCTCGATCTTCCGCACTGACCGGAGCACATGCTCTCCCGCCGCATCCGGCGGGGTACGCCCGTCCAGCTTGGCGGAGCCGATCGGCCACGGGAGGGGGCCTTGCGGCCCTACTCCCGCCGGCCGACGGCCGGAAGGCTGGACCCACATCACCGAGAGAGGTCCCCACCATGTTCCCCACCATCACCGCCGGCCTGGACGGTTCCCCCGAGAGCGTGGCCGCAGCCGACTGGGCGGCCGGAGAAGCGCGGCGCCGCGGTCTGCGCCTTCGTCTCGTCCACGCCGCCGAGTGGCAGCCCGACGGTGTCACCCCGCACACCCCGCTGGGCGGTCCCGGTCCTCCGCAGGGGCACTGGGGGGATCGTGTGCTGCGCGACGCCGAGGCGCAGGTACGGCTGCGCCACCCCGACCTGCCGGTCGACGGCGACCAGATATCCAACGAGCCGGTAGCGGCTCTCCTCGGCGCCGCGAGCGATACGGAGATGCTGGTCATCGGCTCACGAGGGCTGGGTGCCATCGCCGGTTTCCTGGTCGGCTCGGTCGCACTCGGGGTCGTGGGACGGGCCACCCGGCCGGTCGTCCTGGTCCGGGCCGGGGAACCGGGCGGCCAGGGGCGGGGCGCGGACAAGTCCGTGACCGGCCTGCCGGTGCCGCCCCGCGATGTGGTGCTGGGCCTCGACCTGAACAGGCCGAGCGAAGCGGTGATCGGGTTCGCCTTCGAAGCTGCCGCCGTGCGGCAGGCGGCACTGCGCGTCGTCCACGGGTGGTACCTGCCGGCCTACTACACCTTCGGGACTGCGGATGTCGCCGTGAACCAGGATGTCGGCGGGGAACTGGCCGAGCAGAAGAAGACCGCGCTGGCGGACGCCCTGCGCCCGTGGCAGGAGAAGTTCCCCGGAGTGGTGGTCACCGCGCAGGCGGTGATCGGCCGAGCCTCCCACCATCTGGTGGACTCCGCCCGCAGCGCCGGCCTGGTCGTCGTCGGTCGGCGCACCCGCGCCTCATCGCTCGGCGTGCACATCGGCTCGGTCACTCACGCGGTGCTGCACCACGCCGCCGCGCCGGTCGCGGTCGTCCCGCATGACTGAGCGCGGCCGGGCACGTCGAGTGTTCGGGGCACGTCCGCGGAGTGGTGGCCAGGGCCATCCGGCCCCGGTCCGGGACTCACGGCCCTATTGTGTGCGAGTGCCATGAGAAAGCATGGTCAGTGGGCGAATGGATCGTCATGACTGCACGGACGGTATTAAGGACCAAACGATGCACCGACACAACGGATTCCGCGAGTTGGATCGCCGGGAGAGCCTGCGTCTGCTGTCTCTGGTGACAATCGGCCGGGTCATCTACACCGAGGATGCCCTGCCGACCGTTCTGCCGGTGCACTTCCGCCTGGACTCGGACGGTTCGGTGCTGTTCCAGGCGTCTGCCGCTTCGCACATGGCTCGCGCGGTGCAGGGCGCGGTGGTCGCGTTCGAGGCGGACCACTTCGACGAGGCCGGGCACACCGGATGGAGTGTGGTGGTCACCGGCCGGGCTTCGGTGGTCACCAACCCGGTCAAGGAGGCACGCCTGCGGTCCAGCGGCCCGCGGCCGTGGCTGGAGACGGACGACGGTGTCTTCATCCATATCGAGCCCGAACTCGTCGCGGGACGCGTGGTCGACCGGAACGGATATGTCGCGACAGAGCGCGTGAAACTGTCTCCCGCCGACATGCCGTGATCGCGGCGGGTTCAGGACGAGTCCGTCGTGCGCCGGCTACCCCGTCAGCACAGGTGCGTGCCAGACGAGCGTGGTCCCCCCGTCCGGGGGGCAGCTCAACTCCATGTCTCCGCCCAGTTGCTGGGCGCGCTCGCGCAAGTTCCGCAGGCCGTTACCGGACCGTTCCGCCGGCAGGCCGACCCCGTTGTCGGTCGTCGTGAGGACGACCTGACGGCCGTCGGTCTCCAGGGCAACCTGCACCCGGGTGGCGTGGGCGTGCTTCGCGGCATTGGTCAGCGACTCCGCCAGCACCGCCAGTACATGGTCGGCGACCTCTTGGGGCACCTGGGTGTCCAGCAACCCCTCCATCCGCACGCTCGGGGTGAAGCCGAGAACCGCGGCGGAGTCCGAGACGACCCGCACCGTGCGGGCCCGAAGGGTGTGCTCCGCGCCGGACTCCCGGGACCGCAGACCGAAAATGGTCGACCGGATGATCTTGATGGTCTCGTCCAGGTCGTCCACGGCGCGCCGGACGCGTTCCGAGGCCTGAGGGTGCTCGATGAAGCGGCCCGCGCTCTGCAGCGTCATACCCGTGGCGAACAGGCGCTGGATCGCGAGGTCGTGCAGATCGCGGGCGATCCGGTCGCGGTCCTCCAGGAGCGCGATCTGCTCGGCGACCGTACGCCGTTCGGCCAGTTCCATCGCCACCGCCGCTTGACCGGCGAAGTTCTGCAGGGGCTCGATCTCCTCGTCGGTGAAGGCCGTTCCGCCGGCCAAGCGGACCAGGAGCAGGACGCCACGGGGACCGTCACCGGTACCGATGGGGACCGCGACCGCGGCCTCCAGCCGCTCCTCGCGCGGCAGGTCCGTACGGACCGACGTGTCCTGGCTGATGTTGTCGCTGGTCACGGGCTTGCCAGAGGAGAAGGCCGCACCCAGGAGGCTGCCCTCGACCGGCACGACCAGACCGCGCAGAGCGGGCGCATCCCTCCCGATGACCAGATCCACGGCGAGCGTCGCGGAATTCTCGACGGGCAGCGCGACGAGGGCCAGTTCCGCACCGGTGATCTCGCGGGCGCGCTCGGCGATGAGGCTGATGACCGCGCTGCGCGGGCTGCCGGCCATGAGCGTGTGCGTGATTTCCGCGTTGGCCTGGAGCCAGCGCTCGCGCCGCCTGGACTCCTCGTACAGCCGCGCCTTGTCGATCGCCACCCCGGCGGCCACGGCCAACGTGGCCAGGACGGACTCGTCCTCGGCGTCGAACTGCCCGCCACCGCGCTTCTCCGTCAGGTACAGATTGCCGAAGACGTGGTCGCGCACCCGGATCGGTACACCGAGGAACGAATCCATCGGGGGGTGGTTCGACGGGAAACCGTACGACGAAGGGTGATCGGAGATCCGCGGAAGCCGCAACGGGTGCGGATCGCGGATCAGAACGCCCAGGATCCCGTGCCCCGACGGGTACGGGCCGATCCCGGTAATCTGCGCGGGGGACATACCGACCGTCAGGAACTCGGCGAGCCGCTCACCGTCCGGCCCGATCACACCCAGGGCCGCGTACTCGGCCTTCACCAGCACGGCCGCCGCCTCGACGATACTGCGCAGCACCTGCTCCAGATCCAGCTCACGCCCGACGGAGAGCACCGCTTCCAGCAGAGTGCGAACCTGGTCCCTGGTGCCGCGCGCCGCGACCAGCCGGGTCTGCAGTTCCTCCAAGAGCTCGTCGAGTCGCACATGCGGGGACTGTCCGAGGCCCTCGTCGATGTTACTCACCGAAATGCCTCCAGGTGCATGGTGACGGGACGGGCAACAGCCGCCTCAGTCCCCTTCACCGTACTCGCCGCCTGACGCCGCGGGCACTGCCGGGCGCGTCGGGCGCCCGAAGAGCGCAGAATGGGAGGTATACGCCCGCGAAACAACCGGATCAGGGCCACCCGGCCCTGTCGCCACTGGGCCGTGCGCCGCAGACTGATCGGTGAGCGCGGTCCGGGGCCTGCCCGCTGGTCAGGGAATCCCGGCGCAGGATTCAGGAGCTTTGATGTCCGACAGTGACCGTCCCACCCCCGCGGCCGGGATCACGGTCTTCCTGCTCGACGACCACGAAGTGGTGCGGCGCGGGGTGCGTGACCTCCTGGACGATGAGCCGGACATCACCGTGATCGGCGAAGCCGGCACCGTCGAGCACGCCCTCGTCCGCATTCCCGCGCTCCGCCCGCAGGTCGCCGTGCTGGACGTGCGGCTGCCGGACGGTGATGGCGTGACGGTCTGCCGGGAACTGCGCTCCAGGATGCCCGACCTCATCTGCCTGATGCTCACCTCCTTCGACGACGAGGAGGCCCTCCTCGACGCGATCATGGCCGGCGCCTCGGGGTTCGTACTGAAACAGATCCGTGGCTCGGACCTGGTCTCGGCCGTCCGCACCGTCGCGTCCGGACAGTCGACACTCGACCCCAGCGCGGCGGCCCGGCTGATGGCCAAACTGCGCGGTGCGGAGGAGCCGGCCCCGGAACTGCAGGCGCTGCCCAGTCTGACCGACCGGGAGCGGGAGATTCTGGCGCTGGTCGGCGAAGGGCTGACCAACCGGCAGATCGGCCAACGGCTCTTCCTGGCGGAGAAGACGGTCAAGAACCACATCTCACGGCTGCTCGCCAAGCTCGGAGTGGAACGCCGGGTCCAGGCCGCCGTGATCGCGACCCAGGCCCAGGACCGGCTGACCATGGAAAGCCGGCACGACGCCGGCAGCCGACGGTGACCCTCGCGCTGGACGCGCGTTGCTCCTGCGTGGGCCGCTCGATGAACCACGCCTCGCCCCGCCACACGCGGTGACCGTGCCTTCGCCTTCCGTAGCCGGCCCGCCCGCGATGTCGCCCTGCCCGGGCCACCCTGCCGGCAGCTGAGGACGTTCGGCCCCTGCCCGCACCCGCACCCGAGCGTGAGGATGAAGGTGCAGGCGGGCCCGATGACAACCACAGCGGCGAAGCGCGACCACGCCTGCGGCACGTCGAAGACCGTGGAGCCGCGGAACGGACAGGGCGATGTCCACGACCCATTCCATCCTCGACTCCCTCACCACCGCACACCGTGACCGGCTGGTGGCGCTGTCCTCACCGGTCTCCTTCCCCGCGGGTGCACGCATCTTCGACGCACACCGGACAGCCACACGCTTCTGGGTCCTGGACCGCGGCGAGGTGGCCCTGGACCTGCATGTCCCCGGGCGTCAGGCGCTCGTGGTGCAAACCCTCTGCGCGGGCGAACTCCTTGGATGGTCCTGGCTGTTCCCGCCGTTCCGGTGGCAGCTCGGCGCCCAGGCGCATACCGCCGTGCAGGCCAGGGAGTTCCCGGCGGCGGCGGTTCGTGACCTGTGTGCGGCCGATCCCGCGCTGGGGCAGGAGTTCGTCCTGCTCTGCGCGGCGGTCATCGGGAAGCGGTTGCACTCCACACGCACCCGGCTGCTCGACCTGTACGGCCCCTTCGGCGTGAGCCACGGCAGCTCCGTATCGGTGGGCGGTCCGGAGGACGACAGCTGACACCCCGGTCGGCACCGGCCAGGAGTACCCACCGACATCCTCAGGGAAGCGATCGGTCATGAACCAGCAGACGAGAACAGACCCCGCCGCCGTCAGCCCGCGGCCTGCCGGAGACATGGGACGGCGGCTGGCGTCGCGCCGCGAGCACCTCGGTCTCACCCGCGAACAGGTGGCCGACCGGGCAGGTATGGCGACGCCCTATCTGGAGTATCTGGAGCAACAGCCGACCGCCGTCCCCAGCGCGGTCCTCCTCCTCGGCCTCGCCGACGCGCTGCAGACCACGGTGTCCGAGCTGCGCGGGGGCAGCACGAACCTGCCTCCCGGCCTCCAAAAGGCGGCCCGCCATCCGGAACTGGCGGAGATGACCCCCGAGGAGTGCCGGGCACGGCTGTCCACGCACGGGGTGGGACGTGTCGCCGTCACCGGGCACGACGGCCCCGCCATCATCCCGGTCAACTACCAGATGGTGGACGGGTCGCTGGTCTTCAGAACATCCGCGGAGTCCGCGCCCGCCCTGTCGATCGGGACCCGGGTCGCCTTCGAGGTGGATCATATCGACGAGGCCCTGAGCCAGGGATGGAGCGTGCTCGTGGTCGGCAGCTCCGAGCACGTCACGGACCCGGACACCGTCCAGGACCTCATCCAGCGGGCCCACAGCGGCCCCTGGGCCGGTGGCGACCGCGCCCTGTGGGTGCGGATCGGCCCGGACCGCATCACCGGACGCCGGATTCACGTCCGCTGACCCCGCCGGTCGCCCGGAACCCGCAACGAGGGCCGTTCGGCCCTGCGAGCATCCCTCTTCGGCCCAAGAGATGAAGCCCCACCGCGTCGCACAGTAGGAACGAGTCCGGTTCGGCGCTCGCGGAGGAGACGGATATGCCTGGCACCAACTCAGAGACGCATAAGGATACTTACCTGGACGCTGCCGAACTGGCGGCACTGGACGCGCATTGGCGGGCGGCGAACTATCTGGCCGTCGGTCAGATCTATCTGATGGCCAACCCGTTGCTCACCGAACCCCTGCTGCCGGAGCACATCAAGCCCCGATTGCTGGGCCACTGGGGCACCTCGCCCGGCCTGAACCTCGTCCACACCCACCTCAACCGGGTGATCAAGGCGCGCGACCAGGACGCGCTGTGCGTGTGGGGACCGGGACACGGCGGGCCGGCGGTGCTGGCGAACTCCTGGCTGGAGGGGACCTACAGCCGGACCTACCCCGACATCGGCCGGGACGCGGCGGGCATGGGCAAGCTGTTCCGGCAGTTCTCGTTCCCCGGCGGGGTCCCCAGCCACGTGGCCCCGGAGACGCCCGGGTCGATCCACGAGGGCGGGGAGCTGGGTTACTCGCTCTCGCACGCCTACGGAGCCGCGCTGGACAACCCCGACCTGCTCGTCGCCTGTGTCATCGGCGACGGTGAGGCCGAGACGGGCCCGCTGGCCGCCTCGTGGCACTCCAACAAGTTCCTCGACCCGGTGAACGACGGAGCGGTGCTGCCGATCCTGCATCTGAACGGCTACAAGATCGCCAACCCCGCCGTGCTGGCGCGGATCCCCGAGCCGGAACTCGACGACCTGATGCGCGGGCTGGGCCACGAGCCGATCCACGTCACCGGGGACGACCCGCTGCTGGTGCACCAGGCCATGGCCCGCGCGATGGACACCGCACTGGACCGCATCGCCCTCATCCAGCGCACCGCCCGCGAGGAGGGCGTCGGAGAACGCGCCCGCTGGCCGATGATCGTCCTTCGCACCCCCAAGGGCTGGACCGGTCCCGCGGAGGTCGACGGCCTTCCCGTCGAGGGCACGTGGCGCGCCCACCAGGTCCCGCTGTCCGGAGTACGGGACAACCCCGAGCACCTGCGCCAGCTGGAGGCGTGGCTGAAGTCCTATCGGCCGGCCGAACTGTTCGACGAACGTGGCCGGCCGCGCGATCAGGTGCTGGAATGCCTGCCGGACGACGAGCGGAGGCTCGGCGCGAGTGCGCACGCGAACGGCGGTCTGCTGCTGCGGGACCTGCCGATGCCGGCGCTGGAGCGGTACGCCGTTCCCGTCGACAAGCCCGGCGTGACCCTCCATGAGCCGACGCGCGTCCTGGGTGATCTGCTGGAGACGATCATGGAGGACACCGCGGAGCGCCGTGACTTCCGGCTGGTCGGCCCGGACGAGACTGCCTCCAACCGGCTACAGAACGTCTACCGGGCCACGGGCAAGGCGTGGCAGGGCGAAACCCTGGAGGTCGACGAGCACCTCGACCGGCACGGCAGGGTCATGGAGATCCTGTCCGAACACACCTGCCAGGGCTGGCTCGAGGGCTACCTCCTGACCGGCAGGCACGGGCTGTTCTCCTGCTACGAGGCGTTCGTCCACATCGTCGACTCGATGGTCAACCAGCACATCAAATGGCTGCGGGTCTCCCGGCGGCTGCCCTGGCGCCGTCCCATCGCGTCGCTGAACTACCTGCTCACCTCGCACGTGTGGCGGCAGGACAACAACGGCTTCTCCCACCAGGACCCCGGTTTCATCGACCACGTCCTGAGCAAGAGCCCGGAGGTCGTACGGGTCTATCTGCCCCCGGACACCAACACCCTGCTGTCGGTGGCCGACCACGTGCTGCGCAGCCGCGACTACGTCAACGTCGTCGTGGCCGGCAAGCAGCCCTGCTTCGACTGGCTCTCCCTGGAGCAGGCCCGCGCGCACTGCGCCCGCGGCGCCGGCGTCTGGCAGTGGGCCGGCACCGAGGACGGCGCCGGCGAGCCCGACGTGGTGCTGGCGTGCGCCGGGGACGTTCCCACGCTGGAAGTCCTGGCTGCCGCGCAGCTGCTGCGCGTGCATCTGCCGGAACTGCGGGTGCGGGTCGTCAACGTGGTCGACCTGTCCCGGCTCCAGCCGAAGGAGGAGCACCCGCACGGCATGCACGACGCCGAGTTCGACGCCCTCTTCACCCGCGACAAGCCGGTCGTCTTCGCGTACCACGGCTACCCGTGGCTCATCCACCGGCTCGCCTACCGTCGTGCCGGCCACGCGAACCTGCATGTGCGCGGCTACAAGGAGGAGGGCACCACCACCACACCCTTCGACATGGTGGTCCGCAACGACCTCGACCGCTACCGCCTGGTCATGGACGTCATCGACCGCGTTCCCGGCCTCGCCGTCCGCGCCGCCGCCGTCCGCCAGGACATGGAGGACGTCCGGCTGCGCCACCACTCCTGGATCCGCGAACACGGAGTGGACCTGCCCGAGGTCGCCGACTGGACCTGGACCGGCTGACACCGTCCGCACGGAACAACCACCCGAACCGCCGAGTGGAGGGAACCCCCGTCATGCTGATGGCCCACCCCGCCGTACTGCGGAACCTGCTGGAACGGTACGACGCACTGCGCCTACTCGCCCGCTCCGACGCCGTGGATCCCTCCGTCCAGCGGCAACTCCAGGACACGGTCTACACGTTGTGCGTCTCCACCGGCACCCGTGTCATCGGGGCGGCGCTCATCGCGGCCCGCGAACAGACCCGGCGGGGCTCGACTGCCCCTCCCCCACCCACCGCCGTCGGCTAGGTCCTTCCGGCCGAGCCATATGCGGCACACACACGGCGGCCGGCCCGACAGCCGGCCGCCCTCGATTCCAGGAGATGGACCATGCCACAGCAGACCGGGGAACACACACGACGCGTGGTCGTCGGAGTCGACGGATCGGAGTGCTCCAAGTCGGCGCTGAAATGAGCGATGACCTACGCACGGCTCACCGACACCACCGTCGAGGCGATCACCACCTGGCAGAACCCCGACACCTATATCTACAGTTACGGTTGGGCGCCCGGGTCGATCGATACCAGTGAGATCGCGGCGAGCGTCCGCAAGGAGCTCGACGCGGCCGTCGCGGAGGTGTCAGGACAGGTCGACCGGCCCGTCGAGGTGCTCACCCGCGTCGTGGAGGGACATCCGGCAGAGGTGCTCCTGGAGGCCTCGGCCGGAGCGCGGCTGCTGGCCGTGGGCAGCCGGGGGCACGGCACCTTCGCCGGAATCCTCCTCGGCTCGGTGAGCCAGCACTGTGTCCAGCACGCACCGTGCCCGGTGGTCGTCATACCTGAATGAGGTGTTGGCCGGGCGGCGTCCCGACAGCCCGAACCCCGCCGGCCCGGCGCAGCAGCCGGGCCGGCGGGGTCGTCAGTGCGCGAGCTCCGCAGTCGTGCCTGCCGTGACCCCGGTGCCCGCGTCCGACGGGCCGCCGGGGACGACGACGGTCCCGGCGTCGCCGGCGAGAACCGCGGCGGCGGCGTCGAGCGCTCCGATGGCCGCCGGCCGGCCAGTGGTCCCGACGAAGTGCCGGCATGCCGCGATCTTGGGTCCCATCGACCCCGCGGGGAAGTGCCGTGTTTCCCGCGTGTCCAGGGTCAGTCGGCGCAGCGGGGTGGCCTGCGGTGTGCCGAAGCGCTCCATCACCGCGGGCACGTCCGTGAGGATCAGCAGCCGGTCCGCCTTGACGGCCACCGCGAGAAGAGCGGCCGTCGCGTCCTTGTCGACCACCGCCTCAACGCCCCGCAGCTGACCGGCACCGTCCTCGGCGACCGGGATCCCGCCGCCTCCCCCGCAGATGACGATGGAGTCGTGGTCGAGCAGCCGGTCGATCGACTCCTGCTCGATGATCCGCTGGGGCGCGGGTGAGGCGACGACTCGGCGCCAGCGGTCGCCGTCCGCAGCGATCGTCCAACCGTGCCGGTCGGCGAGTTGCCGGGCCTGCTCGTACGGGTATCCCGGGCCGACGAACTTCGCCGGGGTCGTGAAGGCGGGGTCGGACGGGTCGACCAGCGTCTGCGTGACCAGGCTCATGACCGGCTTGCTCACCCCCGCGTTGCGCAACGACCGGGCCAGCCAGTAGCCGATCATGCCCTGAGTCTGCGCGACCAGCGCGTCGAACGGGTACGGGTGGGTCAGTTCCGGGTCGTTCTCGCTCTCCAGGGAGAGCATCCCGACCTGCGGGCCGTTGCCGTGACAGATGATCAGCTCGTGCCGCAGCGCCAGCGGTGCGAGGGCCTGGGCGGCAGCGCGGATGTGGTCGACCTGCACGGTGGCGTCGGGCCTCTCACCGCGCCGCAGGAGGGCGTTGCCGCCGATCGCGACCACGATGCGCATCTCAGGCACCCAGCGCGGCGACGAGGACGGCCTTGATGGTGTGCAAGCGGTTCTCCGCCTGGTCGAAGACCACGGAGTGCCGTGACTCGAAGACATCGTCGGTGACTTCCGCGCCGTCGAGACCGAACCGGTCGAACAGCCGCCGGCCGAGCTGCGTGCTGCGATCGTGGACGGAGGGCAGGCAGTGCAGGAACTTCGTGTCGGGTTTACCGGAGGCCAGAAGCACCTTCTCGGTGACCCGATAGGGCAGCAGCTGCGGTATGCGGGTGCTCCACTGCTCGTCCGACTCCCCCATGCTGACCCACACATCGGTGTAGACGAAGTCGGCGCCCGCCACGCCCCGCTCGACATCCTCGGTCACCAGCACGCGCGCCCCGCTGGTCACCGCGAGCCGGTCGGCCTCGGCGATCACGTCCTCCGGGGGCCACAGGTCGCGGGGGGCGGCGATGCGGACATCCATGCCGAGCAGTGCGCCGGTGATCAGCAGCGAGCGGGCCACGTTGTTGCGTCCGTCGCCCAGGAAGCAGTAGGCGATCTCCTCGACGGGGCCGGGGTGGTGCTCGGTCATGGTGAGGATGTCGGCGAGCATCTGGGTGGGGTGCCAGGAGTCGGTGAGCCCGTTCCACACCGGGACGCCGGCGTGCTCGGCCAGTTCCTCAACGGTGTCCTGGGCGAATCCGCGGAACTCGATGCCGTCGAACATCCGGCCCAGGACCCGGGCGGTGTCACGGATCGACTCCTCACGTCCGATGTGGGAGCCCTCCGGCCCCAGGTAGGTGACGTGCGCGCCCTGGTCGTGGGCGGCGACTTCGAAAGCGCAGCGGGTGCGCGTGGAGCTCTTCTCGAAGACCAGCGCGATGTTCCTGCCCGTCAGCCGGGGGCGCTCGGACCCGTTCGCCTTGGCTGCCTTGAGCTGCCCGGCCGCGGTGATCAGCGCCAGGAATCCCGCCTTGTCGAGGTCGAGCTCCTTCAGGAGGGAGCCGGGCCGGTGGTGGGTGACGGTCGTGGGCGTCGGAAGGCGCATGGGGGCAGTCCTTACAGAGGGTTGGTCGTGGATGGTGGCGGGTTCGCCGGGGCGCGGGCCGCCGGCGGGGTCAGACGCCGTCACGCCGGGTGGGGCAGGTCATGCACCGTGCCCCGCCCCGGCCGCGGCCCAGTTCGCTGCCGGGGATGCTGATGACCTCGATGCCGTTGTCCCGCAGCATCGTGTTGGTCACGGTGTTGCGTTCGTAGCCGACCACCACCCCGGGTGCGACGGTGAGGAAGTTGTTGGCGTCGTCCCACTGCTCGCGCTCGGCCGCCCGCGCGTCCTCGTCGGCGGTGAGCACGCGAATCTTGTCCAGGCCCAGGGCATCGGCGATGGTGGCGAACAGGTCGTCCCGCCGCTCGACGTGCAGGCCCGCCGTGTCGTGCTCGACGGTCTCCTGCTCGTCGGCGGGGGTGATCACCCAGGTGCGCAGGGTCTTCGGGTCGAGGTAGGGATAACGGACGAAGGTATCGACATCGATCATCGTCAGAACGGTGTCCAGATGCATGAACGCGTGCGACTTGGGCAGTTCGACGGCGATCACGGTGGTGGCCTGCCCGCTGCGGAACAGCTCGCGGGCCAGGATCTCCACCCCCGTCGACGTGCTCCGCTCCCCCATCCCGATCAGGACGACCCCACGGCCCAGGACGTGAATGTCACCGCCTTCGAGGGTGGCCGGCTGATGGTTGGTGTCGTCGTTGCCGTAGTACACGGGGAAGGTCGCGTCCGCGAACAGCGGGTGGAACGTGTACACGGCGCGACTGTGCAGCGACTCGCGCTGCCGGGCGGCCTTGGCCATCGGGTTGATCGTGACACCGCCGTAGATCCAGGCCGAGTTGTCCCGCTGGAACAGCGTGTTGGGCAGGGGCGGGAGAACGAAGTCGTCGAGGTCCAGGGTCTGCCAGCGCAAGCTGCGCACCCGCAGGGGAGACAGGTCGGCACGGGTCACTCCGCCGATGAGCAACTCGGTGAGGGTCGCGGAGTCCGTGTCGTCCGCAAGTCGGCGCAGTGCCGGCGCCAGGGTGGGGCCCACCAGTTCCGGAGTGCAGATCCTGTCCAGGACAAAGGCCCGTGCCTCCGGACGCTCCAGCGTCTGCGCGAGGAGGTGGTCGAAGTGGTGGACCGTCGTGCCGCGGTCCCGCAGTACCTGGACGAAGATGTCGTGCTCCTCGCGGGCCTTGGCGGCCCACAGGACGTCGTCGAAGAGCAGTTCGTCGCAGTTGCCGGGCGTCAGGCGGTTCAGCTCCAGCCCGGGGCGGTGGACGATGGCCTCGCGCAGCGGGCCGACCTCGGAATGCACACCGAAGGTGCGGGTCATGGTGGTCTCCTTGAGGGGCGGTGAAGATCGGGGGCCCGTTCCGGAAGGTGCCGTGGACCGGGTCACGTCGTGTGCCCCGCCGGGGTGTCCGCCGGAGCCACGGGCTGGGCCGGACCGGCGGCGGCAGGTGTCAGGGACGGCTCGCCGGCCGGGATCACGGGGGTCTCGCCGTACTCGTGGCGGGCGGCCTTGAGCCAGATGTAGACAGGCAGACCGAGGAGCAGGCAGAACAGCCCGTAGTAGACGGCCTGGTAGCCGCTGCCGGCGAGGGACCAGAACGAGAAGGCCAGGGCGACGGCGGACACCCCGCAGTCGCGGAGCAGGTGCGGCCACCGGGTCTGGCGCCCGCGGGTGAGCAGCCAGTACAGCTGGGCGCCGGCACTGAAGATGTAGGGGATCACGGCGGTGACCACCGAGAGCAGGACGAGGGTGGTGAAGACCTTCTCGAACTGGCTGTAGCTGACAGCCGTCAGGACGGATGCGAGCAGCGTCGAGCTCACGATCCCGAACGCCGGAACCCCCTTACGGGTACGACCGAACGCGGCAGGGAACAGGCGGTCCTTGGCCGCGGCCATCGGCATTTCGGCGACGATGAGGGTCCAGCCGATCAGGGCGCCCAGTCCGGAGACGATCGCGGCGATCGCAACGGCCTGGCCGGCCCAGCGGCCGCCGAAGATGGCATCCGCCGAGTCGGTGAACGGCGCGGCGGACTTCTGCAACGCCGCGTTGGAGACGGTGCCGAACACGGTCACCGTGCCCAGGATGTAGACGATCGCGCAGCCGACGGTACCGAGTACCGTCGCCCGGCCCACGTTGCGGTGCGGGTCCCGTACCCGCCCCGCGGCCACCGACGCGGTCTCGATCCCGAGGTAGCTGAACAGGGCGATGGCCGCGGCGGCGGAGATCGCCGCGCCGGCGGAGGTGCCACTGGCGTTGAAGGCCCCGAAGTTGTGCGCCTTGATGAACAGCAGTCCGACGGTGGCCATGAACAGCAGGGGGACGAACTTCAGCACCGTGGTGACGATCTGGGTGACCGCCATGTTCCGAACCCCGGAGAGGTTGATGAGGGCCGGTATCCACAGCCCCACCAGGGCGATCACGATCGACCAGGTCTTGGCGTGGCCGGTGTTCCAGAACACCTCCACGTACCCGACCCAGGCCACGACGATGGCCGCGTTGCCCGCCCACGCGGTGATCCAGTAGGACCACGCGTTGAGGAAGCCGGCGAAGTCACCGAAGGCGTCCCTGGCGTAGACGTAGGGGCCGCCGGACCCCCGTACCCGCTTGGACAGCGCCCCGAAGGTGAAGGCCAGGGCCAGCGCCCCGATGGTGACGAGCACGAACGCGACCAGGCTGATGGGCCCGTAGGGAGCCAGTGCGGTGGGCAGGGCGAACACACCGGTACCGATCACGGAACCGATGACGAGCGCGGTCGCGGTCGGCAGCCCGAACATCCCCTTCCCGGGTGCCTGGCCGGGTGGACCGGACGGCGTCTCGTCGTCGGTCGGCGTGGTGTTGACCTTGTCGGTCACGGGTCCGTCCTCACTTCTGATCACTGTCGAGGGCGACGGATCCGCCGTCGATCGGTAGGGGTGCGGCGTCGGCGTCACCGGACGGGACAGCGTCCTGCGAACCGGAGCCGGGGCCCGGCCGGTCGCGTTGACCCGCCTCAGGTGCGGTTGCTACTTGCCGTTCGCGCGAGGACTGCCGTTGGCGGAGAGGGTGAGAGCCTCGGTCGTCGCGATGTCGACGACGGCGGGATGGGTGACCGGCGGGGCTTCCCCGTTCTGGGCCGTCGGCGGGGCGACCGGGATCGCCGCCGCGGTCTCACGGGCCAGGAAGGACCCGAGTTCGCCGATGGTGCTCATCAGCGGGGCCGGGAAGACGACGGTGGTGTTCTTGTCCACGCCGATCTCCACCAGGCTCTGCAGGTTGCGCAGTTGCAGGGCCAGCGGGTGGGCCATCATGACGTCCGAGGCGTCACCGAGGGCCGCGGCGGCCAGCGACTCACCCTCGGCATTGATGATCTTCGCGCGCTTCTCCCGCTCGGCCTCGGCCTGACGGGCCATCGCCCGCTTCATGCTGTCCGGCAGCTGTATGTCCTTCAGTTCCACCAGCGTCACCTGGACGCCCCACTCGACCGTGGTGACGTCGAGGATCTCGCGGATGTCCAGGTTGATCGTGTCGGTCTCCGACAGCGTCTCGTCCAGGGTGTGCTGGCCCACGACCTTGCGCAGCGTGGTCTGCGCGATCTGGTCGATCGCCGCGTACACGTTCTCGATGGCGACCACGGATTTCACCGGGTCGACGACCCGGAAGTAGGCGACCGCGGACACGTCGACGCTGACGTTGTCGCGGGTGATGATGCCCTGCGACTGGATCGGCATGGTGACGATCCGCAGCGACACCCGGTGCAGGACGTCGACGAACGGGATGATCAGCCGCAGGCCGGGCTCGCGCTCCCCGAGCACCCGGCCGAGCCGGAACAACACCCCCTGCTCGTACTGCTTGACGATCTTCACGGCCATCGCGCAGATCAGCAGGAGGAACAGGATCACGACAGCAATGATCAGGACGGGCATGGCGTGCCTCGGTTCGATTGGCGGGTGAGAGCGTCACCGGGGGCCGTGGTCGTCAGGCGTACCGGTGCGTCTCGCCACTTCGGAGCACGGCCGGATCGCCGTCTGCCCTCATCCTGCTGGGGCCCCGAACCGAGGTGGAGGGCCTGCTGGGGCCGGAAGAGGGGCCGTTGGTCCTACGGGTGGCAGGGCTGAACGGCTACCGGTCCCGGGCGCGATGCGAGGCCCGGCAGTGCTGAAGCGCATCGAGGAGTTCCCCGGCAACGCACCGGGAACCGGCGGCCTGATGGCGTTCAAGGACTCCAACTGGCTGATGTCCATCGTGGTGCCCGCTGCGCCTTCGAAGCGCTGGAGACCGCGTTCGGCTGAGGAGTCGCGGCCGGTTCAGCCGGATTTCCCGCCGCCCCGACCGAGGGCGGCCGCATGGTCGGGCACGTAGGTCTGCAAGTCGCGCGGCGGCCGCTCGTAGCCGGTGGACGGCGGGCGCGGCGGCAGTTCCAGCGACGGCCGCCGCACCTCGCGGTACGGGACAGCCGACAGCAGATCGCTGATCATGTTGATCCGCGCGCTGCGCTTGTCGTCACTCGCGACGACGTTCCAGGGCACTTCGGGGATGTCGGTGTGCACGAACATCTCGTCCTTGGCCCGTGAGTACGCCTCCCACCGGGTGACGGACTCCAGGTCCATCGGGGACAGCTTCCAGCGCCGGGTGGGATCGTCGAGCCGGGCACGGAAGCGCTCCTCCTGTACGGCGTCACTGACCGAGAACCAGTACTTGCGCAGCAGGATGCCGTCCTCGACCAGCATCCGCTCGAAGATCGGGCACTGGTGCAGGAAGCGTCCGTACTCCTCCTTGGTGCAGAAGCCCATGACGTGCTCGACGCCGGCGCGGTTGTACCAGCTGCGGTCGAACAGCACGATCTCCCCGGCGGCGGGCAGCTGCTCCACGTAGCGCTGGAAGTACCACTGCGTGCGCTCACGCTCGGTCGGCGCGGGCAGCGCGGCGATCCGGGCGACCCGCGGATTGAGGCGCTCGGTGACGCGCTTGATGGTGCTGCCCTTGCCCGCCGCGTCGCGCCCCTCGAAGATCACCACCAACCGCACACTCTCGGCCCGCACCCATTCCTGCAGCTTGACCAGTTCCGTCTGCAGCCGGAGCAGCTCGCTCTCGTACACCCGTCGCGGCAGCCGCGCCTGACGCGGGGTGCTCGTTCGGGACTTCTTGCCGGATGCCACGGCGGCCTCCATCGGAGAGCGGGTGCTGAAGGTACTGAGGATCCACGCTAGGGCCTTTCGGCGATGCGGGCCGGTTGGACCCCCGTACCGGGTCCGGGTGGCCCAAGCGCCCGGCCCGGCACCGGGCCAGGCTGTACCTGAGGGAGCGGCCACCGGCGCCGCCGGGCGCGTTCCCGCGGCCCGGGATTCCCGGGCGGAAACGGTGGAAGGCCGCTGGACGCGTTCGACGAAGGGAACGACCATGAAGGCATTCGTTTTCCACGGCCCGGGGCAGTCCGCGTGGGAGGACGTACCCGACCCGGGTATCCAGGACCCCGATGACGCGATCGTCCGCGTCGATGCCGTCACCATCTGCGGTACGGACCTGCACATCCTCAAGGGCGACGTGCCCGATGTCCGGCCGGGCACGGTCCTCGGCCACGAAGCCGTCGGCGAGGTCGTCGCGGTCGGCAGTGGCGTTCGTACGGTCCGGGCCGGCGACCGGGTCCTGGTCTCCTGCATCTCCGCCTGCGGACGCTGCCGTTTCTGCCGGGAGGGCGCCTACGGGCAGTGCCTCGGCGGCGGTGGCTGGATCCTCGGCCACACGGTGGACGGCACGCAGGCCGAGTACGTCCGGGTACCGTTCGCCGACCTGTCGGTGCACCCGCTACCCGCCGCGGTGGACAGCCAGGACGCCGTTCTGCTGGCCGACATCTATCCCACGGCGTACGAGGTCGGCGTACTGAACGGGCGGGTGGGTCCGGGCGACACGGTCGTCGTGGTCGGCGCCGGCCCCATCGGACTGGCCGCCATCACCACAGCCCAGCTGTTCTCGCCGGGCAGGATCATCGCGGTCGATCTCGCGCCCGCCCGGCTGGAAGCGGCCAAGCGCCTGGGCGCCGACACGGTGGTGAACGCCTCGGAGAACCCCGAGCAGCTGGTCTCGGACCTGACCGGCGGATTGGGAGCCGATGTCGTCATCGAGGCGGTGGGAGTGCCGGAGAGCTTCGAGATGTGCACCCGCATGGTGCGCCCCGGCGGGCACGTGGCCAACGTCGGAGTGCACGGCAAGCCCGCGACACTCCATCTGGAAGCCCTGTGGAGCAAGAACCTGACGATCCGCACCGGACTGGTCGACACCTACTCCACCCCCGCCCTGCTGCGGATGATGGCCGCCGGAAGACTGCCCACGTCATCCCTGGTGACGCACGACTTCGAGCTGCACCGCATGGAGGAGGCGTACGACATCTTCTCCCGAGCCGCCGACACCGGCGCACTGAAGGTCGTTCTGCGCAGCGGACCCGCGAAGCACCGGACATGACCGCTCGGGATCCAGGTCGCCGTCCGGCCGCCCGCCTGGAGTCCGGACGGGCGGCGCTGCGCGTGAACTCCATCGAGGACGACGGCAGATAGACATCGTTCGGATGCGGCCAGGGCCGCATCCCACGGGGCCGGCCCTGGCCGCATCCCACGGGTGTGCCCCTCAGATGGCATCCCACGGGGCCGCGTGCGCGGTGGGATGCCGGGCCGACCCGATGTCGGCCATCAACTCGCCGGTGCTCTGCCTGTTGTGCACATCGGCCGCCGCGGACATCAGCCGGGCAGCCCGCTCGGGGTCGCACTCGGGCGGCACGACCAGCAGGTCCCAGCGCCCGACGGTGTAGGAGAGCAGCAGCAGATCGTCGGGCTCCTGCTCGGCGTCGAACCATCCGACACTCACGGTATGGATCCCTGCGGGCACCTTTTCCGGGATCTCCGGCCACATGCGGACGTTCACGGCGACACGGGTTATGCGGCCCCAGCACTCGTCCAGGCCCGCGACCAAGGACGGCAGTTCACTGGCCAGGTCACGCGAGCGGGGCCACCAGGCACCGTCCACCATCCCCCGATCGGCGCAGCGCGGTTTCAGCAGTATTCGGGTCGCGGGGGTGGCGGTCGGCTCCGGGTGCGGTGCCGGCAACAAGCTGATGGTGGTCATGATGGGAACCTGTCCCCGGGTCCGGGACCCGGTGTCGTGTTGAGCTGGGTCAGGAGGCTCGGACATGGGACCCTCCGGAAAGTGGTCGTGCCGCGGTCGATGGGGTACCGCGCGGAGTCGTGGAGTGGTGTGCGGTCGTCTCCCGCTCACTGCCCAGCCTCACAGGCGCGGCCACGGAAGCAGAGGGGCCTTGCAGGTCCCCCCGGGGGGCCGAACGGCCCGTTCCTCCCTCACCTCATCGACGGTCATGCCGCGCCCGTCGCGCAGCTTCCCTGCCCGACTCACAATCGCCGCGACCTCCGCACCGATCAGGGCCGATCGGCACCCACGGCTGGCCCGGCCAGCCCCTGCGCGCTGCCCCCCGTCCGCAGGACCGTGGAACGGAACCCGAGGAGAGGGACCGTGATGACGGACACCGCACACCCCGTGCAGAAGACCCACGCCCTGCTGGCCGACGGCAGGACCGTCGCGATACGGCCCACCCGGCCGGAGGACCATGCCGCCGTGGTGTGGCTGTTCGACCGGCTGGCGGCCGAGAATCTGCGACTCCGGTTCCTCGGAGCGAGCCGCCGGGCGGGCCGGCAGGCCGCCGACCGCGTCTGCGCTCCCCCCACGCCCGGCCACCGCGCGCTGCTGGCCCTGCTCGCGGGACAGGTCGTCGGTCTCGCCGAGTACGAGACCGGGACCGACCCCTGCTCCGCGGAGATCGCCCTGACCGTCGCCGACGACCTCCACCACCAGGGCGTGGGAACCCTGCTCCTGGAGCATCTCGTCGACCGAGCCGGACAGGACGGAATCACCACCT
>NZ_JAPVLU010000092.1 GCF_027158205.1 Streptomyces sp. H39-S7 | reverse complement strand
GGGTGATGACGACCAGCCGTGCGGACAGCTTCCGCGCGGTGCCCCGAGCAGAACCGCGGCCCGGGCGACCGCGGGGAACGCGGCCAGCTCGGCGGAGGTGGCGCGAAAGTACGAACCGTACGAGCAGCAGGTCAGTCCGTAGTGGTCGGAGACCTCGCGGACCGCGCGGACCATGGCGGGCTCCCCCGCGGGCGCGTGCACGTCCGCTCCCCACTCGATCACCTCCAGGCCCGCGTCAGCCGCGCGTCGCGCGACCTCGGCGGCGGGCAGCCGGCGGAAGGTCACCGAGCACAGGCCGAGCCTGGTCCGCCCGCCGTCCGCGCCGCGGTCCGTCCCGGTGTCCGGCCCGGCCGGCGGGCGGAGCGGGGGGCGATCCGCCGCGGTCCGTCTGCTCTCCTCGGTCATGGCACTGCCTTCCTGAGGTCGGACAGCGGCTGGCTATCGATTCTCATGCTTCTGTCTGGTGCGGAGGTGTGGTGCGGTCCGCCGGGAGGGGGGCCGGGCGGACCGGTTCTGTGGGCCGGCCGGTCGGGTGGACTGGCCGGTCAGGCGGGCGGTGCCCCGTCACCGTTGCTCGCTCAGGCGGCGTTCGGGCCCACGTCCGCGGCGGTGAGAGGGTGCCGGAGGGCGGCCGCGGTCGCGTACTCGTCGGCACCGATGTCCCGTACGCTGCCGCGCTGGTCCCCGTCGATGTCGTCGGCCACAACCGTGCTGCCCGTGGCGGCGCCGATCGCCGGGCTGCTCGCCGTCAGCCGCAGAACACCGTCGGCGCCCTGACTGAGCCGGGGGTCGGCCCGGGTGAAGCCTCCGGAGGGAATGTTGCCGTTGGCGGCCGCCCCCCACAGCAGGTTGCTCTGCCAGGTGAAACCGGAGGTGGCTCCCATCGCGACGAGGCTGCCGGAGTCGCCGACCAGCAGGTTGTCCGCGATGGTCACACCCTGCGGCTCGTACGCCCGCGTCTCACCCGACAGCGTGCCAACGTTGTTGATCAGAGAGTTGTGCGCGATCACCGCGCGGTCGCAGGCGTCGTTGCCCCGCCGCTGAGCCTCCGTCTCCCCTGCGGTGTGATCCCGGGTGGTGCCGCTGCCGACCACCAGGGCCCGGCCGGACAGCCCGCTGAGGTAGTTGTTGACGATCACATGGTCGTTGCCGTAGACGCGCACCCCGTCTGTCCCGCCGATCAGGTGGTTGCCCTCCACCCGGCTGCGGTTGCCGTGCCGCAGCACGATGCCGCCGCGGCTGTCGCGGATGGTGTTGTACCGCACGGTGTTCTCCGAGGACTTCACGGAAATGGCCTCGGGGTCACCGTTGCAGCGCTCGAAGAGGTTGTACTCCACATAGGCGCCGGCAGCGGACAAGGCCCGGCCGCTGACACCGAGGCGGATGGGCTCCCCGCCGTTGTCCCCGGCGAAGCTGTGGTCGGAGAAGTGGTTGCGGAAGATGCGCAGGTTCTGAGCCATGGCCGTCGAGCCGGGCCCGTCGACGACGAGGAAGATGCCCGCGGTGGTCTTGTTGTGGAAATGGTTACGGTCGATCTTCGAGTCGTCCGCCCGCACGACGACCCAGTACGGATCGCCGGTGTCCGCGAACTGGAAGTCGTTGCGGGTCAGCCGGATCGCCGAGCAGTCCGCCGGGATCTCCAGCGTGGTGCTCTGCCGGAACGCGAAGCCGCTGATGATGATGTTGCTCGAATTGCTGAGCACGAAGCCGCGCGCGCCCCGCAGCACCACACCGCCACGGGTCTTGGACACGATGGTGATGGGCGCGGCACCCGTGCCGTTCTTGCCGGAGATGTTGATCCCGCCGCCCGCCGGGACCGTGTAGGTGCCGTCGGCGACGACGATCCGGTCACCCGGTGCCGCGCCGTTGATCGCGCTCTGCAGCGCTGCGAGGGAGGCGACGGGGATGTCGGCCGCCGATGCGCTGCCCGACAGCGCGGCGGCGACGGGTACAGCGGCCAGGGCGGCCAGGGCCGTGCTTCTGAGGAACGTGCGTCGTTGCATGGTGCCTCCTGTGTCGAGGTGGGCGGGTGCGCTCAGCCGGCGTGGGGACCGACGTCGGCCGGGGTCAGGGGTCCGCGCCGCGGCGCCCGGCGGGAGTACTCGTCGGCGCCCACATCCCGGGCCCTGCCGCGGGGCTGTCCGTCGATGTCGTGGGTCACGCGCGGCCACCGCAGCGTGCCCGCGTCGATCGCCGGGCTGCCGGCGGCCGGGCGGGCGATGCCGTGCGGGTCCGCCACCAGTTTCGGGTCGACACGGGTGCCGCCACCGGCGGGGATGTTGCCGTCGGCGGCGGCACCCCACAGGAGATTGCCCGACCAGGTGAAGCGCACGGTGTTCGCCATCGCGACCAGTTGGCCCGTGTCCGCGACGAGCAGGTTGTCGGCGACGGTGACGTCCCGCGGCTCGTGCGGGCGCTGGCTCTCCCCGGAGAGCGTGCCGCCGTTGTTCAGCAGGGTGTTGTACGCAATGAGAATCCGGTCGGGGGCGTCGTTGCCGCGGCGCGCCTCGGGAGTCTCGCCGGGGAGGTGATCGCGCTCCGAACCGCTGCCGATCACCAGGGCGCGCCCGGACAGGCCGGCGAGGTAGTTGTTGACGATCACATGGTCGTTGCCGTAGATCCGCACGCCTTCCGTGCCGTCGACAAGGTGGTTGGCCTCCACCCGGTTGCGGTTGCCGTGCCGCAGGACGATCCCTCCGAAACTGTCGCGGATGGTGTTGTACCGGATGGTGTTGTCCGAGGTCTTCACCGAGATCGCCTCGGGGTCCCCGTTGGCGCGCTCGAACAGGTTGTACTCCACGACCGCGTGGGCACTGGACAGGGCCCGGGGGCTGACGCCGAGCCGGATCGGTTCGCCGCCGTTGGAGCCGGGGAAGGTGTGATCGGAGAAGTAGTTGCGGTAAACGTGGACGCGCTGGGCCATCTCCTCCGTGCCCGCGCCCTCGATGCCGAGGTAGATGCCGAGCGTGCTCTTGCCGTGGAAGTGGTTGTGGTCGACCGTGCTGTCGTCCGCGCGCACCATCACCCAGTGCAGGCCCTCGATGTCGGCCAGTTGGAAGTCGTTGCGGGTGAGCCTGATGTACGAGCAGTCCGGGGGGATGTCCAGGGTGCTGCTCTGCCGGAAGGAGAAGCCGCTGAGGGCGATGTGGCTGGACGCTTCGAGGACGAAGCTGTGCGCGCCTTCCAGAATGACGCCGCCGCGCGTGCGGGCAACGATGGTGATGGGCGCGCGCCTGGTGCCCTGCTTGTTCCGAACGGTGAGCGGGCGGTCCGGTGGGACGGTGTAGGTCCCGTCGGCCACGACGATCCGGTCACCGGGTCGTGCCCGGTCGATCGCGGCCTGCAGCTCGTCCAGCGTGCGGACGGCCGTCGGGGCCGTGTTCGCGCTGGCGGTCAGCGGTCCGCCGGCAGGGGCGACGGCCAGCGCCGCCCCTACCGCGGTGCCCATGAGGAACGTGCGGCGTTGCATGGTGCCTCCGTGAGGGTGTGGTGGACGGACGGGTGTTCCGGCGGGCGATCAGCCGGCGGCCAGGGCTGTGTCCCCGGCGTTTTGGGTGGCCTGGGCGTCCAGGAACAGTTCGATGACGGGGACGGGGGTGTCGGGGCGCCTGACCGGGAGCTGGAGCGTAAGCGTTCCGGCAGGCTGTCCGCCCATCTCGGTGTTGACCGCGGGCCGGTCCGGGTCGATGTGGACCGGGATGATCTCGGACGCGTCGTTGAGCAGCTGTGCGTAGCGCACCCGGCCGGCCAGGCCGGGCAGGTGCAGGTGGCGCAGCGGCCAGGCGAACAGGTGGACGTAGAGCCGGTCGCCGCGCTGGGTGTACCGGCATTCGGCGGGGGCGGTGTAGGAGGAGGGGCCGCAGCCGCGGATCGACCGCTCGTGCAGCTGCGTCCACCGGCCGATCTCCTCGAGGACCGCGCTGTCGCGCGGGTCGAGAGCGCCGCGGCCGGTGGGCCCCACGTTGAGCAGCAGGTTGCCGCCCTTGGACACCCCGTCGACGAGCATGCGGATCAGCAGGTCGGGGCTCTTGTGGTCCAGGTTGTCCCGGTCGTAGCCCCAGCTGCCGTTGAGCGTCTGGCAGGCTTCCCACAGCACGGGTTGCCCGTTGTCGGTCATGGGACCGGACGGCTGGTACTGCTCAGGGGTGACGAAGTCCCCGGGAAGGCCGGTCCGGTCGTTGACGAGGACGTGCGGCTGCAGTTCGCGAATCGTCCGCAGGAGCTGCGGGGAATCCCAGTCGTCGGGCCCCTTCCCTCCCCACCAGGTGCGCCCGGCGTACGAGAAGTCGAAGAACAGGTAGTCGACGCGTCCGAACGAGGTCAGCAGTTCGCGGACCTGGCCGTGCAGGTAGCGCTGGTAGTCGCGGACGTCCCGCTCGGTGTTGGATGCCTTGAACGCCTCGTCGTCGCGCTGCGGATGGGTGCCGTCCACGGGGAAGGACGGATGGTGCCAGTCGATCAGTGAGTAGTAGAGGCCGACCTTGAGCCCTTCGGCGCGGCAGGCCTCGACGAACGGCCCCACCAGGTCACGGCCGTGCGGGGTGTTGGTGACCTTGTACTCGGTGAGAGCGCTGTCCCACAGGCAGAAGCCGTCGTGGTGCTTGGTGGTGAGGACGACGTACCGCATGCCCGCCGCCTTGGCCGCCCTGGCCCACTGGGCGGGGTCGTAGCGGTCGGGGTCGAAGTGGTCGAAGTACACCTGGTACTGCTCGTCGGTCAGCCGCTCACGGTTCTTGACCCACTCGTGCCGTGCGGCGAGGGAGTACAGACCCCAGTGGACGAACATGCCGAACCGGGCGACGGTGAACCAGTCCGTCTCCGGACCTCCCTCGGGAGCCGGGGTCGCGGACAGGTGCGCCCGCGGGATGTCAGCGCTCGGAGTCATGGGGGATCGCTCTTTCTCATCGGCGTCGGCGTTGGCGTCGGTGGCTTTTCGGCGCGCGTCAGGACTGGTCGTACGGGACGGGGGCGGGGCGGGGCCGACCGGTCAGCGGGGCCGTCGGCAGGGCGGCGGGTCGGTCGGCGGGTCAGCCCTTGAGCGCCCCGGAGGACAGACCGCTGACGAAGGACCGCTGGAAGAACAGGAAGACGATCACCGAGGGCAGCAGGGCCAGCAGCGAGGCGGCCATCACCACTCCGGGGGTGACGGACGGGTCGATCCGCAGGGTCCGCAGCGCCAGCGGCAGCGTGTACGAGGACGAGTCGGTGGAGACCAGCAGGGGCAGCAGGTACTGGTCCCAGATCATGGTGAAGCCGAAGACCCCGATGACGCCGAGGGCGGGCTTGCACATCGGCAGAATGATCTGGGCGAAGATCCGCAGGTCTCCGGCGCCGTCGATCCGGGCGGCCTCTTCGAGTTCGCGCGGCACGTCCTTCATGAACTCGGTCATCACCAGGATGGAGAATCCCCAGGCACCCAGTGGGACGATCATTCCGGCGAGGGTGCCGATGAGGTTGAAGTGGACGACCGGGAGGTCGGAGAGGATGACGGACAGCGGGAGGGCCAGGATCTCCTCGGGCAGCATCAGCGTCGCCAGGATGGCGACGAGCGCCAGCGTCATTCCGGGGAAGACCTTCCTGGCCAGCGCGTATCCGGCCAGGACGGAGACGGCCACCTGGAGCAGCAGTCCGAAGCCGACCACGAAGAACGAGTTCAGCAGGTACTTGAGCACCCCCTGGTCGAAGGCGATCCGGAAGTTGTCCAACGTGAAGCCCTTGGGCACGACGCTCAGCTGCGTCGGGTCCTTGACATGGCCGAAGGCGCCGACGAGCAGGGCCAGCAGCGGACCCGCGAACACGGTCAGGACCAGTAGGTAGATGACGGCCTTCAGGATCCGTCCGCCGACGCTCCGGCTCTCGGTCAGGCCCAGCGCGGTCTCGGTCGGCGCACTCACTTGCTCTCCCTCCGCCGCAGCAGTTGGACGACAATGGTCAGGATCAGCGTCGCGACGAACAGCAGGACCGCTCCCGCCGCGCCGACGCCGAGTCGGTTCTGCTCGAGCCCGAGCTTGTAGATGAGGGTCATGACGACCTCGGTGGAGCCGTTGGGGCCCCCGTTGGTCAGCAGGAACACCTCGGTGAACACCCGCAGTCCGCGAATCGCGGCGAGGATGAACAGGATCGAGAACACCGAACGCAGGCCGGGCACCGTCACGTACCGCACTCGCTGCCACCGGGAGGCGCCGTCTACCTTCGCCGCCTCGTACAGTCCGCGGTCCACACTCGTCAGACCGGCGAGGAAGATCATCATGTCGTAGGGGGCTCCCCGCCAGACGCCCGTGAGCATGATGGATGCCATCGAGGTGTCGGGGTCGTTGATGAACCCCGACGGGCCCAGTCCCACCACACCGAGCACGGAGTTGAGCATGCCGTCCCCGGTCGGGTGGTACATGATCCGCCACAGTTCGGCGACGACCGCGATCGGCACCACCACCGGAAGGAACGCCGCGGAGCGCACGAATCCCAGTCGACGGCTCTGCCCCTCCATCAGCAGTGCCAGGGCGAAGCCGAGCGACATCGAGCCGACGGTCTCTCCGACGGCGAGGACGACCGTGTGCCACGCGGCCTCGCGGAATCCGCTGGACTGCAGCACCGTGGCGTAGTTCTCGGTGCCGACCCACCTGTTGCCCAGGTAGGGCTGAACGTCCTGGAAGGACATGGTCAGTGCGCTGGCCATGGGTATGAACTTGAAGTACAGGAACAGGAGCAGCGCCGGGGCGAGGAACAGCCAGGGCGTCCACCACCGGCCCGATCTGCGGCCGCGCCCCCGGCGACCGGCGGTCCCGCCCGTCCGGCGGCCGGCTTCGCGGGGGGCGGAGCCGGCCGCCGGACGGGCGGCCGATTCCGCCTGGTCGAGGCTCATGACGCGGCGATCCCCTGCTCCTTGAGGATGTCGGCGAGCTGCTTGTCGAGCGCACCCAACTTGGCGTTGATGTCCAGGCCGCAGTCCGCCATCAGTGCGTTCACCGCGTCGGCTGTCACCTGCCGCACCGGCGTCCAGTTCGGGATGGAGGGCGCGTACCGGCCGGAGTCCCGGTACGCCTGGGCGTAGGTCTTCCAGCGAGGGTCGGGGCGGATCTGGGAGATGTCCACGGCGGTGTTGACGGGAAGTTGCACGGTGTAGCCGGTGGCGCCCTCCATCCCCTTCTTCTGACCGTCGACGGACACCGCGAAGCTGGCGAAGGCGTCCTGGCCGGCCTGGTTGTCGGAGCCGGCCATCAGGTAGACGGAGCCGCCCTCGGCGAGGACGGTGGCGTCCTTCGGCCCCTTGGGCATCGGCACGACCTCGTACTTGTCCTTGCCGAGGGACTTGTCGAAGCGGGGCAGCAGGTACGGGCCGACGACGAACATGCCGGCTCGGCCCGACTCGAACGTCTCGTTCGTCGGCGGGGTGTCCATGGTCACGGCGCCGGGCTGGATGGCCTTGGACTTGCACCCCAGGTCGCGGAACCACTGCATGGCCTGCACCGAGGCCTTGGTGGTCATCGCCGGCTTGTACTTGCCCTTCCCTGCCTCGGTGATGAAGTCGCCGCCCGCGGCCCAGAGGAAGTTGGAGAAGTACCAGGAGGCGTACCCGCGCTTGGTGGACAGCGGGGCGGCGAGCCCGGCGGTGTTGTTCTTGCCGTCGCCGTCGGGGTCCTGGGTGGTGAAGGCCGTGGCCATCGCGGCGAAGTCGTCCCAGTTCCGCGGGATGTCGAGCTTCAGCTTCTCGCGCCAGTCCTTGCGGATCAGCAGCGCGGACGCCTGCGCGGAAAACGGCAGCCCGTACTGCTTGCCGTCCAGGCTCTTCCCGGACTCCAGCCCCTGGCCGATGATCTGCTTGCTGTCCTTGATCTTGCCCAGGTCGATCTCGCGGAGCAGACCCTGGCTGTGCATGGTCCCGAGCTGCGTCACGTCGTTCATGACGATGTCGGGGAGCTTCTTCTGGGCGGCCCGCTGCTGCAGTTTGGTCTCGAAGTCGTCGAAGATGGCCGTGACCTTGACCTGGTAACCCGTCGCCTTCTCGAAGGCGGCGGCAAGCTGTAGTGCGCCCTTCTCCCCCGGCCCGCCAGGCGTCGTCCTGGTCCAGAGCTCGAGAGGCGCCTTGGAGTCCTGCTTGGCATCCACTCCCGCAGGCCCGGATGTACAGCTGGTGAGGATCAGTACCGAGGCGAGAGCCCCCGCACCGATCCATCGCGATCTCTGCATGACAACTCCTGTATTTCCGCCGCATCACAGTGGCCTGGAAAGCGCTTTCTGGGACCGTAACCGGGTCCGAATCAAGGGTCAATAGTCCGATGAATACAGAAGGTTTCAACCGACCAACGAGAGCGCTCATCCGGCGGACTCCTACACCTCCCCCACTCGATGCGTCAGGCAGGAAGAATGATCCAGTACCCAAATATCGCGTCTTACAGGTGCAATTTGCGCGTTCGTGCGAGCGGCCGGGCACTTCGAAGGCGCGTTGCACCCTCCGCAACAGCCGCCCGCGCAGTGAAGATCTGACATCCGAGGTAGCGCCGATGACATTCCAGTGATCCGATGTATGGTTCCTGCGAGCTACGGGTCAGACAACGAACATGCCGCACCAATACGCGACATCAAGTAAGACGCTTACCACCACATCCGAGCAGGGACCGCCGACCGTCCGGCCGCGGATCCAGCACCGGACAGCCCGAGGAGACCAACCCGACATGAACGAACCGGCCACCGCACCGACCGCCCTGTTGGTCATGGAGGAAGAACGCCGGGACGACGTCTACCCGCCCGAAGTCCTGGCCGAGATCGGCCGGCTCGTGCAGTGGCAGGGACCGCCCCTCACCCGGCAGGAGCTCGACGCGGACCCCGACGTGCTGCGGACCGTCGACCTGCTGCTCACCGGCTGGGGTGCACCCGTCCTCGATGGCGCCCTCCTGTCGCGTGCCCCTCGACTGCGGGCCGTTCTCGTCGCGGCGGGATCCGTCCGGCACCTGACTACACCCGCGTTCTGGGAGCGCGACATCCCGATCGTCTCCGCCGCCGCGGCCAATGCCGTTCCGGTCGCGGAGTTCACCCTCGCCCATGTCCTCCTCGGACTGAAACAGGCCCACCGCATCGAGCGGGAGGTGGCACACAGCCACCGTTTCCCCACCGATCCCGACGTCCCGGGCGCCTACCGTTCACGGGTGGGCCTGTTGGGACTCGGGCACATCGGCCAACTCGTCGCCGCCCACCTCGCCCGCTTCGACGTCGAGGTCCTCGCCACGGATCCCGTCGCCTCCACGGACACCGCCCAGCGCGCGGGAGTTCGGCTGATCTCCATCGAGGAACTCTTCGCCACCTGTCACGTCGTCAGCCTCCATGCCCCGCTCCTGCCCGAGACCCGCGGCTCGATCGGGGCACAGCTGCTGAACTCCATGGGGCCGGGCACGACACTGATCAACACCGCGCGGGGCGCGCTGATCGACGAGACCGCCGCCGCGCGGGTCCTGCACGCCAGACCCGACCTCACCGCCGTACTCGACGTAACACACCCCGAGCCCCCGGCCCATGACTCACCACTGTTCACCCTTCCCAACGTCGTCCTGACACCGCACCTGGGCGGCGCCATGGGCGCCGAACGCCACCGCCTCGGACAACTGGTGCTCGACGAACTCCGCCGCCTCACCCAGAACCAGCCGCTCCAGCACGCCATCGACCCCGCCCGCGCCGCCTCACTGGCCTGACACCGCCGGGCGCCAAGAGGCCCTGCCGACAGGGCTCTCCTCCTCGAGAACCGACGAGCGGCGATGTCACGCAAGGTCATGCTGTACCGCATGCCCGGGTCCGGGCAAGCCTGATCGACACCTGATTCCACCAGCGCACAGCCACGGGCATCACGTAAGCGAAACGTGAGTGAGACGTTAGCGACGGCTGCCAGACTTCAAGGTTGGCCCGCACCACTGGGCCCCGAATATCCGCTCTGCGGACGCGTCGGACCGCGCCACTGCCGTGAGCGAAGCAGTCGCCCATGAGCCCGAGCGGACTCACGAGCGACTTCGGCGCGCCCGCCCGCACATCCCCGGCGCCCCCGCCCCGCCAGGCCCGACCGGCCGCGGCAGATCCCAGCCGTGCACTTAATGTCGGGAATGTCTCACTCGGAGTAGTGCTGAAGTCGCTTGACGTGAAGAAGTCCCTCGCCCGCGGCGCCGTCGTCACCGTGCTGTCACGCGCCACCACCAGGCCTCGCCATCGGGCGGGAAGCCGTGCCCTGCCCCGTTCCACAGGCAGGGCACGGCTGTGACAGGGGCCCGACGCACTCTCGCCCATCGCGGGCGGTCCCGCGAGGAGACCCCGTCGCCTCACATGACCTCGGTGGCAGGCGCAAGCCGCATGACGCTTGGTCAGCCGCTTGCGGGTTGGTATTCGCACCAGTCGATATGGACGGTTCCCGCCGCCGCGTACACGCCGAGGACGCGTCCGGTGAAACCGCCGGCGACCTCGGTGGACAGGTAGCGGCCATCAAGGCAGGCGAGAACGACGAAGCCCTCCGCCGGGTGCTCGAACCCGAGGGTGACGGTATCGGGGCCGGTGCGGGCATCGCGCAGGGCCCGCGTCTCGGTGATCTCGGTGCGCAGTACCAGAGGTCCCGGGGGCCGCGGCTGCGCGGCGAGCACAGTCCGCAGCGGCCCGATCCTGGCGACGGCCCGCACTTCCCGCGCGTCGGCCTCGACCGTGTAGTGGTGCTCCTCGTCGAGCCGGACCGCCAGGCCACCGCGGCCTGCCGCCGGGTCGAACAGGACCCGCATCCCGCACGACGGGTCGGTCTGCCGGCGCCCAAGGAAAACCGCGTCCGTAGCGTCCAGACCGTCGCCGCGGGCGTGCAGGGTGAGCCAGCCGGGCCGTTCCGTGGTCGAGAAGTGCCGGGGGGAGCGGTCCCGCAGGGAGATCCAGTGCGGCCGGAGCTCACTGAGGTCGGCCAGGTCGAAGTCGTCGCGGGCCGGGACGGCCGGCACGGGCTCCAAGGGCCACGGCAGCGCAGTTAGCGTCAGGGACAGTTCGCCGACGACGGGCCACTCGGCCTGCCAAGCCACCGGCACGAGGAAGGTCTCCCGGCCCAGAACGTGCCAGCCGGGGGTGCCGCCTGCGGGCCGGACGCCCAGCAGCAGCATCCACCACGAGCCGTCGGGACCTTGCACCAGGTCTGCGTGGCCGGTGTTCTGGATGGGGTGGTCCGTGCTGCGATGGGTCAGGATCGGGTTGACCGGGCACGGCTCGAACGGTCCTTCGGGCGTGCGGGCACGGGCGACGGAGATGCCGTGGCCGCGTTCGGTGCCGCCCTCGGCGATGAGCAGGTACCAGTACGCACCGATCCGGTAGAGGTGCGGCGCCTCGGGGGCCTTGGCGCCGGGTGTGCCGGACCAGATCTGTCGCGTCGGGCTGAGGGCCTTGCCCGTGGCCGGGTCGAGGCGCCGTTGGGAGACCCCGGCGACAGTGCACCAGCAGGTGCCGTCCTCGTCCCAGGCCAGGTCGGGGTCGATGCCCGGGACATCGGGCGCGAAGACCGGCGCCGACCAGGGCCCTGCCGGGTCGGCGGCGGTGACGATCAGATTGCCGTCCCCGCTGACATTGGTGACGATCAGCCAGAAGAGGCCCTCGTGGTGGCGGAGGGTGGGGGCGTAGACGCCGCCCGAGGAGCGCGAGTCGAGGGGGATGTTCAATTGCTCGGGGCGGTCCAGGGCGTTGCCGATCTGGGTCCAGTGCACCAGGTCGCGGCTGTGGAAGAGGGGGACGCCCGGGTAGTACTCGAAGCTGGAGCAGGCCAGGTAGTAGTCGTCACCCACCCTGCACACGCTGGGATCGGGATGGAATCCCGCCAGGACGGGATTGGCGCGGACGGTGGGTGCGGCTTGTGGTGCAGAGGTTGGCATGCAGCAAGTCCTCCGAGAGGCGACTGGGTTGTTCGCGGTCAGATCCGGCGGAGTACCGCGACTCCGCCCGGGGGAATTGCTGCATCGAGCTACCGGTCGGGCCGGGACAGCTCCGCCAAGGCACAACGACCGGCCGGTCCGGCCGGCCTGCATGCCCAAAGGCCTCGAAGTGCTCGAAGGCGCGTAGTTGGCGCCGCTGGTCTCCGCATCCTCCCATCGTTGAAGCGCTTCGACTAAGGGGTGAGACTAACGATGCGT
Source organism: Streptomyces sp. H39-S7 (assembly GCF_027158205.1). Classification (GTDB taxonomy): domain Bacteria; phylum Actinomycetota; class Actinomycetes; order Streptomycetales; family Streptomycetaceae; genus Actinacidiphila. Next base: position 8,069 of record NZ_JAPVLU010000092.1, on the reverse strand, counting down.
TACCGATCCGACAAGGGGCCGTACGAAGCGACATCCGGCGAGGTCGATCCCCGAGAAGGGTTCACCAATCACCCTTCTACACAGGTCAAATCGCTCCGACAGCCATGTTGGGGGCCTGACTTCCGGCACCCGCGCCGAACCCGAGGAGGTCTCGACATGACCGTTGACCCGCCGACGCTGACCCTGCCGCTTTCGAAGCGCTTCGCTCCCAGTTGCCGTTGATCACCTGGTAACACACCGGTGGGGGTGCGGACCGGTGTGCCCAAGGGCAGGGTCAGGACCTGCGTCGCATCACCGCGCGGCGTTTTCGCGGCGCCTCGGCTTGTGCGACTCAGATCGACCGGGCAGACGTTAACGTGGCGGGCATGACGGATCAGCTGACACCTATGCCCGACGACTGGCAGCGTGCTCTCGCCATCGTCGCCCATCCCGACGACCTGGAGTATGGGGCCGCAGCGGCGATCGCCCAGTGGACCGAAGCCGGACGGGAGGTCACCTATCTGCTGGTCACCCGTGGCGAGGCCGGGATCGACGGCCTCGAACCGAAGGAGTCGGCCCGGGTGCGCGAGGCCGAACAGCGGTCCAGCGCGGCCGTGGTGGGCGTGACGGCGGTGGAATTCCTCGACCACGCCGACGGCGTCATCCAGGACGGCCTGGAGCTGCGCCGCGACCTGGCCGCCGCGATCCGCCGACACCGGCCCGAGCTGCTCATCACGCTCAACCACCACGACACGTGGGGCGGCACGGCCTGGAATTCCCCCGACCACCGAATCGTCGGCCGGGCCACACTCGACGCGGCGGGCGACGCGGGCAACCGCTGGATCTTCCCTGACCTGCCGGACGCGCCGTGGGACGGCGTGCGATGGGTGGCCGTGGCCGGGTCCCCCCAGGCCACGCACGCGGTGGAGGCCACGGCTTCGGGAGCGGAGCGGGCGGTGACGTCACTGGCGGAGCACCGGGCGTACATCACGGCACTGTCCGACAAGTCCCCTACGGAGTATGCCCGTTCCTTCCTCCAAGGCATGCTCGACATGGCCGCCCCGCGCTTCGGGGGCGTCCCCGCGGTGACCTTCCAGGTCTACCCCCGCTGAAGCTGAGGTGCGTCGCGGACCGCGTCGCTGTCGCCGCGGCGCACACTCCCACCGCACCGGCGGCGCGAACGCCTCATCGGGCCACGCCCAGGGCCGGCCCGGTTGGCGAGTTGCCGGCTTCCCGGCCGACCTTCGGCGTCAGGTTGCGGGGTCGGCGGCGGAAGGGTGATCGCGGTTCCACTTCCAACTCCACAAAGCCGACAGCCGGTGGTCGTCCTCGAAGCCGGGGCGGGAGAGCGCGCCGAGCCGTTCGATCGCGTCGCCCGTGCGCGGGTCGTCCCGCCGCAGCAGACCATAAGCAGCGTTGAGCCGTGTGAGGAAGTCCTCCTCGTCGAGCAGGTCCAAGAGGGCGTCGGCGACCGCTGCCGGGCAGGCCGCGCCGTCCGCGACGGCCTGCGCGATACCGCTCCGCACCTCGGCCACCGGATCCCGCAACAGTCCGACGACCGCCTCCGTGAACGCGGAGCTGCCGTCGTTCTCGCTGACGAGTACCGCGCCGGCTTGGACGCGCACTCCCCAGTCCTCGTCCCCGGCGAGTACCAGCAGGGCGGTCCGGGCCGTCGCCACAAGGGGAGGGTGCGGGGTGGCCCACCCGCGCAGGAGATCGGGAACGCGGGCGCGGACGCGCGGGTCCGGATGACTGCGGTACAGCAGCCCCACAACCCGCAACTCCTGGTAATCCGTCTCGCTCAGAACCCACAGCACCTCGGCGAGGACGCCGGGGTCGTCCTCGCCGTCGCTGATCCAGGCGACGAGCAGTTCCGCCGTCTCCTCCTCGTAGGAGTTCCGGCGACTCGACGACCAGACCAAGTATGCGAAGAGGACGTCAAGGACGAAACGACGGCGCTCCGGATCCGGGTCGTGGCGGAACACCGTGACCGCTGACCAGGTCTCCTGACTGCGGCGTTCGCTGAGGACCCACCGGGCGGACCGCCAATCGACATGGTCCGGGTCGTGCTGCGCCACGGCCCTGGAGATCAGCGCGTCCACCGGCGTCAGGATGCGGAACGCCCATTCGAGGTCGGTGAGGATCGCACCGTGCCCGGCGCGGACCGTATGGCCCCCGAGCGTCAGCTGGGTCACATGGTGGTAGTCGGTGTCCATCACCTGGGCCCGGTGGACGGGGCCCGACCTGCCTGTCCGGCTTCGGAGTTCGTCCTCCGCGCCCCGTTGGTACCAGTGCCGGGCCAGGGCGAGCAGGTGTTCCCGTTCGGCCTCCGGGAGGCGCAGCCGGGGTTCTCGGCCCAGCACGGATGCCACCACCGCGGGAGAGCCGCCGTCGATGGCCCGTATCAGTGGAGTCGTTCCGTCCGGCAGCGGCTGGCCCGCGTCCGCGCCGCCGTCGACCAGCGCTCGTGCGACGGTGGCGTCGTAGGCGGCGATCGCGAGGCACAGTGCCGGCAAGCCGTCGTCCTTGACGGTGTCCGGGGCGGCTCTCGCCTCCAGCAATGTGGTCACGGCCTGTGCGTCCCCCCGCCGGACCGCCGCCATGAGTTCCGTGTCATCCAACGTCTGCCGCCCCCATCGTCTCCTGCGTGGCGAGCCCGAGCAGCAATCCACCAACGGGTGGTGCAGGCCGCCTCGCCGGCCGGCTCCTGCCAACCGGATGGATCCGTTTCACCCCGTTGCGGCTGTAGCAGCCCGGGCCCAGAGGTCCCTGACAAGGCTTCTCATCCTACGGCCAGGCCTCCTCCCCACCCGTGATCGCACAGGACCGGGGGCATGACGACAGGCCTCAGGGGGTCAGAACGACGCGCTGCCCGGGAGTCGAGCGGGCATGGTCCATGCCCGCTCGACCTCCGGCAGGGGCACGTCCGTGGCGTGGACCGCGAAGGTGTCGGAGGTGCTCTCAGCGGCGATGGAGGGGAGTTCGGCGAGGATGCCGGCGGTCGGCGTGCAGTGGCGGTGCCGGTGGTCGACCCGAGCACCCGGCGGGGCAAAGTTCCTTCGTCAGGGGCAGGTGACGACTTGGGCTGCCCAGGACAGGCCTCCGCCAAAGCCGAGCAGTAGCACCGGGGCTCCTTGGGGGATCTGGCGGTCCTCGACGAGCTTGGACAGGGCGAGCGGGATCGAAGCCGCCGAGGTGTTGCCGGACGTCGTGACGTCGCGGGCCACGACGGCCTGCGGGGCGCCCAGTTGACGGGCGAGCGAGTCGATGATCCGCAGGTTTGCCTGATGCGTGACGATGCCGCCCAGGTCCGCGGGGGTAAGCCCGGCACGATGGCAGGCCTCGACGGCGATGGGGACGAGTTGGGTGGTGGCCCAGCGAAAGACAGTCTGGCCGTTCTGTTGAAAACGCGGTTGCCAGGCGTCCTGGAGGCGGACGGCGTCGCTGCGGGTGGGGTCGGAGCCCCAGACGACGGGTCCGATACCAGCGCCGGCGTGGGCGCTGACGACAGCGGCACCCGCGCCGTCACCCAGCAGCACGCAGGTGGTGCGGTCGGTCCAGTCCGTCAGGTCGGACATCTTCTCAGCGCCGATGATCAGTGCGTGGCGCGAGGCACCGGCACGCAGGGAGTGGTCGGCAGTGGCGAGGGCCGTGGTGAATCCGGCGCAGGCGTTGTTCAGGTCGTAGGCGGCGGCCGCGGGGATGCCGAGGCGGCCGGCGGTCTGCGCGGCGATGCTGGGGCAGCGGTCGATGGCGCTGGAGGTGGCGACGATGACCAGCCCGATGTCGGCGGGGTCGAGCCCTGCGGCGGCGAGCGCTTTGCCGCCCGCCGCAGTGGCCAGGTCGGTGACCGATTCCTCCCGGGCGATGTGGCGGGTCTCGATGCCGGTGCGCTGCCGAATCCACTCATCGCTGGTGTCGACGAGGTGGGCGAGGTCGTGGTTGGTCAGAACGTCGCCCGGCTGGTAGTGACCCAGGGCGGCGATACGGCTTCCGGCTTCGTCCGGCATGACTGGCTCCTCGGCTCGACGTCCGGCCCGGGGCGGGCCGTAGGCAACGCCGACAATATAGCGACCGATCGGTCGGACGCTAAATTTGCCTCAATGGTCGATAGGATGGGGCCATGAGCCCCAGGAAGTCGGCCGCCGAGGCGCACCGCACCCGCGAACGCATCGTCGAGCGCAGCGTCGCGGTGGCCTCGGTCGAGGGACTGCAGGGCCTGACGATCGGTCGACTCGCCACCGATCTGGGCATCAGCAAGTCGGGCCTACTGGGCCATTTCGGCACCAAAGAGATCTTGCAGTTGGCCGCGCTGCGCCACGCCTCCGAGGTCTTCTCCCGGGCGGTCTGGGAACCAGCTTCCGATACGGAGCCGGGGCTCGCGCGGCTGCGCGCGGTGTGCGAGGCGTGGACGACGTATCTGGACCGCGAACGCGTCACGTTCCCTGGCGGCTGCCTCTTCACCACCTCCGCGGTGGAGTTCGACGCCCGCACGCCCGGTCGCGTACGCGATGCCGTGGTCAAACTGCACCAGGTTTGGCGGCACCGGCTCTTGGGCGACATTCGCCACGCGGTGGTGTCCGGCGAGCTGCCGCCCGCCACCGACCCGGACCAACTCGTCTTCGAACTGACCGGGATCTTCCTCAGCCTCAACCACACCGTGCAACTCTTCGGCGATACCACGGCCCCTGATCGCACCCGCAGAGCAGTGGAACGACTCCTGGGGTGAGCGGACTTCATTCGTCGACGTTGCGGGGGCGTGCACGCGCTCAGCGGGCCGGAAGATCGATGATTGCGACGCCTTCCGGCTGAGCGACGGCCAGCCGGGAACCGTCGGGGTGCAGGGCCACGACAGGCGTCGGGATGTGGGTGACCCCGTAGCTGCCCTCCCTCTGGGAAACCTCCACGTCGGGCCACTCATCCACCACGGCGCCCGTCGCGAGGTCGACCAGCCGTGGGTGCCCGTGGAGGGCGACGACCGTGTCGCCCCGGGCGATCAGCGTGCCGAGGGTGAAGTCGACGGCGCTTCGACCGAGCCACCGGCCTTCCGCCAGCGACCACACACCCAACTGCCGGCGTTCCTTGCCGTCGTGGGCCCCGAACACCGCTGTCGCGATGGCCAGCCGGTCCCCGTCGAGCCAACAGACGGAGACCACCTCGTCCTCGATGCCCCCGTCGGTGGGAAGCACGCCGCGGCCGTCGAGCACGGCTGAGTCCGTCAGCGCGGCGTCCAGGTCGAACACTTCGACGATCCCGTACGGATGCCACAACCAGCCGGCCGACAGCAGGTGCCTCCCATCCGGACTCACCGCCAACCGGGAGTGGAAGACGTCCCGGGGGTGGCGCTCACCGCGGGTGAGCCGTTCGCCCGTCTCCAGGTCCTCGATCTCCAGGACGCCGTACTGCTCCGGGCCGTGCACCAGGACCTCGCGGCCGTCCCGCAACATTCCGACCGCCACGGGATAGTCGAAGTCCTCGGGGATCTCGTCATCGCGCTCCAGCTCGCGGATCAGCTGATCGCCTTCGAGCACCAGCGCCTCGGTGCCGCGCTCGGCGTAGACGACGGTGAAGCGGCCGGACGGGGAGACGAGACCCCGGTCGAACGGGAAGTCATGGATGAATGAGGAGGGACGCTCCACGCCGTCGGCCCCCCACCGGCGCCCGCCGCCCACCACATCGAGCAGCTCGTCACCGTCCCACACCAGCGACTCGACCTCAGCCGTAGCCTCCAGAAAACGCCAACGCGGCTCACCCGTGTTCATCACACCCAAGACCGTACGAGCCCGACCGCCCCGCACCAACCTGTTTTCCGGCAACGGCGGCCTGCCGCCGGGCAGCTCCTCCCGGCGCGGGAGTTGCCCGGGCGGGCGGTTCGTCCGAGCGGTAGCGCAGCAGCTGCACGGTGCGGATCACGCGGCCGGCTGTGGCGTTCTCCTGCCCTGGCGGCGCATCGACTGCGGTCGACGGTGACTCCGCACGGCCGCCGGCCCCCGACTGCTGGTGGATGGTGCGCAGCCCGGTCAGCATGATGGTGAGGCTGTAGCGGAAGTCGTCCTCCGGGGTGCTGCCGGAGGCGTGACGTTCACTCAGGGCCCGCGCCAGGGTAGGGAACGGGAACTGCTCGCTGGAGGCTGCCGCGCGTTCGGCGGCCGGAGCGGGCCGGGACTGCTCCTCGACGGTGCGGCCGATGACGAAGTGCACCAGTGCGCCTGCCGCGCGCGAGGCGTCGCCCAGACCGAAGCCCACCTCGTGCAGGACCTCGGTGGTGCGCTCGATGAACGCGCCCAGCGCGAGGGCACGGGTGACGTCGGCGCCAAGTGCGACGCGAGCGCCGTCCCGGTGGGCGAGCAGGCCGTGCCGCAGCGAATCGAGGGCCTGCTCGAGCCACTGCCACCACGGCTGTGACGACGTCGGCCGGCCCAGACCCGTGGCGGCCCGGGTGAGCATGACGTCGGTCATCAGGTCCAGCAGCGCCCGCTTGCCCTCGAAGTGCCAATACAACGCGGGCGCCTTGACGCCGAGTTCGGACGCCACGCGGCGCACGGTCAGCTTGTCCAGTCCCTGGTCGTCCAGCAGCCGCAGCGCCGTCCTCGCCGCCTCTTCCTTGTCGATCGCCATGCGCTCCGACCTCCTCTCCCCTTGACACCTTAACAAGTTAAGGACACGGTGGGCGATGGATGCAGCCTTAACAAGTTAAGGAGATGGTTCTGTGGACGTCGACGTGATCGTGGTCGGAGCCGGACCTGTCGGCCTGCTGCTCGCCGCCGAGCTGCGTCTGGCCGGCGCCACGCCGCTGGTCGTGGAGCGACTGGCCCAGCCCTCCAGCCAGCGCAAGGCTCGGGGGGTGGGACCCCTGGCCTTCGAGGCGCTGCAGCGGCGGGGCCTGGGCGAGCGGCTGGCCGCGCACCAGCCGCAGGCGGGTGCCGACAAGGCGAAGGAGCACGGCAGCACGAAGGACCACTTCGCCTGGATCCACAAGATCGACCCTTTCCTGCAGGAGGAGCCCGACCGCCGCGGCGTCCTGATCTGGCAGCCGGACCTGGAAGCCGTGCTCGGCGAGTACGCCGGCGCGCTCCAAGTTCCTGTCCGTCGTGAACACGACGTCGTCGCAATCGCCCAGGACGATCAGGGCGTCACCGCGACCGTCCGCACTCCCGTCGGCGAGCGGAAGATCAAGGCGGCCTACCTGGTGGGCTGCGACGGTGGGCGCAGCACCGTGCGCACTCTGGGCCGGTTCGCATTCCCCGGTACGCCTCCCCTCATGACCGCCCGCCAGGCCCGGGTCGAGCTCAGCGATCCGCAGCGGCTTCCGCCCTCGGGCCGGACCGCGACCGGCATGCTGATCCACGCACCGGGTGTCATCGGCACCTTCGACTTCGGCGACGGACCCGAGGACCGCCAGGGACCCGTCACCTGCGAGGAGTTGCAGGCCAGTGTGCGGCGCGTGGCGGGCACCGACGTGACCATCACGCGGTTGAGGGACGCGCTGCGGTTCACCGACAACGCCCGCCAGGCCGCCACTTACCGTCAGGGCCGGGTCCTGCTCGCCGGCGACGCCGCGCATGTCCACTCACCCAACGGAGGCCAAGGCCTGAACCTCGGCCTGATGGACGCGGTCAACCTCGGCTGGAAACTTGCCGCGCAGGTGCGGGGCCCAAGCGCCGGCAGGCCTGCTCGACAGCTACACCACCGAACGGCATCCGGTGGCCGCCGCCGTGCTGCACAACACCCGCGCGCAGTCGGCCCTGATGCTGCCTGGTCCACACACCGACGCGCTACGCGACATCGTCTCCGACCTGATGGACATCCAGGACGTCAACCGCCACTTCGGCCGGATGCTGTCCGGGCTGGCGGCCCGATACTCCCTGCCCTACGCGACTCCGGACGCCCACCCCCTGGTCGGCTCGCACTGCCCCGACCTCGAACTGGCCGCTGCCACCCCGGCCGAGGGGTCCCGCACCGCGCGGCTTAGCCAGTTCACCCGCGCAGGCCGGGCCGTGCTTCTGGCGCCCAGCGGCAGTCCCGCGCTCGTTGCTGCCGCCGGCTGGCGAGATCGGTTGGAGGTCGCCGAGGCCACGTCGGTCGATCAC
>NZ_JAPVLU010000091.1:7296-20854 GCF_027158205.1 Streptomyces sp. H39-S7 | reverse complement strand
CAGGCAAAGTTCCACTGCGTCGCCTGCGGCCACCTGGCACACGCTGACACCGTGGCAGCCACCAACGTTCTACGGGCCGGGCTGGTCCGTCTCTACGCCCACCAGCTATAGAGAGAAGCCCCCTCCTCCAGGAGGGGGAGGAGTCATACAACTCGAAGCCCGTGCTGCCCGGGCCCGACCCGACGCCTCCGCGAACTTCCTCATCGTCGAAGCTCATGTGCTGAAGGTTCACGCCGATCCGCGCATTGTCGTCCCCCACACGCAGCACATCGACCCGACCGCGTGGAGCCCGCTGATCTACAACTTCCGCCACTATCAGGGACTTGGTCCTGAGCTCGGCCACAGCTTCCGTTCCCAGACGCCTCGCCGAGGGCAATGACCCCAGACGAGATCGTGGCAGCGGCACCCCGACCTCAACGCCGCACACCGTGCCGACGGCCCAGGGGCTCGTACCGCAGGGCGAGGTCGAACGGCTCTACCTGCCGCCGGTGCGGTTGAGGATCAGGTCGCCTGCGCGGGCGAGGACTTCGGCCCGGGTGCGGCCCGGGTGGTCGGCGGCCAGGAAGTGGTGTCCGATCGCGGCGCAGAAAGCGAGCAGGCTGCGGGCCTCGACCTCGTCGGGATCGGAGCAGAAGGTGCCGATCATCTCGCGCAGCAGGTCCATGCGCCGGTTGTCCACCCGCTGCAGGCGTTCGGCGACCGCCCCGTCACGCCGGGCCCAATCACGGACCGCGAGGTCGATGGGGAGCAGCCGGTCGTCGGAGAAGGTGAGCTGGCCCGCGCGCCGGGCTTTGGTCTTCGGATCGCCGCCCTCCCGCTCGACACGGTCGATCACCTCGTCGGTGCTTTCTCGCTCCCAGACGTCGAGCATCGCAACGAGCAGCTCGTCGCGGTCGGCGAAGTGGCCGTAGAAGCCTCCCTTGGTGACGCCGAGCTGCTTGGCCAGCGCCTCGACCTTGACGGCGTCGGGGCCGCCGTCGGCCAGCGTGCGCAGGCCTTCCTCCACCCACCTCTCGCGCGGTGTGCGAGCAGCTCCCACGATGTGTCCCACCTCACTCGTCCATCGAATATACGCACCCGTATATCTGACCTAGCCTCACGTTATACGCAAGCGTATAACGCGCTGGCGGGTTCATCCCGACAAGGCGCAGGGACAGGAAGGGCGGCAGTAGTTATGAAGATCCCTCTCACCGAGCACACCGACCGGCCGTGGCGGATCCACGAGCTCACCCCCGACTTCACGGTCCAGGACGTGTGGTCCTTCCGCACCCCCGGCGCTGGACCCGACGACTTTCCCGTGCTGCTCGCCGCACTGCGGGCGGGCGGCAGTCTGGCCAAGCAGCCGCCGGCGGCCCGCTTCCTGTTCGCGGTGCGCTGGAAGCTCGGCGCCCTGCTCGGGTGGGACACCGCCTCGACAGGAGTCGGAGCGCGGGTCGAGTCGCTGTACGACCGACTGCCGCCCGACCTGCAGGCCACCGTGAACAGGTCCGACCGCGGCGGCAGCCCGCTGACCCCCGTCTACGAACTCAGCAACGAAGCCGTCAAGGAACTGGCCAACAAGACCGTCCACACCCTCATGCACCTGGGCTGGCACCCGACCGCCGACGGTGGTTACGAGCTGCGGATGGCGGTCCTGGTCAAGCCCAACGGCCGATACGGGCGCATCTACATGGCCCTCATCGCACCCTTCCGCTACTTGGTCGTCTATCCGGCACTGACCCGCCAATGGGAACGCGCCTGGCGCGACCGCGCGCTGCTGCTCGGCGAGGACACCAACCCCCAACCATGACCGGCCGCAGGCGACATCCCAGGTCATCGTGGGTGCGTTGAAGCCGGGGCCGGCGCTGGTTGAGGGACCACAGGCCGGTGCGGGCAGCCGACCGCGGCGTGGCGCGTGGTCAGCAGGCGCGCGGCCGTTCGTCGCCGGCGTCGACGGTAGACGGCGGTGCAGCGCCGTCGGTAGACGGCGGAGTTCCACGGGCTTTGGTGTACAGCAGGAACCCGCAGGGACGGGCGCCGGCATCGCAGGACTCCCCGTCCCTCCTCCCGGCCTCCTGGTCAGGTGAGTGACAGCACGATCTTGCCGTGGCCGTTGCCCGTTTCCAGGAGCTCGTGCGCCGTTGCTGCCTCGGCCAAGGGCAGGATCCTGGTGACCCCGGCATCGACCCCACCCGCCGCAACCAGACGCAGCGCCTCGGCCAGGTAGGCGCCAATACGCTCCGGAGCGCGGCGGGCCAGATCCCCGATGTTGAAGCCCGCGATCGTCTGATTGTGCTTCCACAGGTCGAAGACCGAGGCAGTCCACTGCTCGCTGCGGGCGAGGTCGCCGTAGGCGACCACCCGGCCGAAGGGGGCCAGCACCTTCAGGCTCTGCTCGCGAACCTGACCACCGACGGGGTCAAGGACCAGATCGACGCCGCGGCCGCCGGTGGCGGCCGATACCTCCTCGGCAAAGCCGTCGCGCACGAACACCGCGTCGTAACCGAGCTTGAGCGCGTAAGGGATCTTGTCGGCGGAGCCGACCGTACCCAACATCCGCCCCGCGCCCGCCTGCCGGGCCAGTTGCAGGGCCGCCGAACCCACGCCTCCCGCGGCGGAGTGAATCAGCACGCTCTCTCCGGCCCGTAGACGGCCGGCGTCCTGCAGCACCCCGTAGGCAGTGGGGAAAACGCACGGCACTGCCGCCGCCTGCGACGGGTCGACCTCCCCGGCCTCGGTCCGCAGCGAGCGAACGAACCGTGGGTCGGCCAGGACTGTCTGCGCGTAGCCGCCGAAGTGCGGCAGATAGGCCGCGACCGGCTCCCCCACCGCGAGGCCAACCACTCCTGCTCCGAGTCCCGCCACCTCGCCGGCCACCTCCAGTCCGGGACGTCCACGCCGCCCGCCCCGTCCGGTGGCCCGAACTCACCCCGACGGTGCTGGACCTCGGCGAAGTTCACGCCCGCGTAGGCAACGCGCACGGCCACCTGGCCCGCACCTGGCACCGGTTCCGGCAGTTCGAGCAGTTGCAGGACCTCGGTGCCACCGTTGGCACGCAGACCGACCGCCCGCATGAGCTTCCCCCTTCGTCGCGCGCCCCACGTCGTCGCGGCGCATGTCCCGGCGACAACCGCGTACGTGATCACGTCATTCCCGGCGGGTCGTACCCCGGCGCCACCAACCCGCCGGGGGCGCGACCCGCGGAATCACGCCCAGCGCAGATAGCGCCGGCTCTCCGGAACGATCTGCCACCACAACCCCGTTCATGTCTGCGCGAGTGGGCGATGAGGATGATAGAGCACCAGCACCCGGCGACCGCGCAGCCCACCCGCCGCCAACCTGCGATGCGCTTCGGAGACCTTGTCCAGCGGCAGGACGACAGCCATCTCGGCGAGTTGCACCGTGCAGCCGCCGGGCGATTTCCGCACGGTTCTCACCGGCAGCGCTCGCCGGCTTCCGCGAGCAGGTTCTCCCGCAGGCCCGGTTGCTTGCTGAGCGCTCGACTGAACCAGGTGCCGTAGCGGTCTCCGAGGAACGGGGCGGAGGCGCCATGCAGCAGGATGCTCAGGCCCACGGTCACGGCGATGACATCGCTGAGCAGTGCCATTCCCGGCAGGTGTTCCTCGAACGCGATCAGCCCGAACACCAGGGAGGCAAGCCCCCGGGGGCCGAACCAGCCCAGGTAGGCCACAGAGGCCGGCCGCAGGCCCGCGCCGATCAGCGCGAGCGCGACCGGCAGCATTCGAATGACGGTCAGGCTCAGCAGCGCGTAGATGATCATGCGCCACGTCAGGTGCTGGAGGGTCGGTCCCAGGATGACCGCACCGAAGACCAGGAAGCTCAGCGAGGCAAGCAGCAGCCCGAGGCGCTCGGTGAATTCGGTGTTCAGCGCGGGATTCGAGGTCTTGGCCTGGTCGCCCCGGTCGGCCGGCGCCTGGCGCAGCCGGATGCCGAAGGCCAGCCCGCAGACCCAGGCGCCGATGAAGCCGCTGCCCTCGGCCGCGACACACAGCGCGTATGCGACAGCCGGAACGGCGAGCACCAGGCACTGGCGCCAGTCGGAGCTGCTCCACCCTCGGGCGGCCGACCAGCGCAGCAGGCTCGCCCCGGCCCAGCCGGCCGCGAGTCCGATCGCACCGCTCAGCAGCAGCGCGCGCAGGAAGGTCTCCGCAACGCCTGGATGGCCGTGACCTTCACCAACGGCCGCCAGCGCCAATACGAAGAACGGGAGCGCCAGGCCGTCATTCAGACCCGATTCGACCGACAGACCGCCGCGGATCAGCGCGGGAACCCGGTTGTTGGCGACGGCCTGCTGCCCGAGCGCAGCATCCGTCGGTGCCAGGATGATGCCGGCCAGGGCCAGTTCCCACATGCTCAGGCCGGGCAACAGCAGCCAGGCCACGAGCCAACCCAACGCCATCGTGGCCGGCAGGCCCACCACGAGCAGACGCAACGGCAGGAAGTCCTCCCTGCGCAGATCCGGGGCTCGGATCGCGGCCGCGTCCGCGAACAGCAGGAGAACCAGCGCACTCTCCAGCAGGGTTCGGGTGACCTCCGAGTCCCTGGACTGACTCATCAGGTCCAGGCCCAGCGGACCGATCGCCAGACCGAACAGCATGAACACCAACGGCCCGGAGATCACCGTCGTCGACAGTCGCCGCGAGAGTGCCCCATAGCCGGCAACGACGCACCCTGCCACCACCAGGCCCCAGGGGCTCATCGGTACTCCTTCCGCCTGGCAGGGGTCATCGCCCGGGCAATCGAATCCGGGAGGATCGACCCTAGGCGCGTGCGCGTGCTCGGGTGTTGGTGACACGGTGGCCTGCGCCCATCCGTGTCGGGGAGGGCCTGGTTGGCGTATCGCTCGCGTGCCGGGTGCGTTCCGTACGAGGCCGTGGACGAGCTTGACGACATGTCAGCCATCGCGGAATTCGCTCGGGCTGGAATGGCCCCCCACCGGGCCCGTGCGGCGAGACAGCAGGAATACGCTGGGGACTGACTCTCATGCACGGTACGCCGCCGCAGCCTCCTGCCGCAGGAGCGGGTATCGCTCGGCACGTTCGTGCTCTACCCCCAGGTCGGCAGGCGCAGAACCACCTGGACGTCGTCCTGGTCGTCGGTCACGGAGCAGGCGTCCAGGGTGGCGGTGGCGAGCCGTCTGAGCAGCGCCTCGACGGCGTCCAGTATCTGGACGGCGGTGGCGGGGTCGTTGACAGCCGGGGAGAGAGCGCAAACCGATGTCGGCGAGCAGGGGGTCGGCTCCTGGTGGAAGATCCCGGACGAGGCCGAACGCGATGACCGTCAGGATGATGGTGACGGCGAGCACCGCCACCGGGACGGTGCTCCGCGCTCCGACGGCAAGCGTCGCGCTGGTGGTGAGGACGAGCAGGCCCAGGACGAAGGCGAAGGTTCGCCACACGATCGGGTCGGTGCGGAGGAGGGTAAGCCGGGGGCGAAGTTCGCCCCCGCCCACTGCACGACGGGAAACAGCACGGAAGAGATCACACCTGTCACGCCGACGATGGCGATCGCGACACTCAGCGGGACCTCGGTGGCGCGGTTGGCGTCGCTCGCGGAAGCCGGGGCCGGGGGCAAGGCCGCCCGCCCCGGCGCGGTGGCCGGAGCGGGCTCGTACCTTGTGCATGACCCGGTGAGGGACCGCAGGTCAGGCGGTGTGCAGGGTCAGGTGGTAGGCCGCCAGGATGGGATTGACCGGTTGGAACCAGGTCTCGCCGCCGGAGCCGCAGTTGCCCCAGCCGCCGGAGGTGACGCCTTGGGCCTGGTCACCGGTGACGAAGGAACCGCCGGAGTCGCCCGGTTCCGCGCACACATTGGTTCTGGTCAGGCTGTAGACGCTGCCCTGGCTGTAGTTGACCGTCTCGTTCTTGCCGAGGATCGTGCCGCAGTGCCAGTGGGTCGTCGATCCGGAACGGCACACCGACGAACCGATGGGAGCCTCGGCCGAGCCCCGCACCAGGACGTCGGAAACGGCGCCCCAGCCGAGCACGACGGGTACGGTCCACCAGCCGCTGCCGACGTTGACCCACGAGTAGTCGTGTCCCGGGAAGGTGCCGGCCTGGAAGTTGCCGATGTAGGAGTTGTCCCAGCCGTACACGGCCGCCCCTGACTGGGCGCAGTGGCCGGCGCTGATGAAGCCTCCGTAGACCGAGAAGCCTATGGAGCAGCGGATGCCGTGGCTGTAGTACGGGTCGCCTCCGACCGTGCCGGCCGACAACGTTGTCGGATCCGAAGCGTTCGTCCGGTGCACCGTGACGATGCCCGAGGTGTCACCGCGCGCCGCCTCGGTGACGAAGGTACGGACGGCAGGCGCTTCGGCGGCGCCGGCCCGTACGTCGATCACCACGCTGTTGGTGCGCGGGTCGACCCGCCAGTCGCTCACCCCGGCGGGGGCCTTCTGTTTTCTGGCCAGGACGTCGATCCTGGCCTTGGCCGCGTCGAGGGCCCTGCTGCTGTGCGCCACGAGTGTGGTGCTCGCCCCGGTGCGCTCGACAGCCGGGACGGCGTCAGCGGCAGTGACGGCGACGACCAGCTTCCCACCGGCCGCGTCGAACCACGCCCCACCGAACGACGCTCCGGCAGCCTGCTCCGCCTTCGGTGCGATACGGGTGGCGTTCGCCTCCAGTTGCAGCCGTTGCGCGGCGGCGGACTTCGTCAGTCCCAGGTCATGGGCCATGGCCGCGACGACGGCGTCCGGCGCCGCGGGGCCGGACGTGGCATCGGAGCTCGCGGCGGTCGCCGCGACCGGGCCGGCGCCCGCGATGGCTGCTCCGAGCAATGCCGACATGCCGACCAGTGCGGCGGTTCTGAGTCTCATGATTTTCCCTCTCCTGTGGGGGGTGGGGGCCTATCAGTGAGAGCGCTCTCATGTGACGTCCGGGCCATCGTAGAAGGCGGGAGAACGTCATGTCCATACCAATGCCGAGCCGAGGGCTAGTCGCGAGCCGGACCCGGCCTCACACGGCTGACGCGCCTCGCTCCAGAGCCCCTTGACGTCACGTCACGGCCGCAGCAACGACTGCGGACCGCTCCGACCAAGTCCACTCAATCCGAGGACTCGGGCTGTTGCCACTGCCGAGGCCAGTTCCCGGACGGCGGAGGCGGCCCCGCAATGCCCAGGTCTCGACGAGCACACAGATAGAACTCGTCGCGCGCCTGGCTCAGCCGTCGTATCGCCCTCTCCCACCCATCGGGGCTGTCGCGCAGCCCCCGGGCGTACAGCTCCAGGTTCCACACCGCCTCGTGCCACGCTCGAGCTGCTCCAACGGTCTCGGCATCCCCCACAAGCAGGACGGATTCCCATTCCGCGGCACGCCGCGACTCAGCTTCCCCCAGCTGAGCCAGGCCGTCGGTCAACTCCAGAGGATCGGCCATATGCGCCAATCGGCGCGCCGCTCCCATCCGCTCAGCAATGCGGATCTGCACCTTCAAAGCATTCGCATAACTCGCGTAGGTGGCGAACTTCTTCTCGTCCCAACGCTCCGCTCTCGACCGTCGCCAACGACTGCGCTCCGTGAGACTGGCCGCGGCGTACGAACCAGCAGCACCGACGACAACACCGATGAAAGCCGGGAACTGATCCCCCAACACCACGATCCCCCTCCTGTACTCAGTGAATCAGATCACCAGCCCTGAGGGAGGTCACCCTGGACGATCTCCCGCACACCGTTGACGACGACACCGAGCCGTCCGGCCACGGAAGGACAGGGGGTTCCGGAGGGGTGGTCGCGGGTCGGGTTCCCACCATGGGGTTCACGGACCTCGCCGGGAGCCTCTCAGATTGCCGAGCGGGGCCGGAAGCGGTTCAGAGATGCGCCTGGGCGGCGGCCCTCGACCGTGATGGTTACTCGGGCGGGATCGAGTCGGTCCAAGTTGATGATCTTGGCGGTGTTCTCCACCGTGATGTGCACGGAAGGAATGTTGCGCACGCTGGAGAGATCGACCGGGGCTCGGCGAGGTCGGCGCACCACATGGAGGTGCAGTTGCTGGAGGTTGGCGAACACTGTTCCGAAATCCGGCAGGTGCTCAGTGTCAAGCACTCCCTTGATGCGCACAGCCGTGACCGTTGACACCGATGCCGACGGCAATACGATCTGGTCCGCGAATGTCAGGCTCAGCGTGCGCAGCGACATCACGCGGCTGGCTGCCGAGATGTCGAACCCTGGGGGAATCCCGTCCAAGGAGAGTTCTTGAATACCGGTTGAGGCCAGCGGTGCTACATCCAGCGTTGAGGTCATGATCCTGATGCGCAGGCGGCGCAGTCCCGGCAAGCCGCCGAGGTTGGGTATCGCCCAAGTGCGGTGCTGGGGTGATCCCAACGCGAGGGAGACCACGCCGATGCGTTCCAGTATCGGAGCTGTACGGGCATCGATCAGTGCGGGGTTGGTGATTGACACGTTCGGCACGCCGTCCAGCCGGCGCAGGCATAGCAATTGATCCATGGTGCTCACCGGGATCTCGATGTCGTCGCACTGACATCCACGCAATACGGAGTCGGCGAACTCCTCAGTGTCGAAGTATTCCCAGGAGTTGACCAGCTCCTGCCGCGTGTTGGCACCGGGCAATCCCTTGTAGGCCTGCAATTCGTGCACTGCCGCCTCGCCCCCGATCAAGGCAATGGTTCGCACCGTCGCTATCGCCTGTTCCTCCGTCAGGCTGGAGGGATCAGGGAGCACGTCCAGGACCACCGCGCCGGCCTGCGCCAGACCCTGCGCATCTTCGTGACTGGCGGGAGGGATGAGGAAGGAGGCCCTGCTGGTGACCTCGGCCCGCACCGCCGGATCGAGTGTTGTGGCGTTCTCCAGACTGGCGGCGGCCAAAAGGTGGTAGCGCCGGCGCTGAGCCGGGCGCGCATCGCCCATGCTCACCAGTTTGCGGAGCAGGTACGTGCGTTCACGCTCGCGAGCATGGCCCACGGCCATGCGCACTACGTCCTCCCATTGATCATCAGCGGCATGCTGGGCGAGGAGGTCCAGGTCCTCGGACTCGACCGCGGCTTTCGCACCGAGGTAGTCCTGAAACGTCCGGTGGATGAAGTCCACCGTGTCGGCCGTGGGCTCCCGCAGCAGGCCGCTTCGCAGGAGAAGATGGCGAAAGACCTGCTGAGCGCCGTCGGACGGCACGACGTACGGCATCGAGGGCAGACGCTCTCGGATGATGCGGACGGCGATCGCCTGAGTCGCCTCCGACCGGCCATTGCGGATGAGCCAGTAGGCAAGGCGCTGGAGAAGTTGCACCTGCTGTTCTTCGGTGAGTTGCAAGCCCTCCGGCGCGCTCACTTCCCGTTCCTTGTCCCGCCTGACCAGCAGCATGCTGAGCGCAGCCGCGTACAGGTCCATGCGCCCTTCGGGCAGGTGGGAATGCCGGTCTCGGTGCAGGGCGCAGATCAGGGCACACATCAGGGGATTCGTCGCCAGGCGGTAGAGATCGGGCTTACGCCGCAGTGTGTCGAGCAAGGCGACCCGGTACATCTCCACGCTCGGGCGCTCCTCGGCGTCATTCGTCGTCGAGAGCGCCGCGTCATGCCATCGGTTGACGAACTTGTCGACGTCACGGCGATTGAGCGGGAGGAGATCGAACTCGATGAAGCCGACGTCGGCGAGCCATCCGATGGGCACCGCGGAAGGTCGCGTGGTGATCAGGAAGAAGGTACGCGGGTACGTCTCCGCCAACTCGATCAGCCAGCGCCGAATCACCACGCGTTTGGCGTCCGAGATCTCGTCGACGCCATCCACCAGGACGATCCCTCGCCCACTGTGCAGGACCTTGTCGACCCAGCCCTGGGGTTGGACGCCCTGCAGCAAGCTGCCGGCCATGGCGAGGAACTCATCGGGTACGGGGGGCGCCGAGTGTCGCGCAAGGGTCCGCAGGGGAAGAACGAACGGGACGCGTCCCCGCAGCAGGGCGAGCTCCTCATCGAACTCTCCCCCCGCCGCGCTCATGGCCAGCCAATGCGCCAGCGTGGTCTTACCCGATCCGGCAGGCCCGCGCAGCACGACGCGATCCTTGCCGGACAGGGCCTCCTCGACCCGCAGTCGGTGCGCCACGGACGCGGCTTCCCTGCGAGTCGGAGCCGAGAGCTCGAGGCTGAGGTAGGCGGTGTTGAGGGGCCAGTGTGCCCGGGTGGGGCTACTGAGGTCGAGCCCGAAAATGGTGAGCTTCCCGTACTTGTTCGCAATGTGCTCCAGGTAGCGACGCTCGAAAGCAGCATCCTGGCTCTGCGAAGTCGGCAATCGTGCGGTGAGTGCCTCCATACGGCGCAGAGTCTCATCGAGCATGCGTGTCTGCGTGATCAGCGTGCTGGGAATGAAGGAGGAACGCTGCGTGAAGAACTGAAGTATGTGCAAACAGCAGACGTCGAGCAGCGAGTTGTACAGATTGGTCGCATCGCCGCTCATGTTCCGCGTCTGGCCGGCCGCCGCGGAGGACAGCTTACGAGCCAACTCGGCATGCCCCAGTCGTACCGCCTGCACGTCGTCCATATTGAGCTCACCGAGGCAGAGCAGAGTCTTCGTCAGCGCGTCTGCCACAGCGATGCGATCACCGTCGGGAACCGCCGGTTCATACGGATTGGCCGCGAGGACGCGGCTGATCAGCTTCTCGCTGAGCTTGCGCACGTCACGTTCGTCCAAGGTGCGCTTCTGGCCACGCCAACTCACCAGGGCCGAGATTCGAATAGGTCGATCGACCAGGTCGGCGCCGCGCTCCTCCGGCAGAAACAATTTGGCTACCAGAGGTTTGATCAGGGCAGAGGCGACTCGCGCCGACAGTCCTAAAGCAGCTGGATCCACGAAAGACCGCCTCGCCCGAGTGACCCGATCATCCACCCCAGACTAGGGCAGCCAAAGGCGGCGCGTCCGATCTTCCCCACGAGAGAGCGGAAGTTCTCCCGAGGGGCTCAATGACCGAAGTCGCTGGTCCAGAACGGGCGTTGCGGGCGCGGATCCTACAGCCCGACGAAGCCTCTTTGTCCATCATTGGGCTATTCACCCCCCACGGCACCACTCTGCGTAGTGCCCGGTCACGTCGCAGCGATCCAGTCGTGGCGAACGGGTGCCCGCGTCAGCAGGCCCACGAGGAAATGAGCATGGATATGGCAAATGTGGAAGTCTCCCTCAAGGAGACCATGACGTCCATCGAGGGTGCCTTGGGCGATGCCCTCGTCGACTACACGACGGGTATGGCGTTGGGGACGCTGGGCGGGGGGAAGGACCTGGATCTGACCGTCGCCGCCGCGGGGAACACCGACGTGATCCGCGCCAAGGTCCGCACCATGGAACACCTGGGCATGAAGGACGAGATCGAGGACGTACTGATCACCCTCGGGAATCAGTATCACCTGATCCGGCTCCTCAAGGCCCGCGGCGGCAACGGGCTCTTCCTGTACGTCGTCCTCCAGAAGTCGAAGGCCAATCTGGCCATGGCGCGCCACCAACTTAAGCGCATTGACGCTGATCTGGAGCTGTAACCGGCGTTCGCGCGCCCGGACCCCGTACGCCCACTAATTGAAGAGTTCTTCAATTAGGAACATCCTGATCAGGTCAAACCCTTGGGAGTACGGGGCCGGTAGGCGGGAGGATCAGGCTGCACTCCACCGCCCGCGCGGTGACAGTCGCGGCCACGCACCCGGAGGCAGGGTGCCGTCATGATCGGCAGGAGCGTCGCACGATGCAGGTACCCCTCTACCAGGCCAAGGCCGAGTTCTTCCGCATGCTGGGACACCCAGTCCGGATCCGGGTGCTCGAACTACTCCAGAACGGCCCAGTGCCCGTGCGCGACCTGCTGACGGAGATCGACATCGAACCGTCAAGCCTCTCGCAGCAGTTGGCCGTCCTGCGCCGCTCCGGAATCATCGTGTCCATCCGCGACGGCTCCACCGTCAGCTACGCGCTCGCGGGCGGGGACGTCGCCGACCTGCTGCGGGCCGCCCGTCGCATCCTGACCGAACTTCTGGTCGGCAGAAACGAGTTGCTGGAGGATCTGCGCCAGGCGGATGCCTGAATCCCTCGCGGGAGCCTCCGCTCGGCGCCACGGTCCCCAGGCGGTCGGCGATGGACCAAGCGACGACCACGGGTCGTACTCCGCGAATCCGCTCGCCCTTCAGGGCCATCCCCCTCCCGCGCCGGCGGATTTCCGCCGCTCGGCGGCTCCGCGACGTCCGGTTGTTTGGCGTACGCCAAGTCGAATGACCGTGCGAGGGTCCGCCCGTCGCGTTCTGTCATGTTTTGGTTACTGACAACCCGTTCAAACAGCGTCATGCCGGACAGGCGGCCGGGTGAACCCACAGCGGGGCGCCCGGCGTTCCGCCCGACACGAGGAGTCCCGTGAGCCCGATCCTTTTCATCTACGCCAAGGGCGGTCCGCCGCTGGAGTACGCACTCCCGAAGATCGCCGCGCACGGCGATGTGCACGTACTGGCCCTCGCACCCCTGCCACAGTCCACCGAGTCGGTGTGGAAGCCGTGGTGCACCTCGGTCACCACGGCTCAGCCGCAGGCGGGTGCGGAGTTGGTGAGCCTGATCTGCGCCCACGCCGCTCGTGTCGAGGCCGCCGCTGTGCTGACGCTGTCGGAGTACGCGGTGGTGGCCGTCGCACACGCGTGCCTGCGCCTCGGCCTGGCCGGCGCGGGCGAGCAGGTACTGGCGGCCCGGGACAAGCGGTTGATGCGGCAGACCTGGCACGACGCCGGGGTGCCCATTCCGGGATTCGCCGAGATCCGGTCACCGGAGGACATCGCCCCCGCCTTCGAGTCGCTGAAACCACCGCTGCTCCTCAAGGCGGCGTGGAGCGCGGGTTCCACCGCGCACCTCACCGTGCGCGATGAGAAGGAGGCGGAACGCGGCTGGAGGATCGGACGCTCCGTCATGGAGGTTTCGTCCGGAGAGGGTTACGCGGAACTGCACTGCGCGGACGAGGGGGTGAGCGACTTCCTCCTCGAGGAGATCGTCATGGGCGATGCCACCGACTGGTTCGACGGACCCGGCTGGGGGGACTACGTCAGCGTGGAGGGCATCGTCGCCGAGGGCGTCTACCACCCGTTGTGCATCACCGGGCGAATGCCGACCATCCCGCCCTTCACGGAACGCGCCAGCATCACCCCGGCCGCTCTGCCGGAAGCGCTGCAACGTCGCATCGAGGACGTGTCCCGGGCCGCCGTCGACGCGCTCGAACTCGACACCTGTGCCACCCACACCGAGATCAAGCTCGGTGCGGACGGAGCGATGTGGCTGATCGAGACCGCGGCGCGATTCGGCGGAGTGATGACCACCTGCCAGGCGGAGACCGTCTTCGGCCTGGACATGATCGGCATGCTGGTGCGCCAGTTGCTCGGTGAGAATGTCGCGTACCCGTCCCGGATGCTGACCGAGGGCTCGGGCGCCGCGGGCTCGCTGGTCATCATCGCCGCTGACAGCGCGGGCGAGCCGTGGAAGCACCTTCCGCGCTGGGACTTCCACGCGGTGGACTGGTCCTCCCTGCTCAGCGAAGGGTCCCGCATCGAGCTCGTACGCGAGCTCAGCCTCGCGGCCGGCACGGTCATGCCCGCCTACGAGGAGGCGGGAGG
>NZ_JAPVLU010000091.1:0-7286 GCF_027158205.1 Streptomyces sp. H39-S7 | reverse complement strand
TCGCCGACTGCGGGCGCATCGTCGCGGCCCTCCCCCACGAGCTCGCGTCCCAGCCCCTTGAGCTCGCGTCCCAGCCCCAGAAGCCCGTGTCCCCTTCCCAGGAGCCCGCGTCCCACCCCCACGAGCTCACCGCCGGCCGTCCGACCTCGCGGAGCACCTCATGACGAACTCCGTCTCGTCCCTGTCCCCTACCGGCGCGCCGGCCACCGCCCACCAGGGAGCGGTCGTGGGCAGTGTGCTCACCCTTCCCCTGTTCGAGCAGCTGTCCGGTGTCCTCGGCGGTCACCCCTACGTCAAAGTCGTCGTGGACCGCCGGCAGGAGGTCTGGCACATCCTGGACAGCTCGGTGCACTCCTTCCACGTGAACTACATCGCCACCGAGATCCAGGGCCTGACCTTGGAAGAGCTCGACGCCGAGCTCGACAGCTTCAACCACAGCGTCTACCAGGACCCGGAGCGCCGGTTTCTGCTCGGCGTCCTGTCCCTGCACTTCGGCGGATCCGAGGACCAGTCACAGCCATTCCTGGTGCTGGAGACGACCGAGGCCGACACCATGGGCGCGACGCTGCTGACCGGGTTCTACTCCTTCGTACGTGAGCAGCTCGACAGTGCACTCGCCCTGCTGATCAAGCCGGCCAACCACGGCCAGGCGAACGCTCTCACCTCCGTGCCCGAGAACGTGCTGCCCCGCACCCAGGGCCACGAGCTCTTCGCCGCCGCCCCCTTCGTGCCGCTCACGGTCGGCTCGGCCGTCGGCCGGCTGCGGGCTTTCGCCTCTGCCGAGGAGTACCTGGCCGCCCGACCTGGACTCACGTGGTACGACATCGTTGCCATGCCGGTGGTTCCGGACGACATTCCCCGGCTCGCCGGTCTGCTCAACGGCTCGCCCACCACCCCTCTCTCGCACACCAACATGCTGGCGGCCGGGTGGGGCATCCCCAACGCCATCGTGCGCGGCGTCCTCGACCGGATCGCCGCCGACGACCTCGACGGCGCCTGGATCCGCTACGACGTGTCGGCCGAAACCGCCGTGATCGAACGCGCCGAGCAACCGTCCGACCTGCCCGAACCGACGTGGCACACCCAACGCATCCGGCTCGACGCCCCTCAGGTCGCCGACGTCCCCATCGTGCCCCTGAGCGCACTGCGCTCCCACGACCGGAGCAGCTACGGCACCAAGGCGGCCAACCTCGGTGAACTCCACCATGTCCTGCGCCACGGGTCCGCCCGGCTGACCGGCTACTACTCCGTACCCCGCCCGCCCAGGCCCGACCTTCTGGCCCACCTGGCGGGCCGCCTGAACACGCCCGAGCACGCCGATCTGGCCGAGGCCGCCGGCGCGTTCCTGGCCCGGCGCGTCAGCGCACCGGACGGCATAGCCGTCCCCTTCGCCGTCCAGCAACGTTTCCTGGACTCCTCGCCCGCCGTGCAGCAGAGCATCGGCAAGCTGAAGATGGCCCTGGAACTGGACGCCATGGACGCCGTGGACACCTCCTGCGTCCAGTTGCAGCACCTGATACGCACCCTGCCCGTGCCCGAGGACCTGGTCGGCGCGCTGGACACCCACCTGGTCAAGCACCTGGCCGGAACGAGTCGCTTCGCGGTGCGGTCCTCCTCCAACGCCGAGGATCTGCCCGGCTTCTCCGCCGCGGGTATCTACGAGTCACACACCCAGGTCACCGACCTTCCGGGGCTCCTGGACGCCATCCGCCACGTATGGGCGTCCCTGCTGTCCCCCCGTAGCGTCAGGCTGCGCCACCAGGCGGGCATCTCCCTCGACGACACGTACATGGGTGTCATCGTCCAGCGCTACGAGGCAGCCCCGCTCGGGGGCGTGATGGTCACCTGCAATCCGACCAACCGGGCCGACTTCCGCAACGTCTATCTGAACTGCGCGCACGGCTCCACCTCGGACATCGTCGACGGCACGACGCTGCCCCTGCAGTATCTCTACAACACCGTGGAGGGCGGCGGCCGTACGATCTCGCTCGGTGCGGCCGGCGAGGACCTGGACCCGCGCACGCAGGACCACCTCGGCGAGCTCGCGCTGGCCGGCCGCCTGCTGCAGTCCCACTTCGCGACGGACTACACCTTCGCGGTGCCACTCGACATCGAATGGCTCCTCGCACCCGGCGGCCGACTGCACATCCTGCAGCTGAGGCCCTACAGCGCCTGAGGGCGGCCGGCGGGCCCCACCACCACAAGATCACGGCGTGCTGGAGCCCGTCCCCGGCGGCCCCGCCCTCCGTGGTCGCCGGCCCGCGTTCGCGCGGGGGCCGGCCCCTCGCTCCGTCCCGTACACCGACGAAGGTCACCCATGCCTGTGTCCCTGCTCGCGCGCGCGAGACGCCGCGCGCCCCTGCGCAAGAACGTCCAGCGCGTGATCCGCCTCAACAACGGCTTCCAGCTCCTGTTCAACCTGCTGTGGTGGATGCCGGTCTTCTACCAGTACCAGAAGCAGGCAGGGCTGTCGGACAGCCAGATCTTCGGCATCCAGAGCATCTACTACGTGGCGTTCTGCCTGCTGGAGATACCCACCGGCCTCATCGCGGACCGCATCGGGCAGCGACGGTGCTTGCAACTGGGAGCGGCGGTGATGACCGCCGCCAACCTGCTCCCGGTGGCCTGGCCCTCCTTCGCGGGCTTCCTGCTGCACTTTCTGGCCATCGCCGCCGCCCGCTCCCTGGTGTCCGGGGCCTCCAGCGCCTACCTGTACGAGTACCTGCACGCCAACGGTGCCGGCGAGCACTACGTCCAGGCGGAGGGCAGCGCACGTTCCCTCGGGCTGTGGGCCAAGATCGCCTGCTGGCCGCTGGTCGGCGTCCTGATGCACCTGCAGCACCAAGCCCCGTACCTGCTGACGGCCGCCTGCACCCTCGGGTCGCTGGCCTGCGCCGGTGCGCTCCCCGCCCTCGCCCCCGGCCATGACGGAAAACGACCGCACGAGGAACGCGCCGGCCTCCTCCGCTCCGCCCGCCAGGCGCTGACCTTGCTCAAGTCCTCACGGTCCCTGACGCCGTTGATGGTGCAGGGCGTGGCGGTCTTCACGCTGGCCCGCATCTGCCAGGTGAACCTCTTCCAGCCGCTGCTCCTCGACAAGGCCATCCCGGTCGCCGATCACGGCGCGGTACTGTCCGCGATGACCGTGGCCGAGGCCGTGGGCTCGGCACGGCCGGGCTGGGTCCGCGGCAAGCTGTCGGACACGGCGGCTGTCACCGTGCTGAGCCTCGTCATGGCCCTGTCCTTGGCGGCCACCACGATGGCCGGTGCCGTGGCCACCATCGGATGGCTGTGTGTCTTCGCGGCAGCGACCGGTCTCGCCTATCCGGTCCAGCGGAACCTGATCAACGCGGCGATCCCTCCGACCCCTTACCGCGCGACGCTCCTGTCGTTGGAGTCCATCATCGACCGCGGGGTGTGCGCCCTGGTGGCCCTGGCCGTCGGCGCCTATCTCGCGGCCGACCGCCTCGACGACCTCCTGGTGCACGCGGCCGTGGGAACGTGTCTGCTGCTTCTGATCGTCGGCGTCGTCCTGAGGCTCGTCCGTCGCGACCCGGACCGTCAGGTGTCGGAAGAAGCGTGACCCGGGGTCAATACCGACCGGGAGCGTCCACCACCCGTGGAGGCCATGTGGTGGCGTCGAGGATGCCCAGCGCGTAGGCGCGAGCCACCATCGCCGGACGCGAAGCGGCGTCCAGCACGCCGCGCAGCCGCCGCAGGTGATAGTCCAGCGCTTGCCGGGACAGTCCCAGTTGGGAGGCGATGACGGTGTTCGCGCTGCCCACGGCCATCAAGGTGAGCACCCGCAGCTGCACCGGACTCACGCGCGGTCTGCCATGGAACTCCGCGCTCAGTGCGGTCAGTACCGCGGCGATGTGGTCAGGCGCTCCGTGGCGCCTGACCACCGCCAGGTCGGTGCGCAGCACCCGGTTGCCACCGGAGCCCGTGCGGCAGACGACGGAGCCGCTGTACCGGGAGGTCCTTCCCGCGGCAAGGTCCGCCCACACGCCGCGTACCGTGCCGACCTCGTCCTCCTCGTCCAGATGCTCGGTGGCCCAGCTTCCTTCCAGCGCGCTGCGGCCGCTGCCCAGCAACTGCGCGGCGCCACCACTGACCCTCCGCACCCTACCGCTCAGGTCCAGTGCCACGACGGCAAGACCCGAGCGCTCTCGCAACGCGTGCAGTTCCTCGTCGGCGACGTTCCTCTCCTCCAGGATTCGCGTGTTCTCGGTGAGGTCGACATAGATGCCGCCCACGCGCGGTCCACAGCCGGCGTCGAGCACGAAGCGGTGCCCGGTGACCT
Organism: Streptomyces sp. H39-S7; assembly: GCF_027158205.1. Taxonomy (GTDB): domain Bacteria; phylum Actinomycetota; class Actinomycetes; order Streptomycetales; family Streptomycetaceae; genus Actinacidiphila. The sequence continues at coordinate 2,983 of NZ_JAPVLU010000091.1, read as the reverse complement.
GGCGGGGCAATCCGTCGGGATGTCGGAACGACAGGGTGTGGCGCACGGGCCGGCCGGAGTCGAGCACCTCGCGGTCGAGTGCGCGGAACATGGCGGCGTCGGCGGGCGTGTCGATCTCCTCGACGGTCCGCCCGACGACAGAGTCGGGCTCCCTGCGGTACAGGTGCGCGTAGGCGGCGTTGACCCAGAGGTATCGGCCCTGACCGTCGCGTATGAACGCCGGTGCCGGCGCGAACCCGGCGATCGCCTCGAACCACCGGGCGGATTCCGAACGGTCCTGGTGCACCGGCGGCCTGTGGGCCGACTCGGCCGGATCGCCGGTCTCCCGCCAGCCGCGACCGCCACCTGTTCCTGCGTTCATGCCCAACTCCCCCATGTGGCTCCGGACCTTCTGTCGTGCCGCGGCCAGACCCACCTGCCAATCTTGTGCACCATCGGCGCCTGTGCGTCGAGTGCTGCCGGCCCGTCGCCGGGCCTCGCTTCGCGGACCACGCGGCCAGGGCGGTCCGCTCGTCCAGCGATCACTGGACGGTACCGGTGGTGGGCGTGCGATGGCTGTGGTGACGGGCGAGAACCCGCCAGTCCCGCAGGTGAACGGTGTCCTGGCCGGGGCCGGCCGCCGCAGCCGATGCCTACCTCCCCCCTCCGAGGCGACCTGATCCGTCAGGAACGGGCATGCCCCCTTCCCGCCGGGTTGCCCTGTCGGTATCTTCGACTCTCGCGATCCCGACCAGTCGGTATGTAGGAGCGAGAGCCGGGTACTCCGACATCGGGCACCCGGCCCCCAAAGGTTCCATGGCTGAGCCGGCAGCACCACAGATCGAAGGGCACTGCGACGCGCGCTTCGCAGGCGTCCGCGCCGCATTTGAGGAGAACTTCCGCGAGCGCGGTGAACTGGGAGCCGCCGTCACCGTCCTGCTCGACGGGGAGCCGGTCGTCGACCTGTGGGGCGGCCGGGCCGACGCCGCGCGCAGCCGCCCGTGGGAGAGGGAGACCCTCGTCAACGTGTGGTCGACCACCAGGGGAGGCACGGCGCTGTGCGCGCATCTGCTGGCCGACCGAGGTCTGCTCGACCTCGACGCGCCGGTCGCCGACTACTGGCCAGAATTCGCCGCGGCGGGCAAGGCGGACGTTCTCGTACGCCATCTGCTTTCGCACCGCGCGGGCCTGGCAGGCCTGCGCGAACCGCACACGCTGGCCGAGCTCTACGACTGGGAGTTGACCACCGCACGCCTCGCGGCAACCGCCCCCTGGTGGGAGCCCGGCACCGGCTCCGGCTACCACGCACTGACGTACGGCTTCCTGGTGGGCGAGGTCGTACGACGCATCACCGGTCAGCTTCCCTCCGCGTTCCTGCACCAGCAAGTCACCGGACCGCTCGGCATCGACTTCTTCCTGCGGCTGCCGGAGAGGGAAGCCGGGCGCGCCGCCGAGCTGGTACACCCAACCACTGCCATCGACAGTGAACAGGCAGCCGCCTTCAGCCAGTTGTTGCCGGTCGCTCTCGCCGCCCTGACCAACCCGATCTTCGCAGCCACCGACGCGAACACCCCTGAGTGGCGCGCTGCCGAGATTCCCGCCGCAGGTGGCCACGGGACGGCGCGAGGAGTCGCCGCGCTCTACGGACTCCTGACCGGCCGGGAACGCGCAGACGGCCGGCCGTTGCTGTCGGCGCAGGCCGCGGAACGGATACGCGAGGGCCAGGGCAGCTGCCGGGACCTGGTTCTGGGTGCCGCTTTCGCGCATGAAACCGAGCTGGGCCTCGGTCTCTCGCTGAGCGGCGGGAACGGCTCGTACGGCCCCAACCCGCGGGCCTTCGGCCATGACGGCTTCGGCGGCTCCTTCGGGCTGGCCGATCCCGAGGCAGGCATCAGCATCGGCTACGTCATGAACCACATGGGCGTACACATCGCGGATGACCCGCGGAAGATGGCCCTGATCGACGCTGTGTACAAGGCAGGCGTGCCTTCCCCCTGAGGGTCGCCCCGTTGGGGGGACGAGCTGTGAGGTGCTCAGCGCAGAAGGTCGCCGACGGCAGCGATCCCTGCCGTGATGGCCCGCTCATTCACGTCGCCGAAGCCCAGGACCAGTCGGGACGGCGCAGTCGCAGTCGTCTGCGCAGCATGATGGGTGCTCATGCCGTAGAGGCCCACGCGGCGGGTCCGGGCCGCGGCGATGAGCGACTCCTCGTCGGCGCCTGCAGCGAGGCGGACAACCGCGTGGAATCCGGCTGCCAGCCCGGTCACCTGTGCGCCTGGCGCGTGCTCGCCGAGCGCGGTCACCAGCGCCTCACGGCGAGCCGCGTACGTGCCGCGCATGCGGCGCAGGTGCCGGTCGTAGCGACCGGACTCCACCAGCCGGGCCAGTGCGAACTGGTCCAGGGCGGGAGAACCCCGGTCGGCGAGGTGCTTGTTCGCCGCGATGCCGGCGGCCAGCGCGGGCGGGCACAACACCCAGCCGATGCGCAGTGCGGGTGCGAGGGACTTGCTGACGGTGCCGATGGAGATCACCCGTTCCGCGGCCAGTCCCTGGAGCGCGCCCACTGGCTCGCGGTCGTAGCGGAACTCGGCGTCGTAGTCGTCCTCGATGACGAAACCGTTCCGCCTCTCGGCCCAGTCGATCAGGGCCAGGCGTCGCTCGGCCGCCATCACGACGCCCGTCGGCCACTGGTGAGCGGGCGTCACGAGCACCGCGCGGGCGCCCGTCGCCTCCAGCGCCCGGACATCGATGCCGTACTCGTCGACGGGAACGGGCACGGATCTCAGGCCCGCGTGCGCCGCGGCGGCGGAGGTCAGCGCGTGCGAACCGGGGTCCTCGTAGGCCAGGGTACGAAGGCCGGTGGCGGCCAGGGTGCGCAGGGCGAGGGCGAATCCCTGGGCGTAGCCGGAGCAGATCACCATGCTCTCGGGGTCCGCGGCGGCGGCACGGACGCGCCGCAGGTAACCGGCCAGCTCTTCGCGCGGCCGGGAGGGGCCGGGGGGGT
>NZ_JAPVLU010000090.1:17326-21301 GCF_027158205.1 Streptomyces sp. H39-S7 | reverse complement strand
GAATGGGCGAGGCGCAAGGCGCGGACGGGCGACTGGCGTACGGCCATGGCGGCGGGGGAGGAGGCGCTGGTGATCCAGCGCGCCCGAGCCGCCGACGGGTCCCTCGCAGAGGAGCGGGTGCTGGCCGGTGCGCTGATCCAGCATGCCTCCGACCAGTGGACCGCGGGTTCCCGTCAGACGTCGCTCGCCCTTGCCGAGGAGGCCGTGGAGCTGTGCCGCAAGCTGGAGCGGAGCGGTCACGACGAGGACCCGGAGCTGCTGGCCGAGGCCCTGAACTCGTTGGCGGTGAGCTACGAGGACGCGGTACGTCTGCCGGAGGCGGTGGCCGTGGCCGAGGAATCGGTCGCCATCCGCCGGGCGCTCGCCGGTCGCGACCCGTTCCGCTCGGCCGCACACGCCACGTCCCTGCGCACCCTCGCCAGCTGTCGATCGAGTTCCGGGCTCGCCGTGGAGGGCCGGATCATCGTGGAGCAGGCGCTGACCATTGAGCGCCGGCTGGCCACGGAGAATCCGGACGCCCACGCGGACGGCCTGGCCCACACGCTGAACTCGGTGTCCTGGCACTACTGGCGGGAGGGCGCCAGCCCGGTGGGCACGCGCACCACTCTTCAGGAAGCGGTCACCCTGCGAAGGCGGCTCGCTGCCGACAACCCGGACACTTACAACAACAGCCTGGCGCTCTGCCTGGTGAACCTGGCCACCGAGCAGCCGAACGAACAGGCGCTGGAGGCGATGGCCGAAGCGCGGGAGCTGTACGACCTCATGCGCGACAGCGCCCCCGGGGCGAACAGCTCCAGGCTGCGACTCCTGCTCAGCAACCAGTCCTGGGTACTGAACGACATGGGCCGCGTGGACGAGGCCGTGGACACGATCTCCGAGGCGCTCCGGTATGGACGGTCGTTGTACCGGGACAACCCGGTGACCCACGGCAGGAATCTGGCCAACGACCTGTACAAGGCCGCCGGATTCCACCAGGGCGCCGGGCGCCGGGAGGAGGCGATCTCCCTGATCGAGGAGGAGATCGGCGTTCGGCGCGAACTCGTCCGTCTCCACCCGGCACCGAACGAGGTCGGTCTGGCCGAGGCGCTGCACGACCAGTCCCTGGCCCTGGCGGGCTACGGCAGACCCGAGGATGCGCTGCGGGCGGCGGACGAAGCGCTGGAGCTGTACGAGCGGCGCTGGCGCGAGGCACCCGACAAGGAAGCCCTGCCCTACGCGGGCGGGCTGGTTCTTGTGGCCTGGATGAGGGAGACCACCGGCGGGGGAGGCGATCCGGTGCCGCTCAGGAAGCGGGCCGTCGTTCTGCTGCGTCCGGAGGCGAAGCACTCCGGCAGGGCGCGCGGATGGCTCGCGTCGAATCTGCTGCAACTGGCCAAGCACGCCGCTGCGCCCGGAGGGATGCGTGCTCTGCTGCGGGCGCTGCCCCTCGCCCGCGAGGCCACCGAGCACTACGTCCGGGCGTCGGGGCGAAGCCCCCACCCGAACGATGACGTGACGGGAGCGGCGGCCCTCTGGGTCCAGTTGCTGGAGGGCTGCGGGCGCAGGACCGAGGCGATGGACGTACGTCGCCGGTACGGGCTGCGGCAGCCCTGACCGACAGGCGCCGCCGGACCGGCGGAAGAGACACGATCGTGCGCTTCGACAGGAGAGACAACATGCCGGACCCGCAGGAGAGGCAGGACGCCCCCGTCGACGGGGGCGCGGCCGCGTCCATGGGAGCACCGCCGCCGCCGGAGGCCGTGGACGACGCCGAGTTGGTCTTCGCGTCGGTGGAAGTGTTCTACGGCGACTACCTCTCCCAGGTCGTGAGGCGTCGGGTGGACGGCGTTCATCTGGCCTGGTGCCCGGACTGGTGGATGCATGCTGAGGCGATCGCCCGGATCACCACACTGTGGCGAGCCTTCGAGTACCTGCGGCTCGACGCGGCCCTCGGCATGTCCCACTGGTGGCTGCAGCACGCCGATCCCCACCTCGCCGCGCTGATGCATCCGCTCACCGGGCCGTTCGCGCTCTGCTCCGGGCCCGAAGGCCACACCGCGGAGCTGGGTCCGTTGCCCGGTAACCCGTCGCCGCCGGAGATGTGGGACCACCCCGCCTTCTCGATCCACGCGGCCGAGGCGAAGAAGGCGGAGGACAAGAAGGAGAAGGAGGACAGGGAGGGGGCGGAAGTGCCTGAGCAGAACGCCGGCTGAGCGCCGCCCGCGCTACTCGCGGCGCAGCGCCTCCAGTTGGTCCAGGAACCACTGCTGCTGCGGCGGCTGGAGACCCTCGCCCTGGCTGACACCCTCCTCAACTCGGCTCGCAGTAGAAGACGGTGAGCCTCCGACTCCCTCCAAGGCTTCCCTGCAAGCAGGCTCGGCTCACGCGGGACGAACGCTGTGTCGCCCCGTACCCGCGCTGTCTCTGACGGACGCGGCGGCCGACCATGTCGAGGCTGCGGGCACGGCCCGCGATACGGTGTCGCCGATCCCGGTGGAGGGGATGGCCGGCGTGCGTGGCGAAGCCGGCCTCGAGACCGGTCAGGAATCAAGAAGCCCCGGCCGCCGCACAGCCCCTAGCGTGATGGTCATGGCAACCACCGCTTCCACCGCAGCCCACACGTCCCTCGCGTCCGTCACACTTGAGGTGGCTGACCCCGCAGCCGCCCGCCGCTTCTACAGCGCCTTCGGCGTGGACACCCACATACGCCTGCGGGCGTCCGACGCGCACTCCAGCGGATTCCGCGGCTTCACCCTGGCCCTCACGGTGTCCGGGCCGGCCACCGTCGACGGCTTCGTCGGCGCCGCCGTGGACGCCGGGGCCACGGTGCTGAAGCCCGCCGCGAAGTCGCTGTGGGGCTACAGCGGCGTCGTCCAGGCCCCGGACGGGACGATCTGGAAGATTGCGACCTCGGCGAAGAAGGACACCGGCCCCGCCACCCGCGAGATCGACGAGGTCGTCCTGCTGATCGGCGTCGAGGACGTGAAGGCCACCAAGCAGCTCTACGCCGGCCGGGGCCTGACCGTGGCCAAGAGCGTCGGAGGCAAGTACGCCGAGTTCGCCCCCGGTCAGTCCAGCGCCGTCAAGCTGGCGCTGTACAAGCGCCGCGCCCTGGCGAAGGACCTCGGCGTCCCCGCCGACGGCACCGGCTCGCACCGCATCGTCCTCGCCGGCACCGCCGACGCCTTCACCGATCCGGACGGATTCGCCTGGGAGGCTGCCCCGTCGCCTGCCACCACGCTGTCCTGACTCGCGGACCCGTCCTACCGGTTGACCGGCGCACACGCGCCGATGTGACAGCCGGGCCCCGGCCCGGAGGTCCGCCACGCATCCATCCACAGTGCAAGGAGTACGACATGAAGGCGCACGTCAGCTCGATCCTCCTCGGCGTCCGGGACCTGGACTGGGCCAAGCAGTTCTACACCGAAGGGCTCGGCTGGAAGATCAAGAACGACTTTGGCATCTCGGTGTTCTTCGACTCGGACGGCGCCTCGCCGGTCGGCTTCTACGGTCGCGAGGGTCTGGCCGACCAGGTGGGCACGGACCCGCAAGGCAGCGGCTTCCGCGGGCTGGTTCTGACCTACGTCGTCCGCAGTGAGGCGCGGGTCGAGGAGATCCTGGCGGAGGCCCAGAAGGCCGGCGCCACGATCCTCAAGCCCGCCGGTGCTCTGCCGTGGGGCGGGTACGGCGGTACCTTCACCGACCCGGACGGCTATGTCTGGAGCATCGGCTACAGCGCCTCGGGAACCGACCAGTCCTACGCCGAGTAGCCGCGATCTCTTGCTTCACAGCCGCCCGGGACGGCGCGGTGCATGACGCAGCCGTCCCGGACACGGCGATGGTCCCGTGGGGGACGTGGGAGCGGCTATCGGAGCGGGGCGGGGCCGCAGCCGCGGTGAGCCGGCAGGACAACAGGAGGAAGATCATGAAGTTTTCGGCCCAGGTCGAGCCACCCGAGCCCATGCGGGGCCTGGAGGTTCCGCCCGAGGTGGTAGC
>NZ_JAPVLU010000090.1:11463-17316 GCF_027158205.1 Streptomyces sp. H39-S7 | reverse complement strand
TGGTAGCAGCGCTCGGCGGGGGCGCACGGCCGCCAGTGACGCTCTCGAGCCACGGGCATTCCTGGAAGTGGCGTGTCGCCATCCTGCGAGGCCGCCACCTGCTCGGCCTCAGCAACGCCAACCGGCAGGCCGCGGGTGTCGCGATCGGCGAGGAGGCCGAGGTCGAGCTGGAGCTCGACACCCAGCCGCGCGTCGTCGTCGAGCCCCCGGACTTCGCCCGGGCCCTGGACGGCGACCCGGTCGCCCGCGCCGCGTACGACAATCTTGCCTTGAGCCGCAAGCACGAGCATGTGCGCGCCATCGAGAGTGCGAAGAAGCCCGAGACGCGCCGACGGCGCATCGAGAAGGCCATCGCCACCCTGCGGGGCTGACCCCCGAAAGAAGAGACTCCGGCGGCACTGCAACCACCGTGCGGAGGTTTGACCCTGCCCCATTCCTCTTGAAAGGACACGTATGTCGAAGAGACTCATGACCGGTCTGTACTGGTTCCTGGCCTTCGAGTTCGCCCTCGGCGCCGTGACCAAGTACTGGCCGGGCGACACGATTTTCAGCTCGGCGTACTCCGTGAAGTTCGTCGAGTGGGGTTACCCGTCCTGGATGCGCTTTGTGGTCGGTGCACTGGAGGGTGCAGCCGCCGTCCTGCTGGTGATCCCCGACAAGCGAACACGCTTCCTGGGTGCCACGACGCTGATGTTCGTGCTCACCGGTGCGGTCACCACCCACATCGTCAACCACGACCCGGCGGTGGAGAGCTGGGCCGCGCCGACCCACCTTCTCATCATGGGCATCCTCGCGCTGGCCAATTGGCCCGCCGACTGGCGCGACCTCGGACCCCGGGCCGGAGGCCTCGCCGGGCGCCGTCCAGGGGCACTACGAGGGTCTGGTTCTTCGTGAGATCGTGGGGTCAGGACGGGTTCTGGTCCGCTGTGCGGGTACGCGGCGGCGGCAGACGGAACAGCCCGCTCAGCTTGCGGAGAGCCTTTCTGTCGCCGGAGGCCGATGCGGCGCCGATGTCGATCGCCTCCATGAGTGTGAGGTCTTGACTGGTCAGCCGCAGGAAGGTCTCCTGGTCGAGCGTGAGGGTCACGTCCGGGTGTTGCGCTGGTCCTTGCAGGACCTCGAGCAGTCCGTCGTCGACGCGCGCGTGGAAGACCTCAGCGTCGATACGAAACTCGTAGACGGCGTGAAGGCCGGTGGCGGCTGCGGGGTCGAAGCAGGCGCGCAAACCGAGCATGGCCCAGCCCGGATGAAAGGTCTCGCTCGGCCGACGCTGGCCCATCGACCACTTCAGGCCCCACCGGGCCAGCTCCAGGATCGCTGGGCCGAGTTCCTCGCCGGCCTCGGTCAGGGCGTATGCGGGAGTTCGGGCGGGGGCCGGAAGCGTGATCTTGTGCGCCAGTCCCTCGCGCTCCAGATGTTTCAGCCGGGCGGCCAACAGCCCCGTGCCGAGGCCGCGCAGGCTGGCTTGCAAATCACCGAACCGTTTGGGCCCGGTCAAAAGCTCGCGGATCAGTAGCAGCGTCCAGCGTTCACCGACGATGTCGAGGGTGCGCGCGGTCGCGCAGTACTGGTTGTACGTTCGCTGTTCCACTCCGTCATTCTAGACTTTGAGCTTCCTGTTCTTGAACGAGACAGGCATCGAGGAGTATCCGGGCGAGCAGCTCCGGATCGGTCAGCATCACGTCGTGCGGGCCGTCCAGGGCGTGGGTGCGGTAGCCGAGGGACTCGCCGAACCGGTCGAAGGGATACGTCTGGGGCCTGCAGTAGACCGCTGTGCCGGGAATCCGGTCCACGGCCCCGGTCAGCCGCGTGGCCTCGGTGAACGAACGCAGTGCCTGAGGGAGCAAGCGCGCCGCGAGACAGGCGGCGTTGGCGCGGTCGACGATTCCGAACGCCGCCGGGGGCGGGGGCGGGACCTGCCGGCCGTCCCCCCGCGTCCTGGCCGCCGCACGGATCGCGTCGGCGAAGGATTCGGGAGCCAGGCTGAACATGCTGGCGCCATGCGCCCCCGCCCATCCGTCCACCAGCACGATATGACCGACGGCCTCCGGTCGCGCGTCGGCGGCCTGCCGCACGACCAGGCCCGCGTAGCTGTGCCCGACCAGCACCAGATCCTCCTCCTCCGGACAGGCGTCGAGAGCAGCGACGAGCGTGTCGACGTGGTCGTGCAGCCCGTGGTCCCCCGCAGAACTGAGGTCCGGGGTCAGTGTGTGCGCCCCGGCGGCACGCAGCAGGGGGACGATCCGGCCCCAGGCCCAGGGGCCGTGCCAAGCACCGTGGACGAGGACGAAGGTGGTCATCGGCGATCCTGCGCGCGCAGCAGGGGAAGCACCCGGTCGGCGAACTCCTCCAGGCCCGCATCATGGTCCTCGACCGCCAGGCGGATCACGAGGTGGCGGGCGCCGGCTGCGACGTAGCCGTGCAACCAGTCGACGGCCTCGGCGGCGGTCCCGGCGAACACGGCCTGGATGGAGGCGACGAGTTCGAGGGGTGCGTGGTAGTAGCGTTCGATGCTCGTCCGCAGGCGCCGGCGCGCCCGGTCCGGATCCTCGTCCAGGCAGAGAGTCGCGTACAGGGCGGGGGTGAGCGAACGGGACGTGGTGGCCTGTTCGATGGCCTGCAATTCCTTCGCGTAGGTTGTCGCCGAGGGCGGATAGGGAAGCCAGCCGTCGGCGAGGCGGGCCACGCGCCGCAGCGCCGGCCCGCCGCTTCCCGCCAACCAGATCGGCGGTCCTCCCGGGCGGGACGGCGGGGGAGCGATGCGCACGTCTTCGAAGGAGAAGTGCTGACCGTGGTAGGACACCGACTGTCCTGACCAGAGTTGCCGCATGGCGCCGATCGACTCCTGCATGCGCCCGATACGGCGGGTGAAGTCGATGCCGACCGCGGCGAACTGGGCCTCGGTGCCCGGATTCGGGAAACCCCCACCCATGCCGGCGATCACTCGTCCTCCCGACAGCCGGTCCAATGTCGCGAGTTGGTGCGCCAGCAGGATCGGATGGCGCAGCGCCGGCAGGAGCACGGCGGTTCCTAATGTGACCCGTTCTGTGGCTTGGGCGACGGCTGCCAGCAGCAGCAGCGGATCGGCGCGCGGTCTGGTCACCGGGCTGTCACCCGCCCAGATCGAGTCCAACCCCAGCTCCTCTGCCCGCCGTGCTTGGGCGACGAGCCGCCCCGGATCGTGTTCTTCCTGAAACGACTGGTCCCGCGTCGGCAGCAGATAGCCGACGTTCAGCTTCGTCATGGGTCCTCCCGGTCGTTGTGAGGTTTTCGACCATACGCCATTGACTTCTTGTTTTTGAAGTGAAAACTTCTAAGTCAAGTAGCCAACAGGGGAGTTCGTGATGACGGAAGCGATGTACACGGCACAGGCTCACGTCGCCGGTGGCAGGAACGGCCACGGGCGTACGAGCGATGGACGGCTGGATCTGGATCTGCGACAGCCCAAGGAGTTGGGCGGGGACGGGGAGGGCGCGAACCCCGAGCAACTCTTCGCGATCGGATACGCCGCCTGCTTCGGTTCGACGCTCGACCTCATCGGGCGGCGCAGCAAGCTCACCGCGGACGATGCGGAGATCGACTCGTCCGTCGCCCTGATCCCGGTCGTCGGTGGCCGCTTCCGGCTCGGCGTCGAACTGCGGGTATCTTTGCCCTCGGTCACCGTCGAGCAGGCGGTCGAACTCGTCAGGACAGCCCACCAGGTCTGTCCCTACTCCAGTGCCACCCGGGACAACATCGACGTCGCTCTGGTCGTCAACGGCACTCGGCTGTGACCGCGGCCCGTTCCCTCCCCATCAGCAGCGGAGGGCGCGCTCGGTGCTATCCCTCCGAAACGGGGCGGGCGGGGCCAGTGGCGCTGAGCGTGAGGTCGGTGCGCGTCCACGGCATCAAGCGCTGCTGAAGTTGGTGGGTGGCGGGTTCACGTGTCGCTGCTGTGGCGAGGGCTGGGCTCGGAACAAGCGGCAAGAACTTGCCCGCCAGCAACCCGTTGGGAGTGGCCGCCGATCACACTCGCCTACGGTTCCCACCCCTCCGGTCTGCGCGGTCCCGGACCAGAAGAGCTCTGGTCCGACACGGCCTCATCCACCGCTGACCATGCCCTGGTCGTCGACGGCGGCCAAACCCGTCGGCCAAGCCCACGCACGGGTCCAGTGGCCGGTCATGGCGTCCGGCAGGTACCCGCTACGGCCACCGCGCGGCTTCGGGAGTCAACACAACTCCGTCGACCACGCGGCGGCCGTTCCGTTCCCGCCGGTCGATGGGGGCTCGCAATGTCGGATCGGAGCATCAGCGGGCGGAGTGGCCCGCGCCGTGAACCGCTCTTCGTCGAAGCGCCGGTAGGCGCATCACATCACGACCACCATGGATCAGGCAGGTCAGTGCTGAAGGGTCAGGACACCCGGACGGTACGGCAGTTGGTCGTAGGGGCCGTTGGCGGTGGGGGATTTGCCTTGGTAGAGGAGTTGTAGGTTGCAGGGGTCGATGGTCATGGTCTGGTCGGGGTTGTTGCGGACGAGGTCACCGTGGCTGATGTCGTTGGTCCAGGTGGCGCCGCTGTTGGCTTTGCCCGCGAAGGGGTTGTTCTCGGTGGTGGCCTGCGGGGTCCACGAACCGTTGAGGCTGGTGGCTGTGAACGAGCGGAAGTAGCGCTGCTCACTGGCACCCCGGGCCTCGACGATCATGAGGTACTGGTTCTGGCCCTGGACCTTGTAGACCTGTGGCGCTTCGAACAGGTTCTTCACCGTGTCCGTCATGACCGTCGTGTACGACGAGCCGAAGGTGCCGGGGAAGTTCCCGATGGGCATGCTCGCCCGGTAGATGCTGCCGTTGTCACCGGCGAAGAACAGGTACATGTTCTGGCCGTCGGCGATCAGCGTCTGGTCGATCGGGGCGGCGCCCGGGATGCTGCCGGTGAACAGCGGCTGCGGCGCGGACCAGCCGTTGGGGTTGGTGGGATCGCTGGAGGTGCGGTAGATGAAGGGCCACGCCCCCCACTGGTACGCCAACACCCAGATGTTCTTGGGTGCGAAGTAGAACAGCGTGGGCGCCACCGTGGACTGGCTCATCCCGGTCTGCCCGGCCGATGCCATGTCCGACCAGTTCGTGAAGGGACTGAACGCCATCGAGCCGTACGACGATCCGGACACGTTCGACGCGTAGACCAGGTGCTTGCCGTTGTACACGACGTTGGTGAAGTCCTTCAGCGACGCCCAACCGTTCGCCGGCTGCGCCAACGCACCCGTCGACGACCAACGGTACGTCGACGGAAGGCTGCACGGGGCGGGGTTGCCGCCGCCGACCTTGACGAGCTGCCACTGCTGGTTGGCGCCGCCCCAGTCGTCGTACTGCACGATGTTCGCGTTGTCTGCGGTGGAGGCGCCTTGTACTTCGAGTGCCTTGTTGCTGTTGCGCGAGATGAACCTCACGTAGCCGTCCGAGCTGTCGGCCAGCCGCCACTGCTGGTTGGTGCCGTTCAGGTCGGTCCACTGGACGATCGAGCCGCCGTTGGCGGTGGACCGGTTGGACACGTCCAGCACCTTGCCGGAGAGGCGGGACTTGATGCGGTAGTAGCCGTCGCCGGAGTCGACGAACTGCCACTGCTGCTGGTTCTGATCGTTCCTGGTCCACTGGGTGACGCGCGCGCCGTCATTGGTCGCCAGGTTGTAGTCGTCCAGGGCCTTGCCGCTGTTGCGGTTGACCAGCACATACGAGGCGTTGGTGTCGATGGTCGCGGCGCTGGCGGGCTGGACACTGAGGAAAGTGACCAGGAGCAGCAAGGGCGAAAGGACGGCGAGCAGGCGTCTCAGGTGGGTCAGGGACGGATGGCGAAACCACATCAGAAGAACTCCTTCG
>NZ_JAPVLU010000090.1:3824-11453 GCF_027158205.1 Streptomyces sp. H39-S7 | reverse complement strand
GTCTTGGTGCCGTTGGCGGTGGCTGCGCCGACGGCGTCGAGGCACAGCCCCGACTGAACGCCGGCGATCGTGCCGTTGGTGTTGAGGTTCCATTGCTGGTTGGCGCCGCCGTTGCAGTCCCAGATGACCACCGCAGTGCCGTTGCTGGTGCCCTTGGCCAGAGCGTCCAGGCACTTGTTGCCGTAGATCATCAGCTGCTTGCCGGAGGTGTAGGTCCAGCGCTGGTTGGGCTGCCCGCTGCAGTCCCACAGCTGCGTCTGGGCGCCGTTGGCGGTGCTGGAGCCGGGGATGTCGATACAACGACCGGAGGGGAGGCCCCTGATCTCCCCGGTGCCGGTCTCAGCGCCCGTCCCGCCCGGAGTGGAACCGGGGGCGGCATGGAGAGCGTTCATGACGGCGGTGTAGGCGGCCTTGGGGTTGCCGTTGTTGTCGAACAGCAGGGGGTTGTCGCCGCTGCGCCAGGAGTCCTTGTCACGGATGCCCCACACCGTGATGCCGGTGCACCGGGTCACGGATAGGCAGGCGTTGACCGTGTTGGCGTAGTGGGTGGGCGACGCCTGGGCGATGTCCAGCTCGGTGATCTGGACGTCAACGCCCAGGGCGGCGAAATTGGACAAGGTGGTCCGGAAGGTGGAGGGCGGGCCGCCGGTCCCGAAGTGGCTCTGGAAGCCGACGCAGTCGATCGGCACGCCGCGGGACTTGAAGTCCCTGACCATGTTGTAGACGCCCTGGGTCTTGGCGTCCGACCAGTTCTCGATGTTGTAGTCGTTGTAGCAGAGCTTGGCCGAGGTGTCGGCCGCCCGGGCGGTGCGGAACGCTTCCTCGATGAAGCCGTTGCCCAGCACGTTCTGGAACACCGAGCCGCGGTGTTGGGTGGAGCCGTCGGCGAACGCCTCGTTGACCACGTCCCAGGCGTAGATCTTGCCCTTGAAGTGCGTCATCTCGGTGGTGATGTGGTTGTTCATCACGCTCCGCAGCGTGTTCGCGTCGCCGATGGAGCCGACCCAGGACGGGAGCTGCGAGTGCCAGACCGTGGTGTGGCCGCGCATGCGCTGGCCGTGTGCCAGGGCATGGTTGACGATCTGGTCGGCGGGGCCGAAGTTGAAGTTGCCCCGGGACGGTTCGATGGCGTCCCACTTCATCTCGTTCTCCGGGGTGATCATGTTGAACTCCCGGTCCGCGATGGCTGCGTACGTCGAGTCGCCGAGCCTGCCGGCGGCCACCGCCGTCCCGAAGTACCGGCCCGAGGGGGCCGCCTGCGTACCCAGGGTTGCGGCTCCGGCGGAGGGGAGCAGGGTGACGACACCGGCCACCACCGCTGCGGCCGACAGTCCTATCGTCACTGTCCGGCGACGCCGACCGAGCCGGTGCAGGCCCTTCATGATTCTCCTCGGGCGCCGCAGGTCGCCGTGGTCGTGCCCGCATCGGACGGCAGGGGCCGGTCCGCCGCGCGGTGGGCGCGTCGCGAGGCGTGAGTGCGTTCCTGTGTACCGGTCGCTCGGGGTTCGTGGGTGTGTCGTGTCATGGGAGCGGCTCTTCTCAGGGGATGCGTGAGCGGGGAAGTCGGGGAACCTGCCGCGCCGGCACGTCAGGTGCGCGGCGGGAGGCCCCCACGCATGGGAGGCCCCGAACGCGTGGTCTCGTAACGGAAAATCCGCGCCGCCCGGAGGATCGCTCAGTGATGCATCTCGCAGGAGAAAAGTGTTACGCGCAATGCCGCGCTTGGGTGGCCCCTGCACACGGGGGGCGCGGTGCAGGGTCGTGGTGCAGGATCACGAGCCGTTACGGCGCGGGCCGGTCCACCATGCTTACGGTGTGGTCCTCAGGACCAGGCCTTGTGCAAGATGAAGGAAGCCTGGCCCGCGAAGGCCCGGGTGCCGTCGGAGCCATCGAGCCAGACGCCACCCTCGCGGTGGCGGAGGACCGATCCGGGATAGTTGTGCGCGTGCAAAGTGACCGACCCGGCGACTGCCCCGGGGTCCGGACAGAAGGTGGCGTCCTCACGGAACAGTTCGCCGCCGTCATTGGCGCTCAGCCGTAGCCGCAGGTCACGATGGCGCAGGTAGCGGCCGTCGGGGGCGCGGAAGGTGACGCAACCTGTGTCGGCCAGCCCCGGGATGACCGTGAAGGTGGCCCGCTGCCGTGCCTGCACGCTGCTGGACGCGGAGACGCCACCGAGCGTCGCGAAGTCGCCGGTATACGTGAGGTACAGGGCGGGCTCGTCCACGGACTGCAGCGACTGCGCGCCCAACGGAACAGCGCGCGCGACGGCGGTCGGATGCACGGGGGCCGGTCCGGCCGACGTGCCGGTGCGGGACGGGATCGGCACGGGCTTGCTGACCGTGGGAGCCACGACGACGCCGGGAGCCCGATGCGCCGGTTCCGGCCAGGCCACGTAGGTGGCGGTCCCGGCAATGAGCACCGCGCCGGTGGCGAGGCTTACCAGCGGATGAGCGGTCGCCGCGGAGAGTTTGCCGACCAGCGAGCCGTGCAGGCTGCCTCCGCCCGTCACCGTGGCGACGACGCTGTGTGCGGTGGCCAGCCCTGTGGCGCTCACGGCTGTTCCCGACAGCAGGCCCTTGGCGGCCAGCGCGGCGATGAGTCCGGCCGGGACGGACAGTGGCGCGAGGCTGAGGAGCAGGAGTTCGACCGGAACCCGCTCTGTCGTGGTTGCCATGCAGACCGGGCAGGCTCGGGTGTGCCGCGCGATCCGCTTGCGCCACACCGATGTATGCAGACCGTCCCAGCCGACGACCGTCTCGAGCAGCTGCGGACAGCGCGGGTCGGCCTGCAGCGCGGCGACGATGGTGCGGCTCACTTCCAGCTGCTCGCGCATGCGTTGCAGGCGTACTCCGACGTGGGCGACCGTGAGTCCCATCGCGCCGGCGATGTCGTCGCGGCTCAACGTGCCGGCGCATTCCTGCCACCACAGCGACAACAGCACCTGATGGTCCGGGTCGAGCCACCGGCCGGCTTCGACCACCTGACGGCGCTCGTCCGATACCTGCAGACGCAGAATCGCCGCATCCTCAGGCTCGACGCGCGCGTCCGGTATCTGGCGTGCCTCGTCGATGACCGCGGTCCGGCCGGCGACGGCACGTTGCCGGTGCCAGTGGGAGTTGATCTGGCGGAGCGTGATCGACACCAGCCAGGACCGGAAGCTCTCCGGGGCTCGCAGCGCAGGTAGGTCGCGCACCACACGCAGCATGGTTTCCTGGACGACGTCGTCGACGTCGGCATGCCCTCTCAGCGCCCGCCCGACGATGTTGTAGAGCAACGGCAGGTACGCGGAGATCAGCTCCTCACACGCCCGATCGTCACCGGCCTGCGCCGCGACAACCAGCCCCGCGTGGTCCACATCCATGAGCCCCATTCCCACCTCCCTCAGGAGCAATCCGCCGAGTACGGCGCCACACCTTAACGTCGGCGATGGTCTGCGGCCAAAGCCTGCGCCCTCACCGGGCCACGGGCGTTGCTCAGCAGCTTACGGACGACGACCAGAATGGCGTCGCCGAAGCAGTCCCGCAGGGGTGTGGCCGACACAGCCGTCCGTTCCCTCAGGAACTCCTGCGCCAACTGCCGGTCATCGTCCGCACGGCCGCGCTCGCCCCTCGTAGCGCTCGCGCGCTACAGCACCCCCGCCGGGACCGGTGTCCCGACCGACGCCGGTCTGGCCGCCTGCGCCCTTCACTCGACCGAAGAGAGGGCGCCATCTCGTCGGTCGAGTGAAGGGCGCTTGCGCGCCCGCCGGATACTCGCGGCGCAGCGCGGTCGGTGCGTAATCGCCCCTCGCCCGCGAAACTCCACCCCGGAGGCCGAGGCGTTCACGAAAGGCCTCGTGGAAGTCGAGGGCCCGGTCCTCCTTGCGTGGGAAATCGTTCGCGACGGTCATCTTGGCCACCGGTGCAGCGGCGGCGGCGATCTCAGAGATGGTCGCCGCCTCGAAGCTGCGCTCCAGGAACAGGCTCTGCACGGCGTCGGAGACGGCCTGGCGGGTCTGACGCTTCTTCAGTGCGCGCAGTCCAGTGGTCATGGCGGCCTCGTTCACCGTTGTCGGCGCCCCCGTCGCCGACGGTGCCCCCTGACCGATCGAGCAGCCTGTGCGGCCTCTTCGGCGGGCCCCGCAGCCGTGCTGTTGTTGCTACCAGCGACATCAGTGGTTACGCCCGCCGCCGGACTGGGTGCCGCGCATGACGAAGCCGAACGCCAGACGACCGGGACGGCGATTTGCCGCGGTCGCCGGCCCGTCTCAGCGTGGGCCGCCGGCGCCCGCTGTTCCGGTGGGCCTGCTCTAGGCGGCTTGGATGAGTTCGGCGCGGCCGAACAACAGGGCGTAGCCCGAGGGGAGCTGGTCGAGGATGCGGTCGAGAAGGAGGGGGCCGGCGAGCTGGGCGACCGTGGTGAGGACGGCGCCGGTGTCCCAGCGTGCGGTGGCGGGTGTGCCGCCGGTGCGGGTGGCGAGGTCCTGGACGAATTCCCAGCCGGTGCGGGGGCGGATCGTGGGGATCTGGGCGGTGAAGGTGAGAGCGGACTCGACGGGGAGGCGGGCCTTGAGGTCGACGCGCTCGTCGCCGGTGAGCTGCTGCCCGAGAGCAGCAAGCACGGCGTGGGTGACTTCTTCGGCTCGTTCTCGGGTCGGATAGGCGCCGTCGTACCGGATCTGTTCGAGCATCTGCTCGAAGGACATGAGGGGAACGGTCGTGCTGGGTTCAGGCTTGGAGTCGAACAACGGTGGTCGCCCTTCTCGTGTGGGGAGGGGGTGTTCAGACTGGGGGGGAGTCAGCGGAAGACCCGGTCGGGTCTCAGGCGGTGTGGGGGTAGCCGAACAACGAGTCGTAGCCCGGGGGCAGCTGAAGCAGGATGTGGGTGGTGAGATCCCGTCCGGCCGCGTCGGCGGTCACGCTGAGCACGGCGCTGATGTCCCCCAAGGCCGTCTGGTCGGTGGCCCCTTCGATCCAGGCGGCGGTGGCCCGGACGAACCGTTCGGCGGACAGGGGTTCGGCGGCCTGCAGGGGGTTCAGCAGGATCAGCGCGAAGGTCTCCGGGAGGCGGGCGGCCAGATCCGCGCGAACCTGGCCGACCAGGTGGGCGCCCAGCAGTGCCAGGACGACCCGCGCTGCTTGGTCGGCTTCCTGGCGCGTGGTGTAGTTGCCGCGCTCATGGATCGTGTCGAGGAAAGCTTCGTGTCGCATGACCATCGCGGCCTTCTTCGTGCGGTGCGGGCGTGGGTGCCGGTGCGGAGGGCGGGAACGCAGGGGAGGGGCGTTCCCGCCCCCGGCGGTGGGTCGGGCCCGGGGTTCAGCTGTTGATCTGCTGGCGATTCTCGGCGCGTCCGATGCTGACCTTGCGGGGCTTGGCGCGCTCGGCGATCGGGATGCGCAGGGTCAGGACGCCCGCGTCGTAGTCGGCCTGGATGCGCTCGGTGTCCAGGGTGTCGGCGAGCATCACCTGGCGGGAGAACACGCCCAGCGGTCGCTCGGACAGTTCGAGCTGCACGTCGTTCTTGGCGACCGGGCGGCGTTCGGCCTTGACGGTCAGCATGTTGCGCTCGACGTCGATGTCCAGGGCTTCGGTGCTCACGCCGGGCAGGTCGAAGGCGATGACGTATTCGTCGCCGTCGCGGTAGGCGTCCATCGGCATGACGGACGGCTTCGACCAGGTGCCGGACGTTCCCGTCAGCTGCTGGACGATCCGGTCCATCTCGCGGAACGGGTCAGTGCGCATCAACATCGCGAAACACCTCCAGTTGGTTCAGGCAGGAACTGCCAATGCGCTGCAAGGTGCTTCCGTTGTAACATGTCATCCAATCGATGACAACCATGGTGTCGTCAGAAGGGTGACATCGACGAAAGGGACGCCCATGCCAACCCCGACTCCCACCGAACCCGCCTCACTCGGCGCCGCCGCAACCGCCCTGCACCAGATCAACGAGGCGCTCCACGCCGCCCAGACCCCCCACCCCGCGCAGAACCCGCCGCGCGAAAAGGAACCAGCCGACCCCCAGCAGGCGCTGGCCACCCTCCTGCTCCTGCGAGAACTGCGCGAACAGCTCGCCGGCTGGGAACCGGCCCTGATCGAGGCCGCCCGCGGCGCGGGCGCCAGCTGGGCCGACCTCGCCCCGCCGCTCGGAGTCGCCAGCCGCCAGGCCGCGGAGCGCCGCTACCTGCGCGTACGGCCCGGGGCGCCCGGCGCCACCGGCGAACAGCGCGTTCAGGCCACCCGCAACCGCCGCGCCGCCGACCGCACGGTCACCAGCTGGGCCCGCGACAACGCCGCCGACCTGCGCCAGCTCGCCGGCCAGATCACCGCCCTTACCGACCTTCCCGCCCGCGCCGACACGCCCCTCGCCCAGCTCACCGACGCCCTGGCCCACAGCGAGGCTGTCCACCTCCTCGAACCGCTCACCGACTCCCGCACCCATCTGCAGGCCGACCACCTAGACCTCGCGGACCGCATCGACACCATCACCCATCACACCGACCAACTCCGCCAGAACACCTCCGGCCACCCCTCCACCCCCACCGGCTGAGAAGTTGGGAGCAATCGTCAGGGTCTGTGGATAGGGCGGGATCGCGCTGCGCGTTGCGCTGCGGCCGCGCCGAGGTGAGCGGCGCCACCGCGCTGAGCGGGACCGCCTCAGGAGAAGTCTGCTGCGGTGATGCCGTCGGGATGTCCGACCGGCCACTCCGCCAGCTCGATCCGGTATGCGTCCGGGTCCGTGAGCCACGACATCTTCGGGCCGTGAGGGCCGCCCGGATGCTGGACAGGCTCCGGCCAGCGTCTTCAGGGGGGACAGTGCGGAGGGGCCCCGGACGAGCCCACGTGGCAGCCGTCGGTGAGGGGCCGGGGGCACGCGTCGCCGAAGTCCGCCTGCGGAGCGGACGGTGAATGGCCGCTCGCCTGCGGTTCTCCTGTTCCTTCGGTGCCATCCGTCGCCCTCGGCGCCTGCCGGATGGAGGACAGGATGCCTGTCGGTTCGTGCCACGAAAATCTATCCCAGTTGAAGTAGACATCTGCCCCTGGCTGTGGGTAGTGTTCTTCTCGTAGCCAAGAAGGAAGCAGGGCGCGGCAGATACGAACTGCCGTGCAGAGCAAGTGGCACGGTGATGGAATTCGGCGGCCAGTGCAGTGTTGGTGGGTCGCAGGATTGATTGCCGGGCCGGGCCACCCCGGGAGGGGCGGCCGCGCAGTAACGCAGTACGGCAAGTGCAGTTCTGACACGCAGTAGGCAGTACCAGATGTAGCAGCAGTGCAGTACGTGAGTGGTTCCTCGGTGAAGGCGTCGGTCTGCGGGCGCGCGCACCGGGAGGTTCGGCAGTGGGGTTCTAAGCCAGAGCAGGTGCACAACGGGCGACGGGGCTGGCTGCCGGAGGTGGTGCGGTGAAGGCCACCAGCAGCACCCGCGGCACATCCGCGGGGCAGGGCCAGCAGTGAGTGGAACGGTGGTCTCTTGGTGAAGGCGTCGGGCTGCGGGCGCGCGTGCCAAGAGGTTCGGCAGTGGGGTTCTAAGCCAGGAATGTTGCAGGACGGGCGACGGGGCTGGCTGCCGGACGGTGGTGCGGTGAAGGCCACCAGTAGTTCGCAGTACCGGTTTGGCAAGTGATCAGTTCAGAGGGAACGGAGGGGTTG
>NZ_JAPVLU010000090.1:2439-3814 GCF_027158205.1 Streptomyces sp. H39-S7 | reverse complement strand
TCCTGATGGCGCTCAACCCCTCCGTTCCCTCTGAACTGATCACTTGCCAAACCGGTACTGCGCCATCAGGATCGCCCGGGCGAAGTGGAAAGGCTCGGGTACCGCAGGACATCGATAGTGAGGTGGTCTCCGGTCACGCATCGCGATCCCCGCACCCCCGACCGCGGTCGGCAGTGCGGACTTAAGTAGGCCGGCGCAGGACTAGGGCCGGCAGGTGGTGTTTTCCGTCCTTCGGGGCCCTGGTGCTACGGCACCAGGGCCCCTCCACACGTCCCCGACCCGCCGCCTGTGTCCCAGGGAGGTGAGATGACAGCAAATGACCCCTACGGCCGTCTCGATGACGACGACTACCCCGCCTACACCATCGGCCGCGCCGCCGACATGATCGGCACCAGCCCCGGCTTCCTGCGCGCGCTCGACGCAGCCCGCCTGATCACCCCGCTGCGATCCGAGGGTGGCCACCGCCGCTACTCGCGCTACCAACTGCGCATCGCCGTCCGGGTTCGTGAACTCGTCGATCAGGGCACCGCGATCGAGGACGCGTGCCGCATCGTGGCGCTGCAGGAGCAATTGGAACAAGCCCAGGCGTTGAACGAGCAACTGCGTACCCGCGACCACCACATCCCCGCCTGAGTACAGAAGCGCCTCGCAGTCGGTTGACTGGCTGCAGTGCCCACCCGGCGCGCACACCAAGACGCCTCGGTTGGCCGTGGGTTGGGCACGAACGGACGTTCGATACACGTATGGAGCTCACCACGACCGGCAGGGGTACTGCGCGAGATGACGCCCCCGCGCCTGTCCCGCTACTGCTGAGGGGCACCGGACCCGACAACATTCGTGGCCGACGGCTTCATCGAGGTACACCAGGAGCCGAGCGACGACGGCCACTACGCCGACCGTCACACCGTCCAGGTCACCAAAACCGACGGATCGACCGTGCGCACCGAGGTCTACCTGTTCGGCGACCTCGCGCCCGACGGCCGGTTCCACCGCATCGAAGAAGTGACCCTCATGATCGAAGGCGCTGACGCGGACCGAAACCTGGGCAGCGCGCTGAGCAAGCCCACAGCCCACGGTCCGCAGCTCTCCGCGACGGGACCCCGGTGCGCCGGAGACGGCGTTTCGGCGATGGCTCACGGACACAGCTCACCGTGACAACTCGCGAAGTGCGAGCAGGATCAGCCGGCGTAGGAGCTCGGTGCCCGCCTGCGTCAGCAGGGATTCCTCGTCACGATCGCCGGCCCAGAGCCGCAGAAGGGCGGCGCGGCCCGACGGGTTGTCCGGGGTGATGGACTGGGCGATTCCGTGTTGGTAGCTGTCAAGGACCTCGCCCGGAGGCAGGAAGGCGGACCCGTCGTCGCCGTTCGCCCTGGCC
>NZ_JAPVLU010000090.1:0-2429 GCF_027158205.1 Streptomyces sp. H39-S7 | reverse complement strand
TTGATCGCTTGGACGAGGGGCGCCATCTTGCGGTCGCGTTCGAGGGTTCGTGCGCGCTGTGCCGCGCAGTGGGCGAGCGCTGCCTGGACCACCCGCTGAGCGCGCTCGGGCAGCCGTTCGAGGGCCCGCACGAGAGCGTCGTCATCGGGCAGCGGGCCGACGGCCAGCCACTGGGCGAAGGGGGCGGGCACCAGCGTCATCATCGAGTCCGGGGTGAGCAGAATGTCCCACGCGCGGGTGGCGATGACCGTCTCCGATGGGGTGAGTCCGCTGAGGAAAGCGGAATCCCACCGTGCCTCCCAGATCGCGCGGACCGCGGCGAGCATGGGAGGGCGGTCGGCGAACTGCGTCTCGATCATCGCGCAGGCATCGGTGTCTCCCAGGGCAGCGGTCGCGATGGCGATGATCTCGAACGCGTAGAGCTTGCCGAGCCGATGGCGGGTGTCGGCTGCCTCCGACGTCATGGGGACTCCTCGGTGAAGGTGGGTTGGGTCTCGTCGGAGCCCCGCCACAGGTAGCCGGTGAGTCGCTGCCCGGCAGCGCGCTCCTGGGCCGGGTTCTCGGGCTGTGGCCAGCGCATGGCGCGGTAGAGGTCCCGTCGATGGAGGTCGAAGCAGGTCTCCACGAGGTCGGCGAACCGGGACGCCCGGACCGGCAACCAGACCAGGAACGCCGCGAGGAGGACGACCAGTCCGGCCGGGAACGCCCACCAGGCCCAGGGCGTCCAGGCGAGGAACAACAGGCCCCACATGCCCGTGGACACGCAGCCGTGCAGGCTCACGGAGGCCTCGGTGAGTTCCTTCCTGGAGGTCTCCGGCAGGAGCAGCCACAGATGCGGCCAGCACTTGACGGCGTCCAAACCGTACTTGTCGAAGGGGCGGCTCTCGGCGGCCCGCAGGAGGTTTCCGGTTCGGGAGGGCATCAGACGGTCCGGGGTGCTCGGGTAGCCGCGGAGCAGTTGGTCGAGCCGGACGTACTGCCGTCGCTGGCGGTGGGTGGCGGTGTCGTCGTCGAGTGCCGCGGCCAAGGCCGTCCACTCGGTCTCCATCGCAGCCATCCGAGCGCCCTGCCGATGGACGAACCGGTCGCGCAGGACGTCGAGCCGGCTGGGCCAATAGCCCTCGACCAGCCGCAGGACGGGCAGCGTGATCCGCTCCACGACGAGACCTGATCCCGCGACGAGGGTCAGCGTGGCAAGAAGCAGCACGGCCTGGGCGGCGCCGGTCTGCTGTGCGAGCCACGTCTGCCGTTCGTGCAGCATGACCGGGCGGTCGGCGAGGACGGCGAACAGGGCACCCGCCCAGAAGATCAGGGCGGGTACGGCCACCGCGGCCCAGCGGTCGGCGAGCCGGCCGCCGACACCGTCCCAGAATTTCGTGATCACGACGCGGGAACCAGGACACCGTGGGTGGGACACAGCGGCACGCTCTGGCCGACCGCGCGTCGGTAGAAGACCAGGTCCCCTTGGGGACAGACGAACTTGCCGGGTGCGACGGCCTCGCCGCGGCCGGGCAGCACGACGCCCACCCGCCGGTCCATCGCGACGTCAGGAGGCAGCCCGTCTTCCAGAAACAGCGCGGCCCACCTTCGCACCAGGTCCGGTTCCCGCAGCAACTCCAGGATCTCGGTGTCGATCCGCCGCTCGTCGGCCGCGGCCAGCAGGCCCGCGAGCCGCCGGTCGAGCTCCGCCGCGGAATCGGCGGGCAGCAGGTCCGGCAGGTACGGGCGGATGGTGCGGGCGAGCTCCACGACGGATGCCTCGTTCGACACTGCGCTCCTTCTATTCGCCGGTGTAGGTGAAGGCCGCCCAGGAGACGGGATGGTCGTGGGCCCGGCTCTCCGCCCAGAACGCATGAGCCAACGGTGAACCGGCCGGTTCCGTGACCAGTTCGGGGAACGCCGCCTTCTTCTCGGCGTTCGTGGAATCCCGCACCCAGATCTGGGCCGCCCGCAGCGCGTTCCCGTAGGGCATCGGCTCTGTGCCGAGCAGCCGGTAGTAGGAGGCCATCAGCAGGGCGGTGCTCCGGTCGCCGATCGACCACAGGCTCGACACGACCCCCGCGACCCCCGCCTGGAGGAAGCCGGCGGGCAGTCCGACGACCTCCTCGGGCAGGTCGGTGCCGACAACACCCGTCTCACAGGAGCTGAGCACCGCCGTCCGGATGCGTCCCGGGAAGTCGAGCGCCATGAGGTCGCGGACCCGCAGGAGGCTGTGCCCGGCGAGCAGGATCCCGCTGTCCAGGGGCCGGGAGTAATCGGCCAGGCCGTGGCAGGCGAAGTGCAGGACGGAGGCGTCCGGCAGCTCGGCCAGGACTGCGGCGCGGGTCGCGGAGGGTCCCGTCAGCAGGCGGGCCTCAGCGAAGTGGGCTGCTGCCGCGCGCGTTTCGGCCTCGGCGAAGGGAAGGGGGCCCGCCGTGACGGGGGTGGGG
>NZ_JAPVLU010000008.1 GCF_027158205.1 Streptomyces sp. H39-S7 | reverse complement strand
GGCCTCCTGCAGAAGGTCGCCCGCGCGACCTACATCCTCGCGCCCGCCTGGATGCACAACGATCACCAGCAGCCAGCACAACCCACACCGTTGACAGGACTGTCGGCCTCTTAACTTCGCGGCCTTGCTTTGCGATGACGACTGTTGCCCCCCGGGGCGGGTTGTGGTGCGCCCCGTTCTCCCGCCGGCCGGCGGAAGGCTGCCCGTCGCGTCGGGCCGTGGCGTATGCGGGAGGGCGGCTCGGGTGTAGCGTGACAGTGACACGTGTAACTAAGGGGTCGCGGGCCGACCCGGGGCAGGAGAAGCATGAAGCTCAACGTCCATGAACGGGGCAACGGCGACAAGGTCGCGCTGCTCATCCACGGCGGCCTGTCGGACCACCGCACCTGGCACGCCGTGGAGGACGACCTGATCGTCCGCGGCTACCGCGTCATCGCCCCCGACCTGCGCGGGCACGGCCTCAGCCCGCGCGGTGAGTACCGGGCGGAACTGCTCGCCGACGACCTGGTGGAGAACCTGCCGACCGGTGCGGACGTCGCCATCGGCCACTCGCTCGGCGGGCTGTCCCTCGCCCTCGCCGCCGACCGGTTGCGACCGGCCCGCGCGGTCTACTCGGACCCCGGGTTCCGGCTGGAGAACCTGCCGCCGGAAGCGACGGCGTACATGCTGGCCCTGCTGGAGAACGCGTCCGGCGACAGCATACGCACCATGAATCCGCGCTGGTCGGACGCCGATGTCGCGGCCGAACTGGCCGGCTTCGCCCTGTTCGACAAGGAGTTCTTCGCCGTCACCGAGAAGGGCACCGCCCTCGGGTACCTGCCGTCGGGCGCCGTCGTGCCGTCCCTGGTGCAGCTGGCCGATCCGAGCTTGTGCATCAGCCCGGAGACCGCCGAGGAACTGCTGGCCAACGGCTTCGAGATCCGCACGGTCAAGGGCGCCGGGCACTGCGTCCACCGTGACGACTTCGCCGGCTTCATGGCCTCGCTCGACGGCTGGATCTGAGCGCTCGGGGACGGGACGGGACGCGATCCGTTCACCACCGCGTCCCGCCCCGGCTCCGGTCTCAGTGCACGGACATCCCGCCGTCGACGAAGATCGCCTGACCCGTCACATAGGCGGAGGCGCGGCTCGCCAGGAACACCGCGGCGCCCGCGAAGTCCTCGGCCAGGCCGTTGCGCCCCACCATCGTGCGCGCGGCCAGCGCCGCGACCCTGTCGGGGTCCGACGACAGCCGCACGTTCAGCGGCGTCATCACGAACCCCGGCACGAGGGTGTTGCACGTGACGCCGTGCGGCGACCACGCCTCGGCCTGCGACCGGGCCAGCGACTCCAGCGCCCCCTTGGAGACGCCGTAGACGCCGCTCTGGACGAACGCCCGGTGGGCCTGCTGCGAGGTGATGTGGATGATGCGCCCGAAGCCCCGCTCGGCCATGCCGGGACCGAACCGCTGTCCCAGCAGGAAGGGCGCCTTCAGGTTCACCGCCATCGTGGCGTCCCACACCGTGTCGTCCAACTCGGCCATCGGCGGCCGCAGGTTGATCCCGGCACAGTTGACGAGGATGTCGGGTTCTCCGAACGCCGCGGCTGCCTCCTCCGCCCCGGTGCGGACCCCGTCGCCGGTGGCCAGGTCGGCACTCACCCAGGCCGCCCGGCAGCCGTCGGCCGACAACTCGTCGACCGTGTCGGCCAGCTCCGCCTCTCTGCGGGCCACGACCACGACACTCGCCCCGGCGCGGGCCAGCGCTCCGGTGATGGCCCGGCCAATGCCGGAGCTGCCACCGGTCACCACGGCGACGCGGCCGTCCAGCGAGAACAGGTCGGAGAGATATCCCTGCGAGGTCATCCCAGCACCCTAGAGGGCGAACCTGTTCGGATGGTGCCCGGGGCGGATCCGATCGAGGCACCATCTGTCGGGGCACCGTCTATCGGGTACGGGGAAGAGCGCCGGGGGAGTTCGCCGCGTTCGGGCTACCGATGATGTGGTGACCGGGCGGCGGCGACCGATGAGTTCGCGCGCCGGGTACGTCGTACAGGGTGACGGGCGTGCACGGCGCCCTTGATCGAGGGAATGAGCATGATGCTGCAGAACAAGGTCGCGGTCGTCTACGGCGGAGCCGGTTCGCTGGGTGCGGGCGTCGCGAAGGCCTACACCGAGGCCGGCGCGCGGGTGTTCCTCGTCGGCCGTACGGAGGCCACACTGAAGAGGACCGCCACCGAGGTCGGTGCCGAGTACGACGTGCTCGACGCCCGGGACGAACAGGCCGTCGAGGCCCACGCGGCCTCGGTCGTCGAGCGGGCCGGCCGGCTGGACGTCTCCGTCAACCTCGTGCCCAGGGGCGACTTCCAGGGCGTGCCGCTCATGGAGATGTCGCTCGAGGACTACACCCGGCCGGTCGTCCAGGGCATCGCCTGCCAGTTCATCACCGCGCGGGCGGCCGCCCGCCGGATGGTGCCGCAGGGCTCGGGCGTGATCCTGTCGCTGAACAGCGGGTCCGCCAACGGCAGCCCGATGATGGGCGGCACCGCCGCGGCCGACGGCGCTCTGGACGCGCTGATCCGCCAGTTCGCCCAGGAGATCGGTCCGGCCGGAGTCCGTGTCTGCGGGATCTGGACGGCCGGTGTCGCCGACAGCCTGACACCGGAGAAGCTGGCCGCCGCCGGCGCCACCGGCATGGACGAGGCCGCGGTGCAGGGCCTGGTGGGCCACCTGGACAGCATGCGGATGACGAAGCGCTCGCCGCGGATCGCCGACATCGCCGCGCTGGCGACGTTCCTCGCCTCCGATGCCGGTGTCTCCATCACCGGGACCTGGGTCAACGCCACCGCGGGCATGTTCCCCAGCTGACCGCTGTCAGGGGACGGCAGAGCCCGGCCCACGCGCCTTCGGCCCGCACGGTGGAGCCCGTGCGGGCCGGCGGGCGCGCTGCCCCGCGCCGCTGTCAGGAGTGGGCGCCTCCTCGCGCCGAGACGGCGACGTACCCCACGCGCATCGGGTGGCCCGGTGCGGTGGCGGGCCCCGCGGTGGCACCGAACGCGGCGGGGAGGTTGCCTCCGACGGCGACGTTCAGGATCAGGAACAGACCGTGGTGCACGGCGTCGTCCCAGGTCCTGGGGTCCATCTGGGCCGCGGTCACCTGGTGGAACGCGTGTCCGTCGAGGTACCAGCGGACCTGTTCCGCACCGGCGGTGAGGTCGACCTCCAGGGCGTAGGTGTGGAACGCCGTCCGGCAGTCGGGGCAGGAGCGGTCTCCCGAGCCCAGCCCCTGGGGTTCCTTGCACGGGCCGCTTTCGAGGGTGCCGCAGTGCATGGTCCCGAAGACGGAGTCGCGGCCGTTGACGTTCTCCATGACGTCGAGTTCACCGATGGCGGGCCAGCCGGTGTAGCCGTTGCGCAGTCCGGAGCCCAGGGTCCAGAAGGCCGGCCAGTAGCCGGCCGCCGCGGGCCCGGTGACATCGGGCAGCGCGATCGAGGCCTCGATCCGCAGCACTCCGCCGGGCGGCGGGGCGAAGTCGGAGCGTCTGGACTCGATGCGGCCCGAGGTCCACTGCCCGTTCCGCAGTCGGGGCACGATCTCCAGCGCGCCCTTCCCGTCCAGCCGGACGTTGTCCGTCGAGTCGGTCATGGTCTCGATCTCCCCGGTTCCCCACTGGGCGGCCGGGCAGCCGGGGTAGCAGGTGCCGAGGTCGTACTGCCATTTCGCAGCCGACGGGCGGCTGCCGGCCGGTCCGTCGAAGTCGTCCCTGAGCAGCTGCGTCCACCGGTCCGGAGGCAGCGTGCCCGGACCGGGAAGGGCGCCGGCGTCCGTCAGCAGCCGCTTGAGCCGGGGCGCCAGTACGGTGGCGGCGACGTTGGTCAGGTGCGCGTCGTCCCGGTACAGCAGGATCCGTTCCAGCACCGCCGGGCAGGTTGGGCCCGCTCCCGGGCACAGCACGGAGTTCACCTCGACGGCCCGCACGCCCGGCAGCCGGCCGGCCGCGATCGATGCCGCGAGCGGGTCGGGCCATTGCGCGGCGGCACGGTCGAACGCACACGCGTCCGGGTCCTGGGTGTGTCCGGAGACGCAGGCCGGGACGTCCGTCCCGGGAATGGGTGTGTCCTGGACGTAGACGATGGGCACGCCGAGGGCGCGCAGCGGCGTCAGGGTCTTCTCCCAGCCCGCGGTGAGGAGCTTCCGGTCGTCGGTGTAGCGGTTGAGCGACGCGACGACGACGAGCCTGGGTTTTGGTCCCTGGCGCAGCCGGGACAGGCTGTTCGCGCGCCAGGTGTCGCACTCGGTGTACGTGCGGCCCAGTTGCGGGTTCTTGACGGTCAGGTGCGGTAGCGGGCAGCCCTGCTTCACCAGTTCCTGCAGCGCCCAGCCGCGTTCGGCGGCGATGCCCAGCAAGGGGGAGAACCACTGGCCGGCGTGCGAGTCGCCGAGCAGGACGATCCGGTCCTTGCTGGTGGTCGCGCCGAACAGGCAGGGCGGGCTGGTGGTCGCGGTGGGCGCCACCTCGCACGCGCCGTCCGGTGGGAAGTCCTTGCGGGCCTGGACGGCGCCCGGCACCGGCGGGCCGTCCTCGAGCGGGGTGCCGGTCCGCGACAGCAGCGACCTGCCGTCGGCCGCGCCCGGCGGCAGGCCCTTCGGGTCGAAGGACGGAGCCGACGCGAGCAGGTTCATCGTCCCGGTGCCGACCACCAGTGCCAGGACCACCGGCAGGACGACCGAAGCGATGCCCAGCGCGAGGCCGCGCCGCGGGTATTCGGAGACGGTCCTGCTGCGGCGCAGCGGCTGTTCGATCCAGCGCGTCGTCGCCAGGGCGGGCAGTGCGCAGGCCGCGGTCAGCGCCGCTCTGGCGGGCCAGCCGAGCGTTCCCAGCCGGGCCTCGGCGAGGACGAGTACCGGCCAGTGCCACAGGTAGAGGGTGTAGGAGAGACGTCCGACCGCCCGGGGCACCCGGCCGCGCAGGATCCGGTCGACGCCGTACGCGGTGGCGCGGTCCGTCGTGTCCGCGTCGCCGGTGCCCGCCAGGATGATCGCGGCGGCGGCGAGCGTCGGCAGGAGCGCGGCGTAACCCGGGTACGGCGTGGCGGCGTCGTACCGCGTCACGCACCACACGATGGCGGCCGCCCCGGCCCACCCGCACACCGGGCGGATCAGCGGCAGTCCGCGCACCCGGTGCCACGGGGTCAGTGCCAGCAGCGCTCCGACCCCGAACTGCCAGGCGCGGGACGGTGTTCCGAGGTAGGCCAGGGAGACGGAGGAGTGCGTCCAGTGCAGCGCCAGGAGGAACGAGCCGAACGTCAGCAGGGCGGTGACCGCGAACACGGCCGACCGCACGGCCCGGCCACGGCGGGACGTCCTGAGCACCACGAAGACGATCAGGGCGAGCAGCGGGCCCCAGAACAGGTAGAACTGCTCCTCCACGGCGAGTGACCAGAAGTGCAGCAGCGGGCTCGGGTCGCGTCCGGCGGCCAGGTAGTCGGTCTGCTGGGAGACGAAGCGCCAGTTGGCGGTGGACAGGGCGGCGGCGAGGACGTCGTACTCGAGGTCGGTACGGCGCAGCGGGACGGTGAGCCAGGCCGCCGCCAGCGCGGTCGCGCCCAGGACCACGGCCGCCGAGGGCAGCAGTCTGCGGGCTCTGCGGGAGAAGAACTCGCCGAGGCGGATGCGGCCGGTCGTGGCCGCTTCCCGGATCAGCAGTCCGGTGATCAGGTAGCCGGAGATGACGAAGAAGATGTCGACGCCGACGAACCCGCCGCTCAGGCCGGGCAGTTCGGCGTGGAAGGCGAGCACGGCGAGTACGGCCGCGGCGCGCAGACCCTCGATGTCGGGGCGGAAGCCGGGGGCGGAGGACGCCACTCTCCGGCTTCTCGTGGGGTCCGACCCGTGGGTCGGGCGGCCGGAACGGTCGGCGGTCTCCGGATGTCGGCCCGGAACCGTGGTGGAAGACATTGGGTGCGAGGACCTTTCAGCTCAGCCAGGGAAGCATGGGACTGACCCATCCGGAGGCGAGCAGGGCGGTGAGCAGGAGAAGTGAGGTGGCGGCCAGTGCTTCGGGCCAGCGCCTGGGCAGCATGCCGAGCCGGGCCGGGCGGGCGGCCCGTACGGTCGCGGAAGCGGCCTTGGCCGGCCGCAGTTCGATGATCAGGTCACGGACCAGCGGGAGGCCGATCTGGCACTGCACCAGGAGGTACAGGCCCAATCCCCAGTTGGGCATCCAGCCGTTGCGGCTGACGGACAGGGCGAGTCCGGCCGCGGCTGCGCCGATGGATCCGATGAGCCAGGCGAGCGAGACCAGCACCACTTTCCTGGCCATGCCGCTGGGTTTCACCCGGCCGACGCCGGTGGGAACCCAGGCGGCACTGTGGCCGCGCAGTGTGTGCAGGAACGCGGCGGCGGCGGCGACGCTCGTCAGGACGTTGGCGCGGATGACCTCGACGCGCCACCGGGTGTGGCTGATCCGGGGCAGCAGCACATGCCAGAGCCACAGGGGCGCGAGCAGCGGCAGGACGTGCCAGGGGCGTATCTGGTCCGGGTACCGGAACATCATCACCAGCGGCGGCAGCGGAGCGGCGAACGTGTTCACCGCCGCGGTCAGGTAACCGACGATGCCCTCGTAGAAGCACAGCCGCATCCGCCAGGGCGCGCCCATGCGCTTGAGGTCGGAGTTCTTGATCAGGTGCAGATTGCCCATCGCCCAGCGGTACTGCTGGTTGACGAAGGACGAGAGGTTGTCCGGCGAGGTGCCCTTGGCGACCAGCACCGGGACGTAGAGGGTGCGGAACCCCTGCTCGTAGAGGGCGAGTCCGGTGTACAGGTCCTCGCTGTGGTCGAGCTTGGCGAAGCCGCCGGCCGCGTCGATCGCGGTGCGCCGGTAGACCGCGTTGCTGCCGCAGCAGATGGCCGCGTCGCTGGCGTCCCGCGACGGCTGGATCCACCGGAAGAACCATTCCTGGGCCGAGCCGGCGGCGCGCTGGATCCAGTCCATCGACTCGTCGGTGTCGAAGCACTGCGGGCTCTGGACGATGCCGATCCCCGGGTCGGCGAAGTACGGGACCAGGTGGTGCAGGAAGTCCGGGCGGGGCGCGAAGTCCGCGTCCAGGATGGCGATGTACCGCCCGGAGCTCACGGTGAGCGCGTGGTTGAGGTTGCCGGCCTTCTTCAGGTGGCCGCGGTCCGGGCGGACGACGTACCGGTAGCCGTGCGCGGCTGCCAGGGCTGCCACCTCGGCGCGGTCGGCGTCGTCGAGTACCCAGACGGTCAGCGTCCCGGCCCAGTCGACGGCGGCGACGGCCCGGTAGGCGTTCTCCAGGACGGCGAGCGGCTCGCCGCAGGTCGGCAGGTAGAGGTCGACGTCCGGCAGTTCGGCCGGGTGCCAGGCCTTGGTCAGTACTTCGTGCGAGTGCCGGGTCAACCGCCGCTGGCGCAGGCTGTTGACGGAGGAGAGGGCCAGCGCGACGAGGTTGAGCAGTAGTACCGCGAGGAAGGCCCACAGGGCCGGTGTCCGCAGTGCGAAGGTGAACATGGTCGCCGCCGTGAACACGAAGGCGAGCGAGGTGCAGATCAGCACCCACCGGCGCTGTGGCCCGAAGTACCAGTAGAGCTCGTGATCCGACGGTGGTTGCGGCAAATGGTCGACGGTCAAGTGTCCCCCCACGGGCGCGTGATTGACGATCCACTGCGCACTCTACCGCCAAAGGTATAGACCATTGACGGGATGATCCACGGACCGGGACGGTCGCGCGGATATTCATGGTGAGGACAGGATTCCGTGACAGTCCTGTCATCCTCCGTTCCGCTGACGCCGAGGTCAGAGGCGGTCCGGCGCGGTCACTTCGCGCCGTCCGGGCCGCCTGCGGCCAGTTCGCGGGCCCAGTCGGCCAGTCGGCCGAAGTCCGCGGGGAGCAGTCCGAGGCTCGGCTCGATCCGCAGGAGCAGGGAGGGGCCGGAGTGGTGCGCGGCGACGTACTCGCGGTCCGGGAGCCGGATCTCGTCGTCGATCCACGCGAAGGGCCGACCGGCGGCGTAGCGGACGACGTCGTGGGTCTTGAAGTAGGTTCCGTCGTCGCGCCGGGCGTGCAGCTCCGGCCAGTCGATGGCGGGGAGTTCCGGCAGGCCGAGGTGCGGCGCGATCCAGCGGTTGGCCTGCGCACCCCAGGTCGTCGCCCACACCAGTTCGAACGGCAGCGCCAGCAGCAGCGGTCCATGGGCGGGGTTGAGCCACACTCGCAGCGGCTTCTGCCAGGGCAGGTCCCAGCCGGACGGGCGCGTGCGGTGCGTCGTGTAGCCGTCCGGCCGCCGGTGCGGCCGCGCCGCGAACGGATTGAGAGGACCGTCGACGTCGATGAGGAGGAGGGGCTTCGCGGTCACGCTGACTCCTTGCCGGCCGGATGTGGTCAGCGGCCGGTGCACGGCGGCCGGCGGCCACCCACGCTCGGGGAAGCGGACGCCCGACTGAGTTACCCGGCCGCGGAGGAGGCCAACCCTGCGGCCGCCGGAGGCCCTGGCAAACGGATGTGAGCGCGGTGTGGTCGGTGGGTCCGCGGGCGGGCGGGAGCGGGAGTGACGGGGCATCAGTCGTGTGAACGAAGTCGACATCGCTAGGCTTGGGTGGTGGGATAATCGGGCTGACGGTGTCCGTAGACGGGGGTTAGACGGTGACGAATCGTCCGACGGATTGGCATGTGCTGGATCTGGACCGGGATCCGGTGCCGGGTGATCCGTTCGAGGTGAAGGAACTCGCCCGCAAGCTGGGCGACTTCGCCGACGACGTCTCGTCGGCACTGCGATCCGTCCGGGGTCTGAGCGGCGACACCGCCGTCCAGGACTGGGCGGGCCTGTCGGGTGACGCGTACCGGGAGCAGTTCGGCGATCTGCCGAACGAGCTGGGCAAGTTGGAGAAGTCCTACCGGTTGGCGTCGGGGGCGCTGGAGACGTACTGGCCGAAGTTGGAGACGGCGCAGGCGGATGCCGACCGGGCGCTCGCGCAGGGCCGTACCGCGCGTCAGGACCTGGACGCCGCGAAGACCACCCAGGGCAACGCGGACGACTGGGTGAAGCGGGCGGGCGACAAGTCCAAGGAGTACCAGGCCGATCCGAAGCCGGGTGTGGAGCCGCCGTCGGCGGAGGAGGTCCGTACCGCGACGCGTAACGCGCTGGACGCGTCGAACGCGCAGAAGTCCGCGAACTCCGCGGTCCACGAGGCGCAGCAGCGGCTGGACGCGGCCAAGGAGCTGGCCGCGCAGGCGGCGCATCTGCGGGACACGGCCGCGTCGACGGCCGAACACGCGCTGCACGAGGCGTCGGACGCGGGCATCAAGAACAAGCACTGGTGGGAGAAGGCGGTCGACTGGGTCGCGGACCACTGGGACGAGATCGTCGCGGTCTGCAAGGTCATCGTCGCCGTCCTCGGCATCATCGTGATGATCATCGGCGGGCCGCTCGCCTGGCTGGTGCTGGCCGCCGCGCTGGTCGTCCTCGCCGACACGCTCATGAAATACGCGCAAGGCAAAGCGAGTCTCTGGGACGTGTTCTTCGCCGCCCTCGACTGCATACCGGGGATGAAGGGCCTCACCACTGCCGGCGGCCTGCTCAAGCTGCTCAAGAACGGCCCGAAGATGCTGCGCGCCATGGGCAGTCACCTCGGGGACATGGCGGGCCTGTTGAAGGGGCTGCGCGGCCTCGGCCAACGAGGGCTGGACGGACTCAAGGGCCTGCGCGGCAGTGTCGACAACGCCCTGGAGAAGGCCAAGACCATGGCCGGGAAGTGCAAGGGCGGCGACCCCATCGACCTGGTCACCGGCGAGATGCTGATGTCAGCGACCGATGTCCGGCTGCCGGGGCTCCTACCGCTGACCATCGAACGCCACCACGTGTCCGGACTGCGCGTCGGCCGGTGGTTCGGACCGGCCTGGATGTCCACCCTCGACGAGCGGTTGGAGATCGACGACAGCGGCGCGGTCTTCGCCGCCGCCGACGGGACGCTGCTCCTGTACCCCGTTCCCGCGCCCAACAGCGAGGTACTGCCGGTGGAGGGGCCGGGATGGCCGCTGGTCTGGGACGGCGAGGCCGGGGGCGAGCTGCGGATCACCGATCCCGCCACCGGCCACAGCAGGCACTTCACCCCTCTGGCGACGGACGGCCGGCTGTCACCGGTGCTGCCGCTGCGGGCGCTGTCCGATCGCAACGGCCACCGCGTCACCATGGAGCGGGCCCCGGACGGCACTCCCGTCTCCGTCCGGCACAGCGGGGGCTACCACGTCGCGGTGGAAACCACCGACGGCCGGATCACCGCGCTGCGCGCGCTCGTCGCGGGGGCAGACAGCGGCACCGCGGCGGAGAGCGGCACCGCGCAGGATGATCTCGGCGGCACCCCGCTGCGCCGCTACGTCTACAACCGGGCCGGGGACCTGGCACAGGTCATCAACGGCTCCGGCGCGGCCCAGCACCTCGAGTACGACGTGTTCGGACGGATCGAGCAGTGGATGGACCGCAACCACCACTGGTACCGCTTCCGGTACGACGACCAGGACCGCTGCGTGGAGGGCATCGGCGACGACGGGTATCTCGACTGCACCATCGCCTACGACGCCGCCGCCCGCACCACGGCGTACACGAACTCCCTCGGCCACACCACGACCTACCACCACGACGAGGCGTCCCAGGTCACCGCGATCACCGACGCGCTGGGCCACTCCCTGCGCATGGAGTCGGGCCGTGACAACCGCCTGCTGGCGCGGACCGATGCCGAGGGCCGTACCACCCGCTACGAGTACGACGCCCGCGGGAACCCGGTCGCCATCACCTCGCCGGACGGCACCACGGCGGTCGCCGAGTACAACGAACTCGGCCTGCCCGTGCTCACCGCTGACGCCGAGGGCAACCAGTGGGCCTACCGTTATGACGAGCGCGGCAACCGCATCGAGGTCGTCGACCCGCTCGGCGGCAGCAATGTGCTGACGTATCACCGCAGTGGTGCTCTGGCGACCATCACGGACCCGCTCGGCGGTCTCACGACGACCGACGCCGACGCTTACGGTCTGCTGAGCCGCGCGACCGATCCGCAGGGCGGCACCACCCGGCACGTGCGGGACGCACTCGGACGCGTGGTGGCCGTCACCGACCCGCTCGGCGCCACGACGACCGTCACCTGGACCAGCGACGGCAAACCGGCTCGCCGGACCTTCCCCGACGGAAGCGCCGAGTCGTGGACGTGGGACGCGGAAGGGAATCTGCTGACCCACACCGGGGCCACGGGCGGTGTCACGACCTTCGAGTACACGACCTTCGACCGGCTGGCGGCCCGCACCGAGCCCGACGGCAGCCGTCGGGAGTTCCGCTACGACACCGAGCTCCGACTCGTCGCGGTCACCAACGCGACCGGCTTGACCTGGACCTACACCCTCGATCCTGTCGGTCGGATCATCTCGGAGACGGACTACAACGGCCGTGTCTCCCAGTACACCTTCAACGCCGCCGGCGATCTCACCAGCCGCACCAACGGAGCGGGCCAGACCGTCACCTACCGGTTGGACGCCGTCGGCCGGATCGCGGAGAAGAACGACGGGCGGGCGGCCACCACGTTCGCTTACGACGCCAACGGGCAGTTGGTGCGGGCCGTGTCGCCCGACTGCGTGCTCGAACTCGGCTACGACCCCCTCGGACGGGTCGCGGTGGAGACGGTCAACGACCTCGCCACCCGGTACCGCTACGACGCCCTCGGCCGCAGGACCGCGCGCACCACACCGTCGGGCGCCCGCAGCCGGTGGGAGTACACCCCCGTGGGTCTGCCCAGCAGATTGCTCAGCGGTGACACGTCCATCGACTTCGTCCACGACTCCGCCGGACGGGAGATATCGCGGACCGTGGACCGGCGCCTGCGGCTGTCGAACCAATGGGACGACCGGGGGCGGCTGCGCTCCCTCACGCTCGACGTGGCCGACCCCGCGCCGGGGGCGGCCCCGGCCGGGACCCGCACGGTCCTGCGCCGTGGCTACGGGTACGCGGCGGACGGTGAACTCACCCACCTCGAGGACTCGCTGACGGGACCGCGGAGCTTCGAACTCGACCGCGGCGGCCGCGTCACCGAGGTCCGGGGCGCGGACTGGACCGAGCGGTACGCGTACGACGACGCCGGCAACCTCGCCTCCATGTCCCTCCCCGGTGACGAGCCGGCCCAGGCGCTAGCCGAGCAGACGTACTCCGGGAACCGGCGGATCGTGTCGCCCAGGGTCTCCTACGAGTACGACGGCCAGGGCCGCGTCGTCCGCGCGGTGCGCCGCACGCTCTCCGGGCGCCGTCGGACGTGGCTGTACCGGTGGGACGCGGACGACCGGCTCATCGGCGTGACGACCCCGGACGAGGTCTCGTGGCGGTACGCGTACGACCCGATGGGCCGGCGGTTCGCGAAGGAGCGGCTGGACGCGGACGGCCGGGTCGCCGAGCGGGCCGGTTTCACCTGGGACGGCGACCGGGTGGCGGAGTACACCGCAGCCGACGGCGCGACCACCACCTGGGACTACACGCCCGGTTCGTTCCGGCCGGTCGCCCAGACACAGCGGGCGGCCCTGCGGGCGGCCCCGCAGGAGGAGATCGACCGCCGGTTCCACGCGATCGTCACCGACCTGATGGGCGGCGCCACCGAGCTCGTCACACCGGACGGGCGCGTCGAGTGGAGCCTGCGGTCCACGCTGTGGGGCTGGGAGCCGGGCGCGGCCGAGGCGGGCCCCGGGCGGGTCGGCTGCCTGCTGCGCTTCGCCGGGCAGTTCCACGACGAGGAGACCGGGCTCCACTACAACCTGCACCGCTACTACGACCCGCGGGGCGTCACGTATCTGACCCCCGATCCGCTCGGGCTGAACGCCGCTCCCGACCACTACGCGTTCGTCCGCAACCCGCATTCCTGGGCGGACCCCCAGGGGCTGCAGAGCTGCCCGCAGTTCCTGGGTATCCAGTGGATGACGGACAAGATGCTCAAGCGGGTGTCGTTCCAGTACCAGCGGTTCGTGACGCACACCGACTACGAGCAGGTGTGGAAGCTCGGCGACAAGAAGATCCATGTGGACGGGGGGCCGGACGCCAACGGGTTCATGGTCGAGAGCAAGTGGACCGGCAACGAGAACCAGTGGGCGTCCTCGCAGTACAACCCCGCGCACCAGCACTACGACGAAAGCAAGATCACCAGTCAGGCGGAGAAACTGCTCGACCTGAACGACGCGCTCGGCGGCAGCGGCCTGCGCTACGCCATCTCCAGCCCGCAGGGCGCCGCGCACTTCGCGGAGCTCCTCGGGCAGAAGTTCCCCGAGCACTTCGCTGATGGCAGACTGAAGATCTTCCATGTTCCCGCGATTGGAATGAACAGATGAACGAGGTTCTCGCAGTCCTCGACCGGCTCAGCGACGCCGGCGACCTCTCCGGCGAGACCGCCGCCGACGCGCTCCGGGCAGCCGGGTGGGCTGTGAAACGGCAGTTCCCGGGGGAGGACTTCGCCCGGCACTGGGAACAGGGCGAGTTGCTGGCCGGGATCCAGGGGGACGGCCCGCACACGCGCGTCGAGTTCAGCCTGTGGCTGCGGTCCGTCGACACTGATGACGACGGCGATGACGACGACTGGGATCCGGACGACGACACGGTCGCCTTGGACGAGGCGTACGAGGCCGCCGAGGCGGCGCTGGCCGCCCTGGTGGCCGAGGCGCGGGGCCCGCTCGCCGCCGCCGGATTCACCGCCGTCGAGGAGGGCGGGGTCGCGGACGAGGAGGCGACCGGTGGTCTGGACTACATCGCCCACCGGGCCTGGGCCGGCGGCCGGCGGGTCCTCCTGCTGGGCGCGACCCAGGACGACACGGACCTTCCGGTACGCGTGGTCGCCGTCGTCACCTGACACGATCCGCCGGACGGGCGGATCACTGGCGACGCGGTACGCGGGGGTTCATGAGGTGAGTTCGCGGCGGAGGGTGCGGGCGATCTCGTCGGCCTGATCGGGCCGCACACGTTCCTGCTCCGGGCGTTGGAGCAGGCCGAAGACGCGGGGGCCGCGCAGCTCCCGGGGCAGATCGTCCATCCGGGGCACGATGTGGAAGTGCACGTGGGAGAACCCTTCGGCCTCGGCGAACTGTATGACGTAGGTCTTCGCGCACCCCGTGACCCGGTGCAGGGCCCGGGAGAGCCCGACCTGCCACGTTCCCAGGGCCGCGGCCTCCGCGTCGGTGAGTTCGTGCACAGCGGTGACGTGACGGCGGGGCAGCAGCACCAGCCAGCCGGGCAGCGCGGTGTCGAGGGCGTGGACCACGCGCCAGTGGGTGTCGGTGGCGATGCGCTCGCGTGGGGGGAGGGTGTCGAACCGGGCTTCCTTGTCGCAGGCGTAGCAGTCCGGGGTCGTCATGCCGTTGAGCTTAGTCAGGGGCGCGCCCGGGCTGCCGGGTCCGGGCGTCGCGGCG
Source organism: Streptomyces sp. H39-S7 (assembly GCF_027158205.1). GTDB lineage: Bacteria > Actinomycetota > Actinomycetes > Streptomycetales > Streptomycetaceae > Actinacidiphila. The sequence goes on along the minus strand of NZ_JAPVLU010000008.1, from coordinate 215,349 downwards.
GAACAGGGCCGTCCACAGGAAGGGCTCACCGAAGTTGGGGGACTCGGGCGGTTCGTCGTGCATCCGGCGCAGTTCGATCTCGGTCAGGTCGGAGAAGATCCAGCGCAGGGACTGCGGGGTGTAGGCGAGTCCGCCCTGGAGGCCGGACTCGCGGTAGAAGTCCGCGTCGGGGAGTTCGGAGCCCATGCCCGTGTCGCCTGCCGCGAAGCAGGTGAGGGCGAGGTGCCCGCCGGGGGCGAGGGCGCGGTCGAGGAGGGCGAGGTAGCTGACGCGGCGGTGGGGCGGCAGGTGGTGGAAGCAGCCCGAGTCGTGGATGAGGTCGTACGGGCCGCTGAGTTCGGCCGCCGTGAGGGCGAAGGCGTCGGCGCAGTGGAACCGGATGTCGGCCCCGGCCTCGAGGGCGCGGTCCCCGGCCCAGACGATGGCCGCGGGGGAGAGGTCGACGGCGTCCACCTCGAAGCCCAGGGAGGCGAGGTACAGGGCGTTGCGGCCGGGACCGCAGCCCAGATCGAGGGCGCGGCCGGGAGTGATCAGGCCCCGTTCGGCATAGGAGGCCAGGTTCTCGTCCGGCCTCGCCACGAAGAACGGCACCGGCTTGGAGCGGTCCGCGTAGAAGCCGTCCCACCAGTCGGCCGCGTCGGCCGTCCAGCGGTCGGCTCCCGGCGCGAACAGGCCGTCCAGAAGCTTCAGGACGTCGTCGACCGTGCGGATGTTCCGGTCCATCCGGACCCCCTTTCGCCGAGGGGAATTCTATCTGCGGAAGCGACGTCGTACCAGTTCAGAGGGGGTGTGGCGAATCGCTGAGAGGCTGTTGGCGAGCCCCCGCGCGGTGTCGGCGCCCCGACACCCGGCACGTCGCGTGTCCGGCCCCCCACGCGCGCGTGGGGGGCCGTCCTGACGGCTTGCACGGTCCCGTCCGGGTGGGTTTCTCCGGCGAGGTCCGCGGTGCGGCCCGGCGGTGCGTCAGTGCACGGTTCCGGCGTAGCGCCGGACGTAGCCGGTGCCGGCCGTGATGATGACGTCGTAGCGGCCCTCGTCCAGCGGCCACGTGAGGGTGGCGCGGGAGAGGGGGGCCACGGTGACGGTCTGTGCGGTGCCGGCGTAGTCGTTCGGGGTGACGGCGAAAGTGACGCCGGCCAGGCCGTTGTTGGCCAGGTGCAGGGTGCAGGACGTGCCGACGGTGGCCGTCACCGAGGGCACCGCGGCAGTGTCCTGGCCGGCGGGGATGACGGACCCGGCGAAGTGGCGGACGAATCCGTCGGGACCGTGCACGGTGAAGTCGTAGCGTGCGTCGGTCGACGACGTGGCCCAGGTGTAGGTCTTCGAGTCGCCCGGGGCGACCGTGAACGGGGTGCCGGCGAACGGCTTGTTGATGTTCGGGTACACGGTGTAGTGGAAGCCGGACTTGCCGGTGTTGGTCATGGTGCAGGTGAGGACGCCGGTCGAGCGGTCGACCGCGACCTCGGCCTGCGGAGCGTAGGGCAGTTTGCGATGCGGTCGCGCCGCGGTCTCCTGCGCGGGCACGTACTGCGTGCCGGCGGCGGGCAGGGCGACGGCGGGGAGCTTCGCTCCCGCGTCGGCCCTGGCCATCAGTTCGACGGTGTCGGGCAGCGGGGGGATGGAGTAGTCCGGGGCGGTGAAGTCGAAGCAACTGGTGAGGTCGCCGCACACGGTCCGGCGCCAGGCGCTGATGTTCGGCTCCTGGACGCCCGTCACCTTCTCCAGGAAGCGCAGTACCGAGGTGTGGTCCGAGACCTGGGAATTGACGTAACCGCCCCGCGACCAGGGGGAGGCCACCCACAGCGGTACCCGGCTGCCCAGCCCTACGGCCCGGCCCTTGGCGAACTCCTCGGGGGTGCCGGGCTCGGGGGTGGGCGGGATCATGTGGTCGAAGTAGCCGTCGTTCTCGTCGTACATCACCAGGAACACGGTCTCCTGCCACACCTGCGGGTTCGACATCAGCGACTGCAGGGCGGAGTCGACCCACCAGGCGCCGTAGTCCGGACTGGCCGTGGGGTGCTCGCAGTACACGTAGGGCGCGACCAGCCAGGAGACGGTGGGCAGTGAGCCGTCCTTGCAGTGCCGGTCGAAGACGGTGAGGTCGAACTTGGTCATCGCGTTGACGTGCCGCGGGTCGTTGCTGGGATAGGTGTGGAACTGCTTGAAGTAGGAGAGCGCGTTGTCGCCGTAGTCGCCGGTCAGATCGTCCTCGGTCGGATTGTGGTAGACCCGCCAGCTGACCCCGGCGGCCTCCAGCCGGTCCGCGTAGGTCGTCCAGTCGGCGACGGGGTTCTCCGGGCTCGCCGTGTTGTCGGTCCACGGGCCGGTGGTGCCGTCGCGGCCGGGCCCCGAGGTGCCGCTCCACAGGTAGAGCCGGTTCGGGATCGTCGGGCCGGCCAGCGAGCAGAAATACGCGTCGCACACGGTGAACGCGTCGGCCAGCGCGTACTGGTACGGGATGTCGGCGCGGGTGAAGTAGCCCATGGTGCGCTCGCCCTTGGCGGCGATCCAGGCGTTCATCGCGCCGTTGTTGACCGCCTGGTGGCCGGTGTTCCAGTCGTGCGGGAGGCCGGCGGCGTTCTGGGCGTTGTACTTCGATGTGTCCATCCGGTACGGGAGCATGGCGCCGCCGTCGGTGCGGGCGGGGTCGGGCTGGCGGAAGACATTACCGCCGCCGGGGAACTGCAGCGCCTGCTTGTCGGCGAAACCGCGGACGCCGTTCAGGGTTCCGAAGTAGTGGTCGAAGGAGCGGTTCTCCTGCATGAGGATGACCACGTGCTTCACGTCGGCCGCGGTGCCGGTGCGGGCGGCGGCCGCTTCCTGGGCGGCCGAGAGACCGACCATGGTGGCCGCGCCCGCGGCGGTGGCGGACAGAAAGGTACGGCGGCTGAGTGGAGTCATCGGTCGGCCTTTCGAAGCGCGAGGGAGCGACGGCCGCGGCGGCGCCGCGGAACCACCCGCAGGTGGTGGGCGCTCGCGCCCGCAGTGCGGCAGGGGCCGGCCGGAGTGACGACCCATCAGTGATCCACGGCTGGCCTGGAGTATTCCACGCGGGTGCCCTGAAAGGACTTCTGTAAAGGGCTTTGATTCGTGGTGTCGAAATGGGCCGTCGCGAATTCGGGTGATTGTCCGACCGCATTGCTGTGCGTTCCGGCGGAGGGACGCCGGTGGGGACCCCGGCGGCTCCGGCGGTCCGCGGGGATGGCCGACTCATTGCGTCCAGGGGAGGATTCGAGCCGTTTCACCGTGTATGCGGACTGATGCGGCCCGGTGGGACGTACTGTCTTCCTGACCCCGGCCACCTCGTCACCCGATCTGGCGTCCTCGGTCGACCGGGTGCTCTCGACGCCGCAACGCCGTATAACCGCCGAACTGCGGATTCTCGACGCGGCCACGCCGACGACGTCGCCCTTCCCGGCGGATCTCGCACATGCCGGCACCGGTGCGCTCGCCGCCCTGAAATGGGCTCTGGTCACCTACGAGAAGGCACTCATCGCCCCCGTCTGGGAACGGCTGTCCGCCACGGTGAGCGCGGACATCGCGCTGCGTGCCCGGGCGTTGATGGGTGGCGGAACGGAAGGGCTGCTCAACAGTCTGCGCCCGATGGCACAGTGGGAGTCACTGGTCCTGCGGGTCAGCTGCCCCGTCGACCAGGACCTCCACCGGCACCAACTGCGAGGGCTACGGGGCCCCCGGCTGGTGGCTGGACAAGAACCTGTCGCCGATCAACTCGATCCGCCTCAACCCGTAACGGTTCGCCCGGCGGATTCGCCCGGGTCGGGTCTTCGGCGGGAGATCCGGCCGTCGGGCCGTCCTCGAACCGGCGCCTGCCATCCGGGCGGACGCCGGTTCGACGACAGGCCCGAGCGGCCACCCGCCTCACCGCTCAGCGGTCAGCGGTCGCCGGTCGGGGGCAGGCGATGGACCTCGGTGGGGGACTGCGGGCGTTGGCCGCCTCCGCTGGCGATCATGCGGACCTGGCCCGTGTCGCTGATCTCCGCACGGATGATCTTGGTCGCGTCCACGTAGATCGGATATCCGCCCGACCCGACCGCGGTCGTCGGGAAGACCTCGACGACGTGCTTGGCGGGCGTGCCCTCCGCCGGGAGAGCATTGGTGAAGATGAGCTCGAAGCCGGCGCGCTCGGACATGGCGTGCTCCCAACAGTCCGCATCCCGCAGGACGGGGTAGGTCGGCCGTCGCACAGCGTCACCGAGCGGCCCACGGTCCGCAGGCGGTGCGAAGGCATACTCCGACGCTACGACCGCCCCGCGCGGCACGCGACCGCAGGAGGCTACGGCTTGTATTCCTGCCACTTCGTGACGGCCGCTTTGGGATTCCATGCCGAATTCGAGGTGTGCGAGGCCAAGCAGCGGTACTCCTTTCCCAAATACGACACGCGGTCATTCGTCGTGTACTGCTTCTTGACTTTCCAGTCCGAGAATCCTGCTGCCATGTGCCGGTGCCCCTTTTCGCCGGGCCGGCTCGCTGCCGACCCCCTGGATCTTCCCACGGCGATGCGGCACACCTCTCCGCGGCTCCGGAGGGTCATCGGGCAGGCGGGCGGGTCTGCTGGGCGGGGACCGCCCCGGTCTCCGCCGGGATGTACTGGTCCGCCTGGGACCGGAACATGCGGTGGTAGCGGCCATCCTCGACGGCCAGGAGTTCCTGGTGGGTGCCCTGCTCCACCAGAACGCCCTCGTGCAGGACGTAGATCAGGTCGGCGTGCTGGACGGCCGCCATGCGGTGCGTCACCAGGACGACCGTGGTGGTCGGTGAGCGCAGCGCGCGGATCTTCTCGAAGCAGGCGATCTCCGCCTCGGGATCCAGTGCGGAGGTCGGCTCGTCCACGATGATCAGTGAGGCGTCGCGGTACCAGGTGCGGCTGAGTCCGATGGTCTGCCACTGGCCGCCGGACAGCTCCGACCCGCCGCGGAACTGCAGCGCCAGGAGGGTCTTCAGGCCGTGGGGCAGGGTGCTGATGACGGCGTCCGCGCCGGAGAACGCGGCCGCCGCGGCCAGCTGCGCGGGCTCCGGGGCCCGCGCCGGCCTGCCGATCGCCAGGTTGGTCTCCGCGGTGAACGGCCATCTCGCGAAGGACTGGTCGAGCAGCGCGATGTGCGAGAAGACCTGGTCACGGTCGGCCTCCGCGAGATCGACCTTGTCCCACACGACGCGGCCGGCCTGGGCTCTGTGGAGGCCGGCGAGCAGCTTCACCAGCGTGCTCTTGCCCGATCCGTTCGTTCCCACCAGCGCCACCACGCTGCCGGCGGAGATGGTGAGCGAGATGTCGTCCAGGGCGGGCCGCTCCCGGTCCGGATAACGGTAGGTGACGTGCTCGAAGCGGATCTCGTCCGGGTGTCCGGGCACCGGTACGCCGCCGACGGGAATGGCGCGGGCGGTGGCCTCGATGATGTACCGGTCCAGGTCGCCGGCGTACAGGGACTCCTCGTGGAGCCGGTTGACCGATCCGACGAGCGTGCCGAGGTTCGCCGAACCCGTCCGCACCGCCATGACCGCGGTGCCGGCGACCGCCATGCTCATGCGCCCCGACAGCAGCAACCACGCCAGCGTGGCGTACGCGAGCAGCGACGCGGCGCCCGACAACGAGGCGGCCAGGAGCTCGGTGGCCGCCTTCTCCTTGGCCAGCCGGGTCTGCTCCGCCTCGGCCGTGCCGGCCATCTGCCCGAAGTGGCGCAGCAGGAAAGCCCCGACGCCGTGCACGCGGGTCTCCTGCGCGGCGGTCTGCCCGGTGATCGACTCGCTGATGACGCGGGCGGCGCGCTCGTGCTCGATCCAGGCCATGGTCGACGCGTAGCGGCGCTGCGCCACATGCACCGCGCCCCATCCGCGCGGCGCCGCGATCAGCATCAGCAGGAGCAGGAGCACCGGGTGCAGCACGGTGAGCACACCGGCCGCGGCGATCAGGGAGAACGTGCCGTTCAACGTCGCCACCATGGCGCCGATCATCTGGCGGGAGGCCTGGGCGCCGAACTGCGCGGAGTCGAGCAGCTTGCGGAACGCGCCGTCCTCGACGGCCTCCAGTTCCACCCGCTCGGCGTGCCGCAGATACTCCTGCGTGGCCAGCCTCTCGACCTTCGGCTCCAGCCGTCCGGTGCTGGCCGTGGAGAGGGACGCCGCCACCGCGCTCGTCATGGCGATGACCATGCCGACGATCAGCGCCGGCACCGCCGCGCGCACCCGCGCGACGGTGTCCCCGCTCCCGAACAGCGACTGCAGCACCTCGTTGGTGATCAGCAGTCCGACGGCGTGGGCCATGCCCTGGTAGACCTCGGCCAGGACCATCGTCAGCATGGCGGCCCGATCGGCCCGCCAGGCCAGCCGTACGGTTCTGCCCACCAGCCGCGGTGCCGACCGGGCCATGGACAGCGCCGAATGCTCCAGCATCGTGTAATCGTGCCGGGCCCAGCCGTAGTCGTAGCGCAGTGCCCCGCCGAACAGCAGCCGCTCGCTGTCGGTCACAGTCGTCTCGGCGGGCCGTGGACGCCGGAACCACTTCCTCATGGGCGCACCGCCCAGGCGTTTGCCGGATGGCTGCGCGGCGGCGGCGTCGTACTGCAGATGGGTGAGCGGCGGGTCATGGCGGCATCCCTCGACGGTTCGGACGGTGCGCGGCACGTGCTGATGCGGTGGCCGGGCGACGAAAAGGCCCGGAAGCATCTAGACCTGCCCATCTCCGACCCGCGTCACCGCGCGCCGAACCGATGGATGGAAGCACACACGGAGCACGGCGGCGGCCGAGCGTGACAGGGGGCGCAGACGCGCGGGCGCGGCAACGGGGATGGCGCGCGGAGGACGCGAAGGGCGTCAGCGCAGGTTCCGCTGCCATCGGATCTCGCCGTCGTGCCAACGGCCGGTGGACGTCAGCCCGCAGGCCGCCGCGACGGCGGCCGACGCCCGGTGGTCCGGATGGACATGGGCGACGAGGGTGTCCACCGATTGCTGCTCCAGCCGGCCGGCCATGCTCGTCGCCGCCTCCGTGGCGATGCCGCGCCCCTGCCACGGCGTGCCGACGACCCAGGCGATCTCGGCGGTGAGGGCGTCTTCGGAGGCGGTGATCGTCGCCTGCACCGTGCCCGCCAGGCAGGCGTCCGCACGCAGCCGGATCACCCAGTTGCACCAGGAGACGGCGGGGTCCGGTGAGCCCGCGACCATGCGTTCGTAGCGGGCTCGCAGGGCCTCCGGGGTGTCCGGGGTGCCTCCGATGAACATGTGCAGGGCCGGGTCGGACAGCACGGTGGCCATCTCCCCGGCGTGCTCCACGGCGAGCGGCAGCAGTTCCAGACGTGCCGTGCCGATGGCGCCGGTCCTGATCACGCGTTCCACCGCCCCTGGTTCGGTCGCTGGGAGCCGCGTACCGACGCGCCGCACGGGGAGGTCTCAGATGCCCCGTGCTCCGTCGATCCGCTCCCGGAGCAGGTCGGCGTGGCCGTTGTGGCGGGCATACTCCTCGACCATGTGGATGAGGACCCAGCGCAGGGAGACCGTCCCGCGCCACGCGTCGTGGCCCTCGATGTCGAGGTCGGGTGCGGCCGCCACGAAGGCGTCGGCGAACGCCACCTCGGCGTGCCAGGCCTCCCAGGCCGCGGCGGCGACCGCGGGGACGGGCACCGCGCCGGCGAAGTCCTGGTCGGGGTCGTCCTGCGAGGAGAAGCGGAGCGGCACGTCCTGGCCGGCCAGGACGACCCGGAACCAGCGGCGTTCCACATCGGCGAGATGGCGGACGAGTCCGAGCAGCGAGAGCGTGGAGGGTTCCACGGCCCGCCGGGACAACTCGGCGTCGAGTCCCGAGCACTTCAGTTCCAGCGTCGTCCGCTGCGACCCGAGGAAGTCGACGAGCATGCTCCGCTCGTCACCGGTGGCCGGAGCCCGGAACCGGGGGTCGTGCTCGGCGCCGACGAACATCTCTGCTCTTCTTCGTGGGCTGGTCATGGCCGACATCATGGACCATGGCCGTTCCGGCGCGGGCTGTGACCGGGAGGGGAGGGGTGCCAGGGTAGGCCTGAGCTGCGGGCTACCCGCACGCCAGGACGATGCTCACCGGGGCGCGAGCCCTACCGCTGGAAGGACTTCCCCATGATCGCCAAGCTGCAGTGCGTGGTGCTGGACTGTCCGGACGCCCGTGCCCTCGCGCGGTTCTACGGAACGCTCCTGGGCGGTGCGGTCAACCGGCCCGATCCCCGATGGGCCGTCGGCGACGACTTCTGCACGCTCCATCTCGAATCCGGACTCGTCCTGGCCTTCCAGCGGGTGGCGGACCACCGGCCCCCGCAGTGGCCGGACGCCGCGCACCCGCAGCAGTTCCACCTGGACTTCGACGTCCCCGACCTCGACGCGGCGGAGAAGCGGGTGCTCGACCTCGGTGCCACGCCGCTGCAGGCCGACTCCCGCGGCTGGCGCGTCTACGCGGATCCCGCGGGCCACCCGTTCTGCCTTCTGCGGGGCTGACGCCCGCCCGATCCAGGGGTGGAACGCGTGCTGCGAGCAGCAGCGCTCGCGGCTACACCCGGACCGCCCACTCCGGCCCTGAAAAATCCGCGACGGGACAGCCCGCTGAAGTGATCCGTGGGAAAGAACATAGCTTCGGGGGCCTGGTGTGCGCGGGGCGCACGAATTGTGTCGTCGCCGTCGGTGCCCCGGGGCCGCGGGCGCACGGCCCTCCACCCGGCGGAGACCGGTCGAACGAGTGGTGCCTCGAGCGGACTTGACGCGCCCTCGCGGGTCCCGAAGACCCCGTTCGGGCTACCTGACGTATCGGAATATATCGGGCTTCACAAACGGAATCGGAGCATCGCTTCTCGGACAGGTTTAGACCTCACCCGGGGCGAACAGGCCGTCGCACCGTGCTCCGGCGGTCCCGGATCCGCACTGCCGATGGGCGGGTTGCGAGGTATCTTCGCCCTGTTCACAGATGTGGAGACGGGGCTTGATCATGACCTTGCAGGAATCCGGCCCGTGTCGGGATACTCGGCCGCACCAACGGGCTCGGACGAGCAATCCTTGCTGTTCCGCCCGTTCGTGACCGCACATCCTGCGGGCCCGGCGCCGGTTGCCGGGCCCACCCCCCACAGGAGGCACTGAGTTGAAGCACCGTCGGATATCAAGGCGCCGTATCGCGATCGCCGGGTCGAGCGCCGCCGCCGTAGTCGCCGCGGGCGTTCTCCTTCCCCACGCCAACGCCGCCCAGCCGACCGCACCCTCCCCCCGCGCGCTCGCCCCCGCCGCCGCGGCCCAGCTCGCGAGCGACCTCACCTCCCGTCTGGGGGAGCGCACCGCGGGCTCGTACTACGACGCGAAGACGAAGCAGCTCGTCGTCAACGTTCTGGACGCCACCGCCGACCAGAAGGTGCAGGAAGCGGGCGCGGTCCCCAGGACCGTCACGCACACCATGGCCGAACTGCGCCGTTCGGCGCAGAGTCTGCGCGCCCAGCCCCGCATCCCGGGCACCGCGTGGTCCATCAACCCCCGCACCAACCAGGTGGTGGTCACCGCCGACAGCACCGTGAAGGGTGCGCAGCTCGACAGTCTCACCAAAAGCGTCAAGGCGCTCGGCGGCACCGCGCAACTGCAGCGCTCGGCGGGTCGCTTCACCCCGTTCATCGCGGGCGGGGACGCGATCTTCGCCAACGGCGCCCGCTGCTCGCTGGGCTTCAACGTGGTCAAGGACGGTCAGCCCTACTTCCTGACCGCCGGCCACTGCGGTGTGGCGTTCAAGAGCTGGTCGGACAAGTCCGGCGGCCAGGAGATCGGCAACGTCGAGGCCGCCACCTTCCCCGGCCACGACTTCGCGCTGGTCAAGTACACCGACACGAACGTGGCCCACCCGAGCTCCGTCGACCTCTACAACGGCAGCACGCAGGCGATCACCAAGGCCGGCGACCCGACGGTCGGTCAGACGGTGCAGCGCAGCGGCAGCACCACCCAGCTGCACGACGGAGCCGTGACCGGACTCGACGCCACCGTCAACTACCAGGAGGGATCGGTCACCGGACTGATCCAGACCAACGTCTGCGCGGAGCCCGGCGACAGCGGCGGCGCGCTCTTCTCGGGCGACACCGCGGTGGGCCTGACCTCGGGCGGCAGCGGCGACTGCACCAACGGCGGGGAGACGTTCTTCCAGCCGGTGACGGCCGCGCTCACCGAGTACGGCGCGCAGATCGGCTGATCCCCGTGCGCGAGTGACTTTCGCGGGTGATTTTCGCGGGTGACTGAGGGGCGGACCTCCTACGGGGGTCCGCCCCTCAGTCGGTCGCTGCCGCGTCGATGAGCAGTGCCGCGACCGTCTTCGCCATGGTCGCGGCGCCCGGATCGCGGTCCATCCTGGCGGCCACGCCCGCGCCGTCGTACAGCAGTACCAGCCGGCCCGCGAGCTGTTCCGGGTCGGGTGCGCCGGCGGCGCGGGAGAGGTCGGTGAACAGGGAGCGCACCCAGCCGCGGTAGGTGTCGGTCGCCTGCATGACGGGGCTGTCGGGGCCGACCTCTGCGCTGGCGTTGAGGAAGGCGCAGCCGCGGTACTTCGGGTCGGCGAACGCCTCGCCGAGCGCGTCGAAGACGGCGAGCAGTTTCTCGCGGGGCGCGTCGTGGCGGTCCACGGCCGCGGTCACCCGGGCGCGGCGGATCTCGTGCCGGCCGGCCAGGTAGGCGCTGATCAGCCCGTCCTTGCTTCCGTACGCGCTGTAGAGAGTCGCTTTGGCGACGCCCGCGCGTTCGATCACCCGGTCGATGCCGACGACATGGATGCCCTCCTCGTAGAAGAGCTCGTTGGCGGCGGCCAGCAGGCGCTCGCGTGCGGTGGGGCGCCCCGCGGCGGCGGGCGGGTCTGCGATCGCTCTGGTGGCCATGACTTGACAGTACCAGACCGGTCTGTCTACCGTAACGGCAACTAGACAGACCGGTCTGATCGGACTGGCGCCCGCTAGGCGAAAGAAGTCCTCGATGTCCCTGCCGCCGACGTTCCCCGTGACCGGCCCCGCCGTCCGCCGAGGCCGGCGGCTCGGCCCCCGCGCCGCGTTCTACCTCCAGGCGTCGATCGTGGTGGCCTTCCTCGCCGCCTCCAGCGCCCCGACCCCCCTCTACACCGTCTACCAGGGGGAATGGGGCTTCTCGCCGATCACCACGACCATGGTCTTCGGCATCTACGCCCTCGCCGTGCTCGCCGCACTGCTCACCGTCGGGTCGCTCTCGGACCACATCGGACGCCGCCCGGTCCTGCTCGTGGCACTCGCGCTGCAGGGCGTCGCGATGGTCGTACTCACCACCGCGGGCGGGGTCCCCGAGCTCATGATCGCCCGGGTCGTCCAGGGCCTGTCGACCGGCGCGGCCGTCGGCGCCGTCGGCGCGGGCATGCTCGACCTCGACAAGGCCAAGGGCACCCTCGCCAACGCGATCGCCCCCATGACCGGCACCGCCACCGGGGCCCTGGCCTCCGGTCTGCTGGTCCAGTTCCTGCCCGAACCCACCCACCTCGTCTACCTGGCCCTGCTCGCCGTGTTCGTCCTGCAGGGCGCCGGCGTCGCCCTGATGCGGGAGACCTCCGCACCCAAGCCGGGCGCGCTCGCCTCGCTGCGCCCCCGCTTCGGCGTCCCGAAGGCGGCCCGCGGACCGCTGCTGGTGGCCGCCCCCGTGCTGGTCGCGGTCTGGGCGCTGGCCGGCCTCTACGGCTCCGTCATCCCGGCGGTCGTCCGCGGCGTGGTCGGCTCCGACTCCCTGCTGCTCGGCGGCCTGGCGCTGTTCACCCTCGCCGGCGGCGGTGCGGTGTCCGTGCTGCTGCTCCGCAACGCCGCCCCGGGCCGGGTGATGCTGCTCGGCACCGTCGCCCTCATCGTGGGCGTCGGCGTCACCCTGGTCGCGGTCGACCACAACTCGGCGGCCGCCTTCTTCACCGGAACGGTCATCGCGGGCGTCGGCTTCGGCGGCGGCTTCCAGGGCGCGATCCGCACCATCGTCCCGCTGGCCGCACCGCACGAGCGCTCCGGGCTGCTGTCCACCATCTACGTCCTGTCCTACCTGGCCATGGGCCTGCCCGCGGTGATCGGCGGCTACCTGGTCGTGCACGGCGGGGGACTGCTGCCGACGACGCGGGAGTACGGCATCGCCGTGATGGCCCTCGGGGCGGTCGCGCTGCTCGGATTGGCCGTACCGCGCCGGGCGACGCCGCAGCAGTCGATCGTGGTGAGCGGCGGAGGCCCCGCGCTGCGGAAGGCCCCCGTCCAGGAGCGGGAGTACGCGCGGCGCTGACCGGGGACGACACCGAAGGACCGACGACGAAGGCCCTGCCCCCCGCTTCCGCGGGAGGGCAGGGCCTTTGGACGGCTGGGGGGCTGCCGTCAGATGGTGGCCGTGTCGATGACGAAGCGGTACCGGACGTCACTGGTGACGACGCGGTCGTACGCCTCGTTGATCTGGTCGGCGGAGATCAGCTCGATCTCGGCGCCCAGGTTGTGCTCGGCGCAGAAGTCCAGCATCTCCTGGGTCTCGCGAATGCCGCCGATCATCGAGCCGGCCAGGCTGCGCCGGCCCCCGATCAGCGAGAACACGTTCAGCGAGACGGGGTGCTCGGGTGCGCCCACGTTGACCAGGGTGCCGTCCACCCGCAGCAGCGAGAGGTAGGAGTCCAGGTCCAGGTTGGCCGAGACGGTGTTCACGATCAGGTCGAAGTGCCCGGCCAGCTGCTGGAACGTGGCCTCGTCGCTGGTGGCGTAGTAGTGGTCGGCGCCGAACCGCTTGGCGTCGTCCTGCTTGCGCAGGCTCTGGCTGAGCACGGTGACCTCGGCGCCCAGGGCAGCCGCGATCTTGACGCCCATGTGGCCGAGGCCGCCCATACCGACGATCGCGACCTTCTTGCCGGGGCCGGCGTTCCAGTGCTTCAGCGGCGAGTACAGGGTGATCCCGGCGCACAGCAGCGGCGCCGCGACGTCGAGCCCGAGGCCCTCCGGGATGCCCAGGACGAAGTGCTCGTCCACGACGACGTGGGTGCTGTAGCCGCCATAGGTGGGCTCGCCGTCGCGTCCGGTGGCGTTGTAGGTGCCGGTGCCGCCCTTCAGGCAGTACTGCTCGTCACCGGCCAGGCAGTTCTCACACTCGCGGCAGGAGTCGACGAAGCAGCCCACGCCGACCCGGTCGCCGACGGCGTACTTGGTGACACCGGGGCCGACCTCGGTGACGATGCCGGCGATCTCGTGGCCCGGCACCATCGGGAACTGCGCGCCGCCCCACTCGTCGCGGACCTGGTGGATGTCGGAGTGGCAGATGCCGGCGAACTTGATGTCGATCAGCACGTCGTGCTCACGCACAGCGCGCCGGGGGATGGTGGTGCGCTCCAGCGGAGCCTTGGCGGAAGGGGCGGCGTATGCGGTAACGGTGGTCGTCATCGTGCGTGGATCTCCAGAAAATCGTCGGGATCGGCAAGTGTCGGCCGTGGCGCGGCCGGATTCGGTGAGGTCAGGGGCGCGGTGAGGTTGGCCAGCAACTGCAGCGCGGTCTCGGAGGGCGACCCCGACTCGGTGGTGTAGACGAAGAGGGTCTGATCCGCGTCGCCCGGCGGGGAGAGGGCCTCGTACGCGACGGTGATCTCCCCGACCTGGGGGTGGCGGTAGCGCTTGGTCCCGTGGGAGCGGCGGCTCACGTCGTGCGCCGCCCACGCCGTCCGGAACTCCTCGCTCTTGACCGCCAGCTCCCCGATCAGTTCGCAGAAGGTCCGGTCCTCGCAGTTGCGCCCCGCGTCGAGCCGCAGCACCGCGGCGGTCTCCGCGGCGATCTGCGCCCAGTCCGGGTACAGCTGCCGGGCGGACTCGTCGAGGAAGATGAACCGGGCCAGATTCCGCTCCCGGTGCGGCAACGCCTCGAAATCGGTGATCAGCGAGCGGGCCAGCCGGTTGCTGGCCAGCACCTGCATGCCGCGACCGACGATGAAGGCCGGCGTCATTCCGTCCAGCGTCTCCAGCATCCGGTGCAGCCCCGGCCGCACCCGCTGGGGGCGGGCCGCCGGACGCCGTGCGGCGCGCGGCTGCGGCCGGGCGAGCTGTATCAGGTAGAGGTGCTCCACCTCGTTGAGCCGCAGGGCGCGGGAGACGGAGTCCAGGACGCTCGCGGAGACGTTGCGGTGCCGTCCCTGCTCCAGTCGCGCGTAGTAGTCGGTGCTGACTCCGGCCAGCCGGGCCAGCTCCTCCCGGCGCAGGCCGGGTACACGGCGCGCGGATCCATTGACGGCGACCCCCGCGTCCCCGGGGCCCAGCCGGGCCCTGCGGGAGCGGAGGAACTCACCCAGTTCGACATTGTGGTCCAGGCCCATGACTCAAGTATTGACGCGGTCGGAGCGCTTTCGGGCACCCCAGGGTAGGTCTGTCAGACCCCCCTCCCACGGGTGTGGCTACGCGGAAGCCGCATCGGCGGCGCCGGCGGCGGGGCGCTGCCTGCCGAGCGTGGAGCCCCGGACGACCAGTTCCGGCTGCAGCACGATCTGCTGGTGGCGGTGCTCGTCGGCGTGGTCGCCGGTCTCCGCGATGAGCAGCTCGGCGGCGGTCCGGCCCATGCGGTGGGCGGGCTGGCGCACCGAGGTCAGCGGGACCGCGGCCGCCGCCGCGAACTCGATGTCGTCATAGCCGACCAGCGCGAGCTCCTGCGGCACGGCGACCCCCGCCGCGTACAGCGCCTGCAGGACGCCCAGCGCGAGCAGGTCGTTCGCGCAGAACACTGCGGTGGGCCGGCCGGCCATGCCCAGCAACCGGGCGCCCGCGTCCCGCCCCGCGCCCACGTCCAGCCGGTCCGTCTCGATGTGGGACAGCGCCTCCGGGGGCAGCCCCGCCGCGGCCAGCGCCTCGAGCGCCCCGGTCCGCCGGTCCCGGCACTGGGTCAGGTGCATGGGGCCGCTGACGTAGACCAGCCGCCGGTGCCCCTGGTCCAGGAGGTGGCCCGCGGCCAGCCGCCCGCCGGCGATGTCGTCGACCGACACCGAGCACGCCGACGCGCTGGGCACCACCCGGTCGACGAAGACGAAGGGGATGTCATGGCGACGGAACGAGTCGAGGTTGCGCCCTGTGGTGTCAGCGGGCGTGACGAGCACGCCGCGCACCCGGTGCTCGGCGAACAGACCCAGGTACTCGGCCTCCTCGGTCGCACTGCCGGCGCTGTTGCAGAGCATCACTCCCAGTCCCGCCTCACGGGCGGCGCGCTCGGCGCCCGACGCGACGTCGACGAAGAAGGGGTTGGCCATGTCCAGCACGAGCAGGGCGATGATCCGGCTGTGGCCGGCACGCAGCTGACGGGCCGACTCGCTGCGCACGTAACCGAGTTGGTCTATGACCTCGAGCACCCGGACGCGGGTCTGCTCGGAGACCATGTCCGGCCGGTTGATCACGTTCGACACGGTGCCCACGGAGACCCCGGCCTGCCGTGCGACGTCCTTGATGCCCATCATGCGCGCCACGTGCTCCGAACCACCGTCTCCCGCGGCTCTCAGCGGCCGCGGTCTCATGCTACGCACATCAGCCTCCGGCGCGAGCGCCCAGTGAGGACGTTCTGACGACCAGCTCCGGCTGGAACACGATCTCCCGGTGCTCGTGTGCGCCGGGGCGCCCGGCCGTCTCCTCGATCAGCAGTTCCGCGGCGGTGCGGCCGATGCGGAACGAGGGCTGGCGCACCGAGGTGAGCGGGACGGCGGCGCCCGCCGCGAACTCGATGTCGTCGTATCCGACGAGCGCGATGTCGTCCGGAACCCGGATTCCGGCCGCGAACAGCGTCTGCAGCACGCCCAGGGCCAGCAGGTCGTTCGCGCAGAACACAGCGGTCGGGCGGTCTGCGGCGGCCAGCAGACGGGCCCCTGCCTCCCGCCCGGAGGCGACGTCGAACCGCCGCGACTCGAGGACCGTGAGGGAGTGCCGGGCGACCCGCGCCTCGTCGAAGGCATCCAGTGCGCCTTGGTGCCGGTCACGGGACTGGGCCAGGTGCGGGGAACCGCTGACGTACGCGATGCGCCGGTGGCCCGAGGCGAGCAGGTGCCGCACGGCGAGCCTGCCGCCGGCCACGTCGTCGACGGAGACCGAGCAGGCCTCGGCGCCGGACCAGGCCCGGTCGGCGACGACGAAGGATATGCCCCGGCTCCGCAGCGCCCGCAGATGGTCGCGGGTGGCGTCGGTCGGAGTGATCAGCACACCGCGCACCCGCTGCTCGGCGAACATGCCCAGGTACGCGGCCTCCTGCGAGGGGTCGCCCGCACTGGTGCACACCATGACGGCCAGCCCCGCCTCGCGGGCGGCCTGCTGGGCTCCCCGGGCCAGCTCCGCGAAGAAGGGGTTGGCCAGATCCAGGACCAGCAGGGCGAGCATCCTGCTGCGGCCGGCCCGCAACTGGCGGGCCGTCTCACTGCGGACGTACCCGAGCCGCTCGATGACCGCGAGCACCCGTCGCCTGGTGGGCTCCGCCACCGTGGCGGGGCGGTTGAGGACGTTCGAGACCGTGCCGAGCGAGACGCCCGCCTGCTCGGCGACGTCCTTGATGCCGACCGTGCTGCGCTTCACGCGGTTTCCCGGCGTGCCGCCGGGAAACCGGTCGGGTCCGCCGGTGCCGTCCGCGCCGCGGGAGGGCGACCGGTCCCCGCTCAAGAGACCTCGACCAGTTCCAGGCCCGTGAGATCGGCCACCGCCCGCAGGTCGGGCACGATGTGACCGGTGGCCAGTGCCCAGTGGTGGGCGACGCCCGAGGCACTCCAGGCGTCGGTCCACTCGCCGGGGTCGGTGCCGAAGTCCACCCGGGACGTGGTGTTGCCGATCCTCAGCAGGGGCCCGCCGACCACCTCGCCCTGCGAGGCGACCAGCTGGTAGCGACCGTCGCGGGTCTGGCCGAGACCCACCAGGGTGACCGGCCCGTGCCGCACGTCGAACTCGACGGAGACGCCCCAACCGCGTTTGCCGTGGAAGACGCCGAGGCCGCGCAGGAGCGGCCGGTCCTGGCTGATGCCGAGGTGGGCGGGCCCGTCGTGACCCATCTCCACCACGCCGTCCCGGAAGTTGAGCGCTTGCAGCTCGGTGAAGGAACCGCCGGCGCCGAGCCGGTCGGCGATCAGCATCGCCAGCGACGTACGCAGCTCGTACTCGCCGGCCATCGGTACGCCCCGGGCGGTGAGCAGGGACGCGCCGAGGATCATGCCGGCGCCCAGCCGCTCGTGGACCTCGCCGTCCAGACCCCGGTGGTAGTAGGCGAGGCTGTCGAGGTCGAAGTCGGCCACCAGCCGGTCCAGGCCGACCGATACCCGGGCCGCCCACTCCACGTCGTCCGCGACGACGGAGTCGTCGAACGCGAAGGTCGCACGGGCCTCGGCGAGTTTCCCGGTGACCTCGGCGTCGGTGACGGCCTCCACCCGCACCCGCAGGTCGTCGAACTCCAGCACCTCCACATGGCCGCCCAGGTTGCCGGAGACCATGGCCAGGTCGGTCGAGACGTCGTACATGCCCGGGTAGAGGTGGCCCATCAGGCCGTGCCGGCCGTTGCGGAGCACCGATCGCACTCCGGCGGCCCGGATCCACCGCCCGATGCGGGCCCAGGCCCGTTCGTCCTCGAGGTGGCCGGAGACGGAGCGGAACGGCACTCCGGCGCGTTCGAAGGAGTTGGCCATCTCGGGAAGCGGGCAGGCGCCGCAGTAGGCGAGCCACTGGCCGGTGCCGAACGTGGCGTGGTCCATCGCCTCGGTGGGCTGCAGATTGATCAGCAGGACCGGAGCGCCCGAGCGCTGGGCCACCGGCGCCAGCATGGTGGCGGTCATGTAGGTGGTGAGGAATCCGACGATGAGGTCGCATCCGGCGGCGCGCAGTTTCTCCGCGGCGGCCGCGCCCTCCTGGGCGTCCGAGATGAAGCCGACGTCGACGACGTCCGCGTCGAAGTCCCGCATGCGCTCGGTGACGCGGGCGGCGGAGCGGCGCAGTTGGGGCAGCAGGTCGGGGAACTGGGGCCAGTAGGCGCCCAGTCCGCCCGCCACGAGGCCGATCCTCGGCCTGCGCGCGGTGGCGGGGGTGCGGGTCATGGCGGATGTCTCCGTTCGTGGGGCCGGCCGCGCCGCGCGGAGGCGGCGCGGCCGGGGTGCGGGGCTCGCTCAGAAGTCGAAGGCATCGATGTTGGATGCGTCGAAGACGGTCGGCTTGCCCAGGATGACCTCGCCGTCCTTGCCGACGGTGAAGGTTCCCAGGTCACCGGCCTTGAACGTCTGCCCCTCCGCGCCGGTGATCTGGCCGGAGCAGAGCGCGGACGCGGCGTACGCGGCGAGCCGGCCGAGCTTCTTGGGGTCCCACAGGGAGAACTGCGCGACGGTGCCGTCCTTGACGTACTTGCGCATCTGGTTGGGGGTGCCCAGCCCGTTGACCACGACCTTGCCCTTGTAGGACGAGGAGCTGATGTAGCGCGCGGACGCCGCGATGCCGACGGTGGTCGGGGCGATGATGCCCTTCAGGTCCGGGTAGGCCTGCAGCAGGCCCTGGGTCTGCTGGAAGGACTTCTGGTCGTCGTCGTCCCCGTAGGCGACCTTGACCAGTTCCATCCCCTTGTACGCCGGCAGCGCCAGCTCCTTCTTCATGAACTCGATCCAGGTGTTCTGGTTCGTGGCGTTCTGGGTGGCGGACAGCACTGCGATCTTGCCCTGGTAGTTGAGCTGCTTGCCGAGGTTCTGCACCAGGCTGCGGCCGATCTGCTCGGAGCTCGCCTGGTTGATGAACAGCTGGCGGCAGTCCTTGGCGGTGTCGGAGTCGTACGCCACGACCTTGATGCCCTTGGCCATCGCCTGCTTGAGCGGGCCGCAGACCGCGTTGGGGTCGTTGGCCGCCAGCAGGATCGCGTCCTGCTGCTGCTGGATGAGCGTGTTGATGTAGGAGACCTGCGAGGACGCGCTGGCGTCGGAGGGCCCGACCTCCTTGGCGGTGCTGCCGATCTCCTTCGCCGTCGCGATGCCGGAGTTGTCGACGATGGTCTCGTACGGGTTGTTGATCTGCTTGGGCAGGAACGCGAGCTTCAGCCCCTTCTTGAGCGCGGCGCCCGGGTCGGCGGAGGCCGTCGAGGCGGTGCCGGGACCCTGGTCGGAGCTGGACTTCTTCGTCGTGCCACCGCAGGCGGTCGCGGTCAGCGCGAGAGCGCAGACGGCGGTCACCGCGGTGAGCGCGCGCACCGTGACGGGGGTAGGGAGGGACATGGCGAAGCCCTTCGTCGGGATTTCCTTGAGGTGGCGGTGGTGCGGTGGTGCACGCCGTCAGGCAGCCGCGGCTGCGCGCCGGTGCCGCCGTTCGAGTACCGCGGCGATCACCCGCGGGGTCAGTACCGAGGCCACCAGCAGCAGTCCGGTGACGATGACCTGGACCTCGTTGGCGACGTCGTTGAGGATGAGCAGGTTCTTGAGCAGTCCGATCAGCAGCACTCCGGCGATGGCGCCGCCGAGCGTGCCCTTGCCGCCGTCGAAGTCGACGCCGCCCAGCAGCACGGAGGCGATGACGAGCATCTCGAAGCCCTGGCCGTTGTCGGCCCGGGCGCTGCCGTAGCGCAGGGTGAAGACGATTCCAGCGAAGGCCGACAGCAGACCGGTGAGGACGAACAGCAGCAGCTTGAGCCGCTTGACCCGGATACCGGAGAAGTAGGCGGCCTCCTCCTGGGCGCCGGTGGCGAACAGGGAGCGGCCGAAGCCCGTGGCGTGCAGCACGACGCCGGTGACGGCCGCCAGGACGATGAACAGGGCGAAGGGGTAGGGCAGGAACCCCAGCACGGTGTGGGTGTCCGAGGTCCACCGGGCGTACGTCTCGGGGAAGTCGGTGACCGCGTTGCTGCCCAGCGCCACCGACGCCAGTCCCCGGTAGAGCGTCAGCGTGCCGATGGTGACGGCCAGCGAGGGCAGTCCGACCCGGGTGACCAGCCAGCCGTTGAGCAGGCCGCCCAGCACGCCGATGGCCAGGACCACCGGGACGATGCTCTCGAACGACCAGCCCGCTTCCCACAGCTTGCCGCTGACCGCGCTGGCCAGTCCCAGCATGGAGGCGACCGACAGGTCGATCTCGCCCGCCACCACGAGCAGGGTCATCGGCAGCGCGATGATCGCGACCTCGACGATGTCGTTGAGGGCGAAGGACAGATTGCCGGTGGTGGCGAACCCCTCGGTGGTGCCGGCTCCGGTGGCGAAGACGGCCACGAGCAGGATGCCGACCGCGATGTCCCAGCGCAGGAACCGGCTGAGGTCAGATTTGGTGGACATGGCGCGCGTTCCTCTTCCTCAGGGCGCTGGTCATGCGCAGGGTCACGATGCGGTCGACGCTGATGGCCGCGAGCAGCAGCGCCCCGGTGATGGCGCTCTGCCAGAAGGAGTCGACCTTCAGGACGACCAGGACGCTTCCGACGGTGGTGAGCAGCAGCGCGCCGAGCGCCGCGCCCCAGACGCTGCCGGTGCCGCCGGTGATGGCGACACCGCCGACGACCACCGCGCTGACCACCGTCAGTTCCCAGCCGTGGGCGTTGTCCGCGACGACGGTGCCGAAGCGGGCCAGCCACAGGGCACCGGCGAATCCCGCGACGGCGCCGGAGAAGACGTACGCGGCCAGGATCCTGCGGCGGATGGGGATGCCCGCCAGCCGGGCTGCCTCGGGGCTGGAGCCGATCGCGTACAGCTCCCGGCCGCTGCGGTAGGAGCGCAGGTAGTAGGCGGCGGCGGTGAGTACGGCGACGGCGATGAGCGTCAGGTACGGGACGCCGAGGACGCTTCCGCTGCCCAGGTCGAGGACGGAGGCGGGGACGTCGGCGGCGTTGATCTGCTGGCCGTGCGCCCACCAGTAGTCGGTGCCCTGGATGATGTAGAGCATCCCGAGCGTGACCACGAGCGCCGGCACCCGCCCGAAGCTGACCAGCGCTCCGCTGACGAGGCCGCAGAGCGCGCCGACGCCGATGCCGAGCAGGAGGGCGAGGGCGGCGTTGTGGTCGGTGCCGGAGACGAACTTCCCGCAGGCGAAGGCGGACAGCCCCACCACCGAGCCGACCGACAGGTCGATGTTGCGGGTGAGGACCACCACCGACTGGCCGACGGCCAGCAGGATCAGGATCGACGCGTTGAGGAGCAGGTCCTTGACGCCCTGCTCCGACAGGAAGCGGTGGTTGGCCGCCCAGGTGCCGAGGACGAGCAGCAGCAGGCACCCGGCGATGCTGATCTCGCGGGCCCGGAAGACGGTCTCGGTGAGTGAGCGGGCCGTCGTCCGGCGGGCGCCGGGCGGCGCGGCGGGTTGTTCCACGGTCGCTGTCATCAGGCTGCTTTCCCTCCGCCGGCGGTGCGGCCCGTGGCCGCGGCCATGACCGATTCCTCGGTGGCCAGGGCGCGCGGGAGTTCCGCGGTGATACGTCCTTCGTGCATGACCAGCACCCGGTCGGCCATGGCCAGGACCTCCGGCAGGTCGGAGGAGACCATGAGGACGGCGAGGCCTTCGGCGGCGAGCGACGACAGCAGTCGGTGGACCTCGGCCTTGGTGCCGATGTCGATGCCCCGGGTCGGTTCGTCGACGATCAGCACACCGGGTTCGGTGGCCAGCCACTTGGCCAGGACCACCTTCTGCTGGTTGCCGCCGGAGAGCACGCCGACAGGATCGGAGAGCCGGTTGTACTTCAACTGCAGCCGTACCGCCCAGTCCGTGGCCCGGCCGCGTTCCAGCGTTCTCCGGACCAGGCCGCCGCGGCCGAGCCGGTCGAGTCCGGTCAGGCCGATGTTCCGTTCGATGGACAGCTCCATCACCAGGCCCTGTTGGCGCCGGTCCTCGGGGACCAGGGCGACACCGGCGGCCATCGCGGCCGTCGGCGATCCGGCCGGGAGCCGGTTCCCGGCCACGTGCACGTCGCCGGCGTCGGCGCGGTCGACGCCGAAGACGGCGCGCACGACCTCGCTGCGGCCGGCGCCCACCAGCCCGGCCAGCGCGACGATCTCTCCCCGGCGGACGTCGAAGGAGACGTCGGTGAAGACGCCCTCCCGGGTGAGCCGGCGCACGGCCAGGGCCGTCTCACCGATCCGGGCGGGCTGTTTGGGGTAGAGCTCGTCGAGGTCCCGGCCGACCATCCGGCGCACCAGGTCGTCCTCGGTCAGGCCGTCCACCGTGTCGCTGGAGATCAGCTTTCCGTCCCGCAGGGTCGTGACGCGCCGGCAGAGGGCGAAGATCTCCTCCAGCCGGTGCGAGATGAACAGCACGGCCGCGCCCTGTTCGCGCAGGGTTCGCACCACGCCGAACAGCCGGGCCACTTCGGCTCCCGTCAGGGCCGCGGTGGGCTCGTCCATGATCAGGACGCGGGCGTCGAAGGAGAGCGCCTTGGCGATCTCGACGAGTTGCTGGTCGGCGATGGACAGGCCGCGGCAGAGCTGCCCGGGGTCGAGATCGACCCCCAGCCGCTCGATGAGGGCCTGGGTCGCGTCCCGTACCGACCGGTGGTCGACCCGGCCCAGGGAGCGGCGCGGCTGACGGCCCATGAAGATGTTCTCGGCGACGGTGAGATCGGGAAAGAGCGTCGGTTCCTGGTAGATGACCGCGATGCCGGCGTCCCGGGCGTCGGAGGGCCCGTGGAAGGTGACGGGCTCGCCGTCCACCAGCACCCGCCCGGCGTCGGGCCGGTGCACTCCCGCGAGCACTTTGATCAGGGTCGACTTCCCGGCCCCGTTCTCCCCGGCGAGCGCGTGCGCCTCCCCGGCGAACAGGGCCAGGGACACACCCTGCAGCGCCCGGACCGCGCCGAAGGACTTGCTGGCGTCCTCGAGCGAGAGCACGGGCCGTTCCGCGGGCTTCGACTGGTCCATGGTGAGGCCTCACATGAAAGGTTTCAACTGAGTTGCACGGACGTTAGGGCAGTGCGACAGGACGCGTCAATGGTTTCGTTTCAAGATTTCCGGTCCGGTGTCCTTCATGGGGTGAACTCCCCTCACCAGGAGGTTGACACTCTCTCTTCGGGCACTTAGCTTCCCCTCAGTGAAACGATTCATGGCGGGAGCGATGAACATGACCGACCTGTCCACGGTGAAGGCCGCGCTGAAGGCCCAGTCCATCGAGACGCCGTCCTGGGCGTACGGCAACTCCGGCACGCGCTTCAAGGTGTTCGCGCAAGCGGGCGTGCCCCGCACCCCGCAGGAGAAGATCGACGACGCGGCGCGCGTCCACGAGTTCACCGCGGCCGCGCCCTCGGTGGCGCTGCACATCCCATGGGACAGGACCGACGACTACCCGGCGCTGGCGGCCCATGCGGCCGGGCGCGGGGTGCGCCTCGGGGTGATCAACTCCAATGTCTTCCAGGACGACGACTACAAGCTGGGTTCAGTCACCCACCCCGATCCCAAGATCCGGCGCAAGGCCACCGACCATCTGCTGGAATGCGTCGACATCATGGACGCCACCGGCTCGCGCGATCTGAAACTGTGGTTCTCCGACGGGACGAACTACCCCGGACAGGACGATATCGCCGATCGTCAGGGACGGCTGGGCGACGCGCTGACCGAGGTCTACGAGCGACTCGCCGACGACCAGCGGATGCTGCTGGAGTACAAGCTCTTCGAGCCCGCCTTCTACGCCACCGACGTGCCGGACTGGGGCACTGCGTACGCCCACTGCCTCAAACTCGGCCCCAAGGCGCAGGTCGTCGTCGACACCGGCCACCACGCCCCCGGCACCAACATCGAGTTCATCGTGGCGACGCTGCTGCGGGAGGGAAAGCTCGGCGGCTTCGACTTCAACTCGCGTTTCTACGCCGACGACGACCTGATGGCCGGAGCGGCCGACCCGTTCCAGCTCTTCCGGATCATGTACGAAGTGGTGCGCGGCCGGGGGCTCGCGGCCGAGACCGGAGTGGCTTTCATGCTCGACCAGTGCCACAACATCGAGGCGAAGATCCCGGCGATCATCCGGTCGGTGATGAACGTGCAGGAAGCCACCGCCAAGGCGCTGTTGGTCGACCCCGTCGCGCTGCGCGCCGCCCAGCAGGCCGGAGAGGTACTGGAGGCGAACGCCGTCCTGATGGACGCGTACAACACCGACGTCCGGCCGCTGCTGCGCGAGGTCCGCGAGGAGCAGGGCATCGACCCGGACCCGATCGCCGCCTACAAGCGGTCCGGCTGGGCCGACCGCATCGTCGCCGAACGGGTCGGCGGGACACAGGCGGGCTGGGGCGCGTGACCCGCCCCGACCCCGGTCCCGGAACCTGACCCCGTCCCGGAACCCGACCCCCCTGATCCCGGCCCCAGGTAATTCCGCTCCCCACTCGCATGCGCAAGGGATTCCACGATGACCGCAGAACTGCACCCGCAGGCGGCGGAGCTGCTGGCCCGCAGCCACCGACTGGGCGCCGACCCCCGCAACACCAACTACGCCGGCGGCAACACGTCGGCCAAGGGCACCGCCACCGACCCGGTGAGCGGGCACGACACCGAGCTGCTGTGGGTCAAGGGTTCGGGAGGCGACCTGGGGACGTTGCAGGCGTCCGGGCTCGCGGCGCTGCGGCTCGACCGGCTGCGCGCCCTCGTGGACGTCTACCCGGGCGTCGACCGCGAGGACGAGATGGTGGCCGCCTTCGACTACTGCCTGCACGGCAAGGGCGGGGCGGCGCCGTCCATCGACACCGCGATGCACGCCCTGGTCGGCGCCGCGCACGTCGATCATCTGCACCCGGACTCCGGCATCGCGCTCGCCTGCTCGGCCGACGGCGAGGCACTGACCAAGGAGTGCTTCGGCGACCGGGTGGCGTGGGTGCCGTGGCGGCGCCCGGGGTTCCAACTGGGCCTGGACATTGCCGCCGTCAAGGACGCGAACCCGCAGGCCATCGGCTGCGTACTCGGCGGCCACGGCATCACCGCCTGGGGTGCGACCTCCCAGGAGTGCGAGCAGAACTCGCTCGACATCATCCGCACCGCCGCCGCGTTCCTCGACCGGCGCGGCAGCGGCGAACCGTTCGGGCCGCCGCTGCCCGGCTTCGCGCCGCTGCCCCCGGCGGAGCGCGGGGCCAGAGCGGCCGCACTGGCGCCGGTACTGCGCTCCCTCGCCTCCGCCGACCGCCCGCAGATCGGCCACTTCGACGACTCCGAGGCGGTACTGGACTTCCTCGCCTCTGCCGAACACCCTCGGCTGGCCGCGCTCGGTACCTCCTGTCCGGACCACTTCCTGCGCACCAAGGTGCGCCCGCTGGTCCTGGACCTGCCCGGCGACACCCCGCTCGAAGAAGCGGTGGAGCGGCTGCGGCAGCTGCACGCCGCGTACCGCGAGCAGTACGCCGCCTACTACGCGCGGCATGCCACGGCCGACTCGCCCGCGATGCGCGGCGCCGACCCGGCGATCATCCTGGTTCCCGGCGTGGGGATGTTCTCCTACGGCAAGGACAAGCAGACCGCACGCGTCGCGGGGGAGTTCTACCGCAACGCGATCAACGTGATGCGCGGCGCCGAGGCGGTCTCGTCGTACCTGCCGATCGAGGAATCCGAGAAGTTCCGCATCGAGTACTGGGACCTGGAGGAGGCGAAGTTGCGCCGGATGCCCCCGGCGCAGCCCCTGGCGACCCGCGTCGCGCTGGTGACCGGCGCAGGCTCCGGTATCGGCCGGGCGATCGCCCACCGGCTCGCGTCCGAGGGCGCGTGCGTGGTGGTGGCCGACATCAACGCGACGAGCGCCGCCGCGGTCGTCGAGGAGATCGGCGGGGCGGACCGCGCGGTGGCGGTGACGGCGGACGTCACCTCCGAGGAGCAGATCCGGGCGGCGTTCGACGCGGCCGTCCTCGCCTTCGGCGGAGTGGACCTGGTCGTCAACAACGCCGGCATCTCCATCTCCAAGCCGCTGCTGGAGACCACCGCCGCGGACTGGGACCTGCAGCACGCGATCATGGCGCGCGGATCCTTCCTCACCTCGCGGGAGGCCGCCCGGATCATGATCCAGCAGGGACTGGGCGGTGACATCGTCTACATCTCCAGCAAGAACGGCGTCTTCGCCGGCCCCAACAACATCGCCTACGGTGCCACCAAGGCCGACCAGGCCCACCAGGTACGGCTGCTCGCCGCCGAGCTGGGGGAGCACGGCATCCGCGTCAACGGCATCAACCCCGACGGGGTGGTCCAGGGCTCGGGGATCTTCGCAGCCGGCTGGGGTGCCCAGCGCGCCGCGGTGTACGGGGTGAGCGAGGAGAACCTCGGGGCGTTCTACGCCCAGCGCACCCTCCTCAAGCGCGAGGTGCTCCCGGAACACGTGGCCAACGCCGTCTTCGCCCTGACCGGCGGGGACCTCAGCCACACGACCGGACTGCACATCCCCGTCGACGCCGGAGTGGCGGCCGCGTTCCTGCGATAGCGACCCCGTTCCGATCCACTTCCTGGGAGGCCCTCCATGTCACCGAGCGACCCCCGTGCCTTCGCCGCCGTCGACCTCGGCGCCTCCAGCGGGCGCGTCATCGTCGGCCGGGTGACCGCGCGGTCGGTCGGCCTGGACGAGGTGCACCGCTTCCCCAACGACCCGGTACGCGTCGGCGGCACCCTGCACTGGGACGTGCTGGCGCTGTACCGCGGGATCCTGGAGGGGCTGCGGACGGCCGGTCAGGTGACGTCCGTCGGCATCGACACCTGGGCCGTGGACTACGGGCTGCTGGCTGCCGACGGTTCGCTGCTCGGAAACCCCGTCCACTACCGCGACGCCCGGACCGAAGGCGTTCCCGAGCGCGTCCGGCGGACCGTGTCCCCGGCCGAGCTCTACGCCGCCACCGGTGTGCAGCACGCGCCGTTCAACACCATCTACCAGCTGGCGGCGGCCCGGGGGACACCCCAACTGGACGCCGCCGCCCGACTGCTGCTGATGCCCGACCTGATGTCGTACTGGCTCACCGGCACGGCGGGCACGGAGCTGACCAACGCCTCCACCACCCAGCTCCTGGACCCGCGCACCGGCGACTGGGCCCACGCGCCGGCCGGGCGGCTGGGCATCGACCTGTCGCTCTTCCCGCCCCTGCGCAGGCCCGGGGACCCGGCGGGGGAGCTGCTGCCGGAGGTCCTGGAGGCGACCGGACTGCGCGGGCCCGTCCCGGTGGTGACGGTCGGCTCGCACGACACCGCGTCGGCGGTCGCCGCCGTGCCCGCGGACACCGATCGCTTCGCGTACATCTCCTGCGGCACCTGGTCCCTGGCCGGCGTGGAACTGGACGCGCCCGTCCTGACCGAGGACTCGCGCGCCGCGAACTTCACCAACGAACTGGGCGTGGACGGCACCGTCCGCTACCTGCGCAACATCATGGGCCTGTGGCTGCTGCAGGAATGCCTCCGCTCCTGGAAGGCCGCCGGCCTCGAGCACGACCTGGGCCGCCTGCTGGCCGGAGCGGCGCAGGCACCGCCGCTGCGCTCCGTCGTGGACGCCGCCGACCCGGCCTTCCTCGCCCCGCACGACATGCCGGCGCGCATCGCCGAAGCCTGCCGCCGGGCCGGCGCCCCCGCCCCGCGCGAACCCGCGGAGACGGTGCGCTGCGTCCTGGACTCCCTCGCGCTGGCGCACCGCGCGGCGATCGAGGACGCCCAACGCCTGTCGGGACGGCACGTCGACGTCGTCCACATCGTCGGCGGCGGCGCCCGCAACGAACTGCTCTGCCAACTGACCGCGGACGCCTGCGGCCTGCCGGTCGTGGCCGGCCCCGCCGAGGCGGCGGCACTGGGCAACATCCTGGTGCAGGCACGCGCCGCGAAGGTGATCGGCGGCGGCCTCCCGGCCATCCGCTCCCTGCTGCGCGCCACCCAGCCCCTGCGCCGCTACGAGCCGACCCCCGACCGCACCCCCTGGAACGAGGCGGCGGCCGTACCGGCCCTCACTCGATGACGTGCGGTACGAAGCGTGCGTACTCGTCCGTGACGGGCCCCGCCGACTCACGGATGCCGAGACCGGCGGCCTCGTCCTCCACCACCCACGCGCCCAGCACGACGCGGTTGCCGTCGAAGTCGGGCAGCGGCGCCAGCTCCTGGTAGCAGGACGCCTCGACGGGTACGGCCGGCGGGGCGCCGGGCTCATGCAGCGTGACCCCCGCGCCCTCGCGGCCCAGCAGCGGCTTCACCACGTACCCCGGGCCGGCGGCGAGCTCGCGTGGCCCGTCCAGGTACGCGGGCAGCAGGTTCGGATGGCCGGGGTTCAGCTCCCACAGGATCGCCAGCAGCGCCTTGTTCGACAGCAGCATCTTCCAGGCCGGTTCGATCCAGCAGGTCGTGCCGGTCCCGCCGCCGTTGTCCAGCGTGTCCAGGACGTGCGGGCCGAAGTCGTCGGCCACCAGCCACTCCCACGGATAGAGCTTGAAGCAGCTGCGGATGAACCCCAGCCGCTCGTCCACGAACCGTCCCGTCAACTCGTCCCACCCGATCCGCTCGACGGACAGCGCCTCGGTCGCGAGGCCCGCCTGCTCGGCGGTCTCGCGCAGATAGGCGACCGTCATCAGGTCCTCGCCCAGCTCGTCGGCCTCCGAGTGGACGAAGTGCACCGGGCCGGGCGCGAGGAGCGGTGCCTGCCGCTTCCAGGCGGCGATCAGCCGTTCGTGCAGTGAGTTCCACTGGTCGGCGGCCGGAAACCGGTCCTCCATCCAGAACCACTGGGCGCTCGCCGCCTCGACCAGCGAGGTGGGAGTGTCGGCGTTGTACTCCAGCAGCTTGGCGGGACCGCCGTCCACCCCGCCGTACCGCAGGTCGAACCGCCCGTACAGAGAGGGCAGTTCCGCGCGGCGGCGCCAGGACTCGGCGATCAGCCCGGACAGCCGGCGGTCGGTGATGCCGAGATCGGCGAAGCGGTCGTGATCGACGATGTATGCCGCCGCGTCGAGGCAGAGCCGGTGCAGCTCCTCCACGACGTCCTCGAGCGCTTCGACCTCGGGCAGCGTGAAGGAGTAGTAGGCGCTCTCGTCCCAGTACGGACGCAGCGAACCGTCCGGGTACCGGGTCAGGGGGTAGACGACACCCTGCTGTTCGACGATGGCCTGCCAGCCGGGACGCGGGGCGACGGTGTGGCGTCTCATCGACGGCCCGCGATGGTGCCGCGCACCGGCTCAGCCGCCGCCGGAGTCGGAGCCGCCATGACCGATACCGCCCCGCTTGACCGACGACTTGTCGAAGCCGCCCCCGGAGACGGTGCCGTTGTGGACGGAGCCGCCGTAGTAGTACCTGCCCGAACCGCCGTCGCGGCAGTCCTTGTCGTCCAGCGTCCTGTACGTCGTCGGGTTCACACACCGCTTGTCGGGATCCGACGAGGACGAGCACGAGACGAGGCTCACCGCCAGCAGACCCATGCTGCCCAGCACCACCGTGCCCGAGCGCAGCCGCCGCCGGTCGGCCGTCATCGCTGCCGTCCCGGAGAGGGCCGGCCCGCGGGCCGGGAGGGGGCGGGTCCTCGGCTCGTGCTTCGAGGCCCACTGGGTGGTGTGGCGCGCACGCGATCTACCTCCTGCTTCGTTCACCGAACGTTCCACTTTAGACATCCGGTGCACCACGCACCTACCCGGGTTCCGCCGCCGCACCGTTGTTGTTCCGCATCAGCGCGCCGCAGTAAGGTCCGGCGTATGACCGCGAACCTGGCTTTCGCCGACCTGTCCACGCCGTTGATGGCCGATGCCTGCGTCCGGGCCGGTGTGCCCCTGCGTGTCGCGCCCCCGGGGATCGGGTCCGTCGTCCCGGGTCACCGGGTCGCGGGACGGGCCCTGCCGGTGCGGCACTACGGCAGTGTGGATGTCTTCCTGGAGGCGTTCGGCCGGGCCGAGGAGGGTGACGTGCTGGTCATCGACAACGGCGGGCGGTCGGACGAGGCGTGTGTCGGTGACCTCGCGGTGCTGGAGGCCGGGGCGGCGGGGCTGGCGGGGCTGGTGGTGTGGGGACTGCACCGCGACACCCCGGAGCTGGTCGAGATCGGGCTGCCGGTGTTCAGCTACGGCAACTACCCGCCCGGACCGGTGCGGTTGGACGAGCGGGAGCCGGAGGCGCTGACCACCGCCCGGTTCGGGCCGCATGTGGTCAGTGACGCCGACCTCGTGTTCGGCGACGCCGACGGCGTGCTGTTCGTCGCCGCCGACCGTGCCGAGGAGGTGCTGGCGACGGCGCACGCCATCCGGCAGACCGAACGGGAGCAAGCCCGCCGGATCCGGGCGGGCGAGACGCTCCGCCGGCAGACGTCCTTCGACGACTACCTGGCACGCCGCGCCGCCGATCCCTCACTCACCTTCCGTCAGCACCTGCGGCGGACCGGCGGTGCCATCGAGGAGTAGGGCGGTGACGGCCGCACCGCTTGCCGCGGTGCGGCCGTCACCGGTCCGTGCGGGTCAGTTCCAGCCGGTCAGGCCGGCGCCGTAGGGGTAGAGCGGGTTGCCGTACGTGGTCGGTACCGGTTGCCCGGCGTCGATCTTCGCGCGGATCTCGGCGCGTTGGGCATCCGTGGCGCCGAGGTCGTAGGGCAGGTCCCATTTCTCGTTCGCGTCCGCGACCGTGTCGGTGCCGCCGGGCTTGAGCACCTGGTCCAGGCTCCGGGGAAGTTGCCACGGCAGCTTGCCCCGGGGGGTGTAGTCCCCGAAGAGCAGACTGGCCGTCGCGGGTCCGGTCTCCTCACCACCGCGGTAGGTCACCACGATGGCGTCCGCCAGACCGTTCCAGTCGCTGATCACGATCGGCCGGGGCAGGGTCAGGACGACCACCACCGGAATCCCCTGGTTCTTGAAGTTCTGGATGATGGCGAGTTGGTCCGGCGGCAGGTAGGGCTGGGTGTTCACCCAGGAGGTGGCGTGGGTGTAGGACGGCTCTCCCACGGCCACGACGGCGAGCTTGGGGGAGGGGCCGGTGTCCTGGTAGACGTTGACTCCTGCCTTGGCGGCGCGGGCCTTGACGGCTTGCAGCGGAGTGAGCGAGCCGTAGTCCGGGTGGAAGTAGCTCGACCAGATGCAGCACGCCGCGCCGTCGGTGGCGCGGGCACCGGCGACGACGATGTTGTCCCCCGCGTTGAGCTTGACCGGGAGTACGCCGTTGTTCTTGAGCAGGGTGTTGGATTCGCGCGCCGCCTGGTTGGCGAGAGCGGTGTAGGCGGGCTGGTGGAACCGGTAGGGGCCGTTGACCGGGTCGCCGTAGGGGTGGTCGAAGATGCCGAGTTGGAACTTCAGCCGCAGGACGCGGGTGACCGCGTCGTCGATGCGGGCGAGCGGCACCTGCGACTCGAAGCCTGCCATCGTGAACCCGGGGGCGCCCGGGTCGGCGCCGCCCATCACGTCGGAACCGGCGTTGGCCGCGTTCACCCAGGCGCCGGACGGCAGCCAGTCCGTGGTGATCAGACCGGTGTAACCGATGTTCTGCCGCAGGTAGTCGAGGATCTTCGCGCTGTCACCGGCGCCGGGACCGCCCGGGTCGAGGTAGGAGCTGCCCGCGTACCCCGGCATGATGTTGACGGCTCCGGCTTCGATCGCGGCCCGGAACGGGATCATGTGGTACTTGATGGTCACCGCGTCGTAGACGATGCCGGCCTCGCCGCCGGCGCCTTCGCCGGGCCAGTGCTTGACGGTGGCGAGGACGGAGCCGGGGTTGAGTTCGGGGCCGCCCTGGAGCCCGGCGACCTGTGCCCGGAGTTGCGCCGCCGCGACGTCGGCGTTCTCGCCGCCGCCCTCCTGGATGCGCGGGTAGAGCACCTTGGTGCCGACCTCGGCGAGCGGTGAGAGGGTGCCGCGGGCGCCGACCTCCAGCTCCTCCTTGCGCTGCATGTCGCCCAGCTTGTAGTCGAGCGGGTAGTCCCTGTTCGCGGCCATCGCGCTCTGCAGCGGGTACGTGGTCTGGTAGCCGGCGGTGGTGTCGCCCGCGGACACCGGCGGGATGCCCAGCCGGGTGGCCGCCGTGGAGAGCAGCACGTTGTGCAGGTCGGCGGGTTGGGCCGGGCCGAAGTGCCAGCCCGACATCGGGTAGGACTGGACGTTGTAGAACATCTGGAAAGCCTTCTCCTCCAGGGTCATCCGGCCCAGGAGGTCGGCGGTCCTGGTCTCGATCGGCCGCCGCCAGTCCTCGTACGGCTCGATGGTGCCGTTCTTGTTGAGGTCCCGGGCGCCGTTGACGACGGCGACGCCGTCGTTCACCGTCTCGATGTCGGGCAGGTAGACGCTGAAGGTGCGGATGTCGGAGGTGGTGCGTGCGCCGGATCCGTTCACCGCGACGACGAACCACCGGTAGGTCCACCGGTCGCGGATGTCCCACGTCGGGGTGTAGGCCGTGCCGGTGGGTTCGGCGACCTTGGTGTAGAGGTCGAGCAGGTTGCCGGAGGCCGCGAAGTCGTAGTCGGTGCGGCTGATGTTGAGCCAGACCTCGTAGCGGGCGGTCCCCGCGACGCCGGCCCAGGACAGCGCCGGCCGGCGGGTGTTCGTGATCATGGCCCGGTCCGCGGGCGCCGCCAGGGCGAACTGGTTCAGCGTGGCGGGAGCCCTGGTGGGTCCGGAGAGCATGGGCGGGGTGGCGGTGGACGTGTCGAGGGTACCGAGGACCTGGAACTCCCACAGCGAGTAGCCGTAGCCGGTGGCGCGGGCGGTTCCGGTCAGCCGGACGTAGCGGCCCTTGCCGGTGACGGTGAGGTTCTCGACGCCGCCCCTGCCGCCGGCGGTGCTGTGGAGGGGCGTCCAGGTGGAGGCGTCGTCGGACACGTCGACGTGGTAGCCCGTGGCGTAGGCGGACTCCCAGTTCAGCGCCAGGCCGCTGATCGTGGCCCGGCCGCCGAGGTCCACCTGCAGCCACTGGTTGTCGGTGGACAGGCTCGACCAGCGGGTGTTGGTGCGCCCGTCCAGCGCTGCCGCGGGAGCGTTCGCGCCTTCCCATGAGGAGGCCGAGACCTGCTGGTACGCGGAGATGACGGCGCCGCCGCCCGGGTCGCCGGGGTCGCCGGGTCCGCCGGTGTGGACCGCGAACTCCCACAGGGAGTAGCCGTACGCGGTGGCGCGCGCGGTGCCGTACACCCGGACGTAGCGGCCGTTGCCGCTGACGGTGAGGTTCTGCGTTCCGCCCGCGCCGGCCGTGGTGGTGTGGACGGTGGTCCAGTTGCCGGTGCCGGTGGGCGAGACCTGGATCTGGAAGGCGGTGGCGTACGCCGTCTCCCAGCTCAGGGAGACCTGGCAGATGTCCTGCGCGGAGCCGAGGTCGACCTGGAGCCACTGCGGGTCGGCGGCGGCGCTCGACCAGCGGGTCGCGGTGCTTCCGTCGACCGCCGCGGAGGCCGGGGTGCCGCCGTTCTCGGCCGAGGAGGCGGTCACCGGACGGTTCAGGGCGGCGTTGCCGGTGCCGCAGGTGCCGGGGGGCTGGGTACCGCCGGCCCCGTAGACCTGGAACTCCCACAGGGAGTAGCCGTAGCCGGTGGCCCTGGCCGTCCCGTACACCCGGACGTAGCGCCCGGAGGCGGTCACGTCGAGCGCCTGACGGCCGCCGGTGCCCGTGGTGGTGGAGTAGGCGTTGGTCCAGGCGGTGCCGTTGGCGGAGACCTGGATGGTGAACGCCGTGGCGTAGGCGGCTTCCCAGGTGAGGGAGACCTGGGTGATGTCCTGCGGGGAGCCGAGGTCGACCTGGAGCCACTGCGGGTCGGCGGCGGCGCTCGACCAGCGGGTTCCGGCGTCGCCGTCGACCGCCGCCGAGGCCGGGTTCCCCGCGTTCTCCGTCGAGGACGCGGTCGCGGGCTTGCCCTGCGACAGCAGGATGGTGGCCGCGTTCGCGGTGACGTTCATGGCGCCGAGTGCGCCGCCGGTCGCGAGGACCGCCGCGAGGACCACCGCGATCAGCCGTCGGCGCCGGGCGAGGTGGTGGAGGAGGAGAGACAGGAGGCTCATGCACATCTCCGTGAGGTGGGGTGTGATGCGCGGCTTGCTTCGTGCGTTCGGATAGTGACGCCAAAGGTGCTGGAGAGCGCTCTCCCGCAGGGAGTTTCTTCCAATGTCCGAACACTGTCAACAGATGGGACAGACCCCGCGTGCGCCCCTCGGCGCCTCGGCGCTACCGGGACCGGGAACGTCGTCCTCGGGCCTCGAACAGCAGGGGGAGGAGCGAGACGGCGACGATCAGCGCGACGATGAGCAGCAGATAGCGCTCGATGCCCGGCACCGCGTTCCCCAGCCAGTACCCGGCCAGCACGAGGCTCTGCGACCAGACCAGGCCCCCGACGATCTGCCAGAGGGTGAAGGTGCGCACCGGTACCTTCAGTGCGCCCGCCAGAGGGCTCAGCACCGTCCGGACCAGGGGGATGAAGCGGCCGATCACGATCACCTTGCGGTATCCGTAGCGGCGCAGCAGCTCGTCCGAGCGGGACACCGCCGACTTCAGCCGTTCGCTCCGGCTGCGCGCCAGCGCCGCACGGCCACCGTGCCGCCCCAGGAGAAAGCCGACCTGCGCGCCGGCGACCGACCCGACGGCGGCGCAGAGGAGCACCTGCCACAGGGACAGGTGCGGTCCCGAGTCGCCGCCGCCGGCGCAGAGCACTCCGGCGGGGAAGAGGAGGGTGTCCCCGGGCAGGAAGAAACCGACGACCAGCAGGCCCGATTCGGCGAAGACCACCACCAGGACGGCCAGCGCGCCGAAGGCCGCGAGCAGTGAGGCCCCGCTCGTCGGGTCGACCGCCAGGAGGTCCCAGCTCATGGCGTCCCCGCTGGATGGCGCCACACATCCGCGTGTCGTCCTGCAGGGGAGCTGAACACATCTCGAAGGTACCCGGGCGGGCGGGGGTCGGCCCGGCGAGGGCCCTGCGGGGCCGATCTCCGGCCGACCTCGGATAACCCTCCGTAGCCGGTCTACGAGGCGCGTCCCACCGCCAGACCGGCCCCGCAGCCGGCGCAGAGCTGATGCACCCAGTAGCCCCCGTCGTGCCACTCGACGGTGTCGCTCCCCGCTCCGCACACCCGGCACGCCGGGACACGGGCGTCGTCGGACGGCACCGAGGAGCGCAGGACGCGTTCGACCACGACGGGGAGCGGCGCGGTGGGATGACGCGTCGGGTCGGGGCACCGGACGAGGACCCCCGGCCCGGGCCGGCCACCCCGCCAGCCGCCGTCGTCGACCGGCTGCCGCATGCCCCGCGCCTTCTCGCGCCGCCGCCGGGAAGCGTAGGCGGCCTCGTCGGCGAGCCAGAGCTGCCGGGCCAGGTGCAGTTCCTCGACGGCCCGCACGAGCGACCCCGGATCCCGCCCCGGATCCTTCGGCAGCCGCGCGCTCCAGCTCAGGTGGTGGTAGGTGGCCCGGAAACCGTAGGGCGCGAAGTGCTCCAGGCACGAGCGCAGGTTCGTGTGCCGGACGCGCGCGGGCAGGCCCTCGTCGAGGACCCGCCGCCGGTGCGTCGCGAAACCGCTCATGCCACGACGCTACGGGCTGTGACGCGGGCAGCGCATCGGACTTTGTCCGGGAGCGTCGATATGGCCGGGGCCCGTTCGTATGGAAGGTGGGACAAGGTGGGAGCCGACGGCATGGTCGGCGCGGAAGAAGGGCTGTGGGACGGATGAACGAGGTTCGAACGCTGCTCACC
The DNA here is from genome assembly GCF_027158205.1 of Streptomyces sp. H39-S7. Lineage (GTDB taxonomy): Bacteria > Actinomycetota > Actinomycetes > Streptomycetales > Streptomycetaceae > Actinacidiphila. The sequence goes on along the minus strand of NZ_JAPVLU010000008.1, from coordinate 179,857 downwards.
GGGCGGGGGCTGCTCGAGTCGCCGCGCTGGAACGGTGACCGCTTGTACTTCTCCGACTGGACCGCGGGCGAGGTCGTCGCTCTGGACGCCCGGGGTGGCACCGAGGTCATCGCGCGGGTGAAGTCCCTGCCGCTGTGCACCGCCCTGCTCCCGGACGGGAGGCTGCTGATCGTCTCGTCCCCCGACGGGCTGTTGCTGCGCCGGGAGCCGGATCGGTCCCTGGTGGTCCACGCGGAGCTGGGCATGCCGGGATGGAACGACATCGTGGTGGACGGCCGCGGCAACGCCTACGTCAACCGGGCCGGCTTCGACCCGATGGCCGGTGAGGAGGTCAGGCCCGGATTCGTGTTCCTGGTGACGGCGGACGGGTCGGTACGCCAAGTGGCCGACGACATCACGTTCCCCAACGGGATGGCGGTGACGCCCGACAACTCCACCCTGATCGTCGCGGACTCCTACCGTCACAGCCTGGTGGCCTTCGACATCGGCGCGGACGGGGGGCTGTCCGGGCGGCGGGTCTGGGCCGGCCTCGGCGAGGGAGCCCCCGACGGCATCTGCACCGACGCCCAGGGCGCCGTCTGGTACGCCGACGTGCCCAACCGGCGATGCGTACGCGTCGCCGAAGGCGGCGAGGTGTCACGGGTCGTCGAGCTGGACCGGGGCGGATTCGCGTGCGCGCTCGGCGGGCAGGACGGCACGACGCTGTTCGTGGTGACGGCGGAGTGGCGGGGCATGTCCGAGCTGGTGGCTCCCGGCAGCGGTCAGGTGCTCAGCATCGAGGTGGAGGTGCCGGGGGCCGGTTGGCCGTGACGGTGGCGGGCGGACGCGCGGCCGGCACGACAGGTGCCCGCGCGCCCGCGTCCAGCACGACCGACAGCCGGCATGACGTCGAAGAAGCCATGCGGGGGCCGGTCGTGCCAGGGTGCCGACCCGGAGCTTTTCTCAGGCGTGGTCGACAAAGCGGACGGACCACGCGTAACCGCTGGTGCTGCTGGAAGGGACCTGCCGAACCTCGGTCACCCGGCAGCCGTCGTGGGCGTACTTGCGGGCGAACCGATCCAGGCGCTGCGCCTCGTCGAGTGCTTCCATGGACAGCGGCGCTCCCACGACAAGGTCCTCGTGCAGCGTCGTTCCGTCGGTGGCGTCGGTGGAACACGTACGGCATTGGTGCGTTGCGGGTAGGGACATAGCCCCAGTGTGCGCTCATGTGCCGCATAACCCGCACACGGCGTCCAGCCGATCCTGGCGGAGCCTCCCCGGAGTCCGGACGGCCGTCCCGCCCGATGCCGCCCCGCGCCCGGAAGGCGGCTCCGGCGCTGAGTGGCGTGCGGGCCCCCTTGGTCGTCGAACCCCTGGTCAGGGCTGTGGGGAGGGCCGGATGTCCAGGGTCAGGGTGAGGTGGTGGAGCGTGCGGTGCGGCTCCGTGACGGCGTGGTGTTCGCTGTAGCGCACCGCGGGACCCGCGGGGAAGTGCAGGCGCAGCAGTTCCTCGATCACGGCGACCGTGGCTTCGTCGGCCGCCTCGATGCTCACCCTGCCGTATCCGTCGGGTAGCTCGTCTGTCCTCATGTCTCTGTTGTAGGCCCGGCGGGCGCGCGCCGCCCGGGGCAGCACCACGTGGGGGTGGGACGGGGTCAGCAGGCGCCGAGGTCCTGCCAGACGCCCCACTGGCCGGTGGTGCCGGGCTCTTCGCCCGTGGTCCACCACTTGGCCTTCCAGTTGTGGCCCTTGTGGGAGACCTGCTGCCCACCGGTGTAGATGGTGCTGCCGGCCCACGGGGCCGCGGTGCACTGGTGGCCCGTGCCGCCGGTGACGGTGAGGGTGTAGGTCGCCGTGTGGCTGCCCGAGGTGCCCGAGCCGGTGACGCTGAGGGTGTAGGTGCCCGACACCGTCGCCGCGGTCGTGGCGACGGTGAGCGTCGAGGAGCCGCCGGCCGTCACGGAGGTGGGGCTGAGTGAGGCGGTGACCCCCGCGGGGGCTCCGCTGACGGTGAGGTTGACCGTCTGGGCCTGGCCCGCCGTCACCGCGGTCTTCACCGTGCTGCCGGCGGAGCTGCCCGCGACCACGGACCCGGAGGCCGGGGTGGCGGTCACCGAGAAGTCGTTGGTCGGGGTCGTGGTGCCGCTGGTGAAGGGCGCGAAGATGTGGGTGAAGTCCCAGGTGTTCTGCTGGATACCGGAGCAGTTGTCGGCGGCGGCGCCGCCCGGGCAGCCGCCGTTGTCACGCTGCAGCGCCCAGAACGAGAGGGTGTTGATGCCCTTGGAGACCGCCCAGTTGTAGACCTGGGTGGCGTTGGCCAGGGTGAACGTCTCGGCCGGACCGAAGTCGTCGACCCCCACCATCTCGGTGACGCCGATCATGCCCCAGAGCTGGGCGGCGGTCTTGCCCGGGTAGAGCTGCGCGAGCTGGTTGTACAGGCCCTGCGCCGCGGTCTGGGTGTCGTTCGCCATGTTGTGGGCGGCGTTGTCGTAGTAGTCGAACGTCATGAGGTTCGCGACGTCGACCCGCGCGCCGTTGGCGACCGCGTTCTGCAGGACGGCGAGACCGCTGGGGGCGAGGCCGTGGGTGGTCGTCGGCAGCGTGTAGGAGATCTCGACCTTGCGGCCGCTGGCCGCCGCCCAGTCCTGGACGATCTTGATGGCCTTGTTCCGCCGGTCGATGCCGGCGGTGTTGTCCAGCGAGTCGACCTCGATGTCCATGTCGAGCCGCGAGATGTCGTAGGTCGTGATGACCTTCTCGTACGCGGCGGCGATCTGGTTGACGTCGGTGCAGCTGTCGGCGATCTCGGTGCCGGTGGTGTCCGCGGTGTAGCCGCCGAACGAGGGGATGACGTCCCCGCCCCTCGACTGGATGGTCTTGATGTCGCTGCCGAAGGAGGACGCGGCGATCGGCAGGCCGCTGTCGCCGTTCCAGTACACCGTGCAGGAACCCTTGGCCGCCGTCTGGATGAACGCCATCGTCAGGTGCTTCGCACCGGACTGGGCGGCCAGCGCGGCCGGGCTCTCGCCGGTCCATGCTTCGAAGTAGGGGGCGAAGACGTGGGCCGGCAGGGGGGTGGCCGCCTGGGCGGTGCCACCGCTGAGTGTGGCCAGGCCCATGGCCGCCACAGCGGTGACGGTCGCGGTGAGGACCGCGCGGAGGGAGCGCATGCTTCTCATGCTTGTCCAAGCTGTGAGGGGGTGACCGCCAAGTCCCTTGCTGCAGGGCGGTTTTGAGAGTCATAGGACTCCCTGAGCAGGAGGCATGTCAATGGTCTGGACCAAGATAGGACTAGACCAATACGCTGACGGATCGGCCTCCCGCCAGTCCAGCAGCCGCTCCGCGCACTGGACCACACGCCCGTGAACGGTGGCCTCCGGCCCCGCCGGCGCGCCCCGTCGCCGTGATCATGCACCCCGTTCATCTGCGAAGCTTCGGGTATGAACCCCACCGATGCCGTGACCGAGGCCACGCGCTCCGCGGACGAGATCCGCGAGTACCTGGTCGGGCGGCTGAACGCCGCTCTGCCCCGGCCGGAGATGTTCGGCGGGGAGATCGCCCTGCGGACGCTGATCGACCCGCTGGCCTTCGCGGACCACCGCGAGCAGGCCTGGGCGGACGAGAACCAGGCGCTGCGGGCCAGCGGCGCGTTCCAGGCGACCGGTGTCATCGGCGGATTCGCCCGGCTGCTGCCGGACCACCGCGACCAGAAGGCCGCCGCGTCCGTCTACGCCGAGTTCGCCCATCGCAACGGCTGGCTGGAACTGGACCGGGCGCTGACGCCCGAGGAGTACCGCGCGCTTCGCGACGACGTGCCCGTCTGGTGCTCGGAGAACAAGTGGTTCACCGATGTAGTCGAGTCGTTCGGGGAGCCCTCGCTGCTCATCGGCGGCACCAACCCGCAGTTCTCGAAGACGCTGGGCTACGCCACCGCACGCCCCGAGGACCCGATGGTCTTCTTCCACCTCTGGAACGGCACCCGGCCGGGGAACCCCCCGTCGGGTCCGCCGATGTACGGCCAGCCGGTCGTGATGGCGGTGCGCTGCGCCGACGGCGGCGCGGGCCCGTTCGCGGGCACCTTCACCTTCACGCCGGAGGGCGCGCACCGCCGGCCGCCTGCGGAGGAATACTGATCGGGACGGGCATTGCGTGACCCTATGAACTGTTGACGGCCCTTGCTACCCTCCGCCGCATGATTTCCACGGTTGTCTGGGGCACCGGGAATGTCGGGCGTGCGGCGGTTCGTGCCGTCGAGGCCCACCCGGCGCTGAAACTCGTGAACGTGCTCGTCCACAACCCCGGGAAGGTCGGCCGCGACGCGGGCGAACTCGGCGGACTCGACTACCCGTTGGGCGTCGCGGCCACCGACGACATCGACGCGGTGCTGGCCGCCGGCCCCCAGGCCGTGGTGTATGCGGCCTCCGGTGACATCCGTCCCGACGACGCCCTCGCGGACATCGTCAGGGCGCTCCGCGCCGGGGCCGTCGTCGTCACTCCGGCGCTGTACCCGCTCTACGACCAGCGCAACGCCCCGCCGGAGTTCCGGGAGCCGGTCCTGGCCGCGATCGCGGAGGGCGGCGGGTCGCTGTTCGTCTCCGGCGTCGACCCGGGCTGGGGCAACGATGTGCTGCCCCTGCTGATCAGCGGACTCGCCACCACCATCGACGTGATCCGCTGTCAGGAGATCTTCGACTACTCCACCTACGAGCAGCCCGACTCGGTCCGGTACCTCGTCGGGATGGGCCAGCCGATGGAGTACGAGCCGCTGATGCTGATGGAGACGATCCCCACCATGGTGTGGGGCGGCCAGATACGGCTGATGGCCCGAGCGCTGGGCGTCGAGCTCGACGAGATCCGCGAGACGATGGACCGGCGGCCGCTCGAGACCACCGTGAGCACCAGGACGATGGGCGAGTTCGAGGCCGGCACCCAGGGTGCGGTGCGGTTCGAGGTGCAGGGCATCGTCGAGGGCGAAGCCCGCATCGTCATCGAGCACGTCACCCGGATCCATCCGTCCTGCGCACCGGACTGGCCGCAGCCGCCCGACGGCACCGGCGCCCACCGGGTGATCATCGAGGGCCGGCCGCGCATCGAGGTCACGGTCGAGGCGGCCGACGAGGGCGAGAACCGGTCCGCGGGCGGGAACGCCACCGCGGTCGGCCGGCTGGTGGGCGCCATCGACTGGCTGGTGGAAGCGGCGCCCGGTCTCTACGACGCACTAGACGTCCCGCTGCGTCCCGCAGTCGGCAAGCTCGGAAGGAAGCAACGATGAACATCGACATTCCCGAGGGCCAGGAGCCGATCGGGTACGTGTGGGGCGACATGGTCCCCGGCATCGGGATGGCCGCCGCGAACTTCTCGCTGTCGGTGTACGCCCACACCACCCTGGGCCTGCGCGAGTTCGAGGCCGCCAGGCTGCGGATCGCGCAGATCAACGGGTGCCTGTTCTGCCTCGACTGGCGTACCGACCGGGAGGGGGAGAAGGTCGAGGAGGAGTTCCCCGACGCGGTGACCGAGTGGCGCACCACCGACGCGTTCGACGACCGCACGCGCCTCGCCGCCGAGTACGCCGAGCGCTACGCACTGGACCACCACGGCCTCGACGACGAGTTCTGGGACCGGATGACCGCCCACTACAGCCAGGTCGAGATCGTGGAACTGAGCATGAGCATCGGCTCCTGGCTGGCGTTCGGCCGGCTCAACCACGTGCTGGGCCTCGACGCGGTGTGCGTGCTGCCCACCGGCTGAGCCGCTCCGGGGCCGTGCGGTGCAGCCGGCCGGCCCCGGGGCCCACCCCGCAGGAGGCACTTACCGTCTCCCACGGGGATTTGCTGTTCTCGGACGAGCGCCACCGGAGCTACAGGTCGGTGGCGATGATCTTTTCGATGTTCCGTTCGGCGAGCGCTGTGATGGTGACGAACGGGTTGACGCTGGTGTTGCCGGGGATCAGCGCGCCGTCGATGACGTACAGGCCGGAGTAGCCGTGCAGGCGGCCGTAGTTGTCGGTCGCCTTGTTCAGCACCGCGCCGCCGAGCGGGTGGTACGTGAGGGTGTCGTTCCAGACCTTGTAGACGCCGAACAGGTCGGTCCGGTAGATCGTCCCCTCCTTCGCGTTGATCTTGTCGAAGATCGTCTTGGCCATGTCGATGGACGGCTGCTTCCAGGCGGTCTGCCAGTTCAGGTCGACCCGGCCGGCGGCGGCGTTCCAGGTGAACGTGGCGCGGTTCGGGTTCTTGGTGATCGACAGGTAGAACGAGGCGAACGTCTCGATCCCGGTCGGCAGCGGCGCGACCTCGGCGAACGCGCCACCGGCGGCCCAGTTGTCGATGCCCCCGCAGGGGATGGTCGCCTGGAGCGCGCCGGTCGGGTCCCAGATGTGGTTGGCCCGGCCGCACATGACGTTGCCGTTGTCGCCCCAGCCCTTGCCGATCTCGCTGTTGAGGTTGGGCAGCGCGCCGGTGGCCTTCAGCTTGGTCAGCAGCTTGCTGGTGCCGACGCTGCCGGCCGCGAAGAACACCTTGTCCGCGGTGACGGTCTTGGTGGCGGTGGTGTCCCCGCTGGTGTTGATCTGGTCGATGACGACCGTGTAGCCGCCGCCGGAGGCCGGGGTGACCGAAGTGACCTTGTGCTGCGGTGAGATGGTGACCCTGCCCGTCGCCTTGATCTGGGCGATGTAGGTCTTCTGGAGCGATTTCTTGCCGTAGTTGTTGCCGTAGAGGATCTCGCCGGCCAGTGCCGACTTGGTGGCGGTGCCGGCCGCCTCCTGCTTCATGTAGTCCCAGTCGTATACGTCCGGCACGAAGACGAACGGGAACCCGGATCGCTGGGCCTGCTTGCGGCCGACCCGGGCGTACTGGTAGCAGTCCGTGGTGTCGAACCAGGCCGGGTCGATGGTGCCGACGCCGAGCCCCGCGTTGGCGCGCGGGTAGTAGGTGTTGTACATCTCGTCGGCGTTGACCGACGGGAGGATGGCGCCGAAGTTCTCACGCTTGGGGGTGACGGCCATACCGCCGTTGACCAGCGAACCGCCGCCGACGCCGCGGCCCTGGTAGACGGTGATGCCGCTGAAGTCCTCGGCGTCCAGGATCCCGGTGTAGCGCGGGATGCTCTTGTCGATCGGGATGCCGAAGAAGTTGCTGAGGGGCTGCTTGGTCTTGGTGCGCAGCCAGTAGGACCGGTTGTCCGGTGCTGTCGTGTTGCAGAAGATCTTGCCGTCGGAGCCGGGGGTGTCCCAGGCCATGCCCATCTCGACCATCTGCACGCTGACGCCCGCCTGCGCGAGGCGTAGGGCGGCTACGGAGCCGCCGTACCCGGTTCCGATGACCAGAACCGGAACGCGGGCGCCGTTGTCGATCGTGGCGGCCGCCGGGGCGGCGGCCGCGCGGGCCGGGGTTACCTGCGCGGAGAGTGCCACGGCGCCCAGAATAGAACCTGTTCCTGCAATGAACCGACGGCGTGAAACACCCTCAGAACCGTTACCGTTCATGGTAGAGTCGCTCATGTGACGTTCCTCACTCTCGGCGGAATGGGAACAAGTTCTACTGTTAACAGCTTGTGAAGTCACGACATACTTATGGGTAACTTCTGCCCGATCAGCCGCCTGTGGCGCACAGCCGCCGGCGCGCGTCCAGCGCACAACCGGAGGGCGTCGCCGTCGCCGCGTCATCGCCGTACGGGCTCAGTGGTCCGGTGCGACAGCCGCCGATGGCGCCGCCACCGGGTGGGTGACGACGCCCCGGCGTGCTGCCGGCCGAGCCGCTGGGATCACCAGCCGGTGACGGTCCAGGTGAAGGTGGCGCTGCCGCTGGGGCCGCCCGCCTCGCTCGCGGTGACGGTGGAGCGGTAGGTGCCCGCGGTGGTGGGCGTGCCGGTGATCCTTCCAGTGGCGGCCTCGATCGTCAGACCCGTCGGCAGACCCGTCGCGGTGAAGGCGAGCGGATGACCGTCACTCGCCTGGGCCCGGACCGGGACCGGGAAGATCCAGAAGCCGGCCCAGCTCGACTGGTTGCCGGGGTTGGTCACCGTGACGGTGTGCCCCGGGTCGCTCGCGCCGATGAGGCGGACTCCGAGGTCGCTGAGGGCATGGGACACCGGGTAGAAACTGCTGACGGTGTCGCTGCCGCCGCTGACGAGTCCCAGTGCCGCCGAGCCGTCGTACAGGCCGCCGCCGCTGTCCCCGGCCTGAGTGAGGTTCCCGGTCTGGATGAGGTGGTTGACGACGACGCCGTTGTCGTACGTGACGGTCTGGTCGACCGCCTTGACCGTGCCGCAGGTGACGCCGGAGGTGGCTCCCTTCTTGCAGACCTGCTCGCCCACCCTGGCGGTGCCGACACTGGTGAAGGCGCCGGGTTCCGGCGTCAGCGCGTTGGCCACCAGGCCGGCATCGGTACCGCTGGGGCCGACCTTCGACGTGGTGCCGATGAACCGGCCGTCGGGGGTCTGCCAGCCGTTGGCCGCCTTGCAGTGCCCCGCGGTGAGGACGAAGTTCGCGGCGCCGTCGGTGACGTTGAAGCCTATGGAGCACCAGCTTCCGGAGTTGCCGACGACCTGGAGCTTGTCCCCGGTCGCGGTGCTCTGCTGCACCATGCGACCGGTCGTGTGCTCCACGCGCACGAGGTCGCCGAGGGCGGCCGCCGTGTCGAGCAGTCGCGACAGCCGGGGGCCGGTCGCGGCGTCGCTGACGGTGAGGACGACCCGCCCGGCCGAACGGTCGATGCCCCACGAGGTGTTGGGCACGGCGGGCAGCGCGTCCAGTGCGCCCTTGGCAGTGGCGACCTGATCGGACCGCTGCGGCGCCGGGGGGCCGACGGGCGCCGCGGAGACGGTGGGGGCGGCGATCAGGACGAGGGATCCGGCCAGCAGGGCGCCGGCCAAAGTTGCTGCGCCCAGGGTGTGTTGACGGAGTTTCACTGAGGTTGGCCTCTCGCGTGGGGGTGGTCCGGCCATGCTGCTGGCTCCGTGCGGGCAGGACCATCGGGGGAATCCCTCGTCGGGCCGCGGCCCGGTCGTGCGTCCTGACGAGGGATTCCACTGCTGCGCGGCGGGAGCCGGAGCGGCAGGCTGAGTGGTGTCGCCGCGGTCGCGGGCGATCGGGCGGAGGGGGGCGGATGGATCTGCGGGAGATGGTGGACGACGCACATGACGCCGGTGTCCGGCTGGTCGGAACGGGACGGCAGGCACGAAGTGTTCCCCTGCTGGGCGAGGTGCCGCTGAACCGGCTGGGGGTCGCGCTGGCCACGGTGGACGGCGAGGTGATCGGCGCCGGTGACTGCCGGGAGCCGTTCTCCGTGCAGAGCCTTTCCAAGGTGTTCTCGCTGGCCCTGGCGCTGGCCCAGGACGGTGAGAGCCTGTGGAAACGGGTCCGCCGGCAGCCCTCCAGCCTCCGTTACGACGCGCTGACGCAACTCGACGTGGATCACGGGGTGCCCCGCAACCCGTTCGTCAACGCCGGAGCCCTCGTCGTCGTCGACCGGTTGATGGCGGCCCACCGGACGGAATCGGCCGCAGTCGTGCTGGAACTGCTGCGTACGGAGTCCGGCAACCCCGCGATCCGCATCGATCCGCGGCTCGCCGCATCGGAACGCGGTGCCAGCCATCGCAATGCCGCGGCGGCGCTGTTGATGGCCTCGCACGGCCGGCTGGAGCACGAGGTGGCCGAGGTGCTCGACCAGTACATCGATCAGTGCGCCATCGCCGCGTCCTGCGTCGATCTGGCGCAGGCGGGCCTGTTCCTCGCACGCGGTGGCCGGCTCGGCTCCGGCCGGCTCCTGCTGTCGGCGCGCGAGGCGAGCCGGCTCAACGCCGTGGTGCTGACGTGTGGGACGTACGAGGCGGCGGGGGACGTGGCCTGCCAGGTGGGGGCTCCCGTCAAGAGCGGCATCGGCGGTGGCGTCCTGGCGGTGTTCCCCGGGCACGGCACCGTGTGCGCGTGGTCGCCGGGTCTGGACGAGGCGGGCAACTCCGTCGCCGGCATGGCCGTGGTGGAGGAGGTCGCCGATGCCGCCGGCTGGTCCGTCTTCTGAGGACTCCGGCACGATCCCGCCGCCCGAACCGGCGGACGCTCCCGACACGTACGCGGGCCTGCCGGCCGCGACGGCGGAGCGCCGGGCCCGGGACCGTGGCTGGGCGGTCGTCCGGCTCCTCCCCGCCGGAGCGAGCGTGACGATGGAGCGGCAGTCCGGAAGGCTCAACCTCGAGGTCCGGGACGGCGTCGTACACCATTGCTGGGCGGGCTGAGGACGGGGGCGGGCCGACCCTGCGGCGGACGCGGCCGGTCAGCCGCGCAGGGCCGCGGCCAGTTGGGTGCGGGAGCGGATGCCGAGTTTGCGGTAGACGCGGCTGAGCGTCGACTCGACGGTCTTGACGGAGAGGAAGAGGGTCGCCGCGGCGTCGTGATTGGTCAGCCCCTGGACGACGAGGAGAGCGAGCCGGTGCTCGGCCTCCGTCAGCCGCGGGGAAGCCACCCCCGGCGCGGTGCGGGTGCCCTCCAGACGGTCCAGCAGGTTCTGGGTCAACGTGGTCCAGGGGCGTGCCTGAGCCTGTCGGAACAGTCCCGTCGCGTCCTTCCAGGCGGTGCGCGCCGCAGCCGGCCGACGCCGAGCGCGTTCCAGCACGCCCAGTGCCACGCGGGTCCGTCCCTCCTCGATCGGCAGTCGCAGGCACCCGAACCGTTCCGCGGCCTCGTGCAGCATCGCCGCCGCGGTGTCGCACTCGCCGCGGCGGGCGGCGCAGTGGGCCCTGGCGCGCTGCAGGGCCGCGAAGACCCCGCTGTCCGGGTACCCGGCGGTGATCCGGGCGGCCTCGGCCGCCTGCTCCTCGGCCTCGTCGAGCCGGTTGCCGACCGCCAGTGCCTCGACCAGCTCCGGCCGCCAGCGCAGGATCCGGGGGTCGGCCACCTGCTGCTGCCGCTCCAGCGCGGCCACCCGCTCCAGAGTGCGGGACGCCTCGACGGCACTGCCAGTGATCAGCTGAACCGTGCCGAGCGCGAGGAGGCTGCGGGACGCGAAGATCATGTCGTGTTCCTCGTGCGAGGTCCGTGCCGCGCGGGCCGCGAACTCGGTGGCCCGGGTGAAGCTGCCCCCGGCGGTCTCCGCGAGGGCGGCGGTGTACCAGACCGGGCCCGGGGACAGCCCTGAGGCCACGCACACCGCGCTCGCCCGGTCGCTCCACCGCAGCGCCTGCGCGCAGGAACCGGCCCGGGCGTCGACCTCGGCCAGGCTGCGCAGCACCTCCTCCAGATCGGCAGCCACCCCCTGCCGCTCGGCGACGCCGAGCAGTTCCAGCAGTTGCGCCCTCGCCTCCGGCAGCCGGTCGTCGAAGACCGCATGACGGGCCGCCAGGTACTGCGGGCTGGAGCGCACGCCCAGGAGGTCGACGGACACGTCCAGCGCCAGCGCGTCGCGCAAAGTGCGCTCGGCGGCCGGATCGTCGAGGATGCGCTCCATCCGGGCCCGCATGGTCAGTGCGGCGGCCTCGGAAGCCGCGTCCCGGCCCTGGCGGCCCAGTGCCGCGGCGCGCGCGGCGGCGGCGCGGGCCTTGTCCGGGCGTCCTTCGCACACATTCGCCTTCACCGCGACGCGCATCTCGACGGCGGCCATCAGGGACGGATGCCCTTCCGCGGTGCCCGCGGCCTGGGTCAGCACCTGGTCCATCTCCTCCATGGCCTGGCCGGCGGAGTCCACCACCGCCAGCAGCGTCGCGATCAACTCGGCCGGGCTGCCACGGTTCACCCGGACCGCCGCGGCCACTCTCCCGGCCAGATCGCTGCGCCCGGCGGCCGCGGCATCGGTCGTCGCCGCGGCCAGCCGCGCCAGGCGGTGGGCCCGGTCGGACGGCGGGGTCCGCCGGGCGGCCAGCAGTTCCAGCTCACCCGCCCAGGACCGCTGGCCCGCGCGGCGGGCGTCGGTGGCCGCGGACTCGATCTCGGCGGCCAGACCGGCGTCGAAGCCGTCCGCCGCCAGAGCGCGGTGCCACACCGCCTCCACCGGGTCCTCGACCGCCGTCGCCAGCGCCCGGTGGGCGGCCGATCGCCGGCCGTCCCACGCCTGTGCCAGCACGGCGTCACGCAGCACGGTGCCGCGGAAAGCGATGGAGCCGTCCGGCCCCAGGCTCACGATTCCGGCCTCGGCCGCCAGCGCCAGATCCGCGTCCACCCGCTCGCACCCGGCCCGGCGCAGGACCGCGGACGAGGGATCGACGGCCAGCGCCGCCAGCAGCAACGTGGCGGTGACCGGTGCCGGCAGGGCGGCCGGCCAGGAGGCGGCCGCGTGCGACGGGCAGGACGCACCGACGGGCGCCGGACCCGGCCGCGCGTCCCGCAGTTCCCGGGCGACCGCCACCGTCAGGGCGGGGTTTCCGCCGGACATCGCGTGCACCCGGGCGGCCCAGCGGCCGGGCAGCGCGCGGCGTTCGAGAAGGAGCGCCACCTGGTCGACATCCAGCGGCGCGAGCTCGTACGGGACGGCCCCCGGTCCGCACACCTCCGACGTCCCGGGCGGTGTCGCGCAGCGCCGGGTCACGGCCACCCGCACCGTCCCGCGCGGCAGCGAGTGCAGGACATGGGCCAGGGCCCGGACGCTGTCGTGATCCATCCACTGGACGTCGTCGATCAGCAGGAGCGTTCCGGACGCCCGGGCCAGCACGCGCCCGAGGGCGAGGCGGACCGCCACCGGGTCCATGCCCTCCCGTGGGAGGGCGCGGCGGCGCAGCAGGACGTCGACCGCCGATTGGAGCGGCCCGGCGGGGAGGAGGAGGTCGAGTGGGTCCAGCGCGGCCAGGAGGTCGGTGAGCGCGCCGTACCGGATGGGTGCGCCGTCCTCCCGCAGGCGCAGTCTCAGAGGCCTGTCACCGCGTTCGGCGGCGGCGTCCGCGAGCGCGTCCAGGAACGTCGTACGTCCTGATCCCCGGACGCCCCACAGGACGGCGGGACTCCCCGCTGCCAGTCCGGCCCCCACCTGAGCCAGGACCGGGCCGAGACCCACCGGACCGTGGTGCGTCATGTTCCGCAGTCCTTCCTCCCGGCCCCGTGCCCCCGTGCCCCCGGCCCCCGCGCCGGTCTCTTCGACGGGTCGGAATGCGTGCGCGGCGGCGTCAGTCTCGGTCCGCGGCCGGCGCGCGTCAAGGACGGGGACCGCAGGGGGAGGCACCGGGGGGAGAACGAGGGTTTTCCCTGCTCGTGCCAGTGGGAGGACGCTTCACAGGGCGTCGGGATCGGAGCTGCTGCGGCGCACTCCGATCGCCCGCAGGGCGTTCACGACGTCACGCGGCTCGGAGCCGCGCAGCAGGTGGACCGAACCCCGGGCGGCGAGGCGGTGGGCGGAGTCGGCGCCGGCGAGGTGGGCGGCGATGATTACGACCGCCGGAGGCGGGGTCAGGGTACGGAGCTGCTCGCAGAGGGCGAGCGCGTCGATGCCGTCGAGCCGGGCGTCGATGATCACGACGTCGGTCAACAGGGTCCGGGCCAGCGCCAGCACGGTGGCGTCGTCGGTCCCGTGCGCGATGACGCGGAAGTGCCGGTTGGCGTGGATCGCCGAACGCAGGTCACTGGACGTGTCGCTGTCGTGCTCCATGAGCAGTACCGTCATCACGATCTCATCGTGCGGCACCCGGCGGCGAAGCGCGCGGAGTGGGGCGGCGCGCCGCGAAGGGGCCCGTACCGCGGACCGGGACCCTCCGCGACCAGCGCGGTCAGAAGTTGATCATGTGCCCGGCCAGGCCGTGGACGGCCTCCTTGACCGCCTCGCCCAGCGTCGGGTGGGCGTGCACGTTGCGCGCCACCTCGTGCACCGTCAGATCCCACTGCTGGGCCAGGGTCAGCTCCGGCAGCAGCTCGGTGACCTCCGGGCCGATCAGGTGCGCGCCGAGCAGCTCACCGTGGGTCCGGTCGCTGATGACCTTCACGAAGCCGGCCGGGTCGCCGAGGCCGTGGGCCTTGCCGTTCGCGGTGAAGGGGAACTTCACCACGTTGACGTCGAAGCCCTTCTCACGGGCCTGGGCCTCGGTCCAGCCGAAGCTGGCGATCTGCGGCTGGCAGTACGTGGCGCGCGGAATCATGGTGAAGTCGAGTTCCATGGTCTCGGCGTCGGCGATGGTCTCCACCGCGATCACCGCCATCGACTCCGCCGCGTGCGCCAGCATCAGCTTCGCGGTGACGTCGCCGATCGCGAAGATGTGCGGCACGTTCGTACGCCCGCGGGCGTCCACGTCGATCGCGCCGCGCTCGGTCAGCCGCACACCGGTGGCCTCCAGACCGTAGCCGGTGACGCGCGGCGCGAAGCCGATCGCCTGCAGGACCTTGTCGGCCTCCAGGATCCGCTGCTGCCCGTCGCGGGTGACGGTGACCCGCACCTTGCCCGCCGGGTCGCTGTCGTCGATGGACTCCACCCGGGTGGAGGTCAGGATCTCGATGCCCAGCCGCCGGTAGCGCTTGGCGAGTTCGGCGGAGATCTCGACGTCCTCCAGCGGGACGACCCGGTCGAGGAACTCGACGATCGTGACCTTCACCCCGTAGTTGTGCAGCACGTACGCGAACTCGACGCCGATCGCGCCGGCCCCGGCGATGACGATGCTCTCCGGAAGCGTGTCGGTGAGGATCTGCTCCTCGTAGGTCACGACCCGCTCGCTCAGCGAGGTGCCCGGCAGCAGTCGCGTCGTGGCCCCGGTCGCGACGACGCAGTGATCGAACGTCACCGTCTCCGTCCCACCGTCCCGCAACGCCACCCGCAGCGTGTGGTCGTCGGTGAAGGTGCCCCGGCCGTCGTACTCGGTGATCTTGTTCTTCTTCATCAGGTAGTGCACGCCGGCGACGCGGCCGTCGGCGACCTTCCGGCTGCGCAGGTACGCCTCGCGGTAGTCGAAGCTGACCTTGCCCTCGACCCGGATCCCGAAGGTCTTCGCCTCCTGGGTGAAGATGTGGGCCAGTTCGGCGTTGCGCAGCAGCGCCTTCGACGGGATGCAGCCGACGTTCAGGCACACCCCGCCCCAGTACTTCTCCTCGATGACCGCCGCTCGCAGACCGAGCTGGGTCGCGCGGACCGCGGCGGTGTATCCGCCAGGACCCGCGCCGAGGACCACGACATCAAAGTGTGTACTCATGATCCACACCCTAGACATCCAGGACCCGGTCCGAGCGGGCATCCGGCCAAGGGTGCCGTCTCTCACACGGCGCGGCGCCCCGGCCCTCCACCGGTCAGCGCAGCGCGTGCACCGCGGCGGTGAAGACTGCGGGCAGCCGTGACGCGGCCGGGACGACGAGCCGGGCGGAGTGCGGGTGCCGGGCGGCCGTCAGCAGCGCTCCGGTCAGCAGGCGGTGGCGCCGGGTCAGCCGCGTCCACTCGGCCTCGTACCGCTCCGGGCATCCGCCGAGCAGACACCCCACCGCGGCCTCGGCGCTGCGCAGGCCGTGGGCGACGCCCTCCCCGGTGAGGGCGTCGGTGTATCCCGCGGCGTCGCCGACCAGCAGGATCCGGCCGGCGACCCGGCGGCGTACCCGCTGGCGCAGCGGCCCGGCGCCGCGCACCGCGCTCGCCGTCGCGTCGCCCAGCCGCGCGGCGAGCGCCGGAAAGGCGGCGAGGTGGTCGTCGTACCCGCGCCGGACACGGCTCAGTACGGCCACCCCCACCAGGTCGTCGGCGACCGGCGTCACATAGGCCTCGCCGTGGGCGGACCAGTGCACCTCGACGAGGTCCGTCCACGGCTCCACCCGGTAGTGCCGGCGCAGCCCGTACCGCCCTTCCGCGCGGTCCGGGAGCGCCAGCCCCAGGCCGCGGCGGACGGGGGAGTGCAGTCCGTCGGCGGCGATCAGCCAGCGTGCCGTCAGTCCCGCGGCCGTCACCCGGTCCGCCGACTGGCGTACGTCGGACACCTTGCCGGTCACCATCTCCACACCGAGATCCCGGGCGCGCTGGTGCAGTGCCGCGTGGAGGGTGGTGCGGCGGACCCCCAGACCGGGGCCGGCACGGAAGCGGGCCTCGGCGCTGCGGGTGGCGTCGAGGTAGCGGATGCCGCGCAGTTCGCGTCCCTCGGGGTCGATGCCCAGCGCCCGCAGCGCGGCGACACCGCCCGGCATGACCCCCTCCCCGCACGCCTTGTCCACGGGAGCGGTCCGGGGTTCCACGACGACGGCGCGCATCCCGGCGAGGGCGGCGTGCAGGGCGGCGGCCAGCCCGGCGGGGCCCCCGCCGGCCACCAGGACGTCGATCACGTCGTCGGGTCCGGAACGGCGGCTCCGGGCGCGTCGGCAG
This sequence comes from Streptomyces sp. H39-S7, assembly GCF_027158205.1. Classification (GTDB taxonomy): domain Bacteria; phylum Actinomycetota; class Actinomycetes; order Streptomycetales; family Streptomycetaceae; genus Actinacidiphila. The sequence continues at coordinate 163,637 of NZ_JAPVLU010000008.1, read as the reverse complement.
GTGCGGCCCGGGGGACGGCGCCGGCCAGGGCCTCGTTCTCGCAGCGGACGCGCACGGTGAGCAGCACGGCGTTCAGGACGGTGAAGACGGTGGCGGTGACCCAGGCGGTGTGCACCAGGGGCAGTGCCAGGCCTTCGGCGACGACGGCGGCGTAGTTGGGGTGGCCGAGCCATCGGTAGGGGCCGCCGGTGATCAACGGCATCCCGGGAATGACGATCACGCGGGTGTTCCAGCGCGGCCCCAGGGTGCTGATGCACCACCATCGGAGGCCTTGCGCCGCCACCACGACGGCCAGCATGGGCCACCCCAGGGCGGGTACGAAGGCGCGGCCGGCGAGCCCGGCCTCGAGCAGGCACCCCGCGAGGAGTGCGGTGTGCAGGGCGACCATGGCCGGATAGTGCCGCCGGCCGGCGACGACCGCGCCCCGGGACAGGCTCCACCGCTCGTTGCGCCGGGCGACGACGAGTTCGGCGACGCGCTCGGCGGCGACCGCCGCCACCAGCAGGGCGTACCAGGTCATGAAGTCCTCCGACCTACCAGCGCAGCAGCACCAGTTCGCAGCAGAATCCGGGTCCCATCGCCAACAGCAGGCCCGGGGCGCCCGCCGGTGGGCGGCGCTCCGCCCAGGTGTCGCGCAGCACGTGCAGTACGGAGGACGAGGAGAGGTTCCCGACGTCGGCCAGGTGCCGCCAGGTCACATCCAGGGCGCCCTCGCGCAGTTCGAGGCTCTCCGCGACCGCCTCCAGGACCCGGGGGCCGCCCGGGTGGCAGACCCAGGAGGCCACGTCCTTCGGTTTCAGTCCGTGCTCGCCCAGGAAGTCCTTGACGTCGTCGGCGAGGTAGCGGCGCACCACGTCGGGGACGGCCGGATCCAGGACGACCCGGAAACCGGAGTCGGTGATGTTCCAGCCCATGACCTGTTCGGTGTCGGGGTAGAGCCGGCTGCGCGTCGCCACGATCACCGGCCCCGAGGGCGCGGGCACCCCGGCGGACGGCTCGGTGGCGCGCGCCGCGCCGTGGACCACGACGGCGGCGGCGCCGTCACCGAACAGGGCCGAGGCCACCAGGTTGGCCATGGAGTCGTCGTCGCGCTGGAAGGTGAGTGAGCACAGCTCGACCGACAGCAGCACCGCCACGTGATCCGGCCGCCCGAGCAGGTAGTCGTGCACGCGGGCCAGTCCGGCGGCTCCCCCCACGCAGCCGAGGCCGAACAGCGGCATGCGTTTGACGTCCTCACGCAGTCCGAGCCGTCCGATGAGCCGCGCGTCGATCGAGGGGGTGGCGATCCCGGTGACGGAGGTGAACATCAGGAGATCGACGTCGGAGGGGAGCAGCCCCGCGGTACGCAGCGCCCCGCGGATCACCTGTGAGCCGAGGGCGGTGGCCCCGGTGATGAAGGCGTCGTTGGCCGCGCCGAACCCGTCGAGCTCCGCGTACTGGTCGAGCGGCAGCGTCATATGGCGCGACCGGACCCGCGATCCCTGGTGGAGCCGGTCCAACAGGCGGCGGTCGGCGCTCGGGGGCAGACACGTGCGCGCCACTATGTCCGTGATCTCGGCCTGCGCGTGACGGTGCGGCGCCAGGGCGCCGTGAACGGCTGCGATACGGGTCATGGGACTCCCGACGTGGGGGCGCTCCCTGCTCGGGAACTTCACCCGGGACGGGCAATTCAACACCTGGTGACCGGCCGGACACGCTGCGACACGACCGGATGTGCCTAGGATCGGCCCGTGGCCATCCCCGAGCGGACCGCAGGTGCCCCGACGTGGGCTTCGTCGTGGGCTCTGGCGCGCTCCTGCCACCCCGGCCCGACGGCGGCCGTCACCGTGCTGATCGCCGTTCTGGCCGGGGCCGCGGGCCACACCGCCGCGCTCACCGCGCTGATCGCCGCGGCGGTACTGACCGGCCAGTTGTCGGTGGGCTGGTGCAACGACGCGTTCGACGCGCGCCGCGACCTCGCCGCCGGCCGCCGGGACAAGCCGATCGCCGCGGGCGCCGTCCGGACCGGGACCGTGTGGATTGCCGCGGGGTGCGCCCTGGCCCTGTGCGTCCCGCTGTCGCTGGCCTGCGGTCCGCTCGCGGGGAGCGTCCACCTGGCGGGGGTCGCCGCGGCATGGGCGTACGACCTGCGCCTCAAGGCGACGGCCTGGTCGTGGCTGCCCTACGCGGCGGGCTTCGCGAGCCTGCCGGCCTTCGTCGCCCTCAGCCTGCCGGGGCACCCGTGGCCGGCCTGGTGGATCGTCTGCGCGGGGGCGCTGCTGGGCGTCGGCGCCCACCTGGGCGATGTGCTGCCGGACATCCGCGGTGACCTCGCGGCCGGTGTGCGGGGCTGGCCGCAGCGACTCGGCACCTTCGGAACCCGTCTGCTGCTCCCCCTGCCGCTGGTGGCCGCGACCGCGGTCCTGGTGCTCGGACCGGCCGGACCGCCCGGCACCCGCAGCGCGGTGGCGCTGCTCGCCGCCGTCGCCGTCGCCGTCGCCGGGTCGGTGGCGGGCCGCCGCCGGCAGCGGGCGGCCTTCGCGGCCGCGGTCGTGGTGGCGGCGCTGGACGTGGCCCTGCTCGTGGGCCGCGGCGCGGCGATCACCTGACCCCGCCCCGTGCGCGGACCCCGGCCGCCGCGATGACGAGCGCGACGACGATCAGGGCCGCCGCCACCGCGAACGTGATCCTCATGCCGGTCGACACGGCCTCGGGGCGCGCCGTGGTGATGTCGTTCGTCGCCGACGCGAGGGCGAACACGGCGCCCATGACGGACGCGCCGTTCCCTGGTCGTCGTGGTGCTCATGCCGGGGAGCGTGGACCCGGTGCGGCGAGGCGGCAACTCTTGTTGCCGATCCCGGGACGACAGGGTGGAATGCCCGCATGGACAACCCAGCGCCCCACCAAGCGGTCCTCGACGAGGTCGCTCCCCGGCTCCGGCGGCTGCGCGCCGAGCACGGCCTCACCCTGGCCTCGCTCTCCGAGGCGACCGGCATCTCCAGGAGCACCCTGTCCCGGCTGGAGTCCGGGCAGCGCCGCCCCAGCCTGGAACTGCTGCTGCCGCTCGCCGCCGCCTACCACGTCGCCCTCGACGAACTGGTCGGCGCTCCCGAAGTGGGCGATCCACGGGTGCGGCTGACCCCGCGCCCGATGATGAACGGCGGTACGTCCATAGCGCTGTCCCGCACTCCGGGCCGACTGCAGGCGTACAAGATGGTCATCCCCGACCGGGGCTCCGAGCCGGATCTCCGTACGCACGAGGGCTACGAGTGGCTGTACGTGCTGGACGGGCGGTTGCGGCTCGTCCTCGCCGAACACGACCTGATCCTCGGCGCCGGCGAGGTGGCCGAGTGGGACACCCGGCTGCCGCACTGGTTCGGCAGCGCGGACGGGCGGCCGGTCGAGGTCCTCAGCCTCTTCGGCAGGCAGGGGGAGCGCATGCACGTGCGCGCCAAGCCTCGCGCGTGACGCCCGGATGGCCCACGGCCGGGGCGCGGACGCGGCTCGTGACACGGAGAGTGGAGAGATCTGCCCGAAGCCGTTCGTGCGCAGCCACCCACCTGGAGACAGCGATGACGTGCATCAACCGACGGGACCTCGGTCTGCTGACCCTTCGAGTCGGCACCGGCGCGGTGCTGATGGCCCACGGGACGCAGAAGCTGTTCGGCTGGTTCGGTGGCGGGGGCCTGGAGGGGACCGCGGACGCGATGGAGCACATGGGGTTCACGCCCGGCCGACAGAGCGCGCTCGCCGCCGGTCTCGGTGAGGCGGGCGGCGGAGCACTGCTGGCACTGGGCCTGGGCACCCCCGCGGCCGGCGCGGCAGCGGCGGGCGCGATGGCGGGCGCCGTGGCGGTGCACGCGCCGGCCGGATTCTTCGCGCAGGGCGGCGGCTTCGAATACCCCGCGTTCCTCGGCTTCGCCGCGGCCACGGTGGGTCTCGCGGGCGCGGGACGCTACGCCCTGGACCACGCCACCGGCCACCGGTTCGACCGGCCGTGGATGGTCGCGGCGGCTTTCGTGGGCAGCGCGCTGGCAGCCGCCGCCGTGGTCACGAAGCGAACGAAGGCGCAGGCGGCCGCCGCCGAGGAGTAGGACCCCGGCGCGCTCTCACGGCGTGACGCCGTCCGCTTCCCGCGCTGTCAGCCGGCGCAGGGCGAGAAGGCCGCCGACGCCGGGGATCAGCGTCAGGGCGGTGGTGCGCCGGGTCCTGCCCGGATCGCGCGCACCGGCGATGACGGTGAACAGGTAGGCGCAGCCGTGGACGGGGCCGGCCAGCGAGGAGATCGCGGGCAGGTGCACCGTGCACACGTTGGCCAACAGGACCACGAGGGAGGCCAGTTCGACGGCGGCGGAGACGCGCAGCGGCTGCCGGGTGCGGTTCATCGTCAGGCTCCTGTGGTGGATCCGGGCCGAATGATCATCAGGACGGTCACCGCTGCCCACAGCAGGTTGAAGACCCCGGTGAGCATCGCCAGCCGTACGGTCGTGCTGCGCTCGACGGGGGGTGATCCGGCGTCGAGCTGGGCCAGCAGGGCGTCCTGGCGGGGCAGCACCAGCAGCGCCAGGACCGCCGCGGCGACAGCGGTGAGCACGATGGAGACGATGAGCCAGGTGTCACCGAGGACACCGAGGCTGCTCGCGGTGGCGAACCCGAAGACCGGGACCGTCAGGGCGATCACGGCGTACACGCGGCAGATGCGGTGCAGCAGGCGGACCGTGGCGAGGGACGAGGCGTCCGGACTCGCCGCCTGGGCGCGGCGGGCTGCGACCGGCAGCATGCTGGCGGCGACCGTCACGGGGCCGATCGCGACGATGGCGGCCAGGACGTGGACGGCGAGGAGGAATTTCGTCACGTTGCGGATGCGCTTTCGGTTGGGACGGATCGACCGGTGGCCGGTGTGGCCGCACCACACGCTAAGCGGAGCGCCGCAGGTCTCCCATGGGCCGGAACGCCAAATGCCAACGGGTTCCCGCCATATGTCCGACCTGCATCTGTCCGAGGCGACAGCCCGGTGAACAGGCATATCCTCCTGCGGCGGAAACCCGCCTATCGTGTACCGCGTGCATACGGTCGCAGTCCTCGTCCTGGATCACGTGGTGCCCTTCGACATGGCGACGCCCATCGACGCGTTCGGGCGCACCCGCCTTCCCGACGGGCGCCGGCCCTACCGCGTGCGGGTGTGCGGCGCCGCGCCGGAGGTCGCCGGTGAGGCGTTCGCCCTGCGCGTTCCCTGGGGTCTCGAGGCGCTGGCGGAGGCGGACACGATCATCGTTCCGGGGTGCGCGGAAGACGCCCCGCCGCCGGCACCCGAGGTGCTCGACGCGCTGCGCGCCGCGGCCGCCTCGGGCACGCGCATCGCCTCGATCTGCACCGGCGCGTTCATCCTGGCGGCGACGGGCCTGCTGGACGGGCTGCGGGCGACGACCCACTGGGTGGCGGCGGAGCAGTTCGCCGCGCGGTTCCCCCTGGTCGAGGTAGAGCCCGACGTCCTGTACGTCGACAACGGCCAGCTCCTCACCTCCGCCGGTGCGGCGGCCGGCCTGGATCTGTGCCTGTACATGATCCGCCGTGACCTGGGTTCGGCCGTGGCGGCCGACGCCGCCCGGATGGCGGTCGTGCCGCTGGAACGCGAGGGTGGCCAGGCGCAGTTCATCGTCCACGCGCAACCGCCGGTGGCCCGGGGGTCGCTGCTGGAACCGGTGCTGTCGTGGATCGAGGACCACCTCGGCCAGGACATCACGCTGGATGCCATGGCCGCGCGCGGTGGGATGAGCGAGCGGACGTTCAGCCGGCGGTTCCGGGAGCAGACCGGCACCACACCGCTGCAGTGGCTGCTGCGGGCGCGCGTACGGAGAGCGCAGTTCCTGCTGGAGACTACCGACCACGCGATCGAGCGGATCGCGGCGCAGGCGGGTTTCGGGTCGCCGACCGCGTTCCGTGAGCGCTTCAAACGAGTCGTCGGAGTGACCCCGTACGCCTACCGGTCCTCGTTCCGCCGCTCCGCCGCGTGAGATGAGCCGACGAACGCCCGGCGGGAGGAAACGCTAGAGGAAGGCGTCCCGCGCGCACGGCGGAGTCCGGTCGGGGCGGGGCAGCCGGACCAGGAGCGTCTTCCCCTGCTCGTCGGCGTCGGTGTGCGTATGGATGCTCCCGCGGGCCTCCGCGGCGAGATCCGCCACCAGGCGCAGCCCCCAGCCGCCGCTCCCGTCCGCATGCGGTGCGGGGGTCGGGCGGGGGCAGTGGGGGTGGCGGTCGTGCACGGCGACGATGAGACAGCGCGGGCCGAGCGCCAGAATGATGTCGGCGGTCGGAGAGCGGTGCGCGGTGTGCTGGACACTGTTGGTCAGGAACTCGGTCAGGATGACCAGGGCCGTCTCCACCACGGGGTGCTCCACGTCCAGATCCCACGCGGCGAGATGCGCTCGCGCGCGGCGCCGGGCGGTCGGCACCGAGATCGCGACCGTGGGCACCGTGAAGATGCGTTGGCGGAGCTGGGACTGGATGGAGACCGGCACAGCGCGGATCCTTCCGGTGGAGCGGCATCGAACCCGGGTCGAACGTGTCCGTAGGCCGAGCGGGCCGCTTCGGGGTGTTGCCGCTGGGGGAGGCCGATCCAGAGACTTCGAACGGATTGGCCGAAACCCACCGTAAACCGGCCCCTTCCTGAGGGGAATGCCGGATAGTAGACATTGACCATAAGTAGACGCACCCATTTGGGGGTCCGGTGTCTGACGGTTTCCTGGCGCCCGTGGGGCTCGGTGAGGTGGAAAGCGCCCTCTACCTGCATCTTCTCTCCGCACCGCGCAGCACCGCGGCCCAGTTGGCCGTCCGGGACGGCTCGACCGCGGCCCGCCTCCGACCGGCATTGGGCCGCCTGGCGGACGCCGGCCTCATCACGCGGCTGACGGGCTCGCCCGTGCGCTACGTCGCCTCGCCTCCCGAAGCGGCCGTCGGCTCACTCGCCTCCCGCCGGGAGCGGGAACTGGACGAGCTCCGCGCACACGTGCGCTCGCTCGCGCTGCGCCTGCAGGGCGAGGGCGCCGGCCACCCCAGCGAGCTGGTCGAGCTGGTGGAGGGCCGTGAGGCGCAGCTGAACCGGGTCGAGCAGATGCAGCTCGGCTCGGAGGAGGAGATGCAGGTCATCGACTGCCCGCCGTACTTCAGCAGTCCGACGTTCAACCCGATCGAGTTCGAGCTGCTGCGCCGCGGGATCAGCTGCCGGGTGATCTACGACTCGGTGTCGCTCGAGGGGCGCATGCCCTTCGTCCAGGACTGCATCGACGCCGGCGAGCAGGCCAGGAGCCTGCCGGCGGTGCGGATGAAGATGCTCATCGCGGACCGGCGGGCCGCGATGATCCCGTTGAACTTCGAGGCGACCGAGTCGATGGCCGCCCTGTTCGTCCATCCCTCTCCGCTGCTGACGGCTCTGGTCACCTGCTTCGACCTGCTGTGGGAACGGGCGACCCCGCTGGCCGTCGACAAGAAGGGCGCGGCCGGCGCGCTGGCCCCCGCCGACCAGGAGTTGCTCTCCATGCTGGCGGCCGGGATGAAGGACGCCACGATCACGCGCGCGCTCGGCATCACCCAGCGGACCATGACCCGCCGCGTGGCCCACCTGCTGGAGGCGCTGGACGCGAAGACCCGCTTCCAGGCCGGCCTGCAGGCGGCCAAACGCGGCTGGTTGTGATCGCTGCGACCAGCGGGACCGCGAGGCCGTCCTATCCGAGGGTGATGGTCTTCGCGATGCTGGGCACTCCGGCGGCGTTGAGGGCGAACAGCAGGTAGGTGCCCGGCAGCGCCGTGCCGGGGTCGGTGGGAATGGTCAGTTCGTGGACCCCGGCCGACACCTGGCGCGAGGCGAGCGGCACGCGGCGCTGGTCGTTGTCCGTGGAGTGGGTGGCCGCTCCGGTGCGGACGAGGGAGAAGGCGGTGACCGGCGTGCCGGTCGTGACGGTCAGCGTGCTGCCGTAACCAGCCGTCGCGGGCGGTGTGCTGGTGATGACGGGTCGCGGTCGCTGCGTGCCGTCGGGGTTGAGCAGGTACGGCGGGGTGAATATCGCTCCGTCGAAGTGGTTGGTGGCGCAGTCGCCGCACAGCCCGCCCCCGCCGGAGAATATTCGGCCGTCGGGGAGCAGGTTGGCGACACTGTGGTAGTTGCGGGGTACGGCCATGGTGGCCATGCGGGTGAAGGCGCCGGTGGCCGGATCCCAGATCTCCGGGGTCATGGCGGAGGTGGCATCGGAGAAGGGGACGGGCCTGGACTGGCCGCCGAAGACGGCGACCTTGCCGTCCGGCATGACGACGCTGTTGCTGAAGGCGCGGGCGAAGGCCATGTCGCCGGTGCGGGTGCTGACGGGCTGCGGGCCGGCCGTGAGATCGACGGTGTATGCGCGGTTGGTGGCGTTGACGTCCTGGTACGCGGTGGCGCCGCCGAGCGTGAGGAGTTTCCCGATGTCGTAGGCGATGGCGTTCCCGTTCATCGCGTCCGGGCTGTCGGCGCGGACCCCGGCCGGGGTGATGCTGCCGTCGCCGGTGGTGTCGATCCAGTTGAGCTGCTTGCTGGGTCCCAACTGGAGTACCCGGCCGTTGGACGTGCCGTAGAGCCACTGGTGGTTGTCGGCCCGGTAGGGGCCGGCGGGATCCGCGGTCATCGTGGTGGTGGCCGGTACGCCGGGCAGCTTGCGCCAGGTGCTGGTCGCGGCGGACCACACCTCGCCGTCCTTGCCTCCCTGGCCGCCGCTCCAGGAGCCGCCGAGGACGAAGGCGTCGCCGTTGGAGAGCAGCGTCATGGCCTGGTAGCCGCGCGGGATGTTCATGTCCACGGCCGCGGACCAGGCATCGGTGCGGGGATCGTAGATGCTGGCACGGGCGGCGTTGCTGCCGCCGGTGACCAGCACACGGCCGTCGGCGAGCATCGCGATGCCGGGGCAGAACATGTCGTGACCGGTGTTGTCGACGCGCCGCTGGGTGACCTGGCCGGTGGTGAGATCCATGATGGCGGTCTGGGTGTAGCCGTTGCTGCCGCCGAAGCGGTCGATGGCGTACGCCGACCAGGCGAGCAGTTTGTTGTTCGGCAGCAGCGCGGTCGCCACCGGTACGAGCGGGAAGCCGGTGACCGGGCTCCACGACCCGGCGACGGCCGGGTCGGCGGGCCCGCTGAGGCGGATCTCGGCCGCGGAGGACCACGGTCCGCGGCCGCCGGCCTCGCTGGTGGCGGTCAGGCGCACGAACCGGGCCGTGGTCGGCGCGGTGAACGTGGCGCTCTTGACCGTGTCGTCGTCCTTCCACGTCCCGGCGGCCAGCGGGGCCCCGAAGGTGACTCCGTCGAGGCTGGTGGCCACGGAGTAGGCGCCGATCCGGCCGTTGGCCCCCGAGACGCGGGGGGTGTAACTGAGCGCGGATACGAGCTGGTCGGTATGCATGTCCAGCGTGATGGCGTGCGGCAGGGCGGTGGGTGTGCCGGACCACTTGCTGTGCCACAGGGTGGTGGCGTCACCGTCCAGGACATTGCCGGCCCGGTTGTTCTCCGCGGACGTCTCCTCATCGCCGGCGGTGGCGGTCCAGCCGGTGACGGGGAGTTCGACGACGGAGGCGGGCAGGCCGGGATCACCCAGCAGGTCGATCTCGGCCGCCGACGTCCACGGGCCGCGGTTTCCGGCCTCCGTCGAGGCGGTCAGCCGCACGAACCTGGTGCCCTGGGCCGCGAAGTTCAACGTCTTGACGGTGCTGTCGTCCGGCAGCGTGCCGGTGGCCACCGGCGGTGTCCACGTCAGCCCGTCCGCGCTGAGCGCTATGGCGTAGACGCCGACCCGGCCGTTGGGTCCGTTGCTGCGCGGCCGGTAGACGAAGGCGGACACCACCGCCGTGCGGTGCATGTCGATGGTGAGGCTGTGCGGCAGCGCGGTGGCGGGCGCCGTCCACTTGCTGTGCCACAGCGTGGCGGGGTTCCCGTCCAGGACGTTGGCCGCCCGGCCGTTCTCGCCGACCGTCTCCTCGTCGCCGGCCGCCGCCGTCCAGCCGGCCCTGGACAGGACCGGCGCGATCGGCTGCATGGCGGACGCCGGTGCGACACCGTGGTGCGGAGCGGGTGGTGGGGCCGTACCGCCCACGACGGGGACGGCCGGCCGGCCGTCCGCGACGGCGGGCCCGCCCGCCGCCAGGAACGGCACGAACGCGGCGACGACCGCGCCGAGCGAGGTCACTATGAGCCAGCGTGAGCGCGGACGGAGCAGCCACGGCAAACGCGACGACAGAAACGGCACAACGGTCCCCCCAGACACGTCAGTGACCGCCGCGCCCCCCAATTGAACCCGGCGGTAACCAAGAGACCGTGTCAGTAAGGAGCTGGACTGTAAAGAGTGTCCTCGCACGCACTTCCGACCGGAGGGCCGCCGTCCGCCCGGCCCTCCGGGGACTACTGCCGCGCTGTTCTCGCCACGTAGACGGTGTTGGTCGCGGTCCCCTCCTGCAGGGGATTGTCGAAGTCGACGACGTGGGCCTGGGATTGGGCGAAGACCTCCGCGAGGACGGAGGAGAACTCCTCGTCCGGCGGGTCGTTCGACCACAGCGCGAAGACACCTTCGGGGTGCAGGCGGTCGGCGAGCGCGCGCAGCCCCGCGGGCTGGTAGAGCGCCGCGTGGCGCGGGTGCAGCACGTGGCGCGGCGAGTGGTCGACGTCCAGCAGGATGGCGTGGAAGCGGCGGTCGGGTGTCTGCGGATCGAGGCCGGTGGCGTCGCCGACCATCGTGAAGAAGTCACCCTGCACCAGACGGCAGCGGGGGTCGGAGGCCAGTCCGGCACCCAGGGGGACCAGGCCGCGCCGGTGCCAGTCGATCACCTCGCCCAGCGTGTCGACCACGATCAGCGAGCGCACTCGCGGGTCGTCCAACGCCGTTCGCGCGGTGTACCCGAGGCCGAGTCCGCCCACGACGACATCCAGGTGGGCGGTGTCCGGCAGCTGCGCGAGGCCGAGCCGGGTGAGTGCGATCTCGCCCGCGGTGAAGAGGCTGGACATCAGGAACTCGTCCCCGAGCTTCACCTCGTAGACCTCGTCGCCGGACACGGGGTCGCGTCGCCGTCGCAGACTGATGTCGCCCATCGGCGTCGGCTGCCAGTCGATCTCCTCGAAACGCGCGCTCATCCGTTCACCCTCCTCATCCCACCGGTGCCGTCCTGCGCCGCTCGGGCCGACACGATACGGGACCGCGCCGGCGGGTCCGAAACGCCCACTATTTCATGGGATGGGCATGCCGTCCGCCGTCTGCCGGACGCGTAGGAGACGTTGGCGACGTGCGCCGGAAGGCCGTCGCTACCGCGGGCGGTCGGCGGTGACCAGCCAGCCGGTGCCGCGCAGCCGTACCGCGCCGTTCTCCTCATGGGTGCGCAGGGTGTCCGTGAGGGCCCGGCGGGCGGCGTCCCGCTCCTCGGCCCCGACCTGCTCCGTCAGATGCCGTCCGGGACCGGAACCCAGCAGGAAGCCGGCCGCTTCGTCCGCGTCCTTCCCCCAGCTTCCGTACGCCTCCACATGGGTCGCGGTGATGTGCTCGAAGCCGGCGGCGGAGAGCATCGCGCGGGTGGCGTCCGGGTCCGCGAGGGAGAACATGCCCGGACCCGTCGGTGCCCCGGACCGCTCCGGCGCACCGAACGTTCCGAGGGGCAGGAAGGCCCGCAGTTCCATGACGGCCTGCAGCCACTCGTTGCGCTCGGCGTCCGCGCCGCAGACGAACGCCAGGCGGCCGCCCGGCCGCAGGGCCGTGGCGATGTTGGCGAAGGCGGCGTGGGGATCGGCGAAGAACATCACCCCGAAGCGGCTGATCACGGCATCGAACGTGGCCGGCTCGAAGGGATGGACCTGGGCGTCGCCCTGCTCGAAGGCGACGTTGGGCAGACCCTCGTGCCGGGCCGACTCCCGGGCGCGTTCCAGCATCGGTGCCGACAGGTCCAGGCCCAGGGCGCGGCCGTTGACCGCCCGGCGGGCCGCCAGCCGCGTCGTGCACCCGGCTCCGCAGCCGATGTCCAGCACGTGGTGCCGCTCGCCGATCGCGGCGGCGGTGAGCAGGGGCTCGTTGAATCCCTCGTTCACGGCGTCCCAACGCTCTTGGTTCCGGGCCCAATGCGCGCCCTCGTATCCGTTCCATGCCTGCTCCTGCTCGGTGTTGACGACGTGCGGCATTGCGTACCTCCGGCGGGTCGGGGCTTGCCAGGGCTAGTATGGGCAAGCGCCCAAACAGTATGGGCGCTTGCCCATACTGGCAACCCCCAATAGACGAGGGGGAGTTGCGGCGTCGGAGGAGGAGCCTGATGTCACCGCGTGGAGTGGCTGTACCGGATGTCCGCCGGCGGCTGTTCGCCGCCGCCGAGCAGGTCCTGGCGCGCGAGGGGCCGGCCGCGCTGACCAGCCGGGCGATCACCGGCGAGGCGAACTGCGCCAAGGGGATGCTGCACGCCCACTTCGCCGGCCTGGACGAGTTCGTCGCCGAACTCGTCCTGGACCGGTTCGCGCGCACCGCGCGGCAGGCCCGGGAACTGCCCCGGCTCGCCGGACGGGACACGGTGGCCGGGAACCTGGTCACCGTCGCCCTGGCACTGCTGACCTCCGCCGGCCCCACCGTCGCGAGCCTCGCCGTCACCCGCCCCGCCGCCTCCCTGCGGATCCGTCAGGCGCTGGAGGCCGGCGCCCCGGGCTTCGCCACGATCCAGGGCTCGATCGCCGAGTACCTGGACGCCGAACAGCGCCTCGGGCGCCTCGTGGACGGCACCGACACGCCGGCAGTCGCGCTGGCCCTGGTCGGGACCGTCCACCACCTCCTGATGACCACCCCGGTCGACGCGCCGGACGCGCGTGCGCAGGTGGAGCGCCTGGTCGCGGTACTCGTCGGGCCCTGACGCGGCGCGTTCTCCGGACCCTCGTACGGCGTGCTCCTCCACCCGGCCCGGCACCCCGGCGCCCGTGATCACTGACGTGGCAGGATGTCCGGCAACGGGCGCAGGACGGCGCCGCGAACGGGGGACCGGATGACGACGTCGGACAGCCGCAACGCGTCGCGAGCCCTGCTGGCGACGTGGCCCACCCCGCTGGAACCCATGCCGCGCCTGGCCCGCGCCCTGGGCCTGGGCCCGGACGACCTGTGGGTCAAACGGGACGACCTCATCGGTCTGGGTGGCGGCGGGAACAAGGTGCGCAAGCTGGAGTGGCTCTGCGGCGCCGCCCGCGACGTCGGCGCGACGGTTCTGGTGACCACCGGGGCTCCGCAGAGCAACCACGCGCGGCTGACCGCGGCCGCCGCCGCCCGGCTGGGGCTCGACGCCGTCCTCGTGCTCCGTGGCACGCCCGGTGCGTCGGGATCCGGCAACCTCACACTCGACGCGCTGTTCGGCGCCACCGTCGTCTGGGCCGGTGAGGTCGGTGCGGCGGAACTCAAGGCCGTGGCCGGGCGGGTGGCCGGGGAACTGCGGGAGCGCGGCGCCGTCCCGGCGCTCATCCCCTTCGGGGGTTCCAGCGCGGTGGGAGCGCTCGGCTACGTCGAATGCGGGCGTGAACTCCTCGCGCAGGCCCCCGACCTGTCGACCGTCGTCGTCGCACTCGGCTCCGGCGGCACGATGGCCGGCCTCGTCGACTCCCTGGGCTCCGCGCGCGTGCTCGGCATCCACGTCGGCGCCGTCGAGGATCCGTCCCGCACCGTGTCCGGGCTCGTCGCGGAACTGAGCGGGGAACCCGGCGGGCCGGGGACCCTGCGGGTCCGCCTCGACCAGGTCGGTGAGGGCTACGGCACCCTGACCGAACCGGTCATGGCCGCGCTGCTGCTGGCCGCCGGAACCGAGGGCATGGTGCTCGATCCCATCTACACGGGACGGGCGATGGCCGGTCTGATCGCGGCGGTCGAGGACGGCGGCATCGTTCCCGGACAGCGCACGGTCTTTCTGCACTCGGGCGGTCTGCCCGGCCTCTACGGCCACCCGCAGACGCTCGCCCGGGCGGCGGCCGCACTGACCACCGCGACGGGCGGCGCGTGAGGCGGCTGCCGGACGGCGGTGCGGCCCGGCTCGTCCCCGGCCTCTCCGGCCCGTACGGGGCCCGCTTGCGGCGACCGGTCCGACGGGCTCAGGAGGCGGGGCCGGCGGGCGGACCGCCGGTGGTGGCGGCGCGGTAGAGGCTCTGGACGGCAGCGCCGAAGGAGGCGCTGTAGGAGACCTTGGGGGTGTTGCCGCCGGTGTGATAGCCGCCGATGACCCCGACCACCGCCCAGCCGCCCGGCCACGGCACCAGCATCGGCCCACCGCTGGTCCCGCCCACGAACGCGTCGCAGGCGATGCGCGAGAACGTACCCGGGTCGGCCGGATCGTCACTGACCCATCGGGTGGTCCGGCTCCAGCACTCGAGCGGTTTCGCCGCACCCGCCGGATATCCGATCATCCGTACCGGGGCATGGTCGTACCCGGTCCCGGTGAGCAGCCACACGCCACCGACCGCGTCCTGCAGGCGTGTCCCGTCCTGGTTGGGGCCGGTGACCGCGAAGGCGAAGTCGTACGCGGCTCCCGCGTGCTCGCCCAGGTCGTAGTACTGCTGCGAGACGTAGACGCCGTTGTTCCTGACGGGGAAGATGCCGAAGGGCTTGAGCCCGTCGTGGTACTGCGGCACGAAGGCCAGGTCGCGCCGGGGGGTGGTGCCGGAGTAGCCCGCCAGGCAGTGCCCGGCGCTGAGCACCAGGTCGCGGCCGGGGGCGAGCACCACGGACCCGCTGCAGGTCCGCCCGGAGCCGGTCGCGTCGGTCCAGAAGAAGGTGCCGGCCTGCGGAATGCCGTCGAAGCTGCGGCTGGGCGGAATGCTCTCCCCGGGCCGGGGCCCGTCCACGGCGGGGGAGCCGCCACGAACCCATGACGCGGCCTCGGCCCCGCCACCCGGCCCGCCGGGCAGCGCGTCCGCCATCCGGGCAGGAGTCCAGTACGCGTCCAGCCGGACGGCGGACGGGTTCGACCGTGTCGCCTCGTCCGTGGCGGAAGCCACGGGGGCGAGCCCGCCGAAGACCAGTGCCGCCACGGACGCGACGGCGTATCCGATGATCCCGGTCCTACGCACCATCAGTTCCCTTCTGATCGAACGCGTGCGGCTTGCCCTGAGAGCGGTCGGGGCGAGCACCGCCACGTGATCCATCGGTCCAGTCCATCACCGAACGGACAAAGGCGGCAACCGCGCAGTTCCCTGACAGGTCGATCCGGCGCGGACTAAGGTGCGATTTCCAGATCCTGGTTGATGCGAAGGGGCCCGACATGACTGCCGTCGACGGATTCAAGTTGCTCGCCGAGGCGCACGGCTACCTGCGCACAGCCGTGCTGGGCGTGCCGCAGGACGCCTGGTCCAATCCGACTCCGTGTGCGGAGTGGACGGTGCGGCAGGTGCTCAATCACGCGCGGCTCGACCAGCAGGCACTCACCATGCAGATCACCGAAGTGGGTCCGCCGGGGGATCCCTTCGAGCCCGCGGACGCCCTCGACGCCGATCCGATCGGGCAGCTCGACGAGGTGCTGGCCGCGGCGACCGCCGCCTGGGACTCCGTCGGTCCGGACGCGGAGAACGTACCGACGCCCTTCGGTCCGGTCCCCGCCTGGCAGGGAACCGCAACAGCCGCACTGGACGCGGCTGTTCACGCCTGGGACATCGCCAAGGCCACGGGTCAGGAGCTGCCGCTCACGGACGACCTGGCCGAGGGGCTGCAGGTGATCGCCGACCTGATCGTCGACTTCATCCGTGACAACTTCCACAAGTTCGGTCCCGCCCTGCCGGCCGCCGAGGGGGCGAGTGCCGCGCAGAAGCTGCTCGCGTTCACCGGCCGTGACCCCCAGTGGACTCCGGCGGCCTGACATCCACCGGCTGATCACCGCCAGGTGATTTCCACCGGTTGATACCCACCCCCCAAGATCTGGCCGTCGATGCCGCGCTGCCCGGGCCGCGGGTAGCGTGGTGTCGTCGGGACCGCAGGAGCAGGGGGGCACCATGAGTTACTCGTTCATGCGATTAACCGGGTCGGACTCGTCACGGCTGAGCGAGGCCGAGGCGGAGGGGCTGCGTTCGTTGCACAACGCGTGTGCCGACGTGGACGAGGCACGGGGTCAGGCTTTGTCCACCGCACTGCA
Source organism: Streptomyces sp. H39-S7 (assembly GCF_027158205.1). Lineage (GTDB taxonomy): Bacteria > Actinomycetota > Actinomycetes > Streptomycetales > Streptomycetaceae > Actinacidiphila. The sequence goes on along the minus strand of NZ_JAPVLU010000008.1, from coordinate 147,524 downwards.
CCTGTCGGACTCGTCCGACGCCATCGAGGAGTACGTCGACTCCACCGGTTTCCTGCACCATCCGCGCGCCCTGAGCGAACTCGGCGACGCCACGCTGGAGTACGAGCGCCAGGTGGAAGCGATCGGCTGGCGCTACAGCAGTGCGTACGCGGTGCTGGGCATCACGGTTCTGGACCGTCTGGTCCGCGAGCAGCCGCCACTTGGCGAGGACGCGGTTCACCTGCTCTGTCAGGAGCCCACGGTCGGCCGGTTGCGCGCGATCCTGTCGATCCCGTCGAGCCGGCTGGTCGCGCCCTCGGACGGTGAGACGGAGGACGACCTCCCCATCGGCAGCTATGCCCTGAAAGGGCTGGAGGAAGTCCGCGCCGCCATCCTGAGTGATGGAGACGACCCGATGGACGAGGACCAGCTCGACGCCGGCTGCCTGAGCGCCGTCCGTCCCCTGGGCGTCTCGCCGTTGGGGTCCCTGTCGTTCATCCTGACCGTGGCCACGTCGGTGTCGTGGGAGATCTGCAAGAGGGTGGACGCAGTGTAGGAAGCCGGTTCGGCACGCGGGTGCCGGCCGTGCCGAACGCGACTGGCAACCGCTTCCACCGCTACGCCCGTCAGCGCCGGTGCAGGGTCTGCAGCGCCTCGACGAGCACCTTGGGGTCGTGTTGGCCCTTGTAGACGGGGGGCGGCCGCCTGTCGAGACCCAGAAGGCCGGCGACGGCGGTCCAGGCGGTGCGGACGGAGTACTCGACGGTGAAGACGACGTCGTCGGGGACTTCGGCGTACTGGCCGATGAAGGCCAGGTTGGTCGATCCCGCGGGGACGACCTGGGGGCGGTCTCCGGCCTGGCGGACCAGGAACTGGCTGGTGATGTAGGGCATCATCGCCGGGAGCACGACCGAGCCGTCCAGGATCTGCGGGCGCTGCTCGAAGCGCAGGTGCTGCAGCACCTCGTCCAGGATCTCCCGGCCGGTGCACCGGGACATCGGCTTCCTGACGAAGTCACCCTGCTTGTCGGGGAACAGCGCGTAACCCCACCACACGAAGGTGTCCTCGGGCTGCTCGCGGAAGTGGGGCTGGTGGTTGAGGACGATGGTCAGCAGCCAGCTGGAGTCCTTGAACGTGATCAGGCCGCCCTTGCCGGCCTCGCTGCCGCTGAACTTCTCCATGAGCTGGAAGAAGACCGGGTCCTTGGTGGTGACGGTGAACGACTCCCAGGTGGAGTCCTCGGTGCTGGAGTCGAACACCGAGGGGTTGCCCAGCCCCGGACGCTTGGCCGCCAGCGTCTCCCACAGCTGCCACGATCCGTCCGTGGTGGTGGTGTCCAGGACCGGTGCCGCGTCGGTGGTGCCGAGGGTCGAGTTCGCCGTCATCGAACCGTTGGTGACCACCGCCAGGTCACCGGTGTCCAAAGTGGTCACCTCGGTCTTCCCGCCCCGGACCCAGGTGATCGTCTCGACGGTGAGGGCGTTGCCCGGTGCGAGGGCGAGGTCGGTGACCCGGGTGTCCAACTGCACGGTCACCCCCTGGTCGGTGAGCCATTTCAGCAGCGGGCGCACGATCGAGTCGAACTGGTTGAACTTGGTGCGGTAGATCCCGGACATGGTGTCGAAGGTCTTGAACAGGTGGACGAAGCGGTTGAGGTAGCGGCGGAACTCGATCGCGCTGTGCCAGGGCTCGAACGCGAAGGTGGTGCACCACATCGCCCAGAAGTTGGTGGTGAAGAACTCCTCGTGGAAGCAGTCCGAGATGCGCTTGCCGTCCAGCAGCTTCTCGGGCGTGGCCACGCACTTGACCAGTTCCAGCCGGTCACGCTCGGAGAAGGTCATCGAGTGCGCGTCGATGACCTTCCCCTCGGCATCCACCAGCCGGGCGTGGTCGTCCCAGGCGAAGTCCTCGTGGAAGGCGAAGGTGTCCTCGGTGACCGACTTCGACGGGTCGTCCAGGGACGGGATCGAGGAGAGCAGGTCGTAGGTGCACTCGAAGTGGACTTCGAACATGCGCCCGCCGCGCATCGTGTAGCCGGTTTCGGGGGATCCGGCCGCGTCCAGGCTGCCGCCCTCGCGGTCCTGCTCTTCCAGGATCACGATGTCGGCCCCGGAAAAGCCCCCTTCGCGGATCAGGAACGCCGCCGCCGACAACGAAGCGATTCCGCTGCCCACCAGATAGGCCTTCGCCATGTCCGTCCCTCACCTGTCCTCCGCCACGTGGACTCCCGGGCCTGTGACCATGGCTTTTCCCGGGGAGTGATGCGGTAGGGAGGCGTACCCGTTCAGCCGCGTCGTGACGCGGGGGGTCCGGCCGGGTCCCCGGTTCGGCCCATAGGGCGCCCCCGGTGCTTTGGCTGGATTCAGCACCGGTATTCAAGGTCTGAACCATTGACCGCGCTCTCCGCAGACGCGATTCTGTGGCGGGCGGGCGGCCACGATCCGTCAGGTGCACGTCATCACTGGAGGACGATCCGAATTGACGTACGCAAGGGGCGGGTTACGCGGGTCCGGGTTGATGTCGGTGCTGCGTCACCGGGTTCCGGTCGCGGTCACGTTCGCGCTGGTGGCCACCATCCTCGCCGTTCCGCAACGGGCCTCGGCGCACGAGCCCTATCCGGACCCCTCGCTGCCCGTCGCGACGCGCGTCGGTCAGGTGCTGGCGAAGATGACGCTGGACGAGAAGATCGGCCAGATGACCCAGGCCGAGCGGGCCAGTGTCAGCAACGCCGACATCACCAACTACGCGCTCGGCTCGCTGCTGTCCGGCGGTGGTTCGGCCCCGTCGCCGAACAACGCCACCAGCTGGGCCGCCATGTACGACGGATTCCAGAACGCGTCGCTGGCCGGCCGCCTCGGCATTCCGCTGATCTACGGAGTGGACGCGGTGCACGGCCACAACAACGTGGTCGGCGCCACGATCTTCCCGCACAACATCGGCCTCGGTGCGACCCGCGACCCGGCGCTGGTGCAGCAGATCGGCCGCGCGACGGCCGAGGAGGTCTCGGGTACCGGAATCGACTGGGACTTCTCGCCCTGCCTCTGCGTGGCCCGCAACGACCGGTGGGGCCGCACCTACGAATCGTTCGGTGAGAAGCCGGAGCTCGCCACGTCCATGAGCACCTATGTCACCGGACTGCAGGGCGGCACGCTCGGCGGCGCGGCCTCGGTGCTCGCGACGGCGAAGCACTTCATCGGTGACGGCGGCACGGTCAATGGGACCGACCAGGGCAACGCCCAGATCACCGAGGCCGAGCTGCGGGCGATCCACCTGCCGCCGTTCCAGGCGGCGGTGCAGAAGGGCGTCGGCTCGTTCATGATCTCGTACAACAGCTGGAACGGGGTCAAGGACCACGGCAACCAGTACCTGATCACCACCTTGCTCAAGGGTGAGCTGGGCTTCTCCGGGTTCGTCGTGTCGGACTGGAACGGCATCGACCAGATAGACGGCCAGGCGGGCTTCGCGGCGGCCGAGGTCGCGCAGGCGGTCAACGCCGGGATCGACATGGTCATGGTGCCCACCGCCTGGAAGTCGTTCATCAGCCTGCTGCGCGGCGAGGTACAGGCCGGACGCGTGCCCATGTCGCGCATCGACGACGCGAACCGCCGCATCCTGACGAAGAAGTTCGAGCTGGGTCTGTTCGAGCACCCGCTGACCGATCGCGCCTACACCTCGACCGTCGGCAGCGCGGCGCACCGGGCCATCGCCCGGCAGGCCGTCCGCGAGTCCCAGGTGCTCCTGAAGAACGCCGGTAACGTGCTGCCCCTGGCGAAGACGAACAACAAGATCTTCGTGGCAGGCTCGAACGCCGACAACATCGGTAACCAGAGCGGTGGTTGGACGGTCTCCTGGCAGGGAGCGAGCGGGGCCACGACGCCGGGCACGACGATCCTGCAGGGTATCCGGGCCCAGGCGGGCGCCGGCAGCACCGTCACGTACAACGCGGCGGGCACCGGGATCGACAGCTCGTACAAGGTCGCCGTCGCCGTCGTCGGCGAGACGCCCTATGCCGAGGGAGCGGGTGACCGCCCGGGAGGCATGGGCCTGAGCACCGCAGACCTGAACACGATCGGCACACTGCGGGCGGCGGGGGTACCGGTCGTGGTCGTCATCGTTTCAGGCCGGCCGATGGACCTCGCGGGCCAGTTGCCGAACTGGAACGCGCTCGTCGAGGCGTGGCTGCCGGGGACCGAGGGCAACGGTGTCTCGGATGTGCTCTTCGGCGACTACGCGCCCACCGGCAAGCTGCCCGACACGTGGATGCAGTCCGCGAGCCAGCAGCCGATCAACGACGGTGACGGGAAGCCCGCGCTGTTCCCGTACGGCTTCGGTCTCACCTACGGTCCGGCATCGGTGCCCAGTGCGTACCGGTTGACGCAGGCGGAAGCGTACGCAACCCAGTCGGGCACGCAGAACGAGGCCTGTACCGACACCGGCGGCGGCACCGATGTCGGGTACATCGCGGCCGGCGACTGGATCAACTACGGCAGTCTCGACTTCGGCGCCACCGGGGCGGCCTCGGTCACCACACGGTTCGCCTCGGGCGCGGGCATCACCGGCACGGTGCAGTACCGGCTCGACAGCACGACGGGCCCGGTGATCGCGAGCGTGCCGGTCGGCACCACGGGCGGCTGGCAGAACTGGACGAGCAGGACGACCGCCCTGACCGGGTCGGCGACAGGGGTGCATGCCGTCCATGTCACGTTCACCACCAGCGGTTCCGGTGACGTTGTCAATCTCAACTGGTTCCAGTTCGCGTCCTGACGGAGGCCGCTCACCTGCCGGCGTGCGGTGCCGCCTTCGAGTGGTGGTTCATCAGGCGGGTGAGCAGGCCGGTCAGCTGACGGCGCTCGGTCTCGTCGAGCGGGGCGAGCAGGTCGTCCTGGGCCGCGTCGATGATGTCGTCGAGACGGCGCAGATACGCGCGGCCCCGCGGGGTCGCGGTGATGACATTGCGGCGGCGGTCGTCGGGGTCGGGCGCGCGTTCCACCAGGTCCCGGTCGGCGAGGTCGTTGATGACGGCGACCATGTCGCTGCGGAAGATCCCGGTGCGGGTGCTGAGGGTCGACTGGCTGGCCGGGCCCGACTCGGTGAGGGCGACCAGCACCACGAAGTGCCATTTGCGGGCGCTCTCGGTCGCCAGGGCCTCGCTCACCAGCCGATCGGCGTGTGACGCGGTCCGGACCAGCAGTCGGCTGGGCAGGGTGCGCAGCCGGTCCGGTGTCGCCCGGTCGTCCATGCCGTCGTCACTGGGTTGCGCGCTCTTCGCCGCGGTGGCCTTGGCGTCCTCAGTCGTCATGGCACTGATCCTACCCGTTGCGTTAGTGACACTAACGGTATATCGTCGTCCTCGTTCAACCGTTAGTGCAATAAACGTTCATCGAATGAACGGAATGCGGAACTCCGCACGAAAGGACCTCACGACCATGGCCGCTGTCAGCGTCATCGACTCCCACATCGCCTACGCCGAGACCGGGACGGGCGCCCTGCCCGTGGTGTTCCTGCACGGCAACCCGACCTCCTCGCACCTGTGGCGGAACGTCACCCCGCACGTCGCCGGCCAGGCCCGCACCCTGGCGCCCGACCTGATAGGCATGGGCGCCTCCGGCAAGCCCGACATCGACTACAGCTTCGCCGACCAGGCCCGCTACCTCGACGCCTGGTTCGAGGCGCTGGATCTGGGCGAGGTCGTCCTGGTCGGCCACGACTGGGGCGGCGCCCTGGCGCTGGACTGGGCCGCCCGCCACCCCGGCCGGGTCCGCGGGATCGCCCTGCTGGAGACCATGCTCAAGCCGCTGTCCTCCGCGGAGATGCCCGCTCCCGCCCGGTCCCGGTTCGAGGCCTTCCGCACCCCCGGAGTCGGCGAGCAGCTGGTGCTGGAGGAGAACATCTTCATCGAGACCGCCTTCACCGGGGGAGTCCTGAACCCGCTCGGTGCGGCCGACGTCCAGCCCTACCGCGATCCCTATCCGACCCCGCGCAGTCGCCGTCCCCTGCTGGCCTGGCCGCGGATGATGCCGATCGACGGTGAACCGGCCGACGTCGTCGCCCGCATCACGGCCTACGACGCCTGGCTGGCAGCCAGTGCCGACGTCCCCAAGCTGCTGCTCACCTTCGACTCCTCGCCCACCCTGCTGATCGGCGAGGACATGATCGCCTGGAGCCGGGAGAACATCGCGTCCCTGGACATCGAGCACTGCGGCCCGGCCGGACACCACGCTCCGGAGGACCAGCCCGACGCGATCGGCAAGGCGATCAGCCGCTGGCTGGACGCACAGGCCCTGAGCGGAACCGGGGGCGTGGCGCCGTCCTGACGCGCCGCGGGCCGGCTCCGGCCTCGGCCCCCGCGCGATGGCCGGCATCGGCGCCTGGCTGAGCGCGCCCGCCTGAAGGTCGCGGCTCTACCGTGGGGCGGCCAGGACGGCTTCGGCCGCGGACGTGCGGGCGTAGAGCACCGAGCGGCCGGCCCGGTGGGCACTGAGCAGGCCCGCGTCGCGCAGTGCGGTGAGGTGCTGGGACACCGCGGGTGCGGTGAGCCCCGTGCGGCGGGCCAGTTCGGTGGTGGAGGCGGGGGTCGCCAGTTCGGTCAGCAGCAACGTCCGTGAGCGGCCGAGTACGGCGGCCAGGGCATCGGTGCGGGGGACGGGCCGGCTTTCCCACAGCGCGCCGATGCCGCGCGCAGGGTAGGCGAGTTGGGGCGGGTCCGGTGGCGTCACCCGGGTGAGCGGGCGCTGCCCGGTGAAGGCCGACGGGATCAGCAGCAGTCCCGCCCCGGCGTTCTGCCGGGACAGGCTCCCTTGCCGGCGGGCCAGCCGCAGCGCGTTCTCGTCCCAACTCACCGACGTGTGCAGATCGTTGAAGAGACGGCCCACGCCGTGTTCGGCCACCTGCCGGGCCCGGTGGAAGACATCGGCGTCGAGTACCGCCCGGATCCGCGCCCAGTACGGGGCGAGCGCCAGCTCCCAGTAGGTCGTGATCTCCTCCGCCACCCGGACCATGCGGGCCTGCGGATCGGCGTGCAGGGCCCGCAGGCGCGGGCCGAGGAACCCCTGGTCCTGCTCGACCCGGTCGAGCTCCCGGCGTACCCGGTCGGCCGGTGCGGCCAGGATTCCGGCCAGCTCCTCGGCAAGCGCGGGAGCCGGTCCGACGGGTGCCGGGTTGAGGAAGTCGGGAACGTAGCCCGTCGGCGGAATCAGTTCGGCGAGCCACCCCCGGTCCAGGCCGGCGGCCGCCACCCGGGGCCGGACCTGCTCGATCCAGGGCCGGTGCACCGGATGTGCGGAGCCGGAGTTGAGCAGCTTGAAGCTCGTTCCCGCCTCCCACATCGGGGAGACGCAGAAGCGCATCTGTGCCAGATCGCTTGCGGAGAACGCCAGCACCGCCAGCATGGCGACCCCCAAGGATTCAGGCATGCCTTAATCAGTGGTCGTCACCCTATCCGCCTGGCCATCCTTCCGGCATGACCTCACCAGCGATCACCACCGCCGGCGCCCCGGCCGCGGGCACGTGGAACCTCGGCGACCTGACCGTCAACCGGATCGGCTTCGGCGCGATGCGCCTGACGCAGCACGGTGCGGCGTTCGAGGCCGATGCCACCCCCAGCGACCGGGGCCGCGCGATCCGCGTCCTGCGCCGCGCGGTCGGACTCGGGGTGAACCACATCGACACCGCCGCGTTCTACTTCTCGTCGCTGCGCTCCGCCAACGAGCTGATCAACCGGGCGCTGGCCCCCTACCCGGACGATCTCGTCATCGCCACCAAGGTCGGACCGAGCCGGAACACGTCGGGGGAGTGGCAGCCCCACGCCACCCCCGGGCAACTGCGCGGCCAGGTCGAGGAGAACCTGCGCCAACTCGGCCGTGACCACCTCGACGTGGTGAACCTGCGCATCGTCGGAACGGACTCGATCGCCGAGCGCTTCGGCGCGCTGGCCCGGCTGCGGGACGCCGGTCTCATCCGCCACCTCGGCCTGTCCAACGTGCGCCCGGAACACCTCGTCGAGGCCCAGGCCATCGCGCCGGTGGTGTGCGTGCAGAACCTGTACGGCCTCGGCGTCCGGTCCGATCAGGACGACTTCGTACGGCTCTGCGGCGAGCAGGGGGTCGCGTTCGTGCCGTTCTACGCGATCGCCGGCGCGGGACGCGCGGCCGGTGCGAGCGGCGCCGACAGCGACGAGGTGCTCGCCGTGGCGCGCGCCCACGGGGCGACCGCGGCGCAGGTCCGCATCGCGTGGACGCTGCACCGCGGTCCGCAGGTGCTGGCCATCCCCGGCACCGGGGACCCGGAGCACGTCGTGGAGAACGTGGCCGCCGGCGCCCTGCGCCTGTCCGCGGACGAGCTGGCCGTTCTGGACGCCCTCCACACCCGGGAGGGCGTGGAGTGAACTCAGGAGCGGACCAGCCGGCGCGCGAGATAGGGCGCCGTGGCGCTGCGCCTGGATGTGGCGACCTTCGCCGGAGTGCCCGTCGTGACCACCCGGCCGCCGGCGTCCCCGCCGCCGGGCCCCAGGTCGATGACCCAGTCGGCGGTGGCGATCGCATCCAGGTCGTGCTCGACCAGGACGACCGTGTTGCCGGCGTCGACGAGCCGGTGCAGTTGCCGCAGCAGCAGTGCGATGTCCGCGGGGTGGAGTCCCGCGGTCGGCTCGTCGAGCAGGTAGAGGGCGTGGCCGCGGCGCGCTCGCTGCAGCTCGGTGGCGAGTTTGATGCGCTGGGCCTCGCCACCGCTGAGTTCCGTCGCCGGCTGGCCCAGCCGGAGGTACCCCAGTCCCACCTCCCGGAGGGTTTCCAGGCTCCGGGAGGCGGCCGGGACGTCGGCGAGGAACGGGGCGGCCTCGTCGACGGTCATCGCCAGCACGTCCGCGATGTTCCTGTCCCGATAGGTCACTTCGAGCGTCTCGGCGTTGTACCGCGCGCCATGGCACGCCGGGCACGCCGCGTACGTCCCGGGAAGGAAGAGCAGTTCGACCGCGACGAACCCTTCACCCTGGCAGGACTCGCAGCGCCCCTCCGGGACGTTGAAGGAGAAGCGCCCGGGGGTGTACCGGCGCGCCCTCGCCTCGTCCGTGGCCGCGTACAGCTTGCGGACCGCGTCGAACATCCCCGTGTACGTTGCCAGATTGGACCGGGGAGTGCGGCCGATGGGCCGCTGGTCGACGCGGACCAGCCGGTCGAACGACTCGAGTCCCGTCGCGTCCCGCACGTCGATCTCGTCATCCGCCTCCTCGTCCTCCTCGGGCGCCACGCCGAGATGGTTGCGCACGACCTCGGCGAGGACCTGCGTGACCAGCGTCGACTTGCCGGAGCCGGATACCCCCGTCACCGCTGTCAGCACGCACAGCGGTATCCCGACGGACACATCGCGCAGGTTGTGGCGGGAGACGCCGCGCAGGTGCAGCCAGCCCTGCGGCTCGCGGAGGCGGTGCTCCAGCCGCCGCGCCCGGCCGAACAGGTACTGGCTGGTGGCCGACTCCTCGACCTGTTCCAGGCCAGGTACCGGGCCGGAGTACTGGACCCGTCCGCCGCCCTCGCCCGCGCCAGGGCCGATGTCGACCACCCAGTCCGCCCGTCGTACGACATCCATGTCGTGCTCCACGACGAACAGCGAGTTGCCCGACGCCTTCAGGCGGTCGAGCACGTCCAGGAGCGGTTCGGCGTCGGCCGGGTGCAGACCCGCGGACGGCTCATCGAGCACGTAGACCACGCCGAACAGCCCTGAACGCAGCTGGGTGGCGATCCGCAGCCGCTGTGCCTCGCCCGGCGACAGGGTCGTCGAGCTGCGCCCCAGGCTGAGGTAGCCCAGGCCGAGGTCGAGCAGCACCTCCACCCGGGCGACCACGTCGGCGCAGATCCGGACCGCGACCTCGGTGGTCTCCCCGGACAGGGCGGTCGACGTGGTGGCCCCCGCGTCGGTCAGCGCGGCGATGGGCCCCAGCACCGCGACGACCTCGGTGAGCGGCAGCGCGTTGACCTCGGCGATGGAGCGCTCGGCGACGGTCACCGCGAGCGCCTCCGGCCGCAGCCCGCTGCTCTCGCACACGGGGCAGGGCACGCTCCGGACGAAGCGCAGCGCCCGCTCGCGCATCCGCTCGCTCTTGGAGTCGGCGAGGACGTGCATGACGTGTGCGCGGGCACTCCAGAACGTCCCGAAGTAGCCGTAGTCGATCCGCTCGGGCTCGGGCTCGATGTACACCGAAGGCTGTTCGTCGGTGTAGAGCAGCCAGTCGCGGGTCTTCTTCGTGAGTCTGCGCCAGGGCCTGTCGATGTCGATCCCCAGACCGCTCACGATGCTGCGCAGGTTGGCGCCCTGCCAGGCACCGGGCCAGGCCGCTATCGCGCCGTCCCGGATGCTCAGCGACGGGTCGGGGACGAGCAGGTCCTCGGCGACGTCGTGCACCTCGCCCAGCCCGTGGCACCGCGGGCAGGCGCCGGCCGCGGTATTGGGCGAGAAGGACTCGGCTTCCAGCCGGGGAGCTTCCGGCGGGTAGGTACCGGCGCGCGAGTAGAGCATCCGCAGCAGGTTGGAGAGCGTGGTCAGGGTGCCGACCGTCGACCGCGAACTGGGGGCTCCCCGACGCTGCTGCAGGGCCACGGCCGGTGGCAGCCCGGTGATCTCCCGTACCTGCGGTGCGCCGACCTGCTGGAGCAGGCGGCGGGCGTACGGCGCGACGGACTCGAAGTACCGGCGCTGGGCCTCGGCGTAGAGCGTCCCGAAGGCCAGGGAGGACTTGCCGGAACCGGAGACTCCGGTGAAGGCGACCATCGCGTCCCGGGGGACGTCGACGTCGATGTTCTTCAGGTTGTGCTCGCTCGCGCCCCGGACCTGGACGAAGTGGTCGGTCGCATCGTTCCGCACGTCCCCTCCTTGCCCGGGAGCGGCCGGCCGCGGGTCGGCTTCCGCCTCTCCAGCCTGACCCGCCCGGCCCGCTTCGGCATCCGGGCGGGGGCGGACCGTCACCGTCGTGGAGGCCGGTGATCACGGAGGGTGGACCGCCCCCACCGGGCTACGGCTCGGTCCGGGGCGACTCGGCGGCGCGTGCGGAACGCCACTCGGGGGCGAGTACCGCCCAGACCTCGATGTCCTGCCGGACGCCCCGGTAGAGGGAGCTCTCCCGCAGGACCCCGTCGCGGCTCATGCCGAGCCGCTTGGCCACGTTGATGCTCGGGGTGTTCTTGGAGGACACCAGCCACTCCACGCGGTGGATGCCGCGTACGTCGATCGCCCAGTCGATGATGACGCGCGCCGCGCGGGTGACCAGACCGCGCCCCGCGGCGGCCGGCTCCAGCCAGCAGCCCGCCTCGCAGGTCTCGGCCTTCGCGTCGAAGACCCGGAACAGGACACCGCCGACGAGGAGCCCGTCGAGCCAGATGCCGTACAACCGTCCGGCGTCGGCGGCGGTCTTGTCGGCGTAGGACTGGAGCCAGTTCCGCGTCGAGTCGAGGTCGGCGGTGGCGTCGGGCAGCCCGACGTGCTGGCCGACGTATTCGCGGCCGCGGTCCATGTGGGCGAGGAACTCCTCGGCATGCCAGGGTTCCAGCGGCCGCAGTTCGGCTCCGTCACCCAGCGATATCGCGAACATTCTCGTCCTCCTCGGCGGTCGTGAGCGGTTCAGGGATCTTCGCACGGCCACCGGCGTCGCCCGGTGGTCTCCCGTGGGCGTGGCGGTGCTGTGCGGGTGACTCAGGCCCGCCCGTCCGCGAACGGCCGGCCGGTCCCGAAGGCCAGCGCCGCGAAGCGTTCGCCGATGCGGCGGTGGGCGGGCGCGTCCGGGTGCAGTTGGTCGGGCAGCGGCAGCTCGGCGAAGTCCGCGTCGCCGTAGAGGTCGCGGCCGTCGAGGTAGTACAGGTTCGGATCGTCGGTCGCCCGCTGCTTGACGATGCGGGCCAGTTCCTCCCGGACGACGTTGAGCGTCAGCTTCCCGAGGGCCCGTTCCGCCGGGTCACCCGTGGCCACGAACCGGATCTTCCCTTCCCCGAGGTCACTGAGGTCGGGTGCGGTGGGGCCCGGGGTGTCCTCGTGCATGGGGCACAGGATGGGTGAGACGACGAGCAGCGGAAGGGTGGGATGTCCCTCGCGGATGGTGTCGAGGAAGCCGTGCACCGCCGGGGTGAAGGCGCGCAGCCGCATCACGTCGCCGTTGACCAGGTTGATGCCGATCTTGACGCTGATGAGGTCCGCAGGGGTGTCCCGCATCGCGCGCGCGGTGGACGGGTCGAGCATCGCGCTGCCGCCCAGACCGAGGTTGATCAGTTCCGCGCCGCCGAGGGAGGCGGCGACTGCCGGCCAGATCGTGGTGGGGCTCGCGGCGTCGGAGCCGTGGCTGATCGAACTGCCGTGGTGCAGCCACACCCTGCGGCCGTCGTCCGGCACGGCCTCCACGGGGGCGTCGGTGCGCAGCTCCACCAGTCGGGTCTGCTCGTTGTGGGGCAGCCAGATCTCGACGTTCTTCATCCGGTCGGGCAGACCGGGGAACCGGACGGTGCCGACCGGCCCCGGCCGCTCCTCCTTCGATCCGGTGGTCAGGTCCACCACCACCGTGTCGCCGCCCGCCCCCCTGGCCTGCGCGGTGAGCCGGCCGTCGACGAGCAGGTCGTACACGCCGTCCGGACGGGGCGGGGCGCCCTCATACGTCGTCTTCGTCCGGAGGGTGTCCAGCTCGACCGCCGTGGCCCGGGTGCGGAAGACCAGCCGTACTCCGGACGGCTGGGCCTCCACCGAGGCCAGCTGCTCGTCGGCGCACTGGGCGCGGGCCCACGCGGGCAGCCGGTGCGGCAGCAGCCCGCGCTCGGTGTGCTCCAGGTCGAGCGCGCCGCGCAGCAGATCAGCCGTGACGGGCGTGGTGGTCCACTCCGGGCCGGTCAACTCCGGTTCGTGGGGCGGGGTGGCGGAGCCGGGGCCGGGGTCGTGCTGAGACGTCATGATCCCACCTTGTCAACCGGATACGTGGTGCGCACAGGGTTTTCCGCTGGCCGCATACGACACCGCTGGTGCCGACACCAGCCCTAGGCTGGCGGGATGACCGTTGCGAAGCCCTGATGCCGTAATTCGGTGGAGGTGTGTGACGGCCCAGGTCATGATGGGCGCCATGGTCAATAGCGTGCTGCCCGTGGAGAGCCTGATCGTCGTGGACCTCCAGTCGGCCTTCGTCTCCGGGGAAGGGGCGGTGCCGGCGGCGGAACGTCTCGTGGAGCGGACGACGGATCTGATCGCGCGGGCCCGCAAGGACGGTGCGCTCATCGTCCATCTGCAGAACGACGGAGCGGACGGAGCGGAGGACGAGCCGCACACGCCCGGCTGGGAGCTGCACCACCCCATTGAGGCCGGCCCGGCGGAGGTCGTGATCCGCAAGCCGAAGGACGACGGCTTCGACGGGACGTCGCTGGGCGTCCTGCTGGCCGACGCGGGGGTGCGCGCCCTCGCCGTCTGCGGGGTGATGTCCGAGATGTGTGTCCAGGCGACGGCCCGAACCGCCCTGGCGCGGGGATACCGGGTGGTCCTGCCGCACGACGCGCACGCGACGCAGGACATCCCGGCGGCACCCGGGATCAGCGAGGGGATTCCCGCCGCCACGGTCTCACGGGTCGCCGAGTGGGCCCTCGGCAGCGGGGCCGAGGTCATCGCGCACGCCGCGGACGTGACGTTCACCGCCCCGCCCGCACGGCCTGTCGACCCCACCCGCGATTGACCTGGAGCGGATGTTGCCCCGTTTTTCCGCGCAGGACGGTAACGACCTCGCCTACCACGTGTTCGGCGACGGCGCCCCGCTGCCGTCGGCGTCGCGATCACCGGGGAGACCCGGCGCGAGACTGCGCGGCTCCGCGAGGACGTGCCGCGGGCACCGAAGTCGCCGCGCTGTTCCCGGACGCCGAACTCGTCGTTCAGCCGGGATCGGGCCACTTCCCGTGGCTCGACGACCCGCGGGCGTTCGTGACGACCGTCGCGGCGTTCCTGGGCTGAGGGACGCACGCGGACGGGACTTCGCGCCGCAGCACGTGAAAGGCCCGGCGCACCGGTGCGCCGGGCCTTTCACGTGCCGGGCCGAGGAGCCGCTCAGCTGTGGGAGACGGTCAGCCCGTAGAAGGCGACGCGTGCGCCCTGGGTCGTGCTGCTGGAGGACGACTGGTTGTACGAGCCGGCCTTGAAGTACTGCTTGTAGGGGTTGAAGGACGACGGGATCGTGTAGTGCGTCGTGCTGCCGTTGACCGTCAGGTCGATCGTGTGACCGCCTGAGACGGCGATCGTGTAGCTCCACGTCTTGCCGACCGCGACGTGGCCGACGGTGTGCGTCGTCTGGCCGCCGGCGGGCGAGTTCTCGAGGCCCGCGACGATGTCGCCGTTCGCGCGGTAGTAGAGCTCGATCAGCGGCTTCGTGGAGGAACCGCCCGTGCCGAGGTGGATCTGTCCGACGCAGACGTTCTTCGTCACGGACACCACCCGCAGGGTCGCGTTGAGCTTGTGGGCTCCGCCGAGTGACCAGTTCGCCGAACTGCCGTTGGAGTTCATCTCGCGGAGTTCCGAGCGGGCGTAGTTCGAGTTGGGCGTGGTGACGCCCTTCTCCGGTGCCCAGAAGGTCATCGCTCCGTCGCGGGTGTCGGTGTAGAAGTACGAGTCCTGGAACCCGTTCGCGCCCTGGAGCCGGGACGAGGAGATCGTGGTGGGCGAGCCGGGGGAGCCGACCGGCTCCTGCAACTGCCATACGGACAGGTTGAAGTTGCCACCGGGCGCGACGGAGGGGGACGTCGCCTCGGCGGTGGTGCCCAGCAGGCCGATCGTGCCGGCTATGCCGGCGGCGGTAGCCAGGACGAGGATTCTGGAACGAGATTTCATGTGGGGGGCCTTCCAGCGCGGTGTTCATGGATGTGAACTAGGTCTAGTCCAACGGTGCGCCAGATCTGAATAGCATGACTCCATGGCAGCGTCAACGGTCCTGTCCGCGCGCGGAGTTCTTCGCTCCGGTTCAGGTCACTACGTTCTGTTCATATCCATGAACAATTCGCTGCTGAGTAAACGTCAGAGCGGCTCTCCGAGCGGCCCGTACTCCTCCTCCAGGGAGGCGGCCCAGTGGGCGGCGAAGTCCGGCTGTGTGCCGTCCGCGTCGGTGAATCCGTACTCCTCGTACAGGCCCCAGGTGGCCAGTGCCCGACCGCTCTTGGCCATGACGTCGGGGTCGGCCGCCAGCGCGGCGATCGCCCGTCCCAGGTAGGCCGGAGTCTCGGAGTGCGCGAAGTTCGGGTCCTTGGCCACGCCGTCCCGCCAGTTGTCCTCGGTGACGCCGAAGTGCTCCAGCAGCGCCTCCGACCGCAGGAAGCCCGGCGTGATCGCGACGGCGGCGACGCCGTGCGGTCGCAGTTCGGCCGCCTGCGCGACGGCGAGGCGGATCACGGAGGCCTTCGCGAGGTCGTAGAAGAACGATCCGCGGTAGCGGGCGGTGTTGCCGTCGGTCACCTCGACGACCAGACCGCGCTCACGGGCGATCATCAGCGGAAGCGCGAAGCGGCTGGTGATCACATGGGTCTCGACCGCCTGCCGCAGCAGCCGGATCCCGGTGTCCAGGTTCTGCTCCCACAGCGGGTGCTCCCAGTCGGTGAGCGGATCGCCGCCCCACACGGAGTTGACCAGGATGTCCAGCCGGCCGTCCTGTTCCGTGGCGACGCGTTCGACCAGGGCGCGGACCTCGTCCGGGCGGCTGTGGTCGGTGCGCACGGGGATTCCCAGCCCTCCGGCGGCGGTGACCGCCTGCGCGGTGGCCTCGATGGTCTCGGACCGGTCCAGGTCGGAGCGTCCGGCGGCAGTGCTGCGACCGGTGACGTACACCGTTGCCCCCGCGGCGCCGAGGGCGACGGCGGTACCCCGTCCGCCGCCCCTGGTGCCTCCGGCGACCAGGGCCACTCTTCCGGTCAGTGGCCGGGTGTCCTCGTTGCTCACGGTTTCTCCTGGGCCGGCCGGTCGTGGGGTGGGAGGTGGGAGGAGAGCGCGGTCTCGATCCCCTGCTCGAGCCGCTCCGCCAGGGTGCCCTGGCGGTCGAGGGCCCACATCAGACCTGTGCCCGCGGCAGCCGCCTGCACGGACCGCGTCAGCGCGGCGACATCGGTTCCGGCGCGGAGCGCGCCGGTGGACACCGCTTCCGCCAGCAGGCTCTCCACGGCTCGCCGTTGGACCTGCTGCACGGCCAGGGCGTGCTGGTGGAACGGCGGGTCGGTCAGATCGACGCACAGGAAGGCCAGGTGGTTGGCGTACGCCTCGGGGGAGGACATGGGAGCCATCGACTCCACTGTCAGCGTCACGAGCGCCTGCAGGGGCGACTCGTGTGCCGGTCGCGCGCGCCCGAACAGCGCGTCCGCGTCCTTCGCCGACTGCTCGGCCAGCGCCAGGAGCAGGCCGCGCTTGGATCCGAACCGCTGCACGAGGGTGGCGGGAACCATCCCCACCTCGCGGGCCACCACCGCCAAGGTCAGCCGCGAGGGACCGACGCGGCCGATCACCTCCGCCGTCGTCCGCAGGATCGCCGAGTCATGCACTCCCCGAGGACGTCCTGTCACCACGACTCCCTGAAGCGAGTAAATGCACGTTCATTTACTAAAACATGAGGTCGCCGGCACCGCAAGCGAGGGGCTGGGGTGGGTGCGGGGGTCGAGCCGGAAGCCCGGCCGCCGTTCCCCCCACGGGACGACGGCCGAACCTCCGCTGTCGCTGCTGGCCATGTGCAACGAGAACTGAACGTACGCGAGCGATCTACGCACGGCTACCGCGCCTGGGGAATCTGGCCGAGAATCAACCGTATTGAGTCGAACACTCGCACTTCGCGTGTGCATTCGAGAACGTGCGCAACGGGGGCCCCACGGTGCTGAGTTGATGTCAGGCGTAGGGGTCGAACGGGATCCCGGCGGGCTTGGAGTTGTTGAGGGCGTCGTTGAAGGTGCTGTCCGAAATCTTGATCGTGGCCGAGCCGAAGTCCGCGTTCATGAGCTTGTCGCGCAAACCTGCCGGGTACCCGTTCCAGCCGACCAGGCGCGGATAGGACCAGCTACCGGTGACGTTCTCCGGCGGTTCGTCGTTGGAGTTCGCGAGGCGGAAGAAGTGCGTCGAGGCGCCGTCCTTGTGGTAGACGACCTTCGGGTGGGACCCGTCGAAGCGCACCGCCGACCGGGGGTACGCCTTCCATCCGCTGTGCTGCGAGGTGGAGACGTACTGGACCTGGTTGTCGTTGATCCAGACCACGACGTGTTCCCAGTCGTGCCGGTGCCCGATGGCCGCGGGCCCGAGGGTGGCCTGGTCCTTCTCGAAGTAGCCCGCGTACACCACCGCGCACCAGCCGTTGTTGCACTTCTCGCGCGAGTACGTGTTGGCGTTCGCCAGCTGCGGGTAGTCGTGGCAGTGCCCGTTGACGTCCCCGCCGGGCTTCAGGCCGGGGTTGAGGGTGCCGTCGGCGCCGATGGCGGCGGTCGCGTAGCAGCCGTCCCCGTCGTAGTCGAAGGCCGGGGAGAAGGTCTGCTCGAGCCCGTCGGCGTTCTGGGGCAGCGGCGCGAGGACGGAGGCGCTCGCGTCGGTCGGGAGCACCATCACGAGAGCCGCCGCGCTGAGGACACTCGCGATCGCGGACCGGCGGATTCTGCCCCTGCGCGGCGGACGGGGGTCCGCCGCTTCCCCGGGGCTCATCGTCGACGACAGCATGCTGCGCACATCAACTCCATAGCAATACATTTGGGGTGAGAATCCTCACCCGGATTTCTTGCCGGAATGGGGCACTCTACGAGGGTCATGCCGACCGCAGAAGTCCTCCGGACGAAAGGTCCGGTGTCCCGGACATGAATGCCGAACTCATTCGTGAGGACTCCGGCTGTTCCACCGGCGGTTTACTCAAAGATCTTTCGGTGAAGGCCTGTTAACGGGACAATCGCCCCGTGACCATCACTGAAACCCCCGGTCCCCGTCGTGCGGGCCCGGCCGTCCTGGCCCGTGGATTCCTGGCCGCCGCAATGGCCGGTGCCGCCGCGGCGTGCGTCGTCGTCGGAATCGTGATCCGGGACGTAGCCCTGTGGTGCGCCGGCGGCGGCCTTTTCGCGCTCACGCTCGTGGTGATGACGCTCGCGGCGCGACGGAAACGCGCGCGGACGCCACGGCGGGAAAAGCATCGGGCCCTCGCCATGATCGAGAGCCGGCGGGCCACCAGCGGTGAGTCGGCGGACGTTCCGATCAGATTCGTCCTGACGGTGGCGCCCGACGACCGTGCGGCCTACCGGGTGGAGTTCTCCCAGCCGATCAACCTGGTCGACGTCCCCGACTACCGGCCCCGCGGCATCGTGGTGGTCGAGTATCCCGCCGACGAGCCGTGGGCCACCAGGATCATCACCGAGCCCGATCCGGAGTGGGCCGCCAGGGCGGCCGAAGCGCGGCTGGACTCCGCCCCGGAGTCCGCTGTGGTGACGGATCCGAACACGTGGGGCTCGTGCTGCCTGATCGGCGTCGCGGGACTGCTCGTCGGCGCGGCGGTCGTCGTTCTGCTCTTCCGCGCGGAACTGTTCGACGACGAGGGCGGGGTGCGGGCCGGAGGCACGGGAGCCTCCTCGCCCTCGACGAGCAGTTTCTCGCTGAGCGCGACGACCACGGAGACGTCGGAGTCGATGCTGCTGGACGGGCAGATGCGCCGGACCGCCGCCGCGATGATCGCGGCACACTCACCGACGGCCGTCGAGTTCACCATCGAGGAGCACCGGATGTCGGCCCGCGGCATCGGCCCGCGGGACGCGAGCGCCTCGAACCCGTCGATCGATCTGCGCACCCTGCCGTACGAACGGCTCCCCGGCCTGGTGCGTGAAGCGCGCGCCACGTCCGGTATCGGTGACACCGGCACCTGGCGCATCGCCGTCGGCCACGACCCGGGGACCAAGGCCCCGCTCATCCGCGTGACCGTGTCGGACGCGCACCGGTCCGCCTTCCTGCTCGCGGACGCTCAGGGCCGGGTCACCCAGCGCGCCGCTCGCTGACGCGGGGCCCGCGGCGTCCGGTCGCCGGGGCTGTCAGCGGGTGGTGGTGCCGTCGGCGATCGCGTGCAGCCGGTCTCGCAGGATCAGGGCCGCGGGCAGGGGTGCGGTGGGCAGCGCGGTGTGCAGGGTGCGGTGGGGGAGGGGGTTGTCGAGCGGGCGCAGCACGAGTTCGGCCGGCACGGCCCGGGCGGCCAGGGCGGGAACCAGCGCGACCCCCAGGCCGGCGGCGACGTAGCCGAACTTCCCGGTCCATTCCGCGATCCTGATGAGCTTCCTGGGAGTGAAGCCCGCCCGGCCGCAGGCGTCGTCGAGGATGGCCGGGCGGCCCGCGGGGGAGTCCTGGATCCATGCCTCGTCGCGCAGGTCGCGCAGGTCGACCGTCGCGGCCGCGGCCAGCGGGTGCTCGCGGGGCAGGAGGACGCGCAGCTCGTCCCGCAGCAGTTCGGTCGTCGTGACGCCCTCGGCCGTCGGGAGACCGGACGGGTAGTCACTGATCACCGCAAGGTCCAGGGCGCCGTCGGCGAGGCGTTGCGTCAGGGTGTTGCTGCGGCCCTCGACGGCGATGACGTCGATGTCCGGCCGCGACCGCTGGAACGCCCGCAGGGCGGCGGGCACCAGCGAGATGTTCGCAGTCGCGAACGCGCCGACGCGCAGCGTTCCGCCCTGTCCCGCGTGGATGGCGGCGACCTCCTGGGCCGCCCGGGCCAGGCGCTCGAGCACCTCCACGGCGTGATGGTGCAGGGCATGGCCTGCCGGGTTCAGGCGTACGCCGCGGGGGAGTCGTTCGAACAGCGGGCCGCCTGACCGCTGTTCGAGGGAGGCGATCCGGCGGGAGACGGCGGACTGGGTGTAGTCGAGCCGGGCCGCGGCCCGGGTGAACGACCCCGTGTCGGCGACGGCGACGAGCAGACGCAGTGCGTCGATCTCGAACACATTCCCCCCAGTCATGGCTGCGATGCATTCTAGTCGCTGGTGGAATGCCTGCTCCGGTCCTAGCGTCACATCCGGGGCCGCGGTCGCGCCGGTCGGACCGGCGCGCGGTGATACCGCCGCCCCCGCGTTCACATTCGAGGAGGCAGCGTGCTGGTGGTACCGCGAGTTGAGATGGAGCCGGGCCGGTGACCGCGGGAGCGCCCGTCGAGTTGGCGGCGATGCTGGCCGACCTGGAGGAACTCGTGCTCTGCGAGTCCTTCTCCGCCGATCACGAGGCGCTGGCCCGCAGCGCCGACGTGGTCGGCGACCTGGGCGCCAGGCTGCTGGGCGCCGCGCCGGAGAGGATCGTGATCGAGGAAGTGACGCACCTGCGGTGGGTGTTCGGCACGCCGCGGGTGCTGCTGGTGGGGCACCACGACACGGTGTGGCCGACGGGGTCACTGCGCAGCCACCCGTGGTCGGTGGCGGACGGGGTGGCCCGCGGTCCGGGGGTCCTGGACATGAAGGCGGGGCTGGTGCAGATGTTCCACGCGTTGGCGTCGCTGCCGTCCCTGGACGGTGTGTGCGTGCTGGTCAACGGGGACGAGGAGGTGGGCTCGCCGACGTCCCAGGCGTTGATCGAGCACTCCGCGCGCGGTTGCGCGGCCGCCTTCGTACTGGAGGCCTCCGCGAACGGACAGGGCGCGTTGAAGACCGCCCGCAAGGGCACGTCGCGCTACGAGGTGGTGGTGCACGGCAAGGCCGCGCATGCCGGGCTGGAGCCGGAGAAGGGGGTCAACGCCGCGGTCGAGGCGGCTCATCAGGTCCTGGCCGTCGCCGGCCTCGCGGCAGCTGTTGGCACCGCGGACGGCGTGAACCCGGACAGCGCCGGATCCGCCATGGGAGCCGTGACCATCACGCCCACCCTCCTGGTGGCAGGCAGCACGGTGAACACGGTGCCCGCGCTCGCGCGGATATCGGTGGACGTGCGGGTGCCCAGTCGGGCGGCGCAGGACCGGACGGACGCTCTGCTGCGCGGGTTGACCGCCCGGACGCCGGGGGCGCGGCTGGAGGTGCTGGGCGGCAGCCGACGACCGCCCATGGAACCGGAGTCGTCCGCCGAACTGTTCGTGCTCGCCGCCGGCATCGCCGCGGAACTCGGTGAGGAGCCGCTGCGGGGGATCGCGGTCGGCGGTGCCTCGGACGGCAACTTCACCGCGGGCGTCGGCTGCCCCACGCTGGACGGCCTGGGCGGCGTCGGCAGCGGAGCCCACGCGGATTCCGAACACGTCGTGGTCGATCGGATCGTTCCCCGTACGCGGCTGCTGGCGGAACTGATCGCGCGGGTCCCGCGATGATCCCCGACCGATCGAGGACAGCGCCCGTGACACCGCCGAAGCGGCTGCCGGCCGAGGCCGGTGAACTGGCGGCCCGGCACCAGCTCGGCGCTCTGCAGGCCGAGTTCGCCCCCAAGCCGATCGGCAGGGTCCTCGTGGCCCTGCACATCTTCCTGACCGTCCACCTTCTGGCGATGCTCGTCCTGCCGGGCCTGCTGTATTACTGGTGGCTGCGCCGACTGCCGAACTTCAGCCGGAAGCAGGCCGCGAAGCGCCTGTTCCTGTTCGAGCACGGACTGATCGTGCACCCGCAGTTCGGCGCCGGTGCCACCGTCCTGCGCTGGGAGTCCGTCCGCCTCTTCCAGGACATCACCCAGACGTTCGTCAACGGGGTGCCCGGCCCCACCACCTATCGCTACTCCGTGGTGGGCCCGGGCATCACGAGCGCGACGATCACGGAGTTCTACGACAACCCCCAGACTTGGGGACCGTGGATGCAGCACGCGGTGGTGCGGGCCCAGGGCCAGACGTCCCTGGAGGCGGTCATCGAGGGCCGGACGGTGAACTTCGGCCCCCACACGCTCTCCAGCACGGGCCTGCACACCCGCGGCAAGGGCGAGCTGCCCTGGTCCGACCTCCAGGAGTGCCGTGTCGCCGCGGGCAGGGTGCGCGTCATGAGGGCCGGCGCGTCCAGCCCGTGGTCCGACGACGCGCTCAGCGATATCGCGAACCTGCACCTGTTCCTGACCCTCGTCGGCAACCTCGCCCCGCGGTAGTGCCGCGGGGCGAGGATCGTCAGCCGGCGGCCGGTCCGGTCCAGTCGGCGGCCACGTGGCCGAGGCGGACCCGCTGGGGGTGGTAGCCGACGGGGACGGAGAGGATCTTCTGTCCGGTGGCGAAGTCGATCGCGGTGATCTGGTTCGCTCCGCTCTCGGAGATGACGCAGGACTTGCCGTCCCCGCTCAGCGTGGCCCAGTACGGTTTCGACGCCGGGACGAGCGGACCCTCCTGCAAGGTGGCCCGGTCGACGACCGTGGCGTAGTCGTCCACGGTGCCGGCGACGCACAGTTTGGCACCGTCCGGACTCATCGACAGCCCGTGGTCGCGCGAGTCGTTGGGCCAGGTGGTCCGGTCCGGATTCGTGGCCGGGTTCACCGGCAGGGTCTTGACACGGGTGATCTTGTCCGTGGCGACGGAGTACTCGACGAAGCCGTTGAAGAACGACACCTGGAAGTACAGCTTCGACCAGTCCGGGGAGAACGCCACCGGCCGCACGGCGTTGGAGAGGTCCGAGCGGCCGAACGCGTTGAGGCGGGCCCGCATGTCGATGGTCCGGACCGGCTGGTAGGTGGCGCCGTCGACGACGGTGATGTGCCGGTCGCCCTTGGTCCAGTCCCACAGCGGGTCGTCGAGGTTCGTCTGGACCTCGCCGATCGACATGTTCCACAGGTATCTGCCGTCATGGGTGAAGACGTTCTCGTGCGGCTTGGCGCCCGTCGGGAAGGAGCCGAGCTGCCGGCCGGTCTCGATGTCGATCACATAGGCCGCGTTCGCCAGGGAGGCGGAGACCACGACGCGCCGGCCGTCGGGGGACAGCGCCATGTGGTCGGAGCGGTAACCCGACACCGGATAGCGCCAGTTGACCTTGCCCGTCGCGAGGTCGAGCGAGACCACATCACCGAAACTCGGGCGGGAGACGACCACGGAACGTCCGTCCGGCGTGGTGTACATGTCGTCGACGTACTGGTCGTGGCCCTCGCCGGGGCCCTGCTGGATGGCGAGGTAGATGGCCAGCCGGATCGGGTTGAGGTAGATCTCGGTGAGCCGCTGCGCCTTGTCGGGGATCACATTGACGTGCCCGACCTTCGCGAAGGTGCCGGTGGAGCGGACCACGTCGGCCGTGCCGTCCCAGTTGTTCCCGACGAACAGCACCTCCCGGAGGGGGTCGGCGGCCCGGGGCTGCTCGGCGCCGGCCGGGGCGGTGCACACGGCGGTGAGGGCCAGGGTCGCGGCGAGCAGGACGAGAGAGGTCCTCGGGCGCTTGAATGCGTTCATGGAGACTCCGGAGTCGATGGCGTCGAACGGGGGCCCGCCGACCGGAAGTGCACCGCGGCTCGGACGGATACGGGGCGGCGCCGTGCGGGCGACGGGGGTCTCCCGCACGGCACGCCGGTGTTACTTTTCGGTAGTCCACAGGAAACCAAGGCCGCTCGCACCACCGATAGGCACCGGTCCCCAAGGACGTGCCCTTCGGTTGTGACTCGGCCCCAACCAGCCCTGGACACCGGGCGAAGGCGGTAGAACGTGGTGGCTGAAGCGGGTCGTAGCGCGCTCACCGCGGTGTTCCGGGCCATGGCCGCCGACCCGGCCGTCGTCGACGAGGTCGTCGCGGCGGCGCGTGCCGATTCCGTCGAGGTGGCCAGGCTGCCGCCCGCGGAGAACCGGCGGCACGTCGAGGTGATGCTCGCTGCCGGGCTGGCCGCGTTCGTCCGGCCCGGGGAAGCGGGTGAACCCGCGCCCGACGTCGAACCGGACTTCGAGGCGGCCGTCCTGCTGGGTGCCGACCGGGCCGCGCAGGGCGTGCCCATCACCGCCCTGCTGCGCGGAGTCCAGGCGGGCCGCAACCGTGCGGTGCAGATCGCCACGGAACGGGCCCGGGCCGCGGGCGTGCCCGCGGAGGTCATGCTGGAGGTCCTGCTGCAGTCGGACCGCTACACCGGCGCGCTGGAGATCCACGTCATCACCGGCTACCACGAGGCCGAGTTGGAGCTGGCGCGCACGGCGCGCGACGTCCGCACACAGGTGTTGCGCCGACTCCTGCTCGGTGACGCCCGCACGCTGTCCGCCGACGAACTGGCCGACACGGGGCTGCAACCGCAGGGGCAGTACCACTGCGTCGTGTCGGACGTCACCGACCCCGTACGCGCCCGCGCCCTGGAGCGGCAGCTCGCCGGCAACTCCGGTCTCTTCGGCCTGGTCGACGGCAAGTTGACCGGGATCACCACCCGGCTCCCGCCGCCCGGACCGCTCGACGTCCAGGCGCTGGTGGTGGTCGCGCCCGCAGCCCCCCTGCACCGGATCCGTGCGCTGTACGCACTCTGCCTGGACGCTCTCGGCTCCGCCGAAGAGCTCGGGCTGCGCGGGCCGCACCACGTCACCGACCTCGCCGGGCAGAGCGCACTGTCCACCCGGCCCGCGATGGCGGACCTGCTGAGCCGCACGCTCCTCGGCGCGCTCGACCCCGCTGATCCCTTCCACCGGCAACTCGCGGCCACCGTGCTCGCCTACCTCGATCACGGGCAGCGGTTCGACCGCACCGCGACGGCCCTGCACGTCCACCCGAACACCATCCGCTACCGGCTCACGCGGTTCGAGGAGACCGTCGGCACCTCACTGGAGGCGCTCACCACGCAGGGCCGGACGGCCGTCCTGGACACGCTCCACTGGTGGTGGGCGCTGCGCACCTGGCTCGGACCGCGCTGACCTGCCGCCCGCGGGCCGATCGCCGAGGCGTGACGGCGCGGCACCGGGCCGGGTGTGCGGGTGTCCGGCAGGGGTAGGCGAAGCCGACAGGAGCGATCGGGAGGACAGTCCGCTGATGACAGAGCAGTCCGGCAAGGCGGTCGTGGGTGGCTCGTCCGGGGAGGACGGCAAGACCAGGGTCACGATTCTCATGGCGCTCGGTGCCAATCTGGTCATCGCCGTCGCCAAGGCGGTCGGTGGACTCTTCGCCGGATCCCCCGCCCTGCTGTCCGAGGCCGCCCACTCCGTGGCGGACAGCCTGAACGAGGTGTTCCTGCTCGCCTCCCTCAAGCGCAGCAAGCGTGCGCCGGACAACGAGCACCCCTTCGGCTACGGCAAGGACCGGTTCTTCTGGTCGCTGCTCGCCGCGGTGGGAATCTTCACGATGGGCGGCTGCTTCTCGGTCTTCCAGGGCGTCGAAGCGCTGCGGTCGAGCGGCGAGGAGAGCCATTCCGGCTATCTGGTGGGGCTGGGTGTCCTGGTCGTCGCGCTGCTCGCCGAGGCGGCGTCGCTGGCGAAGGCGCTGCTCCAGCTGCGCGGGCAGGCCCGCGAGGCGGGACGCGGCCTGCTCCAGCAGATCCGGCTGGCCGAGGATCCGGCCCTGCGGACCGTGCTGGCCGAAGACGGCACAGCGGTGATCGGTGTGCTGCTGGCCATCGCCGGCATGGCGCTGCACATGGTCACCGGGCAGGTGCAGTGGGAGGCCGGCGCGTCGCTGGCCATCGGCGTCCTGCTCATCTACGTCGCCTACCGGCTCGGCAAGGACGCCCGCGGACAGCTGATCGGCGAGGCCGTCGATCCGGGGATGCAACTGCGGATACGGGCTTTCCTGGCCGAGCAGCCCGAGGTCGACGCCGTCACCTCGCTGCTGACGATGCGGCTGGGGATGGACTCCACGCTGGTCGCCGCACGGGTGGACCTGGTGGGCGGGCTGGACAGTGAGGAGGTCGAGGAGATCTCCGGCCGGATCAAGGGCGAGATGCGGGAGAGGTGGCCCACCGCCGACCATGTCTTCCTCGACATCACCGACGCCTCCGACGAGGACCGCTCCCGGGCCGGCCGGGACCGGGAACTCCTCGACGGGGCGGCCGCGGAGCACCCCGCGGGTCGCTGACACGTGCTGGTCCACGCGGGGGCGCGGACCGGCACGCGAGCCCGTCAGTACCAGCCGGTGCAGACGGTCCTGCCGTTGTAGCCGCAGGCCCGCATGACGTAGCCGGCGTCGTTGAAGGCGGTCGTGTACGTGCCCGTGCCGGACTCCAGGTGCTTCATCCCCATCGGACCCGTCCACGTCGAACCGCCGTTGGACGAGCGGTCCACCCATACCTGGTTCTTCACCTGCGCCCTGCTGATCCGGCCCCAGGCGCACCGGCTGGCCGCGTTGTAACGCAGCTCGATGATCATGTTCCCGTTGTGCGCGGTCTTCTTGCTCATGGCGCTGCCCGTGTCGCACACCACCGGTGCGCCGGCCGCCGCGTCGGCGACGGGAGCCAGCGTGAGCAACCCGCCCCCGATGAGGGCGACGGCACTGACTCCGGCGGCGATCCGGCGCTTGAACACAGACATCCGCGGTCCTCTCGACAGGTTGCCGGAGCGGGCAGGTACCGGGTCGGTACCGCCTGAAGCCGACAGCCACGACCCCCCAGGCGGGGGACGAACGGGATAAGCCTCCCCTATGGGTAGTTGTCGTGCGGGGATTCCGGCGCGTGTCACCCTCGCGACCCCGCAGGGGCCTTGGTCTTCACCGGAACGCCGCAACGGGACGGACGGAGCGCTTCGCTCTCGGTGAACCTCTGCGCTGTCGGCGAAGTCCGGTCGCGCGGGCCGGCGGCCGGTGTTTGAGTGGCCCGATGAAAATCTTGGTGTTGGGCGGGACGGCATGGCTGGGTCGCGAGGTCTCGCGACAGGCACTGGAGCGCGGGCACCGGGTGACGTGCCTGGCCCGCGGGGAGAGCGGCGAAGTGGCCGAGGGCGCGACCCTGGTCACCGCGGACCGGCGCGACGCGTCGGCCTACGAGAGTCTGGCGGACCAGGACTGGGACGCCGTGTTCGAGGTGTCGTGGCAGCCCGGCTTCGTCCGCGCGGCGCTGGCGGCACTCGCCGAACGCGCTGGTCACTGGACGTACGTGTCGTCGGTCAGCGCGTACGCGACGCACGGGCAGCCGGACGCGGACGAGTCCGCCGAACTGCTCCCGGCGGCGGAGGGGGACGAGGTCGAGCGCGAGGAGTACGGGCAGGCCAAGGTGGCGTGCGAGCAGGCCTCGACGGCCGTGGTGGCGGACCGGCTGCTCATCGCCCGCGCGGGGCTGATCGGCGGCCCGGGCGACCACACCGGCCGCACCGGGTACTGGGTCGCGCGGTCGGCCCGCGAGCCGCTGGCGCCGCTGCTCGTGCCCGACTCCCTCGACGTGCCGACCCAGGCGGTCGATGCCCGGGACCTCGCGGCGTGGCTGGTCCTCTGCGCGGAGAACGGGACGACGGGGACCTACAACGCGGTCGGGCCGGTCGTGCCCTTCGGGCAGTGGCTCGCGATGTCGCGGGAGATCGGCGGCCACACCGGACGGCTCGTGGAGGCCGGCCGGGAGTGGCTGCTCGCCCAGGAGGTGGGCGAGTTCATGGGCCCCGAGTCGCTCGCGATGTGGATGGCGGACCCGGACTGGATCGGCTTCAGCGACCGCAACGGCGACGCGGCGGGCGCGGCCGGCCTGCGGCACCGGCCCCGGGCCGAACTGCTGGCGGACATCCTGCGCTGGGAGCGGGAGCAGGGCCTGGACCGGCCCCGCCGCGCGGGGTTGAGCAGCGAACGCGAGCGCGAACTGCTGGCCGCGCTGGACTGACCGGCCCCAGGGCCGACGGGCCCGGCGGGCGTGCCGCCGGGCCCGTCGACGTTCACGGATCGAAGGGTGCCGCGCGGCGTGCCGGACCTTGTACGGGAAGGTCCGGCACACCGTCGGACACGCCGCGAATCAGTGCTCGCAGTCGTCCTTGTCGCCGTGCTGGTTGTGGCTCTGGTGGCCGGTCTGCTGGCCGTGCTCGCTGTGCTGGCCGTGGGTCTCCTGGCCGGCCTGCGGGCCGTGCGAGCCGTGCGGGCGACCGTGGTCGTTGTTGCGCCCGTCATCGCCGGACTTGTCGTGACCGGAGCCGTTCACGCAGGTGTTGCCGAACGCCGGGTTCAGCAGGCCGATCACGTTCACGGAGTTGCCGCAGAGGTTGATCGGGATGTGCACGGGAACCTGCAGCACGTTGCCGGACAGGACGCCGGGCGAACCGATGGCTGCTGCCTGCGCACCCGCGTCGGCGGCGGCCATGCCCGCACCGGCGAACAGAGCGGACCCCATGACCGCGACCACCGTGGTGGCCTTGGCGAAACGCGACATCAAAATCTCCTTGTCGAGTGAGCACCGCACCGGTTGCGGCACAGACCCGAGGATCAAGCCCACACATTCACCTCGAAAACCGCCCCAACACGCCGACTTTGCCGGGACATAAATGGCATCTCACCGCAACGGAGCACCCGGTGCCCGCCATCGATCAGGAATCCTGAGGAGCGGCACGCGCGGGGACGCCCGGTTCAGCCGCCTCGGCCGGTCAGCCGGTGTGCGGGGTCCACAGGACGGCGTGATAGGTGGAGTTGACGGTGTCGGGGTCGGTGGTGGTCGCCGCGGTCCCGGTGACGAAGCCCCTCCGGTCGGCGCCGTTCGCGACGGAGACGAGGCCGCCGGCCGCGGGCAGCAGCGTGGTCGTGCGGGTGTCGGTGCGGTACGCGAAGGCGAGAGTGGGGGTGGGGTAGGTCTCGCCGATGACGAGCTTCCCGCTGATCCCTTCGATCCTGGTGCGGCCCTGGTTCGAGCCCAGTGCCGTCCGGACGCCCGTGGTGAGATCGACGGTGCAGGCGCTGCGGCCGTCCGAACCGACAGCGGTGTCGCCGCTCACGCGGGTCTGGGCGAACATCCGGTCGCCGAGGTCGGTCCATGCCCCGGTGCGGAGGTCGTACGCGAAGCCGTGGGCGGTGGGTGCGGGAGTGCCACTGGGCTGGGATGGTCGGCGAGCGCCTGGCCCGAGCCGAGGGTGAGTGCCGCGAGGGTGGCCGCGGTGGTGGCGCAGGCGCGTAAACGGGTGAAGGTCATGAAGCCCCCTGGGTGGAAGTCGAGCGCGGACGGTTGGCACACCGGACGCGCGACCTGCCGGGATGCCGCGCGGGCGGTCGCCGGTGATCCCGTCCTTGCTACCGCGCGCGCGGCCCGGACGAACGCCGAGCGGCGACAGGTACGACCAAATTCAGCACGGGAGCGAGCGCAGGTGACCGTCCCCGACGCATCTTCTGTCGCACTCCGCCTCGCTCGGACACACCTCAGGGCATGCTGGGTCGGACGAGCGGGCGGCGCGCGATCCGGCGGGCGTTCCGGTGGGCGGGCCGGAAGGCGACACGTAAACCGATCGTCCGGGGAGCCGCGTGCGGAGTCACGGATGCCGGGTCCGTGGTGCGGCGCCTGGTGTGCCCCCCGGGGTCAGGACCGGAGGGCACACCCGCTGAAGGTCCGCGCGGGGGCGGACGAACGTGCCGGCCCGGGCCGGTCCTCAAAGTGGCGGCGCCGGGCAGGCGGCGGATTGAGGACCGGTCTCAGGACGGGGGTTCTGGCTCCGCCGTCACCGTGAGCCCGGCGCGCAGCGGCAGTTCGGCCGACGAGGATCCGGCGAACAGGGCGACGTCGCCGGGTTCGGTGCGCCAGCCGGCATGCTCGGGCGACCAGTACTGGAAGGCGCGCGGATCGACGCGGACGGCCGCTGTCACCGTCTCGCCCGGTTCGGCGCGGACGGCGGCGTACCCCGCGAGCCGGCGCTCCGGGCCGCGAGACGAGGCGTCCGGCGGGCGGGAGAGGTAGACCTGTACCACTTCGCGGCCCGCCCGCGCGCCGGTGTTGCGCAGCCGGACGTGGACCGTCAGGGCGGCCCCCGCCGCGAGCTCCGCGGGGGCCGAGAGGCCCTCGTAGCTCCACCGGGTGTAGCCGAGGCCGTGCCCGAACCAGAAGGCCGGCTCGTTCGTCGCGTGCAGCCAGGCCTGGTAGCCGATGCGGGGGCCTTCCGCGTACCGCAGGACGCCGTCGACGGGCACGGTGTCGAGCACCGGGACGTCCTCGGTGCGGGCCGCCCAGGTGGTGGGGAGCCGGCCGCCCGGCTCAGCGGCGCCGAAGAGCACGTCGGCCAGCCCGTCGCCCGCCTCCTGGCCGGGGAACCAGCCGAGGAGGATGGCCGGCACCGCCTCCCGCCACGGCAGCTCGACCGGTCCGCCGGAGTTCACGATCACCACGGTCCGCGGATTGGCCGCGGCGACGGCGGCCACCAGCTCGTCCTGACGCCCCGGCAGGGCCAGCCCCGGGCGGTCGAATCCCTCGCTCTCGAACTCGTCGGTGGTACCGACCACCACGATCGCCAGGTCCGCGGAGCGCGCGAGCTCCACGGCCGCGGCCAGCTCCGCGTCCTCGTCGCGCCGCGGCGGGTCGGCGGCCAGCGCCACCGGGTACCCGGAATCGGCCTCCATCCGGCGCCGTGCGACCAGTCGTACGTCCTGGCCGGCTTCGACCTGGCAGGGGACCTGCCGGAAGGACGGCGCGACGTGGAGGTAGGTGGGGTCCCGGGACTCGGGTGTCACGTACTCGTCGATCAGCGTCCGGCCGTCGACCCGCAGGCTCACCTGGCCGAGTCCCACCACCGCGAACTGCCACGCGCCGGACCGGTCCGGCCGCAGCACGGCGCTGACCTCGACGGTCGTCGCCGCGCTGATGTCGGCGCCGGCGTCGGTGGGTTCCAGGATCCGGCCGCTGAGCCGCTGCTCGACGTGGACCTCGACGTCCGCGTCATTGAGGTAGCGCACCAGGACTCCGGGCTCACCGGTGCGCGGGTTGTAGGCGTTGCGGGCCGACAGCGGCGTCGGGCGGGCGGTGAGGAAGACGCCCGCGCAGTGCCGGACCTCGGCGATGCCCTCCAGCGCGCCGCGGATGCCCTCCATGGGGGAGAGCGCGGCGACGGGGAAGACACCGGCGCTGCCCCCGCCCTGGATCCGGGCCGCGGCGGCGTTCGGCCCGATGACCGCGACCGATCGCAGCCGCGCGCGCTCCAGCGGCAGCAGCGCGTCCTCGTTGCGGAGCAGCACCGCCCCGGCGGCGACGGCCCGGCGCAGCAGGGTCCGGGCGGCCTCGGGGGAGGGCGCGGGCGGCGGCACGGGGCGGGGCGGTTGGCCGGCCAGCGCGCCGACGCGGGCGGCGAGCCGCAGGATGCGGCGGATCTTGGCGTCGATCGCCGCCTCGGGGACGGTGCCGTCCTCGACCGCCCGCACCAGCGCCGCGCCCCACAGGGCGTTCGGCCCCGGCATCGACAGGTCCTGCGCCGCGCGGGCCGAGGCGGCGGTGGAGCGCACCGCGCCCCAGTCCGACACCACCAGGCCGTCGAAGCCCCACTCGCCCTTCAGCGGCTCGTCGAGCAGCGGGCTCTCCGACATCGCCGTACCGTTGACGGCGTTGTACGCCGACATCACCACCCAGGCACCGGCCCGGACGGCGGCCTCGAAGGGCGCCAGGTACACCTCCCGCAGGGTGCGCTCGTCGATGTGCGCGTCCAGGGTGAGGCGTTCGGTCTCGGAGTCGTTGGCCACGTAGTGCTTGGCGGTGGCCGCCACCCCGCCGCCCTGCACCCCGCGTACATATGCGGCGCCGGTGCGGCCGGTGAGCAGCGGGTCCTCGGAGAAACACTCGAAGTGCCGGCCGCCGACCGGGGAGCGGTGCAGGTTGAGGGTGGGCGCGAGCAGGACGTCGATCCGTTTGCGGCGCGCCTCGCCCGCCAGCAGCCCGCCCAGCTCCTCGACCAGTTGCTCGTCCCAGCAGGCGGCGAGCGCCGTGGGGGAGGGCAGGGTGAGAGCGGCGTCGCGTTCGTCCCAGCGCTCGCCCCGCACCCCGACCGGGCCGTCGGAGAACGTCATGGCCCGCAGCCCGACGGCGGGCTCCGCCGGAGTGCGGAAGACCGCGGAGCCGGAGAGCAGCCGCACCTTCGCGGGCAGGTCGAGCTTGGCGATCAGCCGGTCCAGCTCCTCGGCGGACGGTAGTGCGGCGCCCTGGGGTAGGGGGGCGGTGGGGACGGACGGTTCTGTGGGGTCCTGAGCGGTCACGGTCATCCCTTCATCGCTCCCTGCATGATTCCGTCGAGGATCTGGCGGCCCATCAGAAGGAAGACCACGATGATCGGCAGGCTGGAGACCAGCGTGCCGGCGAGTACGAGTGAGTTGTCCCGGAAGTAGCCGCTGGCCAGTTCCGACAGCGACAGCTGGACGGTGGGGTTCTGCTGCGTCATGACGACCTTGGGCCAGTAGAAGTCGTTCCAGGTGGCCATGAACGTCAGCATTCCCAGCACCGCCATCGCGGGGCGGGCGGCCGGCACCACGACGTGCCAGGCCAGTCCGCGGGTGGTGCAGCCGTCCATGCGTCCGGCGTCGAGCAGTTCGTCGGGGACGGCGGTGACGAGGTACTGGCGCATGAAGAAGACGCCGAAGGCATTGGCTATGGACGGGACAATCAGGGCCTGCAGATGGTCGGTCCAGTGCAGCCAGTTCGCCATCATGATGTAGAGCGGGATGATGCCGAGCTGGGTGGGCACCATCATCGTCGCCACGACGGCACCGAGCAGGCCGTTGCGGCCCCGGAAGCGCAGCTTCGCGAAGGCGAAACCGGCCAGGGTCGAGGTGGCGATCACCGAGACCGTCACCAATGAGGCGACGATCACCGAGTTGAGCAGGGCCAGTTGCATGTCGGACTGGCTGAAGACCCGGCCGATGTTGGACCACAGCCGGGATCCGGGCAGCAGGACGGGTGGCATGCGGGTGATCGAGGCGTTGTCGCGGGACGCGGCCACCACCGTCCAGTAGAGCGGGAAGAGGGAGAGCGCGACCACCACGGCCAGGACGGCGTAGATGCCCCGCCCGGCGGTGAGCTGACTGTTGCGGGCCCGCCGGCGGGTCGGCCGGCGCGGCTGCCGGGGGGCGGGGCCCTGATGCGTGGGGCGGGTGGTGCCGGTGAGGGGAACGGGGGCGCTCATGCGGCGTCGACTCCCTTCATGCGTCGCGCGAGGACGAAGTTCAGCGCGACAATGAGGACGATCACCAGGAACATCGCCCAGGAGATCGCGGCCCCGTAGCCGTACTTGAACTTCCCCCAGAACTGGTCGTACGTGTAGAGCGCCATCGTCTGGAACTGGTGTTGCGAACCGCCTGCCATGGGTGTCTGGCTGGCGCTGAACAGCAATGGTTCGCCGAACATCTGGAGCGCCCCGATGGTGGAGGTGATGACGGTGAACAGGATCGTCGGGCGCAGCATCGGGATGGTGATGCTGCGGAACTGCCGCCACCGGCTCGCCCCGTCGATGGCGGCGGCCTCGTAGAGCTCGAACGGCACGGCCTGCATGGCGGCGAGGTAGATCAGGGCGTTGTAGCCGGTCCAGCGCCAGGTGACGATGCAGGAGATGCCGACCCAGGAGGACAGGGTGCCGGCCTGCCAGTCGGTGTGGCCGACCCCGAACAGGCCGAGCACCCAGTTCACCAGCCCGTAGTCCCGCCCGAAGAGCTGGACGAAGATGATGGTGACGGCGGCCACCGAGGTGACGTTCGGCAGCAGCACTCCCATGCGGATGAAGGTGCGGCCGCGCAGCCGGTAGTTGAGCAGGTGGGCCAGGCCGAGCGCGAGCAGCAGTTGCGGAACGGTCGACAGGACACCGATGCCCAGGGTGTTCTTCAGCGCGTTCCAGAAGAACTGGTCGTGCAGCAGTGCCCGGTAGTTGTCCAGTCCGACGAAGGTGTGCTCGCTGCCTTCGGTGTCCGCCCGCCATCCGGTCAGGGAGACGTACGCGGTGTACAGCAGGGGGAAGAGGCCGAAGACGGCGAAGACCAGGAAGAACGGGGCGATGTAGAGGTAGGGCGAGGAGGTGCGCTCCAGGCGGCGCCAGGCGAACCGGGAGGGCCCGCGGGCGGCCGGGGCCGTGGCCGTTCTGCTGGTAGGTGGTGATTCGGTCGACACGGCCATGGCGGCGTACTCCTTGCGGACGGGGTTCGGGAGGCCGGGCGGTTCAGCCGCCGATGTTGGTGATCTCGGCGAGCGAGTTCTTCCAGGCCTTGTCCGGGGTGGCTTTGCCCTGCTCCACGGAGACCAGGCCGTTGCCGAAGACGTTGCCGATGTCACCGCCGTGCGCGCCCAGCGGCTGCGGGTTGAGGGCCTTCGCCGACTCGGAGAAGATCTTGCCGGTGGGGGCGTTGTTGAAGAGCGGGTCGGTGAACGAGGCGATGTCCGGCTGGCTCCACAGCGCCTGGTCGGACGGGAAGTACCCCTTGTTCTTGAACAGCCACGCCTCCTGGGCGGGTGCGCTGAGCCACTTGGCCAGTTCGACGGCGGCAGCCTGGTGCTTGCCCTGGGTCGGCACCGTCAGGTAGGAGCCGCCCCAGTTGCCCCCGCCCCCGGGGATCCTGGCCATGTCCCACGTGCCGCCGTCGGTGGGCGGATTGGCCTTGAACTCGTAGCTCATCCACGCGGGGCAGGTGACGGTGGCGAACTGGCTCTTCTGGAAGCCGGTGTCCCAGGCGGGGGTGAACGCCGCGATCCCGGCGGACTCGCCGTCCTTGATGGCACCGGCGACCTGGTCGAAGGCCTGCTTGACCGCCGGGTTGGAGTCGGCGATCACCTTGCCGGACTCGTCGTAGAAGCCCTGCGGCGCCTGCGCGGTCATCGCGGAGAAGACGTTGCTGCCCGCGTCGAACCACTTGGCCTTCTTGTCCGGGCTCTTGGCCAGGAACTGCTTGCCGGCGGCGAAGTAGGCGTTCCAGTCCGTGAGCAGCGCTGAGACCTGGTCGCGGTCGGTGGGCAGGCCCGCCTTCTTGAAGAGGTCGCTGCGGTAGCAGAGCGCCATGCCGCCCATGTCGGTGCCGAGGCCGTACAGCGACGAACCGTCCTTGCTGCTGGCGGGCTTGGTCTTGGACGGCACCCACTGGTTCTTGTCGACACCGTGGTCGAGGAAGTTCACGAACTTGCCCGACTGCCCCTGGAAGCCGGCGATCTGCCCGATCTCGACAGCCTCGATGTCGGCGGTGCCGCTGCCGGCCATCAGGTGCGCGTGCAGGTTCTGGTGGTGCGCACCCATGTCGGCGCGGTTCTCCTTGATCGTGATGTTGGGGTGCAGCTGGTGGTACTGGGCGTAGAGGTCCTTGTAGCCGAAGTCGGAGAAGAGGTTGACGGTGAGCGTGATCTTGGAGTCCGCGTTGTCTGCCGCGGGCTTGGCGTCGCCGCCGCAGGCGGTGACGAGCAGCGCGCCCGCGAGCGTGGCGCCGAGGGCGGCAAGCCGGGTGGTGCGTCCGGTGAGGGTCTCGCGCATGGTGGGTCCTTGATGACTGGGGAGGGAGAGCGGCGTGGAAGCGGCCGGGAGAGCGCTCTCCCGCTGGCGTAGATTCCTGCCGAAGGACCGTGGCTGTCAAGAGTTCGCGGCGGATGCGGAGCAGGAAATCGATGCCCGGAGCGCAGCACTACCAGAAAGCATGACAAAGCAAGAGTCCGGAGCTTCGCTGTGGCGCCCGTCCGGTCACAACGCTTGACACCCCGGAAGCGCGAAGGAAACCATCGCCCCACTCAGAGAGCGCTCTCCCGACTGCTCTCGCCCTCACGACCCGTACGGGACCCGGACAAGAGTTGGGACTTGCGAACCGTGCGGGCCTTCAAATCCTGCGGGCGAGCGCGCTCCGAAAGCGCTCACGGTGTTTCGCCGCGCGCGCGAACACGGTGCTGGCCGCTGGAGGGCTCAGGCCGCAGGGTGCCCGACACGCCGGGCCCGCAGGGCAGCATGATCAGCCCCTGCCGGAGGCAGGGGCTGATCAGGGCAGGTGCTCTCGGCGCGGGAGATGGCGGCCCGGTGTCAGTGCGGCGGCACGGTGGCGGCGGTGCCGGCGCGTACCGCCTCGACAACCTCGTCGTGGAGGTTCCGGCTGTCCGACTCGGACGGGCAGGGGATGGGGCTGCCCGTCATGGTGAACCAGTCCGACGAGCCGCTGTACTGAACGGCGATGCGTGCCTCGTCACCGGTCCATGTGGTGTGCACGGAGAGATCGCCCGTCAGGATTCCCACCTCGTCGGTGCGCACCCCACCGCGCCCGGCGAAGACTCCTGTGGTTGTCCATGACGCCCAGCTCATCTCTCCACTGTCACACTTCCGGCCGATCCCGGCGAGCGGGGGGCCGTGCGCTGCGGGTGGGCCCGGCGGGCGGTCTCCGGGGCGCCGTCGGATCGCTGGCCAAAGCTTCACCGTGACCCGCTGCCCGTACGGACGGCGGAGGGGGCACCCGACCGAGCGGGCGCCCCCTCCGCAGGTCAGGGCAGCGGTGGTGCTCAGCCCTGGAAGCGACTCATCGAGGAGTCGTCGAATGGTGCGTTCATCACGTTCGAGTCGTGGCAGTACGAGATGACGCCCGTACTCACCTTGATCTTGCAAACCTGGAAGTAGGCATAGTTGATGTAACCGCCCGGAGCGGCGTACGTCGTCCAGGCAGCGGTGTCCTGGCCCGTCGGAATGGTCCGCATCTTCCAGACGATCTTGCCGTTCTCACCGTACGTGACCAGTCGGGTGCCGATGGCGTAGCCATCTGCCGCCGTGTCCTTCAAGGTGATGTGGATGGGGTCCAGCCGGTACGGCGAGATCCTCCATCCGATGTCCATGTGCCCGGAGAAGGAGTTCTCCGTCACGGTGTCCGACGTGGTCGGCACGGCGGCCGCGGCGGGCGTCGCGGCGAGCGGGACGATCAGGGCGGCGAGCGCCGCGGCGCCGGCCAGGATGGTGTGCTGGAAACGCAAGATTCCCCCAAGGAATGAACTCGGCCGATCCGCCGAGATGATCATGGTAATGGCACCGGCGCCGTGCTCGCACACCCACCGAACCACGGTCGGACCGCCCGCATTTGGGCACTCCCCCTCGGGATGGGAGGGTGCCCCCACCGCATGGACTCCCTCCTCCGCGTCCCTTCCTTGTTCTGTGATCGTGAACAAATAGACTCTTGGTCCGTGGCCGTGCGAAGGTCGCACCAGGGCGCGCAGCCCCCGGAAATCGCTGAAGAGGGGTGCCGAGACGTGGGAAGCGGGCGGATGGATCCCGAAGCGCGTCCGCCGGTGATGGCGGACGTGGCCCGGGTCGCGGGCGTGTCCCACCAGACGGTGTCGCGGGTTCTCAACGGGGCCTCGCATGTGCGCGAGGAGACCCGGGACCGGGTGCTCGCCGCGATCCGCCAGTTGGACTACCGGCCCAACTCGGCGGCGCGGGCCCTGGTCACCCGGCGCTCCCAGACGCTCGGCGTCGTGAGTTTCGGCAGTGTGCTCTACGGGCCCGCCTCGATGCTGGACGGGATCGAGCAGGCGGCGCGCAGCGCCGGCTACTTCGTCAGCGTGGCGAGTCTGCGGTCGCTGGACAGCCGATCGGTGCAGGAAGCCGTGGACCGGCTTCGCGACCAGGGTGTGGAGGGCATCGCGGTGATCGCGCCGCAGACGTCGGCGGTCAGCGCGATCGGCAAGCTCTCGACCGTGGTGCCGGTCGTCGCGGTCGGCTCCGGCAGCGAGTCCCACGTGCCGGTGGTGGCGATCGACAACGAGTCGGGCGCCCTGGCGGCCACCCGGCACCTGCTCGACCTCGGACACCCGACGGTGCACCATGTCGCGGGCCCGCCCGGCTGGTTGGAGACCACGGCCCGGCAGAACGGCTGGCGCAGGGCGCTCGAGGAGGCGGGAGCGCCGGTGCCCTCCGTGCGGAGCGGGGACTGGAGCGCCCGCTCCGGGTACGAGGCCGGACTGGGTCTCGCGGCGGACCCCGAGGTCACAGCGGTGTTCTGCGCCAACGACCACATGGCGCTCGGCCTGCTCCGGGCGCTGCACGAGTCGGGCCGGGCGATCCCCGGTGACATCAGCGTCATCGGGTTCGACGACATCTCCGAGGCCGCCTACTTCTCCCCGCCCCTGACCACCGTGCGCCAGGACTTCGGCGAGCTGGGCCGTCGCGCGCTGGAGCTCCTGGTGGAGCAGCTGACCGGCGTCGGCCCCTCGCGCCACCACATCCTGGTGCCCCCGGAAATGGTGCTGCGCAGGAGCACGGGCCCGGTCCGGTCCCGCTGAGTGCGGGGCCCTCCCGCCGAAGCGACACGGCGCACCCGGCGGGAGGGGTGGAGCGGGCTACGCCTGGCGCGGGAACAGGCCGTTCACGAAGGCGTTGCGGAAGACCCCGGCGGGATCGTGCAGGGCCATCAGCCGCTCGAAATCAGGGGCCCGTTCGTAGCGGCCGATGACGTCCTGCGGTGCGATGGTGGTCAGCTTTCCCCAGTGCGGCCGGGCCCCGAGCGGCACGAGCCGGTTCTCGACGGCGCCGAGGACCGGCAGGACCGCCGCCGTGTCCTCGGTCCAGGTGAAGTGCAGCGCGACGGAGTCCTGCCGGTAGGCGGGACTGAGCCAGAGATCGTCCGCCGCGACGGTGCGGACCTCCGAGATCTGCAGGCAGGGGCGTATGCGGTCGCCGAGCTCGCGCAGCGCCGCGAAGGCCTCGCGGGCCGCCGCGCGCGGGAGGAGCAGCTCGGACTGCAGTTCCGCGCCGCTGCTCGGTGTGAAGTCGGGACGGAAGTGGGGGAGCCGTTCGTGCCAGGGCCCGGGGATGCCCGACTGCACGGTGCACCAGGTGCCGGGCATGGTCGGGATCGGGTGGCGCGGGCCGTCGGCCGGACGGGCTCCCAGCCACGAGTCGCCGGGATGCCCGGCGCCCGGCTGGTCCGTCCGCGTCTTGAGCCAGACCTGAGCGGCGTCCGCGTGCCAGTCGGTGAACACACTGACGCTGTAGCCGGCGCCGGAGATCTCGTCGAAACCGGCCGACAGCCGGTCGAGGGAGAGACCGTCGTAGACCCATTGCGCGACCTCGTAGGCCGGCTCGATGTCCAGGGTGACGTCGGTGACGATGCCGAGGGCGCCCAGTCCGATCACGGCACCGGGCAGCTGGCCCTGCGGATCCTCCCGGCGCAGCTCGGTCAGCCGGCCGCCGGCACCGACCAGGCGCAGCCCGGCGACCGCCGAGGCCAGGCCACGCAGGCCCTCGCCGGAGCCGTGGGTGCCGGTGGCGACGGCGCCCGCGATGGAGATCTGCGGCAGCGACGCCATGTTCGCCAGGGCGAAACCCTGCTCGTGCAGCCGCTGGGCGACCTGCGCGTACCGCAGTCCGGCGGCGACGGTCACGGTCGACGCCCGGCGGTCGATGTCGATCCGGGGCGGCAGGCCGTGCAGGCGTACGAGGTCGCCCTCGGTGTCCGCGACGAGGTTGAAGGAGTG
The DNA here is from genome assembly GCF_027158205.1 of Streptomyces sp. H39-S7. Taxonomy (GTDB): domain Bacteria; phylum Actinomycetota; class Actinomycetes; order Streptomycetales; family Streptomycetaceae; genus Actinacidiphila. The sequence continues at coordinate 108,425 of NZ_JAPVLU010000008.1, read as the reverse complement.
TCCGGTCCCGAGCGCGCGGATGTTCTCCGCGGAGGCCACGAGGTGCTGCAGTTCCTCGACCGAGGACGGGGTGTGGACCTGTCGGGCCCGGAACGTCACGTTGCCGGCCCAGTTGGTCGGCGTGCTTGTCGTCATCGCTTGTCTTCCTGACCGGCAACTTTGTTATCGTTAACAATTACATCCGCTCTTATCGTGTCAGCTCCAGGAGGGTCTGTGCCACGGCCTGCCGAAGACACCCGTCTCCCCACCATGGCGGACGTCGCCCAACTGGCAGGGGTTTCGCACCAGACCGTGTCCCGGGTGCTCAGCGGCCACCCGAACGTGCGCGAGGTGACACGGGCGGGGGTGCAGAAGGCGATCGACGAGCTCGGATACCGCCGCAACTCCACCGCGCGGGCCCTGGCCACCCGGCGCACCCGCACGCTGGGTGTGGTCGCGGCGGACACCACGCTGTTCGGTCCCGCAAGCACCGTCGCGGGACTGGCGGAGTCGGCGCGGGCCGAGGGGTACATGGTTTCGACGGTGAGCGGGCGGGCGCTCAGCCGGCTCGGCCTCACCGAGGCGCTGCAGCACCTCGGTGAGTGGGGTGTGGAGGGCGCTGTGGTGATCACCCCGCAGCGTGAGGCGGCCGCCGCGCTCTTCGAGCTGCGCCACCCCTTCCCGGTGGTGACCGTCGAGGGCGGGCACGACCTGGAGCTCCCCAGCGTGTCGGTGGACCAGAACCTGGGTGCCCGGCTGGTCACCGACCATCTGCTCGGGTGCGGCCACCGCACCGTCTGGCACGTCGCGGGTCCGCAGGACTGGCTGGAGGCGGCGGCCCGTCTGGCGGGGTGGCGGGCGGCCCTGAAGGCGGCCGGCGCCGAGGTGCCCCCGCCGCTGATCGGGGACTGGAGCCCGCTCTCCGGCTACCGCGCCGGGCAGGAGCTCGCCGGCCGCGTCGGCCGCCGGGGGGCCGGCGGGTCCGATCTGACGGCGGTGTTCGCCGCCAACGACCAGATGGCACTGGGCATCATGCGCGCCTTCCGCGAGGCGGGCGTGCGCATCCCCGTGGACGTGGCGATCGCCGGTTTCGACGACATCCCCGAGGCGGAGTTCTTCGCGCCTCCGCTGACCACCGTGCGGCAGGATTTCGCCGCCGTCGGCCGGGCCAGTATCCGGCTGCTCCTGGACCGGATCGAGGGCGGCGACCGGACCGTCGTCCCGCACCACGTGATCGAACCCCAGCTCATCGTGCGGGGCAGCACGACGACCCCGGTGGTCTGACCCGCCGGCCACCGGACAGCCCGGACACGCCGCCGGCCACCGGACAGCCCCGATACGCCGCCGGCCCCCGGGAACAGAGCTCGGGGGCCGGCGGCGTATCGCTGGGTGCGGGGCGGGTCAGGAGCCGACCTTGCGCTTGTTGTAGACGTCGAAGCCGACGGCCGCCAGCAGCACCAGGCCCTTGATGACCTGCTGGTAGTCGGTGCCGATGCCCACCAGCGACATGCCGTTGTTGAGCACCCCGAGCACCAGGCCACCGATGATCGCGCCGAGGACGGTGCCGACGCCGCCGGAGGCCGAGGCGCCGCCGATGAAGGCCGCCGCGATCGCCTCCAGTTCGAAGTTGATACCGGCCTGCGGCGTACCGGCGTTGAGCCGGGCCGCGAAGACCATGCCGGCCAGCGCGGCCAGGACGCCCATGTTCACGAAGGCGAGGAAGACGACGCGCTTGCTCTTCACGCCGGACAGCCGGGCGGCCGGTTCGTTCCCGCCGATCGCGTAGGTGTGGCGGCCGAGGATCGAGTTGCGCATCAGGTAGCCGAAGCCGACCAGCAGGGCGCCCAGGATGAGCAGCACGATCGGGAAGCCGTGGTAGCTGGCGAGCAGCAGGGTGAACACGGTCACCGCGGCGGCGATGGCCGCCAGTTTGGCGAGGAAGAAGCCCAGCGGCAGCAGTTCGAGCCCGAAGCTCGCGGCCTGGCGGCGGCCGCGGAACTCCTGGAGCACCGCGATCGCGAGGACTCCGATGCCGAGCAGCAGGGTCAGGTTGTGGTAATCGGTGTACGGGCCGACCTCCGGCATGAAGCCGCTGCTGATCTTCTGGAAGCCGCGCGGGAACGGGGCCACCGACTGGCCCTGGAGCAGGATCTGGGTGCCGCCGCGGAACAGCAGCATGCCGGCCAGCGTGACGATGAAGGACGGGATGCCGACGTAGGCGATCCAGAACCCCTGCCAGGCACCGGCGACCGCGCCGATCAGCAGTGCGGCGACGAGCGCCACCGGCCAGGGCACGTCGTGTTTGACCATCATCACCGCGGCCGCCGCGCCGACGAAGGCGGCGAGCGAGCCGACCGACAGGTCGATGTGGCCCGCGATGATGACGATCATCATGCCGATGGCCAGGATCAGGATATAGCTGTTCTGCTGGATCAGGTTGGTGACGTTGAGCGGCTTGAGGAGCGTGCCGTCGGTCCAGATCTGGAAGAGCACGATGATCAGCGCCAGCGCGACCAGCATGCCGTACTGGCGGATGTTGCCGCGCAGGGCCTGGACCAGCTGCTGTCCCACCCCGCCGCCGGCGCCCCTGGGGCCGCTCGGCTTACCGTCGGTGGGTGTGCTCGCCTCGATGCCGGAGGTCTGTGTCTGGGCCATGCGTCACACCTGCTCGTTCTGGGTTGCCGCGCTCACGGTCATGAGGCGCATGAGTGATTCCTGGGTGGCGTCGGTGCGGTCCACCTCGCCGGTGAGCCGGCCCTCGGCCATGGTGTAGATGCGGTCGCACAGGCCGAGCAGCTCGGGCAGTTCCGAGGAGATGACCAGTACCGCCTTGCCCTGGGCGGCCAGATCGGCGATCACCGAGTAGATCTCGGCCTTGGCGCCGACGTCGATGCCGCGGGTGGGTTCGTCGAGGATCAGCACGTCGGGCTCAGAGAAGATCCACTTGCTGAGGACGACCTTCTGCTGGTTGCCGCCGCTGAGCTTGCCGGTCTCCGCGAAGACGGACGGCGCCTTGATGTTCATCGAGGCGCGGAACTTCTCCGCGACCCGCGTCTCCTCGTGCTCGTTGACCCAGCCGCGCCGGGAGACCTTCCCGAGTGCGCTCAGCGAGATGTTGCGGCTGATGTCCTCGGTCAGGTTGAGCCCGAGCTGCTTGCGGTCCTCGGTGACGTACGCGAGGCCGTGCCCGATCGCCTCCGGAACCGTACGGGTCCTGATCTCCGTACCGTTCAGCAGCACCCGGCCGCCGGTGTACCGGCCGTAGGAGCGGCCGAAGACGCTCATCGCGAGCTCGGTGCGGCCGGCGCCCATCAGGCCGGCGACGCCGACGATCTCGCCGCTCCGCACATGGACCGAGACGTCGTCGACGACCTTGCGCTGGTGGTCGATCGGATGGAGGACCGTCCAGTCCTCGATGGCGAAGGCGACATCGCCGATGTCGGGCGTGCGCTCGGGGTAGCGGTGGTCGAGGTCGCGGCCGACCATGCCCCGGATGATGCGGTCCTCGGAGATGCCCTCGGCGCCCACGGCGACGGTCTCGATGGTCCGGCCGTCCCGGAGGATGGTGACGGAGTCGGCGACGCGGGCGATCTCGTTGAGCTTGTGCGAGATCATGATGCAGGAGATCCCCTGCGCCTTGAGTTCGAGGATGAGGTCGAGCAGTTTGCGGCTGTCCTCGTCGTTCAGCGCGGCCGTCGGCTCGTCCAGGATCAGGAGTTTGACCTCCTTGGCGAGCGCCTTGGCGATCTCCACCAACTGCTGTTTGCCCACCCCGATGTCCGCGACGCGGGTCTGCGGGTTCTCGTGCAGGCCCACCCGCTGGAGCAGCTTCTGCGCGTGGGTGAGGGTGCGGTGCCAGCTGATGATGCCGCGCGAGGCGTGCTCGTTGCCGAGGAAGATGTTCTCGGCGATGGAGAGGTAGGGCACCAGGGCGAGCTCCTGGTGGATGATCACGATGCCGTGCTGCTCGCTCGCCCGGATGTCCTTGAACGCGCACGGCGCGCCCTCGAAGAGGATGTCGCCCTCGTACGTGCCGTGCGGGTAGACCCCGCTGAGCACCTTCATCAGGGTGGACTTGCCGGCGCCGTTCTCGCCGCAGACGGCGTGGACTTCGCCGGGCGCCACACTCAGGTTGACGTCGGACAGCGCTTTGACGCCGGGGAAGGACTTGCTGATCGAACGCATCTCCAGGACGGGTCCGGCCATGATGTGCATCCGTTCGGGTCGGGTGGTGGGGGCGGTCGGCCTGGTCGTGGAGGGCCGCCCCCACCAGGGGGTTGCGGGGCCCGGCGATGGGCCGCCGCTCAGGTCGGGGACAGGTCGGGACAGGCCGGGTAACAGCGCCCCGCGGTGGGCTACTTGAGCTGACCGGCGGAGAGCTGCCCGGTGTCGACCAGCACCTTGCGGTAGTTGTCCTTGTCGACACTGATCGGCTGCAGCAGGAAGGCCGGAACGACCTTCTTGCCGTTGTTGTACTGCTTGGTGTCGTTGACCTGGGGCTTGCCGCCACTGAGCAGCGCGTCGCCCATCTGCACGGCCACCTTGGCGAGGGCGCGGGTGTCCTTGGAGACGGTCTGGGTCTGCTCGCCGGCGAGGATGGACTTCACCGACGCCAGTTCGGCGTCCTGGCCGGTGACGATGGGCAGTTCCTTGCCCGCACCGCCGTAGCCGACGCCCTTGAGCGACGACAGGATGCCGATCGAGATGCCGTCGTAGGGGGAGAGCACCGCGTCGACCCGGGCGGTCGTGTAGGACTTGCTGAGCAGGTTGTCCATCCGGGACTGCGCGAGTCCGCCGTCCCAGCGCAGGGTGGCGACCTGGTTGAAGTTGGACTGGCCGCTGCGGACGACGAGCTTCTTGTCGGCGATGTACGGCTTGAGCACGCTCATCGCGCCCTGGAAGAAGTACGGCGAGTTGTTGTCGTCCGGCGAGCCGCCGAACAGCTCGACGTTGAACGGGCCCTTGCCGTCCTTGAGGCCGAGCTTGTCGGCGATGTAGGTGCCCTGGAGGACGCCGACCTTGTAGTTGTCGAACGTGGCGTAGTAGTCGACGTTCTTGGTACCGAGGATGAGCCGGTCGTAGGAGATCACCGGGATGTCCGCGTCGGCTGCCTTCTCCAGCACATCGGTGAGCGACGAGCCGTCGACGGCGGCGATGACCAGCAGCCGGGCGCCCTTGGTGATCATGTTCTCGATCTGGGACACCTGGTTCTCCACGACGTTGTCGCCGTACTGGAGATCGGTCTTGTACCCCTTGGCCTGGAACTGCTTGACCATGTTGGCGCCGTCGTTGATCCAGCGCTCCGAGGACTTGGTGGGCATCGCGATGCCCACCAGACCGCCCTTGTCATCAGGGTGTTTCGCATGGGGGCCAACGCCGTTGGCGGCCTGCCCGCAGGCGGCCAACACCATTGTTAGCGCAACCAGGGCGACGCCCGTCGAAATCTTCCGCACACTTCCTCCAGTGATCTGCCGCGGCCGGCGAGACCCGCATACGGTCTCCGCGCGACCCCGGTGTCCTCGAATCGGTCGAGTCCCGTGGCCGGCGGGGTGCGATGAGGCGCAGGGGTCGCGCACGGATCGGGCTCGGCCGACAGGGGCCCGGTGGCTGTTGGCAAGCCCGCCGGTGCCCGGCCCGACCATGTCGCTGGCCTGGCGTTACAAGAGTGTTAACGCTAACAGAATGGGCGTCAAGGGCCCGATGGTCACCGTTTCGCATCGCAGGACGTCGCGGGGGCGACCGCCACGCGGACGGCGCCCCCGCGGATCCGCTTCAGGACGCGGCGGGCGTCCAGTCGCCCAGCCAGTCGTCGGCCTCCTGGCCGGCGGCCCGTGCATCGGTCAGCTGCGGGCGGTTGCGGCCGGCGGGGCGAGCGCCGGGGCCGGTGTTCCGGTACTCCGCGAAGCGGTCGTTCCTCCAGGAGAAGCCGCCCATGTCGGCCCACGGGGAGGTACTGACGGCCTGGCCGAGCGTCGAGAGGCTCACGGTGGTCTGCGGGTCGAGGGACGCGTCGCCGCCCGCGTGCCAGGGCCTGCCCAGGGAGAAGCCCCCGGGCGTGACAGCGCCGTCGACCGTGCTGCGGGTGATCAGGAAGCCTTTGCGGCCGGCGGCGGTGCTGGGCGCCGTGACGCAGCCTCCCGAACTGCCGTCCCACCGCTTCTTGAGAGTGAGCGACGATTGGTCGATCACGGCGGTGGCCCCACCGAAGACGAAGTCGACATTGCCCACGATGTCGGATCCCGTGACGTAGACCCGGCCCGGCTTCCTGCCTGCGGCGTCCAGCAACAGGGTGTCCTGGTCGCCCGTGATGCTCACGGAGTCGAGCAGGACCCGGTCGGCGGCGGTGCGCAGCGCCACCGCCTGGGCGCTGACGCCGGGGTGCGCCTTCTCGTCGAAGTCGTTGGAAATGGTGAGGTCGCGGGCCTCGAAGTCGTCCGCCTCGACGGCGACGGTGGCGCTGCCGGCCGTACCGTAGGTGCCCGATCCGCCCGGTTCAGGAGTGCCGGAGGCGTGGTTCTGGACGATGACGGTGTCCTTGCGGCTGCTTCCGGTGCCCTTGAGGGTGAGGTGCGGCTTGTTCGCCGGGACCTTGACCGTCTCCCGGTAGGTGCCGGGTTTGATGAGGATGACGACGCGCGAGGTGCTGTTCGCCGGAGCGGCGTCGACGGCCGCCTGCACCGTGCGGTAGCGGCCCGATCCGTCCTTGGCGACGGTGAAGGCGGTCGTGGCCGGGGACGGGGGAGGCGTGGCCGGCGCGGTGCCGATGGTGGAGCGGGGGCCGGCGCCGGATTTCACCCGCGTGGGGACGGTGGCGGCCGGGTCGAGGGTGTAGCGGTAGTACGCCTTGGGGTCGAAGGCCGTCCCGCCGCTCTCGTTGCGGCCGGTGGTGTGCGCGAAGAGGTTGCCGCGCTGCACGAGGGCGGCCGTGCGGTCCTTGGTGACCGGGTTGGCGAGGCCTTCGAAGTAGCTGTTCTCCAGCACCATCCGCGTCCTGCCGCGCGCGTAGTTGCCGTAGGCCGCGGTGATGGACGTGCCCGGGTCGTCCTGCAGGAAGTTGTTGTAGAGGTGCGCGTGCGCGACGTTGTCGACGGAGGGATTGCGCTGCTGGGTCTCGTGGAACCAGTTGTGGTGGATCGTGATGTCGGCGGTGGCGTGGTCGGTCCAGCCGATACCGAAGGCCTTGTTGTCGTGCGTCAACCGGTTCCAGGACACCGTCAGATACGTGGTGTCCTTGCGGCTGTCGATCAGTCCGTCGGCCATGTTGCGCAGATCGTTGTGATCGATCCACACATGGTGGGCACCGTCCATCTGGATGGCGTCCCAGTCGTGCGCCTTGTCGTTCCACGTGCCGGTGTACGCGTCACGGATCGTGAGGCTTCTGATGATCACGTTGTGCACGCCCTGGCCGAGGAAGAACCCTCCACCGACTATCTGGCCCGCGGTTCCCGAGCCCACGATCGTCTTGTGGGAGGCGACCTTGATCTCCCTGCCCTTGGGCGTCATGGCGATCGTCCCCGCCACGACGATGACGTACGGCTCCGTCGAGGTCGCGTACCTCTCCAGGTCGGCGAGGGTCCGCACCGTGACGATCGCGCCGCCGCGGCCGCCGTACGTGCCGTTCTGTCCCAGGGCGTCGACCGATGCGAAGCCGTCCGCGGTGGCGCGGGCCCATGCCGGGGTGGTGGTGGCCGCTTTCTGCTGTGCGTCCGCGCCGAACGCCCCGAAGGCCGCGCCGTACGTCACGCCGACCGCGGTGGTCAGCGCGACGGGGAGGCCGATCATCAGGCCGAGCCGGCGCCTGCGGTGGCGTGCCTTGTGCTGAGTGGTTTCCATGACCTCATCTGCCTGGGGGTGGTGACTGGTTGTCGCACCCACCAGTCACCACCGCGGGCGAATAGGTTGCCGCGCCTCCCACGGACCCGCCGTCCCCCGCCCGCCCCGGTCGCTCAGGAACTGCGGGCGAAGTGACCCCAGACCGCGGGTTTCCCGTCCGCCGTGACGGCGTTCACCCGATAGCTGTCGGCCCTGGCGTCCCGGCCGCCCGCGGTGTGGTCGTACTGGCCGGCGAAGACGTGCTGTCCCGCGGGGACGGTTCTGCCCGCCTTCAGCGTCCAGCGGTAGACGAGCACGTCGCCGTCCGCCCGCACGGAGAGGGCGAAGTCGTCGGCGGGCAGCGTCCGCCAGGCACCGGCGTTGTGGACACCGCCGGTCTGGGCGATGCGGAGTTCCACGCTGAGCGCGGTCAGGGTCGTGCGCGTCTTGAGGGTGACGTTGCTCTGGGCCCAGAAGCTGTTGCTGTGGGGGTCGACGGATCCGTCCGCCCACAGGGGTCCGTCCTCGGTGCGCGGACCGCTCGGCGGCGCTGCGGACGGGTGGCCGGATCCGGGGCCGGTGGACGGTGCCGAGGGTCGGCCGGTCCCGGTGGGCGGCGGCGTGCTGGGGCCCGGCTGCCGGGGCCCGGCGGCGCGGGGCGAGGAGGCGGCGGGGGAGGGGGACCGGGGTGTCTCGGGGCCGCCGACGGCGGATCCCTGCCGCGGTTCGTGACTCCGGACCACGGCACCCACGGCGAAGCCGCCCACGGCCAGGGTCGCGGCGGTCGCGAGTGTGGTGAGCGCGACCTTCGGCCAGGACAGGGCGATCCGGTTGCGGTGCCGGGCGGTGCGGGAGCCGACGGGATCGAGGGCAGTGGTGTCGGTGGCGGCGGAGGAGAACATGCCGCGCTGGACGCGGGCGAGCATGCGCGCCCGGTCCGGTTGATGGGCGGCGGCGGCCCGCCGCAGCTGACTGCGTACTTCGTCCATCAGTTCCTCCTCCCCGCCAGTTCTTCGGTGGCCCGTCCGTTGAGTGTGCGTTCGAGTTCCGCGAGAGCTTTGGACGTCTGGCTCTTCACCGTACCGACCGATATTCCGAGGGCGAGCGCGGTGTCCTTCTCCGAGAGGTCGAAGGCGTGCCGCAGCACGACGCACGCGCGTTTGCGGAAGGGGAGCCGGTCGAGCGCGACGCGGACGTCCACGACGGCCGCGACATCCGGGTCGTCCGTCCGGTCGCTGTGCCGGGTCCAGAACAGCGCGACGCGGCGGCGCTCACGGACCGCGCCGCGGATGCGGTTGCGGGCCATGTTCGTCACCACGCCCCGGGCGTAGGCGAGGGGGTGGTCGGCTCGTCGCACGCGGTCCCAGCGGTGCCAGATCGCGGTCAGCGCGTCCGCGGCGAGGTCGTCCGCCGCGTCCGCCTCGCCCGTCAGGAGATGGGCGAGGCGGCCGAGCTCGGCGTAGTGGCGCTCGAAGAAGTCGTGGAACTCGGAGGGGAACTCGGCGGATGCGTCCTCGAGAAGCATGTCCAAGGCGACCTCTCCAGGAAATGTGAGCGTTCACATATGTGGAGGCGGCAGCTTAGCAACCCCCCTGCCCGCAACCGGTCCGAGGGTGGTTCCGGGCAGCCGTTCCGGTGTCAGGAGGTGCCTCCCGATGAGGTCAGGATGCCCGCGCCGGCCTTCTTGGCGAGTGCGGCGGGCAGCCCGGCGGCGGGCTCCAGGCCCGCCGTCAGCTTGGGTGTCCAGTTCACGGACGTCTTGATCTTCTTGGAGGAGTGCTCGCCGTTGTACGCCGCGACGAGGTCGGTCACGGTGCCGTTGACCAGGTTGCCGCTGCCCGCCACCGAGCCGGTGCCGTCCCCGCTGAGCAGTTGCGAGGCCTTCCGGCCGCCGGACAGGGCCCAGTAGTTGTTCTGGGCGACGATCTGGGCCTTGGCCCGGGAGTTGATGCTGTAGCTGTGGGTGTAGTTGTTGAGCGTCGCCGTGTCGTAGTAGTTGTCGTACAGGTGTATCTGGCCGACCCTGGCGAGCGGGGCGCGCTGGACGATGCCCTGGAAGACGTTGTGGTGGAGCGTCACCCGCAGCTTGGTGTCCTTGTCGCTGCTCCCGATGAGCATGGTCTTGTCATGGTTGGCGAACCGGTTGTACTCGACGGTGACCAGGTCGGAGGCGTTGGTGATGTCCAGGGCGCCGTCGTGGACCTGGTACTCGCGCCCGAAGTAGGACGGGTTCGCCCGGTCGTAGTGCGGGCCGTCGCCGAAGGTGTTGTGGTCGGCCCACACGTGCGTGGAGCCGCGGACCGTGACCGCGTCGTACTGGGAGTTCCAGTTCCCGGTCGAGCCGTCGGTCGGGTCCCACTGGGGGAAACAGTCACGGGTGTCGGTGAGGCTGAGGTTGCGGATGATGACGTTGTCCGCGTTCTTCACCTGGAGGCTGCCGCCGACGATCGCCGCGCCCGAGCCGGGCACGCCGACGATCGTGGTGCGGGAGGGAACGGTCAGGACCACGCGTGCGGCCTGCCGGTCCTGCGCGGCGTCCCGCGCCTTCTCCTGCGTCCCGGTGGGCAGCTTGCCGCGGCCCCAGGTCGCCGGGTCGTAGGCCTTGAGGTAGGCGCTGAGCGAGTAGCCGGTGCCGGCGGCGTAGTCCGCGCAGCCGAGGGCCTTGCCCGAGTCGTCGGTGTTGGCGTCGATGACGCCCTTGACCTGGATGATCCGCGGCGCGCCGGTGGGGCCGGCCTTGAGGGCCTTGGCCAGCTGGGCCCTGGTGGAGACGGTGAAGGTGTGGGCGGTGTCGGCGGCCTGGCCGCCGGTGGTGCCCGAGCCGCTTGCGGCCCAGCCGTCGTTGGCGGGCAGGGCCGCGTGCGCGAGGTCGACGGCGGCGGCGCCGGCGCCCATGGTCAGGGGCACGACGGCGAGGCCGGCGGCCGCCAGGGAGGCGACGCCGATGAGTGCCATCAGGCGTCGGGACGGCGAGCGGCGGTGCGAGGGGGCAGACACGTGATGTCGTTCCTTCGGTGCGAAGTGAGGGTTCGGTTCTTCAGTTGCCGCGGCCGCCGGGAAGGTTGCCGCCGATCAGGAGATTTCTTCGGCGCGGGCGCCCGATGGCCGACCCGGAGCCGTCGCGGAACCGCCTACGTTGTCGATTTGTGACCAGCGCGGAGCATTGACGCCACCCTTTGTTAACGCTCACACTCTGGGGGTCGGTAACCTCGGTGCAACATTCCGGGGTGGTCGGCTGCGCGTCGGAGACCAGCCCCACCCGTTGCACCCCACGACTTCATCACCTTGAACGGAAAGCGCGATCCATGAGTGTTAACGCTAACAATCCCTCTCGGCCCAGCTACGTCCTGGGCATCGACTACGGCACGCTCTCCGGCCGCGCCGTCGTCGTCCGCGTCTCGGACGGCGCCGAGATGGGCAGCGCCGTTCACGCCTACACACACGCGGTGATCGACGACCGGTTGCCCGGCACCGGCGCCCCGCTGCCCCCGGACTGGGCCCTGCAGCATCCCGGGGACTGGCTGGACGTGATCCGCCGGGCCGTCCCCGAGGCCGTCGCCGCCGCCGGGATCGACCCCGCGGCGGTGATCGGCATCGGCACCGACTTCACCGCCTCCACCTGCCTTCCCGCCCGCGCCGACGGCACCCCGCTCTGTCTCCTCCCGGAGCTCGCCTCCCGGCCGCACGCCTGGCCCAAACTGTGGAAGCACCACGCGGCCCAGAGCCAGGCCGACCGGATCAACGCACTGGCCCATGAGCGCGGTGAGGACTGGATCGCCCGCTACGGCGGTCTGATCTCCTCCGAGTGGCAGTACGCCAAGGCCCTGCAGGTGCTGGAGGAGGACCCGGACACCTACCGGCGCACCGACCGCTGGATCGAGGCGGCGGACTGGATCGTCTGGCAGCTCACCGGGGTCGAGACCCGTAACACCTGTACGGCCGGCTACAAGGGGATCCACCAGAACGGCGGCTACCCGGCGACCGGGTACCTTGCCACCCTCAACCCCGGCTTCGCGGACTTCGCGCAGACCAGGCTGGAACACCCGCTCTCCCCGCTGGGCGGCCGGGCCGGCGGCCTGACGGCCGCGGCCGCCGCCTGGACGGGGCTCCCGGAGGGCATCGCCGTCGCGGTCGGCAACGTGGACGCGCACGTCACCGCCCCGGCGGCCCGCTCGGCCGGAGCCGGCGAACTGCTCGCCGTGATGGGCACCTCCACCTGCCACATCCTCAACGGCGAGAAGGTCGCCGAGGTCCCCGGCATGTGCGGAGTGGTGGACGGGGGAGTGGTCGACGGGCTGTGGGGCTACGAAGCCGGCCAGAGCGGCGTCGGCGACATCTTCGGCTGGTTCGTCGAGCACGGCGTACCGCCCGTCTACCACGCGCAGGCCGCCGCCGAGGACATCAGCGTGCACGAGCTGCTGTCCCGGCTGGCCGCGGACCAACCGGTCGGCGGACACGGCCTGGTGGCGCTCGACTGGTGGAACGGCAACCGCTCGGTCCTGGTCGACCACCGGCTCTCCGGAGTGCTGGTCGGTGCCACGCTGTCCACCCGGCCGCCCGAGATCTACCGGGCGCTGCTGGAGTCGACCGCCTTCGGCACCCGGGTCATCGTCGAGGCCTTCGAGAACGCCGGAGTCCCGGTCACCCGCTTCACCGCGGCCGGCGGCCTCACCAAGAACCCGCTGCTGATGCAGATCTACGCGGACGTACTGCGCCGCCCGCTGAGCGTCGCGGCCTCCGAGCAGGCACCGGCGCTGGGCTCGGCCATCCACGCCGCGGTGGCGGCCGGAGCCTATGGGAGCGTCCTGGCCGCGGCCGAGGTGATGGGCCGGGTGCACGAGGACCAGTACCTGCCCGACACGGCCCGCGCCGACGCGTACGACCGGCTGTTCGCCGAGTACCGCGCCCTGCACGACCTGCTCGGAGGCGAGCACAAGGGCGTGCTGCACCGGTTGCGCGAACTGCGCAACGAGACCGGCACCCCTGTCGCCAACTGACCCGCACGGAAGGCCGCCCTCATGACCGACCCCACGATCGACCCCGCGACCGCCGCCGCGATCCAGCTGATCCGGCAGCAGGTCAGTGATCTGCACCAGGAGCTCGTCCGCTACCAGCTCGTGGTGTGGACGGCCGGCAACGTCTCGGCCCGCGTACCGGGCCACGACCTGATGGTCATCAAGCCCAGCGGCGTCTCCTACGACGACCTGACGCCCGAGAACATGATCCTCTGCGACCTGGACGGCCAGGTCCTCGAAGGCAGCCACAACCCCTCCTCGGACACCGCCGCCCACGCCTACGTCTACCGCCACATGCCCGAAGTGGGCGGTGTGGTGCACACCCACTCCACCTACGCCACCGGCTGGGCGGCCCGCGGTGAGGCGGTGCCCTGCGTCGTCACCGCGATGGCGGACGAGTTCGGCGCGGAGATCCCCGTCGGCCCGTTCGCGCTGATCGGCGACGACTCGATCGGCCAGGGCATCGTGGCCACCCTCAAGGGCCACCGCTCGCCCGCCGTGCTGATGCAGAGCCACGGCGTGTTCACCATCGGCAAGGACGCCAAGGCCGCCGTCAAGGCCGCCGTGATGTGCGAGGACGTCGCCCGCACCGTCCACATCTCCCGCCAGCTCGGGGAACCGGTCGGCATCGCCGCGCCGGACATCGACTCGCTCTACGACCGCTATCAGAACGTGTACGGCCAGCAGCCCGCCGGCCGCGAAGGAGCCCAGTGATGAAATCGCTCGAAGGCCGTGAAGTCTGGTTCCTCACCGGAAGCCAGGGGCTCTACGGACCGGACACGCTCCAGCAGGTCGCCGAGCAGTCCCGGCAGATCGCCGAGACGCTCAACGACAGTGCGGACGTTGCGGTCCGGGTGAAGTGGCTGCCCGTCCTCACCGACGCGGAGGCGATCCGGCGGGTCTGTCTCGACGCCAACGCCGCGGACGACTGCGTCGGCGTGATCTCCTGGATGCACACGTTCTCCCCGGCCAAGATGTGGATCTCCGGCCTCGACGCGCTGCGCAAGCCGATGCTGCACCTGCACACCCAGGCCAACCGGGCACTGCCGTGGGGCTCCATCGACATGGACTTCATGAACCTGAACCAGGCGGCCCACGGCGACCGCGAGTTCGGGTACATCCAGTCGCGGCTGGGAGTGGCCCGCAAGACGGTCGCCGGACACGTCAGCGACCCGTCGGTGACCCGGCGCATCGCTGCCTGGGCCCGCGCCGCCGCAGGACACGCGGCGCTGCGCACCCTGCGGGTGGCGCGTTTCGGCGACAACATGCGCGATGTCGCGGTCACCGAGGGCGACAAGGTCGAGGCGCAGCTGCGGTTCGGCGTCTCGGTCAACACCTACGGGGTCAACGACCTGGTCGCCGTGGTGGACGCGGTGGCCGACGCCGACGTCACCGAGCTGGCCAAGGAGTACCAGGAGAGCTACCGGCTCACGCCCGAACTGCGCCTCGGGGCCGGGCGGCACGACGCGCTGCGGTACGCGGCGCGGATCGAACTCGGCATGCGCGCGTTCCTCACCGACGGTGGTTTCCAGGCGTTCACCACCAACTTCGAGGACCTCGGAGGGCTGCGCCAGCTGCCCGGTCTGGCCGTGCAGCGCCTGATGGCGGACGGCTACGGCTTCGGTGGCGAGGGGGACTGGAAGACCGCCGCGCTGCTGCGCACGCTGAAGGCGATGTCCGCCGGTCTGCCCGGCGGGACCTCGTTCATGGAGGACTACACCTACCACCTGGAGGCCGGGCAGGAGGTCATCCTCGGCGCGCACATGCTGGAGGTCTGCCCGTCGATCGCCGCCGAGGTCCCCTCGTGCGAGATCCACCCCCTGGGCATCGGCGGCCGGGAGGACCCCGTCCGGCTGGTCTTCGAAGCCACCCCGGGCCCGGCGGTGGTCGTGGGCCTCGCCGACATGGGGGACCGGTTCCGGCTGGTCGCCAACGAGATCGACGTGGTCGCCGCCGCCGAGCCGCTGCCGAACCTGCCGGTGGCGCACGCGGTGTGGAAGCCGCGACCCGACCTGCGGACCTCGACCGAGGCGTGGCTCACGGCCGGCGGCCCGCACCACACCGTGCTCTCCAGTGCCGTCGGCACGGAGGAGCTCGAGGACTTCGCGGAGATGGCCGGAGCGGAACTCCTGGTCATCGACGCGGAGACCACGATGCGTCAGTTCACCAAGGAGATCCGCTGGAACCAGGCGTACCACCGCCTGGCGCGAGGTTTCTGAGCGGCTTCGGCCGAATTCGCAGTCGTACCACCCAGGTCACACATCGCAGGGTTTTTCCCGGCTCAAAGGAGAGTGCACGATGTCCCTCACCGCTTCCACCCCAGCAAGACCCCGTACGCGCGGCACCGCCGCGGCCCTTCTGGCCGTGGCGCTGTGCGTGTCGCTCGCCGCCTGCGGAGGGGCGGGCAAGAAGGCCGCCGCGGGCAGCGGCACGGACGCGAGCGGTGCCAAGAAGCTGGTCTTCGGCTTCTCCCAGGTCGGCTCCGAGAGCGGCTGGCGCGCCGCCAACACCAAGTCCATCCAGGACGCGGCGAAGGCCGCCGGCTTCGAGCTCAAGTTCTCCGACGCGCAGCAGAAGCAGGAGAACCAGATAGCCGCGATCCGCACCTTCATCCAGCAGAAGGTGGACGTCATCGGCTTCTCGCCGGTGGTTGTGACGGGCTGGGACACCGTACTGAAGGAAGCGAAGACCGCCGGCATCCCGGTGATCCTCACCGACCGGGCGATCGACACGCAGGACAAGTCCCTCTACAAGACCTTCATCGGCTCGGACTTCGTCAAGGAGGGGACCTCCGCGGGCCAGTGGCTGGTCGACGCGGAGAAGAGCAACACCGGCACGGTGAACATCGCGGAACTCGAGGGCACCACCGGCTCCGCCCCCGCCATCGACCGCAAGAAGGGGTTCGAGGACCTGGTCCTCAAGGACCCCAAGTTCAAGCTGGTCGCGGACCAGACCGGTGACTTCACCCGCGCCAAGGGCAAGGAGGTCATGACGGCCTTCCTGAAGGCGCACAAGGACATCGACGTGCTCTTCGCCCACAACGACGACATGGCGATGGGTGCCATCCAGGCGATCGAGGAAGCGGGCCTCAAGCCGGGCAAGGACATCCGCATCGTCTCGATCGACGGGGTCAAGGACGCCTTCCAGGCGATGGCCGACGGCAAGATCGAGGTCGTGGTCGAGTGCAACCCGCTGATCGGCCCGCAGGTCATGGACCTCGTGCGCAAGCTCAAGGACAAGGCCGAGGTACCGGCCCGGGTGGAGTCCAAGGAGAGCGTCTTCACCAAGGACAAGGCAGCGGCAGAGCTCCCCAACCGCCAGTACTGATGCCAGTACAGCTCCGGTGATCCGGGACGGGTGCGCCCCAGGGGGCGCCCCGGCCCCGGCCGGAGCCTGAGCGGCCCGAGGAGAGGAGCTCCCATGTCGACGCCGCAGCCCAGCCCCGCTCAACCCGTCCTCCGGATGACCGGCATCACCAAGGAGTTCGCCGGCGTCCGGGCGCTCTCCGACGTCGGTCTCGAGCTGTACCCCGGCGAGGTGCACGCCCTGATGGGCGAGAACGGCGCCGGGAAGTCCACCCTGATCAAAGTGCTGACCGGGGTGCACGAGGCGGAGGCCGGGACGGTCACGCTCGACGGCCGCCCGGTCCGTTTCGCCGGCCCGCTGCAGGCGCAGCAGGCCGGTGTCAGCACCGTGTACCAGGAGGTCAACCTCTGCCCCAACCTGTCGGTCGCGGAGAACATCTTCCTCGGCCGCGAGCCCCGCAGGCTCGGCCGCATCGCCTGGTCCGAACTGCGCCGCCGCGCCCGTGACCTGCTGGCCGGTCTCGATCTGCAGATCGACGTCCGCGCGCCGCTGGACACCCTTCCGCTCGCCCTGCAGCAGATGGTCGCCATCGCCCGCGCCGTGGACATCCGGGCGAAGGTGCTGATCCTCGACGAGCCCACCTCCAGCCTGGACCGCGAGGAGGTGACGCAGCTGTTCAAGGTGATCCGCCGGCTGCGCGGTGAGGGCGTGGCGATCCTGTTCGTGACGCACTTCCTGGACCAGGTCTACGACGTGTCCGACCGGATCACCGTGCTCCGCGACGGCCGTCTCGTCGGTGAGTACCGCACCGCGCAACTGCCGCAGATCGAGCTGGTGTCGGCGATGCTCGGACAGGAGCTCGGTGAGCTCACCGAGCGGGGACGGGGCGACCGGGAGCGTCCGGCCGGAACCCCGTTCGCCGAGGCGCACGCCCTGGGGCGCAAGGGCGCCATCGCGCCGTTCGACCTCGCCGTGCGCCCGGGGGAGGTGCTGGGCCTGGCCGGGCTGCTCGGCGCGGGTCGCTCGGAGACCGCCCGGCTGCTGGCCGGCGCCGACCGCGCCGACTCCGGCAGTCTCACGGTCGACGGGCGGTCCGTGACCCTGCGCAGCCCCCGCGCCGCCGTCCGGCGCGGTATCGCCTTCTGTTCGGAGAACCGCAGGAGCGAGGGGATCATCCCCGATCTGACGGTCCGGGAGAACATCGTCCTCGCCCTGCAGGCCGCCCGCGGCTGGGTCAGGGCGCTGCCCGCCCGCCGGACGGAGGAGCTGGTCGCGCACTGGATCTCCGCCCTGCACATCCACCCCGCCGACCCCGAGGCGGTCGTCCGGAACCTGAGCGGCGGCAACCAGCAGAAGGTGCTGCTCGCCCGCTGGCTGATCACCGAACCGAAACTGCTGATCCTGGACGAGCCGACCCGCGGCATCGACATCGGGGCCAAGGCCGAGATCCAGCGGCTGGTGGCCTCGCTCGCCGCGGACGGCATGGCGGTGGTCTATGTCTCCGCCGAACTCGAAGAGGTGCTGAGCCTGTCCGACACTGTCGCGGTGCTGCGCGACCGCGAGCTCGTGGCGACGCTTGCCAACACCGAAGAACTCACCTTGGACCGGCTGATGGAGACCATCGCGACCGGAGGGACCCACTGATGCCGCCCCTCGTCACCAGGCTGGCCGCCCACCGGCTGTTCTGGCCGCTCGCGCTGCTCGCCGCCCTGCTGGTCACCAACGTCGTCTACACCCCCGACTTCTTCTCGATCCAGATCCGCGACGGCCACCTCTTCGGCAGCCTGATCGACATCCTGCGGCTCGGCTCCCCGCTGCTGCTGGTAGCCCTCGGCATGACCCTGGTCATCGCCATCGGCGGGATCGACCTGTCGGTCGGCGCGGTCGTCGCCATCTCCGGCGCCGTCGCCTGCCTGAACATCAGTGACCTCGCCGACCAGCACAGCGCCGGCGGAGTCGTCGTCGCGGTCCTGATCGCGCTGGGCGTCTGCATCGCCCTGGGCGTGTGGAACGGTGTGCTGGTCGCCGGGATCGGCATGCAGCCGATCATCGCCACCCTGATCCTGATGGTCGCGGGGCGCGGCGTCGCACAGATGATCACCAGCGGCCGGATCATCACGGTCAACAGCGAGCCCTACCACCTGATCGGCGGCGGCTACGAACTCGGCCTCCCGCTCTCGGTACTGATCGCCGCGGCGGTGCTCGTGCTGACCGGCCTGGTCGTGCGGCGCACCGCACTGGGGCTGCTGCTCGAGTCGGTCGGCGGCAACAAGGAGGCCAGCCGGCTCGTCGGCATCCGGGCCCGGGGCCTGACCATCGCGGTCTACGCGTTCTGCGCGCTGTGCGCGGCGGGCGCCGGACTGATGATCAGCTCCAACGTGGCCGCCGCCGACGGGAACAACGCCGGCCTGTGGATCGAACTCGACGCGATTCTCGCCGTCGTCATCGGCGGCACGTCACTCACCGGAGGCCGCTTCCACCTCGGCGGCACCGCCATCGGCGCCCTCGTCATCCAGACGCTCTCCACCACGGTCTACACCGTCGGAGTGCCGCCCGAGACGACGCTGGTGTTCAAGGCGCTGGTCGTGATGGCGGTCTGCCTCCTGCAGTCCCCGGCGTTCCGCGCCAAAGTGCTGTCGCGCAAGGCGCCCCGCCGACCGGGCACCGCCGGCGGCGCACGTGCGGACGCCACCGCGCAACGCCCCGGCGCCCCCCGGGACCACGCACCGGCCAACGACGCCCAGAGCCCGAAGGAGGCGACCGCCCTATGAGCGCGACCCAGCCCCGCGCAGCCGCCGGCCGCGGCGTGCGCACCTTCCTGGCCCAGCACCGCGACTACGTCCCGGTCATGGCCACCGCAGTCCTGTTCGCGCTGACCCTGGAAGCGGGCAACTACCGCTACCTGGACTTCCTGGCCGGGCAGACCATCGCCAACCTCTTCGTGGACAACGCGTTCCTGCTGGTCATCGCGGTCGGGATGACGTTCGTGATCCTCACCGGCGGCATCGACCTCTCCGTCGGAGCCGTCGCCGCGCTCTCCACGATGCTGTGCGCCACCCTCGTCCAGCAGCACGGATGGCCGCCGGCCCTGGTCATCCCGCTGGTCCTGGCGGTCGGCGCCCTGATCGGTGGCGCCATGGGCTACGCCATCCACCACTTCGAGGTCCAGCCCTTCATCGCGACCCTCGCCGGGATGTTCTTCGCCCGCGGCCTGTGCTACCTGATCAGCACCAACTCGATCCCGATCGACGACCCGGTCTTCACCACCCTGGCGCAGTCCCATGTCACCTTCCCCGGCGGTGTGTTCATCTCCTGGTCGGTGGTGATCGCGCTCGCCGCCGTCGCCATCGCGTTCCTGACGCTGCACTACACGGGCTTCGGCCGCGCGGTGTACGCGGTCGGCGGCAACGCGCAGTCGGCACTGCTGATGGGTGTCCCGGTCGGCCGGACCGTGATCCGCGCCTACACGGTCAGCGGCCTGTGCTCGGCGCTGGGCGGAGTGCTGTTCACGCTCTACACACTGTCCGGCTACAGCCTGCACCTCGTCGGCACGGAACTCGACGCGATCGCCGCCGTCGTGATCGGCGGGACGATCCTGTCCGGCGGCTCCGGCTATGTCCTGGGCACCCTGCTGGGCGTCCTCGTCCTCGGGGTCATCAAGACCATCATCACCTTCGAAGGCACGCTCAGCTCCTGGTGGACGAAGATCGCGGTCGGCACGCTGCTGTTCGCCTTCGTCCTGCTGCAGCGCCTGATGACGTCCCGCCGGCGGGCCTGACCTCGCGTCAGCACGCCTGACCGACCGGACGACCAGCAGCCGCACGGCCGCGCTCCTGACCGCGCGGCCGTGCGGCACGGGGGCGAACGACCGCCCGCCACCCCGTCGGGCACCGGACCACCCGTACCCCCCTCGCGCCATGGAATCCACCCTTCCCCACCTTTCAAGGGAGACCCATGCAATTCGCCAGGTCCCTTCGACCACGCCGTCAGCACCGGCGACGGCTGCGTACCACTGCCGCCCTCGCCACGAGCGCGGCGCTGCTCACCGTCGCCTTCGTCCCCCTCGCGGCCACCCCCGCGTCGGCGGCCGCCACCCTCGCCGGGCACTGGGCCCTGGACGAGGCCACCGGCAGTACCGCGGCCGACGACTCCGGCGGCGCCCACCCCGGCACCCTCGCGGCCGGAGCCACGCACGCGGCCGGGCAGGTGGGAGCCGGCAGCGTCGCGACGAACGGCACCGGCACCGGCAACGTCGACCTCGGTGCCCCGATCGTCGACACCTCCGCGTCCTTCAGCGTCTCCGCCTGGGTGAAGCTCAACACCACCGACGGCTACCAGACGGCCGTCAGCGTCGACGGCGGTCAGGTCAGCGGCTTCTACCTCGGACTGCGCGGAGACACCGGGACGTTCGCCTTCGCCCGGCTGCCCTCCGACACCCCCGGGACGGCGGCCGTCGCGGCCGCCGCCGACGCTCCGACCGTCGGGACCTGGTACCACCAGGTCCCGACGCTCCGACCGTCGGGACCTGGTACCACCTGACCGGGGTCCAGGACGCCGCGGCCGGCACGCTCGCGCTCTACGTCGACGGCAAGCCGCAGACGACCGTCCCCTACACCACCCCGTGGAAGGCCGCCGGGCACGCGGTGGTCGGCCGCGGCAAGTACGCCGGGAATCCGGTGGACTTCCTCAGCGGAGGCGTGGACGACGTGCGGTTCCACACCGGCGCGCTCGACGCGTCCGCGGTGACCGCACTGGACCGGCCCGCGCAGTGGGCGTTCGACGCGGGCAGCGGAACCTCCGCCGTGGACAGCTCCGGCCACGGCCACCCCCTCACCCTGGGCGCGACGGCAGCCTGGACCACCGGCAGGACCGGCGGCCACGCGCTGCGGTCCAACGCGACGGCCGCCTCGTCCGCGACCTCCACCACCGCCGCCACGGACACCTCGCAGCCGTTCTCGGTCTCGGCCTGGGTCAAGCTCAACACCCTCACCGGATACCAGACCTTCGCGAGCCTGGACGGGACCGCCGTCTCCGGCTTCTACCTGCAACTGCGCGGGGACACCGGCAAGTTCGCCTTCACCCGGCTGGCGTCCGACAGCTCATCGGCCGAAGCGCGCCACGCCGACGCGACGGCCGCGCCCGTCGCCGGCACCTGGTACCACCTCGCCGGCGTCAGTGACAACGCGTCCGGCCGGCTGAGGCTGTACGTCAACGGCATCCTGCAGTCCACGGTCGCCTACACCACCCCGTGGAAGGCGTCCGCGGGCACAGCGGTCGGCCGCGGCAAGTACAACGGCAACCCGGCCGACTTCGCCGACGCCACCATCGACGACGTGGTGATCCACGACCATCCGGTCACCGCGCCCGAGCTGGAGACGATCCTCGGCCAGGGCAACGGCACCCTCTCCGTCGACGCGGGCACCGCCGCGCACGCACTGCCCGGTGACTTCTTCGGCCTGATGACCGAGGACATCAACCACTCGGGCGAGGGCGGCCTCTACGGCGAACTGCTGCAGAACCGCTCCCTGATGGCCGGCAACAACCCGGACCCGTGGTCCGCCGTCGGCTCCACCGGCGGCTCGGCGAGCATCGCGCTGGACACGGCGAACCCGCTCAACACCGCGCTGACCCGCTCGCTGAAGGTCTCCCTGGCCAAGGCCACGGCCGGCAACCGGGCAGGGGTCGCCAACGGCGGCTTCTGGGGCATCCCCGTCAAGCCGTCCACCACCTACACCGCGTCGCTGTACGCCAAGGCCGCCCCCGGCTTCACCGGTCCGCTCAAGCTCTCCCTGGAGAGCACCGCGGGCACGCCGTACGCGACGGCCACCATCCCCGCCCTGACGAGCGGCTGGAAGAAGTACACCGTCACTCTGAAGACCGCGGCCGGCGCTCCCACCAGCTCCACCAACCGCTTCGTGCTCTCCTCGGAGAGCGCGACGGGGGCCACCTTGTGGCTGAGCAACGTCTCGCTCTTCCCGCCCACCTACAACAACCGCCCCAACGGCCTGCGGGTCGATCTGATGGAGAAGATGAAGGCCCTCAAGCCCTCCTTCATCCGGCTGCCGGGCGGCAACTACCTCGAGGGCAACACGGTCGCCGAACGCTTCGACTGGAAGAAGACCCTCGGCGCGACCGAGAGCCGGCCCGGCCACCAGGACCCCTGGGGCTACTGGTCCACGGACGGCCTCGGCCTGCTGGAATACCTCGAGTGGTGCGAGGACCTCGGCGCCCAGCCCCTCCTGGGGGTCTACGCCGGGTACTCCCTGCAGCACGACGTCGTCCCGCTGGACCAGCTCGGACCGTACGTCCAGGACGCCCTGGACGAGATCCAGTACGTCACCGGCGCCGTCACGACCCCCTGGGGGGCGAAGCGCGCCGCCGACGGGCACCCCGCGCCGTTCCCCCTCAAGTACGTCGAGATCGGCAACGAGGACTGGTTCGACACCACCGGCAGCTACGACGGCGGCAACGGCCGCTACGCGCAGTTCCACGATGCCATCCGGGCGGCCTACCCCGCGCTCAAGCTGATCGCCACGACGGGCGTCTCCGCGCGCACTCCGGATGTGGTGGATCTGCACAACTACCGTTCGCCCGGCTGGTTCAACGCGAACTCCCACGCGTACGACACCTATTCGCGCAGCGGCCCGAAGGTGTTCGAGGGGGAGTGGGCCTCCCAGATCGGCCGGCCGACCCCGAACCTGGCGGGCGCGATCGGTGACGCCTCCTGGCTCACCAATCTGCAGCGCAACTCCGACGTGGTGGCGATGGAGGCGTACGCCCCGCTGCTGGCCAACGTCAACAGCGTCCAGTGGAACACCAACCTGATCGCCTTCGACGCCTCGACCAGTTACAACTCGCCCAGCGCCTACGTGCAGCAGATGATGGCCGCCGCACACGGCGATCAGATCCTGTCCGCCTCGTACGCCGGCACCAGCACCGTCAACCACGTGGTCAGCCGCTCGTCCAGCACCGGGAAGTACTACGTCACCGTCGTGAACCCGGGCGGCAACGCGCAGGCGATCACCGTTCGTCTGACGGGGGCCGGCGCGGCCGTCCCGACCACCGGCACCGCGGTCACCCTGACCTCCGCCAGTCCCTCCGACACCAACACGATCACCGACCCCCACCACGTCGTCCCGGTCACGACCGCGGTGACCGGCCTGGGAGCCACCTTCACCCGCACCTTCCCGGCCAACTCGGTGACCCAACTCACCATCGGCTGAGCGGAAGCACGTCCCGCGCGGCGGCGGCCGACCACTTCGCGTGGCCGGTCGCCTTCGCGCGCCCGAAGGCGCTGAGGGCAAGCGCTTGCTCGCCAACTCCCTCTGGACACAGGGATGCTCAGGTCATTGACAGGTACGCGCTTGCTCTCTAATTTCATCACCGGCCCCATCGTTCATGGACGTGAACTTCGACTTTCAACCATGAACGACGGTGAGCAGCCGCATCCTTCACCATCCCCCCATGGAGGACCGACATGACATCACGTACATCGTCCCGGCGGGTCGCCCCCGCCGTCCTCGCGCCGTTGGCGGCCATCGCCCTGGCGGTGACCGGACTGGTCGCCGTCCCGGGCAGCGCATCCGCGGGAGGCACCGCGCCCGGGATCGCGGCCGCGGCGGCCAGTTGGCCGACACCGTCCAGCGACAAGCTGGTCACGAGCACGATCAAGGTGACGGGCACCCGCGACGGCGGCATGGTCCGGTACATCGGCAGCGGCGCGCTGGGCACCGACGACCAGGGTGAGAGCCAGGACCCGATCTTCGAGCTGGCGAACGGCGCGACCCTGCAGAACGTCATCCTCGGCACCCCCGCGGCCGACGGCATCCACTGCCTGGGCACCTGCACGCTGAAGAACGTCTGGTGGCAGGACGTCGGCGAGGACGCCGCGACCTTCAAGGGCACGTCCGCGTCGCAGACGATGACCATCGACGGCGGCGGTGCCCGCAAGGCCTCGGACAAGGTCTTCCAGCACAACGGCCCCGGCACGATGATCATCAAGAACTTCCAGGTGAACGACTTCGGGAAGCTCTACCGCTCGTGCGGCAACTGCAAGAAGCAGTACGAGCGGCACGTCATCGTCCAGAACGTCACCGTCACCTCGCCCGGCAAGTCCATCGTCGGCATCAACTCCAACTACGGGGACACCGCGAAGCTCTCCGGCATCACCGTCGTGAACGACAGCCAGAAGAAGATCAGCCCCTGTGACCGCTACAAGGGCGTGACCAGTGGCGAGCCGACGAAGATCGGCAGCGGTCCCGACGGCGTCAACTGCCTCTACTCCGCCTCCGACATCGTCTACAAGTGAGAGGCGGCATGGCGGCCGGCGTCCGCACGGGCACCGGCAAGGCCGGCTGATCGCCGGCCCTGACCGACGGTGATCCAGCCCTGATCCGGCCCGCTATGGGAGCGCTCCCATAGCGGGCCGGAGCCGTGGTGGATCAGTTCTGTCGAAAGCATTGACGAACCTTCGGCACGGCCCTAACTTTCATCGCGTCGTACTTCGTACGTCATATATCAGACGCGATACGTGAGATCTGAGAGCGCACATGACCTTTGCTCCCGCCCCGATCCCCTCCCGGACGCAATTCGTGCTGGAGGCGATCAAGCACGGCATCCTCACCGGGCAGTTGAGACCGGGACAGCCACTTGTCGAAGCCGACCTCGCGGCACAGTTCGGAGTCTCGAAGACTCCGGTACGCGAGGCGCTCAAGACGCTGGCCGGCACCGGACTCGTCGTGATGAGCCAGTACAAGGGCGTCACGGTGCGGGCCGTGGACGCGGCCATGGCGCGTGAGATCTATGACGTGCGGCTGCTGCTGGAGCCGGAGGCGCTGCGCCGCAGCATCGTCAGGAAGGAGTCCCTGGCGGCCGCGCAGGACGCGCTCGTGCGCGCCGAGGGCGCGGAGGACCGGGCCGACCGGAGCCTCGCCAACCGTGACTTCCACCGGGCGCTGTACCTGCCCTGCGGCAATCCACTGCTGACGCGCATGCTCGACGAGGTGCGCGACCAGGCGGCCCTGGTGTCGGCCGTCGCCTGGGCCGCCTCCCCCTCCTGGGAGCAGGAGGCCCGCGAGCACCAGGAGATCCTGCGCACGGCGCTCGCCGGGGACGCGGACGGCGCGGCCCGGCTGCTGCACTCCCACATCTCCGACTTCGTGCGCCGCGCGTACCCGGAGCAGCAGGAGGCGGGAGCCTGATGGACCGCCCCGAACCGACGCACCCCGCCGAACTGCGGGCCGCACTCGCCGACGTCGTCGCGATACCGGTGACCCCCTTCGACGCCGACGGCGCGATCGACCGCGCCGCGTACCGCTCCCTGCTGCGCAGGCTGCTGGACGGCGGTGTCCGCACGCTGACGCCCAACGGGAACACCGGTGAGTTCTACGCCCTGACCCCGGAGGAGCGGCTCACGGTCGTCGAGGACACGCTCGCCGAGACCGCGGGGCGACCGGCCGTCGTCCTGGTGGGCGTCGGACACGACGTGCCCACCGCCGTCGCCGCGGCCCGGCACGCCCGCGACCACGGCGCCCAGATGGTGATGGTGCACCAGCCGGTGCACCCCTACGTCTCGCACGACGGATGGGTCGACTACCACCGGGCCATCGCCGAGTCCGTCCCCGAACTGGGCGTGGTGCCCTACATCCGCAACCCGCTCCTCGGCGGCGACCGCATGGCACTCCTCGGCGACCTGTGCCCCAACGTGATCGGCGCCAAGTACGCGGTGCCGGACGCCGCCCGCTTCGCGGCCTTCGCACGCGACGCCGGCCTCGACCGGTTCGTGTGGGTGGCGGGACTGGCGGAACTGTACGCGCCCGCCTACTGGGTGTCCGGCGCCACCGGCTTCACCTCCGGCCTGGTCAACGTCGCTCCGTCCGTCTCGCTGGGCATGCTGACGGCGTTGCGCACCGGGGACCACCGTGAGGCGATGCGGATCTGGGAGCAGATCCGCCCCTTCGAGGACCTGCGTGCCGCACAGCAGTCCGCGAACAACGTGACGGTCGTCAAGGAGGCACTCGCCGCACTCGGCCTGTGCCGCCGCGAGGTGCGGCCGCCGAGCCGCCAACTGCCCGACAACCAGCGCGCCGAGGTCGCGGAACTCATCAAGGGCTGGGCGCTATGAGGAAGTCGCCCGAGGAGTTGCGCAGCCACCACTGGTACGGCACCGACGGGCTGCGCTCGTTCAGCCACCGGGCCCGTACGCGGCAGCTCGGCTATCTTCCCGAGGAGCACCTCGGCAAGCCGGTGATCGCGATCCTCAACACCTGGTCCGACATCAACCCCTGCCACTCCCACCTGCGCGAACGTGCCCAGGCGGTCAAGCGCGGGGTGTGGCAGGCGGGCGGCTTCCCGCTGGAGTTCCCGGTGTCCACGCTCTCGGAGACCTTCCAGAAGCCGACGCCGATGCTCTACCGCAACCTGCTCGCCATGGAGACCGAGGAACTGCTGCGGTCGTACCCGGTGGACGGCGCCGTCCTGCTGGGCGGCTGCGACAAGTCCACTCCGGCGCTGCTGATGGGCGCGGCCAGCATGGACCTGCCGGCCGTCTTCGTGCCGGCCGGGCCCATGCTGCCGGGCCACTGGCGCAACGAGGTGCTGGGCTCCGGCACGGACATGTGGAAGTACTGGGACGACAAGCGGGCCGGGCTGATCGGCGACGCCGAGCTGGCCGAGCTGGAGAACGGGCTCGCGCGTTCCCCCGGCCACTGCATGACGATGGGCACCGCCTCGACGCTGACCGCCGCCGCCGAGGCGCTGGGGGTCACCATGCCCGGGGCGTCCTCGATCCCGGCGGTCGACTCCGCCCACGAGCGGATGGCCGCCGCCTCGGGGGCGCGCATCGTCGAACTGGTGTGGCAGGACCTGCGGCTGTCACGGATCCTGACCCCTGACGCCTACCAGGACGCGGTCGCCACCGTCCTCGCCCTGGGCGGCTCCACGAATGCGGTGATCCACCTGATCGCGATGGCCGGCCGCTCCGGCGTCGAACTGACCCTGGACGACTTCGACCGCATCGCCCGCACGGTCCCGGTGCTGGCGAACCTGCGTCCGGGCGGCCGGTACCTGATGGAGGACTTCCACTTCGCCGGCGGCCTGCCCGGGTTCCTCGCGCGGCTGACGGACCTCCTGCACCTGGACCGCCCGACGGTCGCGCACACCACGCTGCGCGAGCAGCTCCACGGCGTACTCGTCCACAACGAGGACGTCATCCGCCCGCGCGGCAACCCGCTGGCCGCCGAGGGCGGCCTCGCGGTACTGCGCGGCAACCTGTGTCCGGACGGTGCCGTCATCAAGCACATCGCCGCCGAACCGCACCTGCTCCAGCACACCGGCCCGGCCGTGGTGTTCGACGACTACCGGGCGATGCAGGCCACCATCAACGACCCGGAGCTGGGCATCACGGCCGACAGCGTCCTGGTCCTGCGCGGCTCGGGGCCGCTCGGCGGCCCCGGGATGCCCGAGTACGGGATGCTGCCGATCCCCGACCGTCTGCTGAAACAGGGGGTGCGCGACATGGTCCGGATCTCGGACGCGCGGATGAGCGGCACGAGTTACGGCGCCTGTGTCCTGCACATCGCCCCCGAGTCGCACGTCGGTGGTCCGCTCGCGCTCGTCCGCACCGGTGACCTGATCACCCTCGACGTGGCGGGCCGGAGGCTGCACCTCGAAGTGGATGACGCCGAGTTGGAGCGCCGGCGCGCCGCGTGGCAGCCGCCCCCGCCCCGCTACTCACGCGGCTACGGCGCCCTCTACCAGGAACAGATCACCCAGGCCGACACCGGCTGCGACTTCCGTTTCCTGGCCAGGCCCGGCGAAGTGCCCGAGCCCTACGCGGGCTGAGCGCCCGCCGCAGTCCCCTTCCGCACCTCAACCGCCCCCGGCGTTCGGCGTCCGGGGTGCCGCACACCCTTCAGCAAGCGCTTACCCCGTAGTAAAGGAGTCCCAGTCATGGCCATCGCCGTGGCGAAACCATCCCGGCGGCGCGACCGGCGCCTCCCGTATCTGCTGATAGCCCCGGCAGGCCTGCTGATGCTCGGGTTCATCGCGTACCCGATGGTCAGCGTTCTCTACTACAGCCTGCAGGACTACAACGTCACCAAGCCCTGGCGGAACGGCTACGCCGGGTTCTCCAACTTCACCAGGATCTTCACCGACGACCCGCTGTTCTGGCAGAGCCTGGGCTTCAGCGCCCGGTGGGTCGTCGTCGAGGTCGGCCTGCAACTCGCCCTCGGACTCGTGCTGGCGCTGCTGGTCAACCAGACCTTCATCGGCCGGGGCATCGCCCGCGCGCTGGTCTTCTCGCCCTGGGCGGTCTCCGGTGTCCTGACGACCACCATCTGGATGCTGCTGTACAACCCGTCCACCGGGTTCAGCCGCTACCTCGCGGACGCCGGCATCGGCACCTACGGCACCTCGGTGCTCTCCGACACCGGCACGGTGTTCTGGGCGGCGGTCCTGGCCGAACTCTGGCGCGGAGTGCCCTTCTTCGCGATCCTCATCCTCGCCGACCTCCAGTCCATCCCCAAGGAGCTGTACGAGGCGGCCTCCGTCGACGGCGCGAACCGGTACCGGCAGCTCTTCCACATCACGCTGCCCCACCTGCGGGACGCAATCGTGCTGTCCACGCTGCTGCGCGGGGTGTGGGAGTTCAACAACGTCGACCTGCTCTACACCCTCACCGGCGGGGGACCCGCCGGTCAGACCACGACGCTGCCGCTGTACGTCGCCAACACCGGGATCGAGGGACACGACTTCGGCTACGCGTCGGCGCTGACCACCGTCGCCTTCGTGATCCTCCTGTTCTGCTCGATCCTCTATCTGCGCCTGAGCAAGTTCGGAGGCGACCGCACATGACCGCCGCACTCGCGGAGAAGGACATCCGAGCGGTACCACCCGCCGGTACCACTCCGCCGCGCACCTCCCGGCGCCGCCGCCGCGCGGTGGACGACGGCACGCCGCGCTGGCAGATCTATCTGCCGCTCGGGCTGTACCTGCTGTTCACGCTGGTCCCGTTCTACTGGATGCTGCTGTTCGCGGTGCGCCCGGCGGGGTCGACGTCACTGGTGCCCTGGCCCGCCACGACCGAGCACTTCGAGAAGGTCTGGAACGAGCGCTCGTTCGGCATGTACTTCCAGAACAGCATGCTGGTCGGCGTCGCCACCCTGATCACCACGACCGTGGTGGCGCTGTGCGGCGGCTACGCCCTCGCCCGCTTCTCGTTCCGGGGCAGGAACGCCTTCATGCTGGGGCTGCTGTGCTCGCAGTTCATCCCCGGCGCGCTGATGCTCGTCCCGCTCTTCGAGATCTTCAGGAACCTGCAGCTGATCAACTCGCTGTGGAGCGTGGTCATCGCGGAGACGGTGTTCCAACTGCCGCTGTCCATCATCCTGATCAGCGGCTTCATCAGGAACGTGCCCATGGCGCTGGAGGAGGCCGCCTGGGTGGACGGCTGCTCGCGCCTCCAGGCGTTCCGCGCCATCGTGCTGCCGATGCTGCGGCCCGGGTTGATCGCGGTCGGCTCCTTCGCGTTCGTGCACAGCTGGAACCACTTCCTGTTCGCGCTGATGTTCCTCAGCTCGCAGGACAAGCAGACGATCCCGGTCGGCCTCAACACCCTGATCGGCGCCGACAGCGTCGACCTGGGGGCGCTGGCGGCCGGCGGGGTCGTGGCCGCGGTGCCGGTCGTGATCGTCTTCGCGTTCATCCAGAAGTGGCTGGTCACCGGCTTCAGCGCCGGGGCGGTCAAGGGGTGAGCGGCATGGGAGCGATACCCGTCGTCCTGGCCGGCGCGTACGGCCACGGGCACTGGCACCTGGAGAACCTGCGCAGGCTCACCGCCGCCGGAACCGTACGTCTGGCCGGGGTGTGCGACCTGCGGCCGCTGGAGGAGGAACAGCTCGCCGGACTGGGCACACCGGCCCAGGGGACCGACCTGGGGGAGCTGATCGACCGGACGGGCGCCGTCGTCGCGATCGTCTGCACACCGATCCACACCCATGCCGACCTGGCACTGACCGCCGCCGCCCATGGCGCGCACGTGCTGCTGGAGAAGCCCCCGACCCCGTCGTACGCCGAGTACGAGCGGCTGGTCACGGGTCTCGAGGCGAGCGGCAGCGCCTGCCAGATCGGCTTCCAGTCGCTCGGCTCGCAGGCCGTGACCGCGGTACGCGACCTGATCGCCGACGACGCGATCGGCCGGGTTCGGGGCATCGGCGCGGCGGGCAACTGGGTACGGGACGAGAAGTACTTCACCCGCGCCGCCTGGTCCGGGCGGCGCGCCCTGCGGG
This sequence comes from Streptomyces sp. H39-S7, assembly GCF_027158205.1. Lineage (GTDB taxonomy): Bacteria > Actinomycetota > Actinomycetes > Streptomycetales > Streptomycetaceae > Actinacidiphila. The sequence continues at coordinate 78,025 of NZ_JAPVLU010000008.1, read as the reverse complement.
GCGTCGACGTGGTCGACGGCGTGCTCACCAACCCCCTCGCGCATGCCGTGGCCACCGCCCTGCGCCTGGACGGAAGTGATCGTGCCGCCGACGTGGCCGCCATCGAGACCGAGCTCTTCCGCGCCAACGAGATCGAGTCCGACGACACCTCCTGCGTCCGGATCCGGACCGCGCGCGGCACCCGCGTCACCGTCGCCGCCACCCTGTGCGCCGAGACCGCGGCCGAACCGTACGTCGCCGTGCACGGCACGAAAGGCCGCATCACCTTCTGGTACAAGCAGGACCGGGTGCTGCTGCAGCGTGCTTCCCACGGTCCCGAGGAGCGCGTCTTCGCACGGACCGACCTGCTGGAGAACCTGCTCGCCCATCTCGCGCACGGCGAGGAACTGCTCGTCCCGCCGCGCTCCACCGGCGCCTTCATGAAGGTCGTCGAGGCGGTGCGCACCGCCGCCGACCCGGTGCCGGTTCCTGGCCGGCTGTGGCGTGCCGTCGCAGGGGAGCGCTCCCGGCGGCGGGTGGTGCCGGGTGTCGACGGCCTGGTCGACTCCGCCGCGGAGACGCTCGCGCTCTTCTCCGAACTCGGCGCGCCCTGGGCCGTACGGCAGCCGGCGCGGGAGGTGCGCTGCTGATGACCGAACCCCTCGAACTGCGCTGCGACGACCGGGTCGTCGGCAGCTATGTCCACTCCTCCGACCTGGCAGGCGAGCTGTCGCCGCGCCCCTGGCTGCACCCGCTCCGCACCCTGGGCGGTGTGGCGGTCACCGAGCTGATGCCCGAGGACCACCGGCACCACCTGGGCGTCAGCGTCGCGGTCCCGGACGTGGAGGGCCGCAACTTCTGGGGCGGCCGGACCTTCGTGCGCGGCCAGGGGCCCACCGAGCGGGACAACCACGGTGTGCAGCGGCACAGCGGTTGGCTGCGGCGGACGGCCGGCGGCTTCACCGAGGAGCTGTCCTGGACCGCCGACGACCACGAACTGCTGCGCGAGCGGCGCACCGTCGACGTCCGGCGGATCGACGACACCGCCTGGGCGCTCGACTTCACCTTCGCACTCACCAACACCACCGGCCGTCCGCTGAGCATCGGCAGCCCGGCCACCAACGGCCGGCCCGGCGCGGGATACGGCGGCTTCTTCTGGCGGGCACCCAAACACGCGAGCCCCCCGGACGTCTTCACCGCGGACGCCGACGGTGAGGACGCGGTACACGGCCGTCCGGCCGCATGGCTCGCCCTCGCCGATGACCGCTGGACGCTGGTGTTCAGCGGACCGGACCCGTGGTTCGTGCGCACCGGCGAGTACCCCGGCGTCGGCTCCTCGCTCGCGGCGCGGGACCGGTTGGCGGTGCCGCCGGCGGCCACCGTCACCCGGCGGATCGTCACCGGGATCGCCGACGGGCGGCTCGGGCGCGACGAAGCCGCGGCGCTGGCGCGGGCGACGGGCGGAGGGCCGGCCGGATGACGCGAGCGTGGACCGCCGACCTCGGCGACGGCACCTACCGCAATCCCGTGCTGAACGCCGACTGGCCCGACCCCGACGTGATCCGCGTCGGTGACGACTACTACCTGACCGCCTCCAGCTTCGGCCGCGCGCCGGGCCTGCCGGTCCTGCACTCGCGCGATCTGGTCAACTGGCGGATCGTCGGACACGCCCTGGACCGGCTGCTGCCGGCCGCCGCCTTCGCCGTGCCGCGGCACGACCGGGGGGTGTGGGCGCCGTCGATCCGCCATCACCACGGCCGCTTCTGGATCTTCTGGGGCGACCCCGACACCGGCGTCTTCCAGGTCAACGCGGAGGACGTCCGCGGACCGTGGACCCGCCCGCACCTGCTCAAGGCGGGCCGCGGCCTGATCGACCCCTGCCCGCTGTGGGACGCGGACGGCAGCGCGTACCTCGTCCACGCCTGGGCCAGGTCGCGGGCGGGGGTGAACAACCGGCTCACCGGCCACCGGATGAGCTCCGACGGCACCGAACTGCTCGACGAGGGGCGGGTGATCATCGATGCCGACGCCCTGCCCGGCTGGTTCACCCTCGAAGGGCCCAAGGCCTACCGGCGTGACGGCTGGTTCTGGATCCTCGCCCCCGCGGGCGGGGTGGAGACCGGCTGGCAGGGCGCGTTCCGCTCCCGTGACTTCTTCGGACCGTACGAGGAGCGGGTCGTGCTCGAACAGGGCGCCACCGCGGTCAACGGGCCGCACCAGGGCGCCTGGGTGGACACCCCGTCCGGCGAGGACTGGTTCCTGCACTTCCAGGCGCGGGGCGCCTACGGCCGGGTGGTGCATCTGCAGCCGATGCGCTGGGCGGCGGACGGCTGGCCGGTAATGGGCGCCGACGGACAGCCGGTAGCCGTCCACGCCAAGCCGAAGGGCGAGGAGCAGCCGGTCGAAGCCCCCGCCACCGACGACGACTTCCCCGGCGGCCGGTTCGGCCGACAGTGGTCGTGGGCGGCGAACCCGCGCCCCCGACGGACCACCGCGCACAGCGGCGACGGCCTGCGTCTGGCCTGCTCGCGCACCGCCGACGTCGACGACCTGCGGACGGTGGCCGGCGTCCTGGTCCAACGGTTGCCGGCCGAGGTCTGCACGGTCACCGTCGACCTGGCCCTGCGGTCCGAGACCCCGGGTGCCAGGGCGGGACTGGCCGTCATCGGGGACGCCTACTCCTGGATCGGCCTGGAGCGGGGCGCGGACGGGATCCGTCTCGTGCACCGCTTCGCCGAGTCCACGGCACCGGCCGAACGGGACGCGGAGTACGCCCGCCCGGTGCCCGCCGGCCGTGCGCGGCTGCGCATCGAGATCGCACCGGGCGCCCGCTGCCGCTTCTCCGCGGACACCGGCGAGGGACCGCAGGCCTCCGGGCCGGTGTTCACCGCGAGTCCGTGGCGTTGGCTCGGTGCCCAGATCGGCCTGTTCGCCACCGCGCCCCCGGGCCGGAGCCCGGCGGGAACGGCCGCGTTCGGCACCTTCCGCATCACCTCCTGAAGCGCACCACCGCAACGCACCACCGCATCCCACGACCGCACCGCCCGATGAAACGCACGACTGGATCCCCCGACCGAAAGAGCCGCCATGTCACAGCCGAAGAAGCCGCACCGCAGAACCCGTCTGATCGCCGCCACGGCGCTCACCGTCTCGCTCGCGCTCACCGCCACCGCCTGTGGCGACTCCGGCGACTCGTCCGGTGACGAGGGCAAGGGCCATGGGAAGATCGTCTTCTGGGACAACAACGGCGGGGTGCGCACCGCGGTCTGGAAGCAGATCATCGCCGCGTTCGAGAAGAAGAACCCCGACATCCAGGTCGAGTACGTCGGCATCCCGATCGCCGATGTGCAGAAGAAGTACGACACCGCCATCGCCGGCGGCGGACTGCCCGACGTGGGCGGCGTCGGCACGGCGTACCTGGCCAACATGGTCGCCCAGAACGCCCTGGAGCCGCTGACCGACCGGATCAACGACAGCGCCCTCAAGGGCAAGCTCGTCACCGGCATGGTCACCAGCGTCCTGGCGGCGGGCGGTGACGCCAAGCAGCTCTACGAGGTGCCGACCTCGGCCAACCAGGGCACGCTGTGGTACCGCGCGGACCTCTTCACCGCCGCGGGCCTGCAGCCGCCCACCACCTGGGCGGGCCTGTACGCGGCGGCCGACAAGCTGACGGACGTCAAGAACAACCGGTTCGGCTTCACCCTGCGCGGCGGAAAGGGCTCGATCGCCCAAGCGCTGGAGATGATGTACGCCCAGTCGGGGATCGACGCCTTCTGGAACGGCGAGAAGACCACGGTCAACGACCCCAGGAACATCGCCGCGCTGGAGAAGTACGCCGGGCTGTACAAGAAGGCGACGCCCGAGGCCGACCTCAACAACGACTTCGTGAAGATGGTCGCCGAGTTCGACCAGGGCAACATCGGGATGCTGCAGCACAACCTCGGCTCGTACAACGACCACGTCAAGGCGTTCGGGAAGGAGAAGATCGAGGGCATCCCCCTGCCGCCGTCCACCGACGGCGGGGTGCGCACGATCGTGTCGAACCCGGTCGACGGACTCGGGTTGTTCAAGTCCGGCTCCAACAAGGCCGCCGCGTGGAAGTTCATCGAGTTCGCAGCCTCGCCCGAGATGAACAGCCTCTGGAACAAGTCGGCCGGCGCGATCCCCGCCAACACCGCCACCGAGTGGGACCCGTGGATCACTGACGCCAAGCCGACGAAGGCCGCGATGGACTCACTCAACGACCCCAAGACCAAGATCGTGCAGTTCCCGTACTACCTGCCGGACTGGAACAGCATCACCAAGGCCGACTCCGAGCCGGACTTCCAGAAGCTGCTGCTCGGCAAGACCACGGCCAAGGACTTCGCCGACAAGCTCGCGGGCAAGCTCAACGCCGCGCAGGCGGACTACAAGCAGCACAAGAGCTGATTCCGGAGGCGGGGCGCCGTCCCCATCGGCGCCCCGCCGCGGCCCGGCCTCTCCACCCGTCCGTTCACCCCTCCACCCGTTCACTTCGCTTCAGCGGGAGCCGCAATGAGAAGAACATGTCATGCCCATGTAATTGCTGCGCTGATCGGCTGCACTTCCCTGGCGCTGGCCGCGCCCGCCCAGGCGGCCCATTCGCCGGCTGCCCCGGCAGCCCACCGCTCGCCCGCCCGCGCCGCACTGCCCGCGGGGGACGGCTGGGCCTCGTCCGGTACCGGGACCACCGGCGGTCAGGCCGCCGACGCGGCCCACACCTTCACCGTCAGTACCCGCGCCCAGCTCGCCGCCGCCCTCAACGGCGGCGACGCCACCCCCAAGATCATCCAGGTCAAGGGCGCCATCGACGGCAACAGCGACGACGCCGGACAGCCGCTGAGCTGCGCGGACTACGCCACCGACGGCTACGCCCTGGACGCCTACCTCGCCGCGTACGACCCGGCCACCTGGGGCACCGCCACCGTGCCCACCGGCCCGCAGGAGGACGCCCGCGCCGCGTCCGCCGCCCGGCAGGGGGCGCGGGTCCAGCTCCTGGTCGGCTCCAACACCACCATCGTGGGCGTCGGCAAGCACCCGAAACTGCTCGCCCTCGACCTCCAGGTCAAGAACGCGGACAACGTCATCGTCCGCAACCTCACCTTCGAGGACGCCTTCGACTGCTTCCCGCAGTGGGACCCCACCGACGGCGCCACCGGCAACTGGAACTCCGAGTACGACAACCTCGTCGTCTACGGCGCCACCCACGTCTGGATCGACCACAACACGTTCACCGACGGCCGCCGCCCCGACGCCGCCCAGCCGTTCTACTTCGGGCGGATCTACCAGCAGCACGACGGTGAGCTCGATATCGTCAGGGGCGCCGACCTCGTCACCGCCTCCTGGAACGCCTTCACCGACCACGACAAGACCCTGCTCTTCGGCAACAGTGACGGCGCCGGCGCCACCGACACGGGCAAGCTGCGCGTGACCCTGCACCACAACCTGTTCAAGAACATCACCGAGCGCGCGCCACGGGTCCGCTTCGGCCAGGTCGACACGTACAACAACCACTACGTCGTGACCGCGGGCCAGGAGTACGTCTACAGCCTCGGGGTCGGCTACAAGTCGCAACTCGTCGCTGAGGCGAACGCGTTCACCCTGCCCACGACGGTCGGCGCGGACCGGGTCATCGCGTACTGGAAGGGCACCGCGATGACGGAGGAGCACAACGTCGTCAACGGCAAGGAGACCGACCTCCTCGGCGCGTTCAACGCCGCCCACCCCACCACGGTCATCGCCGGTGACGCGGGCTGGATCCCCACGCTGCGCACCCGCGTCGACCGTCCGAGCGCGGTTCCGCACATCGTCGACTGCGGCGCGGGCGCCGGGCGGCTCTGAACGGACCACACCGCCGGGCGGGCCGGGACGCCCCGCCCCGTCCGGCCCCCTCCCCACCAGCGAAGGAGTGGCCCCCATGTCTCTCACCCGCAGAGCCGCCGTCCTGGGCGCCGCCGGAGCGGCCGTCGGATCCGTCACCGGCTTCACCCGTCCCGCCGCACACCCCGCGCGGCCGTTCGGCCGCTACGGTTCGCCCGCCGGGCGCCGCGACGACCGCACCCTCTACGTCGACCCGCAGGGCCGCGGCGACCACACCACCGTGCAGGCCGCGGTGGCGGCCACGCCGGACAACCCCGCCGAGGGGTGGACGCTCGTCCTGGCCGCGGCCGTCTACCGTGAGACCGTCGCCGTCGGCGCCGCCAAGACCGGACTCACCCTGCTCGGCGCGACCTGCGACGCGGCGGACACCGTCATCGTGTACGACCACGCGAACGGAACGCCGAAGCCCGACGGATCCGGCCCCTACGGCACCTCCGGCTCCGCCACCACCACGGTGCAGGCCGACGGCTTCACCGCCCGCGACCTCACCTTCGCCAACGACTGGCTGCGCGCGGACCACCCGGAGATCACCGGCACCCAGGCCGTCGCCCTCAAGGCGATGGGCGACCGCGCGGCCTTCCACGACTGCCGGTTCCTCGGCCACCAGGACACCCTGTACGCCGACACCCCGGCCAGGACCACCATCGCCCGGCAGTACTTCCACCGGTGCTACGCCGAGGGCGACGTCGACTTCGTCTTCGGCCGCGCCACCGCCGTGTTCGACTCCTGCCACTTCCGCACGCTGAACCGCACCGACCTGGCATCCGCCCCGTACGGCTTCGTCTTCGCGCCCAGCACCGCCGGCCCCACCCCGTACGGCTACCTCGTCGTCCGTTCACACATCACCAGCGCGGCCCCGGACGGCTTCTACCGGCTGGCCCGGCCCTGGGTGCCCAGTTCGGACACCACCGCGGTCCCCATGCTCACCGTCCGCGACAGCCTGCTCGGCCCCGGCATCAACGCGTCCGAGCCGTACGCGAACATGTCGGCCTCGTACCCCTGGCAGAGCCAGCGCTTCCGCGAGTACCGCAACTCCGGCCCGGGTGCGGCGATCCCGGTGCCCGCCAGCCGGCCGCAGCTCACCGCCGGTGAAGCGGCCGCGCAGACCCCGGCGGACTGGTTCGGCGACTGGGCCCCGTGGCAGAAATGCCGCTGACCGCCCGCCTCGGCAGGCGCGCGGTCAGCGGTTCTCCCCGCCCGCGGGTCAGGCGGACGAGCGGATGACGAGTTCCGTCGGCAGGATGACGGTGGAGGGCTCCTCACCGGCGATGCGGGAGAGGAGCACTCGCACCATCTCCGAGCTGATCCGGTCCCACGGCTGGCGGACGGTGGTCAGCGGGGGACGCGTGCCCAGCGCGGCGGGGGAGTCGTCGAACCCTCCGACGGCGACGTCCTGCGGTACGCGGCGCCCGGCCCGCTCCAGGGCGTTGATGGCGCCCTGCGCCATCAGGTCGGAGGCGACGAAGACCGCGTCGAGGTCCGGCGCCCGCTCCAGCAGCTGGTCCATCGCCGACTCACCGCTCGCGCGGCTGTAGTCGCCCTCGGCGATCAGCAGCTCGTCCGCGGGGAGCCCGACTTCGGCGAGCACCTCGCGGTAGCCGGCCAACCGGTCCACGCCGCCCGGGGTGTCGAGCGGTCCGGTGACCGTCGCGATGCGGCGGCGGCCGGAACGGTGGAGGTGGCGGACCATCTCCTGGGCGCCGTCCCGGTCGTCGGCGGCCACGTAGCTGACCTTCGACGCGTTGCCGAGCGGCTTGCCGCAGGCCACCAGCGGTATGCCCGCCTGCTGCAGCCGCTCGGCCATCGGATTGCCGGAGTGGCTGGAGACGAGGAGGACCCCGTCGACGTGCCCCGCCGTGATGTAGCGCGTTATCCGCCGCCGCTCGGACTCGGTGCCCGCGATCATCAGCAGCAGCGGGATGTCGTTCGCGGCGAGGGCCTGGGTGCAGCCCCGCAGCAGCACGTTGAAGTTCGGGTCCTCGAAGAACTTCTCCTGCGGCTCGGTGAGCAGGAACCCGACCGAGTCCGAGCGGCCCGTGATCAGGCTGCGGGCGTGCCGGTTGACGACGTATCCGGTCTTGCGGATGGCCGCGTTGACCGCTTCGAGTGCCGCCGGGCTGACGTTGATCCCGCCGTTGAGCACCCGTGAGACCGTGCCGCGGGAGACTCCCGCCTCGTGTGCCACGTCATGGATGGTCGGGGGGCGGCGCCGGTCTGTACGGCTCATGCGGACTTGTCCTTCGCGAAGGTGCGGTACTGGTCAGGACTTTACGGCGCCGGAGAGCAGATCCAGGCTCCAGAACCGCTGAATGACGAGGAACAGTGCGATCAGCGGGACGATCGCCAGCAGCGCGCCGGTGATCACGAGGGTGTACAGGGCGGGGGCGGAGGCACCTTGCTGCAGCAGGGTGTACAGGCCCAGGGTCACCGGGAACTTCTCGTCGTCGCCGAGCATGATGTACGGCAGCAGGAAGTTGTTCCACACGGCGACGAACTGGAACAGGAAGACCGTCACCAGCCCCGGCACCATCACCGGCAGTGCGATACGGGTGAAGATCCCCCACTCGCGCGCCCCGTCCATCCGGGCCGCCTCGATCACGTCGTCCGGGACGGCGGCCGCCGCGTAGATCCGTGCGAGGTAGATGCCGTACGGCGACAGGATGCTCGGCAGCAGTACCGAGGTGTAGCTGTCGGCGAGTCCGGCCTTGGCCATCAGCAGGTACTGCGGGATGGCGAGGATGACCGGCGGCATCAGCACTCCGGTCAGCAGGACGTTGAAGATCGACTCGCGGCCCCGGAAGCGGTACTTGGCCAGCGCGTAGCCGCTGAGCGCAGAGACCGCCGTGGACAGCAGCGCGCCCACACCCGCGTAGAAGAGGGAGTTGAGCATCCACTGCCAGTACACGCCGTCGCGGTAGGCCGACAGACCGGCGACGTTCCGGGTGAACCCGGTGCCGGGCAGGAAGGTGAAGGTCGAGAAGAGCTCGCGGCTGCTCTTGGTCGAGGCGATCAGCACCCAGGCGACCGGCAGCAGGCAGTATCCGGCGCCGGCCAGCAGGACGACGGTGGGGATCAGCCCGGGACGGCGCGAGCGCCGGCTCTTCGGCGGGCCCTGCGCGGCGCCGGGGGTGGTCCCGGCGGCGGGGACGGTGCTGCGGCCGCCGGGGGCGGTGGTGGTGCTCATCGTGACGCTCCCTGGGTGGTGCGGGAGTTGGCGGCCTTGAGGAAGCCGAAGGACAGGACGAGGGTCACCACGGCGATGACCACGGAGGTCGCGGCCGCCGAGTAGATGTCCCCGCGGACGAACGCGTCCTGGTAGACCTTCATCAGCGGGCTCCAGGTGGTGGAGATGGAGTTGGTCAGCGGCTTGAGGGTGGTCGGTTCGCTGAACACCTGGAGGGTGGCGATCACGGAGAAGAAGAAGGTCAGGACGAGGGCGGGCGCCACCGTCGGGATCTTGATACGTACCGCGATCTGCAGCTCCGAGCAGCCGTCGATACGGGCCGCCTCGTAGATCTCCAGGGGGATCGCGCGCAGCGACGTGTAGATCACGATCATGTTGAAGCCGGTGCCGCCCCAGACCGCGATGTTGCCGAGCGAGCCGAACATCGCGCCGCCGGAGAGCAGGTCGGGCTCCGGCAGCCCCATCTTCCCGAGCAGGAAGTGGAAGGGGCTGACGGTGGGCAGGTACAGGAAGCCCCAGAGCAGCGCCGCGACGACGCCGGGAACCGCGTACGGCAGGAAGATCGCCAGCCGGGTGAAGCCGCGCAGCCGGGTCCGCTGGGCGTCCAGCATCAGCGCGAAGACCAGCGCGAGCCCCAGCATGGTGGGGACGACGATCGCCCCGTAGCCGGCGATGCGCAGGGTGCCGTCGAGCAGCTCTCCGTCGTGCAGCACGCCGGTGTAGTTCGACAGGCCCGCCCACACCTCGTGGCGGGCGTTCCTGCCGAGGCCCAGGCCGCTGACCTCCACCTTGTGCAGGCTGAGGAAGACCGCGTAGCCGATGGGGAGGGCGAAGATCAGCGCGAACAGGACGGCCGCGGGGACGAGGAACCCGTACGGCGCGATGCGGGGCCCCGCGCTGCGCACACGTGCCGCGCGCGCGGGGGTGGCCTTCGTGGTGGCCGGTCGGTGAGGGGTCATGTTCAGGAGACCTTGAAACCTTGCTTCGTCATGTCGGCGACCGTGGTTTTCTGCACGGTGCCCAGGGCGCCGCCGAACTCCGACTTGTTCTGGGCGGCCTTGCCGAAGGCGTCCTTGAAGGCGCTGTAGGCGACGTTGACGTTGGGTCCCCAGGCGCCGGGGGCGGTGTTCTTCGCGATCCCGGCGGCGGTGGTGTAGAAGTCCGGCTGGTTGGCGAAGAAGTCAGGGGCCTTGGCCAGGGCGGTGCCGGTCTGGGCCGCGGTGGCGGCGGGGTAGATGCCGCCCTCCTTCACCAGGGCGGCGACCGCCGCGGGGTCGGTGTTGAGCCACTTGGCGAACTTCGCGGCGGCGTCCTTGTGCTGCGAGTCGTTGGTGACGCCGGTGGTCGAGCCGCCCCAGCTGCCGGTCGTGCTCTCGCCCTTCTTCCACTGCGGCAGCGGGGCCATCGCCCACTTGCCCTTGGTGTCGGGGGCCGCGGAGGTGAGAACGCCCGGCGCCCATACGGCGCTGACCCAGGCGATCTGGCTGCCGGTGTTGAGGGCCTTGTTCCACGCCGGGGTGTACATCGGCTGGTTGTCGATCGCCCCCTCCTTGACCAGGCCGCCCCAGAAGTCGGCGACCTTCTGGGAGGCGGTGTCGTCGATGCCGACGCTCCACTTCTCACCACTGGTCGTCCACCACTTGGCGCCGGCCTGCTGGGCCAGGCCCGCGAACAGGCCGGGGTCACCGCTGGAGAAGGTGGTCAGGGACTTCTTGGCGTCCTTCTGCTTCAGCGCGCGGGCGGTCGCCGCGAACTCGTCCCAGGTCGTCGGGACGGTCAGTCCGTACTGCTGGAACAGGTCCTGGCGGTAGTAGAACATCAGCGGTCCGGTGTCCTGCGGTATCGCGTACAGCGCGTCCGAGCCGAGGGTGGCCTGCTGCCACACGCCGTCCGCGAAGTCCTTCTTCGTGTCGCCGGCCTGCTTCGAGATGTCGGCGAGCACGTCATTGCTGACCAGGGTGGGGAGCGCCTGGAACTCGGCCTGCACCAGGTCGGGGGACTTGTGGGCCTTCGCGGCCGTGATGATCTTGGTGACCAGGTCGTCGCCGGACGCCTGCTTCTTCACCGTGACCTTGATCTCCGGGTGCTGCTGGTTCCAGATGTCGACGACCTTGTCCAGGCCGGGCGCCCAAGCCCAGTAGGTGAGGCTGACCGGTCCGGTGTCCTGCGCCTGACCGGCACTGTCCGAGCTGCCGCCGCAGCCCGCGAGGAGGGCCGCGCCGACCGCGCCGGCCATGACCTTGGCAATGAGAGAGGTACGCATGGGCTCGCTTCCCTGACAAGGGCGGCCGCATCGGTACGGCTGCCACCATGCACTGTGAGCGTTCACAGTAGAGAAACCTCTAGGACACTTGTCAATGGTTGTTGCCATGCGGTTATCTAGGCCGAGTCGCTGAACAAGCGACTGTGCACGTTCCCAGAAATGATCCAGGAGTTCACATGCTGCCTCGTGTCCGTGGCTTGCTGTACGGCGGCGACTACAACCCCGAACAGTGGCCCGAGGAGGTCTGGCAGGAGGATGTCCGGCTGATGCGCGAGGCCGGAGTGAGCATGGTCAGCGTCGGGATCTTCTCCTGGGCACTGCTCGAGCCCGTGCCGGGCGAGTACGACTTCGGCTGGCTCGACCGGCTCCTGGACCTGCTGCACGCCAACGGCATCCGCGCCGACCTCGGCACCCCGACCGTCGCGCCGCCCGCCTGGTTCTACGCCGCCCACCCCGAAGCGCTGCCCGTCTCACGGGACGGCGTGCGCTACGGCTTCGGCTCACGCGGCGCGATCTGCCACAGCTCGCCGCACTACCGCCGCGCCGCCGCCCGGATCACCGAGCAGCTCGCCCTGCGCTACGGGCAGCACCCCGCGATCGCGCTGTGGCACGTCCACAACGAGTACGGTGTCCCCGTCTCCGCCTGCTACTGCGAGACCTCGGTCGAGGACTTCCGGGTCTGGCTGCGCGCCCGCTACGGCACGCTGGACGCCCTGAACGCCGCGTGGGGCACGACGTTCTGGGGCCAGCGCTACGGCGACTGGACGCATGTCGACGCCCCCCGGCTGACCCCCACCGTCGCCAACCCCGCGCAGCAGCTCGACTACGCGCGCTTCTCCGACGAGACGATCCGCGGCAACTTCACCGCCGAGCGTGACCTCCTGCACCGGCTGGCCCCCGGCATCCCCGTCACGACCAACTTCATGACCGCGCTCAGCCAGTGCGACTCCATGGACTACTGGGCGTGGGGCCGTGAGGCCGACGTGGTCAGCAACGACCACTACCTGATGACCGACGGCCGCCGCACCCAGGTCAACCTCGCCATGGCCGCCGACCTCACCCGCTCGGTCGCGGGCGGCGCGCCCTGGCTGCTGATGGAGCACTCCACCAGCGGCGTCAGCTGGCAGACGCGCAACCCCGCCAAGCGCCCCGGCGAGATGGCCCGCAACAGCCTGGCCCATGTCGCCCGTGGCTCGGAGGGCGCGATGTTCTTCCAGTGGCGCCAGTCCCGCTTCGGTGCCGAGAAGTTCCACTCCGCGATGCTGCCGCACGCCGGCACCGACAGCCGGATCTGGCGTGAGGTCGTGGCCCTCGGCGCCGACCTGGCCGCCCTCGCCGAGATCGCCGGCACCCGCACCGTCCCGGACGCCGCGATGGTCTGGGACTGGCAGTCCTGGTGGGCGCAGAAACTGGAGTGGCGCCCGACTGAGGACCACGACGCACGGGAGCGCGCCGACACCTTCTACGAGGCGCTCTACGACCGGCACCTGACCGTCGACTTCGCGCACCCCGAGGCCGACCTGTCGGGCTACCCCCTGGTCGTGGTCCCCGCGCTCTACCTCACCACCGACCGCGCCGGGGACAACCTGCGCGCCTACGTCGAAGGCGGCGGCACCCTCGTCGTGTCGTACTTCTCCGGCATCGTCGACGAGCACGACAGCGTGCACCCCGGCGCCCACCCGGGCGCGCTGCGCGAGGTGCTGGGCCTGACGGTGGAGGAGCACGCGCCGCTGCTCGCGGGGGAGCGGGTGCGGATGGCGGCGGGCGACGGCACCGAGCTGGAGGCCGACGTCTGGACGGAGTTCGTCGTCCCGCGCGGCGCCGAGCCCGTGTGGACCTACGTCGACGGCCCGGCCGCCGGGCACCCGGCCGTCACCCGGCACGCGCTGGGCGCGGGCACCGCCTGGTACGTCTCCGCCCGGCTCGGAGCGGACGCGCTGGACGCGGTGCTGGCCGCCGCGTCGGCCGACGCCGGGACCGACCCGCGCGGCGAGCTGCCGCGCGACGTCGAAGTGGTCCGGCGCACCGGCGAGCACGGCTCGTACCTCTTCGCGATCAACCACACCGGCACGGAGACCAAGGTCCCGCTGGAATCCGCCGGAGCCGAACTCCTCACCGGCGAGCGTGCCGCGGGCCTCCTCGCCGTCCCGGCGGGCGCGGTCCGCGTGGTGCGGCTCGACGGCTGAGGCGGCAGGGCCCCCACCCGCCCGTCGTCAGGCTCTGCCCGCGACGAAGTGGTTCGCCCACCGCTGATCCGGCCGCACGGCGTCAACACGCCAGGATGCGGGCGACTATGCGTCTGGCAAGGACGGAGCATAGCCCAACGCTCCGTGTTTTCGCCGGAAAACATACTTCGTCCGCATCCAGTGCGTCGCCGTGCGTAGTCTCTCGGTCACCGCAGTGCGGTTGAGGTCGTCAACTGCCGCGAACCGAGGAGTCATTGGCGTGCCCGGAATCGATGAGTGCTTACTCGAAGCGATGGGTCTGCCCGGTGCACGGGGCGCCTCCGTCGTCGAGTGGACCACGGGACTGGCGCTCGGCACTCTCGGCGCCTCCCCCACCAACGACCACGAGACCACCGCGGTCGAGACGGCCGAACTGGCCCGCATGGCCGCCGAACACACCGCCTTCGCGCCGCCCGGCAACGACGGCGGCACCAAAGGGCCCCTGGTCGAGGACGTCCTCGTCACCACCCCCACCAGCTACCACCTGCTGTGCTTCGTCGACACCACCTTCGACAGCAGCGTGTTCTTCCATCTCTGGCTCGACCGGGACGAGGGGAACCTCGCCCTCGCCCGGCTCCGGCTGCAGAACCTGGCCGAGCGCCTGGTGCTCGGATGAGGACGCTGAACCCCTCGATGCTGGTCCGGATGGCCGGAGACCGGGCCACCGGAGCGCTGCTCCGGGAGACCGGCACGGTCTACCTGCTCGACGGCAAGGTCGTCCACGCCGAGAGCCCCGCCGCTCCCGGCGTCGACGTCCTGCTCCTCGCCCGCCGCCGGCTCTCCGCGGCGGAGTGGCAGGAGACGATCGACCGGTCCGGCGCACGCTGCCGGGTCGGCCGCAGTCTCGTCGAGAGCAACCTGCTCACCAGCGGGGAGCTGGAGATCTGCCATCTCGGCGCGGTCTTCGACGCCGCGTTCTTCGCGCTCGCGCCCAGGACCGGCCCGACCCGCTTCCGCTACGGGGCCACCCACTGGTTCGGGCCCGTGCGTCCCCTGCCCGCCGAGGTCGTCGAACGTGAGACCCGGCGGCGGGAGGAACTGCTGGACCAGCTCTGGCCGCACCCCGAGGTCGACAGCGCGCCCGTCGTACGCCACCAGACGGACGACAACCCCGCGGTCACCCGGCGCCAGCGCGCCGTCCTGGATCTGGCGGACGGTGTGCGCACTCCCTTCACGATGGCCCGGCTCCTGGGCCGGCCCGCCTTCCACACCCTCGTCGACGTACGCCGGCTGGCCGCCGCCGGGCATCTGCGCACCCCCCGGCGATCGACGGCGGCCGAGCCCTCCCCCATACCCGCTTGGGTCGCGGACCTGTCCGCCGACCCCGACATATCCCTGCTGCGCCGACTGCGTGACGCATTGGAGGCAACCCTGTGATCTTCCGGACCCCCCATGAGGCACCGGCATCGCCGTCATGAGACGCGCACTGAGACAGCGCGCCGAAAGGAGACAGCTGATGGCGACGGAGGCCGATGTCCTGGAAGAGCTCCGCAGGTTACGCGCCCGCGTTCCGCACCTGACCGGCGTTCTCGCGGCGAGTACCGACGGTCTGGTGGTGGCCCAGGACTTTCCCACCCCGGAGTCCGAGACCGTCGCCGCGCTCAGCGCGGCCGTGCTCTCGGTCGCCCTTCGCCTGGCGGACGGGACCGACCGGGGCGCGTTCCGGGAACTGCTGGTCCGGGGCGAGCAGGGCTATGTCGCGACCTACGCGGCGGGAGTGTCCGTCGTGCTGACCGCGTGGGCGGGGACGGACGCCAACGTGGGCCGGCTCCACCTGGAGGCCCGCCGGTGCAGTGCCCGCATCGCCGAACTGACCGACGGGGCAATGATCCGACCCGAGGCCACCTGACCGCACCACCGTTCCGACGCATCACCGACCGCACCATCTCGCATCAGACCGGAAGGAAGTACCCGCTCATGACGAACATCGAGACCTCCCTCAAGGAAGCGACGACATCGATCGAGGGCACGCTGGGCGTCGCGCTCGTCGACTACACCAGCGGCATGGCCCTGGGCACGCTGGGCGGTGGCAAGGACCTCGACCTGACGGTCGCGGCCGCGGGGAACACCGACGTGGTGCGCGCCAAGGTCCGCACCATGGAGATGCTCGGCCTCAAGGACGACATCGAGGACATCCTCATCACCCTCGGCGGCCAGTACCACCTCATCCGGCTGATCAAGGGGCGGGGAAAAAACGGCCTCTTCCTCTATCTGGCCCTGGACAAGGGCCGGGCCAACCTCGCGATGGCCAGGCATCAGCTCAAGAAGATCGAAGCCGACCTGGAGGTCTGACGGCGTGCCCACCCCACGCGGCGGAGCCGGACCGGGCTCCGCCGCGCGGCGGGTTTCAGGAGGTGGTGACCCCGTAGCTGTTGGTGGTGAAGTCCAGGCCTCCGGCGGAAGACGTGATCTCGTAGCCGAACTGGACGTTGCCGAGGGTGATGTCGGAGAACCAGTGCTTGGTGTTCTTGATCCAGTTGAGGATGGCGAGGATGTCGACCGTGCCGGAACTCGTGTTGCCGACGCGGACGAAGGAGAAGACGGCGTTGGCACCGTTACTGCCCTTGTAGACGGTCCAGCTGTGGCCGCCGAGAGTCACCGTGCCCTGGGAGGTCCCCAGCGGGCCGACCGCGCCGGTCTTGTTCATCCACAGCATGATCTCGTAGGCGTTGGCGGAGTCCCACACGTCGTACGCCGTCTCGTACGCACCGCTGCCCGGCACAGAGACGTTGAAGGTGCTCTTCACGCCCGCCAGCGAGGACAGCGGCTTCCCGACGTACTTGGTGACGTTGGGGTAGGACTTGATGCCACCGGTGTTGGGGTGGTTCGCGTGCACGCCCCAGTTGCTGGAGGAGTTGGCCCAGATGGTCTGGGTGCCGGCTCCACTGCCCCAGACGTTGTTGTAGAGGGTGTAACCGCCGTTGGACCAGGTGCCCCACTGGTCGGAGGACGACCAGGTGGCGGCCTGGGCGGGGGCGGCGAGCATGCCGAGGACGGCGAGGAACGCCAGGACCGGCGTCAATAGCGTCGTCCTCAGGAATGGGCGTACGGCTCTGCGCATGGGGGGACTCCCTTGCTGTGTGGGGGGTTGGTGGGGGGAGCCCCGCCGAGGGGAAGGTTCAGGACCAGGTCCCGGCCGGCGGGGAGACGGTGGGTGCGCGGACGGCCGTCGGCTCCGGTCTGCAGGCGCACCGCGCGTCCGGTGGCTGACCGCAGGACGACCCGCAGCCGCCGGGCGGGCACCGACCAGGACAGTTCGGTGACGGTGACGCCGCAGCGGGTGCGGATGCCGCGCAGGGTGCCGGTGAGGAGGAAGGGCAGCAGCGCGGGAAGGAGCACGATGCGGTCGGGGGTCGAGTGCAGCAGCGCCTCGATGAGCACGGCGGGCAGGGTGTGGGCCGCGTCGGCGTTGTACACCTCCCGCGTGGGATAGTGCGAGCTCATCAGACCGGAGTGGAAGAAGTCCTGGTCGAGTACGGAGAGCAGGGCGCCCGACACGCGCTGTGCGTCACCGAGCCGGGCCGCGACGAGCGCCGTGTGCAGGAAGCCGTGGGCGGAGTCGTTCTCGGCGCCGCGCAGTTCGAGGGCGCGGCGGGCCGCGCGGGCCAGTTCGGGTGTGTCGCACGGGTTGATCTCGTCGAGCGGCCACACGGGGTAGAGGTGACTGATGTGCCGGTGGTCGTAGGCGTCGGGGGCGCGCTCCGGATCGCCCGGCCAGGACCATTCCGCCAGCGCGCCGTCACGGTTGATCCGGTAGGGCGGCAACCGGTCGGCGAGCGCGGCGTGCCCGGGGTCGCCGGTGGCGCGCAGGGCGTGCCGGGCGGCGGCGATGTCCATGGTGGCGTTGGCCGTGACGGGGCTGCCGGCGCCGGCCGGGGTGTTCTCCGGGGAGTAGGAGGGGACGAGAACGAGCGTGCCGCCGGGGCCGGTACGGGTCAGGAAGTCCTCGTAGAACGCGGCGGTCTCGGCGAGCAGCGGCGCGAGGACCTCGTGCGCGAAGGAGCGGTCGCCGGTGACGGCGGCGTGGTCGAGGAGCGGGTGCAGCAGCCAGTCGGCTCCGGCGGTCCACAGATGCAGGGGGTAGTCGTCGGAGTAGTGGTAGGCGCGACCGGACAGGCCGTCGCTGTGGGCGGGGGCGACGATGCCGCGCGTGCCGAAGAGGCGGGCCGCGTTGTCGCGCCAGTCGTCGAGCTGGGCGCGGACGAGTGCGGCCAGGGAGAGGGAGACCTCGGGCAGCGCTGCCACCGCGGCCGACGACAGCTGCAGGTTGAGGTTGGCGTCGCAGGTGAACGCGCCCTGCCAGGCCGTTTCCCAGTCACCGGTCCAGATCCCGGTGAGGCGGGGCGGCAGCAGGCCCGAGGAGGACAGCAGATGGTGCCGGCCGGCGTCGAACAGCCGCTCCAGCAGGGCGAGTCGGTGGGTTCCCGGGTCGGCGAGCAGCGTCGAGGCGGGGAGTGCCCGATGGCCCGCCGGGGCGTCGAGGTCGAGTTCCACCCGGTCGTACGGTTCCTGGTGCAGGGGGCGGTGGCGGGCGAACAGCGACTCGTAGGAGCGCCGCGGCGCGGGGGCGCCCGGGGCGCTCCAGGGGGCGACGCGGGTGAGGAGGGTGAGCTCCGTACAGCCTTCGGCGGACGTCGTGCCGCCCGATGTGCGCAGCGTGCCAGCGCGGGCGATGACCCGGGTCCAGCCGGAGTACCCGAGATCGCTGTCCGGGTAGTGCACGGAGGTGGAGATCAGCGCCTCGGCCGGCTGATCCTCGACGTCGGCGGCGGTGCTCAGCACCCGGAGGTCGTCAGGGGCTCCCGGCAGCCGCACGTCGTGGTGGATCTCCGCGGTGATGGTGCCGTACGGGGGCGGGGTGAGGCGCTGGACGATCACGTCGTCGGCGCGGGAGACGAAGCATTCGCCGGCCCACCGGCCGCCGTCCTGGGTCCAGGTGGTGCGGACGGTGCCGGTGCGGTAGTCGATCGTGCGGCGGTAGTCGGTGACCGGTGTGCGGGGGCGCCGGACGCGGACGGCGAAGGCGGGGTGGAAGGGGCGGACCCACTGCAGGGGCCCGTCGCCGACGGTGCGGTGGACGGCCTCGGCGGCGCGTCCCGCCAGGATGTCGTCGCGCAGCCGCTCCAGTCCGCCGGGTCGCCGTGCACCATCGCGCCGTGCCGTCCGTTGCCCGCGAGGAAGGCGTCCTCCCAGCGGGTGGCGGGGGCCGCGTCCCAGTTGCCGCGCCGGCGGGGCGTGTTCACGTTCCGTCCTGCCGCAGGACGGCGACGCCGTAACGGTCGAGGTGGATTTCGTCCGTGACGTCGCGGCCGGTGAGCAGGTCGGTGTGGGCACCGGGGACGGGCACCGTGGCCGGGTGCTGCCCGTGGTTGAGGAGGAAGAGCAGGCTGCCGCGGTGTACGGCCTCCACCGCTGCGGGGAGGCCGGGCAGTGGGGGCCGTACACCGGTCTCGTCGGCGGCGCGGGCGAGAAGGGCCCGCAGTGCCGCGGGTTCGGGGAGCACCGACACGTACCAGGCGGTGCCGTCCCCGTAGGGGTGGCGGGTCACGGCGGGGCGGCCGTCCAGGACGCCGCCCTTGTGGACGGCCACCGGGTGCGCGCCGGCGGGTTCGAGGTCCTCGGACCAGAGCGTGCCGGAGAAGGTGCCCAGGCCGGTGTCCTCGACGGTGACCGTCTCCCCGCCGTCGAGCGGCCACCATTCGTGGACCGCCGCCAGGCCGAGGAGTTCGCGCAGCCGGACGTCCACGCCGCCGGCGCGGATGCGGTCGTCCTCGTCGGCGACTCCGGTGAAGAAGCCGCAGACCAGGGTGCCGCCCGCGCGGACGTAGCCGGCCAGGTTGTCCAGGGCGGCGTCGGTGAGCAGGTAGAGGTGGGGGACGAGCAGGAGCGGGTAGCGGCTCAGATCCGCCTCGGGGTGCGCGAAGTCGGTGGTGATGCCGCTCTCCCACAGGGCCTGGTGCCAGGCGCGCAGCACCTGCTCGTAGTCGAGGAGGGTCGAGGGGCGGCCGGGCTGCTGTCCGGCCCACCAGGCGTTCCAGTCGTGCAGGATCGCGGCCTGGGACTCGACGCGGCCGTCCACGGCGGCCGCCAGCCGGACCAGGTCCGCACCGAGGCCCTTGACCTCCTGGAAGGTGCGGCCGCCCTGGCCGGTGTGGGTGAGCATCCCGGAGTGGAACTTCTCGCTGCCCTGGCGGGACTGCCGCCACTGGAAGAAGCACACGGCGTCGGCGCCGCGCGCGACGGCCTGCAGCGACCACAGCCGCATCAGGCCGGGCGGCTTGGGGTGGTTGACGCCCCGCCAGTTGACCGGGCCCGCCGCCTGTTCCATGAGCATCCACGGGCCGCCGGCCTGCGAGCGGGTCAGGTCGTGGACCATCGCGCCGTACGCGCCGCCGTGCGGGTCCTTGGGGTCGGGGTAGATGTCGACGGAGACGACGTCCTCCCGGCCCGCCCAGGTCCAGCCGTCCTGGCCGATCCACAGCGGCATGAAGTTGGTGGTGACCGGTATCCCGGGGCTGTGCCGGGCGACGATGTCGCGTTCGGCGGTGAAGCACTCCAGCAGTGCGTCGGAGGTGAAGCGGCGGAAGTCCAGTCCCTGGGTCGGGTTGACGATGTACTGGACCTTGCGCGGCGGGACGATCTCCTCCCAGGCGTCGTAGCGCTGGCTCCAGAAGGCGGTGCCCCAGGCCTCGTTGAGGGCGTCCAGGGATCCGTAGCGGGCGCTCAGCCAGCGGCGGAAGTGGCGGGCGGTCTCGTCGCACCAGCAGCTGGTGCAGTACTCGTTGTTGATGTGCCACATCCGCAGGGCCGGGTGCTCGCGATAGCGCTCGGCGAGGTCCTCGGTGATCCGGCGGGCGTAGTCGCGGTAGACCGGCGAGCTCGCGCAGAACTGGTTGCGTGACCCGTACCAGATCACCGAGCCGTCCTCGGAGCGGGGCAGCGTCTCGGGGTGGCGGGCACCCATCCAGGGCGGCGGTGAGGCGGTGGGGGTGGCCAGCACCGCTCCGATGCCGTTCGTGTCCAGCAGATCCAGTACGCGGTCGAGCCAGCCGAAGTCGCGCGCGCCGGGCCGGGGTTCGAGCCGTGCCCAGGAGAAGACCCCGACGGTCGCGGTGTTGACGCCCGCCTCGCGCATCAGGCGGACGTCCTCCTGCCACACGTCCTCGGGCCACTGCTCGGGGTTGTAGTCGCCGCCGAAGAGGATCCGGCCGCGGGCGGCGTCGTTCAGATCGGGCATGGGGGACACTCGCTTCGTCGGGAGCTTCGTCGGGCTGCGCCGGTGTGTCAGAGCGCGTCCGCGTACTGGATGCCGCGGCCGTTGGTGCCGAGGTAGACCCGGCCGTGGATGCGGGGGTCGCCGGTGATCGTCTGTCCGGTCCAGCCCCACTGGTGGGCGTCGTCGTTGATCCGCAGCCAGGTGGCGCCCGCGTCGTCGGAGCGGAAGACACCCGTGACGCCGTTGATCCGGGCGACGTGGAAGAGCGCCGGATATCCCCTCGGGGTGCGGGACCTGCCGAATCCGAGGGTGTAGGAGGCCTCCACGCCCGGGACCCGCGCGAAGGTGGCGCCGCCGTCGGTGGACCGCAGCAGACCGCCGTCCTTGGCCGACAGCCACAGATCGGCGCCGCGTCCGGGCGCGGCGCCGATGTGGTACTGGGTGTCGCCGGCGGGCAGCCCGGTGGCGGCTGCGGTGAAGACCGCGCCGGCGTCCGCGGAGACGAACAGCGTCCCGGAGCCGGTGTCGTAGGCGTAGCAGCGGGCCGGGTCGACGGGGTCGGCCACGGGGGTCGCGCCCTGCGGGAAGGTGCCCACCTCGGTCCAGTGGGCGCCGTTGTCGGTGGAGCGCTGCGTCGGGTAGGTGGTGCCGCTCCAGTGGATCAGCGACCACAGCAGCGTCCGGCCGTCGGCGCTGACGCAGACGGGGCCGGGTGCGTTCGCGGCCTGCTCGGGCTGGGCGGCGAAGGGCGTCCAACTGCGGCCGCCGTCATGGGAGTAGGCGCCGTTCTGCGTCGAGGACCAGCCGGTGCGGACCACGTACGAGGGCTTGAGCGCGGCCTGGTCCAGGCCGGTGGTGGAGCCGAAGACGGGGCCGGTGTACATGCCGGCGGCGGGGGAGGAGTCGAGGGAGTCGTGGAGGAAGCCGCCGACGTCGCCGAGTGCGGACAGCAGGTGGGCGGTCCCGGTGGGAGGGGAGATGAGTTTGGTGACGGCGGTCTCCTCCAGTCCGCGGACCTGCGGGGCCCAGTGGACCAGGTCGCGGGTCGCGAACACGGTGGCGCCGGTGCCGTAGACGACGTGGTGGGAGTCGTGCGGGTCGATGCCGACGGTCTGGATCCACCAGCCGAACTTCGGCGCGGCCTCACCCCATCGCAGGTACGGCGTCCCGGTCACGTCCAGGACGGCGGTGTCCTTGAGCGAGGTCCAGGTCAGACCGCCGTCGGTGGTGCGAAAGAGGGTGTCGACCGGGCCCCAGCGGTTGTTGGTGGAAACGATCAGAGTGCCGGGGCGCCGGGCGTCGGCGGCCAGCCCCGCGTAGCCGAACAGGTCTCCCCCGGCGGGCTTCACCGGAGTGACGTCGCTCCAGGTGCCCGCGGCGGTGTCGAGCTTCCACACCGAGCCGTCGGCCATGCCGTTGGGCCCGGGAGCGTCGGCGTAGGTGACGTACAGCGTGCCGCAGGAGTGGACGGCGCGCTGCGGGATCCGCGCGCTCGTCCCGGTGGGCTGTCCGGGTACGGCCTCCCAGGTGACGCCGTCGGTCGTGCGGTACAGCGCGCTGCCCCCGTCGCCCCAGCCCGCGTAGAGGACGCGTCCGGCCGCGGCGAGGAAGGTGACGCCCTGCCCGGTGGCGGAGGGCGCGCCGGGGAAGGCTTCGGCGCGGGCCCAGCTCGCGCCGCGGTCGGACGACTTCCACAGTCCGTCGTGCCGGGTGCCGAGCCACAGCACTCCGCTGTCCCGCGGGTCGACGAGGAGGCGTTCGCCCGTTCCCCGTCCGTCCTCGTTCGCGCCGAGCCGCACCGTGAGATCCGTCCGCGACCAGCTGGCGCCCCGGTCGTCGGAGCGCAGCACGGCGCCGGGGGAGGCCCACGACTGCGCGTAGGTGCCGACCGCGAGGTACAGGCGGTCGGGGTGGGAGGGGTCGACGGCGATGGCCTCGACGCCGAGGAGGTTCCAGTCGTCCCAGCCCAGTGCGTCGGTCAGCGGGGTCCACCGCGCGGTGCGCTCCTCCCACCGGTAGGCGCCTCCGATGTCGGTGCGGGCGTAGGCGAGGCCGCGCACGGTCGGGTGGAACAGCACACCGGTCACGAAGCCGGTGCCGCCGATGGCCACGGTGCGCCAGCGGTGGGGCCGGGCCCGAGGTGCGTCGGGCTGGGCGGCGCGGGCCGGGGCCGCGGGCAGGGCGGCGGCGGCCGCACCGGCGGCCGATCCGAGCAGCACACCGCGTCGGCTGGGCAGGGGCATGGCGAAGACCTCACTGTGCGGGGGAGTGAGCGGAGGGTCGGACAGGGCGTCAGCCCTTGACGGCGCCGATGAGCATGCCCTTGTGGAAGTGCTTCTGGACGAACGGCGAGAGCACGGCGACCGGGACCAGCGCCAGCACCATCACCGCCATCTGCACCGACAGGCTGGAGATCGCGCCGCTGCTGACCGCCTGCCCCATGGCGCCGGGCGGGACCTCCTGCTTGAGCACGATCTGCCGCAGGATCATCTGCAACGGGTACTTCTCGCTGTCGTTGATGTAGATGCTGGCGTTGAACCACTGGCTCCAGTAGCCGACCGCGTAGAAGAGCGAGACGACGGCGATCACGGCGCGGGACAGCGGCATGACGATCCGGAACAGGATCCGCCACTCGCCGGCCCCGTCGATGCGGGCGCTGTCGATGAGTTCGGGTGCCACGCCCATGAAGAAGGAGCGGAGCACCAGGATGTTGAAGACGCTGATCGCACTGGGCAGGATCATCGACCAGTAGCTGTCCTGCAGCCCGATGCCGGTGACCAGCAGGTAGGTGGGGATCAGGCCGGCGCCGAAGAACATGGT
This sequence comes from Streptomyces sp. H39-S7, assembly GCF_027158205.1. Taxonomy (GTDB): domain Bacteria; phylum Actinomycetota; class Actinomycetes; order Streptomycetales; family Streptomycetaceae; genus Actinacidiphila. Next base: position 54,440 of record NZ_JAPVLU010000008.1, on the reverse strand, counting down.
CAGCATCAGCGTCATGAGGATCGGGCGGTGGGCGAAGGAGCCGGTGCGGGACAGTCCGTAGGCGCACAGGACGGAGACGGCCATGCTGAATACCGTGCCGACCAGGGTGACCACGACGCTGACCAGGGCGGCGCGGGTGACGATCCCGCCGCTCAGCAGCTCGGTGTACGACCGGAAGGTGATCGTCCGAGGCCAGATGACCAGGCCGCCGGCCTCGGTGATGGTCCTGCTGTCGGACAGGCTCGTGACGACCACCACCCACAGCGGCGCCAGGATGGCCAGGCAGACCACGACGAGGGAGAGTCCCTTGATCCCCTGGCCGATCGCGCTCGGTTCCTCCTCCCACACCGGTCGTCCGCCGGTCCTGTCGATCTTCTCCAGGGGCGTGGCGCCCCGGCTGTCCGGGTCGGTGAGTATGGCGGTCATTTCTTGGAGTACACCCCCTGCTCGCCCAGCAAGTGGGCGGCCCGGTTGGCGAGCAGCACGAGGAGCACGCTGAACACGCCCTTGAAGATTCCGGCGGCGGCCGCGTAGCCGAAGTCGCCGGTCTTGATGCCCGTCCACCAGACGTAGGTGTCGAGGATCTCCGACGCGCCGGGTCCGACCGCGTCGCGCTGGAGGAGGATCTGTTCGAAGCCGGCGTTGAGCGAGTCGCCGACGCGCAGCACCAGCAGCAGGGCGATCACGGGGCGCAGCGCGGGCAGCGTGATGTGCCACATGCGGCGCCAGCGGTTCGCGCCGTCGACGGCGGCGGCCTCGTACAGGTCCGGGCTGACGGCGCTCAGTGCGGCGAGGAAGACGATCACGCCCCAGCCCGCGTCCTTCCAGACCGCCTGCCAGGTCACGAGGAACTTGAACAGCGCCGGGTTGGTCATCAGGTCGAAGCCGTCCACGCCGTGCTGGCGCAGGTGCTGGGCGATGAGCCCCGCACCGCCGAACATCTGCTGGAAGACGGTGATGACCAGCACCCAGGAGAAGAAGTGCGGCAGGTACACGATCCCCTGCACCCAGGCGCGGACGCGGTCGTTGAAGACGCTGTTCAGCAGCAGGGCCAGCGCGATGGGGATCGGGAAGAAGAGGATCAGCTGGGTGAAGGTGATGCTGAGGGTGTTGCCGATCACTTCCCAGAAGCGGTAGTCGTCGAAGAGCCGCTGGAAGTTGTCGAAGCCGACGAAGGGGCTGCCGGTGATGCCGGCGCCGTAGACGTCGTACTCCTGGAACGCCACCACGTTGCCGAGCAGCGGCACGTAGTTGAAGATCAGCAGCAGGACGACGGCCGGCACCGTCATCAGCAGCAGGGTGCGGTCGCGCCGGAAGCGCTGCCGGCGGGTGATGCCCGGTGCGGGTGGTTTCGGCGACGGAGCCGCCGCCGGGGCGGCGTGCTCCTCCCGGGCCGCGCCGCCGGTGCCGGGCTGCCGGGGCAGCGCCGCGGCGACGCGGACCCTCGTCCTCACGCCCCGCTGCCGTTCTTGTCGAGGATGTCCTGGTAGAAGGCGCGCAACTGCTCGCCGCCGCTCTTCTTCCAGGTGCTGACGGCGTCCTCGACGGCGCTGACGGGCTTGCGGCCGCGCCGGATGTCCTTCTGCAGGTCGTCGAAGCCCGTGTAGAGGGAGGCGTAGCGGGTGGGTTCGACGACCTGCATGCCGTAGAACATCGGCTTCTTCAGGTGGGGTGCCTGGCGGGCCATCCAGCCCGCGTAGTCCTTGACCATCTGCGGCTGGTCGGGGTGCGCGATGGAGGGCGGCGGGGCGGCGAGGAAGTAGAGCGTGGCCGGCTGGGCCTCCTGGACGCCCTGGTCGGTGAAGGCGGGGGCGCCGTCCTTGAGGTGGTAATGCGTGCCCTCGACGCCGTAGTTGACGAGCTGGAACTCCTTCGAGCCGAACGGGGCGGCCGCGTAGTCGGCGATCGCGAGCAGTTCCTCGACCTTCTCCTTGGGGAGGTTCTTGTTGATGAAGCTGAAGATCCCGGCCTGGTCGTCCTGCCACAGCAGCGGGGCACCGCCGTCGGCCGCGAAGTAGTCCAGCGCCTGCATGTCGAACTTCGGGTTCTGCTTGGACTGTTCCGAGACCATGCCGTACCAGCCGCCGGTGCCGTCCTGGTACATGACGGTCTGGCCGGAGGTGAAGCGGATCTTCGCGTCGCCGTCCTTGCCCGCGTCGGCGTCGGGGTGGACCAGCTTCTGGTCGTGGAGCTTGCGGGCGAAGGCGAGCGCTTCGCGGTACTCCTGGGTCTCTATCTTGTGGACGAGCTTGCCGTCCTTGAGCTGCCAGTAGTGCGGCGCGTCCGGGAGGACGCCGTAGAGCTTCTGGATGCACACCCACAGGTCGTCGAAGGCCCACCGCTTGTTCTTCGCGTCGGTGACGGACTTGCCGAAGGAGACGATCTCGTCCGCCGTCTTCGGCAGCGCGACGCCGGCCGCGTCGACGAGGTCCTTGCGGTAGAAGATCGCGTTGCCCAGCACGCCGCCGGAGTTGGGCAGGCCGCGCAGTTTGCCGCCGAAGACCGCCATCTGCCAGGCGCCGGTGGGGATGGCCGCGAGGTTCGGGTACTTCTTGACGGCGTCACCGGACAGGTACGGGCCCAGGTCGGCGAACTTGTTCTCGATGGCGTTGCGGATCTGGCCCTGCATGTTCCAGCCGGGGATGGTGACCAGGTCGGGGATGCCGCTCGACGCGAGCACCGCGCCGATCTTCTCCTGGTAGGTGGTGCCGTCCAGCGGGTCGAACTCCATCGTGGCGCCGACCGCCTCGTCGACCGCCTTGTAGTAGGCGTTGTCCTTCTTCGGGACGGTTCCCCAGATGGGGGTCATCGCCTTGAAGGTGCTTCCCTTGCCGGGTTTGGCCTTGACCGAGACGACCAGCGGGTCGGGGAGTTTGATGAAGCCGGGGCTCGAGCCGTTCACGCCGGGAACGTCCGGTGCGACGAGCGTCGAGGGCACGTAGGTGGGCAGCACCTTCTTGAGCGCGTCACCGGTGGCGACGCTCCCTTTGTTGCTGGTGCTCTTCGCCGACGAGCAGGCGGTGAGCAGCGGGCCGCCCGCGGTGATCGCGGCTACGGCTATCGCGCCGGTGAGGAAGGTTCTCCGGCTGGGAGTGGCTGGTTCGGCCGGAGCCGGGGCCTGGGAGTTCGGCATTGCGTCAACCCTTCGTGGCGGCGCCAGGACACGTGGCGGAGCACGCCGGCCGGCATCTCAATGGGGTCTGGCAGAAGATTTGGCATCATTGGTCGAAGCGCTTCGATGTTGCGATGAGGTTAAGTGTGCGTGGCGGGGCGCGCAAGAGTCCGCAGCGCACCGAATCACAGACCGCATCCGCAAAGGGCCGGGAATTTTGGGCCGTTGCCGTCGCATGCCTTGACAGCGCCCACCCCTCGCACCAGCATCGAAGCGCTTCGAAACCCGTAGTCCCGCCGTCGTTCCTCGCCTGTTCCGCTCGAAGGGGCCTGTGTGACCACCGAAGACCTGCCGTTCCGCGATCCGCGACTCACCCTGGCCGCCCGGGTCGAGGACCTGATCGGACGGCTCACGCCCGACGAGCGGATCGCGATGCTGCACCAGTTCGCCCCCGCGGTGCCGCGGCTGGGCCTGCACGCCTTCCGTACCGGACAGGAAGCGCTGCACGGCGTCGCCTGGAGCGGGCCGGCCACCGTGTTCCCGCAGGCCGTCGGTCTCGGCGCGAGCTGGGACGCGGAGTTGGTGCGCGCGGTCGGCGAGGCCGTCGGCACCGAGGTCCGGGCGATGCGCTCGCGCGACTCCCGCGTGGGGCTCAACGTCTGGGCGCCGACCGTCAACCTGCTGCGGGACCCGCGGTGGGGCCGTAACGAGGAGGGGTACTCCGAGGACCCGCGCCTCACCTCCGATCTCGCCACCGCCTACACCTCCGGGCTGCGGGGCGACCACCCGGACCACTGGCGCACCGCGCCCGTCCTCAAGCACTGGCTGGCGCACAACAACGAGACCGCCCGCGACACCACCTCCTCCTCCGTGCGCCCCCGGGTCCTGCACGAGTACGACCTGCCCGCCTTCCGCGGGCCGGTCGAGGCGGGCACCGTCGCCGGGGTGATGCCCGCGTACAACCTGGTCAACGGCCGCCCGAACCACGTCTCCCCGCTGCTCGACGAGCAACTGCGCCGGTGGACCGGCCAGGATCTCGTCGTCTGCTCGGACGCCGGCGCCCCGTCGAACCTGGTCGACTCCGAGCACTACTTCGACTCGCACGAGGAGGCCACGGCCGCCGCGCTGCGCGCCGGGGTGGACAGCTTCACCGACCACGACCAGGACTCGTCGAAGATCACCGGCCGGCTGCACGGCGCGCTGCGGCGCGGCCTGATCGACCAGAAGGACGTCGACACCGCGGTACGTCGGCTGCTGGCCCTGCGCGTCCGGCTCGGTGAGTTCGACCCGGACCAGGGCCCGTACGGGGCCACCGACCTGGGCTCCTACGACACCCCCGCGCATCGCGCGCTCGCGCTGCGGGCGGCGGAGGCCGCCGTGGTGCTCCTCAGGAACGACGGGCTGCTGCCGCTGGACGAGAGCGGTACGCGGACGGTCGCGGTCGTCGGCCCGCTCGCCGACGAGGTGAAGACGGACTGGTACAGCGGCAGCCTGATCCGGCGCGCCTCGCTGGTGGACGCGTTGCGCGAACGCCTGGGCGCCGACCGGGTGATCTTCGCCGACGGCGCGGACCGGGTCCGGCTGCGGACCGAGGACGGCTGGGTGCAGGTGACCGACCCCGCCGAGGACGACGCATCGCCCGCAGACGAGGCCTCGCTCAATCCGGCACATCTTTCCGGCCGCACCGACCTGCCCCCCGTGCGCGTCGGCGGGCAGCCCACCGAACTGACCCTGACGGAGTGGGGCGAGGGCCTGCTGACGCTGCGCGCACCCTCCGGCCGCCACCTGACCGTGGCCGGGGACGGATATGTGCGCGCCGCCGCCGACCAGCCCGGCGGCTGGATCGTGCAGGAGACGTTCAGGCTGGAGCAGCACGGCGACACTCACCTCCTCAGGCACTCAGGGACCGGCCGGTACATCCAAGTCACCGCCGACGGGCTGAAGGTTGCCGACCAGGGCACCGCGTTCACGGTGGAGATCACCCGGCACGGCGTGGAGGAGGCCGCGCAGGCCGCCGCCGCAGCCGACACCGTGATCGTCGTGGCGGGAAACGACCCGCACATCAACGGCCGGGAGACCGAGGACCGGCGGACGCTGGACCTGCCGGAGCGGCAGGAAGCCCTCTGGCGCGCCGCCCACGCCGCCAACCCGCGCACGCTGCTGGCCCTGACCTCCAGCTACCCCTACGCGGTCACCGCGGCCGACGCCGCGCTTCCCGCGCTGCTGTGGACCGCGCACGGCGGCCAGTCGGCCGGCACCGCCCTCGCACGCGTGCTGTTCGGCGACGTCTCCCCGTCCGGACGCCTGCCCCAGACCTGGTACGCCGCCGACGAGCACCTGCCCAACCTGCTCGACTACGACATCATCACCGCGGGCTCCACCTACCTCTACTTCCGGGGAACACCCCTCTACCCCTTCGGCCACGGGCTGTCGTACGCGTCCTTCGACTACCGCGACCTGGACCTGTCGCGCGACGGCGACACGGTCTCCGGCACGCTCACGGTCACCAACACCGGCCGCACCGCCGGTACCGAGACCGTCCAGCTGTACGCCGGGGTGCCCGACACCGGGGTGCGGCGGCCCGCCCGCACCCTCATCGGGCACGGCCGGCTGTCCCTGCCGCCCGGTGAGTCCGGCACCGTCGCCTTCACCGTGCCGCTCGACCGGCTCGGCTTCTGGGACGTGGCCCACGGGCTGTGGACCGTCGGCCCGGGCGCGTACGAGATCCAGGCCGGCGCGTCCAGTGCCGACATCCGCCTGACGCGCACCCTCACGGTCGGCGGCGAGCCGCCCGCCCCGCGCCAGGTGCGCGGGCGCGGCCTCGCGGGAGCGGACTTCGACGAGCAGAGCGGCGTGGTGCTGGTCGATCGGTCGAAGGAGCGCGGCGACGCGGTCACTCCGGGCGGTACGGAGCCGGGCCGGCTGCTCTTCCGCGGCTGCGACTTCGGCAGGGAGGGACCGGACACGGTGGTGGTGCGGGCCGCCCTGGAGGAGGCCGGTCCGAGTACGGCGTCGATCGAGCTGCACCTGGGCGACGGCACGTCGCTGGCGGCCGTCGACGTGCCGGTGACCGGCAGCCGGTACGCCTACGCGGAGGTGCGGCTGCCGCTCGACACCGTTCCGGCAGGCGTCCACGACCTGCACCTGACCCTGCGCGGGCCGGTGCGCGTGGACCGCCTGGACTTCTCCGGCTGATCCGCTGATCCGCCGCCTTGGCTGATCCGGCTGATCCTGCTGTTCCTTCGGACGCGAGAACGCCCCCGGCCCGTGGGCCGGGGGCGTTCTCGCTGGGCACTACGCCCGGATCGGAAGCACCGCCCCGTCCCGCAGGAAGAGCGGTATGCGCTCCAGCGGTGCGGGCACCGTCACCGACTGCCCGCCCTCGTACGCGGCGCCCGTCCAGGCATCGGCCCACCGCGCGCCCCGCGGGAGGTACACGGTGCGCTCACGGGCCCCCGCCTCCAGCACGGGGGCGACCAGCAGGTCCGGACCGACGAGGAAGGCGTCCCCGACGCCCCAGGCCGTCCCGTCCTGCGGGAACTCCAGGAACAGCGGGCGCATCGGCGGGATGCCCTCCTCGTGCGCGGTACGCATCTGCGCCAGCAGATACGGCTTCAGGCGCTCACGCAGCCGCAGGTACTCGGTGAGGATCCCGTACGCCTCCTCGCCGTACGACCAGACCTCGTTGGGGCCGCCGGTCATGTCGGGTCCGAGCGGCGTGCCGGGGTCACGGAAGCCATGCAGCCGGAAGAGCGGGCTGAAAGCGCCGTACTGGAACCAGCGGACCAGCACCTCCTGGTAGGCGGGGTCGTCCGGGTCGCCGCCGTGGAAGCCCCCGATGTCGGTGTTCCACCAGGGGATGCCGGACAGCGCGACGTGCAGCCCCGCGGTCACCTGGTCGCGCAACGTGGCGAAGTCCGTGCCGATGTCGCCCGACCACAGGGCGGCGCCGTAGCGCTGGCTGCCGGCCCACGCGGAACGGTTGAGGGTCACCACCTCCTCGTCCCCGGCGGCGAGCAGGCCCTCGTGGAAGGTACGGGAGTTCTCGCGCGGGTACAGGTTGCCGACCTCCAGGCCGGGCCCGGCGTGGTAGCGGAGGTTGGCGGGGTACCCGGGCTTGAGCTCGGGCTCGCAGGCGTCCAGCCAGAACGCCTTGATGCCGTAAGGGGTCAGGTAGTTGTCCTTGATCCGCTGCCAGACGTACGCGCGGGCCTGCGGATTGGTGGCGTCGTAGAAGGCCACCTGCACCGGTTCCGCGACCTGCTTGTCCGGCCAGTCGGCGTGCGCCAGCGGACCGTACTCGGTGCCGATGAAGTGCCCGGCCTGCTCCATCGGCTGGTGCGTCTCGCTGAGCGGCGAGACGGACGGCCAGACGGAAACGGCGAGTTGCACGCCCATCTCGGCGAGTTCGCGGGTCATCGCGGCCGGGTCCGGCCACTCGGCGGGGTCGAACTTCCACTCACCAAGGTGCGTCCAGTGGAAGAAGTCGCAGACGATCACGGCGAGCGGCAGGCCGCGGCGCCGGTATTCGCGGGCGACGCCGAGCAGTTCGTCCTGGGTGCGGTAGCGCAGTTTGCACTGCCAGAATCCGGCGGCCCACTCGGGGAGCATCGGGGTGCGTCCGGTGACCGCGGTGTAGCGGCGCTGCGCGGCGGCCGGATCTCCCGCCGTGATCCAGTAGTCGGTCTGCCGTGCGCTGTCGGCGACCCAGCGGGTGCCGGTGGCGGCCAGTTCGACGCGGCCGATCGCCGGGTTGTTCCACAGGAAGGTGTACCCCCGGCTGGAGGTGAGGACGGGAATCGTCACCTCGGAATTGCGCTGCACCAGGTCGATGACGGCGCCCTTCTGGTCGAGCAGGCCGTGCTGGTGCTGGCCCAGCCCGTACAACCGCTCACCGTCGTAGGCGCGGAAGCGCTGCTCGATGCGGTGGTAGCCGTTGCCGGTCGCGGTGCGCAGCCGCGGTCCTGGCCACCAGAAGTGCGCCCGCTCCTCGGCGAGGAGTTCCTCGCCGCTGTCGGTGCGCAGGAAGCGCAGCATGCCCTCGGCGTCGACGGTCGCGGTGATCGCGCCGTTGACCAGCAGCGCGTGACCGTCCTCGATCTTGACGGCCGTGGACGGGGCCGGCGGCGGGTCGTCCAGGAGGGCGCCGGGCAGATCGTCGAGCAGCGGCCCGCCGAGCCGGGCCCGTACTCGTATCGCGTCCGGGCCCCAGGCTTCGATGCGGAGCGTCTCCTGGCGGCCGGTCCACTCCAGGCCGCCCGTGCGTTCGCTGAACGTGCCGGCCGTGGGTGAGGACTGGGCGAGTGACACGGCGGGCGGAGTCTGACTCACGGTGGGGTCTCCTTCAGAGCGCGAGGGATCTCAGGGCGTGCGGCATCGCGGTCCGGCGCCGTGGGCTGCGGGACCCGGGAGGAGGGTGGAAGGCGGAAGGTCTCAGACGGCGGGCGCGGGCCCGGTGCTGCCACGCACGGTGAGCTGCGGCGGAAGCAGCGTGAGCGGTCGCGGCTCGCGGCCCTCCAGCTTGCCCATCACCAGCTCGACGGCCCGGCGCCCCATGTCCTGGGCGGGGATGGCCACCGACGTGAGCCGTACGGAAGCCTGCTCGGCCACCTGGTCGGGACAGATCGCGATCACCGACACGTCCTCGGGGACCGCCCGGCCCTGCTGCTGGAGCAGGCTGAGCAGGGGGCCGACGGACGACTCGTTCTGCACCACGAGGGCGCTGGTGCGGGGCCGCTCCTCGAAGATGCGCGACAGGACCCCGGCGGTGGACTCGTAACTGCCGTCGCAGGGGCGGTGGATCAGCCGAAGGTCCCGCTCGCGGGCGCGCCGGCGCAGCCCCTCCATGGTGCGTTCGGCGAATCCGGTGTGCCGCTGGTAGACCGCGGGAGCTTCGCCGATCACCGCGATGTCGCGATGCCCGAGATCGGCGAGGTGGTCCCCGCAGAGTTCCCCGGTGGCGGTGAAGTCCAGGTCGACGCAGGTCAGTCCGGACGGATCGGCCGGCAGTCCGATCAGGACGGACGGGTGGACCGAATCCCGCAGCAGCGGGACGCGTTCGTCCTCCAGCTCGACATCCATCACGATCATGGCGTCGGCCAGCCCGCTGCCGATCACCCGCCGCACGGCGGCGGGCCCCTCCTCGCCGGTCAGCAGCAGCACGTCATGCCCGTACTGGCGCGCCGTGGTGGCCACGGCGATGGCGATCTCCATCATCACCGGCACGTACATGTCCGTCCGCAGCGGCACCATGAGCGCCACGATGTGCGACCGGCTGCTGGCGAGCGCCCTGGCCCCGGCGTTGGGGTGGTAGCCGAGCTCCTGGATGCTGCGCTCGACGCGATCGCGGGTCCCCTCCGAGATCGAGCGCTTGCCGCTGAGAACGTACGACACCGTGCTGGCGGAGACACCGGCGTGCCGGGCGACCTCGGCGAGCGTGGCCATAGAGGGTCTCCATCCGACGAGGGCGAAGGGGTTGCTGAGGACAACCTATCGATTGAAGCGCTTCGATAACACTCGCGACCCTGTCCCGTGACAGCTGCCGCGTATCGACACTAGACGCGGCCTAAGCTGCTGTCCAGAGCTCAGTCGAAGCGCTTCAACGCCTTCGCCGCAACCCGTCGGATGCCTCGTGTCGCCCGACAGGTTCCCGGTGTTACCGCTGCGGACCCGATCGCCGGCGGCGGATGATCAGGAGGGCGGCGGTGGCCGCCGAGACGACCGCTGCGGCGATGGCCGTTATCAGCAGGGTGGACGACGATCCGTCCTTGCCGGGGTCGGCGGCCGCGGTCGGCTGCGCCGCGGAGGGGCCGGCGGTCGGGGCGGTGGTGGGAGGGGGCGTGGTGGTGACGGCGGTGGTCGGGGCCGGGCGGCCCGGAACGGCCGTGACCTTGAGGGTGGTCTTCCCCGCGCCCATGGCCGGGAACGCGGATTCCGCGGAGATCTGCCAGGTGCCGGGCGGCAGCGGCACGGCGACGGTGTAGGTGCCCCGCGCCGTGTCCAGCGCGGTGAGGGGCCACGGGCCGACCTGCCGGCCGTCCGCCGCGGTCGCCTGGAGGGTCGCGGCGATCTTCTCCTCCACGGGGTGGTGGTCCTCGTCCCAGGTGGCCGCGACCGTCAGACGGCCTTCCGCGTTGCCGGTGATCTCCAGGTGGATGGTGTCCCCGTGCGCGGACGCCGGCCTCGCGGACAGCAGGGACAGCAGGGTGACGAGGGCGATCAGCGGCGCGGCCATGGCCGGCCGCGGCAGGCGGAGGGAAGGGCGGGGCATCTGGGACCGGCTTTCACGAGGGTCGGGAAAGGGGGGCGGAGCCGGTGGGGGCGGCCCGCGGGAGCGCTGACGGGCCCGCCCGGTGGGGCGGGCCCGTCGGTTCATGGTGTCGGCCTCACCCCGCCGGAGCGGTGGTCGGCCGCCGGGTCAGGACGTGGACTGCTGGAACGTCCAGCGCTGCCAGGCCTGGTTGCCGGGCTGCTGCAACTCCAGCAGCGCCCCGCCGTAGTAGTCGCGGTTGCTCACGCCGAGGACGAGCGGGGAGCCCTTGGCGCCGAGCGTGTAGCCGGTGGCGTTGGCCGTGATCTTCCACGCCTGTGATGCGGCGGTGCCGCACGGCTGCTGGGCGATCCACTGGCCCGCGACCGGCTTGCCGCCGAGCTGCAGGCACTTTCCGGACACCGCGGACCTGACCCGGACGTAGCCGCCGCCGACGCTCTCGAACGACCACTGCTGGTTGGTGTAACCGTGGCGCTGGTAGCCGATGAGCACCGAGCCGTTGGCCCGGGAGGCGCCGTACATGTCGGCGGCCTGGCCCGTGAAGCTGTTCAGCATCAGGTAGCGCTTGCCGGGCTCGACCGGGCCGGCCGTTCCGCTGGCCGGCTGGGTGCGGAACGCCGCCTGGCGACCGGGTGCGGAGACCTTGCCGTCCGCGCCGTGCACGGCGACGGCGACCTTGTACTGCGTGCCGGGCCGCAGGCTGACCACGCGCACGGTGGTGGCCTTGACGTTGCCGATGGCCTTCTGGTCCAGCAGCAGGTCGTACCCGGTGGCGCCGGTGGCCGGCTTCCACGTGAGGACCGCGGAGTTCTGGGTCACCTGGCTCACCGCGACGTCAGGAGCGGTCGTCGGGTTCGGCGTCGAGGTCGTGGTCGGAGTCGGGTTCGGCGTCGGTCCCTTGGTGGAGGTGGGGGAGGGCGTCGGAGTAGTTGTCGGACTGGGGGTGGGGTTGGGAGTGGGGTTGGGGTTGCTGCCGCCGTTGCTGAGCAGGAACTGGTTGTTGGCGATGTTCCAGTGCGTCGTCAGGTAACTGCCCGGCTGCGGGTTGGTGTTGAAGTAGTCGTCGTGGTTGCAGTCGAGCCGGTCGTCGCTGGCGCGGTTCGGGCAGTGGATCTGCATCTGCGGGTAGTAAGGCGTGTCCGAGTAGCACATGATGTCCCACTCGTCCACGCAGTGGCCGCCACGGCTGGTGTTCGGAGCGCTGTTGTTGACCGCCCCGAGGTTGTGGCCGAGTTCGTGCGCGGGCGTCGAACCTCCCCAGCAGCCGGAGTCCGTCCGGCCGTAGGAGGGACCGAAGTTGCTGGAGTTCTCCGGGCCGGGACGCTCGTCGCCGGCGAAGCTGCCGATGCCGCAGTAGACGTTGGAGTCCGCGAAGATCATGTACTTGCGGTCCTTGCGGTTCAGCCCCTGGCCCGCCAGGGCCTTGTTGGTGGCGCTGAAGTCCTGCATCGCGGCGGCCGGCACTTCGAGGTTGAGCACCGCGACGGTGCAGTCGGACTCGGTGACGTAGCGGATGTGCCGTACACCGCCGGTCTCCGTCGCGCTCGCGTTGTAGATGACGTCGGAGTCGTGCGCCCACTTCTTGAACGAGGGCAGGTACTCGGCGAACCGGTTCGCACCGGGGCCGTGTGCGTAGACGACCTGGACGCGGTTGCCGGTCGATCCGTCGCCGTCACAGATCACGGCCGACGCCGTATCCTGGGCCGCGGCGGCCTTGGCGGCGGAGCCCGTGGAGCCCGTCGCGGCGGGCGGGGCCGAGGCGACGGCCTTGCCGGGGTGGGCGGCGTCCAGCGTCGCGGGCACGTCCGAGAGCAACTCGGCGCCGCCGGGGGCCTTGCCGCCGCCGGCCTTGGGTATGGAGGTCACGACGGTCGCCTTGACGGCCGGGGGCGTGTCCTTGGTGATGTCCACGCCCCTGGGCGGTGAGTCCGGACCGTGGGTGCACTGCTTGACGCCCTCGACCTCGAAGCCGCCGACACACGCGCTGTCCTCGGGGGCGGCTTCCAGGCCCTTGTAGACCATGCCCTTGCGCGGCTCGTCCGGCGGAACGTCGTCCAGCGCCTGCGGGGACGCCGAGTCCACCTGCTGGGTGTTCGTGCCGATGCCGCCCGTGGTGGCGAGTGCGGTGACGCCGCCGGCGACCAGCGTGGCCGACGCCAGCGCGATCGCGAGGACGGTTCGTCTCTTGGCCCGCGAACCCCGCCGGTGCTCGCCTCGATCATTGCGCTGCAACAAGGTCATCCCATCCTCGCGTCCGAACTGCGTTGCGGCGGGACGATGCCACATCGAACGCCCGTCCATCGACACGGGTTTCGCCGCCCTCAGGCGGAGCAAAGGTTCGCGATGCGCGCCCAGGGGGAGACCTGACGCCCGGTCATGGAGGCTGTGCGTCCGCTGTGCCCATGTATTTCAGTGACATTGCACTGGAGGTATAGACCTCATAGTCCGCCGCGTCGGGGGCGTGGCGGCGGTACGGGGTCGGCAGAACCTTCACAGGAACATGAGGTCGGCTTTAGGAACTCTTATGGTCCGCCGCATCCGCGACGGCCGGTGGCCCCGCTCCGGCACGGCTTGATTCGGTACCGTTCGGTAACTTGATTGTTCCAGAGGGTGATAAACATGCTGCGAGACTGCTCGGGCGTCCGTGGGCGGGACCCGCCCGGCCGGATGCCGCACGGGCAGGTTTCCCCCGTCGCGTTGCCCGCGGGGCGGTCAGCGGCCCGGTGATCCCGGTTGCCGTCCGCGGACATGGCGGTTCGGTCCCGGCGGGCGCGTCCGGCCCCCACCCGACCGGGCCCGGCAGTCGTCCGTGGCGTGTGCGCGAAGGTGTCGCCGCCGTCAGCCGAACGATCGGAAGGACCATCGCCGATGTCCACCAGAGGTACCGCGTCCGTGAAGAGGCAGCCGATGGAGAAGCAGTCGATGGGAAACCGGACACGTCCCGGGTCACCGGACACGCCCGTGCCCGAGCCGTCCGCCGCATCCCAGCCCCGCATCCTGGCAGGACTCCCCGGCAGAGCACGTGACGACCGGCCGGGGGAGTTACCCGGACGCGCCCACCCCGCGGTCGACGCGGATCCCGCACCCGGCCGGGGCGCTCCCGGGGCCGGCGGCCACCGGCGGCCCCCTTCGCCGAACGAGGGCGGCACCGACCGCACCCCCGTGGTGCACGGCCTCGCCGAGGGTCTGCTGCGGCAGCTCCCGTACCTCGTCGACGAGCTCATGGATCTGACCGTGGGCAGGGAAGTGGGATACCTGGAGTTCGTACCGGGGTCCGACATACGCCGTTCTCTGCACGAGAACGTCCTCGGGTTCCTGCGGATCCTCGCGGGCAGGCCGCCCACCGGCAGCGACCCGCTGGCCGTGCCCAGGGCGTGGGGAGGCTACCGCGCACAGGAGGGCGTGTCCGTCGAATCCCTGCTGCAGGTCCACCGGCTGGCCACCCAACTCCTCTGGGAGAAGCTGTTCGACGCGGCCCGGGCGCTCTCCCCGGAGGTGCTGCAACGCCTCCTGGACGAGAGCGGGCCCGTGTGGCACGCGCTCGACAGCTATTCGCAGGCATTCGTCGACGGGCACCGCCTGGCGGAGGTCGACCACCGGCGCCGCAGCACCGAACACCGCGAGACGGTCATCGACGCGCTGATCGAGGGGCGGGGCGTCGAGCCGCTGGTGGCGGCCGAGGCACAGGTGACGCTCGGTCTTCCGGCGCGCGGCCGGTTCGTCGTGATCGCCATGGCCGACGGGACAACGGGCAGCGGGGAGCACGACGGCCCGGGGAGCGGGACGCCCCGGGCGCTGCGCCATGCCCTGCCCTCCCATGCGGTGACGGCCCTCTGGCGTCGGCGCGCCGACCGGCACATCGGACTGCTGGAACTGGGCGCCACCTCGCTGCGACGGCTCGTCGAAACGCTCTCGGACGGGATGGCCCGGCGGGTGGGGATCTCGTGCGAGGTCGACAGCCTCGCCGACATCGCCACCGCGTACCACTGCGCCGAGACCGCCCTGCAGACGCTGCCCGCCGCCGCGCGAGGAGTCGCGGCCTTCGACGACCACCTGCTGGAAGCCCTCGTGGTGACCAGCCCGCACGTCGCCCAACGGCTGGCCCGCCACACCTTCGGGCGGCTGCTCGACTGCCCCCGGGAGGAGCGGGACCTGCTGCTCGCGACCCTGGACGCCTGGTTCCGTGGCGGCTGCTCGGCCGCCCGGGCCGCCGACGAGTTGCACTGCCACCGCAACACCGTGCTCAACCGGTTGCGCCGTGTCGAGTCCCTCACCGGCAGCATGCTCGACGACGACCGGCACCAACTGGCCTGCCGCATGGCCCTCGTGGCCGTGCGCTGCCCCTGACCTTCCCGACCCGTCCCGGCGCCCTGCGCTGCGCGGAACCCTCCGACCTGCCGTGTTGTGCGCGGCGCACAGTCGGGTCGCGACAATCCGCAGCAGGCGGCCATCGACTCCGGCGTCGCCGCGGGGAACCCTGGAGGTGGGGGAACACGCACACGTGGCCGGCTTCACCACCGGTTCATGGACCGGCTTCCAGAAGAGCGGTTGACCCTCTCGGGCCGACGGTCCCGTCTGCAACGCGGCAGGCGGTACGGACCGCGGCACGGCCATGGTCCCCGACTTCCCGCTGGGAGAGATGTTGTGACAGACGTATTCGTCGACTCGTTCGTCCACGCACTGGGCGAACGCAAAGCACATGTCAGCGAGACGGGTGCCGCGGGGGGCCTGATGTCCTCGGCGCGGGACCTGGAGTCGGCGGGGTTCCGCTGGCACCACGTCTGCGAGCCCACCACCGGCGCCTACGACCTGGCCAGGAACGTCACCACGCAGCTCGCCGACTCCGGCCGGCTGGGCGAGGTGGACGCGATCGTCTACGCGACGTGCCTGCCCGGCAACGGCAACGCCGGGGACCCCGCCGCCTGGGAACGCAGCCGGGACGTCAAGCACCTCATGGACTTTCCCGCCGGCCGGCTGCAGGCCGACTTCGGGCTGGACAAGGCCGTCGTCATCGGACTCAACCAGCAGGCGTGCACGGCGATGCTGGGATCCCTGCGGCTGGCCGGGGCGATGCTCCAGGCCGAGGAGGGCTGGGAGCGCGTGCTGTGCGTCACCGCCGACCGCTTCCCGGACGGGGCACGGTACGAACAGGCCTACAACCTGATCTCCGACGGTGCGGCGGCCTGTGTCGTCAGCCGCGAGCCCGCCGCGTTCCGGCTGGTGACCGCGCACCAGATCACCAACGGCGGCCTCGGGCAGGCGGATGACGACGAGACGGTCGGCATGTACTTCGCCTACACGCACCGGCTGGTGCGCGAGACGCTGACCCGGGCCGGCCTGGCGGCCGCGGACCTCGACTGGGTCGTCACGCAGAACACCAATGACAAGGCGTGGCAGATCCTGGCCCGCCTGCTGGGGGTGGACGCCGGGAAGGTCTTCTTCTCGTCGATGCGGGACGTGGGCCACGTCATCTCCGCCGACAACATCATCAACCTCGCGGAGCTGATCGCCTCCGGTCAGGTGCGGTCCGGTCAGTACGTCGCCCTCGTGATGGCCGGCTTCGGCCTGAACTGGCAGTGCGTCATCCTCCAGGCCACCGATTCCTTCGCACGGTGAACCGGGCGGTTCCGCCCGCACGGCCGGTCACCGGCACACCCGCCCGACGACCAGGCACAACTGATGAGGATCGTTTGAGCAGTACAGAGAAGACCCCGAAGCCCCGGCTCGCCGAGGCGATCGCCTCGCTCGGTGACACGGTGAGCAGGCTCAGCCACCTGTCGAAGCGCTCCTACCAGAACCCCTACGTCACCTTGCGGCAGTGGCCGGCGGAGGTCCTGCCCGAGGAGGAGTGGTTCAGCTCCCCCGAGTACGTGAGCCTGTACGGCACCCCGCTGTGGGAGGCCCTGGACGAGCCCGCCAGGCGGAAGCTGGCCTTCCATGAGGCCGTCAACTTCTACAGTCTCAACATCCACGGCGAGAAGGGCCTGATGCAGGGCCTGGCGCAGCGGCTGTACCGCAAGGACCTGCTGGACGTCTCGGAGTACCTGCACCACTTCCTCGACGAGGAGAACAAGCACAGCGTCTACTTCGGCGGCTTCTGCACCCGGTACGCGAAGGTGTACCGGAGCCGCCAGTTCGCGCTGCCGGAGGCCCGTTCGCAGAGCGTCGAGGACTTCCTCTTCTTCGCCAAGACCATGATCTTCGAAGAGATCGTCGACCGCTACAACTGGATCCAGGCCCGGGACGCCCGGCTGCATCCGGTGGCGCGGTTCATCAACGACAACCACCACGTCGAGGAGTCGCGGCACCTGGTGTTCGGCCGCCAACTGGTGACCGCGCTGTGGAAGGCCTGCGTCCCGTCCTGGGGAGCCGAGACGGTGGAGGACCTGCGCCGCGAGCTGGAGCAGTTCTTCGTCGCCAGCTGGCGCGAGTACTACAACCCCGACGTCTACGCCGACGCGGGCCTCGACGACCCCTGGGAGGTCGCCGAACAGGTCTGGTCCGCACCGGCGCAGCGCGCCCACCGCCGTGACGTGTCGACGAAGGTCGTGACCTTCCTCATCGCGGCGGGGATTCTCGACAAGGAGCCGGCCGATGCCTTCTGACCAGGAGATCCGGGACCGGATCCGGGCGTGGGTCCTCACCAAGGCCCCCGATCTGTCCGCCGCGGACCTCACGGACCGGACGCCCCTGTTCGAGGAGCGGCACCTCCGGTCCGTGCACCTGCCGGAACTGCTGCTGCTCCTGGAACGGCTGCGCGCCTCACCGATCGACGTGGAGGACCTGCGGCCCGGGGACTTCCGCGACATCCGCACGATGGTGGACCGGTTCGGCGGGGCGGAGGTGAAGCCGTGACCCGCGCGACCACGAGCACAGCCGCCAGCGACCGGCCCACCACCGACCGGCTCGCCGCCCTGCGCGGCGTCGGTCTGTCCTGGCAGCCGTCCGGACAGGCGGCCCTGCGCGGCCCGCTGCTGCGGCTCTTCGAGGACTGCGACCGCGCTTTCACGCGGCTGGCCTCCCTCTGGGACGCGGAGGAGGAGCGGCATCCCGCGTCCCTGCCCGCCCAGCGGCTGGAGGACGTCGGCTACCTGCGCTCCTTCCCGCACCAGGCGACGTTCGTGGCCCGGCTGAACCCGGAGGAGCAGAACATCGACGCCTTCCTCGACGGTCCGGTCACGGACGGGGACGGGCGGGTCGAACTGACCGGGCTCGCGCCGGTCACCGAGGTCCTGACCCCGGCGGCCTGCTACCACCTCTACAGCGCCCACCAGGGTGAAGCTCTCGACCGGGCGCTGTTCCTGACGACCCGGAACACCTGCTTCCGCCAGGAGACGCACCATGTGCCGCTGCGCCGGCTCAGCAGTTTCACGATGCGCGAGATCGTCTGCCTCGGCACCACCGCCGAGACGGTCGACTTCCTCGGCCGGGCCCGCTCGGCCCTCGACCTGTTCTTCGCGCAGATCGACCTGGACGTGGAGTGGCTCGCCGCGACCGACCCCTTCTTCCGGCCCGAGGCCAATCCGCGCCACCTGCTGCAGCGGCTCCAGCCGGTGAAGCACGAGGCGACGTACGGCGGTGACCTGGCCATCGCCTCGGTCAACCGGCACCACGACCACTTCGGGGCCGGCTTCGGCCTGAGCCGCGAGGGCCGGCCCGCCGACAGCTGCTGCGTGGCCTTCGGCCTCGAACGCTGGCTGTTCGCCCTCACCGACCGCCACGGCCCCGACCCGGCTTCCTGGCCCTGCCTGGAGGACGCGGCGACAACGGTCCTGGCGAAGCTGCGGGGAGGCACGGAGTGAGGGGAACCACCGTCATCACCGGCGCGGACGGCTACCTGGGCCGCCGGCTCGCCGCCGCCCTGCTCGACGACGGGGACGACGAACTGATCCTGGCCGTCCGCGCCGCCTCCGCGGCCGAACTCGCCGACAAGCAGCAGCGGCTGGCCCGGGAGCTGGGCCCGGACGCCGTGGGACGGACCCGGTGTGTGGCGGTCGACGTCCGCCACGACGACCTGCTGGCCGACGTCGATCCGGGTGTGGTGACCCGCATCGTCCACGCGGCGGCCGTCACCCGCTTCAACGTCGAGCGCGACCTCGCCGACGCCGTCAACGTGGCCGGCACCGTCCGGCTGCGGGACTTCGCCGACCGCTGTGCTCACCTGCGGCGCTTCGCGCTGCTGTCCACGCTCTACGCCGCCGGCAGCCGGCAGGGCGACATCGCGGAGGAGCCGTCGGTGCCCACCGGCTTCGTCAACCACTACGAGTGGTCGAAGTGGGCGGCCGAGGAACACCTCCTGGACGCGGCGGACCGGTTGCCGGTCTCCGTCCTGAGGCTGCCCACGATCATCGCCGACGACGACAGCGGGCGGGTGACGCAGTACAACGTCTTCCACAACACGCTCAAGCTCTTCCACTACGGGCTGCTGTCGCTGCTCCCGGGGGACGAGAGGACGCCGCTCTCCCTCGCGACGGCCGCCTTCACCGTCTCGGCGGTCACCCGCCTGCTCGACCCCGCGGTGGCCGACGGCGTCTACCACGTCTGCCCCGGCCCGGAGCGGACGCCGGCGCTCGGCGAACTCGTCGACACCGCCTTCACCGTCTTCGCCCGCGACGCGGGATTCCGGCGGCGCGGCCTGCTCCGGCCGGTCCCCTGCGACCGGGAGAGCTTCGACGACCTGCTGCAGGCCGCCACCGGGCTGAGCGCCGGGCCGCTGCACCAGTCGCTCGCGTCCGTGTCGCCCTTCGCCGCTCAGCTCTACCTGCCGAAGACGTTCCGCAACGAAGCGCTGCGCGCGGCCTGGCCCGGCTACGCGGCCCCTGATCCCCACGCGCTGACCGAAGCCGTCTGCACCCGGCTGGTCGCCTCGAAGTGGGGCCGCCGGCCCGAGGAGACATCGTGACCCTGTCCGAGAACGACCTGTGGCTGCTGAGCTACTACCGCTCGTCCGAGATCAACGGCGCCCTGTTCTTCGGCAGGGTCGCCCGCACCCTGCGCGGCAGCCCGCTGCAGGCGAACGTGACCCATCACTTCGCCGACGAGGCCAACCACGCGAAGTACTGGACCCGTTGCATCGAGGACCTCGGCCAGCAGGCGGTGAAGCTGTCCGGCGGCTACCAGGACCAGTACCTGGAGGCCGTCGGGCTGCCCGCCAACCTCATGGAGGTCATGGCGGTCACCCAGGTCTTCGAGAAGCGGGTCATCGCCCAGTACCACCGCCACCTCCGGGCCGGGGACACCCATCCGCGGGTCCGGCGGACCATCGAGACGATCATGGAGGACGAGCGCTGGCACGTGAAGTACGTCAAGGAGGCCCTGGAGGAGATGGCGGGCCGGTACGGCCAGGAGTACATCGACGCCACCCTGGCCCGCTTCACCGCGGCCGACGAGGAGGTCTACGCGAAGACCCTCGCGGAGTACGGGGAGCGCATCACGTTCCTCGGCGGCCCCGACCCGTCCCTGGAGGACCCGACCCTCCAGATCCGGGCCCCGCGGCAGCCGCCCGGCGACGGGGACGGGGACGCACCATGACCGGCCCGGTGGCGCCCCCGGCCCGGGGCGGGACGACGGTGCTCGCCGTATGGACCCGGCGACCGCTGGACCCCACGTCGCTGACCCGGCGGGAGGGAGCGCGCTTCGTGGCGCTCACCAGCCGGGTGCAGCGGGAGCAGTGGCTGATCGCGCGCCATGCCCTGCGGACGCTGCTGGGGGTTCTGGGGCTGCCCACCGACACGACCGGCTACGACTTTCCGCACCGCCGGCTGTCGCTCTCCCACGTCGGGGGAGCGGCCGTCGCCGCGGGCCTGGCGGTCCCCGACGACAGCGTGGCGGGCATCGGTGTCGATCTCGAAACCGTCCGCGGGGCGCGCGCGGAGACCGCGCGCTTCTTCCTCGACGAACGGGAGCGCTCCTGGCTCGGCACCGTCCCCGAGAGCGCCCGCGCGGCAGAACACGTACGGCTGTGGACGGTCAAGGAGGCGCTGTACAAGGCCGATCCCGACAACCGGCACACCGTCCTTCGCGACTACACCACCGACGACCCGGCGGCCGACTCCGGCACCGCCCGGCGCCGCCCGCCGCAGGGCACCGCCTTCCGCTACGCCGCCGCCCGGTTCGGCGACGCCCGGCTGGCCGTGGCCGCCTCCGCCCACCGCTCACCGACCGCACCCGTAAGGACCGCAACCGTGCCCTCCGTCACCTTCGACGACGTCGCCCACCGCATCAGCGCGACGCTCTCGATTCCCGTCGACACCCTGACCCCCGAAACGCAGCTGCGGGACCTCGCCGCCGACAGCTTCCTCCTCGTCGAGATGGCCGTCGACCTGCAGGAGGAGTTCGACGCGCTGTTCACCCAGGCCGACCTGCGGGAGGTGACCACCCTGGGGCAACTCGCCGGGCTGGTGGGCGCGCGGCCCTGACACGGAGCACCGCACCAGCATCCGGCCGGCCCGCACGCCGCCCCCGCCGGCCCTTCCCACTGTCCGAACCCTCCCTGTCCCCGACCCATCGGAGCGCGCAATGTCGCAGCGTCTGAGCCAAGCCCTGCACCGGTTCCGCGGACCCCTGCTGGCCGTGTGGCTGGTGGCGCTCGTCGCGGCCGCGGTCGCGGCCCTGCCGCTGGCCGACCGGCTGAGCGGCGGCGGCTGGTACGTCCCCGGATCGGACTCGCTGCGGGCGGTGCAGTCGATGCGGACGGGCTTCGCCGACCGGGGCGCCAGCAACCTCACGCTGGTCGTGACGGACGAGCGCAACCTCGCCGGCAGCGCGGAGTTCGACCGGCGGATGAGCCGGGTC
The DNA here is from genome assembly GCF_027158205.1 of Streptomyces sp. H39-S7. Taxonomy (GTDB): domain Bacteria; phylum Actinomycetota; class Actinomycetes; order Streptomycetales; family Streptomycetaceae; genus Actinacidiphila. The sequence continues at coordinate 33,264 of NZ_JAPVLU010000008.1, read as the reverse complement.
ATGGGTGAGGTCACCGGCGACAAGCGGCTGGAGGCGACCGGCGGTTACGGCTGGATCACCGTGTCCGGCGACGCCCGGAAGGAGTTCGTGGGCAAGGACCGCCGGACGGCCGTCACCACGGTCGGGTCGGCGCTGGACGACGGGACGGCCCGTCGCGTCCTGCCCGAGGTGCAGCGGGAGATCGACGACCGCTACGCGCCCGAGGGGTTACGGGTGTCGATGGTCAGCGCCGGCACGTTCTGGGGCGAGATCAACAAGCTGAGCGCGGAAGGCCTGCAGAAGGCCGAGCTGATCACTTTCCCGCTGGTGCTGCTCATCCTGCTGCTGCTCTACCGCGGAGTGGTCGCCGCCGTGGTGTCGTTCGTGGTCTCGGTGACCGCGATCGTCCTCACCTTCGGGGTGATGTCCGTCCTGGCCGCGCACATCGAGCTGTCGATCTTCGTCCAGAACGCGGCGACCATGATCGGGCTGGGGGTCAGCGTCGATTACTCGCTCTTCATCATCTCCCGCTACGTCGACGAGTTGACCGCGGGACACGATCGCACCACGGCGCTGGCGACAGCCCTGCGCACCAGCGGGAGAACCGTGCTCTTCTCCGGGCTGATCGTCGTCCTGGCCATGTCCAGCCTCTTCCTCGTGGACCTCAACGTCATACGCTCCATCGCGCTGGGCATCGTCGTCGTGGTCGCCTTCGCCACCCTGGCGAGCGTCGTGGTCCTGCCCGTCGTCCTCCACCTGGTCGGTGACCGCATCCTGTGGGGACGCCTGCCGGGCGGGCGCCGGGCGCCGGGCGGACGACGCCGGGCGGCGGCGGAGCGGGGAGACCGCTGGGGGAGGCTGGCGCGGCAGATCATGCGCCGGCCCGTGCTGTTCCTGACGTTGGCGAGCGCCGCCCTGCTCGCCCTGGCCGCCCCCTCGCTCGACCTGCACACCTTCACCCCCGACGCGCGCATCGCGCCCACCTCGTCCCCCGTGCGCCAGGGGTTCGACACCGTGCGCGAGCAGTTCGGGCCGGGCACGGCCTCACCCCACCAGGTCGTCGTCACCTCGCGGTCGGAGCTGTCCGTGTCACCCGGCGCCAGGGAGGTCGCCGGCCTGCAGCAGCAGCTGGCCCGGCTGCCCCACGTCACCGCGGTCCGCTCCCCGCTGGACGTGCTGCGCGCCGTCAGTCCCGACCGGCCGCTGGCGGGGCTGGATCCGGCCGTGTTCCCGCGGCTCCCCGCGGACGCCCGCCGCACCGTCGACCACTACGTCTCCGCCGACCGCCGCACGATCGTGCTGGAGGTCATCGGGGACGACTACGCCTCGTCCGACCGGTCCCGGGCGCTGCTGGATTCCGTCCGCACGGTCGCGGCCGGGATCAGCACCCCTGGCCTGCACGCGGTGGTGGGCGGTGAGACCGCCGAGGGCGCCGACGCCAACACCGCGATCGGGGACGCCCTGCCGGAGGTGGTCGCCGTGATGCTGGCGGTCCTCTACCTGATGCTGCTCGTCACCTTCCGCTCCCTGCTGCTGCCGGTGAAGGCCATCGCGATCAACCTACTGTCGCTCGGCGCGACCTACGGAGTGCTGGTCCTGGTCTTCCAACGCGGCCTGGGCTCCGCCCTCTTCGGCTTCGAGCGCTCCGACCACCTGCAGAACTTCGTCCCGATCCTGCTGCTGGCGATCCTGTTCAGCCTCAGCACCGACTACGAGGTCTTCCTGCTCCGCCGGATCCGCGAGGAGCACGACTCCGGTGCGGACAACACATCCGCCGTGGCCGCCGGGATGGCCCGCACCGCACCGTTGATCTCCGGAGCCGCGCTGCTGATGGTCGCGGTGTTCGGCGCCTTCGCACTGACCGGCATCATGCCGATCCAGCAACTCGGCCTCGGCCTCGCGCTGGCCATCGTCCTGGACGCCACCGTCATCCGGCTCATCGTGGTGCCGGCCGCCATGCGGCTGATGGGCCGCTGGAACTGGTGGCTGCCGGGTCGCCGCCCGGCCCCCTCGTCCGACAGGGCCTCCGAACGCTCCGAGCCCTCGGAGTCCTCGCGTCGGCGGTGAGCCCGACGCCTCCGCCGCCGCGTGCCTCCCCACGCCCCTCCCCGTGCCGTATGCGAAAGGACCCTGATCCAGTGGACAAGCCCGCACTCTTCCTCCTGCTGAACTTCACCGTCATCGGAGCGCTCCCCAGAGTCTTCTTCCGGTCCGACGGCCGCCTCAACGCGAAGTGGTGGCTGACGGCCCTGCCCTTCGGCCTCAGTCCGCTGTTCATCGCCGTGGCCACGGCCCTGGACTGGGAGCCGATCGTCCCCGACTCCTGGCGCACGGGGCTGAATCTGGTGGCGGTGGCACTGAACGCCGTCTCCATCGCCCTGATCTTCCTGACCCTGGGCACGCACCGGATCCCCGTCGCGCTGTGGCACCAGGAGAACGACGACCCGCGCCACATCGTCACCCACGGTGCCTACGGACTGATCCGCCACCCGTTCTACGCGGCCTTCCTCCTGGCGTTCCTCAGCGGAGCGGCGCTCTTCCCGCACCCGGTCACACTGGCTCTGGTCTGCTACGGGTTCGCCGCGCTCAACACCACGGCCGCGCAGGAGGAACGCCGGTTGAGCGGATCGGAGTTCGGAGCGGAGTACCGGGCGTACGTCGACAGGACGGGACGCTTCGTACCCCGTCCCGGCCGGGCGGCGCCGGCGGAGACCAGCAAGGTCGGGAGCTGACCGTGCGGGACCTTCCACCGCTCACCGCCTGGCTGACCGACCCCCACCCCGGGCGGGGCGTGCGCCTGGCCGACGACTCGGGCGGCTGGACGTACGTCCCCTATCCGGAGCTGGCGGCCGCCGCCCACCGGGCCGGCGCCGCGATGCGGGCGGCCGGAGTCCGCCCCGGCGACGTCGTCTGCCTGCTGATGCCCACCGGGCTGCCCTGTCTGGCCGCGCTGTTCGGGGCCTGGGCGGCCGGCGCGACGATCTCCCCGCTGCCGCCGCCCGCGTTCCAGACCGATGACGCGTACGTCGAGCACATCGCCGCCATCCTGGAGCAGGCCGCACCCGCCCTGCTGGTCGCGAGCGGGGAGTTCGACGCGCTGGCGGCCCGCGCGATGACCCGGGCCGGGCTTCCCGGCCGTCCCTGGACGCCCCAGGAGATCACGGACGGGCCCTCCGAACCCGAGGGGTCGGTGCCTGACGGCGCCCGACCGGTGGCTCCGCCCCCGGAGGCCGTCGCCCTGCTGCAGTTCACCTCGGGCTCCACGGGCCGACCCCGCGGGGTCCAGGTCTCCTGGCGGAACCTCGCGGCGAACCGGGTTCTGCAGAGCCGCCTGATCGGGTGGCGGGACGGCGACGGATTCGCGTCCTGGCTGCCGCTCCACCACGACATGGGCCTGATCGGCTGCTGCCTCTTCCCGGTCGCCTCGCAGAGCGACCTGTGGCTGATGCGCCCGGAGCAGTTCATCCGCGACCCGGCGCGCTGGCTGGACTGCTTCGCGCCCGGCCGCGCGGCGCACTCGGCGGCTCCGTCGTTCGCGTTCGCCTACGCGGCCCGGCGGGTGCGGCCGCGACGGCTGGACGAACTGGACCTGTCCGGGTGGCGCAGCGTCTGCGTCGGCGCGGAGGCGGTCGACCCCGCGGCGCTCTCCGCGTTCGCCCGGTTCGCCGCGCCGGCCGGGTTCTCCCCGGACGCGTATGTGCCCTCCTACGGCCTGGCGGAGAACACCCTCGCGGTGTCGGGCGCCGCCGCGCCGCTGGTGATCCTGCGCCCCGACTGGGCCGCGCTGCGGATCGGCCGGGAGGTGACCGTCGAGGACACCGCCCGGTTGGGCGACCGGCCCGTCGAAGCGGGCTCCGGCTGGCTCGTCGGCCATGGCTTCCCCCAGGCCGGGGACGGGGTCGCCGTCCGCATCCTGGACGAGGACGGCGCCCCTGTTCCGGCCTGCCACCTGGGGGAGATCGCGGTGTCGGGCGACTCGGTGGCGGCGGGCTATCACGCGGGCCGCGAGGGCGGTCCCGATTCCACCCGCTTCGTCGGGGGTGAACTGCGCACCGGGGACGCCGGTTTCCTGCACGACGGCCAGCTCTTCGTCCTGGGCCGGATGGGCGACAGCCTGAAGCTGCGCGGGCGGAGCGTCTACGTCGACGACCTCGACGCGAAGGTCGCCGCCGTGATCGGGCTGGACCGGGACCGTGCGGCGGTGGTGGCCCTGAACGACCGCGGCCGGGCCGGTGTCGCCGTCTTCGTGGAAGCGGCCCCCGGACCCTGGACGGAGAAGGTGACGGACCTGCTGCGTGCCGAACTCGGTCCCGAGCCCGCCCTCACCCTCGTCGCCGGCCGCCGCGGCCTGCTCAAGCGCACCACCAGCGGCAAGCTGCGCCGCCGCCACATGTGGCAGCTGCTCCAGGAGGGCGGCCTCGAGGCGGTGACCACCAGGCTGTGACGGCACGCCACCGCGCCCGGCTGGGACGGCCTTCGCGGCTCGCCGCCACGGAATCCTTGCCACCGGACCGCGAAAGCGCAGCAAAGCACCCTAAAACGGATACTCTCCCCTCGGGCGGCACCAGGGCTACCGATGGAGAGCGATGCCAGCGAACCAGCGCACCACCGGCGCGACCGTGTGGCAGGTGGTGGGGAACCCCAAGATCTGGGCCTTCCCCGCGACCATCATCGGGCTGGTCGCCCTGCTCCTCTCGCTGGTCTACATGGGTGGCATCCTCAACCCTGGCGGGAATCTGCGGCACATGCCCATCGGCCTGGTCAACGCCGACAAGGGCGCCGTGGTGGCGGGGCAGCGGACGAACCTGGGAGAGCAGGTCACCGACGGCATCGCGGCGAGCGCCGCGTCGCAGCAGCAGGCGTCCTGGCGGCAGCTCGACGCGGCGGCCGCCCGGCACGGACTCGCCTCCGGCAAGCTGTACGGCGTCCTCGAGGTACCGGACGGCTTCACCGCGGCCGTCGGCGCACTGGGCGCCCCGACCGGGCGGCAGCCGGCCCGCCCGACGATGTCCGTGCTGACCAATCCGGGGGCGGGCAGCCTGGCCTCGTCGCTGGCGAGCTCCATCTCCCAGCAGGCGGCGCACGGTGCGTCGGCGCAGCTCGGCGCGTCACTCGTCCAGCGTCCGCGCCCCGGGGGCGGTGCGATGACCAACGCCGAACGGCTGCTGCTGCAGGACCCGGTGGCGGTCAAGGTGTCGGTCGGGCACGCGATCGGGTCGCACAGCGGCCTGGGTCTGACCGCCTTCTACTACACCCTGCTGCTGGTCCTGTCCGGCTTCCTCGGGGCGAGCGTGATCAGCAACGGCGTCGACGTCGCGCTCGGTTACGCGGCCAGCGAGCTGGGCCCCGTGCGCACCCAGCGGCCCACCGTGCCGATCACCCGGACCCGGACGTTCATCGTCACCTGCGTCATGTCGCTGGGGCTCTCCGCGCTGACGTCCAGTCTGATCATGCTGGCGACGGTGGCGATCCTCGGGATGGACGCGTCGCATCTGCCGTTGCTGTGGGTCTTCTCGTTCTGCGCGACCGCCGCGGTGGGGCTCGGGGTGCAGGCCCTGCTGGCGGCCTTCGGCGGAATCGGGCAGCTGATCAGCATGTTCGTCTTCATCGCGCTGGCCCTGCCGTCCTCGGGTGCGACCATTCCGCTGCAGGCGCTGCCCGGCTTCTACCGCGTGCTGTCCGAGTTCGAACCGATGCGGCAACTCGCCGACGGCGTGCGGGCGATCATGTACTTCGGCGCCCAGGCGGACGCCGGCCTCACCCGTGCCTGGGTCATGATCGCGGTCGGCACGCTGGCCGCCCTGGCCTTCGGCTTCGCCATGACCGGCTACTACGACCGCAAGGGCCTGCACCGCATCGTTCCCGAACACGTATGACGGTTCGCCCTGCCGACGACCGCCGCCAACGGCTGCGCGGCGCAGGGCTGGCGGAGGTACGCCGGCTTCGCTGAGATACTGGGGGCTGATGGCCTCGTACTCGCGCACTGCCTGACGTCGACCCAGACCGGGCCACTGATCCATCGGAGACACCATGACGACCCCGACCCCGGTCGCCGCCGACGGCACCGCCCGCTGATGGGCGCGCTGGAGCCCGTCGCCCTGGTGCTCGACGGCTACATCGAAGAGATCCCCGTCCCGGCGCCCGGCGACGCCGACGGGGTGACGGCGGCGTTCCGTCTGATCCATTCGCCCACCGACCACGCGGCGGACGAGATGCTCCTCCCGTGCCTGGTGACGGATCCCGCCCTCGTCAGGACGGCCCTGGAAGAGCTGGAGGAGGGCGACCTGCTGCGGGTCGAGGGCGTGCTGATGCTGCCCGGGGGGACTGCCGACGGTGTGCTGCGTCTGCGGGTGGAAGCCATCGAGGTGCTGTCGCGGGCCCCGGTACGCGAGATCGAACCCGACACGGTCGAGCGCTACGGGCCGTACGTCATCGTCAGCGGTACCAGCGACACCATCGGCGCCGATCCGCTCCAGATGTGGACCGACGCCGGTGCCTGGGTCGGTATCGCGCCTGGCCCGGCCGCCGTTCAGGACATGATCACCGCCTATGAGGCCCGCGCCGACGGCACGTGACGAGGGCCCGCCGGGCGCCGTCCGGCGACGCGGGACCGGCCCTGCCCCCGCGGGGGCTACATGCGGCGCATCACGGCCACCACACGGCCGAGGATCGTCGCGTCGTCCCCGGCGATGGGGGAGTAGGCGTCGTTGTGGGGGTGGAGCCACGCGTGTCCGGTCGCGTCGCGCTTGAACCGTTTGACGGTGGCTTCTCCTTCGATCATCGCGGCGACGATGTCGCCGTGGGCGGCCGAGCTCTGCCGGCGGACGGTGACCCAGTCCCCGGTGACGATGGCCGCGTCGATCATGGAGTCGCCGACGACCTCCAGCGCGAACAGTTCCCCCTCGCCGACCAGGAGCCGCGGCAGTTCGAGCACGTCCTGGATGTCCTCCTGGGCGGTGATCGGTATGCCGGCCGCGATCCTGCCGATGAGCGGCACGGACGTGGTCGCCTTGCGGCCGGCCGACCGCGCGATGCCCGGGTCCTCCGGCAGCACATAGGCGCGCGGTGTGTGGGGGTCTCTGCGCAGGGCGCCCTTGCGCTCCAGCACCATCAACTGATGGGCGACCGAGGACGTACTGGACAGGCCAACGGCCAGGCCGATCTCCCGCATCGACGGCGGGTAGCCGGTGCTGGCGATGAAGTCCCGGATGGTGGCGACGATATCGGCCTGCCGGCTGGTGAGCCCGTCGTAGTTGCCCGGCGCACCCGGCGGTCGGCCGGGGCGTCCTGCTGTCTTGCGGCTGTCCATGCTCCGCGCGCCCTCCCTCGCTGGCGATCATGGTGAGAGAAGCACAGTAACCCGGACAGACCGGGTAAGGGAACGACTTTTCGAATAAGGCTCATGCCTTGATCGACTGGATGGGCTCCTCCCGCGGGCCGGACGACATGCGCGGTACCCCGTGACCGCGTCAGTGGACGGCCGCGGTTACGCGCCCGGGTCGTTGTCGATGCGGCCGAGCAGTTCGAGCAGGGTGGAGCGGTCGGTGGGGGACAGGGCGGCGAAGCACGCGGTGAGGACTTCGTCGGCGATCCGATGCCCCGCGGCCAGGGTCTCCTCGCCGGCGGGGGTGAGGTAGTGCTCGATGCGTCGGCCGTGGCCCGGCCGGCGCTCGATCAGTCCGAGGGCGGCCAGCCGGCCGGCGAGCGTCCCGAACGCCTGCTCGCTCTGGAATGTCGCCGCGGCCAGTGCGCGGGCCGGCGCTCCGGGCGTGCGGTCGATGGCCCGCAGGGCGTCCCACTGGGCGAGGGTGGTTCCGGCGGAGGCGAGGCGGCTTTCGAGCGCCCGGTGCTGCTTGTACTGGGCCTGCTTCACCGCTCTGCCGAGGACCTGCAGTTCATCGGGCATGCAGCCAGCCTAGTCCATGGCCAAGCTTGTTTATATAAACATCTTTAGTTAAGGTCTCGGCATGCCTACGAACCGCACGGTTGACGTGTACTCGGACCTGTCCCTCACCCTGACCGAAGCCGGCTCCGGCCGGCCCTGCCTGATCCTGCACGGCGGCGGAGGCCCGGCCACCGTCGCCGGCCTCGCCGGAGAGCTCTCCCGGACCCTGCACACGATCACACCGACCCATCCCGGCTGGAACGGCGCTCCCCGCCCCACGTGGCTGACCGGTATCGACGACCTCGCGCTCGCCTACCTGCACTGCCTCCAGGACCTCGAACTGCGCGACGTGCTCGTCATCGGCTCCTCGCTCGGCGGCTGGGCGGCCGCCGAGATGGCGGTACGGGACACCGCGGGACTCATCACCGGACTCGTCCTGATCGACGCGGTCGGCGTGCACGTCGAGACCGAGCCGATCACCGACTTCTTCGCCCTCGACGCCGCCGGCCTGGCCGAGTACGCCTGGCACGACTCGGCCCGCTTCTACGTCGACCCCGCGGACATACCCACTGAGCAGCTCGCCCTCCGGGAAGCCAACCAGGCCGCGATGCGGGAACTCGCGGGAGACCCCTATATGCACGACCCCAAGCTCCTCCGCCGCCTGGGGCGCGTCGACGTCCCCACCCTCGTGCTGTGGGGAGAGAGCGACCGCATCGTCACCCCCGCCTATGGCGCGGCGTACGCCGCGGCGCTGGGCAACGGACGACTGCGGGTCATCCCGGAGGCGGGCCACCTGCCGCAGATCGAGCAGTCCGCGGCCACGCTCGCCCTGATCGACGACTACCTCGCGTCGGGCAGGTAAGGGGAGCCTGCAAACGAGGTCGCCGGAAACGCCGGTTTCCCGGCTGACCGCCCTCGACTCGGGGAAGGATGTGGCACAGCCGCACCGGGCGAGGGGGAGGACGGGGCATGGGGATCTTCGGGCGCAGGAGACGGCCTGCGGACGCACCGCCGATGGACGCACCACCGACGGACGCACCACCGACGGACGCACCGCCGCCGCGGACGCCGCAGGACGCGCGTCCCCGGTCGATGTCGCCGGACGCGCAGCCCACCACGACGCGACGGCAGGCCGGGCCGCAGGACCGTCCGCTGCCCGGCGGTGACGACGACGAGAGCCGATGGATCTACGAGGTCGCGGGGGAGTACTCCTCGGAGACCTGGGCGCCGCCGGAGTCGGTCCGCCGCTGATGGCGGGTGGATCGCGACGGCAACGAGCTCGAAGGGCCCGTGGAGAACGAGAATTTCGGGCCCCCGCAGAACGACCTGCGCCGCGCCACCGACCCCGACGGCCCGCTCAGCTGGCTCCCCGACCCGGAGGCCACGGTGCGGGCCTGGCTGTCGGTCGCGCTCGACCGCGTCGCCGAGGGCATCGAGGTCCACTGGCTCCAGGTCATCGGAGCGCCTCTGGTCCTCGCCGGCCACGACGCCTCGGATTTCGCCGTGCCCGACTTCGACGGCGTCCCGCCGCCCCGCATCGGCGTCGCCGTGCCGGTCGGGCTCGGCGCCCAGATGGCCGGGCACGCCCCGAAGGTGCTGTGGGGCCTGCTGCTCTGGGTGACGGTCAGCGAGGATCCGGCCGCCGACGCCCGGCAGAACGTCTGGCTCCGCCACGAGACCGAAGCCGACCGCGCCGACGAACTCCTGCGCATCGTGCTCCAGGCCCCGGACATCCGCTTCTGACACCGCGCGCCGCCCCCGGTCGGCGGCGCCGCTATCCGGTGAGTGTCTGGGTGCCGAGTACGGAGAGGAGTGCGAGGCGTTCGGCGTCGGGGGTGCCGGGCTCGGCGGTGTAGACCATGATGCGCAAGTCGCTGCCCGCGACGTTGAGGATGTCGCAGTCGAGCGTCACCACGCCCACCAGCGGGTGGTCGATCGTCTTGTGGCCGCCCTCGACGCGACCGACGGCTCCGCCGTCCCACAGTTCGGAGAACCGTTCGCTGCCCGCCCGCAGCTCCTTGATCAGCCGCTGTACCCGCAGGTCCGCCGGATACTTGCTCGCGGTCGCACGCAACGCGGTGACCTGCGCGATCTCATGCGCGCGCTGGGACTGCGGGGTGTGACGGACGTTACCGGGCGAGCCGAGGAAGGTGCGCCACACAGCGTTGCGCTCGTTGCCGTGGTGCTCGCCCATCAGCGCCACGTACAGCGGGTTGGCCAGCAGCAGGGTCCAGGCGGCGTCGGAGACCGCGACCGGCGTCCCGCTCAGGCGGTCGAGCATCCGCTGGACGCTCGGCGCGATGTGGGCGGGCACCGTGCCCTGCCCCGGCGGCACCAGTCCGGCGGCGTGGAACAGGTGCTCGCGCTCGTCGGCGGACAGGCGCAGCGCCCGGCCCAACGCCTCGACGACCTGTTCCGAGGGGTTGGTCGCCCGGCCCTGTTCGAGGCGGGTGACGTAGTCGACGGAGATCCCGGCCAGCAGGGCGAGCTCCTCGCGGCGCAGGCCGGTCGTGCGCCGACGGCCACCGTCCGGCAGCCCCGCCGCCTCCGGGCGGACCCGATCGCGCCAGCGCCGCACCGTGTGCCCGAACTCCGTGGTCGCCATGACACCACTGTGCACCGGGCGGCCGGGATCTTCCTGGTACTGGCGGTCCCAGGAAGATCCGGGCCCTGGCTGACCCGGACCACGGTGCCGCAGCGTGGAGGCATGACGACAACACTGATCACCGGAGCGAACAAGGGTCTCGGTCACGAGACCGCCCGCCGGCTCATCGCCGCGGGACACACCGTCTACCTCGGAAGCCGGGACGCCGCCCGGGGACAGCGGGCCGCCGAGCGGCTCGGCGCGCGCGGGATCCAGCTCGACATCACCGACGACGCGTCCGTGCGGGCCGCGGTGAAGACCGTCGAGGCCGACGGAGGGCTGGACGTACTGATCAACAACGCCGGCATCCAGGCGGAGATGCGGGACGACGGCGTCGTCGTGATCGACGCCGCGGAACTGACCGCCGACGTGATGCGGAAGACATTCGAGACCAACGTTTTTGGCACGGTGCGTGTCCTCCACGCGTTTCTGCCGCTGCTGCGGCGTTCCGCCGCCCCGGTCGTGGTCAATGTCAGCAGTGGTCTGGCCTCGCTTTCCCGGGTCACCGCCGTGGGAACGCCGACGCACGCCTACCCGGGCGTGGCCTATCCGGCGTCGAAGGCCGCGGTCAACATGGTCACGGTGCAGTACGCGAAGGCGTTCCCGAACATGCGGATCAACGCCGTGGAGCCCGGTTTCACGGAGACCGACCTGAATGCGAACACCGGAATTCAAAGCGTCGAGCAGGGTGCCGAGATCATCGTGCGTATGGCGCAGGTGGGCTCCGACGGCCCGACCGGGGGATATTTCGACGCGGAGGGCGTCCTGCCCTGGTGAGCAGGGACGGGATGTGAGCATGCGGGCGCCGACGGTCACGTCGGTGCCCGTAGTCGTCACGCAGGGTCGTGCGAGCGTGGCGAAAAGGAGCGGAACGAGCTGGTTGTGCGGTTCCATACCTTTCGTGGGCGAACCCTTTTTATGTCTGAAAAGACCGAATCGCGTGAGCCCCGGCACAGGACCTACGTCACGTCCGAAGGTGCTTAGTGGACGCTTTTGCCTGGATTACTCAGGCCATGCACGGCGTAATGCGGTGCCCTTCGACTTCTCTTACTAAGACGCGTAGTAGACGAGGTCTTTGCCATCGTCGATGGCCCGCGTTAACCATGGTTCGAGTAAGCACGACCCGGAGCGCCACGGCCTCTCGACACATCAGCGAGAACGAGCCCGCCCCCTGCTCCGCACGCCGCCGCCAAGGCCGGCCGTCCCCCTGATCCCGTCCGGAAGAGGTACATCCCGCATGTCCGCACGCACTCAGCTCTCCGCCCTTCGCACCTTCCGCCCCACCAAGCGCCTCCAGGTCTCCGCCGTCGCGCTGGCCGCCGCCGGTGCCACCACGGCCCTGGCCCTCGCAGGCACCACAGGCCAGAGCACCTCCGCGCTGCCGTCCGACAGCGTCGCGAAGGTCTCCGCCGCCGGCAAGTCCGGCACCAAGGTCCAGGGGCTCACCGAGCGCGTGGCCCCCAAGACCTACCCGGCCTACGTCGGCAAGCCCGCCACGGCCGCGAAGGACTCCGCGCGCGACCTCACCAAGGCGCCCGTGAAGGCGAAGCCGGCTGCCAAGCCGGCCGCCGCCGCGAAGCACGCGGCCAAGCCGGCCGCGGACCGCTCGACGGTGCGAAAGCCCGTGGCCGTTTCGGCCCCGAAGTACGCGAACAACCTGGACGGGTGGATCCGGCACTCGCTGGCCATCATGAAGAGCAAGGGCATCCCCGGTAGCTACGAGGGCCTGCACCGCAACATCATTCGCGAGTCCAGCGGCAACCCGAACGCCGTCAACGACTGGGACATCAACGCGATCAACGGCATCCCGTCCAAGGGTCTGCTCCAGGTCATCCAGCCGACCTTCGACACCTACCACGTCAAGGGCACCGCCAACAGCCTCACGGACCCGGTCGCCAACATCACCGCCGCTGCCAACTACGCGGCCCACCGGTACGGCTCGATCGACAACGTCGACTCCGCCTACTGATCCACCCCACCAGCACCTTTCGGCGCTCGCCGGGGTCCCGGGCCAATCGGCGACCCTACGGCGTCCCGTCGTACAACTTCGCCCTCGTCCGGTACGTGAAGAACTGCTGACGCCCCGCACCGTCCGACGTCCGACCACGGCACCCGCCGCCGTGGTCGGACGTCGTCGTGTACCCACCGCCGGGCGGCGGGCCGTTCAGTCGCGGGTGTCGGTGTGGCGGTAGCCGAAGGGGCCCGGCAGGTTGGTGGAAGTGGTCCTTCTGCCGGTCGTCGACCAGGTGCGATGACCGCCCTTCGAACCGACGGTCAACGAGAGGGACTTGCGGTTCACATTGAGTCGGACGCCGGGGAAGATCCGGAACGACTTGCGAAAAGTGATGGGCATGTGGGCCTCCTCGATCGGTGATGTGCGTCGTCTGCCCCAAGTCGCCTCGTCCTACCGCATCCTGACAAGGATTTTCGAGGCGGGTCGGCTACGAGGAGGGGAGGCGCGCGGCCACTCCGAACATGGTCACGGACATGTGGAGGGCGCCCTCGGCGGCGGCGGAGGTGAGGTCGGCGTACAGGGTGTCCCGCTGCTGCTCGGAGATCAGCTCCTCGCGCAGCGCGGACTCGCCGAGCATGCGGATGAGCTGCCAGTTGACTTCGGTGTTGCTCTGGATCAGTGCCTGCGAGCCGACATCCGTGGTCTCCAGGCCCGCCGTGGCCAGGAGACCGACGAGTTGCCGTCCGGCTTGGGGGTTCGCGGAAGCCGTCAGCGCGCGGCGCATCAGCGCGGCGACGATGTCGGGGTCGCCCGGGTACAGGAGCGAAGTCGCCCAGTCGGTGTCGAGCAGCACGACGCGCCCGCCCGGTCGCAGCACGCGCACGATCTCACCGACCGCCTTCGCGGGCTCGGTGAGATGCTGGAAGACGCGCTCGCACCAGACCACATCGGTGCCGGCATCGTCGAGCGGCAGCGTCACCGCGTCACCCGCGACGAACCGGGCGGTGCTGCCGGCCGCGGCCGCACGCCGTTCCGCGGCCTCCCGCAGCCCGTCGTGCGGTTCGACCCCGACCGCGTCGCCGGCCGGCCCGACGGCCGCGGCGAGGACCTGGGTCTCCGACCCGGTGCCCGCGCCGATATCGACGGCCCGCTCCCCGGGCCGTGCGCCCACCGCCGCGTGGGCCCACTGCCGAAGCCTGCGGACACCCTCGCTGTCGGCCTGCGCGTCCAGCGCACCGATCAGCCGTTCCGTGGGCGTGACGCCGATGTTGGTCACATGAAACGCCGAAGTCGGCCGAGAATCCGCCATGCCGCCATCCTAGAGGCCGCCCCGCGACGCCCCAAGGAACCGCTCAGGAACCGGTTGTCGACATATCGATGGATGCCGCGAAGGCCGCGAGGACGGTGAAGTCCTCGCTCCGCAGCCCGATCCGCGGATTGACGTGATGGAGCAGCACGGGCGCACGGTGCCGGGCCGCCACGTGCGCGTGATCCGCCCCGCCCTGCTCATCGTCCACCCAGGCGAACGGCCGTCCGCCCGCGTACTCCACCAGCGGATCGGACTTCCAATGGACCCCGTCGGGACGCTCCCGCAGCAGCGCGCCTCCGAAGTCCACGAACGGAAGCTCGGGCAGTCCCACCACCGGTCCGATCCACCGGTTCGCCTCGCCCATCCACGTGGTCGCCCAGCAGATCTCGTAACCGAGACCCAGCAGCGCCCGCCCGTGACCGGGGTTGAGCCAGACCCGCAGCGGCCGCCTACGGGATCGCAGACCTGCCGAGTCATCGGCGCCGCCATCCCGCGGGACTCGGAGGGTGGTGTAGCCCTCGGGGCGCCTCTCGGGCTGCGCCGCGTACGGATTCAGAGGCCCGTCAACGTCGAGGAACAGCAACGGCCGGCTCATGGGGTGAGCATAGGTGGCCGTGCGGCGGTGCCGGGGGCGGGCTCAGGGTGAGGGGGTGGGCTGCGCCGTTTCGGTGGCGGGGGTGGAATCGGGTGCGGGGGGAGTGAGCCGTTCCACGGCTTCCGCGAACCGGTCCAGCATGCTGCGGTGGCGCAGCATGATCGCGGCGTCCACGACCGTGTTGTGCAGCCGGGCGCCGGGCCCCCGGAGGGGGTGCTCGTCGACGACGACCAGCGAGTCGTCGCCCCAGGGGCGGATCTCGATGGCGATGCGCGCCGTGCCCAGGACGCCCGCGTACGCCTCCAGTTCCAGGCGGCTTTCGAGCTCGTTCACCCGGACGACGGTCCTGTTGTGGAGGTCGAGCGGACCGAGCTTGACGGTGTAGGTGATGGCCGACCCCACGGCCGGCCAGTTCGCGTCGGCCTCGTGGGTGGTGCTCGTGCCCACGACCCAGTCCGCGTAGGTGCTTCCGTCGCTGAGGACCGACCATACGGCGTGCGGAGGTCGTTTGATCAAGACGTGGCGGACAGCCATCGAAGTGCCTTTCCGTTGTGGGGGGCCGGAGCGGGGCCGGTCATCGGCCGCGGAGTTTTCGGGGCGCGGCCAGGGCGCGCTGCATTCCCGCGAGGCCCGGGGCCAGGACGTGCCGTGTCAGGGCACTCTGCGAGCGCAGCGCGGCGCGGGCGGCGTTGTCCCTGTTCGCACCGTTTCCTCCGGTCCGCTCCGGACTCGCCCTCGCGGCCAGGATGCGTGCCGCCGGCGGCCTGCGGCTGCTGCGCATGCTGGCTCTGCCGGTGCGGCGCGGGCGGCGTTGGCGCCGCAGGCACCGTGGACCCCGCCTCCCGGGTGGGCGGACGCCGACGCGAGATAGAGGCCGGTGATGGGCGTCTCCGGGCGGCCGGTGCCGGGAGACGGACGGAACACGGCCTGCTGGTGCAGCGCTGCCGTGCCGCCGTTCAGAGCGCCGTTGACGAGGCTGGCGTTGAGCTCCTGCAGGTCCGGTGGGGCCAGGACGCGGCGGGCCGTGATCCGGTCGCGGAAGCCGGGGGCCAGCAGCTCGACCTCGCCCTCCAGGCGGTCGGCCATCGTCTCCCGCTCTCCCGCGTCCCATCGGCCGGAGAGGCCGGACTCTCCCGCGTCCCCGCGGACCTTCTGCGGCACGTGGGTGTAGGCCCAGGCGGACTCGGTGCCCTTCGGAGAACGCGTGGCATCGGAGGTGGTCATCTGCCCGAGGAGGGCGAAGGGCCGATCGGGGATCTGCCCGGTGGCCAGCTGCGCGCTGAAGCGCGTCAAGTGGTCCAGGCTCTCCGCCAGGTGCACCGTGCCCGCGCCGACCGCCTCGGGCGCGGTCCAGGGGATCGGGCCGGACAGGGCCCAGTCGACCTTGAACGTGGCGTGGTCCCACTGGAAGCGCCGCATGTCGTCCCGCATGCGTGTCGGCAGGATGTCCCAGCTCACCAGGTCCCCGTACAGCGTCGGCGCCGGAACGTCGGCCAGTACCGCGCGCAGAGCGCCGATCTGCTGTCCGTCCGCGGTCACGACGCCCGCCGCGCGGCCGTCACGCACCTGGACGGTGCGGACGCGCGCCGAACACCGCACTTCGCCGCCCTTGTCCGCCAGCCGCCGCACCAGCGCGTCCGTCAGCGCTCCCGCCCCACCGACCGGCACCGGCCAGCCGAACTGCTGGCCCAGCATCGCCATCAGCCAGCCGAAGCCGGCGCTGACAGCGGACTCGGGGAAGAAGTCGGCGTGCAGCGCGCAACCCGCCAACAGCAGCGGACCGCCCTGCCCGGAGAACTCCTCCTCGCCCAGGCGCCGCACCGGCAGAGCCAGCATGCGCAGCAGCCGCAGGCCGCCGGCGGCACGCATCCTGGCCGCGAGGGCGAGTCCGGAGCGGACCGGAGGAAACGGTGCGAACAGGGACCGGAGGAGATCGGGACCCAACCGGTCCCACACCTCCACCAGACGCAGATATGCGTCGCCGTCGCCCGCCCCGAACGACTCCAGGCTCTTCGCGGTGCGGTAACGGTCCCGGTCCAGCACCGCGCAGCGCCCGTCCGCGAGCGGATGGGCCAGGACCTGCGGTGCGTGACTCCAGGCCAGGCCCCAGCGGTCCAGCTCGAGCGCGGTGACAGCGGGTGAGGCCGCAGCCAGAGGGTGGAAGGAACTGAAAACGTCGCTGATGTAGTCCGGATGCACCTCCCGGTCGCTGCGCACCGCCCCGCCGGGAACCGGCTGCTCCTCCAGGACCAGAACGTGCCATCCCGCGTCGGCCAGGACATTCGCGGCCACCAGCCCGTTGGGACCCGCACCGATCACCACCGCATCGAACGCCTCAGCCATGCGTCACTCCTTGCCGGATCCTCGGAACTCCACCAGACCACAGGGACGGGTGCCCGGCACCGCCAGGTCCACGCGTCCCCCGCGCGGCGGCACGCGGGATTCCACCATCCGGGTGACGTGGCCGGCGGCGTGGCCGCCCTCGTCGAATTCGTGCGAATGATCGATGCAGTCCAGGGCATCCGCCGGTCGGCCGTACTCTCGGAAGCGAGGCGTAAACCTGTCGGAGCCGTCCGCGCCAGCACGGCGCGGCTCGGAGGACGTCCGACGCCAGTAAAGTCACGGGTGGTGGCGCCGCGTCAGGGCGCCGGAGTATGGAGGATTTTTCCTGTGCTGATCGCTCAGCGTCCGTCGTTGACCGAAGAGGTCGTCGAGGTGTGGCGTTCACGGTTCGTGATCGAACCGCTGGAGCCGGGATTCGGCTACACCCTGGGAAACTCGCTGCGTCGGGCGCTGTTGTCGTCGATTCCTGGTGCGGCCGTCACCAGCATTCGCATCGACGGCGTTCTGCACGAGTTCACCACCGTGCCGGGCGTCAAGGAGGACGTGACCGACATCGTCCTGAACATCAAGCAGCTCGTGGTGTCCTCGGAGGAGGACGAGCCGGTGGTGATGTACCTGCGCAAGCAGGGGCCGGGAGTCGTCACCGCCGCCGACATCACGCCCCCGGCCGGTGTCACCGTGCACAACCCCGACCTGGTGCTGGCCACCTTGAACGGCCAGGGCAAGCTGGAGGTGGAACTGACCGTCGAGCGCGGCCGCGGCTACGTCTCCGCTGTTCAGAACAAGCAGCAGGGCCAGGAGATCGGCCGGATCCCGGTCGACTCGATCTACAGCCCGGTCCTCAAGGCCACCTGCACGGTGGAAGCGACCCGAGTCGAGCAGCGCACCGACTTCGACAAGCTGATTGTCGACATCGAGACCAAGCAGGCGGTGCTGCCGCGCGATGCCCTGGCGTCGGCCGGCAAGACCCTGGTCGAGCTGTTCGGCCTGGCCAGCGAGCTCAATATCGACGCCGAGGGCATCGACATGGGCCCGTCCCCGACGGTGGCCGCGCTGGCCGCTGATCTGGCGCTGCCGATCGAGGAGCTGGACCTCACCGTCCGTTCGTACAACTGTCTCAAGCGCGAGGGCGTCCACTCGGTGGGCGAACTCACGGCGCGGTCCGAGGCGGACCTCCTCGACATCCGCAACTTCGGCGGCAAGTCGATCGTCGAGGTCAAGATGAAGCTGGCCGGCATGGGCCTGACCCTCAGGGACAGCCCGCCCGGGTTCGACCCGACCACCGCCGTCGAGGCGTTCAACGCCGAGGACGACGGGAACACCGGGTACCAGGAGACCGAGCAGTACTGAGCGGTGCGGCATGACGCCGGACGGCGGCGGACTGCTTCCGCCGGAGGTGTGCGGGGAGCCGGGGCCGGCGCCCCGCACAGCTCCGGCGGCCCGCTGCCCGCGGTGGGGGTGATCCGGCGCGCCGGGTGGCCCCGCCATGGGCCACCCGGGTAGGAAGATCCGGTGGCGCCCAACGGCTGCCCCGGCCCAGGAATGCACGTCGCCGGGCCGGGCACCCGCATCCCATGACAGTTCTGAGGAAATGCGCCCGGCCCCTGCTGGCCTCGACCTTCATCACAGGCGGCTATTCCGCGCTGCGGAACTCCGAGGCGCTGGCGCCGGCCGCCGAGCCGGTCGTCCGGCGCATCACCGAGCAGGTCCCGTCGCTGGAGAAGGACCCCGAACAATTCGTACGGATCAACGCGGGCGTGCAGATCGGCGCCGGCGTTCTGCTGGCACTGGGGCGCTTCCCCCGGCTGGCCTCCCTCGCGCTCGCCGCGACGCTGGTGCCCACGACCCTGGCCGCGCACGCCTACTGGACGGTCGACGACCCGGACGAGCGGTCCCAGCAGAAGATCCACTTCTACAAGAACCTCTCCCTGCTGGGCGGCCTGGCGATCGCCGCCGCCGACACCCACGGAAAGCCCTCGCTGGCGTACCGCTCCCAGCAGGCCGCCGGCCGCGGCCGGCGCGGCGCGCGACGTGCCGGGCGCAAGGCCCAGGCCGCGGCGGCCCGCTCGGTCGGCGACCTCGGATCCGCGGCGCACACGGTACGCAAGCACCTTCCCGTCGGATAGCAGAACCGACAGCAGGCCCGCCGCCCCGGGTTCGGTCGATCCGGGCCCCTTGCGTCCCCCGACGGGCGGCGGGCCGCGGGCCGCTTCGAGCGCCCTGATTCCTCGGGATCCACGTGATCACCAACGCGAAATCGCGGTACCTTCTGCGGCATGGATCCGCTCACGTTCGATTACGGGGACTTACACCTGCGCGTGGACCGGGGGGTGTTCGGGCTCTGCGGCCTGGTCACCGCCGACCGACGGGTGGCCTGACGTGGAACCGAAGGTCTTCGAGCACGGTGACGTGCACCTGCGGGTCGACCACGGAATCTTCGAGCTGTTCCGGCGCAACCGCATCATCGGGTCGTACCGGACCCCGCTGCACTGGGTGAAGGTACGCGCCGAGGCGCGCAAGGGCGGCGTGACCCGACTGCACTTCGGCAACGTCGAGGAGCTCGGCGCACCGATCTACGCCAGTACGGCGAGTTCGCGACATCTGCTCGCCACCGTCGAGATCCCCACCGCCGACGAGCCGCTCTACCGCGCGTTCTTCACCGAACTCGCCCACCTCTCCGACCGCCCGATCGCCCCTTAGGGCCGCCGGTCGCGGGTCGCCGGGAGTTCCGTCGGAGCGTTCCTTCGCGGCTCGCCCCATGGATCGCGCAGGTCATGTGGCTCTGCGCTGCATTGCGGCCGGCAGTGAACGGACGCTTGACGGTGCCCGTACTTGCCGACAGTTTCACCCTTGCGCGTCGCGCAGTTGCGAGAAGGAGGTCACCGGTCATGGCGCTCACGCTCTACGTCGACCCCGTGCGCTGGAGAGCGCATCAGGACTCGGTGACCCGGCAGTTCCCCGGGATGGTCCCGGTGGTGAGGGGCAACGGCTTCGGCTTCGGCCACGAGGTTCTGGCCGAGGAGTCCCGGCGCCTGGAGGCGGATGTCATCGCGGTCGGAACGACCTACGAGGCAGCCCGGATGAAGGATGTGTACAGCGGCAAGGTGCTGGTCCTCTCGCCCTACTGGCGCGGCGAGGAAGCGCCGGCGCTGCCGGGGCGGGTGATCCGGTCGGTGGCGTGCGTCGAGAGCCTGCGCGGCCTGCGAGGAGCCCGGGTCGTGGTCGAGGTGATGAGCAGCATGAGGTCGCCGGGCGTCGGCGAGCGCGATCTGCACCTGCTGCGCTCCGGTGTCGAGGACGTCAGCCTGGAGGGGTTCGCCATCCACCTGCCGCTGAACCGGGCCGGCGGCCTGGACGCCGTCGGTGAGGTCATCGCGTGCGTGGAGCGCCTGCGTGCCGCGGATCTGCCCGTGCACACGATGTTCGTCAGCCATCTGGAGGCGGCTGAACTCGACGCGGTGCAGGAACGGTTTCCCCACACGCGCTTCCGCGCCCGCATAGAGACCCGGTTGTGGCTGGGCGACCTGGAGGCCACTCAATTTCGCGCGACGGTCCTGGAGGTCAGGCGCGTCGTGAAGGGGGAACGGTTCGGCAACCGGCAGGGCAGGGCGCCCTCCGACGGCTGCCTGGTGGTCGTCGCGGGCGGTACCGCGCACGGGGTGGGCCTGGAAGCGCCGAAGGACCTGCACGGCGTGGTGCCCCGCGCCAAGAACGCGGCCCGCCTCGGTCTGGCCACCACCAACCACCTCCTGTCGCCCTTCGTCTGGGCGGGCCGACGGCGCTGGTTCGCCGAGCCGCCGCATCTGCAGGTGTCGGTGCTCTTCGTGCCGCACGACGTGCCGGAGCCGGAGACGGGTGGCGAACTGGTGGCACGTCTGGGGCACACCGTGACCCGCCCGGACCGGGTCGTCGACTGCCCGTCCCAGTCCTGGCCCACGACGCCGGAGCGGACCCTCGAGACGGTCTGAGCGGCCCCAGCAGGGTGACTGCCCGGTCGGCGCAGGTTGTTCCCCGTAAGGGTGGTGCCGGGGCCGGGGCGCCGGGGCCGGCCCGCGGAGCACTGCCGGTCAGCGGTCCCGGTCGGTGTCCGGGGGGTGGTCGCGGGCGGTGGTCAGGGTCTGCTCGGCGGCTGCCAGCGCCTGGGCGCGGTCCGTCGAGCGCCGCCACGCACCGTGGGTCCGGAAGGGGAGGTCCCCGACCACGGTCACGTCGTGGCCGCCCTCCATGAGCAGGGTCAGCGCGCGCTCCAGCATCGCTTTGGCGGCGGGCTCCATGCCGGACACGCGGCCCAGGTCGAGGACGAGCCCGCCCGGCGCGCCCGCCCGCCGCTGTTCCAGCGCGAACAGCACACGCTCGGCCGCGGTGAAGTCGAGCCGGCCCTGGGCCACGATGAGCGCGATCCGTCCGCCGCTCGTGGTCGTCGACAGCGGCACGGTCGGCGCGCCCGGCGCGGCGTTGTGCATCAGGTGCAGCCCGAAGCGCTCGGACAGCTCCCGCAGGGCCGCGACACCCCGGACGGGGTTGCCGACCGCGTCCAGGGGCGGGCTGTGGACGGCGATCCCGAAGCGGGCCGGGCTGACGGCGACCAGGCCGCCGGACACGCCGCTCTTCGCCGGCAGCCCCACGTTCAGCATCCAGCTTCCGGCGGCGTCGTACATCCCGCACATGGCCATCACCGACAGCACCCGCATCGCCACCGGTTCGGGAACGACGCGTTCTCCCGTCACCGGGTTGATCCCGCCGTTGGCCAGCGTGGCCCCCATCACCGCCAGATCGGTCACCGTGGCCCGTACGGCGCACTGCCGGAAGTACATGTCGACCGCTTCGCCCGGATCGCTCCGCAGGACGCCGGTTCCGCGCATCAGATACGCCAGAGCCCGGTTGCGGTCGCCCGTCGCGACCTCGGAACGGTAGACGTCCTCGTCCACGTACAGGGTGCGGCCGGCGAACCGCCCGAGGCAGTCCAGGATCCGGGCGAACCGCTCGGCGGGCCCGGTGGCCGGGACCAGGGCCGTGACCGCGATGGCGCCGGCGTTGATCATCGGGTTCGCGGGCCGGCCCGTCGCCGCGTCGAGGCTGATGGCGTTGAACGCCTCACCACTGGGCTCGGCTCCGACACTGCGCCCCACCTCGTCGGCGCCGAGTTCCGCCAGTACGAGGGCCAGGACGAACGGCTTGGTCAGGGACTGGAGCGTGAAGGACACTCCGCACCGCCCGGCGCGGTAGCCGTGACCGTCCAGGCTCATCAGCGCCAGGCCGAAACAGTCACGGTCCGCGAAGGCCAGCTGCGGGATGTAATCGGCGACCCGGCCGTCGGACAGCGCTCCGTAGCGGCCGTGCAGCTCCGCCAGCGCCTCGGTGACGACGTCCACGCCGCCGCGGGGGGAACTCACGGCCGCGACACGGCCACGGGTACGCACACGGCCACGGGTACGCACACGAGCGCGGACACGAGCCCGGACAGGTGTTCCGGCGCGGGCGCACGGAGGCCGGATCGTCGGATGGTGGTGCGTCCCATGACGTCTCCTGGCGGCGGGACCTCCCATTTTTCCTCGTCGCAGCCGTCCCCGCAGCCCGGGGGAGGGCGGGCGGTCCCCCGGGCCGCTCACCCTTCCGGGGGAAGAAGGGCATGAAAACAGCCTCCGGTCACCCGCACAGGGCGGCACCGAAGGCCAACATGTCGATTCTGGCAGCCGTCGCGTCGAGCGGCCCGCCGGGTTCCGCGGGGCGCCGTGGAACCCGCCCGCCGCGTCGGCGGGCGAGTGACCACGATCCCGGTGGAGCACTGCCACGCGGGCGAGTGCGCACGTTCCGCGCGGTGCGATCAGCCGCGCCGCAGGAACATCACGACAGCGATGATGATCACGATGAGGACGACGGTACCGAGACCTATGTACATGCGAGTTTCCTCTTCCCCAGGATGAATGTCGGGCCGCGGCCGCACCTTGCCGGCCGCCGCGTTGCCCCCTGTAGACCGGGTACCCCGCTCGGTCCACTTAAACGTCGGGCCGTGTTCGCGTCCCCGATTCATACCTCCGGGTGAGCGGTATCGACTTCGGGCCGCGTGCCGTCGGAACTTCCCTAACGTGACGTGCACGATGGCGGGTCGTCGGCGGACGGCCGCGGCGCCTCATGCAGGGGGTGCATGGTGCAGCACGTCGCGTCGCTCTGGCGGCGCCTGCAGTATCGCTTCGACAATCTCGTGTCGCGCAGCACCCCCGCTCTCATCGGCTGGCTCACCCTCGCCTGCCTGGGCGCCGTCGTCCCGGTGAGCGTGGTGCTCGTGTGGACCGATCGCCGGCCCCCGGCCACCTTCTCCGGCCGGCTCGCGGCCGTCTGGGTCAGCGTCGGGCAGACGCTGAAGATCGGGGGTGCGGTCGGCTCACCCCTGTACGTGCTGGCATCCATCCTGCTCGCGCTGGTCGCCCTGCTGTTCGTCTCGGCTCTGGTCAGCCTGATCACCACGGGCATCAACCAGCGCATCCTGGAGCTGCGCATGGGCCACTCCGCGGTGCTCGAAGCGCGGCACACCGTCGTACTGGGCTGGTCCGATGCCATCTTCTCCGTGCTCGCGGAGCTGGTCACCGCCAACACCAACCAGCGCCGGTCCATCGTCACGGTCCTGGCCGCCAGGGACAAGGTGGAGATGGAGGAGGAGATCGCCGCCCGTCTGGGGGACACCGGCACCACCTCCATCGTCTGCCGTACCGGATGCACCACCGATCCCGCCGTTCTGGCCAGAGTCAGTCCGCAGACCGCGAAGGCCATCCTGGTGCTGCCTCCGGACGGGGACGACGGCGATGCCCGCGTGGTGAAGACCCTCCTCGCCCTCAACGCGCTCACACCCGAGACGGGCGACGCGATCGTGGTCGCCGCCGTCCAGGACGTTCAGAACCACCTCACCGCCACGCTGGCCGCCGGATCCCGCGGACGGGTCCTGGCCATCGACGACATCGTCGCCCGCCTCGTCGTGCAGACCGCCCGCCAGCCCGGACTCTCGCTCGTCTACGAGGAACTGCTCGACTTCGCGGGGGACGAGTTCTACACGGTGGCCACCCCCGTACTCATCGGACGCTCCTTCGGCGAGGCCCTTCTCGCCTTCTCCAACGCCTCGGTGGTCGGTCTGCTGCGGGCCGACGGCATCGCACTGAACCCGAACCCCGGCACGACCATCAACGCGAGCGACCGGATCATCGTCATCGCAGCGGACGACGACAACGCCGTCGTGGCGGACGCGACCCGCGACGTCGACACCGGGGCGATCGTCCCGGCCACCGCCCGGCCCCCGACCGCACAACGGCTCCTGATGCTCGGCTGGAACCGCCGCGGCCCCCTCATCCTCGATCAACTCGCCCTCCACCGGAGCGCCCCCACCACCCTCGACGTCGTGGCGCTCGGGGACGGACCGACGCCGGCCGGCACCCCGGCGGCACCGGGCGCCGGCCGACACCTCGACGTGGTGTTCCACCGTGCGGACACCACGGATCCGCGCGTGCTGGACGGGCTGAACATCCTCGCGTACGACAGCGTCATCGTCGTCGGAGACACCGGCCCTCACGCACCCGCCGCCACCTCCACGACCACCCGGGCGGCGGAGGCGGACGACAGGACGCTGGTCACGCTCCTGCACCTGCGGGCGGTCGAGGAAGCCGCGGGCCGGGAGATCCCCCTCACCACGGAGATGACCGACGACCGCAACCGGCTGCTCGCGCCGGTGCGTGCGGGAGTCGACTTCATCGTCAGCGGTCGGCTCATCAGCCTGCTGATGACCCAGATCTCGGAGAGCCCCTACCTGGCCGGTCTCTTCGACGAGCTGTTCACCCCGCGGGGGAGCGAGCTGTACCTCAAACCCGCGGCCGACTACGTGCGCGCGGGGGAGGAGGTCACGTTCGCCACCGTCGTCGCCTCAGCACGTCAGCGCCACGAGTGCGCCCTCGGGTACCGGCTGCGCGCACAGGCCGCGACAGGCCCGGCGTACGGGGTGCGGATCAACCCCGACAAGCGGCACGCGGTGCGTCTCACGGCGGAGGACTGGGTGATCGTGCTCGCGGAGAGCTGAACGGCGACCCGCGTCCCGAAGG
The DNA here is from genome assembly GCF_027158205.1 of Streptomyces sp. H39-S7. GTDB lineage: Bacteria > Actinomycetota > Actinomycetes > Streptomycetales > Streptomycetaceae > Actinacidiphila. The sequence continues at coordinate 8,474 of NZ_JAPVLU010000008.1, read as the reverse complement.
AGCGGGCGCTCGTGTGCCGCGGCTGCCCGTCATCACCTGAGTGACGACGGGCAGCTTGCGCAGGTCACCCGTGTGCTTCCGCGGGGGTCCGGTCGGCGGTCCGACGCGCACGTCAGGGGGCCTACGCGCACACCGGCGGTCCGTTCAGGGGAGCAGGCAGTTGCCCAGGTCCCACTTGCCCTGGAAGCGGTCGCCCAGCCATGCCACCACGTCGCCGACGGCCTGCTGGTCGGCGAGGAGATGGTCGCCCGGGTAGGTCTTCCAGGTCGTGGTGATCCCGGACCGGCAGTACGCGGCCCGGGTGGCGTCCTCGGTGGCGCCGGGGATGACCTCGTCCACCAGCCCCTTGTACTGCAGCACCGGGAACCCGATCGGGTAGGTGGCCGAGGACCGGGAAGGCCCGACGCCCACACCCAGCTTCTGCGCGTCCAGCACCTCGCCCCAGGTCGTGCCGTCGGGCCCGGCCAGCGTGTAGAGCTGTTCCAGCGTGTAGCCGTTGGTGGTGTAGCTCTCGATCCGCGCGCCGGCGAACCCGGCGACGGTGCCGACCAGGCACACCGTCTCCGCGCGGGCGATGACGTCCTCGCCGGTGCTGTTGAGGAGTTCGGTGAACGGCAGTTGGGGGTGGCTGGTGGCCATCCCGATCGCCGCGTCGGCGAGGAAGCCGGCGAAGGCGCCGCCGTTGAGAGCCGGCGCGACGACCTTCAGGTCGCCCGGCACGCCGCCGGAGGCGACGCCGACGACCTTCAGCTCCGGGGCGTAGCCGTGGGCGAGCTGGGCGGCCCAGAGACTGGCGGCGCCCCCTTCGGAGTACCCCCACAGCGCGACGCCGGCCCGGGCCGAGAGACCACTGCCGGGTACGGAGGGGGCTGCCCGCGCGATGTCCAGCAGGGCGTGGCCGGCGTCGGCTCCGGACACGTACGGGTGCACCTGCCCGTCCAGGTAGCCCGCGCCGTCGGTCGCGGCGACCGCGTAACCGGCCTTGAGCAGCGCGGCTATGTTGTCGCCCTCGTACTCGTCCTGGAAGGCGCCCGCGAGCTGCTTGGAGAAGGCGCACTGCGGACCCAGGCCCAGCGTGCCGGGGTTGAAGGCGACGATCGGACGGGCGCCGGGACCCGTCCACGCCTTCGACGGGACGGCCACGGTGCCGGAGACGGCCACCGGCGCGCCGGTGTTGTCGGTGGAGCTGTACTGCACTTTCCAGGCGGTCATCGCGATGTTGCCGGGTACCTGGGTCAGCGTGACGCGGCGGCACGCGACGACGGTTCCCGGGGTGGCAGGCGCCTCTTCCGGCGGCGTGTAGATCTCGCCGTCGGCGGCGGTGCACGTCGTCGCGGTCGGGGTGCCCCCGGCCGTCTCCGCTCCCGCGGTGACGGCCCCGGCGGGCAGAGCGGGCAGTGACAGGGCGGCGCTCAGTACTGCGGTCGTGGCGCACAGGGCCAGGCGCCTCGTGGTCGTTCTCGCCATGGTGCGGTCCCTTCGCATGCATCGGGCTCGTGGAGCGAACGCGGTGACGGTACGAAGGTGGCGGGTGGAGAGGGTAGTCCGCGAACTCACAGTTGACGGGCCGGGGACTGTCCGTCCCGCACAAGGCGACCGCGGGGTGCTCACCGAAGTGTCCGCGGGCGGGGCGGCCGGAGTGTCACCCGGCGGCGATCCGGAAGCGGTCAACTCCACTGTGGTCAGGGGCCTATGGCGCCCCGTACCGAGCTGTGCGGCGTCTTCCGCCGCGCGTCGGTCCGGGGTTCGGGGGTATCCGCTGGGGAGGCGGGTGCGGCATCCGCTCTCGACGTCGAAAGGTGAGTCCGGTGACGACACAGCAGAGACCGAAGCCCGCGATCCGGGACCGCTGGTGGATGATGGCCGGCCTCGTCCTGATCATGTGGGTCGGCGCGCGGCTGGCCCTGAACGGGCTCGACGGCTGGCCCAGTGCCGTCGCGGGCGGCGTGGGGGTCTGCGGGGTGGTGACCTGGCGGGCGATCCGGCGCCGCCGGAGGGACGCCACCGCGATCGGCGCCGAGGCCGGCACCGTACCGTCGCTGGACCGCCGCATCATGAAGGAGGAACTGCCCGACGACCCCGCCGAGCGCGAGGCGATGGGCCGTTTGGTGCGGCGGCGGCTGGGGAAGATCCAGCGCAATCAGAAGTGGGCGCTCCCGCTGATGGCGATCTTCTGCTGCGCACCGGCGGTGCTCTGGTTCGTGAGGGGACGCACTACCAGCGGTGCCGTGGCCGCGGTCTTCGGAGTGGTGTTCTTCGTCTGGCTGGTGTGGATGAACCGTCGCGTCCTGCGTCGGCTGACGCGGATGGACGAGCGCCTCGGCGGCGTCGGCCGCCAGTCCGCGGCGGTCCGGTAGGGCTTCGCGGGCCGAGGGCGACCGAAAGCGGCCGAAGGCGTTCAGCCGGTAGCGGGCAGGTGCGGGAGGACGCGGTCCGGCGTCATGGGCAGTTCCCGCAACCGGGCCCCTGTCGCGTGGTGCAGGGCGTTTCCGATGGCGGCCGCCGTGCCGACGGTGCCGATCTCGCCGATGCCCTTGCTGCCCATGGGGTTGAGGTGGGCGTCCTCCTCCTCGATCCAGTGCGCCTCGATGGCGGGGACGTCCGCGCAGGCCGGTACGTGGTAGGAGGCCAGGTCGTTCTCGGCGAAGTCCCCGAAGAGCGGGTCGAGGGTGCTGCCCTCCATCAGGGCCATGCCCAGGCCCATGGTCATCCCGCCGATGAACTGGGACCGCGCGGTACGCGGGTTGAGGATCCGGCCGGCCGCGTAGACGCCCAGCAGGCGGCGCACGCGCACCTCACCCGACGTGGTGTCGACCTGGACCTCGGCGAAGTGCGCGCCGAAGGCGTGCCGCGCGTACGGCGGCTCGGACTCCGTCTCCTGCTCGGTGTCCACCCGGACGGTCACCCCGGCCGCCGGGAGGTCCCCGCTCAGGCCGCGCAGTTGGTCGACGAGGGTGCGGCAGGCCTTGTGGACCGCCCACCCCCAGGAGGCGGTGCCCGACGAGCCGCCGGCCAGCGGGGCGGAGGGCAGGTCGCTGCTGCCCACCTCGATGGTCACCACTTCGAGCGGGACCTCCAGCGCGGTGGCGGCGATCTGCGCCAGGACGGTGCGGGCACCGGTGCCGATGTCGGTGGCGTTGACGCGGATCAGGTAGGAACCGTCGGGTGCCGCCTGCGCGGTGCTGCTGCTGGCCGAGACGAGGACCGGGTACGTGGCGGACGCGACACCCGTGCCCAGGAGCAGGTTCCCTTCGCGGCGGATGCCCGGTCGCGGGTCGCGGCGGGCCCAGTCGAAGCGGACCGCTCCCTCCCGCAGACAGGCGACGAGGCCACGGCTGCTGAAGGGGTGTCCGCTGTCGGGATCGATCGACGGCTCGTTGCGCAGGCGCAGTTCGACGGGGTCCACGCCCGTGGCGACGGCGAGTTCGTCCATCGCCGACTCCAGGGCGTACATGCCCGGGGTTTCGCCCGGCCCCCGCATCCAGGACGGGGTCGGCACGTCCAGGGCGGTCACCCGGTGGGTGGTCCGGCTGTTCGGGGAGGCGTACATGATGCGGGCGGGGACGGCGGCCTGCTCCACGAACTCCTTGATGGTGGAGGTCTGGGTGATCACGTCATGGGCGAGGGCGGCGATCACTCCGTCCTGGCCGGCTCCCAGCCGGACCCGTTGGATGGTCGGGGCCCGGTGGCCCACCACGGCCGGCAGGTGGTGGCGCGGCAGGGAGAGCTTGACCGGCCGTCCGGTGTGCAGGGTCGCCATCGTGGCCAGCACCACATGCGGGCGTGGTGTGCCCTTGGAGCCGAAGCCCCCTCCCACGTGCTCGGAGTACACGGTAATCTGGTCGGCATCGAGCGAGAACATCGCCGCCAGGGTGTTCCGGACGGTCGTGGACCCCTGGCTCGCGTCGTGCACCGTCAGGTGCCCGTCGTGCCAGTGCGCGGTGGACGCGTGCGGTTCCATGGGGTGGTTGTGCAGCGCGCTCATCGTGTAGGTCGCGTCGACGCGCACCGGTGCCGCGTCGAACGAGGCGTCGAAGTCGCCCCGTTCGGTGGTGGACGGTTCACCGCCGTTGGCCGTGTCCGGGGTGTACAGGCCGCGATGGTCCGCCGTGAGCACCACGTCGTGCGCGGTGGGGGCGTACTCGACGCGTACCGCGCCTGCAGCCGCGCGGGCCTCCTCGATGGTCTCCGCGACGGCCAGCGCGACGTACCAGCCGCGGTGCGGGACGTGGGCGTCCTGAAGGACCGACAGGGTCGCGTCGTCGGGCTTCTCCAGGCGCGGTGCGCTCTCGTGGGTGAGGACGGCGAGGACCCCGGGCAGCGCCAGCGCCTCAGCGGTGTGGACGGCGACGACGCTGCCGCACGGGACCGTGGCGGGAACCGGCCAGGCGTAGGCACAGCCCGGCGGCGTGTGCTCGGCCGCGTACCGAGCGGCGCCCATGACTTTGTCGCGGCCCTCGCGGCGCGCCGCGGGCGTGCCCAGCGGGGGGATCGAGTGGCTCATGGTCGGCTCCTCATGTCCTGGCGGGTGCTCATGAGCGGGTGGCGAGCTCGGCCAGCAGACTCACCGTGAGGTTGCGGGCGAGTGGCACCTTGAAGCCGTTGTCGCGCAGCGGCCGGGCGGCGGCGAGTTCGGCGTCGGCGGCCCGGGCGAAGGTCACCTCGGTGGCGGGTGCCCCGCGCAGCGCCTCCTCGGCCGCTCGCGCGCGCCACGGTTTGTGGGCCAGGCCGCCGAAGGCCAGGGCCGCCTCGGTGATCGTGCCGTCCCGTACGTCGAGCACCGCGGCGATGGAGACCAGCGCGAAGGCGTACGAGGCCCGGTCGCGGACCTTGCGGTACGCGGAGTGCCCGGCGGGGGGCGGGGGGAGTTCCACCCCGGTGATCAGCTCTCCCGGGCGGATCTCGCTGTCGCTGTCGGGCCGGTCGCCGGGCAGCCGGTGGAAGCCGGTGACCGGGACGGCGCGCTCCCCGTCCGGACCGAGCAGCAGGACGACGGCGTCCAGGGCGCTCAGCGCCACCGCCATGTCCGACGGGTTGGTGGCCACACAGGCTTCCGAGTGCCCGAGGACGGCCAGGTCGCGGTGGACGCCTTCGCGGGCTGGGCACCCGGTGCCCGGCGTGCGCTTGTTGCAGGGCTTGGACGTGTCCTGGAAGTACGTGCACCGGGTGCGCTGCAGCAGGTTCCCGCCGGTGGTCGCCGTGTTGCGCAACTGCCCGGAGGCACCGGCGAGGATCGCCTGCGACAGCACCGGGTAGCGGCTGCGGATCACCGGGTGCGCGGCGAGATCGCTGTTGCGCACGGTCGCCCCGATCCGCAGGCCGCCTTCCGCCACCTCTTCGATCCGGTCCAGCGGCAGCCTGCCGACGTCGATGAGGCTGCCCGGGCTCTCGACACCGCGCTTCATCAGGTCGACGAGGTTGGTCCCGCCCGCGAGGTAGCGGGCTCCGGGGTTCGCGGCGTAGGCGGCGACGGCTCCGTCGGCGTCCGCGGGACGGTGGTACGCGAAGGGCTTCACCGGTTCATGTCCTCGATCGCGTCGACGATGTTGGGGTAGGCGCCGCAGCGGCACAGGTTGCCGCTCATCCGCTCCCGGATCTCCTCGCCGGTCAGGTGCACCGGCCCCTCGGGTGCCGCAACGGGCGCGGTGACGAGGGAGGGGTGGCCCGCGGCCGCCTCGGCCAGGACACCCACCGCCGAGCAGACCTGGCCGGGCGTGCAGTACCCGCACTGCAACGCGTCCCGCGCGAGGAACGACTCCTGCACCGGATGGAGCCGGTCACCGTCGGACAGTCCTTCGACGGTGGTGATGGGCACACCGTCGGCGGCGACCGCCAGCAGCAGGCAGCTGTTGGCCCGCGCGCCGTCGACCAGCACCGTGCACGCACCGCACTGCCCGTGATCGCAGCCCTTCTTCGCACCGGTGAGGTCCAGGTGCTCGCGCAGCGCGTCGAGCACGGTGGTGCGGTGGTCGAGCTCCAGCGCGTGCGCGACTCCGTTGACGCGCAGGGTGATCCGCGAGCGGGTCGCGGTCTCCCGCTCGTCTCCGGTGCTGCTGTGGTGGCCTGCGGTCGGCTCCACGCCGTTGCCCCCTTCGTCACGCCCCATGCGCTCACCCCGGCGTCTCCTCCGCCGAGCCGGCGGCGAATCCTCCCGGGCCCGGCACCGGGCCGTCCGTCCAGTCTGCGCGGCGGCCCCCGCGCCCGCGCAGCGGGCGACTCCGTCCGGGTGACGGATCGGAATCCGGGTGAGGACCAGCGCCGACGGCGCCTCGTCGGGGCCGTTGCGCGGCCGCCGCTGCGCTGCGTAGCGTTCGGGCCATGACTGATCTTGGGAAGCGCGTCGGTGTGATGTACGACCGCGACTGGGCCCCGGAGGGGCTGCCGGACTTCGCGCGGGCGATGGAGGGGCTGGGCGTCGACGACCTCTGGGTGGTGGAGGACCTGGAGTGGGCCGGATCCATCGCGTCCGCCGCCACCGCGCTGGCGGCGACCCGGGAACTGCGGGTGGGGATCGGCATCGCGCCCGCACCGCTGCGGAATCCGGCACTGCTCGCGATGGAACTGGCGGCGCTGGCGAGGATGTTCCCCGGACGTCTGACGGCGGGCGTCGGCCACGGGGTGCGCGAGTGGATGGTGAAGGCCGGGGTCGCGCCGCGCAGTCCGCTGGCGCTGCTGGAGGAGACGGTGACGGCGGTGCGTGGTCTGCTGCGCGGCGAGCAGGTGAGCATCGACGGACGGGAGGTCCAGCTGGACGGGGTGCGGCTGGTGCATCCGCCCACGGTCGTTCCGCCGGTGGTGGCCGGGGTGGTCAGACCCCGTTCGCTGGAGTTGGCGGGGCGGGTCGCGGACGGCGCGATCATCGCGGAGGGACACGGTCCCGCCGATCTGGCGGCCGCACGGGGGCACATGGAGAAGGGCGGGCGGACCGGCGCCGAGCACAGCCTGACCGTGTTCGCGTTCCTCTGCGTCGAGGTCGACCCGGCACGGCTCGAGGCCACGGTCGGGCCCGCGCTGGCGGGTCACGGCGAGTGGCTGGGCCGACCGGTCGAGCAGGTGTTCGCCGCGACCGGCCCCGCCGACGCGGCCGCCGCGCGGGTGCGCGAGCTGTGGGCGGCGGGGGCCGACACCGTGGTGCTGCGGGCGGTGGGACCCGAGCCGCTGCGGCAGGTGGAGGCGGCCGTCGGTGCGCTGCGCGCGGGCGGGACCGGGTAGTTCCCTCGTTACTGGCCGCGCCAGATGTTGTCGAAGGCCGCCTCCTCGATCCGCCGCCGCTGCCGCACGCCTTCCAGCTCCGTGACCGCCTCGTGGACGGCGGCCAGGACGGTCACGACGGCGTCGTCGCCGAGGTCCGCGAGCTCTTCGGTCGGCTTGTCGTGGAGGCCCACAGCGGCCGCGAGGCCCGCCAGGACGGGCTCGCCCGACGTCCAGCGCTCGGCTGCGTGGCGACGGGCGGGCGAGTCGGTCAGCTCGGCCGGCCCGGTTCTGAGCGGGATCCACGGGTGACGCGGTCGTGCGATGTCGCCGTCCGCCTCCAGAGCGGCGTGGTAGGCCGTGGACAGGTCGCGGCCCCGGCGCCACAGCCAGTCCTCGGCGGACTCGTACGGCTCCTCGCGGACGAGCGCCGCCGCCGCCTCGTCCAACAGGCGGTCACCCAGGCCCTGCTGCGGTCCGGGCAGCAGGCGCTCGCCGTCCAGGGAGAGGGCCCGGGCGGCGATGAGGTCGATCAGTTCGGCCCCCGCGAGGGCCAGCGACAGCTCGCCCTGCTCGACCGGGCGGCTGGACGTGACGTCCATGGTGGTGATCAACAAGTCCCGCGGAGTGGTCATGACGGGCTCCCCATCGGAGACAGCAGAAACATCAGAGGCATCGGTGACGTTACGTTGCCGGAGGACCGGCCGGACATCGGGAGCGGGAGCGGCCGGCGGGGCGGCTCAGCGGATCTCGTTGATGCGGATCAGGTTGCCCGCGGGATCGCGGACGGCGCAGTCCCGGATGCCGTACGGCTGGTCGGTCGGCTCCTGGACGATCTCCGCGCCGGCCTGCAGCCGCTCGAAGGTGGCGTCGAGGTCGGGCGTGGCCAGGGTGACGATGGCGTAGGTGCCCTTGGCCATCATCTCGGTGACGGTGCGGCGCTCGGCGTCGGTGTTTCCCGGGTCGGCGGCCGGCGGGTGCAGGACGATGGACACCCCGGGCTGGCCGGCGGGGCCGACGGTGATCCAGCGCAGTCCGTTGTACCCGACGTCGTTGCGGACCTCGAAGCCGAGGACGTCGCGGTAGAACGCCAGGGACGCCTCCGGGTCGACGTGCGGGAGGAAGCTCGAGTGAATCGTGATGTCCATGGCAGTCACGCTAGTGCGTTGTCCACGAACGTTCGCCGGGCCTGGTGATCCGTGAATGATTTTTGGGGTGTTGGGGCCTGGCGGTGGCACTGTGGTGGCAACGGGTTGTCATCGAGGGTGAGTGAGGTGCCTCAT
>NZ_JAPVLU010000089.1 GCF_027158205.1 Streptomyces sp. H39-S7 | reverse complement strand
CTTGTGCACGGGGACAGCACCTCAGAGAGCGGCCTCCGCCAGCAGGCCGACCTGCTTGAGGTCCGCGGTGCACGGCAACAGGATCAGCTCGTCGCAGCCGGCCCGCGCGTAGGCGCCGACGGCCTCGCGGATCTGCGCGGGGTCCACGAGCACCCCGGTGGCGGCCCGCTCCGCCTTCACGTTCACGAAGGAGTAGTAGTCGCGCAGATAGCGGCCGGCCGTCGGTCCCGCGTCCGGGCCGAGGCACGCGTACACCAGCGAGACCATCCGCGGCCGGTCGGTTCGGCCCGCCGCGGTCCACTCCTCCTTCGCACGGCGTACCAGCTCGCCGTAGTCCGTGGCGGAGCTGCCGCCGGCGATCCAGCCGGTGCCGTACTTCGCCGAGCGGCGCATCGCCGCCCGCGAGTGGCCGCCGACGAGCAGCGGGATCCCGCCCGGACGGTCCGGCCGCGGGCCGATGCCGGGCACCGGTCCCGCGCCGTCCCAGGTGGCGCGCAGCTCGTCCAGGAGGGTGTCGAGCCGCGGCCCCCTCCCGGGGTAGTCCGCGCCGGTGGCGGCGTAGTCGTCCTCCCGGCCGCCGGCCGCGACCCCGAGGGTCAGCCGGCCGCCGGAGATCGCGTCGACGGTCGCTGCCTGCTTGGCGAGCAGCGACGCCCCGCCGCGGTACCCCGCGATGAGGATGGTGCTGGCGAGCCGGATCCGGCTGGTGACCGCGGCCGCGGCGGCCAGCGAGACCAGCGACTCGAAGTTGTCGTACACCAGCCGGTCCAGCACGCCGAGGCTGGCGAAGCCGGCCTGCTCGGCCTCGCGCGCCCAGGAGGGCAGTTCCGTCCCGGACTTGTCGGGGACGGTGGTGGGCAGGCCCAGTCCGATGTCCACGTCAGACACCGCCGTCGACGTTGAGCGTGGCACCGGAGATGTAGCGGGAGGTGTCACCGGCCAGGAAGAGCACCGCGCCGGCGACGTCGTCCGGCTGGCAGATCCGGCCCAGCGCCGTCATCCCGACGATGCGTTCGACGGCCTCCGGCGGCAGCCCGGCGCCAGGTTCGGTCTCGGTGAGCCCGGGCGCGATGGTGTTGACGCGGATGGAGCGCGGTCCGAGCTCCTTGCACAGCGCCCGGGTCAGGCCGATCAGCGCGGCTTTGGAGGCGGTGTAGTGCACCCCGCGCACCCGGCCGCGCAGGGCGACGGACGAACCGATGTTGATCACCGAGGCGCCGTCCGCCAGGAGGTCGAGCACGGCCTGGGTCACCAGGTAGGCGGAGGTGACGTTGTGGTCGAAGACCCGGTGCCACTCGGTCTCCGGCAGCTCGCCGAACCAGACCTGGCCGTCCACGCCCACGTTGTTGACCAGGACGTCCAGCGCCCCGAACGCCTCCCGCACCCGTTCGGCGAGCCGGCGGACGTCGGGGGCGTCGGTGACGTCGGCCTGGAGCAGCAGATGGCCGTCGCCGAGCTCCTTCAGTTCCCGGGTGAGCGTTTCGGCGTCCTCCCCCGCGCCCCGTGAGACCACCACGACGCTCGCTCCGGCGCGTGCGAAGGCCAGCGCCGAGGCGCGTCCGATCCCCCGGGTTCCGCCGGTGATCAGGACGCGTTTGCCGGCCAGTCCCTGCTCCATCTCCTCCTCCTTCTGTGAGTCCTCAGTACGCGGCGTCGACCTCGTAGATACCGAAGGGGACGGCGAGCCGGGTGTCGCGGTAGGGCCGCAGCGGCGCGGTGTCGCCGCGGTGCCCGGCCCCCTCCTCCCAGACGCGGAAGGCCGCGAGGTCCGCCCACCGGCTCACCACGACCACGCTGGTGGGATCGACGGCGGACTGCAGCAGTTCGTTGCCGAGCATGCCCGGCACCTCCGCCAGCCGCTTGCTGACCAGGTGGTACGCCTCCCGCAACCCGGCCTGCTCGGCCTCGTCGCGCACCTGGTGATGGATCATCACCAGCACTTCACCGGGCATGGGCGGCACCCTCGATGTGCTCCACCACCCGCATCGTGTCGAACGTGGCGGACGCCCGGTAGGCGTGCAGCCGCTCGCGGTGGGCGACGTGGGCCTTGCCGTCCTCGAAGGCGCGGAAGCCCGTCTCGTCGGTCCAGTCGCTGACGATGTAGTACGTGTCCTCGTCGGCGGTGCTGCGGGCCAGCCACTGGCCGATGTTGGCGGGGTGGCCGGTCACCGCGTCGGTGCCGCTGCGCCACTCCTCCTCGAACTCGGCCGCCAGGCCCGGCTTGATGGTCATCTCCAGCATCACCCGGAACGCTCCGCCGGCCATCAGGAGATCCCCCCGTCGACCGAGATCGTGGCGCCGGTGACATAGCGCGACAGATCGCTGGCGAGCCAGAGGATGGCGCCGGCGACCTCGTCGGGCAGGCCGAGGCGGCCCAGCGCGGTCTTGGCGCTGTACCGCTGGACCATCTGGTCCTGCGAATCCTGCGGCAGGGCGTACAGCGCCTCGGTTTCGATGACCCCGAGGGAGACCACGTTGATCCGGATGCCCTGGGAGCCGAGTTCCTTGGCGAGCGAACGGGTGAGGCCGATGAGTGCCGACTTCGTCGCCGTGTAGTGCGCCCGCAGCGGTATGCCCGCCTCGGCGCCCTTGGAGCCGATGCTCACGATGGAGGAGCCGGCGCCCAGCAGCGGCAGTGCGCCCTGCGTCACCAGGTGGGTGGAGGTGAGGTTGGTGGTGACGATGCGCTGCCACTCCTCGAACGGGAGCTTCGCGTACGGGATGTGACTGATGGTGCCCGCGTTGTTGACCACCAGGTCGAGGTGGCCGTACAGGGTCCCGGCCTGCTCCAGCAGGTCCGCGACCTGAGTGGGGTCGCCGACGTCGGCGCGCAGCACGTGGTGGTCGCCGCCGATCTCCTTGAGCTCGCGCTCCAGGGTCGAGACCCGCTCGCCCTCCTGCAGGTAGCAGGTGATGACGTCGACGCCGGCGCGGGCCAGGGCGAGCACGATGCCGCGCCCCACGCCCCGGGTACCGCCGGTGACCAGCGCCTTCTTCCCTCGTAGACCGAGGTCCATGGAATTCCTCCTCAAAGAAGCGTGGCCAGCGCCGCGCAGTTGGACAGCAGGGCGAGCATGGTGATCACGCTGCGCCGCTTGTTCCACAGGCCCCACTGGCCGCGGCGCTGCGTCGCGTCGAAGCCGGCGGGCAGGTTGTCCGGGTCGACGGTGCGGATCCACCGGTTGACGGGGACGTTCTTGGCGAACGAGATGACCACGGTGCACAGCGCGAGCAGTGCCGCGGCGGTGAAGCAGGCCCGTGCCCAGCCGTCACCGACGGTGGCGGCGAGCACGGTGTCGCCCAGCAGGGTGCCCAGGGTGCAGATGGGCATGTACGGGTCGTAGCGGCCGGAGAAGAACGCGTGCGTCCTGACGTAGCCGTCGTCGGGCAGTCCCGCGAGCAGCGGCCAGCCGCCGAGCAGCGTGCCGAGCATGCATCCGGCCGCGAGCCCGTTCATCAGCAGCACGAGTGGGATGAGGAGAGCGGGCACCGGTGACCTCCGGGAGTGCGTCCGCGGCTACTTCCCGAGGGAGGCGGCCTCGACCTTGTCCTTGATGAGCGCCATCTGGATGGCCGTGTTCCGGTTCAGGTGCGCGGTCATGCCGGCATCGTCGACGGGGGCCTGCGGCTTCATGTGGAAGTCCTGGACCCAGCGCATCCGCACGCCCTCGGGCGTCTCGGTGTACTCCCAGAAGATGTCCATGAACTCGAACGGTCCGGTCTCCACGCGGTGTGCCCGCACCGTGTGGGTGTCCGGGTCCGGGGTGCGCTCCGAGACCCAGCTCCACACCTGTCCGTCGTCGTCCGGGTGCATCGTCAGCCGGAACTTCACGGTCTCCCCGGACTGCTCCAGGATCTCGGCCTTGGCGTACTCGCTGAACAGGTCCGGCCAGTTGGGGACGTCGTTGGTGATGTCCCAGACCGTGCCGATCGGCGCGTTGATCACTATCTCGTTGTCCGTGTGCCCGGCCATCGCCACTCTCCCTTGTCTCTCGCCTTCGTCCCGTTCCGCCGTCAGGAGGCGGAACGTCCCAGTACCAGGGCCGCGTTGAAGCCGCCGTGTCCCCGGGCGAGGACCACCGCCGTGCGCAGTGCGACGGCCCGGGGTTCGCCCAGGACCAGGTCCAGGCCGTACCCGGGGACCGGTGCGTCCGGTCCGACGGTGTGCGGGATGACCTGGTCGCGCAGGGCCAGTGCGGCGGTCGCCACGTCCAGCGCCGCGCCGCCGCCGTACAGCCGTCCGGTCAGCGTCTTGGGCGCGGTGACCGGTACTCCGCCGGGCCCGAACACGGCCCGGAGCGCGGCGGCCTCCGCCGCGTCCTGCTCCGGCACGCCGGACGCGTCCGCGAAGACCACGTCCACGCCGGACGGTGCCACTCCGGCGTCGGCCAGGGCCGCCTCCAGCGTGCGGCGCAGCGCCGGCGGCCGCTCCGAGCCGGGCGCCGGGTCGAAGCCCGCCGCGTACCCGAGCACCTGGGCGTAACCGCCGCCGGCGCCACGCGCCTCCGCGTCCGCGGCCCGTTCCAGGATCAGCATCGCGCCGCCCTCACCGGGCACGTAACCGCTGGCCGCGGCGTCGAACGGCAGGTAGGCCCGGCCGGGGTCGGCGACCGTCGACAGGTTCCCGGTGCTGAGCTGGGCGGTCAGCCCGTACGGGCACAGTGAGGCGTCCGTGCCGCCGGTCACCACCAGCCGGGAGGTGCCGCGCAGCAGCCGACGGCTCTGCCCGATCGCGTCCAGGCCGCCGGCCTGTTCGCAGCAGAGCACGCCGCAGGGTCCGCGCATGCCGTGCCGGATGGAGACCTGCCCGGTGGTCGCCGCGTAGAACCAGGCGATCGACTGGTAGGCGCCGACCCAGGACGGGTCGTGCTGGTACAGGTTCTCCATCTCGTGCTGACCGAACTCGGTGCCGCCGGAGGAGGCCGCGGTGACCACGGCCATCTCGAACTCGGGCAGTTCGGCCGGCACGACCTTCGCGTCGGCCAGCGCCTCGGCGGCGGCGTCCAGGCCCAGGTGGGTCCAGCGGTCGGTCTGGGTGATCAGCCGGCTGGGGACCTGCGCCTTGGTGTCGAAGTCCGCCACCTCGCCGGCCAGCTGGACGGGGTAGCTGCTGGGGTCGAAGCGGGTGATCCGCCCGATCGCCTGCTTCCCCGCCAGGACCGCCTCCCAGTGCTCCTCCACCGTCAGGCCGGTCGGCGCGGTGACGCCCAGCCCGGTGATCACCGGGGCGGCTTGAGTCGCGCTGCTCACCGTCAGCTCCTCTCGTACGGGACGGCACCGGGCCTGGCCAGCACCATCGCGCTCTGGAAGCCGCCGAATCCGCTGCCCACGCTGAGCACCACATCCATGGCGTGGTCCCGGGCGGTGACCGGCACGTAGTCCAGGTCGCACTCGGCGTCGGGGTTCTTCAGGTTGGCGGTGGGCGGGACGACCTGCCGGTCCAGGGCCAAGGCGCAGGCCGCGACCTCGATGGAGCCGATCGCTCCCAGCGAGTGCCCGACCATGGACTTGATGGAGCTGACGGGCACGTGGTAGGCGTGATCGCCCAGACTCCGCTTGAACGCGGCCGTCTCATGACGGTCGTTCTGCTTGGTGCCGGAACCGTGGGCGTTGATGTAGCCGACGGCGGTCGGGTCGAGCTTCGCCTGGTCCAGGGCGACCCGGATGGCCTCGGCCATCTCGCGTCCCTCGGCCTTGAGTCCGGTCATGTGGAAGGCGTTGCTGCGCCCGGCGAAACCGACGAACTCGCCGTAGATCTTGGCACCGCGCGCCTCGGCGGCCGACTTCTCCTCCAGGACCAGGACCGCGGAGCCCTCCGCCAGGACGAAGCCGTCGCGGTCCCGGTCGAACGGCCGGGAGGCGTGCTCCGGGTCGGCGTTGTTCGACGTGGTCGCCCGGATCGCGTCGAAGCAGGCGGCGGTGATCGGCGAGAGCGGTGCGTCGGTGGCCCCGGCCAGGACGACGTCGGCCGAGCCCTCCTCGATCAGCTGCACCCCGTGCCCGATCGAGTCCAGCCCCGAGGTGCAGCCGGTGGAGACCAGCGCCACCGGCCCCTCGGCGCCCACCGCGTGGGCGACCTCCACGGCCAGGGTGCTGGGCACCATGTAGCCGTACAGGTGCGGCACGCCGTAGGTGCTGTCGACGAGCCAGTGCTTGCCGCCGTCGCTGAGGGTGACGTACTCCTCCTCCAGGCCCATCGTGCAGCCGACCGCGCTGCCGATGGAGACCGCGATCCGCTCCGGCGGAAGCGCGGAGAGCTCGGCACCGCTGTCCTCCAGCGCCTCGCGCGCGCAGACCACCGCGAACTGCGCGGCCCGGTCCATCCGACGGATCTGCTGGGGCGTCAGCCCGGCCGCGACCGGGTCGAAGTCCACTTCCGCGGCCACCTGGGAACGGAACGGCGCGGGATCGAAAAGCGTGATCCGCCGGGTGGCGGTCCGGCCGGCGGAGAGCTGGTCCCAGAACCCCTCCCGGCCCACGCTTCCCGGTGCCAGCACGCCGATCCCGGTGACCACCGCACGACGGCTCACGGGGCGCCACCCACGTTCGGGTTGGGCGCCTGCGGGTTCGTCGGCAGTTCGGTGTCCACGTGGCCGAGGTCCGGGCGGGGCGCCAGCGGGGAGAGGTGGAAGGCGCAGTGCGCCGTCACCTCGCCGATGTTGACGAGCCGGTGGCGGACACCGATGGGCACCAGCAGGGAGTCGCCCGCGCCCAGCTTGAGCGGCTCACCGTCCAGCGTCATCTCGAGTTCTCCCTCGATGACGTGGATGAACTCCTCGGAGTACGGGTGGTAGTGCTCGGTCACGAACTCGGCGGGGTCCAGGTACATCACTCCACCGAAGCCCGAGGTCGAGCCCGCCGTCACGGGGCTGAGCGTGACCCGGATGTCGCCGCCGCGCTTGCGGTTGGGCGACACCTCGTCAGCCGAGATCCGCACAGGCTGCGCGGTCATTGGATCCTCCCCTGATCGGCCGTCCACACGTAGAAGGGCACCGCCATGGCGTCCTTGGGCTCTTTCCAGTTCGGGTCGAAAGGCGACACACACTCCGCGAGCTTGCGGTTGATGTCGTCGTAGAGCGGGTGGCTGCGCGCCTTGTAGAGGCCGTCGGTAATGTCCTCGTCCGCCTCCACCAGGTGGAAGTACAGGTCATGGAAGGCGAAGAGGGTCCGTCGCGACACGCCAATCATGTGCGGCAGATCCGACGCGTCAGACTCCGCGAAGATCTTCGCGATGTCATCGGCCTTACCCGGCCGCATCTTCGCCACGATCAAAGTCCGGTGCACCGTCGACCTCCTTCAGTACGAGTTGCTCGGACCAACAGCCGGAACCGTCACAGGACGCTCTAAAGACCTGCTCGAATCGGGCTGCACTTGGACTTGCGGGCGACCGCCGGCCGCGAACGCGACAGCGCTCCACGCGTCCCGCCGCAGGGGCGGGACGCGTGGAGCGCCGGGGGAGAATCCGTCGGCCGTCAGTGCACGGTCAGGCCTTCGTCTCCAGGGTGTCCACGCTGAGCTGGAGGATGCTGCGCATGGACGCGTTGCGGAAGAACGCGCCGAACGCCTGCGGCGACGAGGTGTCCCGCTCCTCCAGCAGGTACGGAGCCAGCCGGCTCTCCGCCGCGTGCACGCCGGGCTGCATGGCCATGTGCTTGCCCACCGCCGCCAGGTCGCCTTCGTAGTGGATGCAGCGGACCATCACATCGTCCTTGATGAACAGTCCCGTGCCGAGGATCCGACCGGCGTCCGTACCCTCATCGGTACGCAGATCAGCGGTGTCCACCCGGTTGAAGTTCTCGAAGATCTTGGCGATCTCGTCCTCGTGCCCGGGCTTGACCCGGTAGACGATCGCTGCGTACGGCATGCGATTCCTCCCACAGATTCGATCTCGAAAGCGGCCGGTCGCCCCAGCCGGCCGGTGGCGCTGTACCGATCAGTCGCGCTGCGACAACCCCGGTCTCCCGGTGGCGGTCAGCGGCTCTGCGCGGGGCTGGTGTTGATCATCTTCAACAGGATGCGCGGGGTCTCCGCCTCGACCACCGCGTCGTCCGAGAGGTCGATTGCGCGTTCCCGCTTGATCACGCCGGTCACCTGGAGCAGCGCGAGCGAGTCATAGCCGAGTTCCATGAAAGGGGTGTCCTGGACGTCGCCGTCGAGGTCGACGCCGTCGGGCTCACCCGCGCATTCGCGCAGCTTGGCGGTCAGCTCCTGCAGAGTGAAGTCACTCATCCGGTTTCCTCTCCTCACTGTCGTGAGCCCGCTGAAGGACCCGGACGGCAGCGTGCCCACCGCTCCTCCAGAAGGACTTGAGCCGGAGTGGGACGGGGGTGACGGAGCCGAGGCCGGCGCGACCGGCCTTCTAGCCGGCTTCGACGCGGCCCCGCGATGGTCGGGCGATCCAATGTCCGGTCACTCCAAGGAGGATCATGTGACGACGACCGGAGACCTGCCCGCCACCGCGGAAGTAAGCCCTGGGCCGCTGATCCGGCTCTCCATCGCGGACTGCGGGGCCAAGGTGCTGCAGGGCGCGGTGCGCGTAGGGGTTTTCACCGCCCTGGCGTCCGGGCCCGCCACGGAGTCCGAGATCCGGGAGCGCACCGGTCTGCACCCCCGGTTCGCCGCCGACTTCCTCGACGCCCTGGTCGGCCTGGGCCTGCTGGACCGGGAGGACGGGGCGTACCGCAACTCTGCCCTGTCCACGGCCTACCTGGTGGAGGAGACCGAGAGCTACCTGGGCGGTTTCATCGAGCTGACCAATGAGACCCTCTACGACACCTGGGGGCGGCTGCCCGACGCGCTGATCAGCGGCGAACCGCAGACCCTCGACCCGGACAAGGGCGGTTTCTTCGGCGACCGCCACGAGAACCCGGAGAAGATGAAGCGGTTCCTCAAGGGCCTGGACGCGTTCAGCGACCGCATGGGCACCGAGCTGGCCGCGGTCATCGACTGGGGCCCGATCTCCACCTTCACCGACCTCGGCGGCTCCCGCGGCAACCTGTCCTCGGTCCTGGCCCGCACCCACCGGCACCTGACGGGGGTCTGCTTCGACCTGCCGCGCACCCAGCCGCTCTTCGAGGAGCACATGGGCCGGCTCGGGCTCACCGACCGGGTGACGTTCCGGGGCGGGGATTTCTTCGCCGACCCGGTGCCGAGCACCGAGGTCGTCGTCCTCGGCCACATCCTGCACGGCTTCGACAGCGAGCACAGTCTGACGCTGCTGCGGCGGATCTACGACAGCCTGCCCCCCGGCGGTCAGGTGCTCATCTACGACCGCATGATCGACGACGACCGGCGGGACTCCGACCGGCTGCTGAGCAGTCTGCACATGAAGCTGGTCAGCCAGAACGGCCAGGAGTACCGGGTCGGCGACTGTGTTCGGTGGCTGCGCGAGGCCGGCTTCGCCGAAGCCTCCGCACAGCCGCTGCTCAGCACCCACACCCTGGTGATCGGACGGAAGGGAGATCGCAGTGGCTGACGAGAACGTGCCGGTGCTCGTCATCGGCGGCGGCCTGACCGGACTTTCGGCGAGTGTCTTCCTCACCCACTTCGGGGTGCGCTCCCTGCTGGTGGAGCGGCACCCGGACACCTCCGGTCACCCCAAGGCGCGGGCCATCAACCCCCGCACCATGGAGATCTTCCGCGCGGTGGGCATGGAGGACGCCATCCGCGCGGAGGAGTCGCCGATCGCCGGGAACGACGTCCTGGTGCACGTGGAGACCCTCGCGGGACCCGAGCGGGTCAGGATGCCCAGTGCGGCGCCCGACGACCTCAGCCGGATCACCCCGGCCCGCTGGGCGATGATCGACCAGAACCAGCTGGAGCCGCTGCTGCGCAAGCAGGCCGTGGCCACCGGCGCCGAGGTGCGCTTCAGTACCCAGCTGGTGTCCCTGGAGGAGGACCTCGACGGGGTGCTCGCCACGGTGCACGACCGGTCGACCGGCGTCACCAGCACCATCCACGCCAACTACGTGATCGCCGCGGACGGCAGCCGCAGCCCGGTGCGCCGGATGCTGCGGGTGCCCGACCGGGGCAGGGGGACCATCACCAACCTGGTGAGCTTCTTCTTCCACGCCGACCTGACCCCGGCCCTGGCCGGCCGCAAGGTCATCGCCGCGTACGTCAACAACGCGGTGGTGCGCGGCACGCTGATCCCCATCGACAACGAGAAGCGCTGGGTGTTCAACGTCTCCTTCTATCCCGAACAGGGCGAGGGGCCGGAGGACTTCACCGAGCGGCGCTGCCTGGAACTGCTGCGCAGCGCGATCGGCATCGACGACCTGTACGCGGAGATCGAGGACGGCCGGATGCTGCCGTGGGAGATCTCCATGCGGATCGCCGAGCAGTTCCGCGCGGGCCGGGTCTTCATCGCCGGCGACGCCGCGCACGTCATCCCGCCGACCGGCGCGTTCGGGGCGAGCACCGGCATCCAGGACGTCTACAACCTGTCCTGGAAGCTGTCGCTGGTGCTGGCCCGGGCCGCGGGCCCCGGTCTGCTGGACACGTACGGCACCGAGCGCCGCCCGGTGGCCCTGGAGACGGCCCGACAGGCGGGGCTGCGCTTCGCCGTCCGGGAGGGCAAGCGGCTGGAGGACGTGTCGGACGAACTCGTCGACGAGACGACCATGACGTTCGGCTACCGCTACCGTTCGGGCGCCTTCTCCCCGCAGTTCGCCGAACCGGCGGGACCGCTCCTGGAGGACCCGGACCACCCGTCCGCGCAGCCCGGGGCACGGGCACCGCACGTGCTCGTCCAGGCGAAGGACGGCCCCGAGATGTCCGTCGTGGACCTCTTCGGCCGCGGCTTCGTCCTGTTCACCACGGGTGCGGCCGACAGCCTGGCCGCGTCCGCGGCCCAGACCGCCGGCCGGCTCGGCGTGGACCTGGTCGCGTACCGGGTGGGGCCGGACGGCGATCTCTCCGACCCCCGGGGCGAATGGGCGGCCCGCTACAAGGCCGGCGACGACGGGGTGGTGCTGGTGCGCCCCGACGGCTTCGTCGGCTGGCGCGCCGCGGGGGCCGTGCCCGGCGCCGCGGACCTGGAGCGGGCGCTGCGCCAGCTCCTGGATCTCGGGGCGGCCTGAGCCGTCCACCAGGGCGGCCACCACAGACGGGAGCCGCGCCACCGCCCGGGACAGGCGGTGGCGCGGCTCCTCGGTTCTCCCACTCGTCACCAGGTGCGGGAGTGCGCCGCCCGGGACAGGGCGTCGGCCAGGACCACAGCCGGATCGGCCACCGGGCCGCGGCTGCGCCAGGCGATGAACCCGTCGGGACGGATCAGCACCGCGCCGCCCCCGCCGACCCCGTAGGCCGTGCTGAAGCCCGCGCCGGCCGGCTGGGCCAGCACCCCGATACCGGACCGGGCCGCCAGCGGCGCCGCCGCGGCCAGCCAGGCGCGGCCGTCGTCGGTGGTGTCGTCGGCCAGCAGCACGAAGTCCCGGGCGATCAGGTCGTGCAGCGGGACCGGGCTGCCGCCGGGCCGCTCGATCATGAAGTGCGGGGCCCGGGTGCCCGGTGTCCCGGTGGCCAGGTGCGGGTCCTCGAAGACCGCTCCGTCGTCGACGCCGTCCGCGTCGGGCA
The DNA here is from genome assembly GCF_027158205.1 of Streptomyces sp. H39-S7. Classification (GTDB taxonomy): domain Bacteria; phylum Actinomycetota; class Actinomycetes; order Streptomycetales; family Streptomycetaceae; genus Actinacidiphila. Next base: position 10,362 of record NZ_JAPVLU010000089.1, on the reverse strand, counting down.
GCACCGCCACGGAACGGTAGCGCTGGCCGAACAGCACGGTCGGCTCGGGCCGGTGCCGGGCGGCGATCTCCTCGTCGAGCCCGTTGCGCTGCAGATAGCGGATGACGCCCTGCTCGACGGTGAACTCCGCGACCGGCAGCCGTTCCGGCTCGTAGCTGTCCAGCAGCGAGGGCCTGGCCAGCCCGCGCAGCACCAGGGCGAGCTTCCAGGACAGGTTGTGCGCGTCCTGGATGCCCATGTTGCCGCCGAACCCGCCGGTCGGCGGCATCACGTGCGCGGCGTCACCGGCCAGGAAGACCCGGTCATGGCGGAACCGCTGCGCGACCTTGGCGGCGATTTCCCAGTCCTGCCCCGACTCCACCTCGACGTCGAGGCCGGGCACGCCGACCGCGGCCCGGATCAGCGCCAGGCAGCGCTCGGTGGTGTAGTCGGCGGCGGACTCGTCCGGCTGCAGGCTGACCGCCAGGCACCACCGGTGCGTGTGCGGGTCGAGCTGCCCCAGCACGCCGTGCACGTCGGCGTTCTTGACGAAGCACAGGAAGAACTCGCGGCCGGCGACCAGGGAGGTCAGATCCGCGTGGAAGATCATGATGAGCTGGCGGCCGAAGGCGCCGGGGCCCTCCGCCTTGATGCCGAGCCCTTCCCGGATCGGACTGCGGTTGCCGTCCGCCGCGAAGAGGTAGTCGGCCCGTACGTCGTGCTCCTCGCCGGTCTCCACCGAGCGGATCCGGGCGGTGACCCCGTCCTCGTCCTGGGTGTAGCTCACCATCTCGGTGCCGAACCGGATGTCGGCGCCCAGCTCCTCCGCCCGGCGCTTGATCACCGGCTCCAGGCGGTCCTGACCGATGAGCGTCCAGCCGGTGGCGCTGACGCCCTGCGGGTCGGCCGGGAACGGGCCGTCGAACCAGCCGAGTTCGGGTCCGGCCAGCGATTCGACCTGCATGATGTTGCCGTACTGGGCGTTGGGAGTCTCCGCGGCCCGTACGTCCGCCTCCAGTTGCAGCGCCCGCAGTATCTCCATGGTGCGCGGGCTGGCGGCCTGGGCGCGCGGTTGCACCGAAACGGTGCGGTGGCGCTCCACCACCAGCGGTGGGAATCCCTGGTGGGAGAGGAAGAGAGCGGCCGACAGGCCCACCATGCTTCCGCCCACGACCAGCACAGGTGTCCGTTCCTCGGCCATGCACAGCCCCCTTGACAGGTGATCGGGTGGGGTCCATCGAACGGCCCGGGGCTCGGTGCGCGGTGGAGCACCGCTCGGGACCGGATGGCCGCCGCGGCCCGGATTCGACCGGTCTTCCAGCACCCGCCGAGATGTCCCTGGGACGTTCCCGGGACCTGACCGTGGTCCCACAGTCGAGAGAGGGATGAGCATGGTGTTGCTGCAAGTGCTGAGCGTCGCCGTGATCCTGGGCACCGGCATAGTCGCCGGGGTGCTGTTCGCCGTGGCGATCAGTGTCATGCCCGCATTGATCGCGATGCCGGCGGACCGATACATCACAACGCACAGACTGCTGGGCCGCCGCTACGACCACATCATGCCGTACATCGTCACGACCTCGGTGGTCGTCGACGTCTTCGCGGCCTTCAGGACCGACTCCTCCGCGAGCCGGCCGCTGTTCGCCCTGGCGGCGGTGTTCATGGTGGGCGTCGCCGTGGTGTCCCAGACCCGCAACGTGCCCATCAACAACCGGGTGAAGAGCCAGGACGAGAACAACCTGAGCCCGGACTGGCAGGACCCGCGCCTGCAGTGGCGCAACTGGCACGCGGTGCGCACCACGTTCGCGATCGTGGCACTGATCCTGACCGCGGCGGCCGTGGCGGTGCTCCGATGAGCCCCACCGACCGGCCCGTGATCGAACTGGGGCGGCCGGGTGACGAGGGGCTGCCCGACAACGAGGCAGTGATCGCCGCGTTGTCGTCCCCGGCCCCCGGCCCCATGGCGCAGCGGTTGCTGCTGCTGCTGCACTTCACCGGCCGGCGCACCGGTCGCGCGTTCACCATCCCGGTGGGCGCCCACACCCTCGACGACCAGCTGGTGCTGGCCACCTCCGGCACCTGGCGGCACAACTTCGCCGGGGGCGCGGACGCCGAGATCACCTGGCAGGGCGCCCGGCAGGCCGCCCGGCTGGAGCTGGTGACGGAGCCGGTCCGGGTCGCCAACAGCTATCTGCGGCTGATCCGCCTGTACGGGCCCGCCGCGCAGCGCCGGCTCGACCTCACGATCAACAGCGACGGCCCGCCGACCACCGCGGACCTGCGGGACGCCGTCGAGCGGTACGGGCTCAGCCTCATCGACGTGCGGCTGCTCGCCCCCGGGCCGTCCGCTCCCACGGAATCCGCGGCACCGGAGAGGACCAGGGCATGAGTGGAATCGTCGGCTGGGTCGACTACCAGCGCAATCTGTCCGAACAGGCGCCGGTGCTGCACGCGATGGCGGACACGCTGAACCATCGCGGCGGCGACGGCGAGGGGCAGTGGCTCTCCCAGCACGCCGGGCTCGCCCACCGCAGGTTCGCGGTGCTCTCCCCGTCCGACAGCGCCCAGCCGGTGATCGCGGACCACCACAGCGAGCCGCTCGCTGTGGCCCTGCTGGACGGGTCGATCTTCAACTTCCGCACGGTGCGGACCGAGTTGGAGGGGCGCGGGCACAAGTTCCGCTCGGGCGGCGATGCCGAGGTGGTGGCCAGGGCGTACCTGGAGTGGGGCAAGTCCTTCGCGGAGCGCTTGGAGGGCGCGTTCGCGGTGGCCGTGTGGGACGTGCTGCGGCAGGAGCTGCTGGTGGTGCGCGACCGCCTCGGCATCAAGCCGGTGTGCTTCGCGCGGACCGGCCCCGACTCCACCTCCGGCTTCGTCTTCGGCTCCGAGCCGAAGGCACTGCTCGCCCACCCGGCGGTCGAACCCGTCGTCACCGCGGACGGCCTGCGCGAGGTCACCGCGCACGGCAAGAAGCCGGGGACCACGGTCTTCCGCGACATCACGGAGGTTCGCCCCGGGCACCTGGTGCGGGTGCACTCCGGCGGTGTCACCGAGGAGCGCTACTGGGAACTGACCGCGCAGCCGCACACCGACTCGCTCGCGACCACCGTGGACACCGTCCGCGGGCTGCTGTCGGAGTCGGTCGCCCGGCACCTGGTCGCCGACGTCCCGATCGCCGCGCTGCTGTCCGGCGGCATCGACTCCAGCGCGCTGACCGCGCTGGCGGCCGGCGCGCTGCGGGCGCAGGGGCGGGGTGCGGTCCGGACGTTCTCGATGAACTTCGCCGGCTACACGGAGAACTTCGAGGTCCATCCGACGATGCGGGCCACCCCGGACTCCCCGTTCGCGACGATGGTCGCCGAGCACGTGCACAGCGACCACACCGAGATCCTGCTCGACACGGCCGCGCTCTCCGACCCCTCGGTGCACGCGCAGGTGATGCGCAGCCAGGACACCCCCTCGCCGCTGGGCGACATGGACGTCTCGCTCTACCTGTTCTTCCGGGCCCTGCGCGACCAGGCCAAGGTGGTGCTCTCCGGGGAGACCGCGGACGAGGTCTTCAACGGCTACTTCTGGGCGTACGACCCGAAGCACGCCAACTCCCAGACGTTCCCCTGGGTCAACTTCGAGCGCGGCCACGACACGGCGGTCGGCGGGCTGGGCACCGGTCTGCTGGACCGGGGGCTGCGGGAGCGGCTGGACTTCATCGGCTACGCGGACGGGCACTACCGCGAGGCGGTCGCCGAGGCCCCGCGGCTGACCGGAGACTCGCCGGCCGAGCGCCGGGCGCGCGAGATCACGTACCTCACCCTCACCCGCTGGGCGCCCACCCACCTGGACCGGGCGGACCGGATGAGCATGGCGGCCGGTGTGCAGTTGCGCGCCCCGTTCTGCGACCACCGGCTGGTGGAGTACGTCTTCAACGTGCCGGCGGAGATGAAGCGGGTGAACGGGCAGGAGAAGAGCCTGCTGCGGGCGGCCGTCTCCGATCTGCTGCCGGAGCCGGTGCTCAACCGCAAGAAGAGCGCGTACCCGACCACGCAGGACGTGGAGTACGGCCGGTTCGTGCACTCGCGCTTCGTCGAGCTGGCGGCCGACTCCTCGGCCGCCGTCCAGCCGCTGCTGGACCAGGCGGCGACGAAGGCGGTGCTGGCCCAGGACACCACGCCCGAGGGCGCGTTCGCCTGGGTGGAGCGGGCCAATCTGGAGATGGTGCTGCAGCTCGACACGTGGCTCACCGAGTACGGGGTGCAGCTCAAGCTCTGACGCCGTGGGAGCACAGGACGAAGGGCCGGTCACCGGGAATCCCCGGTGACCGGCCCTTCGCGTTCCCGCTCTCAGGTGTCGACGCCGACCCGGGTGCCGTTGATCGCGTCACCGGTGTGGCTGTAGACCTGCGTGCCGGCCGGATCGTAGATGGCCACGTTCGCGGTGCCCGCCCAGTACGTCTCGGAGCTGAACGTGCCGTTGCCCCACATGTGCGCCTGTCCGGTGTACGCCCCGGTGGCGGGGTCGGTGTTCAGGATGTGGAAGTTGAAGACGAAGGTGTTGCGTCCGGTCGCCGACCAGTTGCCCATCCCGATGTTCGCGGCCGAGACGTGCATGACCAGGACCAGACCGTCGGAGGTGAAGGCGGTCAGTCCCGGCTGGAAGGTGTCGAAGTGCTGCAGCTGGATGGTCCACGCGCCGGGCAGCCGGCGCTCGGTCGCGTTGCCCGGCCGGGCGGGCTCCGTGCCGGTGTGCGCGGAGGCGGCCGGGGCGGCAAGGATCCCCATCGCCGCCACTCCGAGGCCGAGCGTCCCCGCCGCACCGGCCTTTCTGACGATGTCTCTACGGGCTATCGCGTCCGTCATGTCCAGATCCCCCTGGGTGGCTCAAATGTGATGTTCCGGGTCCCGGCAACCTCTCAGGGGCTACTGGAGTCCGCATCGACACGTACTGGAGTACGAGGTCACCGGGGCTCGACCCACCTTCTAGGCACCGCTGTCACGATCACCCGCGAGAGCTTCATAGAGATACACAAAAGGCCCACAGCGGTACTGAAGAGGCCCCGAGAGGGAGAAGTCCTATGAGCGATGACCGGGTACCGGTCCTGATCGTCGGCGGCAGCCTCGTTGGCCTGTCCACGGCGCTCTTCCTGGCCGGGGAGAAGATCCCCTGCCTGCTGGTCGAGCGGCACCCCGGCACGTCGGTCCATCCCCGTGCGGTGGGGTACTACCCCCGCACGCTGGAGATCCTGCGCGCCGCGGGTCTGGAGGAGACCGTCCTGCAGGCCGCCGCCGGGTTCAAGGACCACACCCTGCGCGCCGGTCTGGAATCACTGACCGGCCAGGTGTTCTGGAGCCGCGACGAACTCGCCGGCGGCGACGAACTCGACGACCTGACGCCGAGCCGGATGGTGCTGCTGCCCCAGGACCGGCTGGAGCCGCTGCTGCGCAGCCGCGCCGAACTCCTCGGCGCCCGCACGTCCTACGGCACCGAACTGGTCTCCTTCGAGGCCGACGCGACCGGTGTCACCTCGGTACTGCGCGACCGCGCGAGCGGCACCGAGCGGACCGTGCGCAGCGACTACCTGGTGGGGGCCGACGGCCCGCGCAGCCTGGTCCGCGAGACGCTGGGCGTGCCGCGGCACGGCCGCGGCGTCATCTCGCACCAGTTGAGCATGGCGTTCACCGCCCATATGCGCGAGGCGCTGGACGGCCGCCGGTTCACGGTGGCGCACGTCCAGAACGACGAGGTGACCGGCATCCTCGTGCACGACGACACCCTCACCGAGGGCACGCTGGTCGTCGCGTACGACCCGGCCGACGGCGACAGCCTGGACGACTTCACCGACGACCGGTGCGTGCACCTGGTGCGGTCCGCGATCGGGGTGCCGGACCTCGACGTGCGCATCCGGTCCCGTTTCCCTTGGGAGATGGCGGAGTTCGCGTCCGAGGAGTACCGCCGCGGCCGGATCTTCCTGGTCGGCGACGCCGCGCACGTGATCCCGCCGACCGGCGGCTACGGCTCCAACACCGGTATCGCCGACGCCCACAACCTCGTCTGGAAGCTCGCCTCGGTCATCCGGGGCACCGCGGGCGCCGGGCTGCTCGACAGCTACGACGAGGAGCGCCGTCCGCTGGGCGACTTCGTCGCCAACCAGGGAGCCCTGGAACTCGCGGTCCGCTCCAACACCGCCACCGACGAGCAGAAGGCGCAGATCGCGGACCCGCTCTCGGTGACGATGGGGTACCGGTACGTCTCCGGGGCGGTGCTCAACGGCTCGGGCGACCAGGCCGTGGAACCGCCCGCGGTCATCGACCCGCGGACCGCCGGCGGCCGGCCCGGCACGCGGGCGCCGCACCTGCTCGTGGAGAGCCAGGGCAAGGAGGTCTCCACGCTCGACCTGTTCGGCGGCGGGTTCACCCTGCTGGCCGGGGAGGACGCGGACCCGTGGTGCGCGTCGGCCGAAACCGCCGCCGAGGAGCTGGGGATACGTCTCACGGTCCACCGGACCGGCGGTACCGGCGGACAGGTGCTGCGCCCGGTCACCGGCGACTTCACCGAGGTGTACGGGGTCGGCCCGCAGGGGGCGGTGCTGGTGCGCCCGGACGGATTCGTCGCGTGGCGCAGTCACGGCTCCGCCGAGGGGGACGCGGACGGGCTCGGCACCGTGCTGCGCCGGCTGCTCGCCCGCGACAGCTGACGGACCACCCCGAGCCCCCCGGAAGGAACGGCCGTGGCCGCGACCCCCATCTCCCGTCACACCAAGCTCATCCTGGCCGGCCTCATGCTGTCGGTCTTCCTGGGCATGCTCGACGGTCAGATCGTCGCGACCTCCCTGCCCAAGATCGTCACCGATCTGGGCGGACTCGGTCTGTTCGCCTGGGTGGCCAGCGGGTACATCATCGCGGCCAGTGTCGTCACGCCGCTGTCCGGCAAGCTCGGCGACCTGTTCGGCCACAAACGCGTGATCATGGCCTCCATCGGCGTGTTCATGGCCGGCTCACTGGCCTCCGGGCTTGCCCGGTCGATGCACCAGCTGATCACCTTCCGGGCGGTGCAGGGACTGGGCGCCGGCGGTCTGATCACCGGGGCCTTCGCCATCCTCGGCGCGCTGTTCAGCCCCCGCGACCGGGCCAGGTACCAGAGCTACTTCGCCGCGAACTTCGCGGTGGCCGCGCTGGCGGGCCCGGCCGTCGGCGGCATCCTCTCCGACCACTTCGGCTGGCGGTGGGTGTTCTTCATCAACCTGCCGATCGGGATCGCCGCCCTGCTGGTGCTGGGCCTGCTGCTCGAACTGCCCGCCACCCGGCGCGAGCCGGTCGTGGACTATCCGGGGATCGCGCTGCTCAGCGGCGCGCTCGTCACTCTGATCCTCTTCGCGAGCTGGGGAGGATCGCGGTACGCGTGGGGCTCCCCGGTCATCGTCGGGCTGGGCGCCGCGACCGTGCTGATCGCGGCGCTGTTCATCGCCGTGGAGCGCGGGGCCGTCGAACCGGTGATCCCGCTGCGGCTCTTCCACGACTCGACGTTCGCGCTCTGCGCGGCCCTCGGCGTCATCGGCGGAGCCGTCTTCCTCGGCTCGGTCAACTTCCTGGCCCTGTTCGCCCAGGGGGTGACCGGCGCCAGCGCCACCGTCTCCGGCCTGGTGCTGCTGCCGATGATGTTCGGCCTGGTCGCCAGCACCATGATCACCGGTCAGGTGATCTCCAGGACCGGCCGGTACAAGTGGTTCCCGGTGGCGAGCATGGCTGTCGGGCTGGTGGGCGTCTCCTTGCTGGCCACCATGACCGCCGACACCGGCCGGGCGGTGGCCTGCCTCTTCATGATCCTGCTCGGGATCGGCTCCGGGCTGTCGCAGCAGGTCCTCACCCTCGCCGCCCAGAACTCCGCCCCGGCCCGGGACATCGGCGCCATCACCGGGACGGTGACACTGGCCCGCCAGGCCGGTACCGCCCTGGGGCTCTCGGTGTTCGCGACCATCTTCTACACCCGGCTGGGGCACCAACTGCCCCGGCACCTGACGCCCGCCCTGGAGGCGGAGCTCGCCGGCCGGGGCGGTGCCTCGTCGCTGGCCTCCACCCACGGCCTGTCGCCCGCACTGGCACACGCCGTGTCGGGCGCCTACGCCGACGCCCTGACCCCGGTGTTCGTCGCCACCGTCCCGCTGCTCGCGGCGGGACTGGTCATCGCGCTGTTCCTCAAGAACGTCCCGCTGCAGGGGCCGGAACGCGGCGCATCCGCCGCCGTCAAGAACGAGCCCCGGCTGACCCACGCCAACGAATCGGACAAGGACTGACCTATGGCAACGCCCCATGACTTCGACGTGATCATCGCCGGTGGGGGGCCGGTGGGTGTCTTCCTGAGCGCAGAACTGCGACTGGCCGGCATCCGCAGCGTGGTGGTGGAACGCCTCGCCGAACGCAGCCCCCACTCGAAGGCGTTCGGTCTGCACTCCCGCTCGATGGAGGTGCTGGACCGGCGCAACCTCATCGACCGGTTCACCGAGGGAGCACGATCCTGGAGCAACGGCCACTTCGCCGGCCAGGACGTCTGGATCGACTTCAGCGTGCTCGACAGCAGCCACGCCTACGCCCTGCTGGTCCAGCAGACCAGGACCGAGGAACTGCTCGAGGAGCACGCGGTGCGCTCCGGGGTGGACATCCGCCGCTCCCACGAGATCACCGGCGTCGAACAGGACGAGGACGGGGTGACGGTCCAGGTCACCGGCGGCGGCGCGGAGTACGCGCTGCGCGGCCGGTACCTCGTCGGCTGTGACGGCGGCCGCAGCCTGGTCCGCAAGGCGGCCGGTATCCCCTTCCCCGGCCAGGGCGGACGGGTCACCGCCCGACTCGCCGACGTGGTCCTGGCCGACGGCGAGAACGCGCCGATGGGCATGGAGCGCACCGAGAACGGCCTGCTGTTCTGCGTCTCGCTCGAAGAGGGGGTGCACCGGGTCGCGACCTTCGACTACACCGAGGAGGGCCGCAAGAGCCCGGACGAGGTGCTGACGCTGGAGGAGTTCCAGAACAGCATGCGCAAGATCTGGGGCACCGACCTGGGCGCCCACGACGCCCGCTGGCTGTCGTGGTTCACGGACTCCGCCCGGCAGGCCGAGACCTACCGGCAGGGCCGGATCCTGCTGGCCGGCGACGCCGCGCACACCCACTTCCCGGTGGGCGGGCAGGGGCTCAACCTCGGTCTGCAGGACGCGTTCAACCTCGGGTGGAAGCTGGCCGCCGAGATCAACGGCTGGGCGCCCGAGGGCCTGCTCGACTCCTACAACGCCGAGCGCCGGCCCCCCGCCGAGGGCGTCATCGCCAACACCCTGGCGCAGATCGCGCTGATGAACCCGGACCCGATCGTCACCCCGCTGCGGGACATGTTCAACCAGCTGATGCAGCTGCCCGACGTGAACCGGTTCCTCGCGGGCATGATCGCCGGCGTGGACGTGCGGTACCCGCCGCAGGACGGCACGCACCACCGGCTGGTCGGCGACTTCGCCCGCGACATGGTGCTCAAGGGCGCCGAGGGGGACGTCCACCTGGCGCACCTGCTGTACGACGGCAAGCCCGTACTGATCGACCTCGCGGGACAGCCGGAGACCGCTGCGACGCTCGCCCGCTGGGCGGCCGCGGCGGGTGCCGGGGACCGGGTGCGGTCCTTCACCGGGACCGCCGACGCGACTCCCGACCTCGCCGCGCTGCTGATCCGCCCCGACGGCTACGTCGCCTGGGCAGCCGACCGCGACGCCACCCCCGAAGAGCTGGTGGACGGGCTGCACCTGGCCCTGTCGACCTGGTTCGGACAGCCCGCCGCCTGACCCTCAGCGGCACTCCCGATCGTCCCCCCGGCCCCCGCGCGAACCCCTCGTGCGGGGGCCGAGCGGTGCTCCAGTGACGCGAGAGCGCGAGGGTGACCATGGGTGCCGGGGCCGTTCCCGGCCCGCAGCGGCGGGCCCGCGGCCCGCCGGCTCCCCTCACCGCCTCGGAGGCCGCCCATGCCGTTCGCCGCCATCACTTACGACATCAAGGCCGGCTATGAGAAGGAGATCGGAGAGATCTTCGGCAGCTTCCGCCGGGTCGGTTCGCCGGTCGTCAAGAGCGACGACGGCGAGGAGACCACCCGGATCCTCGCCACCGCCGTGTTCCTCAGGGACGCCACGATGGTCCGCGTCATCGAGTACGAGGGCGATCTGCAGGACGTCGCCCGCTTCATGGCCTCGCAGCCCGGCGTCCAGGAGGTCGAGCGCAAGCTCGCCCCCTACCTCACCCGGCCGCGCGACACCGGCACTCCGGAGGGCTTCATCGCCACCTTCAACCGGAGCCTGCTCACCTGCCTGACTCAGATCTCGGCGCGCGACGCGTCCTGATCGACGTGCTGACAGGGCGGGGGGCCCCG
>NZ_JAPVLU010000088.1 GCF_027158205.1 Streptomyces sp. H39-S7 | reverse complement strand
GGCTCCGGCACGGCGGCCGGTTCCGCTGCCGAGCCCGCGCGGCCCGGCCCCTGGCCGAGGGCTCGGCGGGGCGGCTGGGGGGCGTCGGCGTCGGTGATCGGCATCGCTGTCCATCGTGCGGGGTCGGCGGGGGCGGCCCCCCGGCAGGGAGCCTACTGAGCCGCCCCGTCCGACGTCGCCGAGGCCACGCCGACCTCCACCCGGTGGCTCAGCGGCCCCGCAGTCGGCGCACCAGGATGCTCGCGTCACCGCGGGACTCCAGATCCGCCAGCACCACGGCGACCGCCTCGCGGACGATCCGGCCGCGGTCGATCGCCAGGCCGTGTTCACCGCGCAGCACGAGCCGCGCGTGTTCGAGATCCATCAGCTCCTCGGCGGAGACATAGACGGTGATCTTCTCGTCGTGCCGTTCACGGCCGCTGGGGCGCGGCCGCTGCTGTTTGCGGCGCGTCTGCTGGGCCGGCACCGGAGCCGTCGGCGGCTGGCCGGCGACCTGCGGACGACGGCCCTGAGGGATCCCCTCGCGGCCACTGTGCTCGGTCTGGTTCCCGTCCTGACCGCCGCCGTCGGGCGCTGTGCCCGTCTGCGGCTCGTTCCCGTCCGCCGGGGCGTCGGGCACCGGCCGCAGCCGTCCGTCGGCCCCAGCGGCCTTCTGAGCGTCCCCGTTGGCGTGCTTACGGGGCTGGGAGGCCTGCAGCCCCATGCCCCCGGTGGTGCGGAACAGTTCGTCCGCACCCGGGAGACTCACTCGGCGTGACACCGGGCGAGCACCTCCCTGGCGAGCTGACGGTAGGCGGCTGCGCCCACGGAGTTGGACGCGTACGTGGTGATCGGCTCGCCGGCGACGGTGGTCTCCGGGAAGCGCACCGTACGGCCGATGACCGTGTGGAACACGTGCTCGTCGAAGGCCTCGACCACCCGGGCGAGCACCTCACGGCTGTGCACCGTGCGCGAGTCGTACATGGTGGCGAGGATGCCGTCGAGTTCGAGTTCGGGGTTGAGCCGTTCCCGGACCTTCTCGATGGTCTCGGTGAGCAGGGCGACACCGCGCAGTGCGAAGAACTCGCACTCCAGCGGCACGATCACCGAGTGCGCCGCGGTGAGCGCGTTGACGGTCAGCAGGCCGAGCGAGGGCTGGCAGTCGATGACGATGTAGTCGTAGTCGGCCATCAGCGGCTTGAGGGCGCGCTGCAGTGTGGACTCGCGCGCCACCTCGCTGACCAGTTGGACCTCGGCCGCCGACAAGTCGATGTTGCTCGGCAGCAGATCCATACCGGGCACCGCGGTCTTCAGCAGCACCTCGTCCGCCGCCAACCCGCGTTCCATCAGCAGGTTGTAGACGGTGATGTCGAGTTCCATCGGGTTGACGCCGAGTCCGACCGAGAGCGCGCCCTGCGGGTCGAAGTCGACGAGGAGTACCCGGCGGCCGTACTCGGCGAGCGCGGCACCCAGGTTGATGGTCGAGGTCGTCTTGCCGACCCCGCCCTTCTGGTTGCACATCGCGACGATTTTCGCCGGGCCGTGGTCGGTGAGCGGATTGGGGATCGGGAAGTACGGAAGGGGACGTCCCGTCGGACCGACCCGCTCGCGGCGCTGACGGGCAGCGTCCGGGGCGAGTGTGGCCGCGTATTCGGGATCCGGCTCGTACTCCGCGTCTGGGTCGTAGAACTGACCGTCCTGCAGATCGTCCTCGTATGGCGCCATGGCGTGTGTGGGGTGCGTCTCCGTGTTCTTGTCGGCCCGGCGTGCCTCGAAGGTGCGGACCGCGACGGAACCGACGGTCTCGAGCCTGTTGGGGCTCTCGACCTGAACGGTCATTCCTGGTTGACCACCCCCGGGAGCAAATGTCGACTCATTCACAAGTCGTCTTACCTCCTTGGTGACCAGGAAACTTCTCGATAGGTCAGCACGACAGCATGCCGACGGTTGGCGACTCTATGGCGTGTCAGTGGTTCACAGCAACACAATCCGCCGGACACGGCACGATGTGTCGGCAACCGAACCCCCCGCTGTCAAGGGCGTAAGCACCTCGTCGAGGATGTTTCAGCGGGGTACGAAACGGTGAAACTGGTACGTTCGACGCAGTCGGCCGGGCCCTGGGACTCCCAAGGCCCGGCCGTTGTCGCCGTGTTGACGTGTAGACGTTTCGCGGCGCGTCGCCCGCCCGTCACACGCGCGCTGATCAGCCCAGCAGCGTGTGCAGGTCCGTGCTGTGCAGGTCGTGCGCCTCGGCGACCGGACCGTAAACGACCTGTCCCTCATGGGTGTTGAGGCCGAGCGCGAGCGCGGCGTCGCGGCGCAGCGCCTCGCGCCAGCCGCGGTTGGCGAGTTCCACGATGTAGGGCAGCGTGGCGTTGGTCAGCGCGTAGGTCGAGGTGTTGGGCACCGCGCCGGGCATGTTGGCGACGCAGTAGAAGACCGAGTTGTGGACTTCGAAGGTCGGGTCGGCGTGCGTGGTCGGACGCGAGTCCTCGAAGCAGCCGCCCTGGTCGATCGCGATGTCGACAAGAACCGATCCCGGCTTCATGCGGGAGACCAGCTCGTTGGTGACGAGCTTGGGCGCCTTCGCGCCAGGGATCAGCACCGCGCCGATGACCAGGTCCGCGTCCAGCACGGCCTTCTCCAGCTCGAAGGCGTTGGAGGTGATGGTCTGGACGCGGGTGCCGAAGATCTTGTCGGCCTCGCGCAGCTTGTTGATGTCCTTGTCGAGCAGGGTGACGTGGAAGCCCATGCCCAGCGCGATGGTGGTCGCGTGCCAGCCGGAGACGCCGGCGCCGATGACGACGGCCTTGCCGGCCTGGACGCCGGGGACGCCGCCGGGCAGCACGCCGCGGCCGCCGACCGAGCGCATCAGGTGGTACGCGCCGCCCTGCGGGGCGAGCCGGCCGGCCACCTCGGACATCGGGGCGAGCAGCGGGAGGGCGCGGTTCGCGGTCTCCACCGTCTCGTACGCGATGGCGGTGGTGCCGGACTCGAGCAGCGCGTCCGTGCAGGCGCGGGACGCGGCCAGGTGCAGGTACGTGAAGAGCGTCTGGTCCTTGCGGAGGCGGTGGTACTCCTCGGCGATCGGCTCCTTGACCTTCAGCAGCAGATCGGCGGTGGCCCACACCTCGTCGGCGGTGCTCAGGATGTTCGCGCCGGCGCCGGTGTACTCGGCGTCGGGGATGGAGGAGCCGAGACCGGCGCCCTGCTCCACGTAGACCTCATGTCCGTGGCGCACGAGCTCATTCACGCCGGCGGGGGTGATGGCCACGCGGAACTCGTTGTTCTTGACCTCGCGGGGGATGCCGACCTTCACGTCGATCACGGTCCTTGCACTCATTGGAAGACAGGGATGGCTGCAGCTGTCCGTACATGGCGCGAGAAAGCGTCACACGTCGGACCTGACCGCGATGTGCGCGGCGGAGCCAAGTCTAGTGAAGGAAGACTTCCTGTCTAGCCTTACAAAGTGATTAGTTTGACCGAGAACGCTGACAGATTCGTAGGTCTGGGGCGCTGACGCCTTCAGGCCACCGTTTTTCGGACCCGCTCAGTCGACGACCTCACCCGGGCTGAGCAGGCGCTTCGCGACCGCGCGCTGCAAGCGCGCGCCGCCCGGGTCGCCGAGCCGGTCGAGGGTGTCGGCCATCCGCAGCAGCACGGCCCCTTCCAGCCGTTTGTCGCCGGCCTGACGGGCCCAGTACAGGGCGTCACGGCAGGTCCGCAGAGCGTCCTCGGGGTGGCCGGCGTACTCCTGGACGCGGGCGGCCTCGCTCAGCGCGCGGGCCTGGGCCGGCACGTCGCCGAGCCGCCGGTGGGCACCCGCGGCGGCCCGCCACTCGCGCAGCGCGGTGCCGTACCGGCCGCCGTAGGTGTGCAGCGCGCCGAGGCGGCCGTGCAGCCGGGCGGCGTGGCCGGTCTCCCCGCGGGCCTGCCGCAGCGCGAGCGCCCTGCCGTACCAGTCCGCGGCCCGCTGCGGGTCGTCGAGTTCCAGGTACGTGCCGCCGATGGCCTCCAGGGCGCGGCCTTCGGCCTCCCCGTCGTCCCCGGCCCGCGCCTCGCCCAGCGCCAGCCGGTAGCGGTCCAGCGCCTGCCGGGTCCTGCCGGCCTCCACGTCGAGGTCGGCGAGGTTGATCAGCGCCGCCGCCTTCTCGCGGGGCAGGCCGCGGCGGGTCGCCACGTCGAGCACCAGGGCGTGCAGCTGGTAGCGGCTCGTCGCCGTCTCCCGGTCCCCGAGGTCCATTCCCAGGGCCCGCACCAGGTTGGCGACCAACCGGCGTGCCAGGGTGTCGAGTTCCCCGTCGGCGACCGCCGCGCGGGCCGCGGCGAGCAGCGCGGGCAGGCGGGCCCGCAGCCAGACGGCGGCGGCCGGGCGCGACGCGAAGCGCATCGAACGCGGCAGGCCCTCCAGCGAGGCGCGGCCGGGATGCCCGTCGGGCTCCAGCGTGAGGCGGCAGGACTGCAGCAGCCGCACCGTCCGCTCCAGCATCCGCGCCCGGGCAAGTTGCACCTCGCCCGCCCGGTCCCGGGTCTCCAGCAGGGCGCGCAGCAGCGGTTCGAGGCAGCCGGGCACCCGGTACTGCGGCGGCAGCGGCGGCTCCACCGGGTCGGCGTGCAGCAGGCCGTGCGCGGCGAGGTCGTCCAGCGTGCTCTGCGCGGCGGTCACCGAGCAGCCGGCCAGCGCCGAGGCGATGTGGGAGTCCACCAGTCCGGCCGGCGCGAGCGCCAGCAGCCGCAGCATCCGGCCGGCGGTGGACGGCAGCGAGCCGTAGACCAGCCGGAAGGCGCGCACCAGTTGGGGCGGCGCGGTGGCGCGCGGTGACGCCTCCGGCGCGGGAGCGGCCGGGGTCGCGTCCCGGCCCGCGGAATCCGGCTCCCCGGTCGCCGGACCGGTTTTCTCGAGGCCGGCCTTCGACCCGCTCCTCGGCTCGGACTCGGGCCCGGTCCTGGACGCGGTCCTGGACCCGGTCCTGGACCCGGTCCTGGACCCGGACTCGGGCGCGTTTTCCGGTCCGGACGTGAGCCCGGTCCTGGGGACAGCCTCGGAGTCGGTCCGGGAAGCGGCCCCGGGGCGCACCATCGGCACGGCGCCCGGCCCGGCCTCGGGCCCCTTCGGCACGGCCATCGCCGGAGGCGAAGGCTCGTCGGGAACCTCGCGCAGCCGGCTCGTGGCGTCGGTCACCGACAGCCGAGGCCGGGCGGCGAGCCAGGCGGCGACCAGTCGCAGCGCGGTGGGGTGCCCGGCGCACTCCTGGACGAGGGTCTCGGCCGCCCGCGGGTCGCAGGTGACCCGGACCGAACCGATCGCCTGCGAGAGCAGGTCGACGGAGGCGGCGGTGTCCAGCCCGCCGAGGGTGCAGGGCCGGACGTCCGGGACCCCGGGCAGCGGCCCCTCCGACGTCGCCACCACCAGGCTGCCGGGCCCTTCCGGCAGCAGCGGCAGCAGCTGGTCGGCGTGCGAGACGTCGTCGAGCACCAGGACGGTGCTGCGGCCCGCGAGCGCGGCCCGCAGTGCCGCGAACACCTCGCCGGGATCCACCTCCGGCGCCGGCGACGCGGCGCCGATCGCCCGCAGCAGGGCCCGCGCGGCCTGTTCCGGCGGCGTGCGCTCGCCGCCGCTGCCGGTGAGCCGTACGAAGTGCTGCCCGTCGGCGTAGCGCGCGGCCACGTCCCGGGCGAGGTGGACGGCGAGGGCGGTCCGCCCGGAGCCGGGCCGTCCCGCGACGAGCAGGACGCGGCTGCCGTCCGCCACCCGACCGCCCAGGGTGGCCAGGCCCGGCCGGTCGATGTCGGCCCGCAGCCCGTCCAGTTCCCTGCGGCGCCCGGCGAAGTGCGGCACGTCCTCGGGCAGGGCGCAGCCCGGCGCCGGCGGTGGCGGCGGGGCCGTCGCCGTCGCTTCCGGCCCATGGCCGGGTGACGGCACGAAGTCCGCGTCGGTCACCGATTCACCGGCGTCCAGCACCTGATCCGCCACGGGCACACTCCCGTTCTGCCTGCGCGCACGAGCCCGCCGCCGCTGCGAGCGGGAACACCATCGAGCCTAGGCCCTGCCGGGGCGATCACGAACGGCCACCGCGCGACCTCGCGCGGCGTCCGGAAGTGTCGTCCGAACGGCCGGACCCGGCGCACGGGGACATGCCCGCCCCGGGGCCCTCGCCCAGCCGGTGCGCGCAATGATCACTGAATCGGATCAGCGGCGCGCCGAAGGCCCTTAGGCCGTGTAGGGCCTGGCGGGCCAGGGGGCGTCGGCGGGTCGCAGCACGTCCAGCCCGTCGCCCGACAGCGCGGCGTGCAGGGCCAGGACGCCGGCCACCAGGCAGGTGTTGTGGACGTGTCCGGCCAGCACGTCGCGCACCAGTTCGGCGAGCGGCACCCGGGCGAACTCCATGTCCGCCTCCTCCTCGGAGACGTCGAACCGCTCACCCTCCGCCTCGGAGACGTCGCGGGCCAGGAAGATCCGGACCGCCTCGTCGCTGCCGCCGGGCGACGTGTAGAGATCGGCGAGCACCCGCCACTCCCCCGCCTTGACGTGCGCCTCCTCGTAGAGCTCGCGCTGCGCCGCGTGCAGCGGGTTCTCCCCGGGCACGTCGAGGAGCCCGGCGGGCACCTCCCACAGCTTGTGCCGCACGGGGTGGCGGTACTGGCGCAGCACCAGGACGCAGCCGTCCTCGTCGAGCGCGACCACGGCCACCGAGCCCGGGTGGATCTGGTAGTCGCGCTTGGCGGTGGAGCCGTCCGGCATGACGACCGCGTCCGTGCGGACGCTCGTCTTGGCCCCGGAGAACGGTGTCGAGGTCGCGGTGACCTGCCACTCCTCGGCGATGTCCTGCAGCATGATGCCCTCCGTGGAACCGGTGAGACGCGAAAAACGGTGCTGGGGACGGATCACGAAGATCCGTCCCCAGCACCGTACCGATCAATCGATGATCAGCCCTGCTGGCGCTTGACCGCCGCCGCGACCAGACCCACGAAGAGCGGGTGCGGGCGCGTCGGGCGGGACTTCAGCTCGGGGTGCGCCTGAGTGGCGACGAGGTACGGGTGCACCTCGCGCGGGTACTCGACGTACTCCACCAGCTTGTTGTCGGGCGAGGTACCGGAGAAGACCAGTCCGGCCTTGGTCTCCAGTTCCGCCCGGTAGGCGTTGTTGACCTCGTAGCGGTGGCGGTGGCGCTCGTCGGCGACCGGCGCGTCGCCGTACACCTCGCGCACGATGGAGCCCTCGGCGAGCTTCGCCGAGTACAGCCCCAGCCGCATGGTGCCGCCCAGGTCGCCCTTGCCGTCCACGATGTCGAGCTGCTCGGCCATCGTCGAGATGACGGGGTGGGCCGTCGTGGGGTCGAACTCGGTGGAGTTCGCGTCCGGGATGCCGGCCAGCGAACGGGCCGCCTCGATCACGACGCACTGCAGGCCCAGGCAGAGCCCCAGCAGCGGGATCTTGTTCTCGCGGGCGTAGGTGATCGCCGCGACCTTGCCCTCGACACCGCGGTCGCCGAAGCCGCCGGGCACGCAGACCGCGTCGACGTCGGCGAGGTGCTTCCTGGCGCCGGCCGGTGTCCGGGTCTCGTCCGAGGTGACCCACTTGATGGTGACCTTGGCGTTGTTGGCGAAACCGCCGGCTCGCAGCGCCTCGGTCACCGACAGGTACGCGTCGGGCAGGTCGATGTACTTGCCGACGAGCGCGACCGTGACCTGGTGCGCGGGCTGGTGGACCCGCTTGAGCAGGTCGTCCCACTGGGTCCAGTCCACGTCGCGGAACGGCAGGTCCAGCTTGCGGACGACGTACGCGTCCAGGCCCTCGGTGTGCAGCACCTTGGGGATGTCGTAGATCGACGGGGCGTCGACACAGGCGACGACCGCGTCCTCGTCCACGTCACACATCAGCGAGATCTTGCGCTTGATGGCGTCCGGCACCGGCCGGTCGGCGCGCAGCACGATCGCGTCGGGCTGGATGCCGATGTTGCGCAGGGCCGCGACCGAGTGCTGGGTCGGCTTGGTCTTGAGCTCACCGGACGGGCCGATGTACGGGAGCAGCGAGATGTGGACGACGAAGACGTTGTCGCGGCCGACCTCGTGCCGGACCTGGCGGACGGACTCCAGGAAGGGCAGCGACTCGATGTCGCCGACGGTGCCGCCGACCTCGGTGATCACCACGTCCACGTCGTCGGTCGCCATGCGGCGGATCCGGGACTTGATCTCGTTGGTGATGTGCGGGATGACCTGGACGGTGTCGCCGAGGTATTCGCCGCGCCGCTCCTTGGCGATGACCGTGGAGTAGATCTGGCCGGTGGTGACGTTCGCCGAGCCGTCGAGGTTGACGTCCAGGAAGCGCTCGTAGTGGCCGATGTCCAGGTCGGTCTCGGCGCCGTCGTCGGTGACGAAGACCTCACCGTGCTGGAACGGGTTCATCGTGCCCGGGTCCACGTTGAGGTACGGGTCGAGCTTCTGCATGGTGACCCGGAGGCCGCGCGCCTTCAGCAGCGCACCGAGGCTGGAGGCCGTCAGGCCCTTGCCGAGGGAGGACGCGACACCCCCGGTGACGAAGAGGTGCTTGGTCGTCGTGGATTTGGGCGCAATTGCCAAGAGGGGGCTCCCGTGGTCGCGAGGTGAGGTCGGGACGGCACGGAATCAGGGGGAGTGCCGTCGCGGCGGTTCAGTGGTTCAGCCCACCGGCCCACGGGCTACCAGGGTATCAGCGACCACGAGGGCCTGTGTCCGGCGGCGACGACACCAGACACGGCCTAGCCTGCTTTTAGCAGCTCGCAAGGGGACTCATGGCATGCTCGGGCATGAGCGGAACAAGTGCACCCGACCGGCCCAGTGAAGACCACCGTCACGCGCGCACCTGCCTCCCCGACGACGTATCCTGCTCGGACACATCGCTGCGAGCCGGCCGGCACGGCATCAACCCCGCCCGCTCCCGGAACACGAGCTCGTCGAAAATCCCCAGACCGCAAGACCGGCCCTACGAGGCCGGCGCCGTCATTCGACTGGAGATGCAGGTGGCCGGGCGCATCGAGGATTACGCACTCATCGGCGATATGCAGACCGCTGCACTGGTCTGCCGGGACGGGACGGTCGACTGGCTGTGCCTGCCCCGGTTCGACTCCCCCGCGGTCTTCGCCGGCCTGCTCGGAACCGAGCAGCACGGATTCTGGAGGCTGGGCCCGGCCCACGCCCCCGGAACCGGTCCGCCGACGTCGACGCGTCGGCGATACCGGGGCGATTCGCTCGTGCTGGAATCCGAGTGGGACACCCCGCGCGGAACGGTGCGGGTGATCGATTTCATGCCGCCCCGCGACGGCGCGCCGCAACTGATCCGTATCGTGGAGGGCGTCAGCGGACGGGTGCCGATGCGCTCCGCGCTGCGGATGCGCTTCTCCTACGGTCAGATCGTGCCGTGGGTGCACAAGGTCGGCGACCGCACGGTCGCGGTGGCCGGGCCGGACTCCGTCTGGCTGGACACCGACGTCGACACGTACGGCGAGGACCTCACGACGTATTCGGACTTCACCGTCTCACCGGGTGAGCGGGTGGCCTTCACCATCAGCTGGGAGCCCTCGCACCGCCCGCCGCCGTCGCTGCCGGAGCCGGAGGCCTCGCTGGAGTCCACCGAGCAGTTCTGGCGGGAATGGGTCGACCAGTGCACATACCACGGCCCCTACCGGGACGCCGTGGTCCGCTCGCTGATCACCCTCAAGGGCCTGACGTACGGGCCCACCGGCGGCATCGTCGCCGCTCCCACGACCTCGCTGCCCGAGGACATCGGCGGGGTCCGGAACTGGGACTACCGCTTCACCTGGCTGCGCGACGCGGCGATCACGCTGTCGTCGCTGCTGCGCACCGGCTACCGGGACGAGGCACGTGCCTGGCGGGAGTGGCTGCTGCGGGCGGTGGCCGGCGACCCGGAGAACCTGCAGATCATGTACGGCATCGCCGGCGAGCGCGAGCTCGGCGAGAACGAGCTGCACTGGCTGCCCGGTTACGAGGGCTCCACCCCGGTCCGGATCGGCAACGGCGCGGCGCACCAGCTGCAGCTGGACGTCTACGGCGAGGTCACCGAGGCCCTGCACCTGGCCCATATGACCGGTCTCGCCCGCAACGACTACGCGAGCCTGCTGCAGCTCAAGCTGATCCGCTACCTCGAATCGCACTGGAACGAGCCGGACGAGGGCATCTGGGAAGTGCGCGGCCCCCGCCGGCACTTCGTGCACTCCAAGGTGATGACCTGGGTCGCGGTGGACCGCACCGTCAAGCTCATCGAGTCGGGCGAGGCGGACGGTCCGCTGGAGCGCTGGCGCGAACTGCGCGACGACATCCACCGGGACGTGTGTGAGAAGGGTTACGACAAGGAGCGCAACACCTTCACGCAGTCCTACGGCTCCCAGGAGCTGGACGCCTCGCTGCTGCTCATCCCGCAGATGGGCTTCCTGCCGCCGGACGACAAGCGCGTCATCGGCACCATCGAGGCGATCCAGCGCGAGCTGAGCACCGAGGACGGCTTCATCCTGCGCTACCCGACCAGCAGCGGCGACGACAACCTCGACGGGCTGCCGGGCGACGAAGGGGCCTTCCTGGCCTGTTCGTTCTGGATGGCGGACGACCTGGCGATGATCGGCCGGGTGGACGAGGCCCGGCAGCTGTTCGAGAAGCTGCTGGCGCTCCGCAACGACCTCGGGCTGCTCGCCGAGGAGTGGGACCCGCGGCTCAAGCGCCAGGTCGGCAACTTCCCGCAGGCGTTCAGCCACGTGCCGCTCATCGACACGGCCCTGCGGCTGAGTGCCTGCGGCGCGTACGGCGGCGGCTGACCTCGCACGGGACGCACGGAGGGCGGGCCCCTGGGGCCCGCCCTCCTCCGTTTCCCCGGGGCTCAGCGCTGCGCCAGCTCGTCGTAGATGCTCAGCACCTGGGCGACCGTGTCGTCCTCGGTCGGCCAGGTCGCGGCCTGGTCCCGCCCGGCGGCGGCGAGCGCCAGCCGCCGCTCCGGATCGTCGAGCAGCCCGGCCACCGCTCGGGCCAGCGCCCCCGGATCGCCGTACGGCACCAGTTCCGCCGCGTCGCCGACGAGTTCGGGAATCCCGCCGACCGCGGTGGCGACCAGCGGCACCCCCGCGTGCAGGGCCTCCTGCGCGATCAGGGCGCGCGCCTCCCACCGGCTCGGCAGGACCACCACGTCGGCGGCGGCCAGCAGGTCCATGACGTCGGTCCGGCGGCCGATCAGCCGGACGGGCAGCCGTTCGGTGTCGATCCGCCACTCCAGCGCGGCCCGCCGCGAGCCCTCTCCCGCGACGACGACCAGCGGCCGCGGGTCGTGGTCGACCAGCATGCGGCAGGCGTCCAGCAGGACGTCGTAGCCCTTGTGCGGCTCCAGCCGGCCGACGGCCAGCACCAGCGGCCGGTCCACCGCACCGAACTCGGCGCGCGTCTTCTGCCGCATCAGCTCGGCGTCGCGCGGCGGTTCCGGCGCCGCGGCCCGCGGAACGGGCACCGCGACCGGAGCCAGCCGGGCATCCCGGGCGCCCAGCGTCCTGGCCCGGTCCACCAGGTCGGACGAGGCCCCCAGCACCACGGCCGAGGCCCGCACCACCCGGCGTTCCAGCCAGCGCACCAGCCGGGCCCTGGTCCCCTCGGCGAGGCTCGCGCTGTGCCACGTCACCACGAGCGGGGTCGGCCGGCCGCTGAGCGCCAGCGACGACAGCAACCCGGCGCGCAGTCCGTGCGCGTGCACCACGTCGGCGTCCGCGCAGGCCGTCCGCAGTTCCGCGACGACCGTCGCGTCCGACCTGGCGGCCCGCCGCGAGATCTCCACGGGCTCGAAACGGGCGCCCGTGCCGGCGAAGACGTAATCGTTCTCGGCGGCGGCCGGGCCGCATACCGTGACCCGCACCCCGCGCGCGACGAGACCGGCCGCCAGCGAACTGACGTGCGCACCTGCGGGACCGCCCGCCCCGCCCAGCACCAGGACGGCGTGCAGCTGTCCTCGCAAGGGGATCGGAGTGCTGCTCACCCGGGTACAGCTCCTGACTCGGCGTCGGACGACGGCTGTTGCGCCACACCCCCAGGATGCCAGGCCCCTACGGCATGCCGTGGGCACCGACCGGTTCCCGGCCCGGGTACGGGCGCCGTGGATCACTCGAACGAGTGCGCTCGCACGCCGTGCCGGACCCGGCCCTCAGCTGGTGGCGCGGGCCGCGGCCAGCAACTCCTCGGCGTGCGCCCGGCCCAGTTCCGAGTCCTCGAGCCCGGCGAGCATACGGGAGAGCTCACGCACCCGGTCCTCTCCTTCGAGAACCTTGACGCCGCTGCGGGTCACCGAACCGTCGTTCGTCTTTTCCACCAGCAGCTGCCGGTCGGCGAACGCCGCCACCTGCGGAAGGTGGGTGACCACGACGACCTGCGCGGTCCGCGCGAGGCGCGCCAGCCGGCGGCCCACCTCGACCGCGGCCTTGCCGCCGACCCCGGCGTCGACCTCGTCGAAGAGATACGTCGGCACGGGATCGGATCCGGCGAAGACGACCTCGACGGCGAGCATCACCCGCGACAGCTCACCGCCGGACGCGCCCTTGGCGATCGGCCGGGCCGGGGCGCCGGGATGCGGGGCGAGCTGCAGCTCGACCTCGTCGGCGCCGGTCGCCCCGAACGCGACGAGTTCCCCGCCGACCGGGATCCCCTCGGCGTCGGCGGTCTGCCGGATGGCCACCCCGACCCGGGCGTGCGGCATCGCCAGTTCGGCCAGCTCTGCGGTGACCGCGGCGGCGAAACGGTCCGCCGCCTCCGTACGGGCGTCGGTCAGCGCCTGCGCGAGGTCCCCGAGCTCGGCCCGCAGAGCGTCCCGCTCCCCGGCCAGCTCCGCGATCCGCTCGTCGTCACCCTCCAGCTCACCGAGCCGGGCGGCGCTCTGCTCGGCCCAGGCCAGCACCCCGTCGATGTCGGAGCCGTACTTGCGCGTCAGATGGGAGAGCACCGCACGCCGCTCCTCCACCGCGGCGAGCCGCAGCGGGTCGGCGTCCAGGTCGTCCGCGTACCCCGCCAGCTCCCCGGCGACGTCGCCGACGAGAATGCCGATCTCGCCGATGCGCTCGGCGAGCGCCGCGAGCGCCGGGTCATGGGCGCGGACGGCCTCCAGCGCGCGCTGGGCCCCGGAGACGAGGGTGTTGGCGTCGTTGCCCTCCGGATCCTCCGGATTGCCCGCGAGCGCGGCGTGCGCGATGGCCGCGGCGGAGGCCAGCGCCTCGGCGTGGCCGAGCCGTTCGGCCTCCGCGGCCAGTTCGGTGTCCTCGCCGGGCAGCGGCTCGGCGTCGGCGACCTCCCCGATCCCGAACCGGATCAGATCCGCTTCCTGCGCCCGCTCACGGGCGCGGGTGGTCAGCTCGTCGAGCTCGCCCGCCACCTCCCGCAGCCGCCGGTAGGCGGCCCCGTACTTCGCCAGCGGCCCGGCCACGGCGTCACCCGCGTACCGGTCCAGCGCCTGGCGCTGCCGGGCCGGGCGCAGCAGGCCCTGCTGGTCGGTCTGGCCGTGCACCGCCACCAGGTCGTCGGCGAGCTCGCCGAGCAGCCCGACCGGCACGGAGCGCCCGCCCACATGGGCCCGCGACCGCCCCTCGGCCGAGACGGTACGGCTGATCAGCAGCGCACCGTCGTCGAGTTCCGCCCCCGCCTCCTCGGCGCGGACGGCGGCGGCCGAGCCCCGGTCGAGGGTGATCCGCCCCTCGACCACCGCCGCCTTCGCACCGATCCGCACCAAAGCGGGATCGGCCCGGCCGCCCAACAGCAGGCCGAGGCTCGTGACGACCATGGTCTTACCTGCACCGGTCTCGCCGGTCACCGCGGTGAAGCCGGGTGAAAACTCCACCACGGCATCCTCGATGACACCCAGCGACCGGATCCGCATCTCCTCCAACACGGATACGACCATACGAGGTTTGCGGCCCGGCGCGCGACGGAGGTCGGTCTCAAGTACTACCGGGTTACTGCGGGGCACCCCGCCAGCCCGCGACGGGCAGGGCGAACTTCGCCACCAGACGGTCCGTGAAGGAGGCGTGGTGCAGCCGGGCGAGGCGTACCGGCACGGCACCCCGCCGTACCTCCACGCGGGCCCCCGCGGGCAGCTCGACGGTGCGCCGGCCGTCGCACCACAGCACGCCGTGCGGCGTCTGGGGCTGCACCTCGACGGCCAGCACCGAGCGCGGCGAGGTCACCAGCGGCCTCGCGAACAGCGCGTGCGCGCTGATCGGCACCATCAGCAGGGCCTCGACCTCGGGCCAGACCACCGGGCCGCCGGCCGAGAAGGCGTAGGCCGTCGATCCGGTCGGGGTCGCGCAGACCACGCCGTCGCCGCCGAACCGTGACACGGGACGGCCGTCGACCTCGGTCACGACCTCCAGCATCCGCTCCCGCGCCTGCTTCTCCACCGACGCCTCGTTGAGCGCCCAGTCGGTGTGCACCACGTGCCCGTCGTTGCGGACCAGGACGTCGAGCGTCATCCGCTCCTCGACCTCGTACTGCTTGGTGACGACCCGGTCCACGACCTTGTCCAGGTCGTCCCGCTCCGCCTCGGCGAGGAACCCGACCCGCCCCAGGTTGACCCCGAGCATCGGCACCCCGGAGGCGCGCGCGAACTCCGCGCCGCGCAGCAGCGTCCCGTCACCCCCGAGGACGATGATCAGCTCACAGCCCTCGACGGCCCCGGGACCGCCCTCCGTCACCAGCTCCACCTCGGCGGGCAGCGGCAGCTCGGCGGCCAGGTCCGCCGCCTCGTCCGTCAGCACCCGCACCCCGATCCCGCAGCGCAGCAGGCCGAGTACGACCCGCTCCGCACTCCGGATCGCCGCCGGGCGCCCGGTGTGCGTGAGCAGGAAGATCATGCGGCCCTTCGGCCCTGCACAGTCCTGCGTTTCGGTGTTCGTCAACGAGGCCCCTCCGCCACAGCACGGTCGACATCCGCCGGGTCCAGTTCTGGCGCACCGGCGCGCAGCCACAGAAAGTACTCCACATTGCCGGACGGTCCCGGCAGCGGACTCGCGGTGACGCCCATGACGCCCAACCCGAGCGCCGCGCCCTGCCCCGCGACCGTCCGCACGGTCTCCGCGCGCAGCTGCGTACTGCGCACGACGCCGCCGGTGCCGAGCCGCTCCTTGCCCACCTCGAACTGCGGCTTCACCATCAGCACGAGATCCGCGTCGGGCGCGGCGCACCGCACCAGCGCGGGCAGCACCAGGCCGAGCGGGATGAACGACAGGTCGCCGACGATGATGTCCGCGGGTACGCCGTCGATGTGCTCCAGCGTCAGCTCGCGCACGTTGGTGCGGTCCTTGATGACGACCCGGTCGTCGCTCTGCAGCGACCAGGCGAGCTGACCGTAGCCGACGTCGACGGCGACGACGCCCGCGGCGCCGTTGCGCAGCAGCACGTCGGTGAAGCCTCCGGTGGAGGCCCCCGCGTCCAGCGCGCGCCGCCCCTCCACCTTCAGGCCGAGCGGGGTGAACGCGGCCAGCGCGCCCGCGAGCTTGTGGCCGCCGCGCGACACGTAGTCGGGTTCGTTGTCGTCCTTGGCCACCACCACGGCCGCGCTGGTCTCCACCTGCGTGGCCGCCTTGGTCGCGGTGCCACCGCCGACGGTGACCCGCCCGGCGGCGATCAGCTGGCTGGCGTGCTCACGCGAGCGCGCCAGGTTCCGGCGCACCAGCTCGGCGTCGAGTCGGCGTCGTGCCACGTACGGTTCAGCTCCTGTTGTCGTCGAGTGCGGTGAGCGCGTCGCGCAGCCCACGGTGCACATCCTCGTACACCTCGATGTGGTCCGCGGTCGGCAGGTCGTCGGCGTCGCTCAGCCGCATCATCAGCGAGTCGACCGCGGCCTGTCCGGTCGGCGCGGGCGCCGGACCCAGCGGAGCGATCGCGCCCGCCGGCGCCTCCGCGAGCAGCGGCTCACTCACCGGGGGTTGCCTTCTTGCGGTCGGTGGTCTTCTTCGCGGGTGCGGGCTTCTTGGCGGGCGCCGCCTTCTTCGCAGCGGGTGCGGGCTTCTTAGCGGGCGCCGCCTTCTTCGCAGCGGGGGCCGGCTTGGCGGGCGCGGGCTTCTTCGCGGCGGGGGTCTTCTTCGCCGGAGCGGCCTTCTTCGCGGGCGTCGCCTTCGCCGTGGCCGTCTTCTTCGCCGGCGTCGGCTTCCCGGCCGCGGCGGTCTTCGTGGCCGGAGCCGTCCCGCCGGCCGCGGAGGACTTCTTCGGGGAAGCGGTCTTCCCGGCGGGAGCCGGCTTCCCGGCGGGCGGGGTGGCCTTCTTCGCCTTCGCGAGGACCTTCGGCTCCGGTTCCACCGGCGGTACGGCCTTCACCGCCCGAACCGGCGCGGGAGGAGCCGCCGGGTCGACGGAGGGGAGCGGAGGTGCCGGCTCTGCCGGCTCCATCGGATCGACCGCGATCCGCTCGAAGAGCGGTGCCGTCCCGGCGGTCGGAGCCGTCCCGAAACCGGAGCCCGCGGACTCGTCCTGGTCCTCTTCCTCGTCCTCGAGGTTCCGGACCCGGCGCTCCAGCGTCTCCAGGACCACACCGACCTTCGTCACCTCGTCGGCGACCCGTCCGACCCGGGCCATCGCCTTGTCGGCCTCCTCGCGGATCAGCCCGATCAGCAGGTCGCGGTTGGCCCGCCCGGCCGCCATCAGCTCGTCCGCCAGCGTCTGCACCTCCGGCGGAATGCTCGCGCCGATCTTGCGCTGGACGGCTTCCACATCGATTCCGGTCTGGTCGAGCAGCTCCCTGGCCGCCCCCACCGCCCGCCGCCGGGTCGCCTCGGTCAGGCCGCCCGCGATCTGCAGACAGGTACGCAGTGCGTCCCGCATCGCCCTCACTCCTCGCCTCGCCATTGACGTATCCGCACCTGACGCTACCCGCACTGCCCCGCTCACGGCGTACGGTGCCCTGAGGTACCGTCGATCGAACAGATCACATGATCGTGGCGCGGGCGACCCCGGCGCCTGTACGCACCACCCGAACGGGAGACGCCCGACCGATGGCGACCATCGAGGAGTGCCGGAGCGCACTCGACCAGCTGTCGGCGAATCTCATGCGCGCGGGTGGCGACGTCCGCAGCGCCACGTCCCTGGACCGCTCGCTGAGCTGCCACATCACCGACCTGGCCACGACGTTCGTCGGGCGCCTGACGGACGGCCGGATCCATGACGTGACCACGGTGCCCGGCGCGCCCGCCGAGAAGGCGCAGATCCGGCTGGTGATGGCCGGCGACGATCTCGTCGCCCTGGTCGGGGGCCAACTGAACTTCGCCAAGGCGTGGGGCAGCGGCCGCGTCAAGCTGGAAGCCGGCCTGCGGGACCTGCTGAAACTGCGCTCACTGCTCTGACCGCGGCCGCCACCACGCAACGCGAGGCCCCTCAGAACCCGAGCCGGGCCAGCGCCTTTCCGGCGTCCAGCTCGCACGCCCCGTCGCCGGCCGCCGCCCAGGCGGCCGCGCAGAGGGCCCGCAGTCCGTCAACCGCGTCACCGTCGCCGTCCACGGTGAGCGCGTCGCCGTCCGCCGAGGCCGTCCACCCGCCGCACGTCGATCCGGCACCGTCGGCCGAGACCTCCGGCTGCGGCTCCAGCAGCCCGCGCAGATCGGCCGCCACGTACGTCGGCCGGTGCTTCGGCACGGCGGCGAGCAACTGCGCCGCCGTCGTCACCCCCGTCAGGACCAGCAGCGAGTCCACCTCGGCGCCCGTCGCGCCCTCGATGTCGGTGTCGAGCCGGTCGCCGACCACCAGCGGCCGCTTCGCGCCGGTCCGCAGGATCGTCTCGCGGTGCATCGGCGGCTGCGGCTTGCCCGCGACCTGCGGCTCGCCGCCGGTCGCGATCCTGACGACCTCCACGGCCGCGCCGTTGCCCGGCGCGATACCGCGCGGGTTCGGAATCGTCAGGTCGGTGTTGGACGCGAACCACGGCACGCCGCGCGCCACCGCGAACGAGGCCTCCGCCAGCAGCGACCAGCGCAGCTCGGGATCGTAGCCCTGCACCACCGCCGCCGGATCGTCCTCCGCCGACGCCACCGGCTCGAGACCGCGCTCGCGCAGCGCCGTCTGCAACCCCTCGCCGCCGATCGCCAGCACCCGCGAGCCCGCCGGCACCTGCTCGGCGATCAGCCGGGCGACCGCCTGCGCCGAGGTGATCACGTCCTCCGCCCCGGCAGGCACCCCCAGCTCCGTCAGGTGCCCGGCCACCGTCTCCGGAGTACGCGCCGCATTGTTGGTGACGTACGCGAGGTGCATCCCGTGCTCCCGCGCGGTGGCGAGCGACTCGACGGCGTGCGCGATGGCCTCACCGCCCGCGTAGACGACCCCGTCGAGATCGAGCAGGGCCGTGTCGTACGCCGCGTCCAGTGCCCGGTCGCAACCGCTCGGACTGGTCCGGTGGGTCATCGCGTGTCCGCTCCTCGTATGTCGTCGATCACCTTGATCATCGCCCATCGGCGCGGGCGACGTAGCATGCGCTGATGACCACTTCAGGACCCGCTCCCGACGGCCTGCGCCTCGCCCCCTTCCGCGGGCTCCGCTACGTGCCGGAGAGCGTGGGCAGCCTGGCCGCGGTCACCTCGCCACCGTACGACGTCGTCGTCCGGCCGGACGGGCAGCGCCATCTGGAGACCGCCGACCCGCACAACGTCGTCCGTCTCATCCTGCCCCACAACGCCGATCCCACCAGCCGCCACCGGCAGGCCGCCACGGCCCTCGAGCTGTGGCAGCGCGAGGGCGTCCTCGCCGCCGACCCGGAGCCAGGGCTCTACCTGTACGAGCAGCGGGACGGTGACCACCTGCAGCGCGGCCTGATCGGAGTCCTGCGGCTCACCCCGCCCGCGGAGCGGATCGTGCTCCCGCACGAGGACGTCATGCCGGGCCCGGTGGCCGACCGCGCCGCCCTGATGCGCGCGACCGGCGCCAACCTCGAACCGCTGCTGCTCGCCTACCAGGGCGGCGGCCCCGCCGCGGAGATCGTCGACCGCACGGCGGGCACGGAACCGCTGCTCGCCACCACCACCGAGGACGGCATCCGCCACAAACTGTGGTCGATCACCGATCCGGAGACCCTCGCCGCGATCGACGCCGACCTGTCGCCCCGCCAGGCACTCATCGCCGACGGCCACCACCGCTGGGCGACCTATCTGCAACTGCAGGCGGAGCAGTCCGGGCCGAGCCCCTGGGACCGCGGCCTGGTGCTCCTCGTCGACACGGCCCACTACCCGCTGCGGGTCCGGGCCATCCACCGCGTGCTCCCCCGGCTCCCGGTCGCCGACGCCGTCGAGGCGGCCCGGGGCGTCTTCCGCGTGCGGGACGTCGACGGGCCGCTGCCGGTGGCGCTGGATGCCCTGGGACGGGCCGCGGCGGAGGGCAACGCCTTCCTGCTCGCGGGCGACGGCCGGTTCCGTCTGCTCGACCGGCCGGATCCGGCTCACCTCGACCGGTCCGTCCCGCACGACCAGCCGCGCGAATGGCGGGAGCTCGACGCGGCGGTCCTGCACAGCCTGCTCCTCGACGGCATCTGGCGGGTACCCGACGTCCCCGAGCACATCAGCTACCTGCACACGTCGGAGTCGGCCGTCGAACAGGCGGAGCGGCACGGCGGCACCGCGGTGCTGATGCACCCCGTGGACGAGGCCGTGGTCCGCCGGCTGGCCCGCCAGGGGGTCACGATGCCCCGCAAGTCCACGTCCTTCGGGCCGAAACCGGCCTCGGGCCTGGTCATGCGCAGTCTCGCACTGGGCTGACGGCTGAGCGGGCGGCTCCCGGGACGGCACGCAAAAGAGGCGGCACCCCCGGATGTCCGCGGGTGCCGCCTCTCAGTCGTGCGAGCGCTCAGGCCTTGGTGCTGCCCGTACCGGGCTCCTTGAACGGCGAGTCCAGGAACGACGCCGGGTCGGCCTCGTCCGTGACGTCGACCTCAGCCTCGGCGATGACGACGTCGTCCTCGTCCTCGTCGTCCTCGTCCTCGTCGTCCTCGTCCTCGTCGTCCGCATCGTCATCGTCCGCGTCGTCCTGCGCGTCGACCGGCGCGGCGGACTTCGCCGGGTCCTGCTCCGTGTGCTCCGCGCCCAGGGCGTCCACGAACGCGACACCGTCCAGCTCGGCGAGCCGGTCGGAGGCGTCGGTGCTGCCGCTCTGATCGGCCTCCGCCGCCTTGGCGACCCAGTCGCGCGCCTCGGCCTTGCGGTCGACGGCGAGCAGTGCGTCGGCGTAGGCATACCGCAGCCGCGCGGTCCACGGGTTCATGCCGTTGGCCGCCAGCTCGGGGCCCTGCAGCGTCACCACCGCGGCCTCGGGCTGGCCCATGTCCTGCCGGGCGCCCGCGGCGACGAGCCGCATCTCGACCTGGCCGGCCTTGTCCAGCTTCTGCACCTCCGGCGCACCCGCCATCGCCAGCGCGCGCTCCGGGCGGCCCATGCCGCGCTCGCAGTCCGCCATGACGGGCCACAGGTCCACGGAACCCGTCATCCGCTTCGTGGCGCGGAACTCCGCGAGCGCCTCGCCGTAGCGAGCGGTCGCGTACGAGGCGAAGCCCGCGGCCTCACGGACGGCGGCGACACGCGAGGCGAGCCGCAGGGCGATCCTGGAGTACTCGTAGGCCGCCTCCGGGTCCTCGTCCAGCAGCTGGGCCACCATGACCAGGTTGCGCGCCACGTCGTCGGCGAGCGTCTTGGGCAGGCTCATCAGCTCCTGGCGCACGCTCGGGTCGATCTCCTGACCCGTGACGTCGTCCGGGATCGGCAGCCGCTTGACCGGCTCCCGCTCCTCACGGCGGTCCTCGCGCCCGGCGCTCTCGAACCGTCCACGGCTGTCGTCCGCCGGACGGCGGCTCTGGCCACGGTCGTCGTCACGACGCGGCCCACGCGGGGGCGCGTCACGGCGGTCGTCCTGACGCGGACCGCGCGGCGGCCCGTCACGACGGTCCTCGCGGGGACGGTCACTGCTCGGCCGGTCACTGCTCGGCCGGCTGCTGCTGGGACGGTCGTTGGCGGGACGGTCGCCACCGGATCGCTCGTAGCGCGGCCGGTCCTCGCGGGGACGCTCGTCACGGCGGTCGTCGCGGGGACGGTCGCTGCTGGGGCGGTCGTAACGCGGACGGTCACCCTGCGGGCGGTCGTCGCGGCGGAAACTGCCGCCACGGTCGCCACTGGGCGGGCCGGAACGCGGGCGGTCGCCCTGGGGGCGGTCGTCGCGACGGAAGCTGCCGCCGCGGTCGTCCTGGCGCGGACCGCGCGGCGGGCCGTCACGACGGTCGCCCTGCGGACGGTCACCGCTGGGACGGTCGTAACGAGGGCGGTCACCCTGCGGACGGTCACCGCTGGGACGGTCGTAGCGAGGGCGGTCACCCTGCGGACGGTCATCACGGCGGAAGCTGCCGCCGCGGTCGTCCTGGCGCGGACCGCGCGGCGGGCCGTCACGACGGTCGCCCTGCGGACGGTCACCGCTCGGGCGGTCGTAACGCGGACGGTCACCCTGCGGACGCTCATCGCGACGGAAGCCGCCACGGTCACCACTCGGGGGGCCGGAACGCGGACGGTCACCCTGGGGACGGTCGTCGCGACGGAAGCTGCCGCCACGGTCGTCCTGGCGCGGACCGCGCGGCGGGCCGTCACGACGGTCGCCCTGCGGACGGTCACCGCTCGGGCGGTCGTAGCGAGGGCGGTCACCCTGCGGACGCTCATCGCGACGGAAGCCGCCACGGTCACCACTCGGGGGGCCGGAACGCGGACGGTCACCCTGCGGGCGGTCGTCACGGCGGAAACTGCCGCCACGGTCGTCGGGGCGCGAGCCGCCACGCGGCGGGCCGTCACGACGGTCACCGCTGGGGGCGCCGAAGCGCGGGCGGTCGCCCTGGGGACGGTCGTCACGGCGGAAGCCGCCACGGTCACCACTCGGGGGGCCGGAACGCGGACGGTCACCCTGCGGGCGGTCGTCACGACGGAAACTGCCACCGCGGTCGTCGCGACGGAAGCTGCCACCACGGTCGCCGCTCGGGCGGTCCGTACGCGGGCGGTCTTCACGCGGACGGTCCGAACGGGGGCGATCAGAGTTCGGACGGTCGGAACTCGGACGGTCGGTGCGGGGTCGGTCGTCACGACGGTCATCCCGGCGGAAACCGCCGGCCGCCCGGTCGCCATCGCGGCGCGGGCCGCCGGTGCGGAAACCGCCCCGGTCGCCACCGCTCTGTCGCGGATCCCGGCGCTCAGGCCGATCCGACCGATCCTCGGGCGAGTTGGACATCGTCGTAACTCCTTGGTTCGTGCTGCTGTAGTGCCAGTCTCTCGTACCTGCCGAGTGACCGCGCACCGGTGGGGCAAAACAAAAAGACCCTCGGTCCCAGCGCAGAGGCCGGGACCGAGGGTCCATAAAGATTGTTCGGCGGCGTCCTACTCTCCCACAGGGTCCCCCCTGCAGTACCATCGGCGCTGAAAGGCTTAGCTTCCGGGTTCGGAATGTAACCGGGCGTTTCCCTAACGCTATGACCACCGAAACA
>NZ_JAPVLU010000087.1 GCF_027158205.1 Streptomyces sp. H39-S7 | reverse complement strand
GAGCCGGAGCGACAGCCGCCCCGGCGGCGAAGCCCGAGCAGCCGGCGGAACCCGTACCGGCCGCGCCGACGGAGTCCGCTCCGGCTCCGGAAGCGCCGCCCGCGCCGGCGGTACCGGTGGAACCCGCGCCGCCCGCGCCGGCGAAACCCGCTTCGGACGATGCTCCGGAGACGTCCGAGAACCCCGAGCCCGAGGGAGGCCAGACCCGGTGAACGACATCCTCGATGTCGCGCTGCGGCTCGTCGCCGTTCTCGTCGTCTTTCTTACGTTTCCGCTGATCATCGGGCAGGCCGAGCACAAGGTGATGGCCCATATGCAGGGCCGGCTCGGCCCGATGTACGCGGGCGGGTTCCACGGGTGGGCCCAGCTCGTGGCCGACGGGGTGAAGTTCGCGCAGAAGGAGGACATCGTCCCGGCCGACGCCGACCGGCGGATCTTCCAGATGGCGCCGGCCGTCGCGCTGCTGCCGTACCTCCTGGTGCTGATCGCCATCCCGGTCGGCCCGGACGGCTTCGTGGGACAGGCCATCGACGCGGGCCTGTTCTTCGTGCTCGCGGTGATGGGCGTCGGGGTCCTGGGTTCGCTGATGGCCGGCTGGGCGTCGGCCAACAAGTTCTCGCTGCTCGGCGGGTTGCGTACCGCCGCCCAGCTGATGGCCTACGAACTGCCGATGCTGCTCGCGGCCGCCTCCGTCGCGATGGCGGCGGGCACGCTCTCGCTCCCCGGGATCGTCGACCAGTACCAGTGGTGGTGGACGCCGTGGCAGATCATCGGCGCCCTCGTCTTCTTCATCGCCGGGCTGGCCGAACTGCAGCGCCCGCCGTTCGACATGCCGGTCGCCGACTCGGAGATCATCTTCGGTGCGTACACCGAGTACACGGGCCTGCGCTTCGCGCTCTTCCTGCTCGCGGAGTACGCCGGCATCGTCGTGCTGTGCGGGCTGACCACCGTGCTGTTCCTCGGCGGCTGGCACGGCCCGTGGGCCGACAGCGTCGGCTGGGTGTGGACGCTGCTCAAGACCGCGGTGCTCGCCTTCGTCGTCATCTGGCTCCGGGTCACCTACCCGCGCCTGCGCGAGGACCAGCTGCAGAAGCTCGCCTGGACCGTCCTCATTCCGCTCGCCCTGGCGCAGATCGCGCTCACCGGCGTCGTCAAGGTGGTGATCTCCTAGTGGCCCGCCCGTCTTCCACCCCCGCCCTTCCCACGCCTCCCTCCGGGAGCACCTCTCGATTTCCCGGGCACGGCCTGGCCAAGGGCCTCGCCGTCACCCTCAAGGCGATGACGCGCCGTTCCGTCACCGCGCAGTACCCCGACGTGCAGCCCGACCTGCCGCCCCGCAGCCGCGGTGTCATTGCGCTGTTCGAGGAGAACTGCACGGTCTGCATGCTGTGCGCGCGTGAATGCCCCGACTGGTGCATCTACATCGACTCCCACAAGGAGACGACGCCCGCCACCGCGCCCGGCGGGCGGGAGCGCAGCCGCAACGTGCTCGACCGCTTCGCCATCGACTTCTCGCTCTGCATGTACTGCGGGATCTGCATCGAGGTGTGCCCCTTCGACGCACTCTTCTGGACGCCGGAGTTCGAGTACGCCGAGACCGACATCCTCGAACTGACCCACGAGCGCGACAAGCTCCGCGACTGGATGTGGACGGTGCCGGCCCCGCCCGCGCTCGACCCCGCCGCCGAGGAGCCCAAGGAGATCGCCGCCGCCCGCAAGGCGGCGGACAAGCTCATCGCCGCGCAGCAGGCGCAGCAGACGCAGCAGACTGAGCAGACTGAGCAGGAGGGCGGCGCATGAGCCTCGCAGCCGAGGCCGCGGCGCCCTCCGGATTCCTCTCCCCGACCGGGGTCGAGATCGCCTTCGTCCTCGTCGGGATCGCCACCCTCGGCGCCGCCCTGGTCTCCGTCATCACCAAGCAGCTGGTGCACGCCGCGCTGTGGCTGGTGGTCGCGCTCGGCGGGATCGCCGTCGAGTACCTGCTGCTGACGGCGGAGTTCATCGCCTGGGTGCAGGTGCTGATCTACGTCGGTTCCGTCGTCGTCCTGATCCTGTTCGGGCTGATGCTCACCCGCGCTCCCATCGGCCGCTCCCCGGACGCGGATTCGGACAACCGCTGGGTCGCCGTCATCGTGGCGGCCGCCTCCGCGATCACCCTGGTCTGGGTGGTGGTCGACGCCTTCCGCACCACGTGGATCGATCTGGACGGACCGGTCCAGGGCTCCACGAAGGCCACCGGGCAGTCCCTCTTCCAGCACTGGGTGCTGCCGTTCGAGGCGCTGTCGGTGCTGCTGCTCGCCGCCCTGGTCGGAGCCATCGTGCTGTCGCGCAAGAGCCAGGACCAGAGCCAGGACCAGAGCCAGGACCAGAGCCAGGACCAGGACCAGTACAGCCCGGACAAGGAGAGCTGATGCACCTCGCTTATCCCGCCGTGCTCGCCGTCCTCCTCTTCTCCGTCGGGCTGTACGGCGTGCTCGGCCGCCGCAACGCGATCCTCGTCCTGATGTCCGTCGAACTGATGCTGAACGCGGTGAACCTCAACCTCGTCGCGTTCGACGTCTGGCTCCGCGACACCCTGCACGCCGGCCAGGCGCTGACGCTCTTCACGATCACCATCGCCGCCGCCGAGATCGGCATCGGCCTGGCGATCGTGCTGCTCGTCTACCGCAACCGCGGCAGTTCCGACATCGACAAGCTCACCGACCTCGCCGAGACCGGACCCGCCGGACCCGACCGGACCGGCCAGGACGGCACGCCGGACGCGGCGGCAGACGAGAAGGCAGAGGCCACCGCGTGACCCTCCCGACCCTTGCCGCGCTGGTCCCGCTGCTGCCGTTCCTCGGCGCTGCCGCCGGACTGCTGCTGGGCCGGCGCGCCCCCGGATTCGTCCGGCCGCTCGCCGTACTGCCGACCCTGGCGGCCTTCGCGCTGGCCGCGATCGTCGCCGTGCGGCAGGGCAGCGGCGCGCCCACCGCTGCCGCGACCCTGCTCACCCCGACCGGCTCGGTCCCCATCGACCTCGCCCTGTACCTGGACGGCTTCGCCGTCCTGATCGCGGTGCTCGTCGGCCTCGTCGCCACCTGCGTCCAGCTCTACTCGACGGCGTACCTGCGGGACGACCCCCGCTACTCCTCCTACGCCGCCCTGGTCTCCCTCTTCACCGCCGCCATGTTCCTGGTCGTCTACTCGGGCGATCTGATGGTGCTGCTGGTCGGCTGGGAGATCATGGGCATCTGCTCGTACTTCCTGGTCGGCCACTACTGGGAGAACGAGGTCGCCCGCGCGGCGTCCATGAAGGCGTTCCTCGTCACCAAGCTCGGCGACGTCCCCTTCATCATCGGCGTCTTCGCGCTCGCCACCGACGCGGGCACCTTCCGCATCAACGGGATCCTCACCGCCGCCACCCACGGCCAGTTGCAGCACCCGACGCTCATCGCGCTGCTGCTGCTCGCCGGAGTCGCGGGCAAGTCCGCCCAGTTCCCGCTGCACACCTGGCTGCCCGACGCGATGGCCGGCCCGACGCCGGTCTCCGCGCTGATCCACGCCGCGACCATGGTCGCGGCCGGCATCTACCTCGTCGCCCGGCTGCTGCCCGTCTTCGCCGCCAGCGCGGCCGCGCTCACGGTCCTCGCCGTGATGGCAGCCGTCACCATGATCGGCTCGGGTCTCGCGGCCCTCGCCCAGGACGACATCAAACGCGTTCTGGCCTACTCCACGATCGGCCAGCTCGGCTACATGGCCGGCGCGCTCGCCGTGGGCGACCGCAGCGCCGCCGTCTTCCACCTCCTGTCCCACGGCGCCTTCAAGGCGCTGCTCTTCCTCGGCGCGGGCGTGGTCATCCACGCGGCCGGCACCAACTCGCTGTCGGCGATGTCCCGCATGGGCGATCTCGGCAAGCGCGCCCCCGACGCCATGTGGACGATGGGCATCGCCCTGGCGGCCCTCGCCGCCCTGCCCCCCTTCTCCGGCTTCTTCTCCAAGGAATCGGTCCTGCGCGCCGCCGAGCACGCCTCCGGCGGCCACACCGACGGCGTGCCGCCGGCGGTCGGCTGGACCGTGCTGGCCGCCGGGCTGATCACCGCCGTGCTCACCGCCGGCTATGCCACCCGGCTCTTCCTGCTCGCCTTCCGGGGCAGCGGCCCCCGCGCCGCCGACCACGGCCGCGAGCCCGTGATCATGAACGCCGTCCTGTGGGTACTCGCCGTCCCCACCGTCGCGTTCGGCATGGTCTCCCTCGTACCGCGGGTCTTCGACCTCCCGCAGTGGTTCGACGGCAACGAGCTCAAACCGACCCTCCTCACCTCCGTCCTCGGCATCGGTCTCGCCCTCGTCGGCGTTCTCGTCACCTACGGCGCCTGGACGGCCGGCGCCGCCCGCCGGTCCGCCGCCCCGCTCGGCGCGGTCGGCGCCGACGCGCACGCCGAGCCCGCCGAGGCGGAGGCGACCGCCATCGCCGCCCACACCGCCGTCTACGGCGACATCGCCGCGTCCGACGACCCGGCCGACCCGGGCAGGCTGCTCCTCGGCCGCCTGCACCGCCACGCGGCGCACGGCTTCCACCTCGACGCCGTCTACACGGCGCTCTTCGTCCGCCCGGTGCTCGCCGCCGCGAACCTCGTCCGCTTCCTCGACCGCGAGGTCATCGAGACCTACGTACGGGGAGCGGGCGCGGGCCCACGCCTGCTCGGCGCGGCCGTCCGGCGCGCCCAGACCGGAAATGTCCAGACCTATCTCAGCGCGCTGCTGGCCGGTGCCGTCGTACTCGCCGTCCTCGTCGCCGTCGGAGCGTGAGCCGTGAACGACACCGCCCTCCAGTACGTGCTCGCAGGCATCGTCGTCCTGCCCCTGCTCGGCGCCGCCGGAGCCCTGCTCCCGGCGCCGCCCGGCCTCAAGGGACGCAACCCGGACCAGGCCGTGCTCCGCCACGGCGTGACGGTCACCGGCGCCGTACTGATCCTCGCGATCGTCCTCGCGGCCGGCTTCGACCACGACCACCCGGCGACGATGCAGGCCTCCACGGACCTCAAGTGGATCCCCGCCCTCAACATCCACATCCACCTCGGTGTCGACGGCATCTCGCTCCCCCTCCTCGTCCTGACCGCGCTGCTGACCTTCCTCTGCGCGCTCTACAGCTACTTCAAAATGCCCGCGGGTCCTTCACCCAAGGCGTTCGTCGGCCTCCTCCTGGTGCTGGAAGCGGGCACGCTCGGCACCTTCGCCGTGCTGGACCTCATGCTCTTCTTCCTGGCCTTCGAGACCGTCCTCGTCCCGATGTACTTCCTCATCGCCCGCTGGGGCGGCGCCGGCCGCGAGGCGGCCTCGCTGCGCTTCATCCTCTACACCCTCCTCGGGTCCGTGATCATGCTGCTGGGCCTGCTGCTCATCGGGGTGAAAGCGGGCACATTCGACATGGTGACACTCGCCACTGACAACGGGTCATCGCTCGGTCACTCCACGCAGTTGCTCGCCGTCCTCGCCATCGGCATCGGCTTCGCGATCAAGGCCCCGATGTGGCCGCTGCACAGCTGGCTCCCGGACGCCCACACCGCCGCGCCCACCGTCGGCTCCGTGCTGCTGGCCGGCGTCATGCTCAAGATGGGCACCTACGGGTTCGTCCGCATCGCGCTGCCCGTCGCCCCGGACGGCATGCACACCTTCGCGCCCTACCTGGCCGCGTTCGCCGTCGTCGGCATCGTCTACGGGTCCCTCATCTGCCTCGCGCTGGTCCGCAAGGGCGCGGGCGGCGACCTGAAGCGCCTCATCGCCTACTCCTCCGTCGGCCACATGGGCTTCGTGCTGCTCGGCATCGCGACCCTCACCCCGACCGGTGTGAACGGCGCGCTCTTCGCCAACGTCGCCCACGGGCTCATCACCGGCCTGCTCTTCTTCCTGGTGGGCGCCATCAAGGACCGCTACGGGACGAGCGACCTCGACCGCCTCACCGGGGAGAACGGCGCCGCCCTGTACGGCAGGGCGCCCCGCCTCGGCGGGCTGCTCGCCTTCGCCGCCGTCGCCTCCCTCGGCCTTCCCGGACTGGCCGGATTCTGGGGCGAGATGCTCGCCATGTTCGGCGCCTTCAAACCCGCCGACGGGCTCAGCCGCCCCACCTACCTGGTGTTCACGGCGGTCGCCGCGTTCGGCACCCTGCTCACCGCCGCGTACCTGCTGGCCGTCGTCCGCCGCGTCTGCATGGGGAACAAGGACACCGCGGAGTCCGGGCAGCCGCTCCTGTCCGACGTCCACGGCTACGAGTTCGCCGCCTGGACCCCGCTCGCCGCCCTCACCGTCCTCGCCGGCCTGTGGCCCGCGGCCCTCCTCGGCCTCACCGACCCGGCCGTGCGCTCGCTCCTCGGAGGCAGCTGATGAGCATCCCCGCCGCCACCGGCCCTCTCGCCGCCGACCCCGTCACCTCCCTCGTGCAGTCCGTCGACTGGATCGCCATCGCCCCGGCGGCGATCCCCGCGGCCGTCGCGCTCGTCGTGCTGGTCGCCGACCTCTTCCTCCCCAAGGAGCGGAAGGCCCTGCTGGGCTGGGCCGCCGTCGCCGGCCTCGCCCTGGCCGCGCTCGCGCTCGGCCCCCTGCGGGCGGGCCACCGCAAGACGTTCTGCCTCACCGTCGACGCCGGCGAGTGCTCCTACGTGGCCGACCACTTCACGGTCGTCGTCCAGCTCCTCATCATCGGCGGCGCGCTGCTGACGGCGCTGCTCTCCCTGCACGACATGGAGAAGTACCCGGCCGGCGAGTACTGGTTCCTGCTGCTGTCCTCGGCCGCCGGAGCCGCGCTGCTGCCCGCCTCCCGGGACCTGGCGACCCTGGTCGTCGCCCTCGAGGTCACGACGCTGCCCGCCTTCGCGCTCGTCGGCATCAAACGCGGCGACCGGCTCTCGTCCGAGGCCGCGCTCAAGTTCTTCCTCTCCTCCGTGGCCGCGACCGCCGTCACCCTGCTGGGCGTCAGCTTCGTGTACGCGGCCACCGGCACCCTCCACCTGGCGTCCGTCGCGGACGGCCTGGGGGACGTGGAGCCGCAGCTCGCGACGCTCGCCAAGGTCGGCGCGGTCCTCACCCTCGTGGGCTTCGCCTTCAAGCTCGCCGCCGCGCCCTTCCACTTCTGGGTTCCCGACACCTACGTGGGCGCGCCCCTGCCGATCGCGGCGTACCTCTCCGTCGTCGGAAAGGCCGCGGGCTTCTCCGGCCTCATCCTCGTCACCGTGATCGCGTTCGAGCCGTACGCCGACGTCTGGGGCCCGGTCGTCGCCGTACTGGCCGCCCTGACGATGACGGTCGGCAACGTCGCCGCGCTGCGCCAGCGGGCCGGGTACGCGCACAGCGCGGTCCGGCTGCTGGCCTGGTCCTCCATCGGCCAGGCGGGCTACCTGCTGGTGCCGATCGCGGCGGCCGCGTACTCCGACGACCCGGAGCACCAGATCGGCACCACCGTCGCGTACGCCCTGATGTACGCGGCCGTGAACCTCGGCGCCTTCGCCGTGGCCGCCCTGGTCGCCAGAACGGCCCCCGCCAACCGCCTGACCGACTACCGGGGGCTGTACACGACCCGCCCGC
Organism: Streptomyces sp. H39-S7; assembly: GCF_027158205.1. Classification (GTDB taxonomy): domain Bacteria; phylum Actinomycetota; class Actinomycetes; order Streptomycetales; family Streptomycetaceae; genus Actinacidiphila. The sequence goes on along the minus strand of NZ_JAPVLU010000087.1, from coordinate 14,971 downwards.
TGACGGCCCTGGCGCTGGCGTTCTTCCTGCTCTGCCTGGCCGGGCTGCCGCCGGGTGTCATCGGACTCTTCGCCAAGGTCGCGGTCTTCTCGTCGATCGTCGGCACGGGACCGGCCTGGCTGGCCGTCGTCATGGCCGTCAACGTGGTCATCGCCCTCGTCTACTACCTGCGCTGGACCGCGATCCTGTTCGCGAAGCCGGAACCCGGATCGGTGACGGGACCCGCTGCGGGAGCGGCGGTCGCGACGGCCCCCGCCACCCGTACGCCCGCCCCGCTCGTCGCGGCGATCGCCCTCACCGCGGCCCTCGGCATCGTGCTCTCCGGCGTCCCCCAGCTGGTCCTCCGCTACGCCTCGGGGGCGCTGCTCTGACCCCGCCCGGGGCGTGTGCACAAGGGAACCAGCGGCCCTCCGGTGGCGTTGACCAGTACAGGAGGTTCTCCTAAGAGGGGAGAAGGTTCCCCCGCCGCACACCCTGGAGGGCGCACCGTGCACCGCCGGCACAATGGGCTGAAGACCGCCGTACTCCTCGGCGGTCTGTCCGCACTCATCCTCGTCATCGGCAGTTTCTTCGGCCGTACGGGGCTCATTGTCGCGCTCGTCATCGCGATCGGCACCAACGCCTACGCGTACTGGAACAGCGACAAGCTGGCTCTACGCGCGATGCGCGCCCGCCCCGTGAGCGAATTCGAGGCGCCCGCGCTCTACCGCCTGGTCCGCGAGCTCTCCACAGCCGCGCGACAGCCCATGCCGCGGCTGTACATCTCGCCCACCGAAGCGCCCAACGCCTTCGCCACCGGACGCAATCCGCGCAACGCGGCGGTCTGCTGCACCGACGGCATCCTGCAGATCCTCGACGAACGCGAGCTGCGCGGCGTGATCGGCCACGAGCTGAGCCATGTCTACAACCGCGACATCCTCATCTCGTCCGTCGCCGGCGCGCTCGCCTCCGTCGTCATGTTCCTCGTCAACTTCGCCTGGCTGATCCCGGTCGGCCGGTCCAACGACGACGACGGCCCCGGCATCCTCGGCATGCTGCTGCTGATGATCCTCGGCCCGCTCGCGGCCTCCGTCATCCAGCTCGCCGTCAGCCGCTCCCGCGAGTACGAGGCCGACGCCTCCGGCGCCCGCCTCACCGGCGACCCCCTCGCCCTCGCCAGCGCGCTGCGCAAGCTGGACGCGGGCACCAAGCAGCTGCCGCTGCCGCCCGAGCCGCGCCTCGAGACCGCCAGCCATATGATGATCGCGAACCCGTTCCGGCCCGGCACCACGTCGAAACTGTTCTCCACCCACCCCCCGATGGCCGAGCGCATCGCGCGCCTCGAACAAATGGCAGGTCACCGCCCATGAAGACGATCCTGAACATCATCTGGCTCGTGCTCTGCGGTGTCTGGATGGCGCTCGCCTACGCCATCGCGGGCCTGATCTGCTGCATCCTCATCATCACGTTCCCCTGGGGCGTGGCGTCCTTCCGCATCGCCAACTACGCCCTGTGGCCCTTCGGCCGCACCACGGTGGAACGCCGGGACGCCGGAGCGGGCTCGCTCCTCGGCAACATCGTCTGGATCGTGTTCGCCGGCTGGTGGCTGGCGCTGGGCCACATCGTGACCGGGATCGCCCTGTGCCTGACGATCATCGGCATCCCGTTCGGCATCGCGAACTTCAAGATGATCCCGCTCTCGCTGCTCCCGCTCGGCCGGGAGATCGTCCCGACGGACCGGCCGTTCGCCACGCGCTGAGCCGCACCGCTCCGGTGGGGCGGCCCAGCGCGTGACACAGCGCGCGGGCCGGGCGACCGGCTAACGCGCGGTGTCGACGAGCCGCTCGAACAGGAACTCGTGCCGCAGGAACGACGTGTCGTACTCATGCCCCGGATACGGCGGGATCAGCTGCGCCGCCTGGATCAGCCGCCAGCCGTCGCACAGCGCGGCCACCCCCGTTCCGTACGGCGGCTCGTCGCTGTCCCCGGTCGTCGGCGACGTGGCCCCCGTCCCGTCGTAGGCGGACCAGCCCACGACCCGGGAGTCCAGCGCGGAGGTGGCGAGGTACAGCACCAGGACTCGCTGGCGCAGGGTGCTGGTGGTGGTCATGCGTGGCTCCTCGAATCGGCGGGGACGACGCGCTGCGGCCGGTTGGCGACCCGCGTCATCCAGTGGTCCATGTCGTACGTTCTGTCTCCGGTCAGCGCCCGCCACAGCTTGATCCGGTTGTGGAACTCCAGCCGGGCGGCGGCCGCTTCGTACCAGGGGAAGCCCGTGCCCAGCTCGGCGGCGACCGCCGGGTCGGCGAGGTCGCCGGTGTCCCACAGCCGCAGCTGCCGCACGGTCGGGTTGAACCGGATCTTGAACATGTAGCGCGCGACGTCGCTGTCGTTGCGCCGTCCGCCGTGCCAGAGGCCGTGGTGCAGGAAGACCACGGTCCCCGCCGGGCACACCAGCCGCGTCTGCCCGCGCAGGTTCTGGTAGCGGCCGGTGTCGCTCTCGTTCGTGCGCCGCAGATGGCTGCCGGGCACGCTCAGCGTGCCGCCCATCTCCAGCGTCACCGCCTGCGGGTAGTACATGAGCTGCACGTCGAAGGCGTCGGGGCGGACGTCGATGATCGCGTCCGCGTGCAGCGGCTGCGCCTCCCCGTCCCGCGGCTGCCGGATGTGCACCGCGTGGTGGTCGACGGTCGGCCCCGGGCCCACGAGGCTGCGCAACGCGCCCGCCACCACCGGGAGTCCGACGAGCTCGCGGGCGAACGACCCCGGCGCGTACGCCTCCTCCAGCGGCGTCCCGTACGGAACGTCCGGCATCCCGGCGGCCAGGACGCCCATCGCCCGCTCGTTCATCTCCTGCGGCACCACCGCGTCCATGCGCAGCGAGCCGTGCGCGACGAAGCGCGCCATCTGGACGGAATTCAGAAGGTTGCTGGTTCCCATGCGTCAACGGTAGGGAGGAAGGCCCAGGCGGCGCGTGGGTCCCACTCACCACTGCTGGTACGTTTTCACCATGGAAGCCGTCGCTCTCCACCTCGACGAGCCGCCCCGGGTGGTGAACCTCGGTGTCGGGGTCCACGGCCCCGCCGGCCACACCGACGTCTTCCGGCTCCCCGACCTGTGGCAGCTGCACCTCTACCGGTACACGGCCGACCTCACCGTCGACGGCACCCCGCACGCCATCCGGCCCGGCCGCGTCAGCCTCGTACCGCCCGGCGCGACCGTCAGGTACCGCTACCGCGGCCGCTCCGAACACCTCTACGCCCACCTGCGCATCCCGGAGGCGGGCGAGCCGCGCAGCGTCCCCGTCCTCCAGGACGCGGGCGCCCAACTGCCCATGCTCTCCGCGCTGATGCTGCAGGCCGTGGCCGCGCAGCCGGCCGCGCCCGCCAGGACGGCGGCCGAGATCTGGGCCGTCCTGTGGCGGGTGGCCCACCTCACCGCCCCCGCCGCGTCCGACGGCCCGCACCCCGCCGTGGCCGCCGCCATCGCCCACATCGAGTCGCACCTCGCCGACCCGCTGACGGTCCCCGGCATCGCCCGCGCGGCCGGCGTCTCGCACAACCACCTCACGCGCCTCTTCCGCGCCGCGACCGGGGACACCGTCGTCACCTACATCCGGCGCCGCCGCCTGGAACGCGCGCGCCACCTGCTCGTCGAGTCGACGCTCTCCATCGCGGCGGTCGCCGCCTCGGTCGGCATCGCCGACCTCCAGGCCTTCAACAAGGCCTGCCGCCGCGAACTGGGCGCCTCCCCGCGCGCCGTCCGGCAACGCCCCGGAACGAGGTGAGGGCGGCAACCGGAGTTCCCCCCGGCGGCCGCCCTCATCCACCCCACCGCTTCCCCCAACGGGTCAGCGGTAGTTCACGTACTGCAGCGCGAAATCGAAGTCCTTGCCCTTGAGCAGCGCCTGAACGGCCTGCAGATCGTCCCGGCTCTTCGAGCTGACCCGCAGCTCGTCGCCCTGGACCTGCGCCTTGATGCCCTTCGGGCCCTCATCGCGGATGATCTTCGCGACCTTCTTGGCGTTGTCCTGCGAAATCCCCTCCTCGATCGAGGCGAAGATCTTGTACTCCTTGCCGGAGAGCTGCGGCTCACCGGCGTCCAGCGACTTGAGCGAGATCCCGCGCTTGACCAGCTTGGTCTCGAAAACGTCGAGGATCGCCTTGACGCGCTCCTCCGAGTTCGCCTGCATCAGGATCTTCTCGCCCGACCAGTCGATCGAGGCCCCGACGTTCTTGAAGTCGTAGCGCTGCGAGATTTCCTTCGCGGCCTGGTTGAGGGCGTTGTCGACCTCCTGCCGCTCGACCTTCGAGACGATGTCGAAACTGGAGTCGGCCATCTTGAGTTGGCTCCTTGGCTGTGATCCGTCAGTACCGCGACCCGTCTCCGGACCGCCCTCCCAGCCTAGCCACCGCACCCGCCCCGAACACTGATCAATGAGGTGGCGAACCACCCCCGCACATCAGGTATCGTTTACGTCGTTGCCACAGACCGCTCTCAAATGTGATCTGCGGCGACTTCCCTGGCGGTGTGCCCGAGTGGCCAAAGGGAGCAGACTGTAAATCTGCCGGCTCAGCCTACCCAGGTTCGAACCCTGGCGCCGCCACGGTCTAACAGAACGGCCCCTGATCTGCGGAAACGTAGACCAGGGGCCGTTTTTCGTTGTCCCGTCAGGGCCTCCAACTGTCTCGCTTGTTGTCGAGATCACACGCTGAATCTCGCTCCGTGTGGACGGGCTGTGGACGGGATTTCCGGGGCCGACCTGCGGATACGCCCGATCCGTGGACGGGGCTCAGGCTGGGGGAGTCCGCCCCTGCCGCAGGCGAGCAGAGATCTTCGCGTTGGCAGCGTCGTCACCGTTGCCGAGGAACTTCGCGTAGACCCGGAACAGCACCGCGACGCTGTGGCCGGCCCGCTTCGCCACGAGCTGCGGCTCCACCCCGGAACTGAGCCAGGTGGACACAGCCGCATGCCGCAGGTCATACGGACGCTTCGCCAACCCGGATTCCCGCTCAGCGACGGAGAGCGCCTCCCTCGCCACGGCCCAGACCTCCCCATATCCGGTGTCCTGGATGAGCCCGCCGCGGGAGGTCTGGAAGATCCGTCCGTCCGGCGCCACCCCGAAGGCGGTCACATGCCAGCGCAGCATGGCCACCAGTTCGGGCGGGATCGGGACCGGACGCACGGCCTTCCGTGGCCGGTGCTTGAGCCCCCGCGTGTCGTGAGCCTCGCCCGAGTCCGTCCAAGCCGAACCGGACCGCGGACGGGTCTCGCGCAGCCGCAGGGAGCCCCAGCCGCGCCGGGGCAGATCGCAGTCCCTCAGCCGCAGCCCGATGACCTCTGCGGGTCGCGCTGCGGCGTAGTAGATGCAGCCGAAGAACGCGGCCAGGCGCCGACCACGGGCGCTCTGATCCCGGACTGCTGCGAGCAGGATCTCCGCTTGTTCCGGACTGGGCACGCACTCGGGGTCGAGTTCATCCTCCACTTTTTCGGGCATGGTCCAGCGGACCTGCGGGAGCGGGTTGTCCTTCAGGTGTCCGGCGTCCACCGCGTAGACCAGGGAGTTGTGGAAGATGGCCCGCTTCCTGCGGATCGTGGAAGCCGCCGCAGTGCCGCCATCAAGCTTCAACGTCAGCGCGTCCAGCGCCTGCCGCACGAGCATCCTGTCTGCGAGCGCAGAGGCCGGCAGGGACTTGCGCTCGAACCATGCGAGGGCTGCCGCTACGTCGCGCGGCGGTTCCTCGCCCCAGCGCTTCACGTTGAAAGCCCAGCCGTAGAGGGCGGTCCGTGCGGCGTTCACGTCCGGCATGCCCTTGGTGTCCCTGACCAGGGCAGGCATGACGCTGGCCATGGCTTCGGCGAGGGTCCTGCGGGTGGACGCCGGCGCGTGGGGCCATTTCATGCCGATGTACAGCCGTGCGTGGGCGTACCAGGACACTTCCTGGTCCTTGAGCATCGACGTGGGGAGGCCGCTCTCCACGTCGAACGCCTCGCCGGCACGTGCCGCTGTGAAGAGCTGGGCACGCCGGCTCTCCGCGAGTCCCACGGTCAGGAACGACTCGGAGTGCGGGCGGGTCCCGACCTGCCAGCGGAGTTGGAAGGGCTTGCGATAGGGGCGCTTGCGGATGCTCCAGATGCGGACGGTGTAGCTCAACTCCACTACACCACCTCCATGTCGGCGAGGAAGGCGTCCAGGTCGCTGCGCCAGATACGCAGGCGGCCGTTGAGGCGGCGAGTGGTCGGGCAGAGGCCGCGATTGCGCCAGCGATACCAGGTGGCGCGGGTGATGCCGAGTTCTTCGAGGACATCGGTCAGGAACAGGAGTTCGTCAGCCGGGGCACGGCGCTTGCGGGTGGTGGTGCTCACGGGTGGTGCCTCCTCGGAGCGATCGAGAGTTGTTGGAGGGCCGGGGCCGCCGCAGAAACCGCAGAATCCGCAGAAATCCGCGATGGGGTGCTGACCTGCGGTGATGGCGCCTCGCAGGCGGGCGGGCGCTGAGCCGCAGAAACCCGCGGAAGTCCCGCAGAAATAACCGGGTGGGTGCCGTGCCGGGTGGCTGCCCCGGCGGTGGGGCGGTGGGCCGGGCTATTTCTGCGGGAGTTTCCGGGGTTTCTGCGGCGGCGCCCGCCGTGATGGGTGGTGGCGCGTGTGTGCAGGTCAGGGGTCGTGCGGAGTATTTCTGCGTATTCTGCGGTTTCTGCGGCGGCGGGTCAGGCTTCGGGGTCGGTCAGGTAGGGGTGGACGCTGTAGCGGGGTGAGGGCGGTCGGCCACGGCCGGTGGTGCGGGAGACGGCTTGGGCGCGTACGTAGCCGTGGTCTTCCAGCACGTTCAGGGCCGCGTCCAGGTCGGTGACCGCGGGGAACTCGGCGCGGCTGACCTTGGCGAACAGGTCGCGTTTGCTGACTTCGGGCCAGTGGTTGGCGCGCAGTACGTCCAGGACGGTGCGGGCGCGGTCGGCGGCTTCGTTGGCGCCCATGCGGTCGAATACCGCGAGCGCGTGGCCGGCGAAGTAGTCGGCCAGCGTGATCGCGGCGTTCATGGTGTCGGCAGTGACGGGTTGGTTGTGGCCGCGGTCGAGGTGTTCGGCCAGGTGCAGGAGTCCGGCGATCCGGACAGCGGCGCCGGGGAGTTTGGAGGCCCAGTCGGAGATGTGCCCCAGCGACCCGCCGCGCGCGGCAAGTTTGGGCTCCAAGCGCTCTTGAAAGCCCTGCAGGACCGTGTCGGCGTCCGGGGTGAGCTGAAGGAGGGCGGGGTCGGTCCAGCCCGCCAGGGACAGCGTGAGCGTGACGACGTTGCGTTCGTACGCGTCCGCAACGGCTTCGGTCACCGGTTCGGGCAGTGTCTTGCGCTGCCCGAGGAGGGATTCCGGCAGGGAGTACAGGAACCTGCCGAGGAGTCCGCGGCCCTTGGCTCCCTTGATCTTGGCCATGCCGTCCAGGACGGCCGGTTGCACCGACAGGCCCATGGTGAGCGCGGGATGGTCGATGTACTCCTTGCGGGTCTGCCGGTTGACGCGCAGCCGGTCCCCTGCGTGCCCGGCCAGGAAGGGGCCCATGTTGGGGGCGCCGGAGTAGCGCCCGGCGATGATGTCGAAGATCTCGCCTTCCGCAGACATGAGCGAGATCCGTCCGCCTTGATCAGCCATCAGCGACGTGATGGTTTCTGCGGTGGCGTCGTCGGCGAGCAGTTGAGGTTCGGGCGGGATGCTGAGGGATTCGGCGGCTTGGGCCATACCGACCGCTTCGGCGATGAGTTGATCCCGGCCCGTCCCGGAGGCTGCGGCGGCCTTGCGGGTGGCCTTGTCTGCCGCGTCTTCGGCGAGTTTCGCGGTCAGGGTGGCTTCGATGATCGCGGGCATCGCCTGTGCTTTGAGTTCCTTTTCTGCTTCGTAGAGCGGGTCGCTCATCGCGGCGAATACGGCGGATTTGCGGTTGCCGGGGGGCAGGGCGCACACGGTGAACAGGTTCGTGGGTTCGCGCCAGCGTCCGCGGACGTGCACTACGGACCGGCCGCCGGCGGCGGTGGCCAGTACCGCCAGGGCCACGCACCCGGCCAGGTCCACGGGGGTCTGAGTTTCCTCGGCTACGGCGGCGGTGAAGTCCCGCAGCCATGCGGGGAATGCCGTGACGGGGAAATCGGGCAGTACGCGGCGCCGTTTGAGTGGGAGCGGGTCCTCCCACGGGGCATCGGCGGGCACGGTGTCGGGTGTGTCTACGGCGGGGAACGCGGTCCACAGGTCGGCGTCGTCCACGGGGTGGGTGTTCATGCGGCCTGCCTCCCTTCGGCAGGGTTGCGGAGCGGGCATTGGGTGCGGTGCGCGACGTGCTGTTCCACCACGCGCAGGACGCCGCGGCGGGTGGTGGCGCGGCGCTCGAATCCGCACGCGCACCACGCGTGCGCGGCTACGCGCTCCGTGTAGTACTCCGGGGCCACGATGTGGATCCACGCCACCACCCACGCGGGCCCGGCGGCCGGGGTGCGAAGGTCAAAGCCAACAGACTTGAAAGGACGGCCTGCGGCCGGCGACTTTCGGGCAACTACCGCCCGCCCGGTGGTCGGCGGGGGCATGGGTGCGTCCGCGGGCCCGGTGAGGCTGAGCTGCTGGCTTTTCAGCCCGGGGGTTTGTGGGGTGCTCATGCCGTCCTCCGGGGCTGAGCAGTGCGAATCGACCAGTCCAGGGCGCTGCGCAGCGTCGAGCGGCACTGGGACGCCGGCAGCCCGGTGGACTCGCCCGCGACCTGAAAAGCCTCTTCCACGGCGTTGCGGTCGAGATCGCCCCAGGCCACGAACCGGCCCATGGCCCGCGCGGCACGGAACAACTCCGCTTCCCGCCCGCCCTCGTGAGCGCCAGCCACAGCGGCGGCTTCCCGTTCCAGCACGACGCGCGCATACCGGTCTGTCGTGGTCGGCAGGCTCACCGCGACGGGCCGTGGGGCCTTGCGAGGCGGGTACAGGGCCTCCCGGAGCCAGACCGGGAACGGTGCGACTGGCAGCACGTCCAGCACGGTGTACGCGCCGTGCGGGGTGATGCTGCCGGGGGCGACGACCTGTCCGCCCCATGCCCGGGTGTCGATCTTCAGGCGTTCGTTGTGCGTGCTGCCCAGCCGGGCCCTGTCCGGGTTGGTGAAGTACAGGTGCTGTCCACCGCTCGCGGTCCGGGTCCGGTAGGTGGTGGGGACGGGGTGTCCGGCGCGCTCGCAGAGCGCCTTGAAGGTCGTCACGCCGGACGGCGTGCCCTTCGGGTCTTTCGGTTTGGGCATGTCGAGATCCACCACGACCAGCCCGGACGGGCCGGTAGCGATCCCGACGTTGAACGCGCCCATGCTCCACGCCTGCCGGATGCGGTCGGGGTCGGTGGTGGCGCGCTGCTCCCACTTGCGGTGCCCGTTCGCGCAGTCCCCGGTGCCGGGGCACTGTGTTTCGCCGTGTAGGGCGGGGGGCTTGTCGCCGGGGCGGAGCGGGATGACGTACCAGTCGCGTGCGGCGGCTTCCAGCGCGGCCCTGAGCAGGTGCGTGCTCATGCGGCCACCGCCTGTACGGACAGGAACCGGGCGAGGGCGCGGCCGATGTACTGGCTGTAGGCGGGTGGGATGCATTCGCGGATGCCGTCGCGGTTCATCCAGGGCACGCCCATGACGCGGCGGGCCAGGTCGACGCCGGAGAAGTTCCCGACGTACTGCCCGTACCAGCCGGGCGGCACGGGGCGGCCCATCTTGGCCTGCGGTGCGGTGTGGGCGGGATGGGCGGGAGCGGCGAGGGTGAAGCCGCCACCGGTCTCGAAGTACCGGTGCCGGTAGGTCTCCAGCCCGAACATCGCCCCGCACAGCATCACCGGCTCGCGCAGCTTGAGCCGGGCGCCCTTGACGTTCTCCATCACCCACGGCCGCCCCGTGGACTCCAGCGCGGCACGGGTGGGGGCGATCAGGTCCGGATGATCGCGGCCCTGGAGGCGCTGGCAATCGCTGTCGTGCTGGCACGGCGGCGACGCATGGATCGCGGCGAACTCTGCCCCGTGCTTGCGGATGAACGCGACCGCGTCGCCCTGGATGCAGGTGAAGGGGTAGAGGGGCTGCGGGTGCAGGTCGAGGCCGGTCACGTCGAACCCGGCATCGTCATAGCCCTTGCCGGCGCCGCCCTGGCAGCCGTAGGCGTCTAGTAAGCGGGGCCGGCGGGATCGCCGGAGAAAGGCTTGATGGGTCATGCTGGGGGTTCTCCTGTTTCTTCGAAGGGACGGAGAAGCCGGGGCGGTCGCGGTCTTTGGCGAGAGGCGACCGCCCCGGGCACATTCAGGTGACGGGCAGCCCGTCGGAGTACGCGGCGTACTGGTCGCGGACATAGCCGCGGGCTGCGATGCCGGGCAGGGTCGGTGTCAGTTCGGCCGGGGTCTGTACCGGCCCGTGGTCCAAGCGCATCAGCTCTATGGCTGCGTCCCCGGCGACGTCGGCCGCGTCGGTGTCGTCCGGGGTCTTGAGGGCGATGCGGTCCAGGAGTGCGGCTTTGCGCAGTTGCAGCTCCCGCACCCGCTCCGGGGTCGATGCGACCCGGAGCGCTGCGACCAGGTGCAGGACTACGTTGATTTCACGGATGATCGTCGGGGCATCGGCGTACGCGCCAGGCATCACCATGCCGGTCACCAGTTCCTGTCAGGGTCGGCTGCGGTCAGTTCGGGCAGCCCGGCGCGGGTGAGAGCGGCGGGGTGGGCGGTCAAGCGCCGCGCCGCAGCGTTGAGTTTGGCCTCCAGGACGGCCGGTGGGGTGGCGGTGAAGGAGTGCAGCGCCACCGCAGCGGCGATGATGACGTCACACAGTTCGTCGGCGACGTCCGTGCGGGTGTGGGTGGTGCCCTTGCGGGGGTTCTGGCCGGTCATGCCGATGTAGGCGGCGGACGCCTCGCCCGCTTCCTCCACCACCTTGATCAGCCGCATCGCGGTCTCGTGCTCACCCGTGCCATTGACGGTGTTCAGGTCTGCGACGATGTGACCGGCGACCGGCCATAGGACAGCGCTCATGCCGTGTACTCCTCAGGTGCGGGCGGCAGTTCCGGCAGCCCGGATGCGGCTAGCGCCGCCGGGTCGAAGCCGGGCAGGGCGGCGCGGGCGGTGAGGGCTGCGGCCAGCGCGGTGGCGTAGGCGCCCCCGGCTTGCGCGCTTTCGACCTGCGCCCGTGCGCGGATCACCTCGACGGTTTCGATGTGCCGGTGGTCCTCGTGCCGCTCGACTGTGCGGCGGTCGTAGGTGAGGGCTTCCCGCCGGTCGATGCGCCAGTAGCGGGCGGCCAGCGTGTAGGCCAGCACAGTGGCGATTGCCCACAGCAGCAGCGGCAGCGGCAGGCCGTCCGCGTAGGCGGCGACTCCGGCGAACGCCAGGGTGCCAGCAGCGGTGAACGCCATCGCGGTCGCGGTGCCGTCGCCGTTGAACCCCGCTGCGGAGGAACTCCCGGCGATGGCCGCGCCGGCCGCGAGGACTGCCATTAGCCACGCGTCTCCGGTGCTGTGCTGGGCGCCGTTGGCGTTCCAGATGCGGGCCAGGATCAGCACGGTGGACGTGGCGAGGGCCGGTGCCGCCTTCGGTACCGCGGCGGTGAGCCAGTGCCGGGCGGTGGTCTGTTCCTTCATGGGCATTGGTGCTCCTTCCGGTGGTCAGGGGCGCATGTGGCCGATGGTCTGGGCGGTGGAGGCGATGCCGTGGTTGAGGGGTCCGGATGCGCCGGTAGAGGCGAGCAAGAACCCGAACATCACGGCGACGAAGCAGACGCCCGCCTTGAGGGAGCCGACCTTGAGCAGGAAGGCGAGCAGGGCGCCGAACAACAGGACGAGGGAGACGGTCACAACCATGGGCGGGACTCCGTTCGGGTGCGGGTGGCCGGGGTGGGTCGGGTGCCGCGTTCGTGGGTGCGGCGCCACAGGTTCCACAGGTGGCGTCCGCGACGTATGCGGATGCCGTGCCCGTGGCAGCGGCGGCAGCCCTTGCCGCGCTTGGCCTTGCCGCGGCGGTTGATGGTGACCTTGAAGCCGAAGCCGCGGCACTTGCGGCAGGCCGCAAACGGCTGACCAGCACACAGACCGACGTAACACAGTGTGATGGTGGCGAGGATGGCGCTAGCGAGCGCGGGGAAGGGCATGACGGGCCTCCAGGGCCGGTTTTCGGGGTTTGCGCAGGTCAGTCGCTAGGTGCTAGGTGCCTGATCAGATGGCGAATGGGTTGCTAGCGAGGTTGCTAGGTCTAGCAACGGGCCTTGCTAGACCTAGCAACCCTTCGGACTACTTCTCGACGCGGTCCTTGTTGCGCTGAGTAATCGCGTCGATGATGTGCTGACGCTCGATCCCGCGCCGGTTGGCGTCCTTCCCGGCCTCGGTCTGACCCCAGACCTGGCCGGTGGTGATGCCGAACGGCTTCAGCGCGGTCGCGAGCTGGTCAGCCTTCGCGCGGCCCTTGAGGGCCTTCCAGTCGCCGTACGCATCGGGGTTCAGTTCCGCGAGGCGGTCCACCACCACTTCGGACCACACCTTGGCTTCCGAGCGCCCCAGCACTGCCGCAACCTCGTCCAAGATGGCGTCGGCCCGGCGAGTGGCCCGCTCCTCGCCTGCGGCGTCTCCGGTCAGGGTGCCTTCGGCTGCGCGCAGGGCTGCGGCGCGGGTCAAAATCGACTCGGCATCACGGCCGTCAGCGAGGTAGGTGCGCACGATCCCCGCGTCGTCGGACATGCCCTTGAGCAGGCCAACGCCCTTGTGGGACTTCAGCAACCGGGACGCGTCCAGCCCCTCGCTGTAGGAGCCGGCACCGAGCACGACATCGGAGACCTGCCAGGAACCGACCCGCAGCGAGAAGCGGGCTTGGTGCTGGTCACGGAGCTTGGGCGGGCACGCGGTGTCGTCCGGCTTCTGGGTGGAGAGCATCACCGACACCCCCACCGCCGGCGCGACACGGGCGAGGTAGACCAGTAGATCCAAGATGACGTTGCCGTAGACGGGGTGCTGCAAGTACTCCTGCACCTCATCGACCACCACCAGCGTGAGCGGCATGTTCAGCTTCTTGTCCCGGGAGATCTCCGGGGTGAGCTTGCCCTCCGGGCAGATGTGCAACGGCAGCTCCGACAACCGGTGGTACCGGTCCTCCACATCCCCCTTCAGCTCCTCCAGCGCTCTGACCAGCAGCTCGACCGGGTCCAGGCCGTTGCGCGGGACGATCCCGAAGCCGATCCGGTGCGCGACCAGGGAGAACTTGCGCCAGTCCGGGGAGGCTTTCCCGTCGAACACGATCAGCCGCACATACGGGTCCAGCGCCGCGGCCAGGGCGATGGTGCGTGCGGAGAACGTCTTGCCCTGCCGCGGAACCGCACCGACCAGCAGCGACAGCCACAACACCGTTGCCATCACGGGGTTGCCGCGCTCATCGACACCCCAGGGAAACGGCTTCCAGAAGTCCACCCGTGTCGCCCCCATCAGTGGGGAGCGCCCGGCGGGCACCGCGAGCGGGTCACGGTCGGCGATCCACATCGACACCCGCCGCTCCGAGGACACATCCGGGTCCAGGAACAGTTGGGTGGTGGCGATGTCGATCCCCGACGCGAGGGCTTTGCGCTTGCCGAGCGCGTCGTTGAAGGACTTGCCGTAGGGCAGGTCCACGATGACGCGCCAGCCGTCGCCGTCCCGGCCGATCGGCCGCGGGAACGCGATCCCCTGGTCCTTGGCGGTCAGCCCGGCCGCGGTGAACGCGCGGGTGATGATGTCGGACGACAGCTTGCGCTTGCGGAATGTGACCTTCGCCCGGTCGATCAGCGGCCGGTCCGCCGGCGCCCCCGACACCCCCAACGTCGTCGTCATCGTGGCGACCGCCAACGCCAGCAACCACGTGGGCGCCACCATCCACAACACCAGCGCCACCGTCAGCCCGACCACCCCGGCCAAGGTGGCGAGGATGCTGCGCAGGCGAACGCGCGCATCGCGCTGCCGGGACAGCTTCAGATACTCGCCCGCGTCCTCGGCCGCGACGGCGGCCAGGCGCAGACTCTTGCCTTCGGCGTCGAACACCCAGTGCCCGGCGGCCGTCGACCAGCGCCACGCCCCGCGCGGGGCGTAGGCCAGCAGCTTGGGTGTGTAGATGCACGGCAGGCGCCACGCGTGATACCCGGCCATGGCCGAGTAGTGCCGCACCGCCCAACGGCGCACCGCGGCGCGCTGGTCCGGCAGCTTCACCCAATCCGGGAAGACCGGCTGACGGGCTTTGTCGTGGGCCTGCATCCACTCCGCGATCGACGGCGGATACACCGCCTTCGGCGGATCGACCGGATCGCCCTCCGACACCTCCCCTTCATGGTCGGGGGTGTCGTCGGGCAGGTCGGCCTGCCACTCACCGGGCTTGATCTCATCCGGGATGGGCGGGTCCGGGGCAGGGTCGGTGGCCGTCTTACGGAGCGGGAACGGCAGGACGGAGGCGGATCCGGTTGGGGTGTTGGCGTCGTCTGGTTCCCCGGGCGGGTGGTCAAAGTCGTTGGTCTCGGACACGGTGGGTGTGCTCCTCAGAGTGGAAGCGGGAGAGATTCAAGCGGCGCGCGGTTCCTCGGGATAGGCGCAGGACACGCATTCATCGAGCGACGTGGGGATGACGTATCCGGCGTCGGTGCGGCAGTTCGGGCAGATGCGCCGGGCCGCGTTCGCCGCGGCGAGCGCCGCCCACTTGGCCGGGGTCATCGGCCGGACCGGGAGCGCCCGGTCGATGCGGTAGAGGTACGCGACGCGGATGCGGCGGCCGTAGCGGCGCGATAACCACATCACCTGCGCGCAGATGTCTTGCCCGCCGGGCCGTAGCCCGGTCGCGCGCAATTGGCGGCGGGTGGCCAGGCCGTCAGGGGCGAGGCGGAACGGGTAGGTGGAAAGCAGCGGGTTCGCAGATTCTGAGAGCTGTCTGAGCACGAACCCGCTGCTGGTTGGGGTGTTGGGGTGGGTGAAGCGGCGGGTTGCCGCTGTTATGCCTGGGTGGGGTCGATCGTGAAG
>NZ_JAPVLU010000086.1 GCF_027158205.1 Streptomyces sp. H39-S7 | reverse complement strand
GAAGCGCCCCATATCGAGCGTGGGGGCCGCACTCGCAGAATCGCCGACTCAATCGAATACAAAAGATTGATCATGGAGCGCTGGAGTGAACGTGCCTTGCCTGCAACGCCCTTGGCCGCCAGCGGGCGAGATTCGGTGGCTCGGCGGTGGTCTGGGGATCTGGTCCCCGGCGGACAACTGAACCCATGTACTCGGTCGACTGCCGTTTCGGGGGTGCTCGCTCATGGGCTGAGGGGCGACATATCGCCCTTCGGGTCTACCGCAAGGAATTGTGACGTTTCTGGGCCCGTCTTGTGCCTGGAACTGTCGATACCGGCTGGGTTGTTGACGGCTTCTTGCGTAACGTATGGGCACGGAGTGATTAGGAGCGGTTACCTGATGCAGTTGGTGACTGCGGCGATGCTGTCCATCTCGCGGAGTCTGCGCAGGTTGGCTGGCGTTGGTTCAGACGTTCGGGGAGGCGTAGTGGCACAGCCAGCACGTGCGGGACGAGAGATGTTTTGCCATCGAAGCCGAATCCGTGCGGCAACCGGGGTTCTCGTTGCAGGCACCTTGATGGCTGTGTCTGCATGCAGCTCGGGAAATGGTTCAACCGACAAGGACTCCACGACTTCTCCGTCGGCATCGGCAAGCACACCGACGAAGCCGGTGGATCCGACGGAGCGCGCAAAGACCGACGCGATTGGCGTCTATAACGCGTACTGGCAGCAGATGCAGCTCGCTTACGCGAAGGCCAGCACTGATGGCACGGACATCAGGAAGTACGCGGTGAGCCCGGTGCTGAACGGGGTTGAAGATGAGATGAAGAACCTCCGGAGCGCTCACCGAATCGTCGTGGGTCAGGTCGGAGTCGGGAATCCCACCGTGACCAGCATCGCGCTCAACCAGAAGGTTCCCAGCGCCTCCATCTCCAGCTGCCTTGATATCGGCCACTGGGACATGGTCGACCAGGCCACGAAAAAGAAGGTGGCGCTGCCGCCCGAGCGTCGTACCAAGTACGTCACGTTGGCGACGGTCGAACGGTGGCCGGACGGGTGGAAGGTCATCAAGGACGACCCACAGGACCGGCCATGCTGAGGCGCGGTGCTGCCATCGCCGCGGTTGCTGTGACCGCTACGGCGTTGGCCGGGAGCGCCTCCGCATCAGGTCCAGGAACCGCCGGCGACTGCGGAAAGTACTTCTGTGTGGGCGTCCAGGTGCCAGGCCATCACCCTGGACCGAAGCCCGTCGGTTCCGGAGGATCAGGCGGCACTGGGCAGGGAGATGATGGCCTGGTGCACCCGGTGTGCACGTACAAGCCGACCAATCCTCAGCCGCCAGCGGGCAGCGCGATGTGGGAAGGTCACGCGCCGGGCGATGGCCTGGTGTATGACGAGCGCTGCGTGATCAGTCCGACGAATATCGTCAACAGGACAGTCTGGGCAGCTCAGCCGCCAACGGCCCCGGTGGTCGACCCGGCTGTTCTGGCCCAGCAGGCTGTGGACAAGATGCTGCTGCGCGGAGCGGACATCGGCATTACCCCCAAGCCGGGCGGTAGGGGCGTAGTGGGCATGCCGGTCTATCTCTGGACGACGAGATCCGCTGAGACGTACGGGCCGAACACGGCGACCGCGTCGGCTGGCGGTGTCACGGTCACCGCGACTGCGAAGGTCTCGAAGATTGTCTGGGCGATGGGTGACGGCCACACCGTGGTCTGTACGACGGCCGGCACTCCCTACCAGGCGGCCTACGGCAAAGCGCCGTCGCCGGACTGCGGGTACCGCTACACCCAGCCGTCTTCCACGCAACCGGGCGGCATGTTCCCTGTGACAGCAACGTCTACTTGGACCATCGACTGGCAGGGAGCGGGCCAGACTGGTCAGCTCACCGAGGTCCGCAACAGCGCCGTGAACATCACCGTCGCTGAAGTCCAGGTCCTCAACTAAACGCACTGCGCACCCCGAGAGGCCGAACACCGCATGGAACCCCCCGTCACCGCTCCGTCGGTGCCGCGCCCGCAGAGCCCGGGCCGTCCCGAGATCCCCATCACTACCGCGGCTCCGGTCAAGCGGGAGCGCCGGTGGGCTGTCGTCGCTTTGTGTATCGTCCTGGCTGCCCTGGCAGGGCTCGGTGCGGCCGCGGCTGTCACTTCCGCGAGTAACCGTGTCAAGGTGCTGGCCATCGCCCGCGATGTCCCGGCCGGCCAGACCCTTGTCGACGCCGACCTGGCCGTGGCTGAGGTCTCCGCCGATAGTGCACTGACCCCAGTACGGGCGACTGACCGCAACAGCGTCATCGGCAAGCGGACCGCCGTCGACCTCCGCAAGGGCGGCCTGCTGACCAGCTCCCAACTCGGGGCCGGCACCGGCCTGGGTGACGACAAGCAGCAGGTCGGCGTGCAGGTCAAGCGCGGCCAGAGTCCCTCGGGAACGCTCGCAGCCGGAGACAAGGTCCTCGCCGTGACCACACCCGCCCAGGGTGACCAGTCCAACGGCAAGAACGACAGCCCGCCCTCAACCATCACCGCCGTGGTCGTGTCGGTCTCCCGCCCCGACGCGTCCGGCACAGTCGTCGTCAACCTGGCAGTAGCTACCAGCGATGGGCCGCTGCTGGCGACCCGTGCCGTGATGGGTCGCATCGCGCTGGTCCGTGAACCGCGGAGCAACTGATGCCGGTTACCGCGCTGGTCTCCGCCAAATCGGGCGGTGTCACCACGACCGCCCTTGGGCTGGCTCTGGCCTCCACGCGCCCCTCGCTGCTCGCCGAGTGTGATCCGGCGGGCGGCACGATTCGGGCCGGCTTCCTCCAAGGCCAGGTCGGCGCCGGCTTCGGGCTGTACCACCTGGCCGCCGCTGAACGAACGGGCCCGGAGGCGATGGCCAACGCGTTCGCCTCGCACCTGTGGGCGATGGATGAGGCCGGTCACCGCCGGTTGCTGCCCGGTCTGACCGACCCGGCGCAGGCTGCTGCGCTGAGCCGGACATGGCCGGCCCTGTCGGATGTCCTGCATGTCATGGCCGCTGAGGCCGGTTACCACGTCTTCATCGACGCCGGCCGGCTGGCGTTGGAGTCCGGGCATCTGCACCCCACCTTGACGCCGGCGCCGTTGCTGCACCGGGCCGACCTGGTGCTGTTGGTGGTCCGGGGCACCGATCAGTCCCTGACGCTGGCCCGGCATGTGATCGAACCGCTCCGCGCGGAACTCGAGGAGCACGGCACCGGAGCCGATGCGCTCGGGCTGCTGCTGATCGAGGAAGCCTCCTACCGGGCCCATCAGGTCGCTGAAGCCCTCAAGACACCGGTGCTGGCTGCTCTGCCGTGGGACCCGGACACGGCTGGCTACCTCACGAACGGCGGGCGCCCGCCACGCGGCCACGCCCGTAGTCCTTTCCTGCGGCACGCCCGCACAGCCACCGAGCAACTGGAAGCCGCCGCGTCCCGGCGCCGCATTCATCAGCAGCTGCCGGCCTGGCAGGGCAACCCGCAACTAGCTGGGGCCCTGCAGCGCCTGACCCAGACAAAGGGGCTTGGACGTGGCTGACACCCACCAGCGGCCGGGCCTCAACGGTCACCCCGCACCCATGGGCCGCGACGAGCTCGCCAACCTGCTCACCACCCACATCGGAACGCGCCGACCGGATCCGGCTCAACCTCACCCACTGCCCGAGCAGCCCGCGCAACCGGCAGCGGCCGGGCCGGCTGCGGTGCCGCTCCTGACGGATTTCCCGGGCGGGCTGCCGGTCGGTTGGGACGTCATCGAGGACCTGCAAGTAAAAGTCTCCCAGCAGCTCAGCACTCGGGACCCCAACCGGACTTTGGCCGAGGACGACCGGCGTGCCCTGGCCCGGTCCCTGGCCACCTCCACGGTCGCCGAGTGGGGTGCCCTGTACGCCCAGGGCAATGCGCCGCTGACCGCCGAGCAGGAAGCGGTCATCGGGACCGCCGTCTTCGATGCGATGTACCGCGGCGGTCGGCTCCAGGCGCTCTTGGACCAGGAGGGTGTCGAGGACCTGATGGTCGACGGCACCCGGGCGCACGTCGAGTACTTCGACCGGCCGCGGCAAACCATCGAGCGCGTCGCTGATACCCATGATGAGCTCATTGCTTGGGTCAACCGGATGGCGGGGCTGTCCGGAAACGGCGAACGCGCGCTGACGCAGGCCTCGCCCATGGTCGGGTTCCGGATGCCTGACGGATCGCGGGTAACGGCTTCGATGCTGACCAGCCGCCCTTCGGTGGTGATCCGCAAGCACCGCATCCGGCAGCACGGCATGAGCGAACT
This sequence comes from Streptomyces sp. H39-S7, assembly GCF_027158205.1. Lineage (GTDB taxonomy): Bacteria > Actinomycetota > Actinomycetes > Streptomycetales > Streptomycetaceae > Actinacidiphila. The sequence continues at coordinate 19,228 of NZ_JAPVLU010000086.1, read as the reverse complement.
CGTCCGCTGGGGCTCGATCAACCCGCTGCTGGAGCGGTTTCTGATCGCCTGCGTGCACGCCCGGATGAACATCCTGGTCGTCGGGGACATGGGCGCCGGCAAGACGTCCTTGCTGCGCGCGCTGGGCCGGGAGATCCCGGAGGCCGAACGCCTGGTCACCCTGGAATCAGACCGCGAACTGTACTTGGACGAACCCGGCCCGAAGCCCGGCCCGGTGACCTTCGCTTTCGAAGCCCGGTCGTCCAATGGGGAACGCACCGGCGACAACCGGCTGGCCGGTGAGGTGACCCTGTCGGACATGTTCGCCACCGCGCTGCGCTACAACGCCACGCGCGTCATCGTCGGTGAGGTCCGCAGCACGGAGATCGTGCCGATGTTGCAGTCGATGTCTGCCGGTGGCTCCGGGTCGATGTGCACGATGCACGTGCGGCGCCCGCACGCCATCATCAGCCGCCTGGTGCAGCTGTGCACCGAGGCCGGGATGGTCAGCGAGGCCGCCCACCACCTCATCGCCTCCAGCATCGACGTGGTCATCTACCTCACCTATCTCGATGAGACCGGCCAGGGTGGCCGCAAGCACCGGTTCGTGTCGCACATCTACGAGGTCCAGGATGTCGTTGGCGAGGGCGGCCGCCCTACCACCAGTGAGCTGTTCGCCCCGATCGGCACCGAACGCCGGGCGCTGTACCGGAGCATGCCCAGCTTCATCGACGACCTGGAGCGCACCGGCCAGTTCGACCGCAGGTGGTTGACCGACAGTCCCCATGGCGCCTGGGGACCAGCCCTGCAGACAGTGAGCCCGCGATGAACGTCTTCTGCCTAACGCCGCGCACCGTCCTCCCGGATCTGCTCGCTGACACCTTCGCGACGGCGGTCTGCATCCAGGACCGGTCGTCGGATTCCGGCCGCAGCGGAGGTGCCTGGTGACCACGTCTCAGCTCGCTCTGGTCGCGGCCAGCTGCTCGGTCCTGGCCATCCTGGCCGTGATCCTGCTGATCCGTGAGGTACGCGGCCATGTCCCGAACCCCGCGAAGCCCGCATCGCGCACGACGGGACGGTTCCGCCGTGCCAAGGCGGAATTGCCCGAGGCGTGGCGTGCCCGCTGGCGTCTGCTGGTCACCACCTCCGGCATCGTCACCGTGTCGGTGTGGGCGTGGACCGGGTGGCCCGTGCACGGCCTGCTCGCCGGCGCGGCAGTCCTCAGTCTGCCCTTCGTCCTCAACCCGGGCACCGGTGCGAAGTTGCGCATCGAGCGTCTCGAGGCGCTCGGGCAATGGCTCAACCACCTGGCCGGCGTGCACACCGCCGGCATCAGCCTGACCCAGACCATCCGCGCCTCGGCGAAGAACCCGCCCGCCCCGATCGCAGTCAACGTGCGGCTGCTGGCAGAGCGGCTGCGCAGCGGCGTCGACGCCCAGCGTGCCTTCGCGCAGTTCGCCGATGAACTCGCCGACGGGGTCTCTGACCACGTGGTGCTGCTCTTCCAGTCCCACGCCGTCTACAAAGGCCCGGGTCTGGCGGATGCCCTGGAGGCGCTGGCCGTCACCATTCACCAGCAGGCCGCTGACGCCCGCAATGTGGAAGCGGAGCGTTCGAAGGTCCGCAAGAACTCCCGCATGGTGTCCGTCGTGATCTGCGTGGTCGTGATCGGCTGCATGCTCAACGGCGCCTGGTCCTCCTGGTACCAGTCGCCGGCCGGGCAAGTCGTGCTGGCCGCCCTGGGCGCGATGTTCGCCTGGACGCTGTCGTGGCTGCGCCGCATCGCCCGGACCAAGCCCGACCCGCGGCTGCTGGATCCGCTGCCTGCTCACCTCACCACGCTCGGAGGGACGCAATGATCCCGGTGCACGCAGTCCTTCCCGCGGCCGCAGCCGGCGCTCTCATCGGGCTCGCCGTCCGGGCTGCGATGCCCGCCCGGCCCGACCTGGCCAGCGCCCTGGACCGACTAGACGCCAGCAAGGTCACGGTCGGACCCTCCTCTGCGGACACCGCCCGCACCGGCACGCTGCCCGAACGCATCGGGGAGCGCCTGCTGCGGGAGTTCGGCGGCCGCCTCACCCTGCCCACGAAAGACCTGAACCTGCTGCGCAAATCGCCGGCCGAACACCTCGGCAAGCGATTCCTGTTCGCCCTGTACGGACTGCTGCTGCCGCAGCTACTGCAAGCGCTCCTGGCGGCGACCGGCAGCCCCTTCCACTTCATCGCCTACGGGTTCGTGTCCTTCGGCTTCGGCGCCCTGTTCTGGGTGTGGCCCGGCAAGGAGGTCGCCCGGGACGCCGCCGCCGCACGACTGATCGTGCGACACGCCGCCGCCTCCTATCTGGAGCGTGTCGCGCTGGCCCGCATCGCGAACTCGGGCGCCGCCCAGGCGCTGACGCAGACCGCGGAGGTCGGCGACGGTTGGATCTTCGTGCGGATGCGGCAGGTCTTCCACCAGGCCGATCTGTCCGGCATCACCGTGTGGGATGCGCTCAAGCAACTCGGCGAGGAACTCGACATCCCGGAACTGACCCGGCCAGCCGACACTCTGGCCCTGGCCGGCGACGGGGCCGCGGTCTACGCCACGCTGCAGGCCCAGGCGCGGCAGCTGCGCATCGCGCTGCTGTCCGACGCCAAGGCCGAAGCCAACGCCGCCAGCGCGGTGATGATCCTTCCCGTGACCGCCGGCGTGATCCTCATGCTCACCTTCGTGATGATCCCCATCACGATCACCATCCTCGGCAGCTGACCGCAAAGGAGCGAACGACCATGGACCTGGTGCCTTACACCGCGTGGGCCCGCAGCCGCTACGCGGTGCTCACGGCCGACCCGGACGCCGGCCAGACCAGCACCGAGATCACGCTCCTGATGGGCGTGATCCTCGGTCTCGCGATCCTGACGCTCGCGATCTTGATCATTTTCATCGGTATCTGAACTCCAAGGAGACGAACCACCATGGACCTGACGACCCTCACCGTATGGATCCGCAGCCACTACGCGGCCCTCAAGGCCGGCCGGGACGCCGGCCAGACCAGCACTGAACTGGCCCTCATCGCCGGCGCCCTCCTGGTCGGCGCCGGCCTACTGGTCGTAGCGATCCGCGGCAAGCTCCTGGAGAAGATCGGCATCATCAACGGCGGATGAGATCAACAGCGACCAGCACACGGAGAGGGGAACCCAGTGATCGCCCGAATGCGCCACCGGCGGCGGCCCATTGCCGCGGGCCTGCGCAGCGACCGCGGCTTCGCCAGCGTTGAATTCGCGACCCTGGCCGTCGTGGTCCTGGCCCTGATCTTCACCGCGCTCCAGGTCGGCCTGTACTACCACGCCCGGAAAGTCGCCCAGTCCGCCGCCCGACAAGGCGTCGAAGCAGGCCGCGCTTTCGGTGCGACCCCCGACGACGGAGTGCGCCAGGCCGACGACTTCCTCTCCAGATTTGGCAACAGCGTGCGGGACGCGCAGGTCTCCTCCGCCGGCAGCACGCCGGAACAGATCCGCATCACCGTCACCGGCCACGTCGCGACGCTGGTGCCCGGACTCGAACTGGACGTCACGCAATTCGCCGACGGCCCGGTCGAACGCTGGACGACCCCATGACCCTCCCGCACCCCGCCCGGAGCCGCAGCGACTACCGCGACCGGGGCAGCTACGCGTTGGAGACCGCGGTCCTGGCGCCCGTCATCATCGGCCTTCTGGGACTGATGATCGCCTTCGGCCGGGTCGTCGATGCCGAGGGCGCCGTGGACTCAGCGGCCCACGCCGCCGCACGCGCCGCATCATTGGAGCGCGACGGTGAGCACGCCCAGTCCCAAGCGCAGACCGCGGCCGACCGCAGCCTGGAAGGTGACGGCATCACCTGCCAGACCTCCAGCGTGCTGGTGGATACCGGCGGCTTCTCCCTGGACGTCGGCACGGAAGCCACCGTCACGGTGACGATCTCCTGCACCGCCAACCTTGCCGACATCGGCCTGCCGGGCCTGCCGGGATCCAAGACCCTTACCTCCACCTGGACGAGTCCAATCGATACGTACAGGGGCCGGCAATGATCCGTACGCTGCGCCGATGCGCCCAGCGGTGCCGCCCGGCGGGAGACCGCGGCTCCATGTCCCTGTTCTTCGCCGTGGCAGCACTGGCGATCTTCATGGTCATGGGGCTGCTCGTGGATGGAGGCGGCGCACTGAACGCCGCCAACCGCGCCACCTCCCTCGCCCAAGAAGCCGCCCGCACCGCCGGCGAACAACTCGACCCGGCCCAGGCCATCGAGGGCACCGCCATCACCATCGACCCGGACGCCGCCCGCACCGCCGCGCAGGACTACCTCGCCGCGGCCGGCGTGCAAGGCGACGTGGAGATCACCGACGGCGGCCGAACCCTGAGTGTCCACGTCCACAGCACGTACCAAACGCTGTTCGCCTCCATGGTCGGTAAGTCGACGATCAATGTGACGGGGAGCGCGACAGCCCATCTGCAGACCCAAGCTGGAGGTTGAGCCGCACCATGGCCCCCCATACCCCCGGACCGCTGCGCACCATCGGCGTCCTGCTGCGCGCCCTTGCCGGCCTCGCCCTCCTGCTCGCCCTGATCGCCGGCGTCCCCTACGCGCTCCTGGCGATCGGGCACCAGCCCACCGAACTGTCCGGCGGCCTGGACCTGCTGCTGCGCCAGGACGACGGCACCTTGTTCCTGGTCGTCATCACCCTCCTGGGATGGGGCGCCTGGGCCGCCTTCACCCTCTCCGCGCTGGTGGAGCTCGTGGCGGTACTGCGGCGCCGCTCCGCACCCCGGATCCGCGGCCTGAGCGGAATGCAGTCCCTCGCCAGCTTCCTCATCGGCGGGATCGTGCTCCTCGCACCGACCGCCGCCTCCGCCGCGACCGCCACCCACGCCGCGGCCGTCAGCGTGACGCAGAGCGTCACCCAAGGAGAAAGCAGTCCAAGCGCTTCCGCATCGTCCGCTGCCGCGGCAGATGACACGCATTGGCTCACCCACACCGTCACCTCGCCCACCGAATCCCCCTGGGACCTGGCCGAGCACTACCTCGGAGCCGGCCAGCGGTGGAAAGACATCGCCGCGCTGAACCCTGAGATCCCCGCGCTCGCTGCCGGCGACGGCTACCTGCCCCAAGGCGCCGTCATCAAGCTACCCGCCGATGCCCGCCCCACCACACCCTCCACCAGTTCCACCCCCAGCGCCGACCCGCTCCCCACTACCCAGGCGGAGAGCCGGGAGCAGACGCAGGCGACGCCCATCAACAGCACGACGACGCCGACCACCGCCCGCACCGGGCCAGCAGCGCCGACCACTTACGTCGTCGTGCCCGACGACTCCCTCACGCGGATCGCGCAGGAGCGGCTCGGCGACGCCGACCAGTGGCCGAAGATCTACGACCTGAACCGGGGCCACCTCCAGCCCGGCGGCCACCATCTGACCGACCCCGACCTGATCTACCCCGGCGAGCACCTGAAGCTGCCCGCAGCGGCCGGGACCACTCCGCCCTCGGCCCCGGTCACACCCCATCCGCAGCAGAAGCCCTCCGCCCCCACCGAGCAAGCCCCGACGCACGCGCCGACCGAGCACCCTGCTCCCGCGCCGTCCACGACTGCCCCGGACAGCCCCCAGCCGTCGCCGAGCACGCAGTTGCCCCAGCCGAGCGCCACGCCGTCCGTGCCGGCCACCCGGGCGCCTGCACCGAACGGTGTCCCCTCCCCCGCCACCTCGGTGCCAGCGGGCACCACCACGGCGGAGAGCACGGCCACCGGCAGCCGGATGCCGGTCTACGCGCTCGGCGGCGGGCTGCTGGCCGCAGCGCTGCTCACCCTGCTTGCCACCCGCCGCAAACTGCAGCAGCGCCGACGCCGCCCCGGCCGCCGCGTCCCGCTGCCCACGGGCAGCGCGGCCGCCACCGAGAGCGCCCTGCGCGCCACCGAGAACCCCGACGGCGCCGAGTTCATCGACGCCGCGCTGCGCACCGCCGCCGTGCACCTGGCCGCCGCGGGGCGGGAACTGCCCGAGCTGGCCGCCGTGGTGTACGCCCCGGCTACGGGTCTGCTGCTGCATCTGGTCGCAGCCGCCGCACCGGTGCCGCCGTTCGTGGTTGCCGATGAGGACCTTCGCCGGTGGCACTGCCCAGCCGACACCACGGAGCTCCTGGAGCCAGCGGACACCCGCACCGTCGACGCTCCCTATCCGGCGCTGGTCACCCTCGGCGGGGACGCCGCCGGCCACACGGTGCTGGTCGATCTGGAGTGCTACGGAGCCGTGCAGATCACCGGCCCCGACCGGCTACCGGTCCTGCGGGCCTTGGCCGTGGAGCTGGCCACCTCGCCGTACGCCGACCACCTCGACATCGCTGCGTTGGGCGACGCGGCCTTCGCCGGGCTGCCTGCTTTGCTCCCCGAATGGTTCGCCGCGCCCGTCGATGTCGCGTCCACGCTGCGGGCGGTAGCCGCCCACCACACCGATCAGCAACAGGCCCTCGCCGCCGTGGGCGCCGACAGCCTGCGCCAGGCCCGGCTCGGCGAGGATGGCGCAGCGTCCTGGACCCCGTACCTGCTCCTCGCCGCCGACGACCTCAGCCAGCACGGTACGCACGCGCAACTCGCTGCCATCGCCGACGCGCACCCCCGCACCGCCACCGTCATCATCACCACCAACGACCCGGGCACTGGTGCCACGGCCCTGCCGTCGGCGTGGACGATCGATGCCTCCCCCGCCGCCGTGGTGCGGCTTCCCGGCACCGACATCGTCTGCACTCCGCAGGCCCTGTCCGATCAGGACTACGCCGACGTCCTCGAACTACTGACGCTCTCCGATGAAGCCGCCCCCGACGTGCCGGCGCGCCCCGTCCCTGCGCCTGCTGTTGCTGTGGAGTCCGGCCCGGCCGAGCCGCAGCAGCCCGCTGTGGCGGTGCCGGCTCCGTACCACCGTGATCCGCGCGTGCACGCGCGGATCACCGATGATGACTCCGTCCTCTCCCCTACTCCATCGTTGCCTTCTCCCCTCGTGGTTCCGGACGCCAACGACCTCGGCGGGATCGGCCAAGACAACGACCGCGGACTGCTGGCCGGCCTCGCGGATTTCGGTGGCGACCTGGACGACGAGCCGGAGCCGACGTTCCCGGACACCGGGGAGACGACGCCTGCCGGCAGTCCGATCGCCGCCCCGCGTGCAGCGGCCGAGCCCGCCCCGGAACCCGAAGCCAAGGAAGTCCTTCCTGGTCCGGTCATCCAGGTGCTGGGGCCAGTGGATGTGGAGGGCGCGCAGGGAACCTTGGAGACGAAGCACCGCCGCACCTTGACGGAGCTCGCCGCGTGGATGGTGCTGCATCCAGGCCTCGACCACCGCGCCTTGGACGAAGCGCTGTGGCCCGGCAAGGACGTCGACCGCAAATCCCGCAACCCGTGGATTAGCCGCCTGCGCGGTTGGCTCGGCACGAGCGCCGACGGTGCCAAGCACTTGCCCCTCATCGCCAACACCGACGACGCCCGCTACCGGTTCGCTGACACCGTCAGCTGCGACTGGCACCGGTTCCAGAACCTGGTAGCCGTTGGAAAGCGCGCACAGCTGGCCGACGGCGACGCGATGTTGCGCACCGCGTTGGAACTCGTCCGCGGCCGGCCGTTCGCTGCCGTCCCGCCGCGTCGCTACCACTGGGCCGGACATCTCGCCCAGGACATGATCGACGCGATCATCGACGCTGCCGCGACGCTGGCCGAGCGGCGTCTGCAGGCTGCCGATCCGCGGAGCGCGTTGTGGGCCGCGACCAAGGGACTAGACGTAGCGATGGAATCCGAGCGGTTGCACCGCCTGGCGTTCCAAGCGCACCACGCTCTCGGTGACTATGAGGGTTTGGAACGCGCAGCCACGCAGCTCGAGAAGCTGTGCGATGAGCTGCACTCCGATATGGAGGACGCCACCGCGGAGCTCCTACGGACCCTGCTGACCCCGGCGTAGTAGCAAGGGGGATTGCACGGCGCTGACCTGCGGTGCAATCGACCGGTGCAAGCATCTGTGCAACCGGTCCCCCAGGTCCTGCAGCGCCGACACAGTCGTCTTCCGCCGCCTCTGCGTCTGCTGCGCAGCTGGCACTCGTGACGCGGGTGCGGCTCACGGTCCTCGGCGCGCAGTAGTGCCTCACCCGCGCTGGGCACTGCGCAGCCTCTGCGCGCATGACGGTTGGAACGTCGTCGAGTGCGCAGCGGAGCTGACGCGGCCGTCGGTGGATTGCGCAGTGCGCAGGGCCGCGCCATCGGTCGATTGCGCAGTGCGCAGAGCCGCGGACCGGGGGCATTGCGCAGTCGGTGCGGCTGATGCGCGGCGTTCCAACGGTTGCGCGTTCCAACGCCATCCGTGTTCCAACGCCGTACAGCCGGTGCGTTGGAACAGTTAGTCCGCCGGTTGGAACTCGCGACGGACGGCCCCCAGGTACTTGCGCGTGGTGCCCTCCGACAGGCCCACCTGTTGTGCGAGCCGGGGCGCCAGGGCGTTGTCGGACTCCGCCCGTTCGGCCGGGGTCATGCGCGCAAAGATCGCTCGCACCCCCGCCTTGCCCCGCAAGAGGAATGCTTCCCGGTCCTCTGTCGTCGCGACGGCGGAGCGAGTGGCCGTCGCCGCAGACGTACCCATCGTGCTGGCTTCGGTGGGCCGATCCGGTACCCGGGAGTGCACGGTGGACGCCCTCGGCGCGGTGTGCCGGGCGGGCGGCACCCCGGCGTACCGCGGTTGCGCACTGCGCAGTTCCTGCTCTTGGAACTGCGCAACGACAACTGCAGCGTCGCCCCGCGATTCGTTCCAACCGTCGGCGCGTTCCAACTCCTCGGTCGACGGCGCCGCGGCCGGCTCGCCGGGATGTCCGCGCACCTCCTGGACCGGTACTGCTCCGCTCGGCGTCGCCGCGTGCTGAGGTTCCCCGTCCTGTTGCGTCTCCCCCGCCGCTGCGGATTCCTCGGATTCCAGGAGTTCCAACGCTGCGGTCTGGCGCGGGCGCAGGACGGCGGGAGCATCGATGCCGGCCGCCGCGAGGCCAGCTGCTGCTGTCTCCGTCAGCGGTACTCCGAAGCGGGCGAGCCGCAACGGCATCATGGCCTCAATGGGGGCCCTGCGGCGCCAGGCCCGCCCGTAGCGGGCTTGAAGGCGCGCTTGGTAGACGAGACGGTCCTGTTCCAGGCGGATCACCTGGTCGTAGGAGCGCAGCTCCCACAACTTCATCCGGCGCCACAGCTTGAAGGTCGGGACCGGTGCGAGCAGCCACCGCATGATGCGCACCGACTCCATGTGCCGGTCGGCGGTAAGGTCCGCGATCCTGCCCAGCGCATGCCGCCCCGCTTCCACGGACACCACGAACAGCACCGGGATGATGCCGTGCATCCCGACGCCGACCGGGTCGGGCCACGCTGCGGCGCCGTTGAACGCGATGGTGGCGGCGGTCAGTAGCCAGGCCGTCGGGCGCAGCAGCGGGAACGGGATGCGCATCCAGGTCAGCAGCAGGTCCAGCGCCAGGAGCACGACGATGCCGGCGTCGACGCCGATCGGGAAGACATTCGCGAACCAGCCGAAGCCCTTCTCGGCGGCGAGGTGGCGGACCGCCGCGTATGAGCCGGCGAATCCAATGCCGGCGATGATGACCGCACCGGTCACCACCACCGAGATCAGAATTCGGTGCGCGCGTGTCAGCGTGATGGGCGTCGCCTTCCCCGCAGTCACGTGCTGCCACCCCTCCTGCATCAGTGTGTTACTCCTGAACGGTCTTCACCGTCTCACGACGGATTGCGCGCCGGGCCTGTTCGGGGCGCTCATGGCGCGGATCGTCAGCGAAAAGTGATCACTGGGGGAGCAGAAAGGAGGCGGGCCCGCCCGGGCCCGCCTCCTTGAGTGCCTAAGTCGCCCAAATTTGGGTGACTGCGCTACCGGTCTCCGAGCGCATCCTGGGCCGCGTTGAGGATCGTCGTAGCGGCAGCAGCGATCCCCTTCAGCATCTCCGGGGAGGCGCCTGCCAGCTTGCCCTCGATGCCGTGGCTCAGCTCCGTGAGCGCCTCATTGATCGCCTGAGCCCACTCCTCGTCGACGATTTCGGCGTCCACAAGGTCGGGTTCTTCTGCACGGTCGGCGTCATTCCCGTCACCCAAATTTGGGTGATCCGGGAGTCGCGAGCCCTCGGGCGCCGAGGAGTCACCCAAATTTGGGTGACTCGCGGGGTTGGGGCTATCGACGTCCTGGGGACCGCCGCCGACCGCGGCCGTCGCGGCCGGGGGACCGGCCTGGTCAGGCAATCCGGCGTCAAGGGCCTTTATGCGGGCGACGAACTCGGCGACGGGAAGCGGAGTATTGGACGGTCGCCCAGCGATCGCCGTCTGCTCGATCATCGATGTCAGGAGAGTCGCCGTCACGCGCTGGCCGTTCTCCTGCGCCCAGGCGCGCAGCTTCACGTACCCCTGCGCAGTTCCATCAAGATCGAACTGCGGCACCAGGGGGAGCAGGGCCCGGACGTGCGACGCCGGGACCATCCGGGGAGTCGCCCAAATTTGGGCGATCGCCCTCGCCAACGGGTACTCAAGGATCATGCGGTTGGCATCGGACTCACTCAGTCCGATCTCCTCGCAGTACTCGGGCCAGGTCCTGCCGTTCTCACGGAACAGCTTCCGCTCCCGGAGTGCGTGCAGGGCCACGCCGCGCATCCACTGCGCCTGATCGGCATTGGCGAACGCACGCTCACACCGATCGAGTTCGTCGCGCTCTTCGGCAGACATCTCTCCCGACGCATCGACAGCCTCCGTCGACGGCAGCAGATCTGCCGTAAACGGCTGCGGGCGCCGCGCGGCCGGCACCTTTTCGGGAAGCACCGCCGGCGCACCACCGCTTCCGCCGGAATCGGATTCTGTGCCCGTGGGCGGTACGGCGGGGGGTGCATCAGTTCCCGCTGCGGCTGCTTCGCGGTCAGCCTGGGCCTTGGCGTCGCGCCTCTTCTGCTGCTCTGCCCTCAGCCGCTGGGTATGCGTCTGGCTCACTTCAGCAGACCCCTCTTCTCGAGCTCGGTGACCAGCTGACCGAACGGGCCCTTGCTGGCGCCGGTGATGGGATAGCTGACCGACTGGCCGAACTGCTCACTGCGGGGGATCACCGTAGTGAGAACGTTCCAGCCTTCGTCTTCCATCATTCCGCGGTAGATGCCCGTGGAGCTGGCCCCGGTGACGCTGCGGTTGAGCAGCACCCAGGTGGGAGGCGCCGTGCGGTCAGCTCGGAGGGCGGCACTCATCTTGATGACGTCGCTGATCTTCGTCTTGTCGGGCGGGTCCACGATCCGGTCGAAGTCCGCCTTCGTCGGAGCCATGTGCAGGATTACCAGGTCTGCCACGCGCAGGACGGAGTTGGTGATGTCGGGATGGTTTTCGGTGTGGCCGCAGTCAACGATCGCGATCTTCCCGTCCGGCACCGTGACTTCGGTGTGGAACTTGGCAGTGGCCGCTGGGTCGACGGGGAAGGCGAACTCTCCCGACACGCTCCATGCGTGGAACTGCTGGCTGTGGTCAGCGTCGAACCCAACTACGTCGTAGCTTTGCTCTGCTTCCCGCAGGGCATGCGCCAACCATCCGGAATTGGTCGTCTTGCCGCCGGTGCGGGGGGACACGTTCGCGATGAGCATGGGTCGACCCTAACGGCCCGGGCGAGATCACCACATCCACCCCATCCGGTCGGACCGCAGACGTGACCCCCACAGTGGCGGCCCAACCGCCCAGATCGCTCATATGGCCCAATCAACACCCGGCACCGAGGCCTAGATTGGCTGTGCGGCGCCCTGACGGCCTCGGAGGGCCTGCACCGTCGCGCCATACCGGGCAGTGGGAGATCGGCCCCGCACGGCACCGTTCTAGGCGTCGCCTATCGACCGGTTCGCGATCTATTTCCGATTCATCTCACCTGATCGTTACGAGCAGGTCGACTTGCTTCGCGGAGGGCACATCGTTGACCAACTTCGCCGAGCCGCTCCTCGATCACAGCGCAGCAGCCCACCGACGCGACTCCCCAATTGGGGAGTCGCGTCTCGTAGGCCACGACCAAGGCGAGTGAAGTCCCGAAACGCAAAAATGGCCCGGCCTCGGTGATCACCGAGGCCAGGCCATTCGTCTGGGAGGGTTGGCATCCGAGGCGGCCGGGCGCGAAGCCGGCGGCCGTCCCGGACCGTCGTGTTTTTCGGATCAGGGCTCGAGGGTGGGGGTCAAGAGCTGTTCGGCGGCGGGCTGCACGGTGCTGGCGTCGCCTCACTGGTCTCGATCTCATACAGGGCGGTGGTCATACGGTGGTCGCTCCTTCGACAGCGGCGGCCAGGAGCGTGAGGGCGTCGGCCTCGTACGGGTCGGTGAACAGTTCGTGGTCGCTGACGTCGAACGGCGCCGGCCGCGCGTTGACCCTGAACCCGGGCACGACGGTGGTCTCCCGGCCCTCCAGCGCGGCGGTGAGCCGGTCGGCGTCGTGGGAGGCGTGCCGAGCCTGGGTGTAGGGACCGAGGCGCAGCAGGGTGTAGCCCTTGCCGTCGGGCTTGCGGGCTTCGATGTAGGTGGCGTAGTGCGCCGGTTCCATGCCGACGTCGTCGGGTAGGTCCAGGCCCGCTGCGGCGTGGGTGAGCATCGCGTAGGTCGGCTGCCAGACACCGAGGATCGTGGCGGTCTCGCAGCGCAGCCATCCCAGCTTGCGGTAGCGGTCGGCGTAGGGCGCGTACGAGCCGCTGGGGTGTTGCAGGGCGACAGCGATGATGTCGGGGCCGTGGTCGTCGCCGGGTCGGGTGTGGGCCCGCTCGATGAACGGACCGACCCTCACGGCGACATCCTGGCAGTGGCCGGGCGTCCAGGGCTCCGGGTCGCGCAGGGCGGCAAGCATCGCGCGGGACTGGTCGACGACGGCCTGGTCCTCGGGGGTGACGTCGCCGGGGGCGGAGGCGTGGCCGCAGCGGCGGAACATGCGACGGATCATCGGGCGATCTCCTTCTTAGGGGTGTCCGTGGGCGTCTTGAGTGCGCGCGGAAGATGGGCGCGCTGGGCGGCGGTGTACTCGTCGGCGGGGCAGGAGCCGCGGGGGGTGCCGGCAGGGAACGACTCCGGGACGGTGCGCTGGTCGGGGATGGCGGTCGTCATCGGGGGCTGCCGTTCTCCCAGGCGTCGATCAGGTCGCCGATCGCGTCGGGGCTGGCTGCCTCGCCGACCCACGTTCCGGACACGGTGAACACCGGCACGGCGTCGCGGTCCGCGTCGAACACGCTCACGTAGTCACCCCAGCACTCCAGCACCAGGCCGTACAGCATGGGAAGCGGCGCGGCCTTCAGGACCTCCAGTGCGTTGACGGTGAACCGGGGCGGGGCCTTCGGGTCGTCGGGCTGGACGGCGGTGCCGGTAACGCGCAGCAGGTCGCCGGGCTGGATCTCGCGCAGCAGCACATCGGTGATGTGGGGGTCTGCGGTGGTGCAGGCGTACACGGTGTCGGGGGCGATCTGGTCCGCGTCGGCGGGGGAGTGGATCAGGTCGAACGTGGCGGTGCCCCCGCGGGTGCCGGGGCCGGGATCGCGTCGACGTAGCCGTCTATGGCGAGGTGCGTCCGGGAGTTCATCGGCTGGTCTCCGCCAGGGTCTCGGTGGCGTGGGGGGAGCGGGGTCGGGGGGTGCGCTGCGCAAGGACCAACAGCTCGCGGTTGCGCTGCTGCTGGGCGGGCGTGAGGGGCCGGGCCTTCGGGCCGTCTCGGTGCCAGAGCGGCGAGGCGGGCGGCTCGGGGTAGGCGAGGTGGTCGACGTCGTGCTGCGGGGTGCTGCTCATGACGGGGGCCTCCAGGTGGAGGAGTTCAGGCGTGGTTGGCGTCGCGCCGGCGCTTGGGCTGGCCGTCGGAGGCGAACCTGCCGAAGCGGGCCTCGGTCGGGTTCGCGGCGATCCAGTCCTCAGCGCACACCTTGTGGGCGGGCTCCCCGGAGTGGGAGCGCAGCGGTGTGGGCTGTTCGCACAGCGCGCAGGGGCGGTCCTGCCAGCGGTCGAAGTGCTGGCCGTCGCGCCGGTCGAGAAGGCCGCCGGGGAGCGGGATCAGGCCCGGCTCCCACAGCGGCTTGTCTCGTTTGCGGGTCCCGGCCGGAAGTCGGGCAGCTGCTGGAGCACCTGCTCCAGCAGATCCGGCGACGGTTTCCAGGGCACGACCTGCCCGCGTGCGGGGATGGGCAGGGGGAGTTCCTGGACGTCGGCGAGCACCAGGTGCCACTTGCCGGGCTGTGCCCATGGCGAGCAGAGCTGTGTTCCTGCGGGGTCTTGGTGGCAGTCGGTGATCCGGGCGATGCCGACCACCGCGCCGGTCACCAGCTCCCGGCCGCGGATCGTGCGGCCGATCAACGGGATGCGCAGGGCGGGCTGGTCGACGCTCTTGCTCGCGTGCAGCAGCACCCACCCGGGCCGCCACCGCCCGGGCCGGTTCTCCACCGTCTTGGCACCGGTCAGGATGCACGCGGCGTGCGGCTGCTTGATGCTGATGCCGCGGATCCAGTCGCCCTCGGGCAGGGCCGCGACGCTCATGCGGCCCGCCCCCACACGCTGGTGCCCGGACGTCCGGCCCGGCGGCCGTTGATGGACGGCACCGTGACGTGCTGCGCCGTCGCGAGGACCGCCCGGCCGGTGTGCTTGCCGTCGTAGAGAGCGGCGTCGGCGGCCCTTTGCAACACGGTCAGGTCGCGGGAGCCGACCGAGGCGGCGACGTCGACGGTGGTCCCGTCGTCCAGGGTGACCGGGGTGTGGAGCATCCAGACCAGCTGCTCCAGGCACTGCGCGCGGCGGTCGGCGGTCAGCTCCAGGACCACGGCGAACTCATCGCCCCCGAGCCTGCCGACGGCCGCGCGCGGGCCCGCCCACGCGGTGAGCCGGGCGCCGATCGACGCGAGGACGGTGTCCCCGGCCGCGTGCCCGAGGCCGTCATTGATCCGCTTGAAGTGGTCGGCGTCGACGATAACCATGGTCGTGTCGTCGCCGTGGCGCGCCAGGAGCCGGCGAGCGCGGGTGGTGTAGGAGTCGCGACGCAGGAGGCCGGTCAGCGGGTCGCGCTTCGTGGCGGCGAGCTTCTTGTGCAGCGCGACGGCGTGCACCACCCAACCGGTCAGCGGCACGGCGGCGGTGGTGATCAGAAGGGTGCCCGGGCCGAACCGGCCCGAAGCGTGCAGGACGGAGTCCATACTTGGGATCTCCCTCTCGTCTCGTACGGGATGGGGAGCCCGGGGCAGGCGACGGTTTCGACGCCTATGGCGCCTGTCCCGGGGCGAATTCAGATCAGGCTGTTGGGGTTGACCCACGCCTTCGTGGTGGCCTTGTGCCAGTCCAGGACCCAGTCGGTGCGCAGGCCGTGAACGGCCCATCCGTTGCTGGAGTCGTCGGGGGCCGGGCGGCCAGCGGACACGTGCTGCACGGCCCGGTCGTAGGCGCTGTGCGCGGCGGCCAGGGCCTCGCGCTCCCCGGCGGCGCGGCCGGTGAAGACGTGATGGCCTCGCCGGTCCTGGTCCGTTGCGTGGTGTATCGGGACGTCGACCTCGTATCGGCGCATGACGTCCAACTCCTTCCGTGTTGAGGGACCACCGCGACCGCCCCGGCCTCCGTCGATACGGAGGCCGGGGCGGCACGGAACGTCCGTCACGCCGGCAAGGGCGGGTCAGAACTCCAAATGGATCGTGATGGGCCGCCGGGAGTCACCGGCGTGGGTGTGGACGGTGCGGCGGTGCGCGGTGAGGCCGGCGCCCCCGCCCTGGATCGGCAGGTAGCAGTCCGGGCAGCCGCGGACCCAGTCATCACCGGCCGGGAGTTCAGCCGGAGTGAGCGGGTGCGGGTGCGGGCCATCGGCGGCGCGGCTCACCGGCCCTCGCCTCCCGCCGGCTGCCGGTCGGCGAGGGCCAGGAGCTCCGCGGCGAGTTCCGGCGCGGCCAGGATGGTGCGCAGGATCGAGGCGAAGCCGGACCGCTCGGTGGCGTTGAGCCGGTCCCACACGGCGTGGGCGTCACCGTGGACGCCGACGGCCTTGAGGTAGGCGTCCTCGGTGGTGGCGGTGTGCTCGGTGCCGCAGCGGCCGCACCGGAGGACGGCCTGGTCCCAGCCGCACGCGGGGGTCTTGGTGCTCATCCGCTGATCGCCTCCAGTGCCTGCGCTTCGAGGTCGGCGCGGCCCTCGGGGTCGTCGTCCTGGAGGTCGTGGTCGGCGGCCTCCTGGTCGAGGTCATTGGGCCCGCCGTGGATGGTGCAGCGCACGTCCGGGTCGGTCATCAGCTCGCCGGTCAGCGCCCGCAGAAGGTCGGTGACGTTGTAGGCCGGGGCCCACGCCTTGCCTTCGCATTCGGCGTCGGCGGCGCAGCCCACGAGGATCTCGAACCCGATGTCGCCCTCGCCGTCGATGTCGTTGCGCTGGGCGAGGACGATGCGGTCCGCTCCGAGCCCGATCTCCGCGACGCGGTCGCCGCCGGCGAGCTGCGAGCCGTCGCGCCAGCGCCACATCGGCAGGATCTCCGAGCCGAAGGTGCGGCGGACCAGGAGCAGGTCGCCCAGGCCCTCGCCGTCGTCCCAGCCGAGATCCGCGCGCCGGGCATCGCTCAGCGGCTGGAGCAGCGCCTGGAGGCGGTAGATGTTATCCGCGACGACGACGTGATCGAACCCTTCGGCGGGCAGGCCGGGGAACGCGTCGACCATCGCGGCGTGCTGCGCGCGGACGACCTGTTCGGGCACCCGCCGGTTCGCGGGCCGGCCTTCCTGACGCTCCACGCACACGGAGAGCGGGGTCGGGACGACCAGGGCGACCGAGGGCACGCCGTGGCGGCGGGCCGTGGCGATCAGGTCAGCGCGCGGCCGACTCGCAATTCGTCGCGTCGAGGACCGTCATCTTGCGGCGGGTGAGGCGGGCCTCCAGGACGGCCTGGAGCGCGAACACCGCGTCACCGGTCGATTCCTGGCAGCCGCCGTCGTCGCTGACCATCGCCCTGAACCTGTCGAGCTCCAGGACCTGCGTGGCGGGCCAGGTGCTCGCCCACGTGCTCTTGCCCGACCCGGCCGCGCCGATCAGGCACACCAGCGAGGGGTTCGGGATCGTCGTGTCGACGGGCAGCGCGTTTTCGAGGCGGAAGGTGGTCATTCGGATTCTCCCTGCGGGTCAAGAGCACGGGTGGCGTAGTAGGTCTGCAGACCGGCGTTCTCGGTGATGAGGGCCGCGGCCTCGTGCAGCGGGCACGACATCTCGCCGTCGCGGTCCGGCTCGATCCGTCCGGCGGCCTGCGCGGCGACGGTGAGCAGCTGCGCGAGGGAGCCGAAGACGCCGTCCTGGCGGTGGTCCTCGTGGTGGAGCTCGCGCAGGATCTGGGCGAGCTCCTGGGCGCCGATCTCGCCGGACAGTTCGTCCTCGATCTGCTGGAGGGCGAGCTGCACGATTCCGGCGGAGGCGCGGACGCGGTCCAGACGGGTGCGGCTCACCGGCGGCCGCCGGGGCGGGTGGTGAGCCAGGTGGTGACGGCGGCGGCGCCGATGCCGATCGCGCGGTGGAGAGCGGCGTCCAGCTCCATCCACGCACTGCCCGGCCCGTTGATCTCCTTGGTGACCGTGCCGTCGTCGTCGAGGCGGACCGCCTGGCAGTGCTCGATGTACCCGGTCTTGCCGGTCTTCTTCGCCAGCCACAGCAGTAACGCGCCGCGGTCGATCGCGGCGTGTGTTCCGGCGTTGATGGCCGCGCCGGCGAGCAGCGCGGTCGGCGTGATGCGGTAGCCGAACGCGCGGGTGATCGCGATGGTCGCCCCGAGCTGTACGGCGGTGTACGACGCGACATGGCAGGCCACGGCACGCCTGCCGAGGGAGCTTGCGGTCCGGGTCGGCTCGTTGTCGCGGTCCGGGTCGTCGGGGTCGACAGCGCATCCGTCGGGGTAGACGAGGTGGTCGCCGTAGAGCCGCTTCCGCGAGGCGGTCTTACTGCCCTGGACCCAGTGGTCACAGGCAGGGTGCAGCTCGCCGAAGGTCGCCAGCAGGGTGCCGAAGAGGGCCAGGCGCTCGGTGGTGTTGGGCGGTCGGTGCATGGTGGGTTCTCCTGATCTCGAATGCGGGTGAAGGGAGCGGGGCGGCCGGCCTCCTTGCCGATGCTGCGGTCGACCCCGTGTGCGGCTCCGCCCCCGGCCTGCGCGGCCGGGGGCGGAGTCCGTAGGCGCGCGCTGGGCTCAGCGCGGGATGGGGCAGAGGGTGAAGCGCAGTCCGTTGGATCCGGCGTCCGTCGCGGTGAGCAGGCTGGGCTCGTTCGCGGTGAGCCGTGCCATCGCTCCCTTGATCCAGGCGGTGGTGCGCTGGAGGTCGACGCGCTGCGCGTGGAAGTCGGCGATGTGCACCCGGACCTCGTGACGGGAGCGCAGGTTCCACAGGTGGTTGCGGATCATCGCGTCGGCCGTGGCGTCGTCCGGCCGGGCCGGGATGCCGCGGGGCATCGCCCGGCACGCGGCGGCGTGCGCGTTGGCGGCCGTCGCGGCGTCCGTCTCCGCCATCGGGTTGTGGGCCGCGTTCGTGGACGCGCGCCAGGTGCAGCCGAGGCAGGCTGCCGCGCAGGTGGCGGTGGCCCGGTCGGCGTCGGCGGCGTACACGAGGATGGTTGCGCCTTCCAGCGCCCGGTAGCGCTGGGAGACGATCGTGCCCTCCGGCGTCCAGGTCTCAGGGGCGGGCGCGGTACGGGTGAACAGTGCCGACATGGGGACTCTCCTTCGAGGGATTCGTTGATCAGGCGGCGAGCCGGTGGATGACCGGGGCCGTGGACGCGAAGTAGCTGCTGGGGTCCACGGGGGTGCCGTCGAAGCACTCCAGGCAGCAGCCGAGCTTCTTGGAGAGGCAGAAGTAAAAACGCCTCCCGCAGTCGCCACAGGTCTGGCGAGCTGCCATCGCCGCGTCCAGCGCCCATTCCTGAGCGAGCGTAGGAACGCGCTTGGGTACGGCCAGGTCGACGCGGAGCAGGAAGCCGCGGGTGGGGTGGATGCACGCCCACTGCGGCCGGTATCCGCACCACTTGCAGCGCAGGATCGCGACCGGCCCCTCGTTGCCGCCGGGGCTGAGGCCCATATCCCTGAGCTGACGCCTGGTGACCAAGCCGTCGGGGACAGAGCCGCGATCGAACTCCGAAAGCAGCGGGTTCGCAGATTCTGAGAGCTGTCTGAGCACGAACCCGCTGCTGGTTGGGGTGTTGGGGTGGGTGAAGCGGCGGGTTGCCGCTGTTATGCCTGGGTGGGGTCGATCGTGAAGCGT
>NZ_JAPVLU010000085.1:10111-24150 GCF_027158205.1 Streptomyces sp. H39-S7 | reverse complement strand
CACCATGACCCTGCTGTCCACCGGCGACCACACCTTCACCGGCCGCAGCATCGCCCTGGCCGAGGAACTCGCCCAACGCGCCGCCCTGGCCGCCCGCAACGCCCGCCAATACACCCAGCGCGTCACCCTCGCCCACGACCTGCAGGCCGGCTTGCTCCTGCCCGAGCTACCGCAAGTGCCCGGCGCCGACATCGCCACCTACTACCACCCCGCCGGCGAAGGCCTCGACGTCGGCGGCGACTTCTACGACGTCTTCCCCCTGGACGACGGCCAGTGGGCGTTCCTGCTCGGCGATGTCTGCGGCCGCGGCGCGCTGGCCGCCACCACCACCGCCCTGGTCCGCCACACCGCCCGCGCCGTCGCCCCCCTCCTGCCCGGCCCCGAAGCCGTCGTCAACGCCATCAACCGGGCCCTGATCAACCGGCCCGCAGGCCACGGCACCGGCTTCGTCACCCTCGTCTACGGCCAGCTCAACCCCACCACCCACGGCCTGGACATCGAACTGGTGCGCGCCGGCCACAACCCGCCCCTGCACCTCGACACCGACCACACCGACCACCCGCTCGACTCCCCCGGGCTCCTGCTGGGCATCACCACCGAACCCCGCGTGACGACGCACCACCTTCGTCTGCGCCCGCACGAAAGCCTGCTGCTCTACACCGACGGCATCACCGAAGCCCGCGACACCCACGGGCAGCAGTTCGGCGAAGAACGCCTCGCCCAAGCCCTGACGGGCACACCGCACCAGCCCGGCGCGCACGACATCATCGACGTCCTGACCCGGGCCGTGCGCACCTTCACCGGCGGCCACGACATCGACGACGACCAGGCCCTCCTCGTGCTGACCGCCACCCCGCCATCCCCACCCCCGGCAGCCCCGCCGACAGACGGCCTCGCCCACAGTCATGCGAGCGCCGTCGCCGATCTCGGCGCGCCGGTCCTCGGTCGGCCGACGCCTGCAGCGCCGTTCCCACATCGCCCTGATAGCGCTCGACCCTCGGCGGTGAAGTGACCCGCAGTCGCGGCCCTGGCCGCGGCGACGTCCGCGGCAGTGGCGCTCCGGGCAGTGAGCTCCTTCTCGGTAGCCGGTAGCCGGTGGCCATGAGCCGGACCAATCAGCGGAGGGGAAGGGCGATCAGTAGGGTCCCCCTTCCCTGCGGGAGTTCCGCCAAGCAGGCGATTCGCGCTCCCCGCGCCACCGCCGGGAGCGACGGCTCGGCGCGCGGGGCGTGCGCACCGAACAATCACGGGTGCCGACGCCGTAGACATGCCGGCGGCCCTGGTCAGGCGTTGGCGCGGCGTCCTGCGGGATCAGGACCGCGCCAGTCCAGACACATCACGGTGGCGTCGTCCTGAAGCTGGCCCTTGCAGGCGTCGGCAACCGCGGCGACCAGCGCGCGCACGACCTCGCGCGGATGCTCGGTAGCGGTGTCCTGCAGAAGGCCGAGCAGGTCGACGGATGCCGCGCGGCGTTCCTGCATGCCGTCGGTGTAGAGCACGAGCCGGTCACCGGAGCGCAGGTCGAGGGCCTCCGCCTGGTACGGGCCGCGCCCGGTGACGCCGAAGGGCAAGTTGGCGTGCAGGGGCACTTCCTCGGCCTTGCCCTCGCGCAGCCGCAGCGGCCACAGGTGGCCGGCGTTGACGACCTGGGCTCCACTGCCGTCCAGAGCGATCCTCAACAGCTGACCGGTGGCCAGGGTCCGCCGCTCGTGGTCGAGGAGGGATTGGTGGGTGTGGCGGGCCTGCTCGGCCAGACCCGCTCCGGCGCGGCGAGCGCCGCGCGAGGCGTTGACCAACAAAGTGGCCATCAGAGCAGCGTTGATGTCGTGGCCCATGGCGTCCGTCAGGGACACGTGCAAGGTCTCGCGGTCCAGCGCGTAGTCGTACGTGTCGCCGGCGACGCTCGCGGCCGGAACCAGCGCACAGGCCAGCGTGAACTGGGGGGCCTCGCAGCAGGGGGCGGTGGGCAACAACTGGCGCTGAATCTCCGCGGCCAGACCCACCGGGGCCGTGCGCTGGCGCCAATGATAGAGATCGGTGAAGCGGCGATCGGTGACCACAATGTACGCCAGTGCGTGCGCCACCTCCTCCACCCCCTCCAGCACGTCTGCCGTGACCTGGGGAAGGGACAACTCCAAGAACCCGATGGCGTCGCCGCGATTGGTGACCGGCGCGATCACCCGGTGCCCCTGCTCGCCGTGCGGCGCCTGGACCAGCTTCTGGGTGCGCAGGACGTCCTCGTACAGGCTGCCGTCGAGCGAGATGTGCTCGGCGTTGCGCCCCTGCTGCGGGGTCGCCTCCTCGGTAACCCGCATCACGCGCTGGCCCACGAGGTCAAGAAACAGGAACGACACGGACTGCGCCCCGAACCGGTCGCGCAGATTGCGCGCCACCACATCAAGGGAGTCCACCGGTGCGGCCGACTCCGCCGCCGCCAGCACCTCAGCCAGTCCGATCCGATCCCGCGCCACGTCAGCCTCCCAGAAGTTACGGGCTCGCCTTCCCGCCCACACCGCAAAAATCCCAGCTGCGCTCATGCTTCGTCGGTCTGCGGCCGGAAGCCGGGTCCTGGCCGTCGGCGCGCTTGCGCGATCCGTGGAGGGACGGGCCAGGACGCCATCGACGCGCTGATGCGGGTGGCTGAGGTATCACGCTGACCACCCCTACTACCGGGGACGTCAGCCCAGCATTGCGGCGAACCCCGTAGCGCCGGCCCAGGTCCGCCCCCCTTGTTGGCCGGTTCCGCTCGGGGGCACGCCCGGCGCCTGGTCGCACTCGGCAGTACCCCGCTGGCCCAACCCATGAGACCGGACAGACCCACCCCGGCCCCGCTTGCCGCCCTCCCCCAAGGACTCACCACGCGTACGCGTTCGCACTGGTCGGCGCAGGGCCTGGCCTGGGCCTGGATGATCTCCACGGAACCGAGCGGATCGCCGACCTGCCCCGGCAAGCTGCCTTTCGTCGTCTGGGTGCTCGCCGCCGGCACGTTCCCGAGGGGCACCATCGAGTTCGTCATCGTCCACCCGGGTCCCGGCGGGGCACGGGGAGGCGGCGGGCGGTCCGGTCGGACCCCGCGCCGCCGAACAAGACGTCGTCGTATCGGGCAGGAGCGGCCTCTCCCTTCGCGCGTCGCTATCAATTCGCGCGGGTGCGCGTCGTACTGCTCGTCCGTGATGTGCACCAAACCAGGTGGCCTCGGGCCGGTCGTCGTCGGGGGCGGCGCCGTCCCACAGGGCCAGGTGCTGTAGGAAGCGGGCCTCGGTCGCCCGTGCCGGTGCTCGTCGCCCGGGGGCAGGTCACCGTCTCGCCGGGTGGGCTCGAAGACTGCGGCCCGCAAGCCAGCCTCTCTGACGGGGTTGGTGCCCACTACGCTGTGCAGTTCGATCGGGTGGAACAGCGGGGGTGCGTGGCGTGAGCGGTGGTTACGGCAGGGGCGGGCACGGGGATCCGGCGGGCGGCCCGGGCGGTCAGCCGCCGGCGGGATGGCCCGGCCAGGGTCCCCCGGGATCCCCTTACGCCCCGCCGCGAGGGCACCCGCACGCGCCGCCGGTCCCGCCGCAGGGGTATCCGTACGGGCCGCCCCATCCGCCAATTCCAACGCCGCGCGTCGAGCCGTCACGGACGCAAAAGATCCTGCGCGGCCTTCGCAATCCGCTGTACGCCGCCCAACGCACGTTCCGTCCCTCGCGTCACGGAACCGTGGACGATCCGATGGTCCGCAGGCTTCAGCTGTGGCGCACCGCGCTGGGGCTCGTCGCCTGGCTGGGTCTGATGGTCACCTACAACGCTGTCGTCAGCGCCGACGATGCCAAGGCCCTGGCGGACGAACGCCTCAATCAGAGCTGGTCGAGCGTACTGGTGCTGGTCTGCACGTTCCCCGTGGTGGTCGGCGCTTTCGCAGCCGCCGCACTGCCCCGACTGCGGCGCCTGTACCTGCGGCGAGCCCTGCGCTCGCTCGGCGCGGTGGTGGCCATCATGGCGTCCATGGGCACCTCGGCGCTCGCGTTCGCGCCGGAGTTGGCGGGATTCCGGGACATCATCGGACTACCGGGAAAGATCGCCCTCGGGGCGCTGTGCCTGTGGTCGGTGGTCTTCGCCCTCTACGGCATCGGCCTGTCGCTGGTACACGTCTTTCGCACCGCCGACATCCACGATGTGGTGCCGCCGATCCTCGCCGGCGTCCTGGTGTGGGAAATGGCACTGCTGGACATGATCACGGGCGCCTACCCCCAGGTCCCCGCGGGCGCCAGAGCCGCGTTCGTCTTGGGCGCCCCCCTCACGGTCACGGCTCTGTCCTGGTGGGAGATGCGCCGACTGCGCCGCCACCACGGACTGACCGTCCGCGCCGCGCTGGGGCGCTGACATCAGCCCGGTCCTGCTACCCCCGCCGCTCAGCGCCCTGCGCGTCCCAGCCCGTGTGGCTGTGGTGGTCCGGGACCGGTGCCCGCCCCGAGGACGTTGTTCGGTGCTGGCAGGCGTTCCTGCGAGGGTTCGACGTGGAGCCACACCTTCCGCTTCCTCAAGCAGACGCTCGGTTGGACCCGACACAAGCTCCGGGATTCCGGCGCGGCCGACCGCTGGACCTGGCTCGTCCTGGCCGCACACGCGCAACTCCGCCTCGCCCGCACCCTCACACGGGATCTGCGCCGACCCTGGAAGCAGCCAGCGGAACCGAACTGACTCACCCCTGCCCGCGTGCGCCGGGGGTTCAGAAACCTGCACGCGAAGACGGGCGCGCCAGCCGGTGCACCGAAACCCACACGACCGGGCCCCGGCCGCCCGCCGGGCTCAAAGAAGCGGCGGCCCGCCACCCGCTTCGACGTCTGGCGGGCCCTCGCCACCGGCGGGTCTTACGCCCGACCCGCACACCACAAGAAGGGGACGATGCCCCGGCGAACTGGATGAACAGTAAGAACGGCAGACTTGGGCCCATGGACTCAGGACTCGCCGCACTGCTGGGCGCCGCTGTCGGTTCGGCCACCACCCTCGGGGCCGCGATCGTCAACGGCCGTGCTCAGGCCCGGTCCCAACACGCCCAATGGAGCCGCCAGCATCGCCGCGACGCATACGCCGGCTACCTCGGCGCTCTCCATGACCGCGACATCGCCATGGACGCTGTGCTCGACGCGCTGCGTTCAGACCAACCCGATCTGCCCGACATCGACGAGAAGATTGGCCGCTTCATCACCTTGGCCCGCGAGGTCCACCGTGCCTGCGAAGTCGTCATCCTCGAAGGGCCTGCGCCCCTCGTGGAAGTGGCGGAACGCGTTACCAACGCGTCCGCGGACCTCTCACACGCCATGCGACGGATGGCCGAGAACGCCCACGCGGGAAACGCCACCCACAAGGCCGAAGACACTGCCCTTGCCGCCGAACGCGAGCGGACCCTCTACCTGGCCGTCAAGGACTTCCGCCTCGCGGCCCGCAGCACTATCGGCAAACCCAACTGACCCAGGAACTCCGAGCCCTGGCCGCCAGATCGTTGGGAGATTGAGGCGTCGTTCAGCCTGAAACGTTGAACGACAGGCTTGGGGGAAGAGTCGCTCAAGGCGCGCAGCGGACAGCAGGCCGGGAGGTTTTGATGGGGACGATCCTCAAGGGCATGAGCCGCGTGCGGTGGCACGAGCTGACACATGCCTACGGAGCCGCACAGGACGTTCCGGGCCGGCTGTCGAGGGTGGCGTGGGGCGACGCCAGGACAAGTACTGAGGCGCTGAGTGACCTCGGGCTGTGGCTCGGTGAGCTGGCGGTCTTCGATGCGACCGTCGCGGCGGTTCCGTTCCTGTGGGATCTTGCCGTGACGGCCACTGTCATCAGCCGGCCCGGAGTGATGGAACTGCTCCAAGCCATCCTCGAACACGGCAGTCCTCCACGGCTCGACGTCCAGCACGCGGCCCACCAAGCAGTGCTCAGCGGCAAGGGCTTGGTGAGTGTACTGATCGGTGACGAGGATCCCGCAGTACAGGCGGCCGCTCGAGACCTGGCGGCAGCGATCGACAGCCACACCTGCGAGGTTTGCCGTCCAAAATGACGGCCACCAGCAAGCACGCGGCCCCTCACCCCAAAGGCGCGACGACCGTCCCAGGACAAGCACCCGGCGGTACGGCATCCCCGCGCCGGGGGGTGAGCAGTCCGCCTGGCGGCGAACACCTTGTGCGCGGAAGCCACTGTGGGTTTTTTGAACATGTTCAATGTACTCTGGCACTGGTTGACGAGACCCGCACCCGGGCGAACCGCGCGGGGGCCTGGGAGGGGACGGCACATGGAACGACACGTAGGGCGCTCGGCGTTGTTCGCGGTGGCAGCGATAGCGGCGATGGCCATGACGGCGTCGTGCGACCTGGCGCCGAGCCTCTACGCGGTAGCGATTTCCGCCGGTCAACTGGAAGGACGCTGGGCCAGCGAGGCGGGCGCCTCCCTGACCTTCCACAGCGATCACACCTTCACCAGTGACCGATTCACCTTGCCCGCCGCATCGGGCTGCGGCGGTTCGTCGGAGCCGGGGGCCGGCCGTTGGGCCTTCTACGCCAACCCCCGGGCCGGCGAGGCCGGCCCTCCTGACGAGGACGTCACGCGGGGCGCGGTCCTGTCGCTGTCGTTCGGCACCGGCACCTGCTGGGTGACGGCCTACCTCTTCGGTGATGCCGACGATCCGGACATGTGCCCCACCGACGACGTGGATCTCGGCTGCCCCTCCGACGGATACCTCCACCGCACCGGGGCCGCAGGACGCTCCTCCTGAACGGGAACTGCACCACGGGCGGAGCGCCCGTCGCGGTCAGCCCGGACCAGTTGGGTGCTGAGGGCCTTTCCCCATGGCCAGGTTGTTAACGTTTTCGCAGGTCACGCAAGGGGATCTGGTGACCGTGTCGTGGCGGCGCACAGGCCGGATCCGCGCGTGTGGACAAGTCCGCTGGCGGCCCGACGGTTCCATTTCTGCACATGGTCTCCAAGTTAATGTCGCCCAAGTGAGCCGCGATGCCTCGGGGTTGCCAGCGGCGAGTGGGGTGCCGGGCGCTCCGCCACTGGACGCCGACTGGACCACCGCGGGTTTCCGCGCCGCCCGAGGCGCGTGAACGTCATCCAGCGACGTCCACGGCCTGGGCCCGGAGGTCCGAAACCGGAGGAGGCGCGGAAACGCGTGCCGGTGATCGAGCCGGGGTCAGCGGACGCTGGTGACCCGGTGCTCCGTCAGGGACGCACAGTTGGAGTTCTCCACCGACACGTACACGTTGGTGATGAAACCGCCCCAGCTCACGCAGTGGCCCTTGCCGTAGACACGACTGGGTCCCGCGTACGACATGAAGCTGCCGGCGTCCTCGGCCCACGCCTGGGTGTCGGGGACGTTGATGTACGCGGACATCTTCTTGGCGGTGCCCGGGTTGGTGCGGATGGTCGCGACGCAGTTCTTGCCGTTCGCCGAGTTGTACGTGAGGTAGACGGTGCCCAGCGACGCGATGGGCGCCGAGTTCACGGTCTTGTAGCCACTGCCGCAGACCCCCTGCGGCGTGACGTTGGGCACGGCCTGGGCAGCGGCGCCGAACGCAGCCGTGGCACCCACCACCAGGGAGGTCAACGCCCCTGCGACCGCGGCACTACGTATGTATCCCATGATTTCCCCCATGTAATCTTGCGGGCTGTTTGCTCACACTTGGGAGACTTCCGCAGGACAGGAATGGTTGTACGCGAGCGCGCAGTCGCGAGGAAATTTCTCAGTACAGCCGGATCGCCACACCGGCTTCGCGAACTGGGACAGGCCCACCTCGTCGAGCACGCCGGCGAGGGCTCCCTGCTGACCGGGCAGGGCAGGACCCCAGTCGATCGTCTCGCCCAACTCGTCGCGTGGGCCGCTGACCGGCGGCCCAGTGCGGCGGACCAGCTGCCTCCGCCGGGGACTCGTGCCCTTGCTCGATCGTCATCTCCCTCACTTGGCGTCCCCATGATCAATCCGCCGCTCATGCCGCACATCAGCGTCATGGTTGGCAGGTGCCTTCACCACGGGCCGCGCGGTCGGCAGCCCGGTCACTTGGGGATGGTTGCGGCGACACTGTCGAGGGTGGCGTCGGTGACGAGACCGGTGTCCTCCAGAACCTCCATGTGGTCCTGGACGGTGTTGTTGGTCTGCGTGGCCAGGCGTCGTAGCAGGGTGTTCTTGGTCGCGGCCCGGACCTCAGCGATGGTGATGAAGATCTTGCCGTGGGACGCTCGGAGCAGGTCCACGAAGAGCTGGTCGAAGGCTGGACCGCGAGCGTTCTCCAACTGGGTCACCCAGCCCTGCTGTTCGGCGGTGGCCTGGTCGGGGATCGGCACGTTGAGAGCAGCTGAGTCCTCGCGAGCCAATTGATCGAGTTTGCTGTGCCCTTCGAGCAGATGCATACCCGCCCGCTTGATGGCCTCACTCGACGCGTGCGTCTGGGCGAGCCGTCCCGCCGGCATCTCCCACAGTCCGGCTTGCCGGACCTTGGTGAGGAACGTTCTGTCCAGGTCGGTCACCGTGCCGGTGTTACCGGCCCGAGCAGCGGTTCGATTGGCCCCTACTGCCGGTAGGTGTGCGGAAACTGGCTCGTCAGCGGAGCTGTTCTTCTGCGAGAGCAACGCGGAGACGGCGGCGATGACCGCCACGAAAGCGATGGCCACGGCTATCAGGCGGCCACGACGCGATGCGAGCCTTGGATTCCGGGCGTGAGATTTCATCATGCCTCCTGAAGTGCGCAACGTTTGGTCGAGCGGACGCTGTTACGCCTTGTCCTGCGGGGCATGAGCAACGCTAACTCTTGCATTGAGCAAACGAACGGTTTGAGCGATGATGCTCAAAGGCGTCACCAACACACCCACCGTCGCGTACCCTCCCGCGCTCGCGCGCCCGGCGGCCGTCCAGAGTCACCGCCGAGGCGGCGTGGCGGCGGCGGTCGACTTCGCCCCCGCTGCCTGCTCCCCGTTCGGCTATCCGCGCTGTAACCCTCACCGTGATGGCGGTCCTGTTCCTGACGGTGGACAGGGCCACCGCGCCCTTGGCTCCGCGCGCCGAAGAAGGGCGCGTCGATACCCCTGCCACATCGGACGCGGCCGGCGCTCGTACCCGGGATCGAGACAGACGCCCGTAGGCAAGCTCGAACCGCTCCCCGGACGATGCTCCGGCCTCGCGATGCCGGCGAAGGTGGCCAAAGGAACGGCACCGCGGCACACGGAGGGTAAAAAGGGCGCATGAGCCAGAACGCGCAGCCCCTGCCGGACACGGATGACGTCGATGCGGTGACCCGCGCGGTCCTGACCGCCTCACGCGTACTGGTGGCCATCTCCGCACGCTCGCTGGCCGCGACGGAGGACGCGGTCACCTTGCCGCAGTTCCGACTTCTGGTGGTGCTCTCCACGCGAGGCGCCACCAAGCTGGTCGTCCTCGCCAAGCAGTTGGGCGTCAATGCATCGACCGCGATGCGCATGATCGACCGCCTGATCGCCGCGGGGCTCGCCTCCCGCCGGGTCAATCCCGGAAACCGGCGGGAGAACCTCCTGCAACTCACCGCGGCCGGCCGCCGCATCGTCGACGAGGTCACCGCCCGGCGCCGCGACGAGATCGCTGCCATCGTCGCCCGCGTCACCCCCGACCAACGGCAGGCTCTCGTCGACGCCCTGACCGCTTTCGCCGACGCGGGAGGCGAGCCCGCCGCCCCCTCCGGAACGGACCTGTACCCACTGGGTTGGCCGGAGCCCGCCACCACCTGATGCGGCAGGGCGTCTTCAGGTGCTGTACCCCTGGCGGGGTGGCGGGTCGGCGGCCGAGCACCATCAGGCCCCTGCTGGGGTCGATGAAGACGGCGGGCCAGACTCAACCCGGGCGGTCACCAGGCGACCGGGCGCCCTCACGAGCTCTCGACCCGGCCGACCGTCCTACCGGACGTCCGGCCGTCCGACACCGTGGACCAGATCAACCGGACCCAATGTCGTCTCATGGCGCTCAGGTTCCGGACGGACGTCACGGTGGTCCAAGCGGGTGCTGCGTCGCTTTTCCTAAACTTCGATGACAGAGGGAACACCCGGTCTTTTCCTGTCTGGACGGAGACACACGAATGACGAGAAACTCGTGAGCCAAGAGAATTTCAGCCCTGCGGCCGGCATGGCAGGTATCAGCGCCGACATGGACGTTCCCCACAGCGTGATCGGCAGGGTGCGGATCGGGCGAGCCCAGGCCGCCGAATCCAGCTGACCGTTTGCCACCGGGTCACCTCCGTGTCCGTCAGCACCAGCAACGCGCATACCAGCAGGGGCACGTGGCAGGCCTCCGTCCGGACAGCCGTGTTCCGTTGGCGCCCGCTCGCTGCTGATCCGCCGGTTCCACGCCTTCTGGGCGCCGAGCCCGGACCCGGCTGAGCGGCCCATGGGGCCGACGCAAAGACAACACCCTGACTTTTAGATGCCTTTAGTACGCAAGCACAATCCGCTCCTTGATCGTCGGGGAGCTGATTTTCTCAAATCCGGTAGTCGGAAAAGACTGCCGTGGAAAGCGGAAACATGATGAGCAAGAGTCCTTATGACTATGTCGTGGTGGGAGCGGGGACGGCGGGATGCGTGATTGCCTCCCGGCTCTCGGAACGCCCCGGCGTGCGGGTGTTGCTGCTGGAGACCGGGGCCCGGGACGCAACCGAGACGATGGCATCTCCCTGGGGATTCCTGGGGTTTGACCCCTCATCCCTCTGGCTGGGCACCACGACCGTGCAGGCCGGAACCACCAGGGCCGCTGACGTGCTGCGCGGCAAGGCGCTCGGCGGATCGTCGAGCATCAACGGCCTCTACCACCTGCGAGGGCACCGCTCCGGTTACGACGAATGGCCCGGCCTCGGTGCTCCGGGCTGGGGTTTCGACGATCTGCTGCCGTACTTCCGCCGCAGCGAAAGCGCTCACAGCCGTAATGCCTCCGTGCGCGGCACGGACGGGCCGGTCGTGGTCGCGCCCGTCCCGGAACCTCATCCTCTGGCCAGGGCGGGCGTCAACGCCGCGGTGGAGGCCGGGTTCGCCCGCGCCGATGACGTCGGCAGCGGGCTGGAAACCGGGTTCGGGTGGAGTGACATGAATCTGCCCGGTGGCGCCCGCCAGAGCGCGGCCGACGCCTACATCCGTCCGTTCCTGGACCGGCCGAACCTGGACGTCGTCACGGAGGCGACCGTGCAGCGGCTGCGCGTCACCGCGGGCCGCTGCACCGGCGTCGAGTACACCATCGGCGGCGAGCACCTGTCCGTCGACAGCGCCGAGGTGGTACTGACCGCGGGAGCCGTCGGTTCCGCACATCTCCTGTTGCTGTCCGGGATCGGCCCCGCACGGCACCTTGCGGAACACAGCATCGATGTCGTCGCTGACCTGCCGGGTGTGGGCTCCCATCTGCAGGACCATCCGATGGCGGGCGTGGTGTACGAGGCCATCCAGCCCGTACCGTTCCTTCCTGCCAACCCGCCGGCCGAAGTGATGGGCCTGCTGTACAGCGACCCCGCCGCGGGCCGGCCGGACCTTCAGGTCTACGTCGTCGCCGCACCGCTCCCGTCGGCATGGGGCCAGCCACCGGCCAACGGCTACTCCATCGTGTTCTCCGCGATGGCTCCGCACAGCAGCGGCACCGTGGGTCTGGCGGACGCCGATCCCGGCAGCGCTCCCGTCGTCGACCCCGGCTACTTGAGCGACGACCGTGACCTGGAGACCATGCGAAAGGGCCTGGCCCTGGCACGCCGCATCGGGGAGGCCGACGCGTTCGCCGACTGGCGCAAGCAAGAAACGGTGCCGGGCTCCGGGACGAGCGGCGAATCCGTGGACGACTTCATCCGCAAGGCCACTGGCCCCTACTTCCACTACACCGGCACCTGCCGCATGGGAACCGACACCGATGCCGTCGTCGACCCTGCGAACCTGCGCGTGCACGGTATAGCCGGACTGCGGGTCGCCGATGCCTCGGTGATGCCGTCCATCCCCTCGGCCAACACCAACGCGACCGTCTACGCCATCGCCGAGCGGGCCGCCGAACTGATCGACTGAGCCTTCGTCAGGGCTCGCGGCGCTTCCACGACGCGCTCATCCCGACGCCTGGCCCGCCGGCCGCTGGTCGGAGCCTTCGACCAGCGGCCGGGCATCCTGCGTGCCGCCCTCAGGAACGCTCTGCAGCGCGCCCTGCTGGAGAGTAGGTGACCATCCGCAGGCGACATCCGCGGAACTGTGGTCGTGCCTTTGCTCACGCGCTGTCGGCCGGCCTGTGTTCTGGCAGGTGCCTGTCCGGCGGGAGCGAGGCCGCTCCGCTCGAGCGGGCGTACTCGGTGGGGGTCTGACCGTAGTGCTTCTTGAAGGTCCGGGTGAAGTGGCTGCTGTCCGCGAACTGCCAGTGGGCGGCGAGTTCCGAGATACTCAGGCGACCTGACGGCGCGGTGAGGGCGAGCCGGGCCTCGTGCAGTCGCCGGTGGCGGATGTAGGTGGCCACCTGCTCCCCCACCGCGGCGAATGCCCGGTGCAGCGTGCGGACGGAGATGTTGAGTTCACGCGCCAGCATCGCAGGAGAGAGTTCGGGATCAGCGAGCCGGCGGTCCGCGAGGTCCTTGGCGGCTCGGGTGAGCGCGGGAGCCAGTCGGGGTTCCACGTCGTCGAACCGGCCCTTCGTCACCGCCTTGGCCAGCTCGATCAGGGCGCCGTGGGCAGCTTCCATACCGGCCGGGCCGAGGTCGGCCACAGTTGCGTGGAGCATGTCCGTGAGGGCTGCCAGCAGGCGAATCTCGGCCGTGTCCGACGGCCCGGTGACAACCCGGTTCCCGAGCAGGGGCTTGAGTTCGCCGGGAGGCAGAACGAAGAACTTCGCCGTGAGGTGCGCCGTCGTCTCGAAGGCCGTCAGGCTCCCGACGTGCCGGACGAGGAACTGCCCGGCCGACACGGTCTGCTCGCCGGATCCGGGCGGGCCGGCCAGAGTCCATGCGCCGCGCTGCACTACGTACATTCCCACCAGGTCCTGATCGCCGCCCGGGGCGTCCGCGGTCCGGGTTGCCGACGCGGCGTGGAGATCGGCGATCGCCGCGCCGTGCACCTTGGTCACGTGGCCCTTGACCCGGAAGTCCCCGATGGTGTCCGGGCTGAAGGCGGGCAGTTGGAAGACATCGTCGCCGATCTGCGTCTCCCACCCGCGCCGGAAGGCGTCGAGTCCCCGCGGTGCGGCGCCCGGGGCGGTCGAGTCCACTGCGAACGCCCCACGC
Organism: Streptomyces sp. H39-S7; assembly: GCF_027158205.1. Taxonomy (GTDB): domain Bacteria; phylum Actinomycetota; class Actinomycetes; order Streptomycetales; family Streptomycetaceae; genus Actinacidiphila. The sequence continues at coordinate 10,936 of NZ_JAPVLU010000085.1, read as the reverse complement.
GCGCCGTCGACCTCCGCTCCAATACTGTGCATCACTCCCCGATCCCTTCACCTTCACTGCTTCAACGCCCCGCTGCGGTGCTGCTGTTCCGTACGGATGTCGCCGTGGCCCATGCGGGCGCCGCGCCCATCTTCCTACAGTCGGCTCGCAGGGCAGCGGTCGAGGGACAGAGCTGATGCGTGCTGATGTGGCAAGGTGAGCTGATCGCCTGCGTGCGCGCCGCCGGTGGTCGGTTCGCCCATTTCAGCACCCAATGACGCGACCCCTGATCATCAACGTTTCTGACGCCTTCGGTCACGAACAGGGGTCGCGTTCGCGTGCACCAGGGAACAAGCAACCCGCCGGTGGCCTTGGCGGCTCAGGCATTCGCGGCCGTGGCGACTCGTTCATCATGTTCGCGCGGCATGCGCAGGACGGTGGCGCGCTTGACCGCAGCGGACAGCCCCAGCCCCCATGCGCGGATCGCAGAAGGGGACGGTCCAGTCGTCGCCTCAGTGTCCGTCGCGGGCCACCGCTAACCCGCCGACCCGGGTCGTGATGCCCGTCGGGCCGAAGCGAGCACGCTGGCCGGTCGACCGAGGGTGTCACCCTGCTCCACCTCGATCGCGACCGTCTGCGCCCCTGTCATGTCGAGCAGGTGGGCGGCCAGGCAGCCGGTGCTGTTGGCGTTGGCGACGTCCTCGTCGACACCGATCGCCGGCGCGAACATCCGCGCCGCACCCGGTCGGTCGCCCACCGGCGGTAGGAACACGAAACAGCCGAGGAGCCCGTACCGCCGGCACGCCGCTTTCAGCCTGCCGAGGTGTGGGTGGACTCGGAGCAACG
>NZ_JAPVLU010000085.1:0-10101 GCF_027158205.1 Streptomyces sp. H39-S7 | reverse complement strand
GTACCAGCATGCGGGGTGCGCCGGGCGCGGCGATCCGTGGCGCGTCGGTCGGATGCAGGTCGTCCGCGGTGAGCCCGAGCGCGGCGACGATCGCGGCGCGCTCGTCCGGTGCCGGGTGACGCAGCGCGACGAGGCCCTGGTCGAACCACACCTCGATGCCGGCGGGGCGGCGGATCGCGACGGTGTCGAACGAGCGCCCGCCGGTGTGTTGGCGGTCGTTCAGCTCGCCCAGCGCGGTGCGGGTCAACCGGACGGCCTGCGCGGCAACGGCGCCGTGCCCGCAGCCGGACAGTTCAGCGGTAGCGGTGAAGAACCGCACCGGCCAGCCACCGTCCGGCGCCCGCCCCGGGCCGAGGAACGCCGCGTGCGAGGTGCCGGCCGCAGCAGCGACCGCACGCCGGTCCGCGTCCGTTGCCGCCGGGTTGTCGTCGGTGACGGACGTGGGGCTACCGCCCCTGCCGTCGCGCCGCACGCACGCATCGACCACCGTGACATCCGGCCAAGTCATCGGCCCACCTTTGACGCTCAACGAACCGGCAACCGCGAACGGCGTCCGCCGCTCACCGGACCTGGCCGCAACGGCCGACCTAACGCGTCCCGGAGCGTACCGGCCTGCCTCAGCCGGTGCCGTCCTGCACCGGGTAGTGGATGATGACCGCACCGCCGGTGGCGTAGTTGGCGACATCGGCGGCCACCCGCCGGCCTTGCGGCGACGCCCGCGCCGCGGCCATGGCGGCGACGTCAGCGAAGTCGCCTTCGAAGACCGCGAAATACGGCGCTTCTGCCTTGGTCGCTGCCACGTCGAAGCTGTAGCGCCACGCCAGCAGGCCGGGCCAATTCATGACCAGTGGTAGGTGGTTGGTCACGTAGTAGTCGCGGAAGTGGTCAGGGTCGGCGGGCTTGGAATACAGGACCACCAACTTATGCATGACGACCTCCGTCCAGAGACGAGACCGTGACACTCCGGGTGCCCTGGGAGTTCCTGCTAAAGACTGCCGGGCCCGGGTGAGTCGGGTCGCGCCGGCATCCATAGTCGACCACACCGGGCTCGGTGGCCGCGGCCTTCGCGAGAGCCGTGAGGGCGGACTCGACATCGGCGGTGCGCGTGAGTGCGATGTCCAGTACGGCGGTCATTTGAATCGTCATATGCGCAGGTTAGGGCTTGATGTGCGGTCGAGGGAAAGACCGGTTCGGGCTAGGCTCAGAACGGATCGTTATCCATCGGCAGGGAGGGCACGTGACGCCGGATACGGTGAGCCTGCGCTACTTCCTGGTGCTGGCAAAGGAGTTGAACTTCACCCGCGCGGCCGCACGGATCGGTATCGCACAACCCGCACTCAGCGCCCGGGTGCGCCGCTTGGAGGCGGAACTCGGTACGGCACTGCTGCTCCGCAACACGCGTAGCGTCGCATTGACCACGGCCGGTGCGGCTTTGGCGGAGTCCGCGCCGCCCGCGCTGGCGGCGCTGGACCGGGCCTGGGACACCGCCCGGAGCGCGGCGGCTGGTGAACTGGGCACGCTGCGCATTGGATACAGCCTCAGCACCGGGGTCGAGACGGCACCGGCCCTGGTGGACAGGCTGATTCGCGGCACCAGCGGACTCGAGGTCGGCGCGGTCCCGATGGCGACACCGGAGATCTCCCCCGCGGTCGCCGACGGCCGCATCGATGCCGGGATCACCCGCGGTGAACAGCCGGGCGGTGGCGTGCGCCGGTTCCTGCTGCGGCGTGAGCGCATCGGGGTCCAGCTGGCGCAGCACCATCCGCTGGCCGAACACCCGGAGATCGAGATCGCCGACGCGGCCGCGTATCCGCTGCGACTCCCGGACCGTGCGGCCAACCCCGTGATCCATGATCAGCTGTCCGCACTGTTCCGAGACACCCGGCCACACCCCCGATTCCACACGCTCGCAGTCTCTTTCGACATGTCTCAGCGCGACCTGCGCGACGGGGTCACCCTCGCCCCGGCCGGAGAAGCCGCGGTCACGGCATCACCGGCCGGCCTCACCTGGCGACCGCTGCGGGGCGCGCCCAGCCTGACGATCCACCTGGTCCTCCCCCGCGAGACGTCGCCACTGCACCGCCGCATCCGTGCCGTCGCCAAAACCCTGGCGCACGAGCTGCACTGGCTGCCCGACTGACGCGCAGGAGGTCCAGCGAGAGGGACGTCTGCGGTGGCGAGACCGAAGACCTTGCGCCGGGCGGCCGTAGTGACGGCAAGCTCGATTTCAGTCGGCGCGAACCGAGCCACCGCGTCGACCTCGCGCACCACGTTCGCCCAGAGGTCGGCGTCGGCCGGTCCGGGATGCGCCGGCGCGGGAGTGATCAATCCCGCCCGTCACTGGGTGAGGTGGCAGCTGCCTCGACGTCTTCGTCGAGTCGGTCAAGGAGGATCATCGCCACATCGTCCGCCAGGGACGCCTCGGTGTGGCGGATCAATGCCTGGTGCAGTTGATCCAGGAACTCCGGTGGGTTGTGGGCATACACCGCTTCCATGGCCTCGGGAAGGGCGAAGAAGTCGTTGTCACGATTGCGGGCTTCGATGACGCCATCGGTGTGCAGCAACAGACGGTCGCCGGGTACGAACGGATAGCTCTCCGGCTTGGCGGGAGGGCCAGAGATGAACTCTTCCAGGCCGAGGGGCGGCAGTGGTGTGGTGGGCACCAGGGCCTGGACTTTGCCCTGCCGCAGCAGCAGCGGAGGCGGGTGGCCGCGGTTGACCATTTGGATCACGGGTCCCTCCGGCACCTGGGCCACGACCGCTGTGACGAAACATTCCGCCTGCTCATCGACCGCACCCGGCAAGGCGCACTCCCGTCGGAAGGCGGCCGCGCAGTGGCTTATGACCTCCGCCAGCTCCTCCTCATAGTGCGCGGCCTCCCGGAAGGCGCCCAGCACAGCCGCGGCCGAGCGCACAGCGGGCAGCCCCTTGCCCCGGACGTCCCCCATGAGAATCCGGACGCCGTACCGGGTCTGCACCGCCGCGTACAGGTCACCGCCGATCTGCGCCCCCGCCTCAGCCGCGAGGTACATGCTCGACGCCCGCATCGGGCCCAGGCGGGCGGGCAGGGGCCGCAGGAGGACACCCTGGGCGGCCACGGCGATCCGGCGGATCTGATCGAGCTGCTCCTCCCGGCGAGTACTGATGGCGCTACTGGTCATGATGCTGGCCGCGGATACCAGGAGGATCGCCAGGAAGTTGGTGTAGACCTGCTGGCTGCCCCACGCCTGGTTGAAGGTGGCGGTGGCCACGCTGATCGACAGGGCGAAAGCCGCTGCCCAGAAAGTGCCTTTCGGGCCCATCGTGACCGCGGCCAGCGCCGGTGTCGCGGTGAGGAGGGGGCCGGTATACAGAAAGTGTGCAGGCGACAGCTCGATGCCCACCACGAGCAGTGTGATGGCGAATGGCAGGCACTGCGCGAGTGTCAGGTGGACTCGGCTGAAACCGCCCGCTCCCGGTGGAGGAGCCGGGCGAAGGAGCGATCGCATGTGTACAGCCTCCCTCGCTGCAGCGCGATGTTCCACTCAACACTGATGGCTCCGGTTACGTACGGCGACCGGGGCCGACTGAGGGTCGATGACCGCGGCGTTTGCGGATCACCATGGTTCGGGCCCCTTCGCGAGACTGCCCTGAGATAGGGCTGCAGGTTTCCCCTTCAGGATCGCCGAGAACGGTGTCCCCGCGTGCGCCCAGCGTGACGGCGCTGGAGAGCGCGCAGACGGCGACCAGCAGGGGCCAGGAGCAGCAGCTGACGGTTCAGCCCATGGGTGGTTTGGGCTCGGGCTCAGGCTGCTCAGGGTGCGGGTAGGACGGTTGTACGCGCAGGGGGCGGGCTGCCCAGGCCGGCAGGTGCCAGTTCAGCGGGCCGAACAGGGAGACGAGGGACGGAACGAGCAGCATCCGCACGATGGTTGCGTCGAGGAGGATGCCCAGGCCGAGGCCGGTCGCCAGGGTTTTGAGGTCGGTGCCGGGGCCGGAGGCGAGCGCGGCGAAGGCGAGGAAGAGGATCAGCGCGGCGCTGGTGACGAGTCGGCCCGTGCGGCCGACGCCCTCGATGACGGCGGCGTCGGTCGATCGTCCCGCGTCGTATTCCTCGCGGATGCGGGACAGGATGAACACCTCGTAGTCCATCGACAGTCCGAACAGGAACGCGAAGATCATGAGAGGGATCCAGAACGTGATGGCCCCGGTGGCCGCGATGCCGAAGATCGCGTTGGATCCGTGACCGTCCTGCCAGAAGATCACCATCAGCCCGAGCGTCGCCCCGAGGGACATCAGGTTGAGCAGCACTGCCTTGAGCGGTAGCAGCAGAGAGCGGAAGGCGCGGGCCAAGAACACGTACGTCAGCACCGTGATGATCGCGAGCATCATCGGGAAGTTGCCGTAGACGGCGTGCATGAAGTCGATCTGCGCCGCACCGATGCCGGCGACACCGGCGACCCCGGCTACGTTCTCCGTGGCGCTCTTGACCCGCTTGACCACGCCGACGCTCTGCGAGTTCACCGTCTCTTCGTCGGGGATGACCACGACGATGCTCTGTCCGTCCCGGTTGCCCGCCGGCCCGGAGGGCGTGACCACACTGCTCACGCCGTCGATCTTGGCCAGCTCGGCTGCCACCGGTTTGGCCTGGTCGGTACGGACCAGGACCTCCATCGGGGTCAGCGCGCCCGTCGGGACTCCCCCACGCTTCAGCGTGGTCAGGGTCTCGTAGCCGGGGCCGTTCTTGGCCAGCGACTCCGACGAGGCAAGACCGATCTTGATGCCGAAGAAGACACCGATCAGGACCCCCAGCACCGCCAGCGCGGCGCAGGCCGCGATCCAGCGGCGCCGCACCACGGCGGCTGTCCATCGGCTCCAGGCGCGGCTCGCCCGGTTCTCGTGGCGGATCTTGGGCCAGTCGACCCGCGGCCCGATGCCGCCCAGGATCGCTGGTGTGAGGGTGAGCGTGGTCATCACGCTGGCCAGCGGGATGAGCACCCCGCCGTACCCCATGCTGCGCATGAACGGGACCGGCAGAACGACGAGTGCGAGCAGGCCGATGGCCACGGCCATGCCGCTGAACACCACCGCGTGACCGGCCCGTTCCATCGCGACCACGACCGCTTCGTGGTTCTCCCGGCCGCGGTCGCGCTCCTCGCGCCAGCGGGTGACGAAGAGCAGCGAGTAGTCGATCGCCACGCCCAGGCCGATGAGGGCGACCAGGAACTGCACGATGAACGACACATCGGTGACGTAGGTGAGCGGCAGCAGCATCACGAAGGTCGCGAGGATCGACACCGCGGCCACCAGGAGCGGCAGCAGGGCGAGGAACGACGCGAACACGAAGGCGAGCACGGCGAGGGCGCCGACGGCACCGAGAAGCGTCTCCCCGAGCACCCCCGGCCCGCCGCTGTCGTCGCCCCCGGAGGCCAGGATGTCCTGGCCCGTCACCCCGACCGTGGCGCCGGGCGGCAGGGCCTTCTCCGCCGCCGCTTGGATCGGATCGGTCAGCAGCTTCTGACTCGGGGACGGGTTGAACTGGTAGAACACGAGCGCGTAGGCGGTCCGGTCGTCTTTCGTCCGGAAGGCCTTGTCGCCGGTGTTCGCCTCGCCGATCACCCGCACGTTCGGCACCGTGGCGCCCACCGCGGCGAACGCCCGGCCGACCTCGGCCTCGTGACCCGTGATCGACTGCCCCGCAGGAAGGGTGACCGAGACCAGATACGGGCTCGTGTCGCCACCGCTGCCGAAGGCCTGCTTGATCTGATGCGCCGTGACGGTGCCGGGCTGGCCCGGCAGCGAGAAGTCGAGCGTCAGCCGATCCGTCGTCCGGCCGGCCAGCAGTACGCCGGCGACCAGCACCAGACCCCAGAACCCCACAACCGCCCTGCGATGCCGCAGAACGAATTCGGCCCACCGTCGCATGCCCGGTCCTCCCGCACGCCGTAAGGGTGCCCGAGCCCAGCCCTCGGTCACATTCCTCTGATATCAGACAGATTTGCATACTTTGAACCACGCGGCAGAGCATGCCGGGCAGCGGGCGACGCCAACGCCGAAGCGATGCTGGGGCGGCGCCGACGGCCAGACACCAAGCGCCCCTACGGCCGTTGCTGCGGACATCGAGGTTTCCTCCGGCATCTCCTTGAGTACCTTGTCCTTGGGCCATTGGGGGATTCCGTTCCCAAGACGCGTCCCCCGGCGGCTACGCCACACGGTCCGCATGCCTTCGGGCGAATATCGTGCCGGTGGCGTGGCAGAACCGGCCCCGGTGGTACGAGCTTGTAGATGTCCTGACCCCGTCGCGCCGTCCGCCGGGCGCCGGCACCGGATCCGTATGGCGTCGCGTCAAGCGCTGCGCGGCATCACCCCTGCTCCGACCGGGAACCCGGGCGGTCGGCGGTCGCTCCCCCGGCCCGGCGGCGAGCCGCGAGTGGCCCCCGCCCTGCGGACGGCTGCCGCATACGCCTGGCGGATCCTCGTGGTGGGCGCCCTCGTGTACGCGCTCTTCGCCGTGCTGGGGCGATTCCACGAGATCGCTGTGGCTGTCTTCCTCGGTCTGGTCATCACCGCGATGCTCCGGCCGGTGACCGACATCCTGGGGCGCCTTCTGCCACGACCTCTCGCCGTCGCACTGACCCTGATCGGCAGCATCGTCCTCCTCCTCGGCGTCCTGGCCTTGGTCGGAGGTTCAGTGGCGGGAGAGAGCACCGGGCTGGCACGGGAGTTCCGGACAGGCGTCGGCAGGATCGAGCGCTGGCTCCAGCAGCCGCCGTTCCGGCTCAACCCGGGAGCACTCACCGACCTCCAGTCCCGGATCGGGCAGTTCCTGTCCAGCCACCGGTCCACCCTCATCAGTACGGCAGTCAGTGGCGCCGGCCGGGTCGTCGAAGTCCTGACCGTGTTCGCCCTGGCCTTGTTCTCCTCGGTCTTCTTCATCCACTCCGGCGACCGGCAGTGGGGCTGGTTCTGCGATCAGCTTCCACCGGCTGCGCGGGAGCGGGCGTTGATCGCGGGCCGCGCAGCCTGGCGGACCTTCACCGGCTACACCCATGGCATCGTGCTGGTGGCCGCGACCAACGCGGTCCTGGTCGGCGTGGCCCTTTTCGCTCTCGGAGTGCCGCTCGCGGTCCCCCTGGCCCTGCTGGAGTTCTTCGCCGCGTTCATTCCGCTGATCGGCTCACCCATCGCTCTCGCCATCGCCGCCGTGGTGGCCCTGGCGGCCAAAGGCCCGTTGATCGCGGCCATGGTCGTCGCCCTCATCGTGATCATCGGACAGATCGAGGGGCACCTGCTGCACCCGATCGTGATGAGCTGGGCCGTCCGGCTGCATCCGGTGGTGGTCGCGTTCGCCGTCATCGGCGGCGCCATCGCGGCAGGAGTAGTGGGCGCGGTGGTGGCCGTGCCGCTCGTGTCCGTCCTCTGGTCGGTCCATCAGGCGCTGCACCCGGCAGGCGAACCAGGGTCCACACCCAAAGCCTCCCCTTGACGGAGAGGGGGATCCTTCGGGCCCCTGACAGAACCGTCCCCGCCCGGCGGGCGCTTCCAGTGCATCGTGTGACGGCGCCTCGGGCGGCCACCGTGTCGCCGAGGACGGTGGAATCCGGGGCCCGCCGATGCCGTCCGCGCAGGATCCCGGTGGCCTCCACGACCGTGCGCACTGCGCAACCGCCCAGATCGGGTGAATGCGCGCTGATGCGGCGTACGCCTCCCGGAGGAACCGCGCTCACCTGCGGCAGCGCGAGATCCACTGCACCATCGCGGACGAGGCCCACCGGGCCCGCATCCGCAAGACCCGCGGCTCGCGCGGTGGTCGGCCGTCGTAGCTCGACGTGAGACACCCGTCGCGCGCTGCCCGCCGGCCGATCCCAACGCGCATCCGAGGGTGCGGGGAGAAGCGCCTTCAGGGAGAAGCACACCGAGGGAGGCATGAGAAAAATTCCGACGGGATGCGTATGACCGGGCAGCTGAACGATTTCGTGCGGTCTCGGTGCGCCGAGGCATCGAGGAATGGACATATTCGGTCGTTCAGATACCTATCTGAACGCCAGAGACGCGTCGGTTGCCCTACCCGGTTACTTCGGGCGTGTCGGCTGAGGAGGACTGTGATGCGAACAGACCCCATCGAACCTTGGGGAGACCTATCCGAACCCGCCCTCGGCCCTTCGATCACGGAGTCTTTCCATGCCGTTCTGGACGCCCTGGACGCCGCCCGCGCCGAGCTGCGCGCAACCGATGTCTCTCTGCACCCCATAGGCAGTGGGCCCGTGTTGGGGTCTTATCCGCAGTCCCCGACCGTGCATCAAGCCGTGTGGCGAGGCGACCACGGCCTCAGTCGCCCGCCGTCTCGGCTCGCTGTCGCGGTCACCGAGTCGTCGCGCGAATCTGCTTCCGGTGTCGAGAACTGGGATGCCTTCCGGCCACGGAAGGAGTCGAGCCCGACGTCCGAGGAACGCCCAACTGTGCTGGAAGCAAGAGCCGTACAACCGCTCTGGGCTCGTGGGTCGCAGCTCCACGACAACATCTCCGCAGCTGCCGTGGAAGCATCCGAGCACACGGGCCTGCCGAGGGAATCACATCAGGGCAGTTGGTCCTCGCCTCGAGGTTCCGTCCCTCACCGGTCGGCCTGGGACATGCCTCCCACAGGCGCAGCAGTCCAGGGGAACCGAAGGAGGGACGCGCCACGGTCGAGCAACGACACCCAACACAAGAATCCCACTCCTTCCGGCAGGGGAGTCGAATCCCACGCGCTGCAAGGGGGCGACCTTCCGCCGGCACAGCCGAGTCGGTACCGGACCTCAGGTACGTTCAGCAGGTCAACACGACCCGTGGGCAGGGCCGGCAAGCTTGCGGGAGCCTGCGGAATCGGCGTGGTAGGAAGTCTCGTGGTCGTCGGTTGGATGCTGAGCAGCGGCGGCGCGTCACCAGCACCGTCCTGGCTGCCCCCGGACGACCCGAGTCCGCAGCTTCCCGGCACCGGCGGACACGCTGGGACACCGAATCCGGGAGACACCGCGGCGCCGCTCCCGCGCCCACCGGCCCCGGGGGATCAACAGAGGCACTGGTTCTCGCATGCCCAGCACAATGGCTACCAGCCTGCTGGGCGTTACGGCATCACCATCCAGTCGGCTTCGGCCAGGTTCCAGGATCCGATGGACTCCCTTCGACTCGGCCAGACCTGTCAGCCTGAGGCCGAGGGCGATGCGCATCCCGTACGTCTCCCTCTGGCTTCATCGGCTGCCAACACCACGCCGACTGCCGCTCCCGCGACGCGAACGCCGCGCCACCGGACAGGCGAGACCAAGGCACCGGACCAAACCGCGACACCCGCCTACCGCCGCGCACCTGAGCCGAGGACGGAGACGACGCAGGCGAACCCGGCGCCCGGACAAGAGCAGGGGACGTCGGTCAGCCATGAGAGCAAGAGCAGTGACAAACGCGTCGTTGCGGGCCATCAGGACCCAACTCAACAGACGGGCAAGGCCCAGCAGACCGCGGACGCCGAGCCCGTCGGGTCGCACCGACAGGGCTGGCCCGCTCCTCCGGCCCCCTCGCCGGATGCTTCTGGCAGGACGGGCGCGTGGGCAACAAACACAGCTGTTCCGGATTGAGTGATGCCGCGCTCGACCGCGTGCCGAGCCTCGCAATCCCGCGGGTCGCGCTTCACGGCCGGCCGCCTTGCAGGGTCCGGATCGGGTGGGGCCTCGTTGCGGCTGGTCAGAGTCCCGGGCCCGACCCTCTGTGAAATTTTGCAAATAACCACCAATCCACGGGCGTTGCAGCTCCGAACCCGCAGGGAGAACCTGCCCAGGATCTTGCTTCACCCCCCCGTACGATCTGCGGTTCCCTCCCTGTGAAAGCCGCGGAACAGGAGCGAATGTGATAGCCAAGCGCACCGGTCGCCTCATGGCGGTCGCCGCCCTGCCCGCCGCCATGTTGCTGGCCGTGGGACTCACTTCCCCGGCTGTCGCGGAGGACGGCAACGCCTACCAGATCGACCTGGCGCAGCTGAACAACTCCGGTTCCCGGGGCATCGCCATGCTCAGCATCAACGGCAACCGACTGACCGTGCAGATAGAGTCCGAGGGCATGGTGCCCGGGCAGCCCTCGGCGCAACATCTCCAC
>NZ_JAPVLU010000084.1 GCF_027158205.1 Streptomyces sp. H39-S7 | reverse complement strand
GGGCACCGCAACATTGCCGCCGGCCTCCGCCACGTCTCCTACGACCCCTTCAGCAGGCCGCTGGACCTGCTCAACATCCCCTGACCTGGCCGCCTACATGATTACCGGGACTTTGAAACACCCCTGGGGGTGGAGGGCGGGGTGATGTGCTTTGCGGGTCAGCCCTTGATGCCGGTGGTGGCGATTCCCTGGATGAATTGGCGCTGCATGACGACGAAAACGGCGATGATCGGCAGGGAAGCGAGGAGGGAACCGGCCATCAGAACGGGGTAGTTGGTCTGGAACTGACCCTGGAGGGCAGCCAGGCCGGCCGACAGGGTCATCTGGTCCGGATCGGTGTTGACCACCAGGGGCCAGAACAGGTCGTTCCACGACCAGATCAGGGTCAGGATCGACAGAGCGATCAGGCCGGGGCGGGCCAGCGGCAGCATGACCGACCAGTAGATCCGCAGCGGTCCCGCGCCATCCAGGCGCGCGGCCTCCTCCAGCTCTTGCGGCAGGCCGAGGAAGAACTGCCGGAGCAGGAACACACCGAACGCCGAGAACATCCCCGGGACGATCAGCGCCGGCAGGCTGTTGAGCCAGCCGAACTCGGACATGAGCTGGTACTGCGGGATGATGAACAGTTGCGGGGGCACCATCAGGACCGACAGGAACACCCCGAACAGCACGTTCCGGCCGGGGAAGCGGAGACGCGCGAACCCGTAGGCCGCCATCGAGCAGAACAGCACCTGGCCGGCCGTCCGGGCGAGGGACATCGACACGGTGTTGAGGAATTGGCGGCCGAACGGCAGCAGGTCGAAGACCTGGCCGTAGTTCTCCCAGTGCCCTTCGGGCAACAGGGTCGGCGGGACGGTCGTCGCGCTGCTCAGGGTCTTCAGCGAGGTGATGATCTGCCAGGCGAACGGAGAGACCATCGCCAGCGACGCCGTGATCAGGATCGCGTGGACCGCCCAGTTACGCCGCATAGTGGACCCATCTTTTCTGGAGCCGGAACTGCACCGCGGTGAGCAGCAGGATCACGGCAAGCAGGAGCATGACGATCGCTGCCGCGTAGCCCCGTTCGTTGGTGACGAACGCCCGGTCGTAGAAGAGCTGGACGACCGTCTCGATGCGGGGGAACGCCGGGTTGGCGCGGGCGGAGGAGCCGGAGCCCGCCATGACGTAGACCAGGTCGAACAGTTGGAGTGAGCCGATGACGGAGACCACGGAGACGAAGAAGGCGGTCGGCGACAGCAGAGGCAGTGTCACGCGCACAAACTGTCGGACAGGGCCGGCGCCGTCGATCGCGGCGGCTTCGTAGTATTCCTGGGGGATCGCCTGCATCCCGGCAAGGAAAATGATCAGGTTGTACCCGAGGCTGCTCCATACGCCCACCGCGACCAGGGCGTACAGGGCGGTGTCAGGATCGGAGACCCAGTTGGGGCCGGCGACCCCGACCAGCGACAGCAGGTAGTTGATCAACCCGTAGTCGCCGTTGTACAGCCACCGCCACACCATCGCCACGGCCACCGGCATCGTGATGACCGGCAGGAAGAACACGGTGCGGTAGAAGCCGGTGAAGCGCAGGTTCTTGCGGTTGAGCAGCGCGGCGAACACGATCGCCAGCGGGATGGAGACCAGGCCGAGCGCGGTGTAGCTGAGGGTGTTGACCAGGGACCGGCCGACCTCGGGGTCGTGCACGAGCCGGGTGTAGTTGTCCAGGCCGGTGAAGGTGTGACCGCCGAACGCACCCCAGGTGGTGAGGGAGAAGTAGGCGGTCTGCAACACTGGCCACAAGTAGAACAGGGCCAGGCCGAGCCCGGTGGGGGCGATGAAGGCGTAGCCCCACAGGGCCTCGGTGATCCTGCCGCGCCGTGTGGGCCGGTGGGCCGGCCGGCGGGAGGCAGCGGCGGGACGTGCGGCGGTGAGTGTCATGTCATTCCTTGGCCAGCAGGGCGTTCATGTCGGCGGCCAGGGACGCGGCGGCGGTCTCGACGGGCGTGGCACCCGACCACGCCTTGGTCAGCCAGGTCAGTTCGGCCTCGTTCCAGGCCGCAGTGTTCTTCGAGGTCGGGAACGGGACGGCGTAGGAGACGGCGTCCAGGAACGTCTTGACCTTGAACTGCGGGTGGGCCTTGACCCAGGCGCCCTGGGTGCCGGTGTAGGCCGGGATCGGGCCCTTCTGCCCGAGGATTTCGGCGGCCGGGCGCGAGCCGAGGAACGTGACGAACTCCGCGGCCTGCTCGGGGTGCGCGGTCTTGGCCGAGATGACGTTGGCCACGCCGTGGATGACGGTGGCCTGCTTGACGCCCCTGGGCAGGGGGGCGACGTCGACCGAGTCCTTGGTGGCGGCGTTGGCGCCGAACTCGGTGGCGTCCCAGGAGCCGCCCCAGTACATCGCGATCTTCCCGGCCTCGAACAGTTGCAGGGGCACGGTGTCCGTCATCGTTTTGAGATCCGGGGACTGCCGGTCGCGGATGAGGTCGGTCCAGAACTTCAGGCCCGCGATGGTCCGGGGATCGTCGTAGCCGGACTTCTTGCCGTCCGGGGAGATGACATGGCCGCCGGCCTGGGCGATGGTGTTGTACTGGTACTCCTGGGCGCTGGTCAGGGGCGCCGCGGTGCCGTAGACGCCGTGGGCCGGGTCGGTGAGTCGCGCGGCGGCGGATTGGAAGTCGGCCCACGTCCAGGTGTCGGCGGGATAGGGGACTTTCTTGGCGTCGAAGAGCTTCTTGTTGAACCAGACGCCGATGGTGTCCATGTCCTTGGGCAACCCGTAGGTCTTGCCGTCGTAGGTGTAGAGATCGACCAGCGGCTTGGGGTAGACCGACAGATCGGGGTGGCCCGGCAGCGGCCGGATGACGCCGTTGGAGGCGTAGAGCGGGAAGTTGGGACCGTTCATCCAGAAGACGTCTGGGGCGCTGCCGCCGGTCGCGGCGGTCTTGAGCTTGGTCCAGTAGTCGGCCCACGGGGTGAGCTCGACGTGGATCGCGATCTGGGGATGGGTCTTGGTGAACTCGGCCGCGAGTTGCTCCATGACGGGCTTCTGGTTGGCGTCCCAGACGGCATAGGAAAGCGTGGTCTTCCCCCCGGACTCCGACCCGTCGCCACCGCCCGAGCATCCGGCGACGAGCAGGGTCAGACCGAGCAGGGCGGCACCGAGCCGCAGCGGTGACTTCATGCGATAATCATGGAGTCCAGGGAAACTAAGTCAAGTCCCCTGACGAAACACGTCTCAGACGCGGGAGAATCGGTCGGTCGAGGTGAGCTCCCCGCCGCCCTGGAGCGTCGATTCGATGTGATCGAGGGCCAGGCGGATGGCTCCGAGAACCACTCCCTCGTCACCGAAGGACGAGATGCGGATCTCAGGGGTGCGCAGACACCAGCGGTCGATCTCGCGACGCAACGGCTCGACGATGAGGTCACCGGAACGGGAAAGACCACCGCCCACCACCACGAGTTCGGGGTCGAGGGTCAGGATCAGCGCGGAGGCGCCCACCGCCAGGTCCTTCACGTAACGGCGGACGGCCGTGGCGGCCTTCTTGTCCCCGGACCGGGCCGCGGCGAAGACGTCCTGGACGTCGCCGGCCCCGGACCTCGACCAGGAGAGCAGATGCTCCTGCCCGCGCATCCAACCCGCGGCGGGCAGCGCGCCGATCTCGCCTGCGGCGTTGCCGAAACCGCGGTGCAGCTTGCCGTCGATGATCAGCCCGGCGCCGGCGCGCAGACCCGCGAACAGGAAGACGACGTCCTTGGCGTAGCGGGCCACGCCGGTCCACGTTTCGGCCAAGGCTGCGACCTTGCAGTCGTTCTCCACCAGAACCGGGCCCCCGACCAGGCGACGCACATGGGCGGCGACATCGACGCCGGTCCATTCGGGAAGGGCGTCAGAGAGCATGACGCGTCCGGTGCTGTCGACCAGACCGGTCGTGGCCACGCCAGTGGCCCAGATCCGGGAGGCCTCCAGGTCCGCCTCGCGCAGGGCCGTCGCAACGGCCTCGTCGACGGCGGCCAACCGTTCCTTGCGGCCGAGCGCGGGATCCACAGCGACACGACTGCGGTGCAGGACCGTGCCGCTGAGGTCCGCGACCTGGGCGAGGATCTTGTGGCCGCCGATGTCGACTCCCAGGACCCGGCCGGCGTCGACCTCGAAGCGATAGCGGCGCGCCGGGCGTCCGACGGTGCCCACCGCCGGCTCCGCCTCGCTGACCCATCCGCGTTCGCGCAGCTCGCGCACCACGTCCTCGGTCGACGCCCGGGACAGGCCAGTGCGCTTGGCCAGCTCGGTCAAGGTGAGCGCCGGCCCCTCACGCAGCACCCCGATCACCGCGAGTCCGTTGAGCTGCCGGAGCCTGGACAGGTCTCCTCCGCTCAGATCTTCGGTCACCACACCCCCTTGAGATTGGCCGTCTGTCAGCCTAATAATTATGGAGTCCTGTGAAACCCTCTGGAAGGATCCCATGTCCGCTGTGACTCTAGCCCTCGTCGGTGCGGGACTGCGCGGCCAAGCCTACGCACGGCACTCGGTCGAGGGCGGTGCCGGGCGAGTGGTCGCTGTGGCCGAACCCGACCGGCACCGCCGCGAGAGCGCCGCCGCCGAGTTCGGCATCCCTGCGGCCAACGTGTTCGAGGGCTGGAACGATCTGGTCGCGGCGGGCCGTCTGGCCGACGCGGCCATCATCGCCACGCAGGACCAGTTGCACACAGAACCCGCGGTGCGGATGGCCGACCTCGGCTACCACATCCTGCTGGAGAAGCCGATGGCGACCAGCGACGCCGAGGCCACCCGCATCACCGACGCCGCCGACCGCAACAAGATCATGCTGGCCGTGTGCCACGTGCTGCGCTACACGTCCTACACCCGGACCGTGAAAGCGCTGCTGGAGGCGGGCCGCATCGGGCGGCTGGTCAGCGTGCAGCACTTCGAACCCGTCGGCTGGTGGCATCACGCCCACTCGTTCGTGCGCGGGCACTGGAACCGGCAGGACACCTCGGCGCCGATGCTGCTCACCAAGTCCTGCCACGACATCGACTGGCTCATCCACCTGTTCGGGCAGCCGCCGGCCCGCGTCAGCTCGTTCGGGAACCTGACGCACTTCCGGCCCTCGGAGCGCCCGGCGGAAGCGGCCGACCGCTGCTTGGACTGCCCGCTCGAGCCGTCGTGTCCGTACTCCGCCAAGCGCCTGTACCTGGACTGCCTGGCCGATCCCGACCAGCACGCCTGGCCGCTGAACGCGGTCACCGACGGTCGTACCGAAGACGACGTCCTGACTGCCCTGCGCACCGGCCCCTATGGCCGCTGCGTATACGCCTGCGACAACGACGTCGTCGACCACCAGGTGGTGAACATGGAGTTCGCCGACGGCGCCACCTGTTCGTTCACCATGAGCGCGTTCACCCCGATGGAGCACCGCCGCACCCGCCTGCAGGGCACCCACGGCTACGTCGAGGGCGACGGCCGTACTCTGCGCGTGGTCGACTTCCGCACCGGCGCCCAGGAGACGATCGACACCATCACCGCGGGCGGCCCCTCGGCAGCCGACGGCCACGGCGGCGGCGACGAGGCCCTGACGGCCGCCTTCCTGGCCGCCGTCGCCACCACCGACCCCGCCCTGCTCCTGTCGGACGCCGCCACCAGTCTCGCCACCCACCGCGTCGTCTGGGCAGCGGAGCAGGCCAGGACCACCGGCACCGTGGTGCACCTCTGACCGGGCGCCCGCGGTCGTGACAGCGGAGAGACGGGCCGCCGGCCCGGCGCCGGCCTCAGACGCAGGCGCTCAACTTCCGCCGGGGTTGGAGGAGGCACGGTGCACCCTGGTCTCCGAGGGCGTAATCGGGCGTCCGGACGGGTTCGAGCTGATCTGCAATCCGCCGTTCAACCCGCGCTCCGGGGACCGCCGGTGGACCCAGATCTGCATCGCGATGATCGCCCCCATGACCCGCCGATCAATCCTCGAATCACCACCAACCCGGTGAGGAGCGTGAACAGAATCAAGTGCGGAGAACGGGATGTAACAACGGGTCACAATGCCCTCCGAGGTGCGGGGCGGTGCTTCGGAGTCGGTGGGACCACGGCAGAGTGTGGGCATGGACGTACTCGATCTTGCCCGTGCCCTTGTTCTGGAGCGCCACCCCGACGCCCGCGCCGCGTTCCTCGGCGGCAGTGTCCTGACGAGCCGGCGCACCGCCCGCTCCGACCTGGACGTCGTCGTGCTGCTCGACGGCCCGCCCGCCCCGTACCGCGAGAGCCTGCGGTACGGGGACTGGCCGGTGGAGTTGTTCGTGCACACGGAGGACTCCTGGCACACCTTCGTGACCCCGGAGATCGTGCACCGGAACTCGCCCCTGTTGTGGATGTGCGCCGAAGGGGCGCTGCTGCTCGACGCCGACGGGACCGGAGCACGGATCGCGGAGACGGCGAAACGCCTCGCGGCCGCAGGCCCGCCCCCGGTCACCGACACGGCGCTCGAAGACGCCCGGTACGCGCTGACGGACCTGCTCGACGACTTCGCCGCTTGTACGGATGCGGGGGAGCGGCTGTTCGTCGTGGCCGAACTCGTCCGGCGGAGCGGCGAGCTGGCGCTGCTGACCCACGGCACGTGGCTCGGCGGCGGCAAGTGGCTGGCCCGGCGCCTCGAACCCGTCGCGCCGGACCTGGCCGCGCGCCTGGACGAGACGGCGCAAGCCGCGCTGCGCGGCACGCCGGGGGGCCTCACCTCGCTGGTCACGGAGGTTCTCGACGCGGCGGGCGGCCCGCTCTGGGAGGGGTACCGCCGCAGCGGACCGCGTTAAGGCGCGGCGGACACGGGCCGGGGTGAGCCGGGCGGGCTCGGCCGGTTTCTCCCAGGGACGGCGGAGATCGGCCGCGGCCTCGCGGGTGAGCCGGAGCTGGGTGTGTGCTGCGATCACGAGCCACGTCCACCGGTCCGCGGCCTCGGGAGTACGGAGCCTGGGACGGTCCAGCCGAGCGTCTGCTTGACAAAACGGAAGGTATGTTCAAGATCGAAGCGCCTGAGGAACGCTTGCCACCGCAGGTCGACATCCTCGCTGGTCATGCCGGTCTTGGAGGACCACAGCCAGACAGGCAGCGGGTCGTGACCGCCGGGCAGATGGTTTACCTGGAGGCGGATCAGGGTGCCCTCGATGGTGGGGAGTTCGTCGTCGTGGTCGATCCACGCACTGCGGGTGGTGAGCCGGGGGTGGATACGGTCCCAGGCCACCGCCTTCACAATGCCGTAGCGGTCGGTGAACTGCACCGTCTCCGTGTCGGGATCGCCCCAGGTCTCGGGCTTGGAGAAGCGGAACTCCTTGCCGTGCTTCGGCGGTCGCCGCCTTGAGGATAGGACAGGGCGTACTCCTTGAGCGAGGGCGCCGGACGGCGGCGCATCACCCGGTCTGCACGCATGCGTCCGAGGACCTCGACGGGCAGGCCGTCGAGGAGGTAGGCCATGCGCGGGGCGTCGTAGCCGGCGTCGAAGACGACCAGGATGTCGCCATCACCAGTTTCCCACTGACCTTGACCGATCAGGCCGGTGACCACGCGGCGGACCGGGGCTGCGGTGACTTCGGCGCCATCCACCTTGTGTGCGTCAGAGGTTCATGACGCAGAGCCTCGTGCCGGGCGCTGTCCACATTCCATGCCGGGCAGGTGCGGGCAGTGTCCACTCCTGTCCACCCGTTCCTGCCGGTGAACGGTCGGTTCACCCGCCCATCGTCATGGCTCTGACCTGCCGCGATCCCAGAGCCTCATGTCCCGGCGGATCTCCGGGTTATAGTCCACCCAACAATTTCCCTGGGTGGGTCGGCGCCGAGTCATCCCGACGGTAGACCTCATCAACCCCTCGGGCTCCTCTTCAAGCATCTGATCGACCACCCCGAGCAGCTGGCGCAGGTCCGTCAGGACCCGGCCCTGCTGTCGGCCGCGATCGCCGAGACGCTGCGGTACACCCCGCCCGTCCAGCTCGTTCCCCGCCAAGCGGAGAAGGACGCGGTGTTCGCCGGCATCGTCGTCCCGGCAGGGGCCACCGTCTTCTGCATGATCGGCGCGGCGAACCGCGACCCCGACGCCTTCAGCGCCCCGGACACCTTCGACATCCACCGCCAGGACCTGGGCACCGATCGCTCCTTCACCGCCGCCGCCCAGCACCTGGCCTTCGGCACCGGACTCCACCAGTGCGTCGGTGCGGCCTTCGCCCGCGCCGAGATCGAGACCGTGGCCGCGCTGCTGCTCCCCCTGCTCGACCAGGTCCGCTACAGCCCCGGCTTCCGCTACCGCGAGACCGGCCTGTACACCCGCGGTCCCGCCGCCCTGTCGCTGGACTTCACACCGATCCACGCAGGTGTACCGGCCAGGGCGGAACCCAGCCCCTCGTCCTGCCCTCTACCAGGTCGGCCGGTGCCCTGCCCTTGCCGGTAACGGTAGCGGTGCCGGTCACCGCGAGGTTCGGAGGGAACTTCCGGAACCGGGACGAGCGGGGGTGAGCCGGCATGGTCTCCATCGGGGAGAGACTAAGCAGCGCGCGAGGACGGGCCTTCATCGGCCGGGACGAGGAACTCGGGCGCTTCGCGGGGGCTTTGGCCGGTGATCCGCAGGCGCCGTTCGTGTTCTACGTGTCCGGACCCGGTGGCATCGGGAAGTCGACGCTGCTGCGGCGGCTGGCGGGCCACGCGCGTACCGCGGGCCGGCCGCTCGTCGAACTCGACGGCCGTTTCGTCGGCCGGGATCCGTCCGACTTCGAGCGGGCGGCCGGCCCGTTCCTCGACGTTCCTGGCACGGTCCTGTTCGTGGACTCCTTCGAGCACTGCCAGTGGCTGGAGAGCTGGCTGTGGCACCATTTCCTGCCCCGCGCCGCGGACGGCGCCCTGGTCGTCCTGGGCGGTCGGCTCGCACCGCAGCCGCAGTGGAGCGCCGACCCCGCCTGGGACGGACTCCTGCACGTGACCGAACTGGAGCCGTTCTCCGCGGAGCAGGCCCGGAGCCTGCTGGTCGCGGCACGGATCCGGCCCGAACTGCGGGACCGGGTGCGGGGCGGGGTCGGGATACAGTTCGCGCCGCGATGTGGTCGGCCAGTTCCTCGGCGAGTTCCCTGAGCCCGTGCCGCAGCGGCATGTCGCCGTAACGCATGTCGTGCCACCGGCCGAAGGCCCGACTCCGCATGTCCTCAATACCTCGTGTCGCAGCCGACCTGAACCCATCACTCAAGACCTGGGCCCGTGACGGTGCGGCAATGGCACTGCCATGAGCCCAGGGCCGCGACCGCCGCTGGCCCTACTCGAATCGGTGACTGGGGGACGGCGAACGGACAGCTCTGATGTCTGAGCCGGTGTAGCCGGGGGGGATATTGTCCGGGCCGTGTCGGTCGGCGGCCGGCGCCCTGCGTTGCGCGGGGGCGGGGTGTCGGTGTCGTGGAGTGGCTTGGCGCAGCGGCCGGGTGAGGGTGATCTGGCGGACCAGTTGTTGGAAGCAGGCCAGCGCCGCGATGGCGGGCAGTGCAGATGCCGCGCCGGCGGCGATGGTTCTGGGTGCCTGCGCTACGCACAGGAGGGTTGCCAGAGTGGAGAACAACAAGACGATGGACCAGGAGTGGAGCGCGCGGCGCTGGTGCAGGGCGGATCGGAGGATGGACAGGGAGGCAACCGTCCAGGGGCCGTAGACCAGCAGGGGCCACCAGATGACCACTTGACGGGCTGTGTGGGGTGCGGCGCTATGGCGCAGAGCGCCGCAGATGGCCAGTCCGCTGAGGATGCTCACCACAGCGGCGATAGCGGCGACCAGCACGGCGGTGAACAGGCTCCCCGTTCGCAGCAGGGCCACTCGCGGCGCCTTCGCCTGGTTCCGGCGATGCCTGGTTGACGGTGGTGTGCGCGCATCCTCGGTAGGGGTGGGCTGTAGTCCTGCGACGAAGTCCATGGTTTCGGCCGTGCCACCGGGGTGGCCGAAGTCGGCTGGGGCGAAGGGCTCCGGCTGTGTGAGTGCGGCGTTGTCCCGGAGAAGCCGGGCGAGTTCCTCTGCCGGGTCCCATGGCGGCTGCGCCTGGTCAGGGGCGGCGAGCGTTTGCTCGGGGGAGGGGTGCTGTACCTGCTCCGGCCAGCCCCAGATTGCGGTGGTGTCCGGCTGGGGTTGAAAGCCTTGGATACCCGGGTATCCGTAGGATTCATACACGGGAGCTGGCACCTGCGAACTCACCAAGAGTCGTGGCGGTTGGTGTCGTATTCGCCGACCTTCGACCGAACTCGACCTGGATCATGCTCATCGTGTGGAGGAAGTCCTCGAAGATCGAGGAGGAGTAGCGAAGATCGATCTTCTGATTCTCGTGTTCCAGTGTCGCGTTCCGGGTCCCGTCGCCGCCGGTTGAGCGCGGAGTGAACATCCACGTCCCGATCCGGATGGGGTGAAGGCCGCCGCGCCGTCCGTCTTCCTCTGGAGTTTTGCGGAGGAAGATCGGGAACTTTGCTGTTGTCATATGCGGTAAACGCTCTTGACGCGGGTTGGGTGTGTGTCATTCGGGGGAGGGTGGCCGGCGCGCACAGTGTTGACGGTATCTTATCGGTTTTGCGACCCATCAGAACGGCGGCATTCACGCCTTCTTTCACACCGCCATGACTCGAATCGGGAGACGGCGAGCCGCGGGTGGACGCAGGCAGCGCCAGAGAACCATCTCTCGTGAGATCTCTGTCGCGTTCGCGCCGGGGCGGCAAAGCCAGCCGTCTGCTGCGATGTGACGGCCCTGCTGTGTGCGGCGTACCCACCAGCGGGAGTTCTCGCACAGGGCAGGACCGTGGACGGACGTCTTCGGCTCTCAGTTGTGGGCGTTCTGGTGACCGACGAGCGCCCTTCTGGGCTGACTGATCATTGGTCAATGAACATGATGCCGAGTCGTGCAGATTGCTGCACATGGCTGCAATCGAAGGCAAGGGCACAACTCCGCATATGCCTCTGCGTTATGTTCAGCAATCGCCGGGGCTCCCGTCCCGCGCGCCACTTTGAAACCAGAATCTGCCATTGAAAGGACCGGCAATGAGAGGGACTTTCCTGTGGATCATGCTGATTTCCGCCGGACTGAGCGCAGGCTTGAGGGCGCTGACGTCATCAGGAACAGGCCGCCTGTGGGATGTGGACACCCGCGAACTGAGGCGCCAACAGCGCTTCGAAAACGTTCTGTCCCTCCATGTGTGCACCACTCAACTGTCTTCACTGCCACCCGCGGCAACGGCACAGCTGGGGTCGAAACCTGTCAGGGTTTCCGGCAATTCGCGTGCGGAGCCGCCATGCGTCCCTGCGCCGCGTCAGCCACCCATTACACCGGACCGGTGCGACCCAGCCTCCCCGGGACCGGTGCCACCAGCCCATGCCGTATGAACGAAACGTTGAAGCCGACCTTGATGCAGGGCGCCGATCCGCGCAATAGGTTCCCGCTGCCTCCACTGGCGTCCCTGCCGAAGCGAGCAGCCGATACGTACGGCATGGCCGGGTCAGCCTTCCCCAACCAACTTCCTTCCGAGCGAGTGTCTAATAACGGACCTGTCTCACATCGGTGGTGACGGAGGGTGCCGCTATCCGAGCACGATGCGGTAGCGGAGGCGCGTCCGACAGGACGTGCTCTTGGAACCGGGCTTGCCCCGGTCCGCGGGGCTCGGACCTCTGAGTCCGCCCCCTTTTTAGCGCGGACGTGGGCAGAGTCGAGGACCGCGCGGGACAGGTCGAGGAGACCGGCATCGCTGAGGCGGTGCAGGGTCTCCTCGTGCAGCCGGTTCCCGGGGAGCGGCGAGGCTCGCGGGGCCTGGTCTGCGCGTCGGCGGGACGTTCGGTGGTTGCCGCCCCGGGCCGTCACCTCTTCGAGGTGCGTCCGCCGGCCATTCTTCTTGTCGCGCACCGGAGCCAGGATCCGACACAGTTGCTTGCGCTCTGTCTCGGGTGGGGTGTCAACCGCAGTGGCTCGGACTGGGGTGTCCGTCGGCAGTGCCGGAGTCGCTGTTGGTTGGTAGCGACTTTTCTGCCGTGGGTGAGGCCAAGGCCCTTTGTGGCTATAGTCTGCGGCGAGTAAGCGGCGGGAGAGATCGTATCGGCGGTGGGGGGCTCATGAATTTCGACCATGGACGGGTCGTGGCCACTGCCGCACTGGCTCTCGGAGCCTGTTGGGGCCTGTCAGCCTGCAACGATGGTTCCCGCTCGGCAGGGAGTGCGAGCGCCGCGCCGACGGCTGCCAGCAGTGCGTCGGGATCCGCACTGTCCTCGGCCTTGCTCACACCGACCGGCTCGCAGGCGGTCACGGCATCCGTCAGCCCGAGCGCGGTGGCGAGCACCTCTGCGGCTCCCACTGCCCCAGCGGAGGCAGGAGCCTCCCGGCCGGCGGCAGCGCCGAGCGCCGCCGCTGCGGTCCGCTCCGCGTGCAAGAACCTGGCGGTCCACGCCGACGTGAAGTCGGCAGTGACCCGAACCTGGGAGCAGGCCAGGAGGGTCAGTCACATCCAGCCGAAGCCCGGCAACTTTTTCTACGGCAGCTGTGGCAGCACGCTGTATGCAGCCGCCCGCTTCGAAGCTGGTGCCGGCGCGACAGACGACGACCGGGTCCAACTGCAGGACGAGGGCTCGGGCCTGCAGTTCTTCCGGTTCACCCCCAGCACCGGGTGGTGGCTCGTCGGCTCCGACGCCTATCCGGCCACGGATGCCTGCTCGAGGTTCGCGCCCGTCGCGCTGGCACGCCAGTGGAACTGCTCCTGAGCTGATGACCAGCGACGTGGGCCCGCCGGGGGCGCCGCCCGGGTGTCCAGCGCGACGCAGGTGGCGGAAATCCTGGCAGCGTGTCCGGCGTCGGAGCAGGCGTGAAGCTCGGGCAGCGCTGGTGAAAGAGCGCTTGGAGGCGGTGTCGTCCAGCGAGGGGGCGTTTTCGCCGCCCTCCCGCGGCGAGGCCGCCTCCGCGGTCCGGGCCGGGACGGCGGCCCGCCGCTCGAGCCGGCCGGCACTCCTCGGGGCCGCGGCGCGCGCAGCCGCGGCCCCGCTGCCCGTACGGTCAGCGGACACTACCCTGCAGCTCCTCAGGGAGGCGCACGGTGAGCTGGACACCGGCCCCAGGCCATCCGCGGCCTTCCTGGATGGCTCCGGCATGGTGGCCCCGACCGCGGCGTACACCGCCGCCGGGGCCCATGTGCCTTCTACCGCCCAGCAGTTCGCAGCCATGGACGAACAGGCCGCAGCCCGCCTTGTCGGCGGCCGCGGAGCTGTGACCGGCGCAGTGCGTGCTGTACCGGGCGTTGCCGGGCCCTGCGTTAGAAGGTCAGGTTCCAGGCGTCGATCTTGCCTGTGTCGGAGGAGGCGTTGTCGTTGACGCGCAGCTTCCAGGTTCCGTTCGCGACCTCCGAGGAGGCGTTCACGGTGTAGGTCTGGGCGATGTTGTCGGCGCTGCCGCCGGCGTGGTTGTGCAGCGTGTAGACGGTGCCGTCCGGCGCCACCAGGTCGACCTTCAGGTCACCGATGTAGGTGTGCTTGATGTCCACACCCACCTTGAGGGTGGCAGGGGCGCTGCCGGTCACGCCGGTGACGGCGATCGGGCTCTCCACGGTTGCGTTGTCGTTGACGGCGAAGTCCGCGAGGTTCTCGAAGTACTTGCCGGGCGGCGGGGTGGTCCCGACGGCCTTGAGGCCGTCGACCTGTCCCTCGCCGAAGAACGAGTTGTTGGCCGTCGTGCCCGTGCAGCGGCTGTCCGAGGGGCAGGCGATGTCGTTGGCCTGGGCGGCCAGCTTGGCGCGGATCTGCGCCGGGGTGATGCCCGGGTTGGCGCTGGCGATGAGTGCTGCCACGCCGACCACGTGCGGGGTGGCCATCGAGGTGCCGCTCTTGCTGCCGTAGCCGCCGCCGGGGACGGTGGAGTACACGTTGCTGCCCGGCGCCGCGACGTCGATGACGCCCTGCCCGTAGTTGGAGAACGAGGCCTTGGTGACGCCCGTGCCGTTGGCGGCGACCGTGACCACGCCCGACAGCTCGGTCGGGATGTCGAGGCAGGCGTTGGTGATGGTGCGGGTGACCGGCGTCGAGTCGTTCGGGCTCGCGGAGTCGGTTGTCTTATGGGCGAGATCGTAGTTCTCGTTGCCCGCGGCGGCGATCTGGAGGGAGCCCTTGCCCTCGGCGTACTCCTGGGCGCGCTTGACGCCCTCGATGATGGCGGCCTGGTCGATGTTGTCCGGGCAGTTGAACTGCCACGGGTCCGTGTAATAGCTGTTATTGGTGACCTTGAAGCCGTGGTCACCGGCCCAGACGAAGCCGCAGATGGTGTTCTCGGCGAAGAAGAAGGAGTTGCCCGGCTCGGCGACCCGGACCGCGGAGATCGTCACCCCGGGGGCCACACCGACGACGCCTTTGCCGTTCTTGGCCGCGGCGATGGTGCCCGCTACGTGGGTGCCGTGCGTGTCGACGTCCCGCCAGGCGCCGGCACGGGTGTCGGGCTTGCCGTAGGCGCAGGAGACCGAGTCGGCCGCGTCGAAGTTGGGCGCCAGGTCCTGGTGCTGGCCGTCCACACCGGTGTCCAGGATGCCGACCTTGACTGAGGCGGAGCCCGGGTTCACGGCCCAGGCCTGGTCGGCCTTGATCTGGCTCATGTCGGCCCGGACTGGTTCTCCGGCCGGGGTCGAGGCCTGAGCCGGATTGGCCGGGAGCGCCGGGTTGTAGGCGTCGGCCGGGACGTCCGAGGTGCGCGTGGCACCGACCTGCTGCACCCCGGCGACGCCGCGCATGGTGGCGGCGAATCCGCTGGCCGCCGAGTGGGCGACGATCACGCCGATGGCGTCGAAGTTCGAGAAGACGGTGCCGCCGCTGGCCGCGATCGCGGAGCGGACCGCCGAACTGTCACCGGGTGCGGTGATCACGAGGTAGGCACGCGTGCCGGCCACCCAGGTCGCACTCTGGGAAGCCGGCACGGCGGCCGGAGCGTGGGCCTTGGCGGCCGGCGCGGCGGAGGGGGCGACGGGGAGGGTGCCCGCGAGGGCGCCCGGGGCGCCGAACACGAGGGCGGCGCCGAGCGTGGCCGCCAGCACCAGCGTGCGTCTGGGACGGTTGGATATGTGGGGTATCAATGCGTCCTCCGGAGACGGCCCGGTCGTGCCGAGGGCACCGGCCGGGCCGTACGAAACGAGTGGTGAATGCACGATGTCAGACGGGTCCTCCTGTACGGAAGTACCTTTCCGTGCCGCGACGTTGCAGGGGCATGGCTGAAAAGCCCCGCTGGGGGTGCTGGCGCAGTACCGGATGGCCACCCCGAGCAGATACACCGGGTGATCGCTCCCTCGGTGGGTATCGGGCAGACTCGGAGGCGGCCGGCCCGGCTGCGCGTTGAGAAGCTGATCGACTGCATCACCCTGCCGCAGGCCGGACGGACCCGGGTGTGATTCCCCACGGCGTACAGGGTTCTCTCGACCGGCCACCGGCGCGGCAGCACGGTGAATCCTCTGGCCGATGTCCATGCGGCGGCCGCGGCGCTCGGATCGCCAGGCGGTCAAGACTGGTTCGACCAACTCCCACCGTGCATCGGACAGATCACTGGGATAGCGGCGGCGTTCAGCGGTCATGCTTTTCTGGAGTCTCGATCCGGACTCGCCGTCGCCAACCGCGGCCGCTGGGCGAGGTCAGCGCGATGTCATGCCGCTGACCGGGTCGCAGGTCGGCCGGTACGGGAGGGACGGAAGGTAGGCCGCCCATTCATCCCGGTTCAGGCTGCGCCCGACGACGGTGCAGACACGGGTCGTGGCCGCACCAGGATCGAGGGCCCAGCGAATGATCCTGCCGTCCTGGCCGCCGGAGACGAGGGCACTGTCGGCGGTGAAGGCCAGGCCGCGGACTGTACCGGTGTGGCCCGTGAGGGTGACGAGGCGGCGGCCGGTGCCGACATCCCATGTCACCACCGTGTGGTCGTCGCCGGCCGAGGCCACAGTGCGGCCGTCCGGGCTGAAGGCCAGAACCTGGATCGGTGCGCTGTGCCCGCTCAGTACCATGATCTGACGGTAGGTCACCGCATCCCACAGCGTGATCGTACGGCCGTCGCCGGCGGTGGCGAGGGTGGTGCCGTCCGGGCTGATGGCCAGGTCCTGCACCACGCCCTGGTGGGTGTCGAACCGGTCGGTCTGGACGCCGGTCGCGAGATCGATGACGTTGACGAATCCCCCGACGCTCGTGGTCAGCAGGCGGCGCCCGTCGGGGCTGAACGCCAGGGCCGTGGCCAGGCGCGCACTCTTGGGTGGCGTCGCAACCGGTGACGCCGGGTGGCTCATGTCCCACAGGTAAGGACCGAGCGTGGCCGCGGCGAGGTAGTGGCCGCCGGGGCCGAAGGTCACGTCGGTCGAGGCGCCGACCGCGGGGATCTGGATGGGCCGGCCGACGGGCCGCTGAGTTGTGGTGTCCCAGATCGTCAGGCTGCGATTGCGGGAAACGGCCGCGAGCAGGTGACCGTCCGGGCTGAAGGCGACCGCCTGCACGCCGTTGGGCTGATTTCCCAGCACGCCGACCGATCTCCCGGCGCCGTCCCACAGTCGCACGAAGCCGTCGCTGCCCGCCGAGGCGATGGTGCGTCTGTCCGGACTGACCTCCACATCGTTGACCTGTGCGTCGAACCCGCCGAACGGCTTGTTGCGGAGGTCGTGCAGCACGATGCCGCCGTCCCAGCCGGCCGAGGCGAGGATCGACGCGTCGCGGCTCAGGGCCACCGCCATCGTCTCGACGCGGCCCCGGTCCCGGAAGGCCTGCGGGGGCTCGACACCTCGCAGGTCCCGCAGTGTGACGGTGCCGCTCTCGTCCGCCACCGCGATCTTGTCGTTGACGGGGGCGGAGATCACCCATCCGAACGAGCCGTGCAGGGGAAGGGAGGTCGCCGGAGCCGTCAGATCGCCATCGAGCCAGAGGTACACCCCGCGGTCGTCCGCCCCGGCCGCCAGGCGGTGCCCGGAGGGCTCGAACGCCAGCGAGTCGACATGATCAGCGCCGCGCAGGGTGGTACCCGCTTTGGTGGCCGTGTTCCAGACGATGGGACTCTCCTGCGCGGCCGCCGATACGAGGTACTGGCGGTCGGAACTGAACGCCAGGGACAGGATGGCGTGCTGGTGGCTCCGCAACGTTGCGGACGGCGCACCGGATGCGCGAGTGAGGTCGTACAGGGCGATGCCGCCGGTGTCGGTGCCGGCTGCGATCGTCGCGCCGTCGGAGCTGAAGGCCATGGCCGCGGCGGGGTGGTCGATGTGCAGCCGGCGCACCTGGCGATGGGTGTGGGTGTCCCAGACGGTGAGGGATCCGGCCGTCCCGTCGAGCGCCAGGGCGGCGAGCCGGTTCCCGTCCCCGCTGAAGGCCACGGCCATCACCCGCCCGGCGTGCCCGCCCAGCGTGGCGATCAGGGCGCCCCTCACCGGATCCCACAGACCGACCGTCCCGTCGAGGGCCGCCGAGGCCAGCAGCGAGTGATCCGGGCTGAACGCAAGTGCGTAGACGGCCGGGCCACCGGCGTTGAGGACAACCGGTCTGGGCGCTGCGGCGGCACTGAGCAGGCCACCGCTGGTTTCGGTGTCCGGGTGCAAGCGGTACGCCTCCACCGCCAGCCGGCCAGCCAGAGCCGGATCGGTGGCGAGCAGATTCCTGGCCCGGAGTGAGAGCTGATCGGCGAACGTCACCTGCTGCTGCCGGCGGGCGTCCGTGCGCTGGCTCATGGCGACGAAACCACTGACGATGGCCAGCGTCAGGAGCAGGGCCATGCCCATGACGAGGCGCTTGAGCAGGCGGGTGCGGCGCCGGGCGCTGTCGTGTTCCGCGAGTTCCGCGGCGTTGCCCGCCGCAAGAAAGGCGTCCTCCAACTCGTTCAGGTTTCCGGGATGCTCCTGGGCCCAGGAGCGGGCGGCCGACAGTCGACCGCCGCGGTACAGCGCCCCACCATCACGGTCCAACGACTGCCAGCCGTGGGCGGCCTCGGTGAGCCCGCGGTGGACGAGCAGGCTCGCCCGGTCGTCGGTGAGCCAGCGGTGCAGCCGGGGCCAGGCCCGGATCAGCGCCTCGTGGGCCACCTCCACCGTGCCGTCCCCCAGCACGACCAGCCGGGCCTCCGCCAGCCGGTCCAGTACCTCGCCGACCACCGGCGCGTCCGCGACACCGTCGAGTTCAGTGCGGACGATGGGCCGCCGGGTGTCGTCGGTGCCGTCCCCCAGTGCGGTGAGCCGCAGAAAGATCTTGCGGGCGATCTGCTGTTGATCCGGGCTGAGCCCGTCGTGAACCCGCTCGGCGGTCTGGGCGATCGCTCCGCGCACACCGCCGCTGGCGTGATACCCCGCCAGAGTGAGGGAGTTGGCCGATCGCCGCTGCCATGTCTCCAGCAGGGCATGCGAGACGAGCGGCAACGCGCCCGGCTCCCCAGCGGCATCGGCGAGCACCGTCGCCAACAGGTCCGGCTCGACCCGTAACCCGGCGTGAGCGGCCGGCCCGACGATGATCTCCCGTAGGTCGGTGGCCGACACCGGTCCGACCAACAGCTGCGCCTGGTCTCCCAGCGCCTCGGCCAGCCCGGCATGCTGGGAGAGATGCGCCAGGAAGTCCGCGCGCACGCCGACCACCACCGTGGTGCGGCGTCCGGGGCCGTGGGCCGCGTCCAGCAGCGCCTGGATGAACCGGCCGCGTTCGCTCTCGTCGGTGCACAGGGTGAAGACCTCTTCGAACTGGTCCACCACCAGCAGCGCCCGGCATTCCTCCGGATCGCCGGCCAGCGCGCCACGGAGCGCGAGGTCCAAAGCGGCTGGATCCTGCGACAGGTCCTCGGACATCCGGTGCGCATCGGCGCCGGACAACTGCGCGACCACGTCGGACAATGCGGCGACCGGATGGGCGGTCGGCGTCATCAGCAGGATCCGCCAGCGTCCGGCCGTCCCGGGATCCGTCGCTATCGAACCGAGCAGCCCGGCTCGCAGCAGCGAGGACTTCCCGCTGCCGGACGCCCCGAACAGCGCGACGAACGACAGCTGCTCGACCCGGCTCACCAGACGCCCGACCAGCTGCGAGCGGCCGAAGAACCGCGGCGCCTCATCGGCCTGGAACGCCGTAAGCCCCTGATAGGGGCACTCCTGCCGCTCTCCCGCGCCTGCGTCGTCACCGTGTCCGGACTGCTTGGGACCGGCCGCCCGCGCCTTCGCGGCCGCCGACCACCGAGCGCGCCACTCGTCACGGTCACCGCCGCACGCTTCGGCGTAGGCCAGGACCACCTCCAGCGAAGCGAGGCGCTCGCCCCTGGCGGCATCCGCCAGTGTGCTCGCCGAGAAGTGCACCCGCTTGGCCAACAGGCGATACCCCGGGTTGCCGGCCTGCTGCCGCAACTGTCGCAGCTGCCAGGCCAGCGCCTGAACCGCTCCGGCCTCCGGATCCACCGGTTTCTCCAGACGACCCACAACTACCCCCCACGACCATCAACGCGCGCTGCGCCACGACCACTTCAACACGCCTCGACGAACCCCCTGGTCATGCTAAGCCTCCCCGATCATGCGGGCCCCCAGCCGCCCGAACGCGCCAATCTCGCCCCGTGTGTTTTGTCCGGCGTTGTTTGTCCGACGCTCCCACACCTGTCGGACAAACCCCTGGCGAGGGAGGTTGTGACACATACGGCAAGGGCGCAGCACGAGGGCCCGGACCGGTCCGCCAAACCCACAGGGGAGTTCACATGCTTCGACGCACCACACAAGGCCGCGCACGGGGGCGCGCCACCATGCCTGGGGTGTCACCACGCCGGCCCTAGGGGCGGCGGGTTTCGGGGCCGCGACCCCGGCCGGTGCCGCCCGGATGGTCGCGGCGAGAACGGCCCTGGCAGGCGAAATCATCGGCGCTGCCGCCGCCACCCATGGGGCCGGCGGAGGCTGGAGCGAGACTTCAACGTCAACAGCGGGGGCGACGAAACGTACCGCGCGCACCTGTGTCACAACCGCTCCGGGGCAGCACCGGCTTCGTCGGCGCCCCCTCACATCGCCCAGAGAATCCGTGCACTTCCGGGCTGCCACGACTGTACGAAACCCCGTCGTACTGCTCACGGCCCCGCATCCACTCATCAGGAGGAACATCACTATGCATGTACGCATCCGATTGATCACCGCTGCCGCTGCCCTCATTCTCGGATCGGCCGGCGCGCTGTTGCCCACTTCGGCTCAGGCGGCCCCTGCTGGGGGTTGCTGGAACAACGGCTGCAGCGGGCTGGATCCCGCCGCGTACTGTCAGGGGGATGCCGTGACCGTTGCTTCGGCCGCGATCGGGCCGGCGGTCGTGGAACTCCGGTACAGCGACTCGTGCGAGGCGATCTGGGCACGGATTTCGCAAGCGAAGTACGAGTACCCGGGTGACAACTCACCCGGGCACGCAAAGGTGATCCGCAATAGCGACGGTGCGTCCTACACCTGCACCGTGCCGTTGGGCGGCACGTCCTGCTACACGCGGATGCTCGGGGATCACAACGTCACAAGCTACGCGTACGGTGACTTCGACCGGTCACCGTACAACTGGTCGGGTCGCACGGGATCCTACTGACCGGCCTCCCCGCCGCCACGAGGAGCGTGCTCAAAGTGGCGTCGTCCGCCCGGAGGGCGTCTCGCGTGGTCCGGTGGGTGTGATCGCAAGGTGCCGAAGTGCCCTGGTGGCTCCGCTACCAGGGCACTTCGGCTCCGCCGGGAGCGTGCAGGCAGGCCGTGAGAGACGACCGGGACTTCTCCAGCACGACCTTGCAGTGGGCGGACTTCCTGCCTCGCTCGCCCGTTCCGTCGTCCCGCGATCCGACTGTCGCGAACGGTGGCAAGGTCACGTCGAGGAGCGGTCAGCGGGAACCTGTACCGGCCACGTCGGGTGCGACGCGGCCGGTAGGGAGGTCAGGCGTTCGGTCAGGGGGTGTTGTTGGCCAGAGCGAGCAGGCGGGTGCCGTCGCCGCTGAACCGGTCGCGGTCCACCGCGCCGGAGATGCCGCTCACCGAACCGGAGTCGGAGTACTGCCAGAACGTCCAGTACGGGAACCCGCTGGGGATGCTGGGGCTGGACGCGGTGGTCCAGTGCGCCACGAACAGCGGGCTCTTGGCGGACATGCCGCCCCACGAGCCGGTGCACGAGTTCCACCAGCTCGGGCTGGTGTAGATGACGACGTCGCGGCCTGTCCTGGTCTTGTACGCGTTGTAGAAATCGAGAATCCAGGTGCGCATGGCCGAGGTCGACTTGCCGTAGCAGCCGCCTTCGAGGTCCAGCATGCCGGGAAGCGTCAGGTTGTCCCGCGACCAGGCACCGCCGTTCGCGGCGAAGTAGTTGGCCTGCGAGGTCCCGCTGGAGAGGTTCGGACGGGCGAAGTGGTAGGCGCCGCGGATGACCTTCGCCTGGTACGAGTTGAGATAGTTGGCGTTGAAGAGGGGATCCTTGTAGGTGGTGGATTCGGTGGCCTTGATGTACGCGAACTTGATACCGGCCGCCTTCACGGAGGACCAGTTGATCGTGCCTTGGTAGTGGGACACGTCGATCCCGGAGGTAGTCGCCTGGATGACCCCGACGCCCTGCGGGGCAAGGGACAGGTCGCGGGTATCCGGCGTGAAGTTCTGGCCGTCCAGGAGATAGCCGGCACCCATGTAGCCGTCGCCGAGGGGGATGGTCCCGCTGGTCGGCGCCGGCTGCGCCCAGGCACTGGCGGCCGACACGGCCAGGGCGAGAGACAGGCTCGCGCTCAGCACGGTCGCGGTCAGCGGGCTCCGCAGGGTTCCGGGGTGGTGGATTCGGGAGAACAAGGTGTTTCCTCCAGGCGTGGTGGGGGGGTGGGGGGGCGCAGCGGGTGCCAGGTGCTTCCCGGCACGTCATCTACTCGCGTAGCTGGTGGACGATCACGGTGCCGGGGCAGACCTGTGGTGGCCCGGACGGCCGGGCCCGCGCCGGGAAGGTGGACGATCAGTGCGTGGCGCTGCTCGGTGTCGGCATCGATCCGGGGTGCGGGGGTCGGATCAGGACGTGCCTCGGCCGAGGGCGGTGCGGGCGGATACAGGTACGCCGTGACCCCGCGGGGCGGGGCGCGTCCGCCTCGTTTGATGCGGACACGTCATAAGTGACGCATGAACCGAAGCGCCGCGTAAAGGGGGTGCGAGCACATCTATCCGGTCTAGACCAGGTGGGAGATCCCGGAACAGCAGCGATAGGTATCCGACCACGGAAATTTTCATCGATGTGAAACTGATCGCGGACACCCAGGCGCACACAACGGCCTGTTGCCCAGCTCCCGGGTCTTGGCCGGCCTCCGGTACGCCGTCCTCGCCTACAACGGGGGCATCGACCGGGAGCCCTCCCACCACTCCCGCGCATCCAGGCACCGAACACGGCAGGCAGTTCCCGATGACCCGTCCGTGAGCACGAGCGCGAGCCGGGGCCCTTCCCCGGCAGCCTCTATACCCGGAGACTCCGGGTCATGACGGTCGTATCGGAAATGGGGGGGTTTGCGGTCGGTGCGGCGACGTGCGGACCTCCAGGCAGGTCGGCGTACGAGGACGATCCTCCGCCTTACGATGCACCGCGCCGGCCGCCGCGAACCAGACGAACCCCTCCGGCCAGAGCACTGGTCACCGCAGAAAGCGCTCAACGGCCTCGCGGGCGCGGGCGTTCGAGGCCGCCGCGTCGGCCAGCGACCGGGCGAGCTCGCCGATCCACTCGTCCAGGCCCACCGGGCGGCGCGACAGCACGATGCCCCGCACCTCCTTGCGGATCTCGCCGACCAACAGACCCCGGCTCATCCGCAGCGAGAGCCGGCGCTCCCCGAGCATCACGTCCAGTTCAGTGACCGAACCCTCGCGCCCGGCGATCCGCTCCGCGACGGAGCGCTTGCGTCCGACCCGCACCGCACCGTGCGGCAGCGAGTCCACCAGGCTCACCGACAGCACCTCGGCGTAGAGGTTCAGGTCCGCGCTGTCCCGGCGCAGCGCGGCGGCGAGAAGCTCCACTTCCCTCGCGCTCTCCCCCTCAGACATCGAGGCTCAGCACCATGGTCGGACGATCGATGACGTGGTCGTCCCGCAGCGGTCGCACCGCGGTGCCGATCGCGAAGAACTCGGTGGTGTGCGATCCCCAGGTGTGCGAGTGCTGCCTCAACTGGACCGCCACGATCCCCTCAGCGCCGAGTTCCTCCGCCTCCGCCTGCATACGGCTCATCGCGAGCTCGCGCGCGTCGTAGAGCGCCTGGGTGAACGGTTCGATCTCGACGTTGCGGCCCGTGTTGCTGAGCACCTGGGCGAAGCGCTGGTGCGCCACGTGGTAGACGCACGACCCCATGACCATGTCCAGGGGCGCGTATCCGGCTCGGACCAGCGTCCAGAAGTCCTGACCGGACAGGTCCGAAGTGAACGGCTTCCCCTTGTTGTTGAGCCAGGTCCCGCCAGGTCCCGGGTCCGCGCCGTCCGCCTCCACCGCCGTGCCGATGGCGATGAACTCGGCGACGTCCGAGCCGAACTCCTTGAACTCGATGTCCAGCCGCACCCCCACGATCCCGTCCGCCCCCAACGCGCCGGCCTCCGCCTCCATGCGGCTCATCGCCAGTTCGCGTGCGTGGTACATGGCCTGCGACAGCTTGGTCAGTTCCTGGTTCTTCGACCACCGTCCGAGCTGGATGCCGACGTGGTAAACGGAGGAGCCGAGGACCAGGCCCAGCGGCCGGAAGCCGGCCTCGCGCACCAGCAGGAACTCGTTCACCGTCAGATCCGACGTGAAAACGGGACGCTTCTGTCCCGGCTGCGCCTGCGCGAGTCGCCGCATGGCGTCCTCGGGCACCCCCGCCGCGGCCAGTCGTGCCGCATCCTCCGCCGTGTCCCGCCTGGGCAGCTCAGTCATGCCAGCGCTCCCGCTCCAGTCTCATGATGGTCAGTGGCCGGGGCCCGGCGGGCCGCTTCGCGCGGCCGAACCGGGCGATCGAGGTGCCGACGAAGACCGCCTCCGCGGTGTAATCCTGTGTGTTCCCCAAGGAGACGCAGTCGCTCGCCCGCACCCGCAGCTCCATGTCGTCCACGACCAGCCCGTCCCCGCCGTGCGTCGTCGCCTCGCGGGCGAGCTGCGTCCTGGCGTCGTGGCGCACGTGGTTGATCAGCCGGGTGTAGCCGTCGACCTCCTGGTTCCCGGCGGTCCAGCGGGCCCGGCGGGTGCGAAAGTCGTCGTGCCGGGCCGCGACCGAGATGCCGAAGGCCAGGCCGGTGGGCACCCAGCCGGCGTCCATGAGCTTGGCGAAGTCCTGGCCGCTCAGATGCGACGTGAAGGGCTGCCCCGGCCGGACGCGCGAGCGGCCCCGCACCGCGGTCCCCAGCGCGGTGAACTCCAGCCCACCCGCGGGGAACCCGCCGACCCGCAGCGTCACCGCGACGATCCCGTCGCCCCCCAGCACCCGGCACTCGGCCACCGCACGGCCGAGCGCCAGCCGGCGCGCGGCGTACATGGACCGCACCAGCGGCGAGAACGCCACCTGCGTCCCGCCCCCGTCCGCCCACGCCCCCGGGCAGCCCGCCCCGCCGCCGTATCCGACGTTGAACACAGCCGTCCCGAGCACCTGCCCGACCGGCTCGAACCCCGCACCCTTGACCGCCGCGAACCCCCCGGCCGACAGCACCGACCCCCAGGCCCCGCGCGAGTCGGCCTCACGTCCCTGCGTCATCGGCTCCGGCCATCGACCTCTCCGCTCACCACACGATCACATTGTTGCCCAGCAGCGTATGGCACCCCCCAAACGCCTTACCCACCCCCCTACGACGAAGGCCCCAACCGGAAACCGGTCGGGGCCTTCGTCTGCCCAGCTGGGCAGGTGCAGAGGATACGAGACCCGAGCCGTCGGCAGCGCTCGGTCACCGGCTGCGTGCCACCTCCCGGAAGGGGAAGGTACACCGCCGGCCGGCTGCGTTCGGACAGTCACCAACCAGACTAGGGCGCAGACACTTCCGTGTGCGGCGGGGCGCTATGCGACTCCCGCC
>NZ_JAPVLU010000083.1:10203-25221 GCF_027158205.1 Streptomyces sp. H39-S7 | reverse complement strand
GGGAAGGCTGAGCCGGCGGACCGGGCGGCGCCGGCCACCAGACCGAGCGGTGCCGCCCACCGCCTCGGCCCGGCCCCCTCGACTCGGCCCGGCCCTTCGACTCGCGCCCGTCCCGGAACGCCACCGTGCCCGTCCGAGACCCCCGCTTCCGGCCGCCGCTCCCTACCGGGCCGGCCGAACTCGTTCAGCGGCAGTGCAGCCCGGCGACGGGCGTGCCTCCCCGGCTACGGCCGTGCTGAGCGCGATACTGCTGGCTCCGCGACGCGGGCGTGTGCCGTGCGGCGCGTTGGGCAGGCGCGTTTCGAGGGCGATCACCGGAAGATCCGAACAGCGTCTCCCTCGGCGGGCACGGCACGACGACGGAAGGTTCTCTTGTGACTGACAGCATGTGGAGATACCAGAACACCACTGGTCACCTGGCCGGAATGGATCTGACGGGGTTCACGGTCGAAGCAACCGACGGAAGCATCGGCAAGGTCGACAAGCACTCCGACGATGTCGGATCCGCTTATATCGTGGTCGACACCGGCGTATGGATCTTCGGCAAACACGTTCTGCTGCCGGCCGGCACGATCCGGTCCATCGAGATCGATGAGCGGAAGATCTACGTCGCCCGCACCAAGGACGAGATCAAGGACTCCCCGGAGTTCGACAAGGACAAGCACGCCGGCGACCTGGGCTATCACCAACAGGTCGAGGGGTACTACGGAACCCACCGCGCCTGATCGACGGCACGGCCGGACAGCGCCCCGCTTGCCCCAGGGATCCCCTGGGGCAAGCGGGGCGTTCGGCCGCGCGCCCCGACCCGCTGGTCGGGCCGGACCGTTCCTGATTTCCGCCGGGGGCGCGAATTCGTTTCCTCCCGGCCGCTCGCCACAATGCCATTTCCGGTCGAAGCGATTGTGGCCGGTATCTCTGCGGTCGAATTCCGGGCTATTCGCCTCGGCCGGTTCTCGCTCTGTTCAGCAGGGCCTCGATAGTGCTGGCATGTACACGGCCTTCACCGGAGGCTCACCGAGCCTTCACGACGTGAACAGGGTCGATTGGAGAATTCATGTCCGGATTCCTTGCCGCAGGCGGAGCCATCGTGGCGCTCATGGCCGCAACCGTCTCCCCCCAGCAGCCGTCGGCAGGGGAACCGCCGCCCGACAAGATCGTGATCAAGGTCGCGACCGTCAACGGTTCAGGCTGTCGTGAAGGAACGGCAGCCATAGCCGTCTCTCCCGACAACACCGCCTTCACCGTCACCTACAGCGATTACCTCGCTCAGGTGGGCGCCGGGTCCCTGCCGACCGACTTCCGCAAGAACTGCCAGCTCAACCTGCGGGTCTTCGTACCGCAAGGCTTCACCTACGCGATCGCCCAGGCCGACTACCGCGGCTTCGCGTCCCTGGAACGCGGCGCCAGCAGCGAGGAACGGGCCGGGTACTACTTCCAGGGCTCGTCACAGACGGACCGCAAGGTCCACTCGTTCCGCGGCCCGTACAGCGACAACTGGCAGACCTCGGACGTGACCGAGGTCGGCGCCCTGGTCTGGGCTCCCTGCGGGGAGATCCGCAACTTCAACATCAACACCGAGCTGCGCGTCAATATCGGAAGCTCGGACAAGAAAACCACGAGTTTCATGACGATGGACTCGACGGACGGCAGCGTCAACACCGTCTACCGCCTCGCCTGGAAGGAATGCCCGAACAATCCGCACCCCTGGCCGTAACCGAACCGCGCGACGGCTGACACCCCCGTTCACGCCATCGCGCCAGCATTCCCTCGCCAGACGCCGGCCCCGGATCCGCTCGCGGTCGCACTCCGCCCGCGGGTCCGGGGCCGACTCAGCAGCCACGGGTCAGAGCCCACCTGTCACGGACGGATCACAGGGGCAGCACCCGCTCCGTCATCCGTCATCCGGCATCCGGCATCCGGCATCCGGCATCCGGCATCCGGCATCACGGCAGGATGCTCCCTGGCGGATCAGATGTTGAGTGCGTGGCCGGTCGTCGAGTCCACGTGGTCCGGGGTCTCGTCGTGGCGATCGCCCACGGTCGGTGTCCCGGCAGGCTCGAACATGAGGATCGCGGCGCCGGACGGAGCGTACGGCCTGTGCTCGGTGCCTCGGGGAACGGTGAAGACCGCCCCTTGCGGGAGCAGGACCGTGCGCTCCCCCTCGGGCTCGCGCAAGGAGATGTGCAGTTGCCCGTCGAGTACCAGGAAGAACTCGTCGGTGTCGTCGTGGGCGTGCCAGACATGTTCGCCCTCGACCTTGGCGATGCGGACGTCATAGTTGTTGACGCGCGTGACGATGCGGGGGCTCCACAGGACGTCGAAGGAGGCCAGAGCCTTGCTGAGGGAGAGGGGTTCGTTGCTCATGCGCCCATCCTGATCCGTTTCGCATGGCCCGCGTGAGTGCTAGGAATTGCACATGGCGAAAGAATCCTCGCACGCAGCTCACGCGGCGCGCGTACACCAGGTCGTTGTGATCGTGGACGAGAACTCCAACCCCTTCGAACTGGGCTGCGCGACCGAGATCTTCGGTCTGCGCAGACCGGAAATCGGCCGCGATCTCTACGACTTCAGGCTCTGCTCCCCCGAGCCCCGCACCCTGATGCGCGACGGATTCTTCACGCTCACGGGAGTCGCCGATCTGGAAGCGGCCGACGCGGCGGACACCTTGATCGTCCCCAACCGCCCGGACATCGAGGTGCCCCGCCGTCCCGCCGTGCTGGATGCCGTCCGACGGGCGCACGCACGCGGTGCGCGCCTGGTCGGCTTCTGCAGCGGCGCGTTCACACTGGCCGAGGCCGGAGTCCTCGACGGGCGTCGGGCCACCGCGCACTGGCAGTGGGCCGATACCTTCCGGGCCCGCTTCCCCTCCGTCCGGCTCGAATCAGACGTGCTGTTCGTGGATGACGGTGACATCCTCACCGCCGCGGGAAGCGCGGCCGCGCTCGATCTCGGGTTGCATGTGGTCCGCCGCGATCACGGCGCGGAAGTCGCCAACTCGGTGAGCCGGCGACTGGTTTTCGCGGCGCACCGGGACGGCGGACAGCGACAGTTCGTGGAGCGCCCCATGCCCGACCTTGCGGACGAATCCCTGGCGCCTGTCCTGGCCTGGGCCCAGGAGCGGCTGGACTCACCACTCGCTGTGTCCGATCTTGCGGCGCGGGCGGGGGTCAGTCCAGCGACGCTGCATCGCCGCTTCCAGGCGCAACTGGGCACGACGCCGTTGACGTGGCTCACGGGGGAACGCTTCGCCCTGGCGTGCCGGTTGATCGAGCGAGGTGAGTCCCGTTTCGAGATGGTCGCGCGACGCAGCGGGCTGGGCACCGCCGCCAATCTGCGCACGCTGATGCGCCGCGAGACCGGCATCACTCCGTCGGCATACAGGCGCCGGTTCGGGCCGGAGGTGAACTGACGGCGGGCAGCCGGAAGCCTGACTGTCGGCGCTGTCGCGTACGGTCGTAGCTGCGCGGTCGGCATCCGAGGAATCCAGCTCCGCAGTGCATGCAGCGGCCTCCCTGGTCTGTCTGCGGGTGGCCCGGTCGCGAACCGGGACCTATGCGACGTCCAGGCATCGTTGAGGGCTATGAGTGGCTCCTGCCAGCGCCGACCGCGCGCGCCCTGCGTGGAGCCGTGCTGAGGGCGCACGCCTGACCCTCCACCGACTCGGCTACCAACCGTCAGCGAGGAACGCAAAACGGGCATGGGTCCTGCCCGGCGACCTGCCACAGCTCGTCACTGCGACCCCGCGGCCACCAGCGTCGCGGTGATCGGTTCGAGCTCAGCGACCAACTCGTCGAGCTCAGAAGGAGACAGGGCGTCGTACGGCGGGGCGGCGAGCTCGTCGGTCAGGGATTCTATGCGTTGCTTG
The DNA here is from genome assembly GCF_027158205.1 of Streptomyces sp. H39-S7. GTDB lineage: Bacteria > Actinomycetota > Actinomycetes > Streptomycetales > Streptomycetaceae > Actinacidiphila. The sequence goes on along the minus strand of NZ_JAPVLU010000083.1, from coordinate 21,356 downwards.
GTTGCGCGGCCGGCGTCGGTGAACCGGCCGTCGGAGTCGACGAGCCCGCGCTCGCGCAAGCCGTCCATGACCGCGGCCAGCCGCTCCTTCGGCAGGTGATGCACGCGCCCGAACGACTCCGGCGGGTGGATGCCCTGCTCCAGCGCGGAGAGCATGTGAGCCTCCGTGCCGCCGATGCGCGCGCCGACCAGGGCGGCGGTATGCCCGTCACCGCGGTGTTCGCGCAGCATGGTCGCGCAATGCCACAGCCGGGCGACCGGGTCGCTCGGCACCGCAAGTGCACGCATCCCTGCGTACATCACCCGGCCTTCTGTGGGCGCGCTCGTCGCGGCTTTCCAGGTCAGGTCGGCGGCGCGCACCAGGCCCGGGGATTGGGCCAGTTCCTCACCGAGGATCCGCCGTACGGAGGCCGCGCTGCCCCGCTCCCGCGCGGCGACGGACTCCTCGGGCGGGATCGTCTCCCACGCGCTCGGAATGTGCCGCGCGGCCTCCCCGTCGGCGAAGCTGTAGAAGGCCGCATGCACGACCGGTGCCGGCACCCGCCCCAGCGGTGCGGCGCGGCTGGCGAAGTAACCGTCCCAGTAGGTGCGGTGGCCGAGCGCGGCCAGCTCCTCGTTGCACTCGTCGGCGAGGAAGGTGACCAGGCAGATCGGCTCCAGGAGCTCGAACATGCGGCGGGCGGTATGCGTCATGGCCTCCATCATGCCTGCGGGTCACACCCCGTGCAGCAGAACAGGCCGCGAGATCAGCTCCTGTCAGCCACGACTGCGGGCTTCCTGCGCTCGAGAGCCAACTCACCCCGGATGAACGTGAACCGGACGTCACACGACTGGGTCGGGGCCCTGATTCGCGGACCTGCGGGGACAGGGGCCACGGCTGCGGTGTCAGTCTGCTGAAGTATCCTTCCGGCCACCGCACACCAACCGGGGAGACCGCAACAAGTGACCGGCCTGACTGCTTTCCCGCTGCCCTTTCAAGCTTCCCATTCCCTGGAGTTCGCGACACCCCGAACACTGCGGGAACTGCAGATGATGCAGTGCAGCGCACACCTCCGGGCGAAGCCGGGGTGGTTCGACAAGATGAACGATGCCGACATCGTCGCCAGGTGGACGCAGGAAGCGGTCGCCCAGGGCCTCACCGAAGCGCAGGTTCGTTACGTGCTTGCCGAACTCCTGCACTACGCCGCGCTGCGGGACGGACGAACCGGCGTCGAGGTGTCCGCCGTCGACGGGGTGTGGCAGTCGGACACACTGGTGGACGACAAGCTCAGATCCCGGCTGCGCGAGGCGGTTCGGGTTCTGGAACAGGTCCCCGAAGCGGAACAGGACTGGCATCCCGGATCCGACGGTCAGGTGCTGGATCTGGTTCATCCCTCCCTGTTCTGCCTGGTGAGAGAGGTGAGTGGTGCGCCCGAGCGGGCTTGGCAGAACCCGACGGACCGCTACTCGAAGTACGAATTCTCGGAGAAGTTCCAGTGGCTACCAACGGACGTCGACGTCAGTGACGACGGCGATGTCGCCTTCCGTTCGTACGTCAACAACGTCCATCCGGAGACTCATCGCGAACTGGGCTCCGTGCTGCCCGACTTGTTCGCCCGCATGCGCCCACTACTGGAGAACGTGCTCACCGATCTGCGCCACCCGCGGCCGCTGCGGATCGAGGCCGATCCCTACGGATGGTACGACCCGGAGCCGGAGTATCCGAACAAATCCTCCTACAGCGACAAGGGGGCGCACGCGGAAGCCGTCCGTGTATGGGACGCCGCCCATGACGACTGGTGGGAGAACCGCCAACCGACCATCCCGGACGCCCCGGACTTCACCCCGCCGGAGCTGCCCGACGAATCCTCCCGAGTCGACCTGCGCGGCCACCGTCTCCAGGTCATCGTCAAGCTCGCCACCATTCATCTCACCCCGGACAAGCCCGAGTACCCCGGCGGTAGCTGGCATGTCGAGGGAATGATGAACGAACGGATCGTCTCGACCGGCATCTACTACTGGGACAGCGAGAACATCACCGAAAGCCGGCTGAGTTTCCGGACGGCACTCGACGACCCGTCCTACCAGCAGAGTGACGACAACGGCATGCGCAAGGTCTACGGCCTGGAGAACGAGGAGGCACTGAACCAGATACTGGGATCGACAGCGACCCCAGGGGGCCGCTGCCTGGCGTTCCCGAACATCCTGCAACACCGTGTCAGCTCATTCGGCCTCACGGATCCCACCCGCCCGGGATACCGCAAAATTCTCGCGTTCTTTCTGATCGACCCGTCGGAGAAGATCGTCTCGACATCCGATGTGCCACCGCAACAACCATGGTCCGACACCTCGACCATGACGCTTGAACAGGCCAAGAACTACCGCGAACAACTCATGCAGGAACGCAAGTTCTTCGTCAACGAACACAACGAGCAGCTCTATGAACGAGAATTCTCCCTCTGCGAGCACTGAACCCCTCCTATCCTGATACGAGCAAGTCAGGAGGATGTTGACGACCTGGACAGTGAGGCCGGGGCGGCGGGTGAAGCATGTGGCCCGCCGCAGCGCCAAGATCGAGCGGCCCCACCGACTGCCGGCGTGGTTGAGGATCAGGCCGCCTGCAGGTCACCCGCCGACCCGCCTGGTCCGCTCCAGCCTCAACGGCGCTCAGCTCGTCCGGTGGCAGTCGCGTGGAGCGACCTCAACGCAGGAATCATCCGTTGACCAAGATCGGCAGCCGCTCGATTTCAACAGCGTCCCGGCGACCACCGGCAGCGCCCGCGGCGGCCCAGTACCACCCACCTGGACCTGCTGGCGCTGGGGCGGCGAGATGGTTGGCGTGCGGGGCCGACGGAACCAGGTAATCTCTTTGTCATGTTCTTCCAGACGCCGATTTACGAGTGAGAGCGTGATGGGCCGCTGTTGACGTCGTTCGACGTCGCCGCCCGTCCCCCACCGACGAATCCGTAGATCACTTCACATCATTACCGGGAGAGCCCGTGACCGTGAGCAAGAACATCAACAATCCCGTGGGCATGGGCGGCGGCCAGCGCAAGCGGCTGTCCCGCGCCGAACGGCAGAACAACGGTCCGCACCGCAATCTCGACCGCCAGGGTGCAGCCGACCAGAAGGCGGAGCTGTTGCGCAAGATGCGCGAGAAGGCAGGCGCAGCCGAGGACGCCGGCCAGGCGGGCGACGACACCGCACAGAGCTGACGCAGCGCGGCACCGCACGGGGCAGGGCCCGGACCACGGCAGATGGCGAAGCTGCCGCCCCCGGCGGACGCCTGCATCACGGGGCGGATGTTGCCGGAATCCTTCGGTCCCTACCGCCCCCGGGCCTGCTCCACGTTCGAGCGGTGGGGGCCGAAGAGCCAGTTCGCATGCGGCCCCAGACGCGCGTCGACGGGTTCTGCTCCTCGTCGGAGCGCGTCGATATAGGCACGATCGGCGGTGAGGCGGGCCGCCGCCTCGGGACCCTCGGCAACGGCGCCGTGGCCGGGGACCACGACATCGACATGCTCCGCGGCCTCCCCCAGCCGGGCGAGCGCAGCCTCGTAGGCTCCCACCTGATCGTCCTGGCGCACGTCGAAGAGCGGGATCAGGACGTCGGAAAGCATGTCGCCGACGAGCAGCACGCCACGGTCCGCGAGCAGGATCGCGGCATGGCCGACCGCGTGCGCCTGATGCTCGATGATCTCGCCCGGCACCGGTCCGCCGTCCGCCGGCAGCGCGGTGAGCCGCGCGACGAGGTCCAGAGGGATCCCGGAAGCACTCTGCGCCGCCATCTCCTGCGCCCGCTCTCGGGCCTCACCGGCAAGGTGGGCCGCCGCGGAGGTGGCGTAGCGCGGAACGTCGCCGAACCGGGGATGCCAGAGCAGGTGGTCCCAGTGGGGATGGGTGCAGAACCCGGCGACCACCGGAATGCCGAGCCGGTCCACGTCATCGGCGAGTTCGTTCATCTCCGAGCCATTGATGCCGGGGTCGACCAGGATCAACCCCTCCTCCCCGCGCACCACGATGGAATTGCTCCAGACCCACTCGCTCTGCCGGACCCAGACACCGTCGGCCACCTCATGCAGCTTGCCCATCGCCACTCCCATCGGTTGTTTACTGTGCTGAGACTGCGAGCCGGAGCCAAACTCATCGCTTCCTGGGCCCGCTGGAGCCATCGGTGTGGTTGAGGCGAAAGACGTCGTCAGCGACGTTCGTGCCTCACGGTGAAGGCGATGGCCTGGAGGCCGGCCCGAAAGCCGCCTGCGGATCATGCACGAGCTGATCGAAGGGGACTGATCCGCCTCCGCAACCGAAGAGTCACCGGCCTGGCAGGTAGCGGCTCCCGGCCCCGGCGCCACGGCGACGCACACCGGCGACGCACGGTCCACGCACCCACGGCACCGCAGCGCACGGGCAGGATCGCCGTCCGCCGGACGGTCAGGGGCCGCTGTGGACGAGGGCGGCCCAGAGGTCGGGCCGGTCGGGGTACCGGCTGCGGAGGTCATGGCAGACGCGATGGAGGGCAAGGGCTGCGTCGTCGGCGGTGGCGTCGGGGAGGTGCCCGTAGAAGGCGCCGGCGGCACGGGCGGCAACGGAGTCGTCGAGGGGCCAGAGGGCGGCGATGACGTGCCGGAAGCCGGCCAGGTGGAACGCGGAAGCCAGGTTGATCGACTCGTTGATCGCCAGGCCTCCGTCCGCCGTCGAACAGGCCGAGAGGTAGGCGAGTTCGGCGCTGGGAAGCCGAAGACCGCCGATGTCGGGAATGGTGAGGGCGCCGTCGTGCAGGTGAATGGCGCTGTTCGCAGGCGCGGTGAGATCGCACACGGCATGGCAGGCGAAGTGTGCCCACGTCGCCGCCGGCAGTGCGGCACGAACGGCGGCGATGGTGGCGGCGGAGTCCGCGAGCGTGACCTGGCCCGGCCAGGAGGCGTGGAGGCTGGCCGCTTCGAGGACCGTGCCGGGAAGTCCGGGAAGCCCCGGGGTGCGTCCCAGGGCGACGGTGAGCTGTCGCCGGCTGTCCGCGGGAGGCCGGCTTCGAGCGTGGGCGAGGACCCGCAGCGTGGGCACCTGCGAGGAGACCGCGAGGTCCAGGCTTCCCGGTTCGGACGGAAGGCCCGCAGCGTGCCACGGGAACAGTCCGAGCAGGCCGGTCGGAATCCACCACACCCGGTGCGGTTCGGGGCCGTGCGGGCCCAGGGCGGTGAAGACGTGCTCGACGGTGGTGGTCCACAGCCAGGCGAGGGTGTCGTTCAGGACGCGGCGGCGACGCAGGGCGCCGGCCAGGGAACCCGGGTCGTCGGTGTGGGTCAGCAGCGTCATGGCGCGGGACAGAACGTCGCCGCTGCGCAAGCCGGGTAGCGAGACGACGATCGGCTCGGCGTCGCTCGTGACGATGATGGCGTCGCTCCGGCACTTGCCCGCGTTGATCAGGACGCCGACACCACCGTCCACCGCCGATCGCAGCTCGGTGAACCTCGGCGGCTGGAGGAAGTGCTCACACCCCGGAACTGCGCGGATCCGGTCGAGCAGGCGCTGATACGCGGCCCACGAATCCGCGCGGCCCGCGGTATCAAACTCTTCTCGCAGACGGACGAACTCGCGGGCGAGGCCGGGCTGTGACGAGGCGAGTTCCGTCAGATCGGACCTGGTGTCGAGGGCTGATGCGAGCAGCAGGCCCCGGCTGGCCTCACCGATCTCCACGGCGCCGCGGAGATCGGGCAGGGCGATGTGAGCCGCAATGGCTTCCTCCGCAAGGCGGAAGTGTCCGCGGAGCCGTGGTTCGTTGTCCTGCCAGCCGTTGTCGTGCGGGACGATGGTGGGCAGGAGGGCGACCGCCGCGTCGAGCAGCGCCGTCGCGGTGTGCTGGTCGCCGGTGGCATGGGCGAGAGAGCCGATGGCAGACGCCGCGTACACCCGCTCGGCCGGTTCGCCGACCGGGAGGGACGACCATTGTTCGGCCAGGGCTGCCAACCGGCCCGGGGCCACATCACCCGGGGCGATGTCGAAAAGGTCCCGATAGGCGTGGGCCAGGTTGGACAGCCGTTGCATCGACGAGGGATCGGCCGCGGTGTCGGCCTCACCGGTCAGGGCCCGTTCACCGGCTTGGAGTGCTTCGCGCAGGTCCGACGGATCGCCGGTCAGGTCGAATCTGGCGTGCCACACCAGACCCAGCACGGAGAGCACCCGGCTCCGTGCCCGCGGATCGTCCGGCAGAAGGTGGAGAGCCTGCTCGGCGAGGCTGCGCGCAGAGCCGAGATCCTCCAGCGAGCGGGTCAGTTGAGCGCGGAGGAGGAGGGCCCCTGCGAGGTTGGACATCACCGCTGCGCGGTTGCGATCGGTGAGGGTGGAAGCTGCGTCGCGCAGAACCTGTTCCAAGAGATCGATGGCCGTGTCGAGCCGCGAACGCGGGTGGCCGTGTACCGATGCTGTGAGATGGACCGCGGCAATCTGCGAAAGCAGCTCGACCCGGTGCGGGTGGTTCGCGGGAAGTCCCGTCAGCGTAAGGTCGCTGTGCCGCAGTGCCGATTGAAGATCTGTCGCTACCCCCGTGTGACGGAAGCGCCATTCGTAGGCCGTGGCGAGTTCGGCTCGGGTTTTCCTCGAAGGGTGAATCGTCAGGATCTGCTCGCCGAGCTCGATCGCCCTGTTCATGTCCGCGGTGTCCCCGCGCCTGCGCATGCGCTCGCCGTAGGCCTCGGCAAGCCAGGTGAGGATGTTGTCGGGCAGCGTCGGACCGGTCAGCAGGGTCACGGCCCGCTCCGCGGACTCCATGAGCCGGTCCGACACCAGACTCTCCGACCGGCTGTCCGGCTGCGTTCGCGCGTCGAGGTATAGGCGCATCAGCACACTGTCCGGGGACTCCTCGTCCATGGGGGCTACTTGCACGGCTCGTCCGGTCACCTCGACGGCCCGCTGCCGGTCCCCGTCAGCACCGGTGTGGTCGAACAGCGACCAGCAGTCCATGCTGAGCTGGGACAGAAACACCGCGAGCTCAGGCCACCGCGGAGGCACTGCCTCGGCGACCCGCAATCCGACCTCGATGCTGTCGGCCAGCTCGGCGGGGTCTCCGCCGGCCCGGTACAGAGCCTCGTGGGCGTGGCGGAGCGGCACTCCCAGCGCGATGAGCAGGGCCTTGTCCTCAGGCAGCCCTGCGAGGGCCTCGTCCCCGCTGCGGACGCACAGTCGCAGGTACGACGGTTGTCCGGTGTGCTCGTAGGCGCCCCAGTACGCCACCGCAAGGTCGGCCAGCAGGTCGGCCCTGGACGCATGAGGCACATTCGTGGCGCTCTCCCCCAGTTCGATGGCCCTGCGCAGGTCCTCCCACTCACCGTCGGCCTCGAACCGGAGACGGTAGGCGACCGAGAGGTTGCCCGCGCAGAGAACGTGGTCCGGGTCGTCGGAGGGAAGGGCGGCGACGAGCAGTTCACCCCCCTCGATCGCCTGGTGGAGATCGTCGGGGTCCTCGTCGCCGTCGGCCGCGTGTTGGAACCGCATCCGATAGGCCACCGCGAGAAGGCCGGACAGGGCCATCTCCTGCGACGGGGTGGACTCGCCCACCGACGAGCACAGCACCATCGCCGCCTCCACCACGGCCCCGTCCTCGTCGCCGTTGTCCACGACGCTGCGGAGCAACCCGGTTGCGACGGAGATCTGCACGGCGGGGTCAGCCCGTTCGCCGGGGAGCATCGTGAGCAGGTCTGCGGGGATGGTCCGTTCCTCGAATGCGAACGCGGAGAAATAGACGATCGCCCGGGCCAGTTCCCCGACATCGGACGAGCTGAGGGGATGGTGTTCGAAACGCAGGTAGTGCCACCAGCCCAGCAGGTAATACGCATTGAGGCAGCGCGCGGAATCCGCGGTGGTCGACCCCGGCGAACCGGCGGATTGAGCCCCCCGCTCAATCCTTTCCGCCAGGTACCGCGCCTCATCGTCGAAGATGTCGTCCTGAGTACCGCGGGTCCGATAGGACTCGATACGCCGGCCCAGTTCCCTGACGTCGTGCCAGAAATCCCTTGTTGTGAGCTCATCAACGGGCTCAGGAACCGACTTCATATCTCCTCAGCATAGGGTCGCTCGCCCTGTACCGGGACGTACTGCGGAAGCTTCGCCGAGATTCCGTCGCGGCGTGCGTCGGCGCCCTACGATGGATGTCATCGAAGCAGACGGGAGGACCGGTGGAGGCAGCGGAACGGCGTGCTCTGGGAGATCTGTGCCGCGAACTGCCGTGGCTGCGGCGGGAGTGGGCCTTCCTGACCGTGGAGAGCCGATCACTGCTCGAGCGCATCGAGGAAGAGGCACGCGCACGGCGTCCGATTCTCCACCTCCTGCATGAGCTGCTGGGAACGGATCGGGCCGAGAGCCGGCAGGCGCTGTCCGCCGCACTGCCCGGCGCCGGACCGGGGCAGGCCGTCGAGGAACGGTTCCTGTGCCCTGACGGCGCATGCGATCGGAAGGCGTCCAGTCCGCACCCTGCCGGTCCGGTGCCACGTTGCGCGCTCGTCAACCAGCCGATGTGCGGGCAGTAGCTCCGGTGGGGAGCTTCTTTCAGGAGTTGGGCAAGAAGCTGGCCGACCAGTGGGTCAGCCTGCTGTTGCTTCCCGGCCTGCTCTTCGTCGCCGCCGTGCGGGCGGGAGCGGGACTCCCCCACGGGGACGCGGTCAACCGCTACCGTCTGACGCGATTGACATCCGAGACCGTCAGGACGCTCTCGCAGCTACCGGCGACCAGTCAGGTCATCGTGACCGTCGGTGTACTGCTGCTGGCCACCGGCGTGGGCTGGGCAACCCAGTCCCTGACCGGAGCGACCCGGCGGATCTGGCTCGGCGTGTGGCCCCGTCCGTTCGCGCCCGCCCACAGGTGGCTCGTTGACCGACGAGTCCGACGCTGGCACCACCGGGTGGCGGGGAGACGGGAGTTGGAACTGTCGTATCCGCGCGGCTCCCGGACCGCCGGACAGCAGAAGCAGATCAATGCGGCGGCCGGGCGGATCAATCGCCTCGCACTGGCCGAGCCTGACCGGCCTACCTGGATGGGCGACCGGATCCAGGCCGTCGAACAGGTCGCACTGAACCGCTTCGGCCTCGACCTGGCGTTCACCTGGCCCCGGCTCTGGCTGGTGCTGCCCGAAAACGTGCGTACCGAAATCACCGCGGCCAACGCCGCATTCGCCGGCGCCACCGCCGTGGGGACCTGGGCCTGGCCCTATCTCCTGCTGGGTGCTCTGTGGTGGCCCGCCGCCCTCGTCGGCCTGGTGATCGGAGTCACCGGCTGGGCGCGAGCCCGCGCAGCCGTCTCGGACCTGACCAGTCTGTCCGAGGCCGCGCTCGACCTGCATGCCCGGACCTTGGCCGTCGCGCTCGGCATCGGCGCCCCGGAGACCACCGGCCCGCTGACGATCGCGGAGGGCGAGAGGATCACCGCCCTTGTGCGCAAAGGCCGCTGATCGCGTGAGCACTGAGCGCTGAGCACGGCGGTCTGCTGCTGAACAGGCTGCGAGCACCGGGGCTCTACTGTGAAGTCGGGCGGGGAACGGTCAGTGTGACCGCCAGAACGAGCCGCTGACTCACCCCACCTGCGTCCGGTCTCCGATGATCTCGTCGCCGATGTTGCACCATGCGGTGCTCTCCGCGCTCGCCCATACCCAGGGACCGTAGTGCACGTACTGGTAGCCGCCCAGGGTCTCGCACGTGATCACCTCACGGTATCGCCCCGAGTTGCACCAGGTCTTGTTCCCATGGTGCCCCGCGCTGCCGAACACCCGTTGGCCCCAGCATGACTGCAGTGCGGAGTTGCTGGACGCAGGAACAGCGGTAGGTGACGAGCCGCTGTCCGCTACCGCGCTCGGCGCGAGGGACAGCGCTCCCCCCACGACGAGCGCCGTTGTAGCTACTGCCGTTGCGATACGACCTTTGATCATAAAGATCCCCCAGTTGTCGACGAGATGTGTCTCCGTCGCCGGCTCACGCCGTTACGGCGGCTGATTCCCTGTGGCCTCAACGTAGACATCACCGGAGGACGACCGCCATGGTTTCCATGACCGTCAAAACGTGTTTACCGCCCGTGTGGGAGGCCCACGATGAACAGGGCCCCTGACGGGTTGGGTGCCGCGTGCAGGGTGCCGCCGTGCCGGGCGGCGATCTCGCGGGCGATCGCCAGGCCCAGCCCGGTTCCGCCAGTGCCGCGGGCGCGGGCGCCGTCCAGGCGGGTGAAGCGTTCGAAGATCCGCTCGCGGTCGGCGGGCGGCATGCCCGGGCCGTCGTCCCGTATCTCCACACGGGCCCGGCCGTCGGCACCGGAGGTGACGGCGATGTCCATGACCGCGCGGGCGTGCCGCGCGGCGTTGTCGAGGAGGTTGCGCAGCAGCCGCTCCAGTTGCACGGTGCTGCCGTGCACGACCACCGGGTCGTCGGCGTGGAAGGTGAAGTGCAGCTTCTGGTGGACGCGGAGGTGGCGGAACTCCTCGACCAGGTCACGGGCGAGCGCGGCGAGGTCGACGGGGGTGCCGGCCGGCGGAGCGGCGTCCCCCAACCGGGCGAGCAGGAGCAGGTCGTCGGTGAGTCGCTGCAGCCTGTCGATGTCGGTGAGCGCGTCCCGTACGGTCTCGGGCCAGTCCACGTTCTCGGGATGGGCCAGGGACGATTCGAGGGAGGCGCGGAGGTTGGCGATGGGGCTGCGCAGCTCGTGGGAGGCGTCGGCGATGAAGCGCTGCTGACGGGCGACACCGGCGAAGACGCGGTCGAGCGTGACGTTGATGGTGCGGGCCAGCCAGGGGATCAGGGTGCCGATCTCGGGGACCGTGATCCGCTGGTCGAGGGCCCGGGCGGCGGTGATCTCCTGCAGTTCGCGGTTGAGGTTCTCGACCGGACGCAGCGCGCTGCGGGTGGCGAACAGCACGATGGCACCGACGAGGAGTCCCCCACCGATGGCCAGGAGCCAGTTGACGAGCGCACCCGTGGGGTTCCACCCCCAGCGGTAGGACTGACCGATCAGGACAAAGAACCAGGCGGCCACAGCCGCCAAGGCCCCGGCAGCGGAACCGGTGACCAGCAGCCGTCGGGGATGGCCCCGGTCCGCGCCCGATGTACTCACTTCCCGTGGCCGCGCACAGAGCCTGGTGATGGCGGCGTGGTCCGTGTCCGGGCTCGTATACACCTCTCCGAGCCCCCGAGACCTATGCAGA
>NZ_JAPVLU010000083.1:0-10193 GCF_027158205.1 Streptomyces sp. H39-S7 | reverse complement strand
GTGATGGCGGCGACGAGCAGCCCGGAGGCCGTGGCAGCCGCGCCCAGGGCCGGCCACGGCACATGGCGGTTCGACAGGTCGGTGTCGGACAGGGCGACGGCCGGCAGCCAGCGCGCGTCGGCGAAGGTCACCAGCAGCGCGGTCGCGGCGGCGGCCGTCACCGCGCCCCGGCCGCGCGAGCTCCCGCCCAGCTGCCAGGTGGCGGTGGCCACGAGTGCGGCGGCCAGCAGCGCTCCCGGCGTCGCCACCTCTTCGATGAGCGCGAGAACGCGGGCCTGACTGGCGAGATCGGGGTCACCGCCGGTCGACTGCGGCAGCACGGAGCGGATCAGCACAAGGGCCGCCAGACCCGCGCAGAGCACGGCGAGGGTACTGAGGCCCGCCACCGCGGCGAGGCGGACCCGGCCCGCGCGGGTGTCACCCACCGTCGGCCGCCAGTCGGTAGCCGCCGCCGCGCACCGTCTCGATCGCCGCGCGCTGGAAGGGCGCGTCGATCTTGCGCCGCAGGGCACTGACGTAGACCTCGACGATGTTGATGTCTCCGTCGTACGACACGTCCCAGACGTCGTCCACGATGTCGATCTTCGGGATGACCTCGCCCGGCCGCCGTGCCAGGCACTCCAGCACCGCGAACTCCTTCGCGGTGAGGTTGATGCGCTGTTCGCCGCGCCCGCAGCTCCGCGCGGCGGGATCGAGCCACAGATCCCCCAGGCGCAGCTGGGTACGCAGCCGCGGGCCGCCGCGGCGCAGCAGGGCGCGGAGCCGGGCTTCGAGGACGACGTAGGAGAAGGGCTTGGCCAGGTAGTCGTCGGCGCCGGTGTCCAGCGCCTCGGCCTCGTCGTACTCACCGTTCTTGGCGGTGAGCATGAGGATGGGGGTGTTGACGCCGTCGCCGCGCAGGCGGGCGCAGACCCGGTAGCCGTTGAGGCCGGGCAGCATGATGTCGAGGATGATCGCGCCGTACGCGTGCTCCCCCGCCATCCACAGTCCGATCCGGCCGTCGTGGGCGACGTCCACGGCGTACCCGGCCGCCTGAAGGCCGCGCTTGAGGGACGCGGCCAGCCGCTCCTCGTCTTCGATCACCAGCACTCGCATGCTCGCCAGTATCCCCGGACCGCGAAGATCTTCCTGAAACGATCTTCAGGTAGCTTCAGCCTCCTCTCAGCAGGTCACAGGCAGTGTCAGCACGTGATCGCCACCACCGGCACCCCTCCCGCCATTCCGATGACCGCCGCACCCCGCGCCCGCGGCCACCTCCGGCGCCACGTCCGCGCGGTCCCGGCCGCCACCACCCTGGGGTTCGCGTCATTCGCGCTCTACGCCCTCTACGCACTGCGCCATCACGCTCGATTCGACACCGGAGCCTACGACTTGGGCATCTTCGGCCAAGGCGTCCGTGCCTACGCGGACCTGCGCCCGCCTACCTCACAGATTCGCGCGGCGACCGCCGGTCCGGGACTGCAGGACGTCGCGTTCCCGCTGCTGGGGGACCATTTCCATCCCGTCCTCGCCACCCTCGCCCCGTTCTATGGGCTGTTCCCGCACGTCGAGACGCTGCTGATCGCCCAAGCCGCGCTGGCGGCGTGGTCCGTGTATGTCGTGACGTGCAGCGGCGGCCCGTGGACAGGCACCGCGTACGCACTCAGCTGGGGCATCCAGAACCTCATTGGCTTCGACTTCCACGAAGTGGCCTTCGCCCTGCCGCTGCTGGCCCTCGCACTCGCCGCCTACCTCGACCGCCGCTGGACCGCCTGCGCGGCCTGGGCATCGGCGCTGCTGCTGGTCAAGGAGGACCTGGGGGCCACGGTCCTGGTCCTCGGACTGCTCCTGCTGCGCCGGGGACCGGGCCCCGCCCGCCGGGCGGCGCTGGTGCTGTGTGTGGTGGGGCCCGCTGCGGCAGCGCTGAGCGTGTTGGTCCTCATCCCGCATTTCAACCCCGGCGGCGCCTACGTCTACCTCGGCTCGCACAACGCAACCGGCACCCTGGCCGCCGGCGGCACGAAGGCCCTGACGGTCCTCATGACGCTCCTGCCCACCCTCTTCCTCGCCGCCCGCAGCCCGCTGCTGCTCCTGGCCCTGCCAACGCTCGCCTGGCGCCTGTTGTCGGACAACCCCTCGTACTGGGGCCTCTACTTCCACTACTCGGCGGTCCTCATGCCCATCGTGTTCTTCGCACTGATCGACGCGGTCGTTCGGGGCAAGGCGCCGTCGCGGCTCCACGGCCACGTCCCGCTCGCCGTGGCACTCACCGCCGCCGCAATCGGCGCCCTCTTCCCGCTGGCCAGGATCGTCACCCCCGACTTCTGGACCGACACCCCGCGCATCACCGCCGCTCGGCAAGCCGTCGGCCTGATACCCGACGGCGCCCGGGTCGCCGCCGCGCAGAACCTCGCCCCCCACCTCACCGACCGCGCCACCGTCTTCCTCTTCGCTCCGGACATCACCGACATCCGCCGCCAGCCGGTCGACTGGATCGTCTCCGACACCGAGCGCCCAGGGATCGGGACCCAGCCCGGCCCGTCCGAGGTCAGCGGGTTCCGCCAGGTCTTCGCCGCGCACGGTTACGTGGTACTGCGGCGGAACTGATGCAGCACCGCCCAGCGTCTGGCGAAGCAAGTGCTCTCCATTGTGCGTTCCTGAGCTCGCGCGTTGGCGTCAGGAACGAACGGCGCGCAGGCCGGTGCGGATTTCCCTGACCAGAATCTCGGGCTGTTCCAAGGCCGCGAAGTGGCCGCCCATGTCGGCCTCGCCGTAGTGGATCAAATTGCTGTAGGTGTCTTCGATCCAGCTTCGTGGCAGGCGTGGGATGTCCCTCGGGAAGACGGTCACCGCGACCGGAAGCGTCAGCTTCGGACCAGCGAGAGTGGCCGATCTGTTCTCCCAGTAGATGCGGCCGGATGACGCTGCGCTGTTGGTGAACCAGTAGAGGGATATCGCGTCGAGCATGTCGTCCATGCTGAGGGCGTCCTCGGCGAGCCCGAGGTTGTCGGTCTTGGACTGGAACTTCTCGTAGATCCAGGCTGCCTGACCAGCGGGTGAGTCCGCCAGGGCGAATCCGACAGTCTGCGGCTTCGTGCCCTGAAGGTGGTTCGACCCACCGAGATCGCCGGTGTACAGGGCGAGGGTCTCCACGGCGTAGCGCTGTTCGGGCGACAAGGTGTCGGGTATCTGTGCGGGAAAGGCGTACTGGGTGTTCAGGTGAACTCCGACAAGCCCCTCGGGTTGCATGGCCCCGAGCGCGGTGGTGACGACGGCACCCCAATCCCCGCCTTGCGCGGCCCATCTCGTGTAGCCGAGACGCTTCATCAGTTCCACCCACGCGCTTGCGATGCGCGATACGGTCCACCCGGTCTCCGTGGGCTTCTGGGAGAACCCGAACCCGGGGAGCGATGGGACGACGACGTCGAATGAATCGGCGGCGGCTCCTCCGAACGAGACCGGATCCGTCAGCGGGCCGATCAGTTTCAGGAACTCGACGATCGAGCCCGGCCATCCGTGCGTGAGTATCAGCGGCATCGCGTTGGGATTCTTGGACCTGACGTGGATGAAGTGGATGTCCAGCCCATCAATCTCGGTCAGGAATTGGGGGAAGCGATTGAGCTCGGACTCGAAGCGCCGCCAGTCGTAGCCCCGCTCCCAGTAGCCGATCAGAGATCTGGCGTTCTTCACACGAACCCCTTGTGACCAGTCGCCCACCGATTCCGGATCCGGCCATCGAGTTCTGGCCAGTCGCTGCCTGAGGTCGTCGATCTCCGAATCCGAGATCGAGACGGTGAACGGGCGGATGAGGTTCGGGGGCGGCGGCGTTGGTGCGGTCATTGCCTTCTTCTCTCTCTCACGAGCTTCGAAGCACAGCGCAACTCTCCGCTGCACACCGGTGTGCAATCTACTTCAATGCACACCAGTGTGCAACACTGGTGTCATGCCTACCGAGACCTCCCGCGTGCGCTCGATGAACGAGACGCGCGATCGCATCCTCGACGTCGCCCTCGATGTGCTGGGAGAGAATCCCGACGCCGGAATGGGCGACATCGCCTCCGCTGCCGGCGTCGTCCGTCGCACGGTCTACGGCCATTTCCCCTCGCGCCTCGACCTGGTTCGGACGCTCACGGAACGGGCCGTCACCGAGATGACAGCCGTGCTCTCCGAAGCCAACGCCTCCGGCGCAGAAGCGGACGCCACGTGGGTCGAATTCATCGCCCGCGTCTGGCCGGTGGCGCACCGGTACCGAGTGCTGTTGGCGCTGCGCCGTGGCGAGTACAGCGAGGAGATCCACGCCCTGCTCGGGCCCGTCGATGAGCTCCTCGCCGACCTCGTGAAACGAGGCCAGGACAGCGATGTGTTCGCACAGCACCTGCCGGCGGGCATTCTGAGCCAGGTTGCCTACGGCGTCGTGTTCGCCATCGCGGACAGCCACCTGTCGAACGGGACCCTCGGTGCCCGAGCAGCGACGATCACGAGCCTGCTGATGCTGGGAGTTCCCGAGACGCGTGCAATCGCTCTCGTGGGCGACCAGCCCTGACCCGCAGCAGTGAAGCGGCGCTGCGGATCGCCCTGCTCACATCGGGACATCAGGAATGCGAACCCACATCGGAGGCCGACCCGCGCTGCCCGGAATTGGACGAGACCGTCGTCGGCTGGAACGGTCTGCCCGGCCCGCAAGACGACCACCGAGCTGAGCGGCAAGCTCTCCGCGCTCAGTGCTCGTCCGCGACCGAGCAGCCCGCACGTGGACCTGTCGCATAGGCCAACGGCGGCGCGATCGCCCGTACGTCCGCCTGCTCCGCCACCCACAGTCCGATGAACAGTGCGGCGGTCGCCTCCAGCAACCCGGCGCGGTCCAGCCCGCCCCCGGCCACCGGCTCACAGCCCATGTCCCGCACGAGCTCGCGTGTCAGGGCGAGTGCCGCCTCGTCGTCGCCGCAGATCGGAACGGCCAGGGGCTGACCGTCGAAGACCGGCGGGGTCATCCGCCACACGTCCTCGTGCCGCCGCAGCCAGTCGGCCGGCCGCGGAGGGGCCGCCTTCTGTCAGGAGCCGGAAGCCGGGCCCGACCGGATTCGCGCAGTCGAGCAGGACCTTCCCCTTCAGTGCCGACCGATGCTCCCTGACGATCTCCGCTCCCACGCCGTACGGCAGCGCCGCCAGCACCACCTCGCCGAAACCGACAGCTGCCCGCAGACTCCCGTGCCCCGCACCGCCCCCTATGCGTGTCGCGAGCCGCCGGGCGTTCTGCTCGTCCCGGCCGCCGACGAACACCTGGTGCCCGGCCCGCGCCCACGGGGTGGCCAGTGCGTCCGCCATGTTCCCTGTTCCCAGCACACCGATCTTCATCGATACGCCCCTCTCCGCATTTGCTCCAACGGCTTTCGGGACGACACTAGGAAACCCGTCAGGCACCATTTGGTACGTGACGACCGACGCGTACCTCGCTGACTGCCGCGCCCGCCTCGCCTTCGACCTCCTGTCCAACACCTGGAACCCCGTGCTGATCTGGGTCCTGCGGGACGGCCCCCGGCGCCCCGGCGAACTGCGCGGGCGCATCGGCGGCATCAGCCCCAAGGTCCTGACCCAGACGCTGCGGCGGCTGGAGTTCAACGGGCTGGTGACACGCCATGCCTATGGCGAAGCGCCGCCTCGTGTCGAGTACGAACTCACGCCTCTGGGACGGACGTTGCTCGACCCGATCGACGCACTGGGGGCGTGGGCCTTCGAGCACGGCAACGAGGTCATGGCAGCCCAGGAACGCATGGATGGGTGAGCTCCCGACACGGGGCCTCTCCCTGCCCACCTTGACGCGGCATCTCGCGCCTACCGGGTGCTCGCCCAAGTCAGCCCTGCCCTCGTACCTCCCGCTCCTGGCCAGGGCGCTGCAACGCATGACCTACGACACCGGATCCGGCAAAAGGCATGCAGCCAGTCTCGCGTTGAGCGAGGAGGCGGTGGCCGCGGCCCGCCTCATCGGACCTCTCGACCCCGCCCGCGCGGAGATTCTGTACGGGGCCCTCGACACCTGCCAGAGAGAGCTGTACACCCTGGGCCGACGCGCCGCAGGGCTCGCCATGCGTGCCGAGATGCTCGCGATTGGGCGGGCGCACGCCGAACTGTTCGCCGGCCCCGTGGTAAAAGGGCTGAATACGTGGGCTCGCGGTCTTTCCGAGGCCGGCCGGTATACCGAGGCTGCTGATGCCATGACCGAGTTGATCGAAGCGTCCCTGTCCGAAGGCCCCGTCAGTGGGGATCTGACCTGGTCGCTCCTGGAGTGGATCGCCGCTCTTCACAGCGATGGCAGGTCCGGCCAGGCGCTCACCGCGTTCGAGACACTCGTCAGCATGGAGGCGGCCGAAGCCGCGAACGACCGTGGCCCGATGGCCTGTCATCTCTACTCGCTCATCGGGTACGCAACCATGCTCGACACGTACGGCCGTGTCGAGCAGGCAGCGCTAACACGGCAAGAAGCACTTGCTCTCCTGACAGAGCTGGCCGATACAGGTGAGCGAAAGTCCTGGAGTAGCTATCAGACAACGTTCTGGGCGGTGCTGCTGTCATTCTCCGGCGCCGACAGCGAGCATCCCGCGTCCGATGGACCGCGTCCGCCGTCAGGGGCGGCGCTCATGCAGTGGTCGCCCGGGGCGAAGCAATGGTACTTCGACAGCCGTCCTGCCCTGCGGGAACAGATAGATGCCGTGACCGCGCAAGCCACCGAAGATCCGGACCAGCATCTGGCCGAACTGGTCCGGCTGCATCGAACGCTCACCGCCCGCTCCGCTGTCTACTGGGAGGACCGCACCCACCTGTTCGCGGAGCGAGTGCGCTCCCTGTACGACGACGGAGTGGACCTGGGCCGCCGGCTGTCTCAGCACGACCCGGTGGATGGAACACGAACACTGGCCGGCGTCCTCATCGACCGCTCGAACTTCCACACGGCCGCCCGCGAGTTCAAGCCGGCCCTCGATGACTTCCGCGAGGCCCTGGACTGCCTGGGGGAAGCCGCGGGCGGATGGTGACCTGCGGATGGGCGGCGCGGATGCGGTGCTCTTGTCGTGGTGCTGTCAGGTCAGGTCCGTTCTCGGGTCGACCGACCAGTGGTTGGTCCGGAAGATCTGCCCGGCGAAGGGCACGTCGGTCTCCGACACGAAGTGGAAGCCGACCGAGCGGCAGATCCCGTTCGAGGCTGCATTGCCCGTTGCCGGGAAAGCGTGCACGACTCCCCAGCGGTTCTCGTCCCTGGCCCGCTCCAGGAGGGCGCGGACAGCCCGCTTGCCCAGCCCTTGCCCTTGGAACTGCGGGAGCACCATCCAGCCGATTTCAGCGATGGGTCCGTCATCGGTGGGGTGGGACGAGAGGGTCACCGTTCCCGCCACCACTTCGGGAGTGGCAGCATCGGGGACGATCATCTTGAACCAAGCGAGGTCGGCGGTCGCCTGCTCCGCGTCCCGGCGCACCTTGGCCGCCATTCCCTCGCACGGCTGCGGGCCGCCGAGGTCGGCCATCATGACGGGATCGCACCGCATCCGCACGTAGGCATCGACATCGTCCGGTGAGACATCACGCAACCTCATGGGCCCCTCTTCGTGTGCGCTGGGATAACTGGAACCAGGAGGTTATGTGGTGGCGGGTGTCAGCAGCGCGTTCTCCTGGACCACCGCGAGGGACAGCGTGCGATAGCCGACGGTGTCGAACAGGACGGTGATCCGCCCGTCCTCCTCGCTCATCACCGCGCCCTCGCCCCATTGTTCGTGGCTGACGTGCGTCCCGGGGGCGAAGGGGTGGGGGCCGGTGACGGGTTGCGGCGCGGGGGTGCCGCCGGTGCCGGCGAGTACGTCACAGGGGTGGTCGGCGTTGCCGTCCTTGAGCAGTTCGGCGGCGGCGCACCGGTCGCAGGAGCCGCAGTCGCCCTCTTGGGTCTGGCCGAAGTAGCCCAGCAGGAAGCGGCGGCGACAGCTGATGGTCTCCGCGTACCCGCGCATCATGTCCACGCGGCTGCGTTCGAGCTGCTGGCGGGCGTCTGCCAGTTCCTCCGCGTCGCGGGCCGCGCGCGCCGCGCTGATGCCCGGTACCGGCTGGAGTTTGCCCTCGTCCGTGGTGTTGAGCGCGTCGACCTGTTCGAGGAGGTTGACGACGGCGGTCAGTCGGCTGGCGGTCAGGTCCGTCTCCTCGCGCAGTTCGCTGGGCGAGACGGGAGCCCGGTGGGTCTGGAGCTGCTGGGCGACCTGGGTGACGGTGTCGGGATCGGGCCTGCCGGCGGCGAAGAACCGCTGCAGGCCGAGATCCTGGGCGCGGTAGGCGAGGATGGCGCGCGCCGGTTCCCCGTCGCGGCCTGCCCGGCCGATCTCCTGGTAGTAGGCGTCCAGGGAGCCCGGGACGGAGGCGTGCAGGACGAAGCGCACGTTGGGCTTGTCGATGCCCATGCCGAAGGCCGAGGTCGCCACCACGACGTCCAGTCCGCCGTCCAGGAAGCGGTGGTGGACGTCGGTGCGTTCCGCGGCGCGCAGACCCGCGTGGTAGGCGGCGGCGTCCAGGCCCAGCTCGCCCAGCTCCCGCGCGTAGTCCTCCGCCTCGCGCCGGGTGGCCGCGTAGACCAGGCCCGGTTTGGGTTCGGCGGCGGCTCGCTCGATGACGGCCCGGCGCTTGAGGGATTCGTCCTGGAAGGGGATCACTTCCAGGTGGATGTTGGGACGGTCGAACCCGGTGACGATCTCGTGGACGTCTCGCATGCCCAGTTGGGCGATGATGTCCGCCCGCACCGGGGCTGCCGCACTGGCGGTCAGGGCCAGGACCGGCGGACGTCCGATGCGCTGGATGACCTGGCGCAGACGCAGGTAGTCGGGCCGGAAGTCATGCCCCCAGGACGACACGCACTGCGCTTCGTCGACCACGAACAAGGCGGGTCGGACGGCGGCGAGCTGCTCGATCACCTCGTCCTTGGCCAGCTGTTCCGGCGCGAGGAAGAGGAAGTCGATGTCGCCCTCGCTGATGCGGTCCCATACCGCGCTGTTCTCCCCCGCGCTCTGCGTGGAGTTGATCGCGGCGGCGTCCGCGCCGTCCCGGCGCAGGAGGCCCTGGACCTGGTCGCGTTGCAGGGCGATCAGCGGTGAGACGACCACGGTGGGCCCATCGAGCAGCAGCCCGGGAACCTGGTAGACGGCCGACTTGCCGGCCCCGGTGGGCATGACGACCAGCGTGTCACGGCGTCGCATCACCGCTTCCATGGCCGGCAGCTGCTCGGGACGCAACCGCTTCCAGCCGAACACCTCGCGGGCACGCCGCTGGAGTTGGCGAGAATGCGACCTGATCATTGTTGCTCCTTCGGCGCGGGCTCCGCCCGCAGGCCGGGCCGCGGGGGGGTTCGGATGGCGGGCGACTACCCCGAACCCCGCGTTCGTACCGCGCCGCCGCTACCGCCGTGCGTCCGGGTCCATGGGATCGACCTCGGCGAGCCAGGCGTCGGCGATCAGCCGGTGCCCCAGCGGGCTCGGGTGGACGCCGTCCGGGGCCAGTTCCGCGGGCTCCCGGTCCTGCGCCGCGCGGGGCAGCACGAGGTCTGCGCGCACCATCTGGGCTCCGTTGCGCCCTGCTGCCCGCAGGACGGCGTCGGTACGCGGCGACAGGTCCTCGAACCAGCGTTCCTGGTCCGGCCCGACCGGCAGCAGGAACGGGGTGATGACGACCAGCCGTGCGGACAGCTTCCGCGCGGTGGCCGCGAGCAGGCGGTCCAGGCACGCCTCGAACTCGTCAACCGGGCTGAGAACGTCCTGGTCGTAGCGTCGCCAGGTGTCGTTGATGCCGATCTTGACCGTGACGACGGTGGGCCGGTGGTCGATGACGTCGGTGTTCCAGCGGGATTCGAGGTCGTACACGCGGTGGCCGTTGATCCCCCTGTTGATGACGCGGGGGCCGGGCACGTCGTGCGCGCGCTCGCGCAGAGTCCGCGCGATCTCGTGCACGTATCCCTCGCCGAGCGCTGCGGGATCCGCACGGTCGCGGCCCGCGTCGGTGATGGAGTCGCCGATGAACAGGAGGGTGTCGTCGTCCTGGAGATGCATGTCTGCCGTCCTGGTGTCGTAGGGGCGGGCGGGCGACGGGACATCCCTTGCGTGACCCGCCGGATCACAGTCAACTACGCCGGATCGAGGAGGTTCGTTCCGCGGCGCGCCTCAGCGTCCGGGCCTCGCGGTCCAGCACCGCGGGGT
>NZ_JAPVLU010000082.1 GCF_027158205.1 Streptomyces sp. H39-S7 | reverse complement strand
CGGCCGCGCCGGCGTCACGGGTGGTGGGGCCCGGTGCGAGAGGCGGCGTCGGCCCTCGCGTCGGGCTCCTCGGTCAGGGGTGCGGCTTCAGCCGTTGCGGCGCAGGGCCTCGGAGAGCCGTCCCGCGGCGTCGATGACGGCCTGGGCGTGCATCCGGCCCGGGTGCCGGGTCAGCCGCTCGATCGGCCCCGAGACCGAGACGGCGGCGACCACCCGGTTCGAGGGCCCGCGCACCGGCGCGGAGACCGAGGCGACGCCCGGCTCCCGCTCGCCGATGGACTGGGCCCAGCCGCGGCGGCGCACCCCGGACAGCGCGGTGGCGGTGAAGCGGGCGCCCTGGAGGCCGCGGTGCAGCCGCTCCGGCTCTTCCCAGGCCATCAGGACCTGGGCGGCGGAGCCGGCCTTCATCGGCAGCGTCGAGCCGACCGGCACGGTGTCCCGCAGACCGGACAGCCGTTCCGCGGCGGCCACGCAGATCCGCATGTCGCCCTGGCGCCGGTAGAGCTGCGCGCTCTCGCCGGTCACGTCCCGCAGGTGGGTGAGGACCGGGCCCGCCGTGGCCAGCAGCCGGTCCTCGCCCGCCGCGGCGGCGAGCTCGGAGAGCCGGGGGCCCAGGATGAAGCGGCCCTGCATGTCACGGGCGACCAGCCGGTGGTGTTCGAGAGCGACCGCGAGGCGGTGCGCGGTGGGGCGGGCGAGACCCGTGGCTCCGACGAGCCCGGCCAGGGTGGCCGGGCCGGACTCCAGCGCGCTGAGCACCAGAGCCGCCTTGTCGAGAACGCCGACGCCGCTAGAGTTGTCCATGAGACGATATTCGCGTCTCACACTGTGAAACGCAAGTTCAATTTTCCGGCCGAGCCGTCAGGCTGGGGGACACGGCAGGGACGCCGTCCGGAACGAGGGGATCGGACGACCCCCACATCAGACGAGTTGGCCGGCAGCGACGCCGGTCGGAGGGACAGCGATGGGTAGGACACTCGCGGAAAAGGTCTGGGACGACCATGTCGTCCGGCGCGCCGAGGGCGAGCCCGACCTTCTCTACATCGATCTGCACCTGCTGCACGAGGTGACCAGTCCCCAGGCCTTCGACGGTCTGCGGTTGAACGGGCGCCAGGTGCGGCGGACCGATCTCACCATCGCCACCGAGGACCACAACACCCCGACTCTCGACATCGACAAGCCGATCGCGGACCCGGTCTCCCGCACCCAGCTGGAGACGCTGCGCAAGAACTGCGCGGAGTTCGGCGTGCGGCTGCACCCGCTGGGCGACGTCGAGCAGGGTGTCGTCCACGTGGTGGGGCCGCAGCTGGGCCTGACCCAGCCCGGCACCACTGTGGTGTGCGGCGACAGCCACACGTCCACGCACGGCGCCTTCGGCGCGCTCGCGTTCGGTATCGGCACCAGTCAGGTCGAGCACGTGCTGGCCACCCAGACCCTGCCGCTGGCCCGCCCCAAGACGATGGCGATCACCGTCGACGGCGAACTGCCCGCCGACGTGACCGCCAAGGACCTGATCCTCGCCGTCATCGCGAAGATCGGCACCGGCGGCGGCCAGGGCTATGTCATCGAGTACCGCGGCCCGGCCATCGAGAAGCTGTCGATGGAAGCCCGGATGACCGTCTGCAACATGTCGATCGAGGCGGGCGCGCGGGCCGGCATGATCGCCCCCGACCGCACCACGTTCGACTACCTGCAGGGCCGTGACCACGCCCCCACGGGTGCCGACTGGGACGCCGCCGTCGAGTACTGGCAGACCCTGCGCACCGACGACGACGCGGTCTTCGACCACGAGGTCCGCATCGACGGCACCTCACTGGCCCCGTTCGTCACCTGGGGCACCAACCCCGCCCAGGGCGCACCGCTCAGCGCCTCGGTGCCGGACCCGGCCTCGTACGACGACCCCAGCGACCGCCTGGCCGCCGAGAAGGCCCTGGAGTACATGGGACTTCACGCGGGCCAGCCGCTGCGCGAGGTCAAGGTCGACACCGTCTTCGTCGGCTCCTGCACCAACGGCCGGATCGAGGACCTGCGGGCCGCGGCGTCCATCGTCGAGGGCCGCCAGGTGGCCGACGGCGTCCGCATGCTGGTCGTCCCCGGCTCGGTCCGGGTCGCCCTGCAGGCCATCGCCGAGGGGCTGGACAAGGTCTTCACGGCCTCCGGCGCCGAATGGCGGCATGCCGGTTGCTCGATGTGCCTGGGCATGAACCCCGACCAACTCGCCCCTGGTGAGCGCTCCGCGTCCACCTCCAACCGCAACTTCGAAGGACGGCAGGGCAAGGGCGGCCGTACCCACCTGGTATCGCCGCAGGTCGCCGCCGCGACGGCAGTGCTCGGGCACCTCGCTTCGCCCGCGGACCTGATCGACTCCGACGCCCGTACCGCTGTGGAGGCCTGATAACGATGGAAGCTTTCACCACACACACCGGCCGGGCCGTCCCGCTGCGCCGCGGCAACGTCGACACCGACCAGATCATCCCGGCCCACTGGCTGAAGAAGGTCACCCGCAACGGCTTCGAGGACGGGCTTTTCGAGGCCTGGCGCAAGGACGAGACGTTCGTCCTGAACCAGCCCGAGCGCGTCGGGGCGACCGTTCTGCTGGCCGGCCCCGACTTCGGCACCGGCTCGTCCCGCGAGCACGCCGTGTGGGCGCTGCAGAACTACGGCTTCAAAGCCGTGGTCTCGTCCCGCTTCGCGGACATCTTCCGGGGCAACTCGCTCAAGAACGGCCTGCTCACGGTCGTGCTGCCGCAGGAGACCGTCGAGCGGCTGTGGAAGCTGACCGAGGCCGACCCGACCGCCGAGGTCACGGTCGACCTGGTCGCCCGCGAGGTGCGCGCGGAAGGCATCACCGCGCCCTTCGAACTGGACGACAACGCCCGCTGGCGCCTGCTGGAAGGGCTGGACGACATCAGCCTGACCCTCGCCAACGAGGCGGACATCACCACCTATGAGCGCTCCCGCCCGGCACACAAGCCGAGCACTGTGCAGGTCTGACCGTCCCCCAGGGGGATCCGGCCCGATTTCGAAGCGCCTTCCGCCGTCCGCGGAGGGCGCTTCGGCATGCCCGCACCACCGTATTGGCCCTGTCGTGCGAGACATTGGCCCTGTCACGCGCGACAACTCACCGCAGATGGCACAATCGGTACATGGAACGCGATGGCCAACTCGAGCTCTACGGGGTCCTCGCCGCCCGGCTGAAGGAGGCGCACGCTCGCGTCGCGAATCTCCAACTACCCGATGACACAAGGCTGGAGTTGAACCGGAAACTCCTCGCCGTGACCGCCGCGGCCAAACATGATCTCGCGGGTGCGGCACGGCGTCTGGACGTGTTCCTGCGGGAGCTCGACCAGGGCGGATTTCTTGATCGAGGAACTGCCTGAGAGCCGAGTTCGTTGCGGCACAAGGGTGATTCGCCCGTTTCGTATTTGATTTGCGGTATATATCCGCCTAACGTGCGAAAAAGCCCGTACTCATTCGCCGGGCAAGTTTCCGAAGGGGAAGACGTGAACAAGGCGCAGCTCGTAGAAGCGATTGCCGACAAGGTAGGTGGCCGCCAGGCCGCCGCGGACGCGGTTGACGCGGTTCTCGACGCGATCGTCCGCGCGGTCGTCTCCGGCGACCGGGTTTCGGTCACCGGATTCGGTTCGTTCGAGAAGGTCGACCGTCCCGCCCGCTATGCCCGCAACCCCCAGACCGGGGAGCGGGTCCGGGTCAAGAAGACCTCGGTGCCGCGCTTCCGCGCGGGTCAGGGCTTCAAGGACCTGGTCAGCGGCTCCAAGAAGCTCCCGAAGAACGACGTCGCGGTGAAGAAGGCTCCCAAGGGGAGCCTGAGTGGCGGGGCTTCCACCCGTACCACCGCCAAGGCCGCGGCCAAGAAGGCCACCGCCAAGAAGGCGACCGCGGCGAAGAAGGCCGTGACCGCCAAGAAGACCGCTCCCGCCAAGAAGACGACCACCGCCAAGAAGGCGTCTCCGGCGAAGAAGACCACCACGGCGGCCGCCAAGAAGGCGACCCCGGCCAAGAAGGCCGCCACCGCCAAGAAGGCCGCGGCCAAGAAGTCCGCCCCGGCCAAGAAGGCCACGGCGAAGAAGGCACCGGCCAAGAAGAGTGCCGCGCGAAAGACCGCTGCGAAGCGGACTGCGACCAAGTAGTCACCACCCGCAGGTCGCGCCGGGCCGGGCTCCCCGACAGGGGGCCCGGCCCGCGCCGTCTCCGGGCCGTCTACGCCTTGGGGGCGTGGGGGTCCGCGAACGTCTGCAGCGTCAGGAAGACCACCCGGCGGTCGTCGCCGTCGCCCTCGGTGCGGATCCGCACCCGCTGGCCGGGCCGCAGCAGCCGCAGGCCCCCCGCGTCGAAGGCCGCGGCGTCGAACGGCAGCGGAGTCCCGTCGTCCAGCAGCACGCTGCCGGCTCGTGTCCCGGGGTCGTATGTGTACGCGGTGGCCTGCATGACCGGAAGCCTAGTGAATGCGGCCGCCACCAGGACACCGTGTGCGCCGACGGTCGCTCGTGGCAGCGCGCAGGGCACCGCTCAGTCGGGGATGAGCAGCCCGGCGGCGACGTCCGCGGTCCGCGGACCGACGCCCATGGCCAGGGCCACCCGCAGGTCGGCGGGGGTGTCGACGTCCTGGCGCACGGAGTCCACCCCGCGCAGCGTGATCTCCCGGGCGCCGGACGCCCGGTGCCGGGCCCGGGAGGCGCCGCCGAACGCCGGCGCCAGGTCGTGGCCCGGCGGCGCGGTGAGCAACGTGGTGCCGATCGCCGCCGCGTCGGCCAGGAAGGCCCTCCCTGAAGCCCTCGCGGCGGCGTTGAGCACCGCGGACAGCTCCAGGGGCCGCAGCGCCGGGAGATCGGCGTTCAGGGCCGCCAGAGCCGCATCGGGGGTGGCGGACCGGATGAGGTGCGCGCCGTGGGCGAGCGCGGCGTTGAGTCCGGCCGCCGGGTCGTCCGGCACGACCCGGGCCCCCAGAGCCGCCAGTTCCGCCGCCGCCACCGGATCGTCCGTGACGACGGTGACGCTCCTCACCTGCGCGCAGGCCAGCACGGCGGCCACGGTGTCCTGGGCGTACGCCAGCGCCAGCCCCGGCCGCACGGTCCCCGCGGCCGGCGCCAACCGGCTCTTGGCCATGGCAAGCGGCTTCAGCGGCACGACCAGGGACCACATGACGGGTACGGACACCGACCCATTGTGCGGGGCCCCACCGGCCCGGCTGCCAGGGCCCCGCCCCCGGATATCGCCCGAACCCCAGGGGCGCGCCCTTCGGCTCGGTCGGCCTGGCGTTACGGTGTGCGTACCGGCGACACTTGTGCGGCTGCACTGGTGCAGCCCCCGCGCAATGAGGAGGAAGCTCTGGTGTCCCGCCGCAGAATCGGCTTCTGGTACCGGCTCGCTGCCGCCATCGCGAAACCGCCGCTTCTTGTCTTCTTCAAGCGGGATTGGCGCGGAATGGAGCACATTCCGGCCGACGGTGGATTCATCACCGCCGTCAACCACAACTCATTCCTCGACCCGCTGTCGTACGGACATTTCCAGTACAACACCGGACGCGTTCCGCGGCTGCTCGCGAAGGCCGGACTCTTCAAGATCTTCTTTGTCGGCACGATGCTGCGCGGAACCGGTCAGATTCCGGTCTACCGGGAGTCCACGGACGCCGCCAACGCGTTCCGCGCCGCCGTCGACGCGATCAACTCCGGCGAATGCGTCGCCTTCTATCCGGAAGGCACGCTCACCCGCGACCCCGACCAGTGGCCGATGATCGGCAAAACCGGTGCCGCCCGGGTGGCACTGCTCACCGAAGCGCCGGTGATCCCGGTCGCGCAATGGGGCGCCAACGAGGCGATGCCGCCGTACGCGAAGGAGAACAAGTTCTCCCTCTTCCCCCGCAAGACCCTGCGGGTCGTGGCGGGACCGCCCGTCGACCTGTCGCGGTTCTACGGGCAGGAGCCGACCGTCGAGGTGCTGCGCGAGGTCACCGACGTGATCATGATGGAGATCACCGAGCTCCTCGCCGAGCTGCGCGGGGAGGCCGCGCCCGACGCGCTCTACGACCCGCGCAAGGCCGCCCGCGCCCGCCGGGCGGACAAGGCCGAGCAGGCCGCCAGGGCCCGGCTCATGACGCGGAAGCCCGCACCGCGGCCCGTGAAGAACCCGACGGACCAGCAGGAGGAGGCGTAAGTGTCAACGCGCTGCGCGGTGTACGGAACAGGCTCCTGGGGCACCGCGTTCGCGATGGTGCTCGCCGACGCCGGATGTGACGTCTCGCTGTGGGGCCGCCGGCCGGAGCTGGTCGAGGCGGTCAACGCCACCCACATGAACCCGGACTACCTGCCGGGAATCGCGCTGCCCGAATCCGTGCGGGCCACCACCGACCCGGCCGAGGCCGCGAGCGGCGCCGAGTTCGTCGTCCTGGCCATCCCGTCGCAGACGCTGCGCGGCAACCTCGCCGAGTGGGCGCCGCTGCTGCGCCCCGACGCGGTCCTGGTCAGCCTGATGAAGGGTGTCGAACTCGGCACAGCCAAGCTGATGAGTGAGGTCGTCGAAGAGGTCGCCAAGGCGGGACCCGAGCGCGTCGCCGTGCTCTCCGGCCCCAACCTGGCCAAGGAGATCGCCGCCCGGCAGCCCGCCGCCTCCGTGGTCGCCTGCCGTGACGAGTCGGTCGCCCAGCGGTTCCAGGCCGCGTGCCACACCGCCTACTTCCGCCCTTACACGATCACCGACGTGGTCGGCTGCGAACTCGGCGGAGCGGTCAAGAACGTCATCGCGCTCGCGGTCGGGATCGCCGACGGCATGGGCCTCGGCGACAACACCAAGGCCTCGCTGATCACCCGCGGACTGGCCGAGACGACGCGGCTGGGCCTGGCGATGGGGGCCGACGCGCACACCTTCGCGGGACTGGCGGGCATGGGCGACCTGGTCGCCACGTGCTCCTCGCCGCTCTCCCGCAACCACACCTTCGGCACCAACCTCGGCCGCGGCATGTCGCTCGCGGAGACCATCGCGGTCACCCGGCAGACTGCCGAGGGTGTGAAGTCCTGCGAGTCGGTGGCCGATCTGGGGCGCAGGCACGGTGTCGACATGCCGATCACGGACACCGTGGTGGACATCGTGCACAACGGAAAGCCGCCGGTCGTGGCCGTCAAGGAGCTGATGTCCCGCTCCGCGAAATCCGAGCGGTAGGGTCAACGAACCATGAGCAATCTGCCTTCTTCCCAGACCTCTGACCAGCCGGGGCGCAAGCCCCGGGTAGCGCTCGTCTTCGGCGGGCGCAGCTCCGAGCACGGGGTCTCGGTGGTCACCGCGGCCAGCGTGCTGCGGGCCATCGACCGGTCGAAGTACGACGTCCTTCCCATCGGGATCACGGCGGACGGCCGCTGGGCGCTGACCAGCGACGACCCGGACCGGATGGCGATCACCGACCGCCGGATGCCGACCGTCGAGCAGGTCACCGACCACGACGGCACCGTCGTGCTCCCGGTCGACCCGGCCAACCGCGAGGTCGTCTACAGCGAACCGGGGCTGGTGCCCAAGGCGCTCGGCGACGTCGACGTCGTCTTCCCCGTGCTGCACGGCCCCTACGGCGAGGACGGCACCCTGCAGGGCCTGCTGGAGCTGTCCGGCGTGCCCTACGTGGGCGCCGGCGTCCTCGCCTCTGCCGTCGGCATGGACAAGGAGTACATGAAGCGGGTCTTCATCTCCTTCGGCCTGCCGGTCGGCCCGTACCTGGTGATCCGGCCGCGCGAGTGGGAGAACGATCAGGAGGCCGCCCGCCGCGGTGTCGTGGAGTTCGCCGCGGACCACGGCTGGCCGCTCTTCGTCAAGCCCGCCCGCGCGGGCTCGTCGATGGGCATCAGCAAGGTCGAGGACGCGTCCGGTCTCGACGAGGCGATCGAGGAGGCCCGGCGGCACGACCCGAAGGTCATCATCGAGTCGCTGCTGCGCGGCCGGGAGATCGAGTGCGGCGTCCTGGAGTTCGAGGACGGCCCGCGCGCCAGCCTCCCCGCCGAGATCCCGCCGGTCACCGCCCACGACTTCTACGACTTCGAGGCCAAGTACATCGACTCGGCCGAGGGCATCGTCCCGGCGCCGCTCACCGTCGAGCAGACCGCCGAGGTGCAGCGGCTCGCCGTCGCGGCCTTCGACTCGGTCTCCTGCGAGGGCCTGGTCCGCGCGGACTTCTTCCTGCTCGACAGCGGAGAGTTCGTCATCAACGAGATCAACACGATGCCGGGCTTCACGCCGATCTCCATGTACCCGCGGATGTGGCAGGAGAGCGGGGTCGACTACCCGGAGCTGGTGGACCGGCTGATCCAGGCCGCCCTGCGGCGCCGGACCGGGCTGCGGTAGCTACAACTCGTTCGGGATCGTCTTCTTGACGGCGCCGGCGAGGTCGGTCAGCGGACCGACGTCGCCGGCGTACTTCTTGGGGAGGGTCACCTCGACATACGCCCGGCGCAGCGTCGTGGTGAGCTTGAAGCCGCCGTCGCCCTGGGGCTGGATCAGCCAGCCGACGCCGTCCACCTCCACCGAGTCCGCGCTGGAATCGCTCATCTCCGCCGGCCTCGGCACCCCGCAGCGCAGCACGATCGCCGGATTTCCCCACCCTGCGGTGAAGTCGGACGCGGGCCTGAGATCATGCACGCCGAGTCCATTGACCGAGTGCGGCAGATCCCGGTGCAGCGCACGGCAGTAGACGGCGGCTTGCGCGTCCGGAGCCGGTACGGGCGTCTCGTCGGCCGGACCCGCTGCGGACACGAAGACCGCCGCCGCGGACAAGCACGCGACGGCGGCAACGGAAATCAGCGCGAACCGGCGAAAAGCTATCACCGGACGAGCATAGTCGGGGGCTACAGATGGACGACGGGACAGGTCAGGGTACGGGTGATCCCGTCCACCTGCTGTACCTTCGCGACCACCATGCGGCCCAGGTCGTCGACCGTGTCTGCCTGGGCCCGGACGATGACGTCGTAGGGACCGGTGACATCTTCGGCCTGAATGACGCCGGAGATCTTCGCAATCGTCTCCGCTACTGCCGAGGCCTTCCCAACCTCGGTCTGGATCAGGATGTACGCCTGTACCACGGAACCTCCAGGGCGGCTTCGAGGATCATGTGGGGCTGCAAGGATCATGTGGGAGGGGGACGCCACGTTATCGCGTCGCCGCACGGCGCGGGGAGACCCGCGCGGCACCGAGCACTCGCTTTGAGCGGAATCTCCAGGGGAACCACGACGTGAAAGGGACAAACAGATGAAGGGGACCGTGGGCGAGTTGGGGGAGTTCGGGTTGATCAGGGAGTTGACCTCCCGGCTCACGACCACTCCCAATGTACGCCTGGGGCCCGGGGACGACGCGGCGGTGGTGGCCGCGCCGGACCGCCGGGTGGTCGCCACCACCGACGTGCTGCTCGAAGGGCGGCACTTCCGGCGCGACTGGTCCACCGCCTACGACGTGGGCCGCAAGGCCGCGGCGCAGAACCTCGCGGACATCGCCGCGATGGGCGCGGTGCCCACCGCGGTCCTGCTGGCGCTGGTCGTCCCCGCGGAGCTGCCGGCCACCTGGCCGATCGAGCTGATGGACGGCATCCGCGACGAGTGCCAGGTGGCGGGCGCCGCCGTGGTCGGCGGTGACGTGGTGCGCGGGGACACGATCACGGTCGCGATCACCGCGCTCGGCGACCTCCGCAACCGCGAGCCCGTCACCCGCTCCGGCGCCCGGCCCGGCGACGTCATCGCGGTCACCGGCTGGCTGGGCTGGTCGGCGGCCGGCCTCGCGGTGCTCTCCCGCGGCTTCCGCTCGCCGCGCGCGTTCGTCGAGGCGCACCGGCGGCCCGAGCCGCCGTACCACGCGGGCCCCGCCGCGGCCGAGCTCGGCGCGACCGCGATGACGGACGTCAGCGACGGACTGGTGGCCGACCTCGGGCACATCGCCACGGCGAGCGGGGTGGTGATCGACCTGAAGTCCGCGGACATCGACGTGCCCGCCCAGATGTCCGACATCGGCCAGGCGGTCGGCGTGGATCCGCTGCACTGGGTGCTGACCGGGGGGGAGGACCACGCGATCGTCGCGGCCTTCCCGCCCGACGTGAAGCTCCCGGCCCGCTGGCGGGTGATCGGCGAGGTGCTCAAGGCGTCCGGCCTCCCGCACGTCACCGTGGACGGCGCGGCCTGGGACAAGGCCGGCGGCTGGGACCACTTCGGCGACTCCTCGGCCCAGGGCGCCGGGGACTAGGTTCGACGTCATGCGTACCTCCCCGCCCCGCGTGCTGACCGTCGCCGGATCCGATTCCGGCGGCGGCGCGGGCATCCAGGCCGACCTGAAGACGATGCTGGCGCTCGGCGTGCACGGCATGAGCGTGGTGACGGCGGTGACCGCGCAGAACTCGCTGGGCGTCCAGGGCGCCTGGGAACTGCCCGTGGCCGCCGTTCGCGCGCAGTTCCGCAGCGTCGTCGACGACATCGGCGTCCAGGCCGTCAAGACCGGCATGCTCTCCTCGGCCGCTATCGCCTCCGAGGTGGCCGCCCTGCTGGCGGACGTGGGCGTCCCCGTGGTCGTCGACCCGGTCGGCATCTCCAAGCACGGGGATTCCCTGCTGACGGCCGGGGCCCTGGACGCCGTACGCACCGAACTGCTGCCGGTGGCCACCGTCGCCACCCCGAACCTGGACGAGGTCACCCAGCTGACGGGTGTCGTCGTGGACGGCGAGGCGGCGATGCGCGGGGCCGCGGAAGCGGTACTGGCGCTGGGGCCGCGCTGGGCCCTGATCAAGGGCGGTCATCTCGACGGCGACGCCGCGGACCTGCTCTTCGACGGCTCGCGGGAGTACTGGTTCCGCACCGCGCGGCGCGACAACCGGCACACCCACGGCACCGGCTGCACGCTGGCGAGCGCCATCGCCTCGTACCTGGCCCTGGGCCTGGAGGTGCCGGAGGCGGTCGGCGCCGCGAAGGAGTACATCACCGGCGCCATCGAGGCAGGGTTCCTGCTGGGTGGCGGGATCGGACCGGTCGACCATGCCTGGCGGTGGCGTCAGGACTCTTGAGCGCGGGCCCTTCCCGGCTGCGAACGTCCCGGCCGGGAACGCAAGAAAACCGGCCCACCCTGAGGTGGACCGGCTTCGAGTAGCCGCAAGGCTGCGCTGCTACGACGTGTACGCGTCAGCGCGAGACCTTGCCGGCCTTGATGCACGAGGTGCAGACATTGAGGCGCTTCGGCGTCCGACCGACCACAGCACGCACCCGCTGAATGTTGGGATTCCAACGGCGGGGAGTACGGCGGTGCGAGTGGGAAATAGCGTTGCCGAAGCCCGGCCCCTTGCCGCAGACGTCGCAGTTGGCAGCCACGGGTCACTCCAAAGACTTCGAGATGCACTTACAGTGAAAAGCCCGGGAGATTCCCGGACAACCGGAGCAGCATACAACGGCCACTCCCGGACAACGAAATTACCACGGCCGCGGGGTCCGCCGTCCCGGGGCGACTGCCGCCGTGACCGTTGTCACGACTACTCTCACCTGCAGCAGTCTCCGCTTCCGGTGACCCGCAGGAGGACTTGGTGCCGCACACGCTCGACGCTTCCGCGGTGCGCGCCTGGTGCCGACTGGCCCTCGAGTCGCTGGGACGGGCCCGCGAGGAGATCGACGCGATCAACGTGTACCCGGTCGCCGACGGGGACACCGGCACCAATCTGTACCTCACGATGGAATCCGCCGCCCAGTCCGTCGAGGCCGTCTTCGTCGGGCACGCCGCCTCCGGCCACGCCCCCGACCTCGCCCAGGCCTTCCGTGCCATGTCCCACGGCGCCCTGATAGGCGCCCGCGGCAACTCCGGCACGATCCTCGCGCAGCTGCTGCGCGGCATGGCGGAAGCGCTCACGGACGATCCGGCGAGTGCTGCCGAGGCCGGGGGCCCGGACGCCGCGGGACTGCTGCGCCGGGCGCTGCGCCGGGCCGCCGGATCCGCCTACCTGGCCGTCGCCCACCCCGTCGAGGGCACGATGCTCACCGTCGCCACCGAGGCGGCCACCGCCGCGGAGCGCGACGCCGGCGGCCTGGTGTCCGTCGCCAGAGCCGCCCACCAGGGCGCGCGCGTCGCGCTCACCGCCACCACCGGCCAGCTCGCCGTGCTGGGCAGGGCCGGCGTCGTGGACGCGGGCGGCCGGGGCCTGGTGGCCGTGCTGGGCTCGCTCGCCGACGCGCTCTCCGGCGAGGTGCCGATGGGGCCGCTCGCCGATCACGCGCCCGCCGTCCCGTACGGCTGCCGCGACGAGGACGGCTCGGACCCGCACGCCGTGCCCGGCGGCCCGTCCTTCGAAGTGATCTACCTGCTGGAGGCCGCCGACACCGCCCTGCCCGCGCTGCGCGCACGACTGGACGCCCTGGGGGACTCCCTGGTCGTCGTCGGCGGTGACGGCCTGTGGAACGTCCACGTCCACGTGGACGACGCGGGCTCCGCCATCGAGGCCGGTATCGAGGCGGGCCGCCCCTACCGGATCCGCGTCACCCACTTCGGCGACCAGACCCGGCGGCGGCCCGATCCGGACGCCCACGTGGTGCTCGATCCGGTTTCCCGCCACCACGAGGGCGCCGGGGAGGTCGCGGGTCCACCGGAGCGGGTGCGGCGCGCCGTCGTGGCCGTCGTCCGGGGCGACGGACTGGCCGAGCTCTGCGCGCAGGCCGGCGCGACCGTCGTGGCCGTCCGCCCCGGCGACCCGCCCGCCAGCGGCGAGATCGCGGCCGCGATCCGCCGTGCGAACGCCCGCGAGGTGGTGCTGCTGCCGAACGACGTGGAGCTGCGGCACGCCGCGGGCGCCGCAGCCGACCGGGCCCGCGGCGACGGCGTCCGGGTCGCCCTGATCCCCACCCGATCCGCGGTGCAGGGGATCGCGGCGCTCGCCGTCCACGAGCCCGCCCGGCGCTTCGACGAGGACGTCGTCGCCATGACCTCGGCGGCCGGCGCCACCCGCTACGCGGAACTGGCCGTCGCCGAGCACCAGTCGTGGACCATGGCCGGCATCTGCCAGGCGGGCGACGTCCTCGGGCTGATCGACGGAGACGTCGCGGTCATCGGCGGCAACCTCGTCGAGACCGGCACGATCGTCCTCGACCGCATGCTGGCCGCGGGCGGCGAGCTCGTCACCCTCGTCCTCGGCGCCACCGCCCCGCCCGACCTCGCCGACCGCATCCAGGCCCACGTCCAGGCCGGCCACATCGCGGTGGACACCGTGGTCTACCAGGGCGGCCACCAGACCGGCCCCCTCCTCATCGGCGTCGAATAGCGCCCTGCCCCGCAGGGGCGCCCCCCAGGGCCCACCGGGCCGCTCCCAGGGCCCGCCGCGGGCGGCTCCCCGCGCCGGGCCCCGCGCTGTCACCGGCGTGCGCAAAGATGGACCCGATGTCTGCCCTCGACGAACCCCTGAAGAAGTCGGTCGGCGGCCGCACGGCCACCGTGCTCGCCGACCACCTCGACCTGCACACCGTCGGCGACCTGCTGCACCACTACCCGCGCCGGTACGCCGAGCGCGGAGAGCTGACGCGGCTGGCCGACCTCCCGCTCGACGAGCACGTCACCGTCGTCGCGGAGATCGCCAAGGCCGACAAGAGGACCTACAACGGCGGCACCGGCGTCCGCCTGGAGGTCGTCGTCACCGACGGCAGCGGCTCGCTGACCCTGGTGTTCTTCAGCAAGGCGGCGCACGCGCACGCCCACCGGCTGATCCCCGGCCGCCGGGGGATGTTCTCCGGCAAGGTCTCGGTCTTCAACCGCACCCGCCAGCTCGCGCACCCGGACTACCAGTTGCTGGACGCGGAGGACGCCAGGGGCGGGGAGCCGGACGTGGCGGCCGCGTTCGCCAACCAGCAGATCCCGCTCTACCCCGCGTGCAAGCAGATCAGCTCCTGGCAGATCGCGCAGTCCGTCCAGACGGTCCTCGACTCGATGCGGGGCGTCAGCTGGGCGGGCGTCGGCGAACCGCTGCCGGCCGCGCTGCGCGAGGCACGCGGCCTGGCGCCGCTCTCCGAAGCGCTGGAGAAGATCCACCGGCCGCGCACCAAGGCCGACATCGCCGAGGCGCGGGAGCGCCTGAAGTGGGACGAGGCGTACGTCCTGCAAGTGGCGCTGGCGCGGCGCAGGGCCGCCGACTCCGCCCTGCCCGCCACCCCGCGGGTGCCGCACGCCGACGGGCTGATGACCACGTTCGACACCCGGCTGCCGTTCACGCTCACCGAGGGCCAGCAGAAGGTCTCGGCCGAGATCTTCGCCGACCTGGCGACCGAGCACCCCATGCACCGCCTCCTCCAGGGCGAGGTCGGCTCCGGCAAGACCCTGGTCGCGCTGCGCGCCATGCTCGCCGTCGTCGACTCCGGCGGCCAGGCCGCGATGCTCGCCCCCACCGAAGTGCTCGCCCAGCAGCACCACCGGTCGATCACCGAGATGATGGGCGACCTGGCCGGCGGCGGGATGCTCGGCGGCGCCGAGAACGCCACCAAGATCGTGCTGCTCACCGGCTCGATGGGGGTGCCCGCCCGCCGCAAGGCGCTGCTCGACCTCGTCAGCGGGGACGCCGGGATCGTGATCGGCACGCACGCGCTGATCGAGGACAAGGTGAAGTTCCACGACCTGGGCCTCGTCGTGGTCGACGAGCAGCACCGCTTCGGCGTCGAGCAGCGCGACGCGCTGCGCGCCAAGTCCGCCAAGCCCCCGCACCTGCTGGTGATGACCGCGACCCCGATCCCGCGCACGGTCGCGATGACCGTCTTCGGCGACCTGGAGACGTCCGTCCTGGACGAGCTGCCGGCCGGCCGCTCACCGATCGCCACCCATGTCGTCCCGGCCGCGGACAAGCCGCACTTCCTGTCCCGCGCCTGGGAGCGGGTGCGGGAGGAGGTGTCGAACGGCCACCAGGCGTACGTGGTCTGCCCCCGCATCGGCGACGAGGAGGACGGCAAGAAGAAGCCGGACGACGCGGAGCGCCGCCCCCCGCGGGCCGTCCTGGACATCGCGGAGCAGCTCGCCGCCGGGCCGCTGGCCGGGCTGCGGGTCGAGGTGCTGCACGGCAGGATGCCGCCGGACGCCAAGGACGACGTGATGCGCCGGTTCGCCGCCGGCCAGGTCGACGTGCTGGTGGCGACCACGGTCATCGAGGTCGGGGTGAACGTGCCGAACTCCACCGTCATGGTGATCATGGACGCCGACCGCTTCGGCGTCTCCCAGCTCCACCAGCTGCGCGGCCGCGTCGGCCGGGGCGCCGCCCCCGGCCTCTGCCTGCTCGTCTCCGAGGCGCACGAGGCGAGTCCCGCCCGGCAGCGCCTCTCCGCGGTCGCGGCGACCCTGGACGGCTTCGAGCTGTCCCGCATCGACCTGGAGCAGCGCCGCGAGGGTGACGTCCTCGGCCAGGCGCAGTCCGGCACCCGCTCGTCGCTGCGCATGCTGACCGTCATCGACGACGAGGAGGTCATCGCCGCCGCCCGCGACGAGGCCACCGCGCTGGTCGCCGCGGACCCCGGGCTGACCGACCACCCGGACCTGCGCAGCGCCCTGGAGAGCCTGGTCGACGCGGACCGCGAGGAGTATCTCGACAAGGGCTGAGGCACGGGCCGAACAGCCTTGCTGAGCAGGTGAATTGTCAGACCCCCCTGAGAGAATGGACGTAGTCCAAGTCGATGGACGTCGTTGGATAATTGGGGGCAAAAGCATGTCGTTCCGTCATCTCAACGAACTGCCGCTCGGCGACAAGGTCTTCCGGATCGAGCTCGCCAGCGACGACGACACCAACGTCTCTCTCACCCTCTCCGGATGGAGTGAGGACGACCCCGACACCCTCCTCGCCTCAGGCGACCTGCGGCTGCCCATGGCGGACGTGCCGGCCCTGCGGATCGCGCTCAACCGGGCGCTGCGCGCCCTCGCGCTCGTCGCCGACGTATCGGAGCCCATCCCCGACCGTGACGTGCTCCGGGAGCTGTTCCCCGGCCACGGCGCCCCCTGGGTGCCGCAGCACGAGGAGGAGCTGCTGCGGCGGTTCCACGACAGTGAGACCATCGCCCGGATAGCCGCCCGCTTCGGGCGGACCCCGGACTCGGTCCGCACCAAGCTGCGGGAGCTGGGGCACGACCCGCGGCGCCCGGAGTTCTGCCCGCCCGACGGCTGCCTGTCCTGGTCCCGGTACGCGTCCACCGCGCTGGTGGGGGCGGTGGAGGAGCCCGGCAGGGAGTGACTCCGTATCGTGGGGGAGCGGCGCCGGACAGCGCCGTTCCCCCACGATGTCGAGGACGTGAAGGACGAGATGACCCGCGTGATCGCCGGAGCCGCCGGTGGCCGCCGGCTGGCCGTGCCCCCGGGCAACGGGACCCGCCCCACGTCGGACCGCGCCAAGGAAGGCATGTTCTCCACCTGGGAGGCGCTGCGCGGCACGCTGACCGGGGCCAGGCTGCTGGACCTGTACGGCGGCTCGGGGGCGATCGGCCTGGAGGCGCTGTCCCGCGGGGCCGAACACGTCCTGCTGGTCGAGTCCGATCCGGTCGCGGCCCGCACCATCCGGGAGAACGTGCGGATGATCGGGTTGCCCGGCGCCGAGGTGCGGGCCGGCCGGGCCGAGCAGGTCGTCGCCGGCCCGGCGCCCGCGACACCGTTCGACATGGCGTTCCTGGACCCGCCGTACGAGATGGGCGACGGCGAACTGCGGGAGATCCTGCTCACACTCCGCATGCAGGGGTGGCTGGATGACGACGCGATCGTCACCGTGGAACGGCGCACCCGTGGCGGAGTCTCCCCCTGGCCCGACGGCTTCGAGGCAGTAAGGGCCCGCCGCTACGGCGAGGCGACACTTTGGTACGGTCGCGCCGCCGAAGTTACCGCCGAGTCATGAACGGCCCGGAGAGCGAGGAGTCTCAGTTGCGTCGCGCAGTCTGTCCGGGGTCTTTCGACCCCATCACCAATGGACATCTCGACATCATCGCCCGCGCCTCCCGGCTCTACGACACCGTGTACGTCGCGGTGATGATCAACCAGTCCAAGCAGGGCCTGTTCTCGGTCGAGGAGCGCATCGACCTCATCAGGGAAGTCACCGCGGACTTCGGGAACGTGCAGGTCGAGTCGTTCCACGGGCTGCTCGTCGACTTCTGCAAGGAACGCGAGATCCCGGCGATCGTCAAGGGTCTGCGCGCGGTCAGCGACTTCGACTACGAGCTGCAGATGGCTCAGATGAACATCGGTCTCTCCGGGGTCGAGACGCTCTTCGTGCCCACCAACCCCACCTACAGCTTTCTCTCCTCCAGTCTCGTCAAGGAGGTGGCCCAATGGGGCGGCGACATCTCCCACTTGGTGCCGCCGACGATCCTGGCGGCTCTCAACGACCGGCTCGGGCAGCGCTAGAGTCTCCATGTCCCGTCCGGACCCGGCCGGGCCCCGCTGAGGAAAGACTGACGCCCGTGGACGTGCAGAAGAAGCTCGACGAGATCGTCGCGGCCATCGAAGGCGCGCGGTCCATGCCGATGTCCGCCTCGTGCGTGGTCAACCGCGCCGAGCTGCTGAGCAGGCTCGAAGAGGTGCGCTCCGCGCTCCCCGATTCGCTGTCGCAGGCCGAGGCGCTGCTGGGCGGCCGCGAGCAGATGGTCGAGGAAGCCCGGCTCGAGGCGAACCGGATCATCGAGTCGGCCCACGCCGAGCGCGGCTCGATGATCTCGGACACCCAGATCGCCCGCCAGTCGCAGGACGAGGCGGAGCGCATCGTGGCCGAGGCCCGCCGCGAGGCGGAGGAGATCCGCGCCGAGGCCGACGACTACGTGGACAGCAAGCTGGCCAACTTCGAGGTCGTGCTCACCAAGACCATCGGCTCCGTCGACCGCGGCCGCGAGAAGCTGCTCGGCCAGGGCCCGGGACTGGACGAGCAGGGTTACGAGGACGCGGACGCCCCCGAGCGCAGCGCCGACCCGGAAACGCTGCGGCGCCGGGCCGACGAGTACGTGGACACCAAGCTCGGCGCCTTCGAGGCGGTGCTCTCCAAGACCCTGGAGGCCGTCGGCCGCGGCCGGCTCAAGCTGACCGGCCACAGCGTCGCCGACGAGCTGGGCGCCCACATGGCGGCCCAGGACGCCGCGGACGCGGCGGGCGGCCACCAGACCGACGCGGAGTTCATGGCGGGCCTGGCGGCCCCGGTCCCCGAGCAGGCCCAGCAGACGGACTACTCGTACGACGCGACGCCGGCCACCCCGGACTACGGGTACCAGCAGGACTACGGCCAGCAGGCCGCCTACTCCGACCCGTACGCCGCCCAGCAGCAGCAGGGATACCCGGAGCAGGCCGGCTACGGCGGCTACCAGCAGGACTACGGGCAGCAGACGTACGCCGACCCGCAGGGCCAGTACCAGCAGCAGCCGTACGCCGAGCAGCAGCACCAGCCGCAGCACCACCCCCAGCACCAGGCCGCGGCCCTGGACGAGACCAGCCTCTTCGACACCGGCATGATCGACCTGAACCGGCTGCGGGAGCTGGAGCAGGGGCGCTGAACGCACTGGTCACAGGGTTGCTCAGGGACAGAGGGGTGGGCGAGTTGGGTCCTGCCCGCACGTCCAGTATCCTGACCATTCCAGCCGTGTAAATCACCGGCTCTTCGGGCTGCCCACCCTCCGGGGTGAGGGCATGCCGTACCGATGAAAGAGGAAGCCCTGAAAACCCCCCGTCTCGACCACCGCGAGCCTCTCGTGTTCGACACGCACGAGCTGGGTCGTCGTCCTGGTTCGATGCGGAAGGTCTCCCGTTCGGTGCCGGCACCCAAGGATCTCGGTATCGAGGTCATCGGGGTGCCCGAAGGCACGGCAGTACAGCTGGAGCTCCGACTGGAGTCGGTCATGGAAGGGGTACTTGTCACAGGTACCGTCCGTGCGCCGCTCTCGGGAGAGTGCGTAAGGTGTCTGGAGCCGTTCGAGCGCAAGCTCGACGCGGACTTCCAAGAGATGTACTCCTACCCCGACGCCGACACCCGGACCGCCCGCAAGGACGAAGCCGGTGACGACGCGGAGGAGGAGGACGTTCTCTTCCTCGAGGACGACCTGTTCGATCTCGAACCCGCGCTGCGGGACGCGGTGGTGCTCGCACTGCCGCTGCAGCCGGTGTGCCAGGAAGACTGCCCGGGTCTGTGCTCCGATTGCGGAGAGCGGCTCGCGGACGACCCGGACCACCACCATGAGGTCGCCGACATCCGGTGGGCGGCCCTGCAGGAATTCAAGAAGAGCGGTGCCGACCAGGGCGCCGACGAGAACCAGGAGAAGTAGCCGTGGCTGTTCCGAAGCGGAAGATGTCGCGCAGCAACACGCGCCACCGCCGTGCGCAGTGGAAGGCTGTTGCCGTGAGCCTGGTGGCGTGCGAGAGCTGCCACCAGCCGAAGCAGAGCCACATCGCGTGCCCGAGCTGCGGCACGTACAACCGTCGTCAGGTCCTCGAGGTCTGATCGGCGGGTGACAGGCTTCATGTCAGACGCCAAATCGCCGAAGCAGGCGCCGGCGGACACAGCCTGGTCTCACACGCTTCTGGAAGGGCGGCTCGGGTACTCACTCGAGCCCGCCCTTCTGGTGCGTGCGCTGACCCATCGTTCGTTCGCGTACGAGAACGGCGGTCTGCCCACCAACGAGCGGCTGGAGTTCCTCGGGGACTCCGTGCTCGGCCTGGTGGTCACGGACACGCTGTACCGCACCCACCCCGACCTGCCCGAAGGCCAGCTGGCCAAGTTGCGGGCCGCGGTGGTCAACTCTCGTGCGCTGGCGGAAGTGAGTCGTGACCTCGAACTGGGCGGATTCATCCGGCTGGGTCGGGGTGAGGAAGGCACCGGCGGCCGGGACAAGGCTTCGATCCTCGCGGACACCCTCGAGGCGGTCATCGGCGCGGTCTATCTGGACCAGGGTCTGGATGCCGCGTCCGAGTTCGTGCACCGCCTCTTCGATCCGCTGATCGAGAAGTCGTCCAACCTCGGGGCAGGCCTGGACTGGAAGACCAGTCTCCAGGAGCTGACCGCGAGCGAGGGCCTGGGTGTGCCCGAGTACGTGGTCACCGAGTCGGGTCCCGACCATGAGAAGACCTTCACGGCTGCCGCCCGCGTCGGTGGTGTCGAGTACGGCGCCGGCACCGGCCGCAGCAAGAAGGAAGCAGAACAGCAGGCGGCCGAGGCCGCCTGGCGCGCGATCCGCGAGTCCGCCTCGGCGGCGAGCTAGGGCCTGTCCGGCGGATCACGGGCGGACCAGGCGTCGTCTGGTGCGACGGATCGCAAGGCGCCGGAATACCCGAATACCGGGTTGTATTCGGGTATTCCGGCAACGCAGGGAGTCGCCGTTCCAGGCGGCGAAGGGGCCGGTTGTGATCCGCCGGACAGGCCCTGTCGCACACCCGTCAGAACGAGCCCACCGACGATCAGTCGGTGGGCTCGACGCGTAACCGGAGGAGTGGCGTTGCCCGAGCTGCCTGAGGTCGAAGTGGTCCGCATCGGTCTGGAGCGCTGGGTCACCGGGCGCACCGTCGCGGACGCGGAGGTGCTGCACCCGCGCGCCGTCCGCCGGCACCTGGCGGGCGGCGAGGACTTCGCCGACCGGCTGTCCGGTGCGCTGATCGGCCCGGCCCGCCGCCGGGGCAAGTACCTGTGGCTGCCGCTCGACGGCACGACCGCGCTGCTCGGACACCTCGGGATGAGCGGCCAGCTGCTGGTCCAGCCGCACGCGGCCCCCGACGAGACCCATCTGCGGATCCGGATCCGGTTCGACGACGCGCTCGGCACCGAGTTGCGCTTCGTCGACCAGCGCACCTTCGGCGGCCTGTCGCTCCACGACACCGTGCCGGGCAGCCCGCTGGCGCTGCCGGTACCGCTCGCGCACATCGCGCCGGACCCGCTGGAGGACGCCTTTGACGAGGAGGTCTTCCATGCCGCGCTGCGCCGCCGCCGGACCACCATCAAGCGCGCCCTGCTCGACCAGTCGCTGATCAGCGGGGTCGGCAACATCTACGCGGACGAGGCGCTGTGGCGCTCCCGGCTGCACTACGAGCGGCCCACCGCGACGATGACCCGGCCCAGGACGGCCGAGCTGGTGACGCACATCCGCGAGGTGATGAGCGACGCGCTGGCGGCCGGCGGCACGAGCTTCGACAGCCTGTACGTCAACGTCAACGGGGAATCCGGCTACTTCGACCGGTCGCTGGACGCGTACGGGCGGGAGAACGAGCCCTGCCGCCGCTGCGGCACGCCCATGCGCCGCCGCCCCTGGATGAACCGCTCCAGCTATTTCTGCCCGCGCTGCCAGCGCCCGCCGGTCATCGGCCGATAGGTCGTCAGCGCGCTACGGGCGCCGCGTGCTGCGCGTCGTAGGCCTCCCGTGCGGCCAGCACCTCGGGCATCCGGCCCTCGACCAGGTGGATCAGGTCGAGCAGCCGGCGGGTGGTCTCCCGGCCCAGCTCGGTGAGGCGGTAGTCGACGCGCGGTGGGTTGGTGGTCTGCGCCTCGCGGTGCACCAGGCCGTCGCGCTCCAGGGCGTGCAGCGTCTGGGAGAGCATCTTCTCGCTCACCCCGTCGACCCGGCGGCGCAGCTCGTTGAAGCGCACGGTGTCCTCGCCGAGCGCGCCGAGCGTCAGGCTGCCCCAGCGGCCGGTGACGTGCTCCAGCGTGCCGCGGGAGGGGCAGTCGCGCTCGAAGACGCTGAACGGGAGCCGTGCGTCGTCCTGAGGGCAGCACGTACCGGTACCGGTGGTCATGCTTCCGAGCGTACTCCTGGGTTGCGCTGGACCAGGGGTTGCGCTTTCGGAAAGTCAGCGCTCTCTCGTGCTCGGCCGGTGCTCTGTCGGTGCTCCTAGAAGCCGAAGTCCTGCGTCCACCAGGGGCCGCCCGCCGCGAAGTGGACGCCTATGCCGAGAGTCTTGTAGTCGCAGTTCAGGATGTTGGCGCGGTGGCCCTCGCTGTTCATCCACGCGGTCATCACGGCCTCCGCGTCGGCCTGGCCGCGGGCGATGTTCTCCCCGCCCAGGTTGCTGACGCCGGTCGCCTTGGCCCGGTCCCAGGGAGTCTTGCCGTCCGGGTCGGTGTGGTCGAAGAAGTCCCGGATCGACATGTCCTCGCTGAACGCCTGGGCGAGCTTGGCCAGCGACGCGTCCGCGGTCACGGGGGCGCAGCCGACCTTGGCACGTTCGGCGTTCACCAGCTTCAGCACCGCGGCCTGTGCCGTGACGGCGTTGCCGCCCTGGGTCGGTGTCGGGGTCGCGGTGCGGGTCGGTGTCGGGGCGGGGGTGGTGGGCCGGGGGGTGACCGGCTTCCGGGTGGGTGTCACCTTCGGCGCCGGGGTGGTGCTGGGTGCGGCGGCCGAGGTGGGCGGCGTCGTCCTCGGGGTGCCGCCGCGGCTCGTGGAGGGGCTGCTCGGCAGGGAGGTGCGGCCGGTGTTCCGGGGGGAGGGGGAGGCGCTGTCCGGCAGTGGCGCGCCGGTCGAGCCGTCCGGCACGGTGCGCGTCCCTCCGGGGGTGCCCCCCTGGGCGGCGACGCCGCCCTGTGCTCCGTTCAAGGACGGCAGCAGACCGGACGACATCGCGACGGCGCCCACGGCCAGAGCGGCGGACGACGCCAGGAGGCCGGTGCGAACGGCGCTGTGGCGTCGCCGCGGGCCCCGGTGGCCCCGACGGTCCCGGGTCGGAGCGACGGCCTCGGTGGCATTGCGGCTGTGGCGGCCCATGTATCGCTGTCCTCATCGTCGCGGATTAACCCGAACGGGTGAGTCCTGTTGCGCGCCGACTGTAGCGAATGACGCACGTGGCCGGAGTGAAGCGTGGGCAACTGACGGGATAACGTGCGCACATGAATGAAAATGTCCGGCTTACGGCCTGGGTGCGCGGGCGCGTCCAGGGCGTCGGCTTCCGCTGGTGGACCCGGGCCAACGCGATGCGGATCGGCGGGTTGGCCGGCTACGCCGGGAATCTGGCCGACGGCCGGGTGCAGGTCGTGGCCGAGGGGGACCGCGCCCAGTGCGAACACCTGCTCGACTGGCTGGCCACGGGGGACACGCCCGGCCGGGTCGACGGCGTCACCGAGATCTGGGGACGGCCGCGCGGCGGCTATGACGGCTTCGAGATCCGCTGAGAGTCACGCCCCGCGTACGTGCCGTGGGCATTCGCCTACGGCAAGTACTCACCAGACAGTTG
This sequence comes from Streptomyces sp. H39-S7, assembly GCF_027158205.1. Lineage (GTDB taxonomy): Bacteria > Actinomycetota > Actinomycetes > Streptomycetales > Streptomycetaceae > Actinacidiphila. The sequence goes on along the minus strand of NZ_JAPVLU010000082.1, from coordinate 2,608 downwards.
CCATATCCGGAGTGTCGTGCAAGGCTGCCGACATCGAGGATGATCTCGACGCCCCACGGGCAGCCGCCGGCGCTCTTCCGCCGTGTTTTCTGAGGCTGGCCCGACGGCTGGGCTGTGATCGTGTTGACCGTCTACCTATTTGGTGAGACGCTGGAAGCCCCGCGCATCGTAGCCGTAATGCAACCTTAGCGGCGGCTTCGGCGCACCGCGCGGGTGCACATTCCCCTCACCCACGACCCTACCGCTCCCGGTCGGTCACTCAGCGTGGAGGACCATCAATCATGGCAAAGGCGCTTCTCGGTTATGTCGGCGGCCCCGACCCGCGACTCCTCGCCGAGATGCGAAGGCTTCAGCAGCGTGTTCAGGATCTGGAATCCGAGCTGGTTCGGATGCAGACCGAGAACGACGCGCTGACTGTGGCGTCGCACGAAGAGTCGCTGCTCAGCAACATCGATGTATCACGCGCGGAGCCCGTGCTCGCCTGATCCGGCCCATCACCGGACGGGTGCCACGGCACCGCCACAGCATGGTGCAAGGGGCGCTTCGGCGTCCCTTCGTCGTTCCGCCTTCATTTCCCGGCCCCCCGACGATCACTGTTGTCATCGTCTGATGTGCCCTGCACCTTCCCCGGTGAAACCGAACGCGGAAGGTAGAGTCCGACGGCGTGCACCTCAAGAGCCTCACGCTGCGTGGATTCAAATCCTTCGCCTCGGCGACGACGCTGCGCTTCGAGCCCGGCATCACGTGTGTCGTGGGCCCCAACGGGTCCGGCAAGTCCAATGTGGTGGACGCGCTCTCCTGGGTCATGGGGGAGCAGGGGGCCAAGTCGCTGCGCGGCGGCAAGATGGAGGATGTCATCTTCGCCGGCACCACGGGGCGCCCGCCCCTGGGCCGCGCCGAGGTGTCCCTGACGATCGACAACTCCGACGGTGTGCTGCCCATCGAGTACGCCGAGGTCACCATCACGCGGATCATGTTCCGCAACGGCGGCAGCGAGTACCAGATCAACGGCGACACCTGCCGGCTGCTCGACATCCAGGAACTGCTCTCCGACTCCGGCATCGGCCGCGAGATGCACGTCATCGTCGGCCAGGGCCAGCTCGACTCCGTCCTCCACGCCGACCCGATGGGCCGCCGCGCCTTCATCGAGGAGGCGGCCGGGGTGCTCAAGCACCGCAAGCGCAAGGAGAAGGCGCTGCGGAAGCTGGACGCGATGCAGGCCAACCTGGCACGCGTGCAGGACCTGACGAACGAACTGCGGCGGCAGCTCAAGCCGCTGGGGCGGCAGGCGCAGGTCGCCCGGCGGGCCGCCGTCATCCAGGCCGACCTGCGCGACGCCCGGCTGCGGCTGCTCGCCGACGATCTGGTCACCCTGCGCGAGGCGCTGAGCGCCGAGGTCGCCGACGAGGCGTCGCTCAAGGAGCGGCGGGACGCGGTGGAACGGGACCTGGCCGCCGCGCTGCGCCGCGAAACCGCCCTTGAGGAGCAGGTCAGGGACCTCGCGCCGCGTCTGGCCGACGCACAGGCCACCTGGTACGGCCTCTCCCAGCTCGCCGAACGGGTGCGCGGCACGATCGGACTGGCCGAGCAGCGGGTACGGCACGCCACCGGTCAGCCCGCCGAGGAGCGGCGCGGCCGGGAGCCGGAGGACATGGAACGTGAGGCGGCCCGCATCCGCGAGCAGGAGGCCGAACTGACCGAGGCCCTCGACGCCGCGCGGCGGGCGCTGGACGACACCGTCGGCCACCGCGCCGCCCTGGAACAGGAGCTCGCGGCCGAGGAGCATCGGCTGCGGTCCGCGGCGCGGGCGATCGCGGACCGCCGGGAGGGGCTGGCGCGGCTGCAGGGCCAGGTCAACGCGGCACGCGGCCGGGCCGGCTCCGCCGAGGCGGAGATCGGCCGGCTCGCCACCGCCCGCGACGAGGCGCGCGCCCGCGCCGAGTCCGCGCAGGAGGAGTACGAGGAGCTCAGGGAACGGGTCGACGGCCTGGAGGCGGACGACTCGGAACTGGAGGAGCAGCTCGCGGCCGCGACCCGTGAGCGGGCGGCGGCCGAGGAGGCGTTCTCGGGCGTCCGCGACGCGGCCACCGCGGCCGAGCGCGAGCGCGCAGCCCTCACCGCCCGGCGCGACGCGCTGGCGCTCGGCCTGCGCCGCAAGGACGGCACCGGCGCACTGCTGGCCGCGGGCGACCGGCTCACCGGCCTGCTCGGCCCCGCCGCTGACCTGCTCACCGTGGCCCCGGGCTTCGAGATCCCCGTCGCCGCCGCCCTCGGTGCCGCGGCCGACGCCGTCGCCGTGTCGGGTCCTTCGGCCGCCGCCGACGCACTGCGGCTGCTGCGCAAGGACGACGCCGGCCGTGCGGCCCTGGTGCTGGCGGACGGCACAGCGTCCGGGGAGCCCGGGGAGTGGCCCGGCGCTTCCGGCGGCGGCCCGGCCGCCCGCCACCCGGCCGACGGCCCCCGGTCGGCGACGCTGCCGCAGGCCGCGGTGGCCGCCCACGTGCCGCACGCGCGCGCCGCGACCGCCCCGCTGCCCGAGGGGGCGCGGCAGGCGGCCGGGCTGGTCGGCGGGCGCGCCGCACTGCTCCCCGCCGAGCACCGCCTCCAG
>NZ_JAPVLU010000081.1 GCF_027158205.1 Streptomyces sp. H39-S7 | reverse complement strand
CCCGCAGCTGCTGCTGCCGGAGCTCGGCCTGGCGCTGGGCCAGTTCGGTCTGGGCGATGAGGACTTCCTGCTGCGCGTGGGCCATCGCCAGCGGGCCGGCCTGTGCGGACTCCGCCTGCGCGCGGTCCACCTGGGCCGAGTACTCGGCCTTGACCACGGCGGTCTGCCGGGCGTATTCGGCCTGGTTCCGTGCGGCGACCTGCTCCGCCTCGACCGAGGCCTGGGTGGCCTGGGCCTGCGCGATCTGGGCCTGCCGCTGGATGGCGGCCTTGTGCGGTGCGGCCATCGCGGCGATGTAGCCGGTGTTTCCGTCGTCGATCGACTGGATCTGCAGCGAGTCGACGGTCAGACCGATCTTCGCCATCTCGGTCTTGGAGGTCTCCAGGACCTCGGTGGCGAGCTTCTGCCGTTCGGTGACGATCTCCTCGACGGTCATCGAGCCGATGATGGACCGCAGATGACCGGCGAAGATCCGGCCGGTCAGTACCGACATCTGGTCCTGGTCGGAGAGGAACCGCTGGCCCGCGTTGACGATGCTCTCGGTGTCGTTGCCGACCTTGAAGGCGATCACCGCCCGCACGGTCAGTGCGATCCCCTGCTTGGTCACACAGGTCTCGGCGACCTCGGCCTCGCACATCGCCAGCGTGAGGAAGCGGGTCTTGCGGAAGACGGGGAGCACGAACTTGCCGTGGCCGGTCACCACGCGGAACGGTGCACCTTCCAGTCCCCGCCTGCCGCCTGAGATCAGCATCGCCTCGTCGGGGGCGGGAACGCGATAACCGAACATGTCGTCTCCTTCAAGGGGCGTCGGTGACGCCGCCCAACGCATCCAGGGGATCTGCCCACTCGATGACGCCGACCTGCCGGGTCCCGCGGGACTCGATGACGAGCACGATCGTTCCGCGCGGCAGGGGCTCCTCGGACCAGGCGAGGAAGGTCTCGGTTCCGCCTCTGACGCGCACCAGGATCTCGCCGGGTCCGGCGGATCCGCGGGTGGCGATCAGGAGTTCCCCCGTGCAGCCGATAACGGCCTCGTCCCGCGCCATCGTCAACTGCCCCTTCGTCGTCGTGGTTCTGGGAAGTCGACCTTAGTCCTCCTGCTACCGGCGGCCTATCCTCGGGGCCCGGTGGGTCGCACCGGGGGAGGTCCGAGGGGGCCGGCGCCTCGGCAGGCGTGCCGGGAGCGCACGGGTCAGGCGCTGGGAAGGGCGAAGTCGTAGACGAGTTGGGCCGGGCCCGGCGGCAGTTGGAGGTCGGTGATCTCCAGGACGCGGCCGTGCTGGTCGGCGATGGTCCGGCGGATCGTCAGCTTCGCCCGGTCCGCGGCGGGGCGGGGGTCGTGGACCGGGGTGAGGTCGATGGTGTCGCGTCGGTGCGGACGCAGATCCGCGTCGATCATCCACTGGTACAGGCCGCGGAGGTTGCCGCGGTGGGGCTCGGGGGAGGAGCGGCGGTGCTCGGCCAGCCGCGGTATCTCGGCGAGCGCGACCGGGGAGAAGTAGGACGTGGCGTCGGCCAACTGGTCCCCGGGCGCCTGCTCGACACGCTGGTGGACGAGGGTGGGGGTGCCGGGGGTGAGGCCGAGCAGGCAGGAGATGTCGACGGGTGCGGGCGCGGTGCGCAGCACGCCGAGGGCGTCCTCGAGCCCCTCGGGTGCGCCGGGGGTTGTGTCGATCACCTGCTGCGGCAGCGCGGCGGGTACGGCCGCCGCGCGAGTGCCGCGGCGGCCGGTGGTGACCATGCCGCGGTCGCGCAGGAGTTGCAGGGCCTGGCGTACGGTCTGCCGGTTGACGCCGAAGCGGTCGGCGAGCAGTCGCTCGGCGGGCAGCCGGTCTCCCGGCGCTATGCGGCCCTTGTCGAGCTCGGCCTGGAGTCTGTCGGCGATCCGCTGGTAGAGCGGACGTGCGGGCGGGGCGGAGCGGGAGGAACGGGGCACAGCGGGTGATCCCTTCCCATCGGGAGTGACGCATGGTGATCGCACATGTGAGATCCGTTCCCCATATTTATCATTGGTCTATACCTCTGGCGAGCATTACTCGGCAGTACGTCCGGTATTGGCGCGAACTCGCAGTTACCGGTCCCGATCCGCGGTGCGGCAGTGGTTGAGGCCGCAACGAGGCGACCCCCGCAATGTGACCAGCACATTGCGGGGGTCGTAAGGGACGGTGGTTCCCGGGCCGGGCGCGCGGCCGCGCGCACGCTCCGTGAGGTTTGCCGCCACGGTTGAGAGCGCTTCTCATTTCCGGGTGCGGTGGTGATCGCCGCCACCGCGGCTGCGGAAGAAGTCGTCCGGATCGAGCTCTCCGTCCAGGAACTTCCCCGCCACGAAGCCGATGGCGCCCAGTGCCGCCACGAGCAGGAACGCGCCGAACCCGCCGAAGTACCCGGCGAACGCCAGGGCCATGCCCGCGGCCAGTCCGACCAGTGCCATGCTCATCGTCCGCCCACCGTCTCCCGCGCCGGCACGCGACTCACTGGACGCGCTGCTGCGGCTCGTCCTCGTCGTCGTCCTCTTCGTCCGGCAGCTTGACGTCGCCGATCGCGATGTTGACCTCGACGACCTGGAGCCCGGTCATCCGCTCGACCGCCGCGACCACGTTCTCGCGCACCGCGTTGGCGACGTCGACGATGGACACGCCGTACTCGACGACGAGATCCAGGTCGAGTGCGGCCTGTGTCTCGCCGACCTCCGCCTTCACGCCACGGGTGACGGACTTGCCGCCGCCGGGCACCCGGTCGCGCACGGCGCCGAAGGTGCGCGAGAAGCCGGTGCCCATCGCGTGCACGCCGCCGACATCGCGGGCGGCCATTCCGGCGATCTTCTCCACCACGCCGTCGGCGATGGTGGTTCGGCCGCGCGTGCCCGCGTCGCCGCGCGCCGGCTGCTTGCCTCCCAGGTCGGAACGGTCGGACTCGGGCCGGTTCCGCGGTGTGCTGTCGCTCATGGTGCGTCGTCCCTTCGTATGGGCTGCTGCACGTCCACGCTATGCACGGGTCGCCGTCACCGCGCGTCGAGAGCGGCCGGTCCGGCGTCGCTCCCCGGGTGTGGGGCGGTCAGCGGGCGGCGAAGTCCTGTGTCCACCATGGGCCGTTCGAGCGCATGCTGACGCCGACGCCGATCTCCCTGAACGCGCAGTTCAGAATGTTGGAACGGTGGGAGGCGCTCCTCATCCACGCGTCCATGACCGTCTGCGGGTTCCTGGAACCCTTGCCGATGTTCTCGCCCCAGCGCTTCCACCGGTACCCGGCGGAGGACAGCCGGGCCGCGGGGGTCGTACCGTCGGGCGTCGTGTGCTGGTAGTAGCCGCGAGCGGCCATGTCATCGGCGTGCGCCTGGGCGGCCGTCGTGAGCTTCGCGTTCACCGCGACCCGCCGGCATCCGTGCTTCAGGCGTTCCACGTTGACGAGGCCCACCACCTGCTGGGCGCGCCAGTTCGCGGCGGCCAGGGTGATGGCCGCGTACGGCTGGGGTGTCGACGCGACGGCGCTGTGGCTCCCCGCCGTGCCGACGGCGGCGCCTGCGAGCAGGCCCGAGGCCACCGCCCACGCGGCGCTTCGTGGCCGTCGCCGCCGCCGGAACGGTCCGACGGCGTGCTGGGGCGTGGATATGGGGTCGTGACGCACAGGACGCACCTTCCGGGGGCCGGCAAGCCACTCGCCCGGACGGCGGACTCCCGCGGCCCCGTGTCCAAGGCCGCCGCGGCGGCCGGTTCCACTGTCTGACCTGGGGCGAACGGCCGCCCGGCGGAGCGTCCACGATGTTCCGCCGGGCCGAACCCCAGGGGTCGGCCGGTAGCTGCCGTACGGCGGCGCGGGCCGGCTACTTGCCTGCCTCGTCGGTGGGCGGGCGGGTGCCACCGAGCTGCTGGTTCAGCTTCTCCTGGGCCATGTCGACCTGGCCGCTGTACTTGTTCTGCGTCTTCCGGTCGACGAAGTCGCCGCCCTTCTCGACACCCTGCTTCGCCTGGTCCTCGTGGCCCTTGAGCATGCCTTTGATCTTGTCCAGCATGGACATGTCGGTCCTCCTCGCGTGATGGACAACATGTTCAGGATCTACGCAGAGGACAAGGTCCGCACCACGGGCGATATCCGTGCGCCTGGCCGGCGGGCCGGAGGCGCTCAGGCCGAGTGGATCGCCACCGCCAGGACCAGGAGGACGGTGACGACCGCGCAGACGCCGTGGGCGACGACCGCCGTGACGGGGAAGTTCCGCTCGGCGGTCCGCTCGCCGTGCGAGTGGCGTCCTGGGCTGGGCAGCCAGCGGAACAGCATCATCAGGCCCAGGGACGCCACGACGAGGACGACGCCGCAGGCCGCCCACGCGGAGGCCGCCGACTCCCCGAAGACGAAGACCGTCCAGGCGGCCAGGCCGACCACGGCCAGCGCGATGTGCCCCAGGATCAGCGAGACCGGCAACCGCGTGACGCCGGCCTCACGTTGCCGCAGGCCACCGTGGCGCAGCCAGATCGTGAACAGGTAGGCCCCCAGGGAGGCGGTGATCAGCCAGACGCCCAGAACAACAGAGCCCATTCCCCCACACCTCGTTCCGTCGCTGTGCGGCGCCGCGTCCACGACGGTCGGCGCGGCGCCCCGCCCCCATCACAGCGCTCCTCCGGAGGCGGTCCGGGAGAAACATTCCTTCCTTAGCCCGAAAGGATGAACGGGGGCGGCCCCGCGCGACCCGGCGGCCGGGACTGCGCCGGCGGTACGGGCCAACCAGGTCAGGGACGCGCGACCAGGGCCGTGGCCGGGGCGGGCACCCGGGGTGTCCGCCCCGGGGTGTCCGCCCCGGCCACGGGTGCGTCAGGAGGACGTGACCGGCAGCGTGCTCCGCACCTCGCGGGCGGCGGCGACGAGGTTCTCCAGGGAGGTCCTGACCTCCGGCCAGCCGCGCGTCTTCAGCCCGCAGTCCGGGTTGACCCACAGCCGTTCGGCGGGAATCGCCTCAAGGCCCTTGCGCAGCAGCGCCGCCGCCTCCGCCGCGCCGGGGATCCTGGGGGAGTGGATGTCGTAGACCCCGGGGCCGACATCGCGCGGGTAGCCGGCGGTGGCCAGTTCGCCCGCGACCTGCATGTGGGAGCGGGCGGCCTCCAGGCTGATGACGTCGGCGTCGAGATCGTCGATGGCCTGGAAGATGTCGCCGAACTCCGCGTAGCACATGTGGGTATGGATCTGGGTGTCGGGACGGACCCCGCCGGCGGTGAGGCGGAAGGCCTCCGTCGCCCAGCCGAGGTACTCGGCACGGCCGTCGGCGCGCAGCGGCAGCGTCTCACGCAGTGCCGGCTCGTCCACCTGGATCACCGAACTACCCGCCGCCTCCAGGTCGTTCACCTCGTCGCGCAGGGCCAGCGCGACCTGGCGGGCGGTGTCGCCGAGCGGCTGGTCGTCCCGGACGAACGACCAGGCCAGCATGGTGACGGGACCGGTGAGCATGCCCTTGACGGGGCGGTCGGTGAGGGACTGGGCGAACCGCGTCCAGCGGACCGTCATCGGCTCGGGGCGGGAGATGTCCCCGGCCAGGATCGGCGGCCGGACGTAGCGGGTCCCGTAGGACTGGACCCAGCCGTGCCGGGTGGCGAGGTAGCCGGTCAGCTGCTCGGCGAAGTACTGCACCATGTCGTTGCGCTCGGGCTCGCCGTGCACCAGGACGTCGATGCCGGCCTTCTCCTGGAAGGAGAGGACCTCGCGGATCTCGGTCTCGATGCGGGCGTCGTACGCGGCGGCATCGATGCGCCCGGCCCGCAGGTCGGCCCGCGCGGTGCGCAATTCGGTGGTCTGCGGGAACGAGCCGATGGTCGTCGTCGGCAGCAGCGGCAGCCGCAGGAGGGCGCGCTGGGCGGCGGCCCGCTCCTCGTAGGGCTGGGAGCGGCGGGCGTCGCTGTCGGTGACGGCCGCGGCGCGGGTCCTGACGGCCGGGTCGTTGGTGAGGGCGGAGCCGGACCGGGAGGCCAGGTCGGCGCGGTTGGCGGCGAGTTCGGCCGCGATGGTGTCGGTGCCCCGGGAGAGCCCGCGCGCCAGCGTGACGATCTCGGCGGTCTTCTGCCGGGCGAAGGCCAGCCATCGGGCGATCTGCGGGTCGATGTCGCGCTCGGCCGCGGCGTCCAGCGGGACGTGCAGCAGGGAGCAGGAGGACGCCACATCGACGTGTCCGGCCAGCCCCAGGAGCGTGCCCAGGACGGACAGCGACTTCTCGTAGTCGTTGATCCAGACGTTCCGGCCGTTGACGACGCCCGCCAGCAGGCGCTTGCCGGGCAGGCCGCCGACGGCCGCCAGGTCGTCGAGGTTGGCCGCGGCGGGACCCGTGAAGTCCAGCGCGAGACCGTCGATGGGCGCCTTGGCCAGGACCGGCAGGGCCTCGCCCAGCCGGTCGAAGTAGGACGCGACCAGCAGCTTCGGCCGGTCGGTGAGACCACCCAGCACGCGGTAGGCCCGTGCGGCGGCGTTGAGTTCGGCCGGGGTGCGGTCCTGGACCAGGGCCGGCTCGTCGAGCTGGACCCACCCGGCTCCGGCGGCCAGCAGATCGGCCAGCACCTCGGCGTACACCGGCAGCAGCCGGTCGAGGAGCGTCAGCGGTTCGAAGTCCGCCGCGACGCCGGGAGCGGGCTTGGCGAGCAGGAGGTAGGTGATCGGGCCGACGAGCACCGGGCGCGCGGTGAGGCCCAGCGCGAGGGCTTCCCGCAACTCGGCGACCTGCTTGCCGGAGTCGGCGCAGAAGACGGTGTCCGGGCCCAACTCAGGTACCAGGAAGTGGTAGTTGGTGTCGAACCACTTCGTCATCTCCAGCGGCGCGACCTCCTGTGTGCCGCGGGCCATCGCGAAGTAGCCGTCCAGGGCGTCGGCGGCCACCGCGGCGCGGTGCCGCGCGGGGATCGCGCCGACCATGACACTGGTGTCCAGGACGTGGTCGTAGTACGAGAAGTCGCCGGTGGGGACCTCCTGGATGCCGGCGTCGGCGAGCTGCAGCCAGTTGGTGCGGCGCAGTTCGGCGGCCGCGTCCCGCAGGGCGTCGGCGCCCACGTCGCGCTTCCAGTAGCCCTCGATCGCCTTCTTCAGCTCCCGGTTCCGGCCCTGCCGGGGGTAGCCGTGCACGGTGGAGCGTGCGGTGGCGGACGAACTGGTCATCGAACCGGTCATGGAACTCTCCTTCGCGAGTGTCTTCCATACGACCCGGGGAGTCGACGACGCGAAGGGACCACAGACCGGACGGGACACACGGTGTCAAGGCGCCGAAACGCCCGCACGTGCCCGCCTGATGTGTACTCCGACCCGCCCTCGAGGTCACCGGAATCACCGTGCGCCGTTGGGGGCGCACGGGCAGTGGCAGGTCTTCGGACTCGCGGGCACGTCTCGTACGGACACGAGACACCTACTGGCCGTCGCTTCCCAGATCCCGGCTCGGGTCCCAGTGCGTATGACGGCGGTCGTTCCCACTCACCGCTGCGGGGCAGTCCCGGAATTCCACCGGGTTCCCTCTTGCGACGCGCCTGTCTGGCGGACAGGGCGAACCAGCTGCACCGTCCAGCTTATGACCAAAAGCGTCGTCGGGTCAGCGGTGTTCGCCTGCCGGACGGTGAGATGGGACACCGCCGGCGTGCGGTTGCGGGCGCATGGTGCAGACTCGACGCCGTGAGGAAGATCTTTGTCATCGGTATCGGCGCGGGCGACCCGGACCATCTGACGCTGCAGGCGGTCAAGGCGCTCAATCAGGCCGACGTGTTCTTCGTCCTGGACAAGGGCGAGGAGAAGTCGGACCTGGTCCAGTTGCGCCACGACATCATCGAGCGGCACGTGACCCGTCCGCACCGGCTGGTGTCGGCCCAGGACCCCGACCGGGACCGCACGGCTCCGTCGCCGGTCTACGCGTCGGCCGTCGGTGACTGGCGCCATCGCCGGGCCGACATCTACGAGCACTTCATCGCCTCGGAGCTGGCGGACGACCAGTGCGGCGCCTTCCTGGTGTGGGGCGACCCCGCCCTGTACGACAGCACCCTGGGCATCCTCGAGGACGTCCTCGGCCGGAGCACGGTCGCGTTCGACTACGAGGTCGTCCCCGGCATCAGCAGCGTCGCGGCGCTGGCCGCCAAGCACCGGACAGGGCTGAACCGGCCCGCGCGGCCCGTGCAGATCACCACCGGCAGGCAGCTCGCCGCGGGCTTCCCCGAAGGGGCCGACGACGTCGTCGTCATGCTCGACGCGCACCAGGCGTTCGCGCACCTCCCGGACGACGGCGCCGACGTCACGATCTACTGGGGCGCGTACCTGGGCACCCCGGACGAGATCCTGGTCTCGGGACGCCTGCCCGACGTCGCGGACCACATCCGGACCGTGCGCGCCGAGGCCCGCACCCGCAAGGGCTGGATCATGGACACGTACCTGCTGCGCCGGACGCCTGCCGGCGGCCGGGACGACGGCTGATCCGGCAGCGCTAGGACCTGTCTTAGGCCGGCCCGGCGCGCAGCCACGCGACCGCCTCGCCGGGGCCCGCGGCCACCGGCACCCCGGCGGGCACCGGCGGGCGGCGGACGACGACGACCGGGACGCCGGCCTCGCGGGCGGCGGTGAGCTTCGCCGCCGTGGCCGGTCCGCCGCTGTCCTTGGTGACGAGGACGTCGATGCGGTGCCGGCGCAGCAGTTCCGCCTCCCCTTCGCGGGTGAAGGGCCCCCGGGCGAGCAGCACTTCCGAGCGTTCCGGCAGCGGCGGCTGCGGGGCGTCGACCGAGCGGACCAGGAACCACAGACCGGTCGTCGCGGCGAACGCGGCCAGCCCCGTCCGGCCGGTGGTCAGGAAGATCCGCCGGCCCAGCGCCGGGAGCATCGCGGCGGCCCCGGCCAGGGAGTCCACGAGGTGCCAGCGGTCGCCCGGGCCCGCCGCCCAGCCGGGCCGCCGCACCGCGAGCAGGGGGACACCGGCGGACGCCGCCGCCTGCGCGGCGTGCGCGCTAATGGTGGCGGCGAAGGGGTGGGTGGCGTCGATCAGCGCGTCCACCGCGTGCTCGGTCAGCCAGCGGCACAGCGCCTCCGGCCCCCCGAACCCGCCGATCCGTACCTCACCCTCGGGCAGTCGCGGCTCGGCCACCCGCCCCGCCAGCGAGCTGGTCACGCGCAGCGCGGGATCGGCGGCCAGCGCTGCCGCGAGGGCCCGCGCCTCCGTGGTGCCGCCGAGGATGAGCACATGGCGTGTCACGTTCGCCGTTCCCTTCCTTGCCGCGTCCGGTGGGGAACGGCGTCGCAGTTTATCGGTCCGTCGGGCGGGGTCTCGGGGAGCTCACAGGGTGACGAGGGTGACCTCGGTGGCCTTGACGCTCGTCCAGACCGATGTGCCGTCGGTGAGGCGGAGTTCGGCGGCGGCCTGGGGGGTGATCTCGGCGACGAGGTCGGGTGCCTCGTTGGACGTGACGAGCAGGCGCAGACGGCTGCCGACGGAGGTGATCTCGCGGATCGTGCCGGGCCAGACGTTGCGGGGGCTGCCGGCGGGTCTGTCGCGGTGGACGGAGACCGCCTCCGGCGCGATGATCGCCAAGGCGCGCGCACCCTCGGCGAGGGTGTCGGCGACCACGAGGTATCCGCCACCGGTCAGCGCGAGACCGCTGGTGGTGGCGGTGCCGGGCCACGCGTTGCGGCCGAGCATCCGGGCGACCCAGGGGGAGCGGGGATGGCGGGTGACGTCGGCGGGTGACGCGTCCTGCAGGGCTCGCCCGTCCTCGAGGACGAGCACCCGGTCGGCGAGGGCGACCGCCTCGACGGGGTCGTGCGTGACGATCAGGCAGACCCCGCCGAAACCGTCGAGATGGGTGCGCAGGGTGTGCCGGACATGGGCGCGGGTGGTCTGGTCGAGGGCGGCCAGCGGTTCGTCGAGCAGCAACAGCCGGGGGCGGGCGGCGAGCGCCCGGGCGAGGGCGACGCGCTGGGCCTGGCCGCCGGAGAGCTGCGCGGGCCTGCGGTGGGCGAGGTGGCCGACGCCGAGCCGGTCGAGCCACCGCTGGGCGGTGCGGCGCGCTTCGGCGCGCGGCACGCGGTGCGCGCGCAGACCGTAGGCGGTGTTGGACAGCGCGGTCAGGTGCGGGAACAGGGCGCCGTCCTGCGGGACCCAGGCGACCCCGCGCCGGTGCGGGGGCAGGTGCGTGACGTCGGTGCCGCCGAGGCGCAGTTCCGCGTGCGCCCGGGGGGTGAGGCCGAGCAGCGCGCGCAGGAGTGTGGTCTTCCCGGCGCCGTTGGGTCCGACGATGGCGATGGTGGTGCCGGGCTCCGCGTCCAGGGTCAGCCGGTTGAAGCCGGTGACGTCGGTGTGCAGCGACCAGCGGTCCGGAGCGGCCGGTTCCGGTGCGGGGGAACTGTCCGTGATGACGGGTGCGGCAGGCAGCTCTTCCGCGGCGGGCCCGGAGTCGCTCTTCTTGCCCGCCGCACCGCCGACCCAGCGGCCGCGCAGCGCGATCAGCACCGCCATGGCGATGACGAGCAGCAGCAGGGAGACGGACGTGGCGGCTTCGGGGGAGTCCTGCAGGAGCAGGTAGACCTCGAGGGGCAGGGTCTGGGTGGTGCCGGGGAGGTTGCCCGCGAAGGTGATGGTCGCGCCGAACTCGCCCAGCGCGCGCGCCCAGGTCAGTGCCGAGCCCGCCACCAGTCCCGGCGCGACCATGGGCAGGGTGACGGTCAGGAACACCCGCACCGGTGAGGCTCCCAGCGAGGCGGCGGTCTCCTCATAGCTGGGGCGCAGTCCCGCCAGGGTCCCTTCCAGGCTGATGACGAGGAACGGCATCGCCACGAAGGTCGCCGCCAGCACCGCGCCCGAGGTGTGGAACGGCAGCACGATGCCGAACGTGTTCTCCAGCCACGGCCCGAGCAGCCCCCGCCGCCCGAAGCCGAGCAGCAGCGCGACGCCGCCCACCGTGGGCGGCAGCACCATCGGCAGCAGTACCAGGGAGCGCACCAGCGCTTTGCCGGGGAAGTCGACCCGGGCCAGCAACCAGGCCAGCGGCACCCCGAGCACGAGCGACAGCCCCAGCGCCCAGAACGACACCAGCAGGGACAGCCGCAGTGCCGTGGTGACGTCGGGGCTGGTCAGATGGGTGCCGATGTCGCCCCAGGCGGTGCGGGAGAGGATGCCGACGAGCGGCATCAGCAGGAATGCGATCGCGAGCAGGGCGGGCAGCGCGAGCGCGAGCGGGGTGCGCGCGCCGCGTGCTCGGCTGCTGATGCGTTTCATCTGCGGTTCCTGGGGGTCGGGACGGGCGAAGGCGGTGCCAGGGCGGTCCGGTCCCCGACCCGGACCGCCCTCGCCGCCGGCAGGGACGGCTGCCGCTTCCGCGCGGGGGCTACGGCTGCTGGAAGCCGGCCGCCCGCAGGATCGTCTGCGCTTCGGGGGTGCTCAGCCAGGCCACGAACGCGGCGGCGGCCTCGCTGTTCTTCGTGGTCTTCAAGGTAGCGGCCGGGTACGAGGCGACGGCGTTCTGCGCGTCGGGGATCTCGATGGCGTCGACCTTGCTCGTGGCGGTCGCGGCGTCGGTGGCGTAGACGATGCCGGCGTCGGCCTCGCCGAGCTCGACCTTGCTCAGTACGGCGCGGACGTTCGGCTCCTGCGAGACCGGCTTGACCACGATCTTCTGCGCGTCGAGCACCTGCTTGCTGTACCGGCCGACCGGCACGGCGGGTGCGGCCAGCACGACCTTGAACCTGGTGTCGGCCAGGTCCTTGAGAGCGGTGATCTTCAGCGGGTTGCCCTCGCCGGTGGCGATCACCAGACGGTTCCTGGCGATGATCGCCGGGGTGCCGGTGTCGGACTTCAGGCCGTCCATGGTCCTGGTGTCCGCCGTCACCAGGGCGTCGGCCGGTGCGCCCTGCTTGACCTGTGCGGCGAGTTCCTGCGAGCCGGCGAAGGAGAACTTCACCGTGGTGCCCGGGTGGCTCTTCTCGTACGCGGCACCGGCGGTCTTGAACACATTGGTGAGCGAAGAGGCGGCGAGCACCGTCAGGGCCGCCTTGGGGGCTCCGGAAGCGGTGGTGGAAGGGGCCGCCGAGGAAGCGGCGTCCTTCGTGTCGTCACTGCCGCAGGCCGCCAGGAGCGGAACGAACAGGGCGGCGGTCACGATCGCGGCGGCGGCGCGGCGTCTGTCGAAGGCGAAGGACATGCGGTGGTGCTCCCTGCTGACGTGGCGGTTCGGGCCGACCGGTGTCGCCCGAGCGGGTGGTGCGCGCCGCGTCCGGGACGTACGACGCCGCTGATCGGAGCGGTGGGTCGGGTCAGGTGCGGTCGCTGTGCACGTCGGTGGACTTCACGCGGGTGGCAGGGACACCGAAGGCTGCATGTGCGACAAGATAGGGGTGATTCCATGGCATCTGCAATTCATCATGTGAATCTCCATAGCACCTGCCCGTCCCTTCGGTGAAAGGTCCAATGGCCGGATCAGACAGTGAGGAGCGCCAGTCCGATCCGGCTCCGGAACACGCTCCAGGTGGAGATCTCCATGCCGTAGGCGCCCGGCACGGGAATGTCGTCGCTCATGGGATGGCAGAGGGCGACGACCACATGCCCCCTCGGGGTGCCGCCGACGACCCCGACATTCAGGCCGGTGCGCTCGCAGATCAGCGACGTCGCCCACAGGTCGGCGCCGCCCGCGATGGGGCCGATCGTCACCCGGCGCGCCCCCAGGGAGAAGGGCTCGGCGGCCGGGGGTCCGCCGCGGGCGGCGTCCCGCACGGACAGCGCGGCCACCGCGCCCTCCGGGTGGAAGTGCCGTGAGCCGTCGTCGTCGGGCGCCGCCGACGCGGTGTGCAGATACCGCCCGTCCGGGCCCAGGAGCGCGGCGGCGTAGGCCACGCCCGGCTCCTCGATGATGTCGGCCCGTAAGAAGTCGTCCCAGGCCTTGATGGGGTGCTGACCCATTCCCCCTCCGGACGGTGCACGCGGCGGCTGCTCCCGACGTCATGCCCCATCGTCCGGCTGCGGAATCGTGGATGCAACCCAAAAGCACCCTTCGGCCTTGTGTATCCGAGGCTCAGGCCCCATCCGGCCCGGCAGGCGCGATATGCCCCGGCGATGTCGTCGGGACCCGCCCGTTCCTCAGTCGCGGGGCAGGTGGGTGGCGATGTCGAGGAAGAACGCGTCGATGCCCCGTACGGACTGCAGGAAGTCGTCGAGGTTGACCGGCTTGGTGACGTACGCGTTGGCGTGGTGCTGGTACGCGTCCGAGATGTCGTCCGGGGTGGACGAGGTGGTGAGGACGACCACGGGGATGGTGGCCAGGGCCGGGTCCTCCTTGAGGACGGCCAGCAGCTCGCGGCCGTTCATCCGGGGCATGTTCAGGTCCAGCACGATCAGATCCGGGCGCTCGTTGGCCGGGTCCCGCAGGTGTTCCAGGGCGGCGACTCCGTCGTCGACCCGGGCGATGGCACGGGTCATCCCCTTCTCGGCGAGGGCTTCTTCGATGAGCATCGCGTCGGCGGCGTCGTCCTCGACGAGCAGGATCCGGTAGGAGCGGGGAGAGGCGGGGGCGTTCACGAAATCGCTCCTGTGGGGGTCTGCGGGGTCGGAAGTGAGGCGGCGCCGGCGTGCTCCTCACGACTCATGCACCCACCCTACGGTTGCGCCGAACAGGCGACAATCTTGGTTGTCGGACTGGGTACGATGGCGGGCTGTATCCGGGGGAGTGGTATCGAACCCCGCCGCGGCCGCGGCGGGGCGGGGTGATCGAGGAGTCGCGGTGACAGGCCTTGCAGGGGTGCGCAGCCACGAGGGTTCGCCCGAGGAGCGGCGCTCCGGAGCGGCGGGGGGCGACCGGTCCCGTGGTCGTGCGGCGGGCTGGACGACACGGCGCTGGCTGACGGCGGGAGTGTGTGCGGCGCTCGCCGTCCTGGCCGTCCTCGCGACGGCGGGCGTGTGGGTCCTCGCCCGCTCCACCACGATCTCGGACCGGCTGGTGGACGGCAGTACCCCGGCGCTGGTGACCTCGGTACGGCTGGAAAGCGCGTTCATCAACCAGGAGACCGGCGCGCGCGGCTACGGGCTCACCGGGGAGCCGGGTTTCCTCGAGCCCTACCGCTCCGGTCTGCAACAGCAGAAGGACGCCGTCGCGCTGCTGCGTGACCTTCTGGACGGCGACTCGACGGCGACCGCGGACCTGGAGGAGATGCTCGTCCGGGCCGAGACCTGGCAGTCCCGGTTCGGCCGGCCGGTGGCGTCCGCGCCGGCCGGTGCCCCGGTGGCCCTGGCCAGTGAGCGGGCTGAGGAGGGCCGGCAGGACTTCAACGCCGTCCGCGTCAGCGCCGACCACCTGGAGAAGGACCTGGAGACGGCCAGGAACCGGGCTCACACCGAACTGCACGACGTCCGGACGCAGCGCAACTGGATCTTCTCGCTCATCGCCGCGGTCATCCTCGCCCTGACGGTGCTGGTCTTCGCGGGGTTGCGCCGCGGGGTGACCCAGCCCCTGGGGCGGCTGTCCGAGGACGTGCGGCGCGTCGCCAAGGGGAACTTCGGCCATCCGATCGCGGCCAGCGGCCCGGCCGACCTGCGCCGGCTGACGGTGGACATCGAAGCGATGCGCGGGCGGCTCGTGGACGAGCTGGCCTTCTCCGACTCGGCCCGCGAGCAGTTGGACGAGCAGGCCGGCGAATTGCGCCGGTCCAACGCGGAGTTGGAGCAGTTCGCCTACGTGGCCTCCCACGACCTGCAGGAGCCGCTGCGCAAGGTCGCCAGCTTCTGCCAGCTGCTGCAGCGCCGCTACGCCGACCAGCTCGACGAGCGGGCCGCGCAGTACATCGACTTCGCCGTCGACGGTGCCAACCGCATGCAGACCCTCATCAACGACCTGCTGGCCTTCTCCCGGGTGGGGCGGCTGCACGCCGGCAACGAGCCGGTCGACCTGGAGGAGCTCTTCGCGCGCACCACCGACGCCCTGAGCATCGCCATCGAGGAGTCCGACGCGAAGGTCACCCACGACCCGCTCCCCGCGGTGTCCGGTGACGTCACCCAACTGGGCATGCTGCTGCAGAACCTGATCTCCAACGCACTGAAGTTCCGCGCTCCCGAGCGGGCACCGAGTATCGACCTGAGCGCCCGGTTCGAGGACGGGCTGTGGCACTTCGCGGTCTCCGACAACGGCATCGGGATCGGGGCCGAGTACGCCGACCGCGTCTTCGTCATCTTCCAGCGGCTGCACACCCGGGACGCCTATCCGGGCAACGGCATCGGGCTGGCCCTGTGCAAGAAGATCGTGGAATTCCACG
This sequence comes from Streptomyces sp. H39-S7, assembly GCF_027158205.1. Classification (GTDB taxonomy): domain Bacteria; phylum Actinomycetota; class Actinomycetes; order Streptomycetales; family Streptomycetaceae; genus Actinacidiphila. Next base: position 10,926 of record NZ_JAPVLU010000081.1, on the reverse strand, counting down.
GCGGTACGATCGCCATAGACCCCGAACACACCCCCGGCGCCCGCATCGCCTTCACCCTGCCCGGGCTGCCCCTTTCCCAGGCCGAGTCGGCCGCGGACACCGAGAGAGTCTCGTCATGAACGCGCAGGACGCCCACGGGAACGCCGGCATCCTGGGAAGCCCCGGCGACCTCGGCAGCGGCGGGCGCCGGACCACGCCGGCGATGCCGCCCGCCGTCCCCGCCCAGCGGTCGCCGGGCCGCTACGGCGTCCTGCTCATCGAGGACGACGCCGGTGACGCGGTGCTGGTCGAGGAGTACCTGGCCGACACCGGCCTGAACGTCGACCTGGAGTGGGCCCAGACGCTCGCCGACGGGCTGGCCCGGCTCAAGGGGCGCACGCCCGACTGCATCCTGCTCGATCTCCACCTCCCCGACGCTTCGGGCACCGGCGCCGTCCACCAGGTGCTGACCGCCTGCCCGGCAGCGGCCGTCATCGTCCTGACCGGCATGGCCGAGAGCAGCGCGGGCGCGCAGGCCGTCGCCGCGGGCGCCCAGGACTACCTGGTCAAGGGTGCCGTCACCGGCGAACTCCTCGACCGGGCGCTGCGCTACGCCGTGCACCGCAAGCACGCCGAGCGCACCGCGACCGAACTGCGCGAGAACCATCTGCGGGCGCAGGAGAACACCCGGCTGGAACGGGGCCTGCTGCCCAGCCCCATGCTCACCACCCGAGCGGTGGTTCCCACCAGCTGCTACCTGCCCGGCCGGGAAGGCGCGCTGCTGGCCGGCGACTTCCTCGACGTGGTGGAGACCTCGGACGGTGTCGTCCACGCCGTCATAGGCGACGTCAGCGGTCATGGACCCGACGAGGCCGCCATCGGGGTGTGCCTGCGCATCGCCTGGCGTTCGCTCGTCCTGGGCGGCCACCGCGAGTCGGGCCTGCTGGCCCTGATGGAACAGGTCCTCGTCGCCGAACGCCCCTACTCCGCCATGTTCGCCACCGTCGCGACCATCTCGCTCCACCCGGACACCTGCCGGATCGACGTCACGCTGGCCGGCCACGACGAACCGCTCCTGCTCCAGCAGGGCACCGCCCGCCCGCTGCCGTCCCGGCCGGGCATCGCCCTGGGGATCGGCCCCGGCGGCATCAGCCGGCACACCACCCGGACCGAACTCCCGCCCGAGGCCTCGCTCCTGCTGCACACCGACGGACTGGTGGAGGGGCACACCGGCCCCGGGCGCGACCGGCTGGGCACCGAGGGGCTGCTGTCGATCATCGCCGGAGCACCGCGGACGACCGGGCAGGCGCTGGTGGACCACCTGACCACCGTCACCCGCCGGATGGACGCGGGACGTCATCTGGACGACCTCGCCATCCTGCTGCTCAGCTGGGATTTCACCGCTCCGAAGGACGCCCGGACCACGGGCTGAACCCCGCGCGACGACGTTGTCCACAGGGCCTCCGACGCCGCCGGAGGCATTGTCCGAGGCTCCCCCTAGAGTCGCACCATCGTGATCGCGGCGGTGCTGCGACCGGGGGAATGCCATGTGCGGTGCCATGCGCTGCGCCATGCCCCGGAACAGGCCGTCTGACCAAGGAGACAGCACATGGGGTGGGTTCCGGCCGGCGACTACGAAGTCGCCCTCGACGACGGGAAAGTGGTCTGCCGCAACGCGGCGGGGCGCCGGCTGAAGACGGTACCGCCGAAGCTGGCCGATGATCCGGCCGTGGTCGGTCTGCGCCAGCTGGTGGAGTGGCTGGACCGGCACGAACGGCAGTGCGTCGCCGACGTGGAGCGGTGGATGGTGCGTTCACTGCCCGTCCCGGTCGCGGCCGTCGCCCAGGTGTGGCAGGACACCGCCTGGCAGTCGGCCCTGCGCGACCTCGTCGTCATGGGCGAGAACGGCGATGTCGCCGGGTTCCTGCGGGACGCCGACCCCGTCCGGGGTCTGGGCCTGGTGGATCTGGACGGTGACACGGTGCGCATCAGCCCCGAGCTGGTCCGCATACCGCACCCCGTGCTGCTGGACGACCTGGAGGAACTGCGGGAGTTCGCGGTCGAACTCAGCGTCGACCAGAAGGTGCAGCAGCTCTTCCGCGAGGTATGGCACCGCCCGGCGGGCCTGGACGCGGAGACCGCCTCGGTCGACGACTACGCGGGCGGCACCTTCAAGGAACTGCGCTTCCTGCACGGCCGCGCCACCCAGCTCGGCTACCGGGCGCGCGGCGGTCAGGCGGTCTGCCCGGTGGTCGAGGACGGCAGGACGGTCGAGGCGCGGATCTGGATCGGCGACTACGAGGGTTACGAACAGGCCGAGACAGGCTCACTGACCTGGACCGACGATGCGGGACGGGCGTTGACGGCCCACCAGGTCGGGCCGGTGGCCTGGTCGGAGGGCATGCGGATGGCCGCGGCCCTGTACGCGGGACGCGACATCGAGGACGAGGAGCAGGCGGCATGAAGACCGACGACACCATCCGGGCCGCGGCCCTGCTCGACGCCGGCGCGATCCTGCGCCCCGGCACCGTCACCCGTGACGACGCCGACGTGCTCACCGCCCGCACCTACACGCATCCGGCCCTCGACGACCGGCGCGTGGTGCGTCTGGTGGCCGGGACCCTCGGCGAGGCCGAGGACCTGGCACTGGACTTCCTCGGGCTGGTCCGCGAACCCGACGCCCCCGAGGTGGGGCAGGTCCGCCGCGAGACGCTGGGCTTCCCCGCCTGGGCCCTGGTCAACGACCCGGCCAACGGCCACCACGCCCTCGCCCTCGTCAAGGACATGGAGCGGCTCGCCCGCCAGGCCAAGTCCCGCGCGGGTGCCGCGAAGGACGGCTTCGAAGCGCTCGCCACCCGGCTCGGCCGGGCCGTACCGCACTTCCTGCCGACGTTCTACGAGCAGGCCGCCCGGGTCTTCCTGCAGTACGACAACAGCACCTACGCCGCGACGCTCTTCGGCAAGGCACGTGCCGCCGAACGCGTACACGGCCTCGCGGTCGACGAGGACCGCCAGCGGGCGGTCTTCCTGGAGTTCGCCTTCGCCGGCGCGCTGACCGTCAAGGCGCTCAAGGACCATGTGCAGGACCTCTCCCGCCGGCTCGACCCGGCCGAGGCGTGGGCACAGTTCCGCCAGTTGGCCGTCGAGCGGTGCGCCGCCGGGATGCCGCCGTACGCCGCCCTGCCGCAGGACGCCCGCGGGCTCGTCAAGGCCGCGGGTCTCGACCGGCCGACCGCCGAGTCCGCCTTCGTCGCCGACCTGCTCGCCTCGCCCAGCATCGTCCGCGCACCCGCCTCGTTCTGGACCGCCTACCGCGCCACCCTCGTGGCGCTCGCCGCGGACGAACCCGCCATCCGCGCCCGGCTGCTGGAGATCATGCCGACCGGACTCGGAGACGGCCGCTCGGCCGACGAGTCGTGGCTCGCGCTGCTCGCCGAGACCGGAGCCGACACCCTGCTCACCGAGGAGGCCGGCGGCACGGCGGGCGCCGATCCGGCGGACTGGCTCAGCCGCTGGGCCCTGCACCGCAAGCACGGCTCGTCCAGTTCCCCGCGCTGCGCCGTGACGCTCGCGCTCGTGGAGCGGATGGCCGCCCGGCTGCGCTCCGACGGGCGTCCGGTCGACCTCTTCCAGGGGCGCTGGCACGCGGGCGCCGACCTGGACCTGCTCGACGCCTGCCTGACCTGGGGCGTCCCGCTCGCCGAACCGGCCCCCGGCGCCTCGGTCCATCTCCCGCTGGAGGGCTGGCTCACCGACGACGCCCCCGGCCGCCGCGAGCTGACCGCCGTCGCGGGCCACCCCCGCTTCCGCGGGCTGCTGTACGACGCCCTGAGCGGCCTCAACAATCACCGGGCGTCGAGTTCCGCACTCGACGCGATCGCCGCGCACCCGGTCCTGCGCGAGGTGCTGCACGACTGGCTGCGCGACCGTGCCGAGGAGTTCACCGGCGCGACCGGACTGCCCGGCTCGCGCGCGGCGCTCAGCCGCATCGCCCCGTTCCGCCCGGTGGCCGCGCGGGTCAACGCCGAGGCCGTTGCCCGGGTCGGCGCACACGACCTGGCGCCGATCCTCGCCGCCACCCTGCGCGCGGGCATCGTGGACGAACTGGGCTGGCCCGCCCTGGAGGAGGCCTACCAGCAGCTCGACGCCGACCGGACCGACCGGAACCACTGGATCATGGTTGCCGAGGCATGGCCCGCGCTCATCGTCGCGAACCGCACCAGGGCCGTCGTCGTCGGCCCCGAAGGGGTCCTGCTCGAGCACGACCTGCGCCTGCCGGTCGACCACGACCAGTGGCGGCGCCCGCACTTCCGCTACACGGACGGCGAACTGCTCGTCATCTGGTACGAGGACAGCAAGCAGCGCGCCTACTGGTCGGGCCGCCCCTCCGAGGTGTTCACGCTCGGCGGCGAGCAGTTGCCGTACTGGTGGAACGCGCAGCAGGCCGGCACCCCGTCGCTGCCGTTGCCCGGCGGCGGCCGCGCCACCGGCGGCCGGACGCTGCACGCCGGTGACACGACCCTGCCGTCCACCCGGCCCGTGCTGGGCGACGGGACCGGACACTGGCGCCAGGGCAAGCAGGGCCGCGAGCAGATCTGGGTCGAGTACGACCCGGCCGGCGGCACCCACGGCCGCGCCTCGCTGCCCGCGTTCCTGCAGACCGGGATCCGGGACGACGCCCGGCTGTCGCAGCAGGACTGCGAGGTGCTGCCGCTGCTCCCCGGCCTGGAGAACTCCCCGTTCGGCACCGACGGCACCGTCCTCGGCCGCTGGGTGCGGACCGAGGGCCGCGACCACGAGCGGCGGGTCACCGCCGGCACACCAGACGGGCGCACCGTCACCCTCCCGGCGCCCGCCGGCTCCGGCCGCGGCCCGGTACCGCTGGGCGTCCTGCGGCTGCCCGGGGGAGCGGGCCCCATCGCCGCCCTGGTCGGCAACACCATCCAGCTGTACCCGGCGCACAGCACGTCCGACGCCGCCGGCGTCCTGGGCTCCGTCCCCATCGGCGAGCAGGGCGGGGAGTACGCCGCGGGCACCGGTCACATTCCGCCGCCGGCGTTCTGGCACGCGCTGCGCCCGCGTGACGAGCAGGGCTCGGCCGTCCTGCGCGCGGTCACCGACGCGGACGTCACGAGCTTGCTGAGCGCGGCGATCACCACCCTGGAGGAGCGGCGCGCCACGCAGCAGACGTACACCGGGCCCGCCGCGGACGCGGCGGTCCGGAAGGTTGTCGCCGCGGCGCTTCCCGCGCTGTCCGACCCGCGGCTGCTCACCGGCGTGAGCGCCCTCGTGCAGGCGGCCGTCAGGCATGTGCTCGCCACCGCCAAGTTCGTCGCCCCCGTACAGCCCAAGCCCAAGAAGACCCCGCAGACCGAGGGCATGTACGCCCAGCACCGGCCCGCGCACGGCGACGACACGACGCTGCGGGCCGCCACCGCCGGTATCGCCGCGCCGGGCGGCTACGTGCGATGGGGGCAGGGCGAGGAGTGGACCGCCCTGCAGCAGATCCTGTCCGTCAACCACGTCCTGTCGGGGAAGCCCGCCGACGGCAAGCCGCTGCCCGAACCGGTCCCGCTGCCCGCCCTCGGCGACGGCTGGAGCGGCGAGGCCCACACGGTCCCCGGTATCGGGATGATCTGGCTGCCCTTCCTGAACGTGCTGCGCCCCCTCGCCTACCGCGCCGCCTCGCCCAGCACCCCCGCCGCACACCGCGAGGCACTGCTGACGCTCCTCGAAGCGGTTTCCGCCGGCCCGCTCGCGGACCCCGCGGGCGCCCTGCGCGACGTCGTCCTGTGCGAGGAGAACCCCAAGCGGGAACGCACCGGACAGGTGCTGCGCCGCGCCGGCCGCACGGTGGTGATCCTCGGCCGGCAGAACTCCACCCGGGGCAACGAGCGCGTGCACTGGCTCGCCCTCGACCACGACCCGGAAGGGGCGTTCGGCAGGATCGCCGACTTCACCCTGCACGAGGAGCGGCGGCACGACCCGGCGTTCCCGCACGAGCGCCTGCTGCCGCTGATCCGCCTCGCCCGCGAACAGGGCGCCACCGCGTGGCGGCCCGGGGCGGCCGTCGCGCTCGACGCCGCCACCGGCATCGGGCCCGCCCAGGCGGCCCTGCTGATCGCGGCGGCCACCGGCGGGACAGAGGCGGCTGCACTGTCCCCGCTCGGTCTCAAGACCCGCCAGGCGGAACGGGCCGATCAGCGGCTGAACTCACTGGGTGGCGACAACCGGCTGGCCCTGCTCGACGCCCTGCTGCCGACCGACCCGGCCGATCTGTGGGCGACGGGCCCGGACATCGAGGCGGCGGCCCGCGTGTGGGCCGAGCGCCTGGGTTCACTGGTCCGGCTGCCGGAGGAACTGGCGGACGTCCTGCCCGGCGTCCGCACGGACGCCGCGGAGGCCGTCCTGAACCCCGCGCGTACCGCGTGGCTCAGCCGCACCACCACCATGCGGCCCGACAAGGACGGCGACCTCGTCCCCGACGACCCCTCAGCCCTCCCCAGCCGCGGCGATCTCACCGGCGCCGTCGCCGCTCTCAGCGGGCTGGCCTACGGACTGCCGTACGGGCACCCGCTGCGGGCCCACCTGCCCGCGGGACTCGCCGCCGTTCGCCGGCGTCTGGCCGACCCCGGACTCGTCCTCGACCTGGACGTGGAGTGGACCGAGCAGGGCGCCCCGACCGCCGCCGCGCTGCGCACGGCGTACGGCCTGCCCGCGTCCGGAGGCGCGGGACCCGACGGCCTGACCCGGGTGGGGGACAGCCTCGTGCTGCGCCCCTGGTACGCCGACACCGAGACGACCCTGGTCCGCACGGCGGGCCTCACCGGCGCCGACGATCCCGTCTTCGGACTGCTCGAAGGGCTGCTCGGCCCCTCGCGGAGTGGCACGCTCACCTCGATACGGTCCCTGTTCGGCGGCGAACTGGAGCAAGCCGTCAACGCGGGCACCGGACCTGACGACGCCGCCGGGTACGCCCAGGACCCCACCCGCTCGGTACCGGGGCTGGTCACCGAGGTGGCTACCGCCCACGCGCTGAGCGAGGACGCGGCCGCGATCTACCTGCAACTGCTGGCCCTGCCCGACCCGACGGACCGCGACTGCGCCCGGTGGACCGGCTGGAAGCCCGCCCGGCTGAAGAAGGCGCGGGCCGAACTGGCCGCCGGCGACCTGGTCCTGGAGGCCAAGCGGTCCCGCGCGGGCCGCAGCCTGTTCCTGCCCTGCGGCTGGCACGACTTCAAGTCCCCCGCCCTGCCGGTGGAGACCTGGAAGGAGGGGCTCTACCCGCTGAGCGACTACGTCAGGGCCCTGCCCCGACTGCCGGTCCCCGCCCTGTTCGCCCTCGCCTGGGAGCGCGTGAAGAACGGCGACGCCCCCGCCTTCGAAGAACTCACCACCCGTGCCACCCGGAAGGGCCGCCGTCGATGACCACCGACATCCGCACCGAGACCGCCTCCCCCGCGGCGCCCGACCGCCAGGTCACGCCGCCCGAGGACCGCCACGCCACCGAACTGGCCTTCCTCGCCGCCTACGACGGCGGCCCCCGCCCGCCCTCCTGGCGGCTGACCCCGCGCGCCGTCGTCACCTTCGTGATGGGCAGCAACGGCGAGACCCTGCAACTGCCGGAGGGCACCACCGCTGAAGGGAGTCCGCGCCGGCTGCTCATCGAGCAGAAGTTCGTCGGCGACCGCGCTCTGGTGGAACGCTGCGTCGTCACCCTGGCCGGCGAGCGCGGGCTGCTGCTCGTCGGCGAACCCGGCACCGCCAAGTCGATGCTCTCCGAGCTGCTGTCGGCCGCCGTGTGCGGCACCAGCGGCTTGGTGGTGCAGGGCACCGCGGGCACCACCGAGGACCAGCTCAAGTACGGCTGGAACTACGCACTGCTGCTGGCCCAGGGCCCCACCCGCCAAGCACTGGTGCCGTCCCCGGTCCTCACGGCCATGACCCGCGGCGCGGTGGCCCGGGTCGAGGAGATCACCCGCTGCCTGCCGGAGGTCCAGGACGCCCTGGTCTCGCTGCTCTCCGAACGGCGCATCGCCGTCCCGGAACTGGCCGGCTCCGAGGACGCCCTGGCGCATGCCGCACCCGGCTTCACCCTCATCGCGACCGCCAACCTCCGCGACAAGGGCGTCTCCGAGATGTCCGCCGCCCTCAAGCGGCGCTTCAACTTCGAGACGGTCGGTCCCATCGGCGACCTGGACGCCGAGACCGCCCTGGTGCGCCGCCAGGCCCACGCGGCCGTCACACGGGCGGGCGCCCCCTTCCAGGTGGACGACGCGATCCTCGAAGCCCTCGTGACGGCCTTCCGCGATCTGCGGGACGGGCGGTCGGCCGAGGGCTGGGAGGTCGAACGGCCCTCCACGGTGATGAGCACCGCGGAGGCCGTGTCGGTGGCCGGCTCACTGGCCCTGGCAGCCGCGTACTTCCCCGGCGACCGGGACGTGCTGTCCCTGCTCCCCGGGCATCTGCTCGGCGTCGTCCGCAAGGACGACCCGGCGGACGCCGCCCGGCTCCTGGGGTACTGGGACGGCGCGGTGCGCCGCCGGGCCGAGCAGGGCTCCGCGACCTGGCGCACCCTGTGGGACCTGCGCTCGGTCCTGGAGAGCTGACGCCATGACCGTTCCGTCCACGGCCGACGCCGTGAAACCGTCCACCCCGTCCATGACACCGGACGAGGCGCTGGAGGCCCTGACCGGCCCCGCCGCCCCGTACCTCATCGGCGTCCGCCACCACGCGCCGTCGCTCGCCGCCGTCCTGCCGGAACTGCTGGACGCCGCGGCGCCGGAGGTGCTGCTCATCGAGCTGCCCGCGGACCTGCAGGAGTGGCTGCCCTGGCTCGCCCACACCGACACCCGCGCCCCGGTCGCACTGGCCGCCGTCCCCGCCGCCGGCGGGGACGGGCGCGGGCCCGCCTTCTATCCGTTCGCCGACTTCTCGCCCGAACTCGCGGCCCTGCGCTGGGCCGCCGAGCACGGCGTCCCGGTCATCGCGTGCGACCTGCCGCTGTCCGACCCGGCCTGGCACGAGGGCCGCGCCCCCTCCGGCCGGGGCAACCCCGGCGGCGAGGGACCCGGTCTGCGCGACGCGCTGAACGCCCGGCTGACCGGGCGGCCCGGAGAGGATCTGTGGGACCGCCTCGTGGAGGCCGCCGCCCCCGGCTCCACTCCCGAGGCGCTGCGCCGCGCCGCCCTGCTCACCGGTTGGGCGCTGCGGCACGACGCCGAACGCCGTGGGGGAGTAGAGCCGTCGGACCTGGCCCGGGAGCGGTGGATGCGTGCCCGGATCGACGAGGTCCGCGCCTCCGGCCGGCGGGCGGCGGTCGTCGTGGGCGCCTTCCACACCCCGGCGCTGCTGAGCCCGGACGCCGACCCGGCCCAGTCCGCCGACCCGGCCCCGCCCGCCGGCGTCGATCCGGACGCCACCGGCCCGGCGTGGACGGTGTCCCTCATCCCGTACACCTACCCGCTGCTCGACGAGCGGTCCGGCTACCCGGCCGGTATCCGCGATCCCGAATGGCAGCACCTCGTCCTGCGGGCGGCGGGCAGTCCGGCCGCGATCGACGAGGCACTCCTCAGGACCGCCGTGCGGATCTGCGCCGAACTGCGCGCGCAGGACCACCCGTCGGGTCCCGCGGACGCCCGCGAGATCGTGCGGCTGGCGGGCGATCTCGCCCGGCTGCGCGGACTGCCCGCGCCCGGCCGCGGGGAGCTCATCGAGTCCGTGCAGACGGTGCTCACGCAGGGCGAGCCCCTCGGGCGGGGGCGCGCCGTCGCCCGCGCCCTGGAGCGGGTCCTGGTCGGCACCCGCTCCGGCCGGCCCGCGCCGGACGCGCCGCGCAGCGGTCTGGCACCGGCCGTGGAGGAGGAGGTCGCCCGCCTGGGCCTGCCGGGCCCCGGCGACGCGGGGCCGGCCGCCGCCCGCGACCTGCGACTGGATCCGCTGCGCTCCGACCTCGACCGCCGCCGGGAACTGCTGCTGCGCCGACTGACGGTGTGCCGCATCCCCTACGCCGCGGCCACGGCCGTGACGGGCGCGGGCGGCAGCGACGCCGTCACCACCCGCTGGGAGGTGCGCTGGACCCCGGCCACCGCCGCCATGCTCGCCGCCGCCGGCATCCGGGGCGTCACCCCGGGCCAGGCCGCCGAAGGAGTGCTGCGCGAACGCCGCCGCGCCGAACACGACGCGGGCGGCCCCACGGCCGGGCAGACCATCGACGGTCTGGCCGAGGCGGCCTCGTGCGGCCTGCCCGCGCTGGCGGACGAGCGGCTCGAGGAGCTGGGCCAGGGCGTGCCCGCCACCGGCACCCTGCCCCAACTGCTCGCAGCCCTCGCGCTGCTGGACCGCATCCGGGCCGGCCATGTCGCCGGACTCCGCGTGGAGGCGGCCCGCGGTGAGCGGGCCGCGGCGGTCAACGAACTGCTGACCGCCGCCGCTGTCCGCCAGGTCGACGGGCTGACCGGTTCCGACGACCCGGCGGACGCCCGAGCGCTGCTCGAACTCGCCCACCGCGCGGATGCGCTCGGCGGCATCCGGCTGACCGACTCCCTCACCCGTCGGGCCGCCGACGGCTCCCCGCTCATGTCCGCCGCGGCGGGTGCCGTGCGGGTCCTGCTCGGACAGGAGGACGCACACGCCTTCGGCACCCGCACCGCGTCCTGGGTAGACGCGGCCGCCGACGCCGGCTCCCGGGCGGCCCTGACCGCCCGTCTCACCGGCCTGCTCACCGCGGCGGGCCCGCTCCTGGAGACCATGGCACCCGTCCTCGATCCGCTGCTGGAACGGATCACGGACCTGGGCGACAACGCGTTCCTGGACCGGCTGCCCGCGCGAAGTCGAAGACGGAGGGCCCCCGGCCCCCCGCGGACGTGCCCCCGCCGCCCGTCGGCTCCGCCGGCCGGGGCGGCCGCCACCGGGCGCGGTAGCGCGGAGCCGGCACCGGCCGGCGGT
>NZ_JAPVLU010000080.1 GCF_027158205.1 Streptomyces sp. H39-S7 | reverse complement strand
GGCGTACTTCGCGGGCCCGTGCGCCCAGGTCTGGCCCGCCGGGAGCCGGGTCTGGGGGGCGCCGGGGGCGCGGAGCAGCAGCGCGAGGGCCAGGCTGCGGCGGCCGGCGGCGCGGGCGCGCCGCGGCGGCGCCGTCACCGCGGGGTCGGTGGCGGTCGCGGTGGGATCCGGGGTGGTCGCGGGGGAATCCGGGGCCGTCGCGGTGGGGCTCGCGGCGGTCGCGGATTCGGCGGCGGGGCGGGGCGGGGGCGCGGCAGTCACGTGGACCACTATCGCGCGTCGGCCCACGAGCGGCACAGCCGGGGGACCGATCACGGACAGACCACCACGAGTCGGTTCCCTGCGCGGGTACGCCATCGCCGGTGCCCCGCCGTCACGCGTTCACGCCGTCACGCTGTCACGGGTTCACGCCGTCACGCGTTCTCCGCGAGGTGCAGCCGGCTCGCGGTCGCCACCGCGCGCAGCACCGCCGCCGCCTTGTTGCGGCACTCGGTGTCCTCGGCGGCCGGGTCCGAGTCGGCGACGACACCGGCGCCCGCCTGGACGTACGCCGTGCCGTCGCGCAGCAGCGCGGTACGGATGGCGATCGCGGTGTCGGAGTCGCCGGCGAAGTCCAGATAGCCGACGCAGCCGCCGTACAGGCCGCGGCGGACCGGCTCCAGCTCGTCGATGATCTGCATCGCGCGCGGCTTGGGGGCGCCCGAGAGCGTGCCGGCCGGGAAGCAGGCGGTCAGCACGTCGAAGGCGGTGCGGCCCTCGGCCACCCGCCCGGTGACGGTCGAGACGATGTGCATGACGTGGCTGTAGCGCTCGACGGACATGAAGTCCACGACCTCGACGCTGCCCGGTTCGCACACCCTCCCCAGGTCGTTGCGGCCCAGGTCCACCAGCATCAGGTGCTCGGCGCGCTCCTTGGGGTCGGCCAGCAGCTCCTCGCCGAGCGCCGCGTCCTCCTGCGGGGTCGCGCCGCGCGGCCGGGTGCCCGCGATCGGGTGCACCAGGGCCCGGCCGTCCTCGACCTTGACCAGCGCCTCGGGGCTGGAGCCCACGACGTCGAAGCCGTCGAAGCGGAACAGGTACATGTACGGGCTGGGGTTGGTCGCCCGCAGCACCCGGTAGACGTCCAGCGCGCTGGCCGGACACGGCGTCTCGAACCGCTGCGAGGGCACCACCTGGAACGCCTCGCCCGCCCGGATCCGCTCCTTGATGTCCTCGACGGCCGCCTGGTAGGCAGCCGAGCCCCAGCGCCCGGTGAACTCCGGCAGCCGCGAGGCGGGCAGTTCGACGGCCGCGGACACGGCGGGCCGGGCCAGGTCGGCCGCCATCGCGTCCAGCCGGGCGACGGCGTCGGCGTACGCCTCGTCGATGCCGGTGTCCAGGTCGTTGTGGTTGATCGCGTTCGCGATCAGCAGCACGCTGCCGTCCCAGTGGTCCAGCACCGCGAGGTCCGAGGTGAGCAGCATCGTCAGCTCGGGCAGGTGCAGTTCGTCCTCGCCGTGCTCGCCGATCTTCTCCAGGCGGCGCACGACGTCGTAGCCGAGGTAGCCGACCATCCCGCCGGTGAACGGCGGCAGTCCGCCGCCCGCGTGCAGGTCGCGCGGGGTGTGCAGCGTCTCGACGGTGGCCCGCAGCGCCTCCAGCGGATCGCCGCCGGTCGGCACGCCCACCGGCGGGGTCCCCTGCCAGTGCGCCTGGCCGTCGCGCTCGGTCAGCGTCGCGGCGCTGCGCACGCCGACGAAGGAGTAGCGGGACCAGGAGCGGCCGTTCTCCGCCGACTCCAGCAGGAACGTCCCCGGCCGCTCGCCCGCGAGCTTGCGGTACAGCCCGACCGGGGTGTCGCCGTCCGCCAGCAGCCTGCGGCTGACGGGGATCACCCGGCGGTCCTGCGCCAGTTTGCGGAACGTCTCGAGGTCGGGCGCGACAGTAGCGGTGGTCATAGCGGCAGCGTAATGGGCGGGCGAGGGGGCGCCCGCTCAGCCCTGCGGGTCGGGCCGGACGTACGCGGGCCGGACGTCGGCGAGGATGACGGCCCGCAGCTCCTCCGGTACGTCGCCCAGGGCCACGACCTGCATCGGGTCGGCGAGGGCGATGTCGGCCGCGGCGGCCGTGACCGCGTCCGCGGCGGCGTCGTCCGCGCCGGGGGTGCCGTCGACCTCGTAGACCGCCAGGATCTTCTCCCGGGCGTCCGCGACCCGGTAGCGCGTGAGGTAGAGCCGCCGCACCGCGGCCATGGCCTCGATCCGCGGCAGCACGGCGGCCAGCAGCCGGGGCTGCGGGTCCGCGCCCGCCTTCACCTTGATGTACGCGCCGGCCGGGAAGGGCAGGCCCGCCGCGATCACCACGTCGCGCTCCTCGGCGGCCACGTGGATCGGCGAGGCGGCGCGCGGGTTGATGATCAGACCTGCCGCGGGCGGCAGTTGCGCGAGCAGTTCGGGAACGGTGATCTGGAAGAGCCGGTAGCCGTCGGGGAGATCGCGCCGGATCTCGTCGGGTTCGGTGTACGCGACCGCGCACAGCGATCCGGAGACGTCCGTGTAGAGCGGCTCCGGGCCGCGCACGCCGATCAGCACGACGCTGTCGGCCAGCCGGTAGAGCAGCGGGGAGACCTCGGTCCGGTCCTGGTTGGGGTCCTGGGCCGGGTTCTGGTTCGGGTCCGGTCGGCTGCTCATAGCTCGATCTCCGCGGTGACGGCGGGCAGGTCCGCGGGCAGCGGCGCCTCGATGCCCAGCAGGTTCAGCTGGTCGCCCAGGCACATCCGGACTCCGCCGGATCCGTCCGAGCGCCTCGCGTAGGTGCCGAGCCGGACGGTGCCGGGAAAGACGAAGGCCTCCCGGAGCCGGTCCACGTGGAAGGGCTTCTCCAACGTGAGCAGCCAGTCCCCGAAGTGGGGGTCGGCGATGTGCCACTCCTTCGCGATCCGGTTCCCCCAGGAGAGCTCGGCGGCCACCACGGGATCGAGGTGCGCGTGCGGGTTCTCCCGCGTGCCGGAGTCCGCGATCCGGGTCCGGGCGCCGTCGGGCGTCGCGGCGCTCACCGGCTCGGCGCCGTGAGCTGGGAGCCGTACACGGAGCTCCTGGTGATCCCGCCGACGATGGTGGTGCCGCCCGCGGCGGTGGCGGCGGTCTGGTTGTTGGTCAGGATCGGGGAGCCGGACGGCAGGTCGAAGTTGCGCAGCGGGATGTTCTGGCCGGGGCCCACGGTGGCGATGCCGTTGGGCGCGACCGGCAGGACGTTGCCGCTGTGGTCGATGACCGAGATGGCGCCGGAGTCGATGTGCGCCATCACGTCGGGGATGAAGTACTGCGGCAGGCCTCCCCCGCCGAACTGCGGGTTGGCGTTCGCGTGGGCGCCGGCCGCCGGCACGTCGGAGTTGAAGTGCAGGGTGACGCCCTCGGTCCGGTACTCGTGGTGGATGTACGGGTTGAGGTCCGACGGTCCCACCTGGACTCCCTTGCTGATCTCGGCGGAGTCGTTGCCCAGCGACGCCATCGTCCCCTCCGGCATCGCGAATCCCGTGATGCGCGGGTGCAGCGCCTCGGCGTTGCTGCCCGCCGCGATCACGGTGTCGTGCCACACGTCGATGCCCGGGTAGCCGCCCGAGCCCTGCCAGGCGCGCGCTCCCTGGGACGGCAGTTCCGACGCCGCCTGGGTGCCGCCGCGCCAGCCCTGCAGGCCCTCGGAGAGGCTGGAGCGGAACGAGCCGAAGAGGCCCGCACCGTCGCCGAAGCCGGCGCCGAAGCCGGTCAGGGCGCCCGAGGCGCCGTAGCGCAGCTCGGTGGCCATCGACGTCAGCTTGCCCAGCGCGGTGAACGGCAGGGCGCGCAGCAGTCCCGGGATGGCCGAGCGGCCCTTCCACAGGGCCATCGCGCCGGTGCCGATGCCCTTGATCGCGCCCCATCCGGCGCCCAGCAGGTGGCTGCCCACGCCGAGCAGTCCCTCGGCGGCGAAGGCGCCCTTGAGCGCGCCCAGCGAGGTGAGGCCCTTCGTCATGGGGATACAGCTCAGCGCCGCCAGGGCCACGTCCCACAGGGTCGCTTTCCCCTGGGTGTACTTCGCGATGGTGTCCGCGAGCACCAGCAGCGCCGCCGCGAAGACGATCCACGCGATCGGGCCGCCGATGATGAGGGCGATGATCCCGCCGACCGCGACGACGATCTTCGCGACGACGATGAGGCCGTTCCACGCCTTGGCGGCGAGGTCCCCGAGCTTGTGCCAGAACGAGTCCGGCGGGATGCCCGCGTCGGCGGCCTCGTGCAGTTTCCTGCTCGCGGTGTCGGAGGCGCTGTCGCGCAGCTCCGCCGCCTGCCCGGCGAGCCGCTTCGCGGCGTCGAGCTGCGCCTGGGGGCCGCTGAGCTGCGACTGCAGGGAGGTGACCTGGCCCTGGGCGGCGGTGTGCTTGCGGGCCTGCTCCTTGACCTGGTCGGGGTCGGGCGCGGGAGCGGGGACGGCCTTGTTCAGCGTCGTGAGCGAGCCGTTGGCGGTGACGAGCTGCGCGTGCAGGCTCTTCACCTGGTCGTAGACCTGGCGGCCCTGGGAGAGCGCCCGGTCCGCCTGGCTCTGCGCCGAGTCCAGGGACGTCGCGTAGCCGTCCAGCGCGTCGGCGGCGAGGTGGTGGGAGTGCGCGACCTTGTCGAGCTGGCCGGGGAACTTGCCGATCGCCTCCTTGAAGACGTCTCCGGCGGCGCCGACCCAGGTCATCGTCGCGTGATCCCCGGCGAGGGCCCGTACGTTGCGGGACGCGGCCTCCGCGTCGTCGGCGATCCGGCGCGTGGTGGTGGCGAGTTGGCGGACCCGGAAGACGTCCCCCGGTGTCGGGTCCTCGTGGAGGTCGAGGACGTGCCAGTCGGTGGGACGGCTCACTGCGCGCTCTCCACGAGGTCGGTGGCGCGGAACAGGCGGAACGTGGAGGTGATGGCGTCGAAGACGTCGAGCAGCGCCGGTGCCACCTCCACGGCGGGACTGCTGCACGAGACGATGGCGACGCGGTTGACGTCCCGCAGCGGCACGAAGGTCTGCATCGTCACGACGCGCATCGGGCGGCCCGACTCGTCCTCGATGTCCTCGATCCCGTGGCTGCGGGCGGCCGGCCCGGCCTCCGGGAGCTCGACGGTGGACAGCTCGGTCCAGGGGTCGCCCTCGGCCTTCGCCGTCTTCGCGCTGAGCGGTGCGAGCAGCGGGGACAGCCGGTCCTCCGCGTCGCTGCTCGCGTCGACGGGCCCCGCGACGAAGGAGACGGTGACGCAGGCGGGCAGCAGCCCGTCCGCGACCGATTCCGCCATCACCGCGCAGTAGACGGCGCCGGCGTTCCAGGCGGCGGCCGCCTGGTTGCGCAGCAGCCGGACGATGTCGGAGCGGCGCTCGCGCAGCTCGGGCAGGTCGGTGAGGCGGCGGCTGACGAGGTCGGCCGCCGAGGCGGCCCGGGTCGCGGGGCGGACGTCGACCTCGAACCAGCTGCCGGGCACGCGAAGGGTGTAGCCGACGCCCGTGTCGAACCTGGGGCCGCTCACTGCGGTGCCTTGGTGCCGTCGCGCAGTTGCCTGGCGAGGTCCTCGTCGACCTTGGTGTAGGCCTTCACGGCCTCGGTGACCATCGAGGACAGGACGCCGGCCGTGTTCTCGACGTGGCCGCGGCCGTCACGCCAGCGCTTCTCGAAGTGGTGCATCGCGTCGCGGACCCGGCCGTCGCCGTAGTCGGAGTCGAAGGAGTCGATCACCGAGTGGCTGGTTTCGAGCCCCCGTTTGATCCGGGTGAGCTGGCCGGTGAACGCGTCCAGCGCCCCCAGGTCGTATCCCAGGTCCGTCATCGAGCCCTCCCGTCGATCCGCGGATCGACAGCTTGCCACAGTGGCCGAAACCCATTACGCCGGCCCGTGACCGGGGGCGGCGCTCAGGGGCCCAGCGGCAGCGGGTCGGCGTCGAAGCAGGTGCGGTCGCCGGTGTGGCAGGCGGCACCGGTCTGGTCGACCTTGACGAGCAGGGTGTCGCCGTCGCAGTCCAGGGCGACGGACTTGACGTGCTGGACGTGTCCCGAGGTGTCGCCCTTGACCCAGTACTCGCCGCGGCTGCGGCTCCAGTACGTGCAGCGGCCGGTGGTGAGGGTGCGGTGCAGCGCCTCGTCGTCCATCCAGCCGAGCATCAGCACCTCACCGGTGTCGTACTGCTGCGCGATGGCGGGCACGAGCCCGTCGGCGGTGCGCTTGAGCCGGGCGGCCACGGCGGGGTCGAGCGGGGAGGACGGGGAGGCGGGCGGCGGGGCGGGGGTGTCGGACATACCTCTATTGTGCCGCCGCCACTTATCACGTTTCGCGCAGTCCAAAAGGTGCGTTCGGTGAGGAACACGGCAGTTCGGCCGAGCTCGATTCCCCAGTCGCTCGCCGTTGTCACCCGTATGGGGCATCCTGCGTGCATGGGTTTTCCTCCGCCTCCGCCGAACGGTCAGCTGCCACCAGGGCAAGGTGGCGGCTTCGGTCCGCCGCAGAACTTTGGTCCGCCGACGCCACCTCCTCCGCCGGGTGACGGCGGCTACGGCTATCCGCAAGGAGGCCAGGGCGGTTACGGCTACCCGCAGGGCGGCCAAGGGGGCCAGGGCGGCTACGGCCCGCCCGGACCTCCCGGGCCGCCGGCGCCTCCCGGTGGCGGTTACGGCTACCCGCAGGGCGGCGGTTACCCGCCGCCTCCCGGTGGCGGCAACAACAACGGGCGGAACGTGGCGATCGCGATCGGCGCGGTGGTCGTCGTCGGGGCAATAATCGGCGGCATCGTCCTGGCCACCGGCGGCGACGGCGACAAGAAGCCGGACGTGCTCGCGAGCTCCAGCTCGTCGTCCACCTCCTCGTCGCCGACGCCCACGGTGACCCTGCCGACCGACCTGCCGACGCTCGACATCCCCACCAACCTGCCGACCACCGGCCTGCCCACCACCAGCGCCCCGACGTCGGACCTGGTGCCGTACGTCGTGCTCAACCCCGGCAAGTGCTTCGACCACCCGGGCCTGGACAGCAGCGTGTCCATCGTCACGACCCGCTCGTGCAGCTCCCCGCACGACGGCGAGGTCGTCGCGAACGAGACCCTGACCGGCACCTTCGCCACCGAGACCGAGCTCCAGACCAAGGTGCTGAAGCTGTGCGAGCCGGACGCCAAGAAGCGTCTCGCCCGCATTCCGGCCGATGGCAAGACGTACTACTACTACGCGCTCTACCCGTCGCTCATGACGTACCAGATCCAGCGCAAGAACACGATCTCCTGCTCGCTGACCCTCAGCAACAAGGTCGACGGCAAGAAGCTCACCAAGGCCCTGCCGTAGCCGCCCGGCGAGGGGTGGACCTAACCTGACGTCATGTCGACTCATGCGCAGCGTGAACGTCTGCTCCTCGCCGATCTGCTGGAGAACGCCGGGGCGGGTGCCCCGACGCTCTGCAAGGGCTGGACCGCCCGGGATCTGGCCGCACACGTCGTCGTCCGCGAACGCCGCAGCGACGCGGCGGCCGGGATCGTGATCCCGCAGCTCGCGGCCCGGATGGAGCGCGTGCGGCGGGAGTTCGCGGCGAAGCCGTTCGAGGAGCTGGTGCAGCTCATCCGCACCGGGCCGCCACGGATGTCGCCGTTCGCGCTCAAGCAGATCGACGAGGCGGCCAACACCGTCGAGTTCTTCGTCCACTCCGAGGACGTCCGCCGTGCCCAGCCGGACTGGACGCCCCGCGAGTTGGACGGCGTCTTCTCCGACACCCTCTGGAAGCGCCTGGAGCGCATGGCCAGGGTCGCGGGCCGCAAGTCCCCGGTCGGGCTGGTGCTGCGCCGCCCCGACGGCCAGACCGCCGTCGCCCACAAGGGCACCCCGGTCGTGACGGTCACCGGCGAGCCGGGCGAGCTGACGGTCTTCGCCCTCGGCCGCCAGGACGCGGCACGGGTCGAGACCGAGGGTGACAAGGCGGCGGTGGCGAGGGTGTACGAGGCCGACCTCGGCCTGTAGTGCCCCGGGCCGGCGCAGCTCTCAGCGCACCGACTTCTGCCGTGGCAGTTCCGCGCGGCGAACGGTGGGCGAGACCAGGCCGACGGCGGCGCCCAGCGCGCTCAGGGCGCCGGAGGCGAGGAAGACCGGCGCGGCGCCCCAGGCCGTGACGGCCGCACCGAACAGCGGATAGCTCAGCGGGGCGATACCGAGGCCGGTCAGGCTCATCACGGAGCCGACCCGGCCGAGGTACGCCGGCGCGGTCGCGGCCTGGACCAGCGCGAACGACAGCCCGCCGCAGACCCCGCACACCAGCCCGCTCAGCGCGGCGAGGCCCACCGCCAAGGGCAGGGAGGGCGCGAGCCCGAGAGAGCCGAGGGCCGCCGACCCCACCACCAGCGTGCAGATCTGTACGGCGCCGGCCCGCGGCAGCCGGCCCACCACGGTCAGCAGCAGCGCGCTCACCGCGGCCCCGGCGCCGAAGGCGCTGACGATCCAGCCGAGGCCGGACGCGCCCCAGCCCCGGTCGCTCGCGAGCAGCACCAGGCCGATGTTGAGCGGGCCGGCGCAGCCGAGTTCGCTGATCGCGCCGGACAGCACGAGCGGACCGATCAGCGGATGGCGGCGGATGTGGCGCAGGCCGTCCAGCAAGTCCTGCCAGGGGGTCGGGCGGGCCGCCGCGCCGGCGGTGTCGTCCGGCGGCAGCGGGGCGATCCGTACGGCGAGCAGCAGGGCCAGCGAGACCGCGAACAGTCCGCCGGCGACGCCGAACGCGGCGGCCGGGCCGTGCACCGCCATCGCCATGCCTCCGAGCGGAGGCCCGGCCATGGTGCCGGCCCGCACGGTGAGGGAGCGCAGGCCCTGGACGCGGACGAGCTGGTCGGGGCTGGTGATCCGGGGCGGCAGCGCGCCGACGGCAGGCATGAAGAGCGCGTCGACGACGCCGAAGACGAGCGCCATGGTGACGAGCAGCCACAGTCCCGGCGCGGCCAGGGCGAGGGCGGCCGCCACCGCCAGGACCACCAGGCAGCGGATCGCATCGCTGCCGATGACCACCCGCCGGGGGCCGACCCGGTCGGCGATCACTCCCCCGCCGAGCATGAGCAGGGCGCGCGGCACCGCGCCGACGGCCATGACCAGCCCCGCCTCGGCCGGACCACCGACCTGGTTGGCGGCCCAGCCGAGGGCGAGGAAGTAGACGCTGTCGCCGATCACGGAGGCGGTGTACGCGGCCAGCCAGCGCAGGACGTTGCCGTCCCGGTGGGCGGGCCGGGCGGGGGCCTGGATTCCGGTTCTGGGCAGGGCGGTGCCGGGCGCCGGCATACGGCGGCCTCCTTCTGGGCGGAGGAGCGTTGGCGGAACGTCGGAGAACATGCCGGCGAGAGCCGGAAGGCGTCAGAGGCGGGTGGGGAATCCGTACAGGTGGACGGCCACGTGTTCGCGGCCCTCGTCCTCGCCGGCCTCGTCGGCAGCGCGGCTGCGGGCGTTCCAGCGGTCCATCAGAGCGCCCATGTCGTCGGCCAGCTCCTGGAGTTCGGCCGCGGTCAGCCGGGGCAGGTACTCGGAGGTGAACGAGGCGTTGGTCCACTCGCTGGGCCAGGCGGCCTGTTCGTCCAGGTAGGCCTCGTACCGCTCGCCGCGGGTCGCCAGCAGCTGGCGGGTGACCTGGCTCAGGACGGCGACCCCTTCGGGCCGGTCCGCGAAGTCCGCGTTGTGGAAGGTGAATCCGCGCTCCGGGGACACCTTCCACCACCGCTCGCGGCCGTCGGTGCTCTTCTCCGGCGCCTCGACGATGAAGCCGTGCGCGGCCATCTTCCGCAGGTGATAACTGACCAGCGAGACCGCCTCGTCAACCTGGTCCGACAGCTGCGAGGCAGTCGCGGCCCGGGACTGCGCGGCGACGAGCGCCCGGTAGAGCTTGATGCGCAGCGGGTGGGTGAACACCTTGAGCGCGTCGAGATCGGTGATCCGTTGGTTCCTGTCGTCCGTCACGTCGATAACAGTATTTAGGAAGGGAAATTTGCGCAACCATATTTTCGCAACCAATGTTGTGCATCCACCGGGCAGCCCGCCGGAGGAGGACGGTCAGCGGCCCCGGGTCGCTTCCAGCAGGATGCGGCGCAGCTCCCGGGCGGCGCGGGGCGGCGAGACGTCGCCGCGGTGGGCGACCGAGATGGTGCGGTGCAGGCCGGGCGCCGCGAACGCGGCGATGCGCAGCCCCGAGCGTTCCGCGACCATGCTCGGGACCACGGCCACACCGAGCCCGGCGCGGACGAAGCCGAGAACCGCGTCCATCTCGCCGCCCTCGACGGAGAAGGACGGTTCGAAGCCGGCCGCGCGGCAGGCCGCGAGGGTGTGCTCCCGCAGGTCGTAGCCGCGCCGGAACATCACCATGGGACGGCCGCGCAGCTCCTCGATCCGCAGGCCCCCACGGCGCACCGGAGCCGGCTCGGACGGCGCCGAGACCACCACCAGTTCCTCGCGCAGCAGCTCCTCGGTGGCCAGGGCGGGGGCCTGGACGGGCAGCGGGGTGATGATCAGGGCGAGGTCGAGCTCCCCGGCGGCCAGCACCCGCACGAGGTCCTGCGAGCCGTCCTCGTGGACCACCAGCTCGACTCCGGGGTAGCGCCGGTGGAAGTCCTTGAGAACGTCCGGCACCAGGCTGGCGCAGAGGCTCGGCGGCGCCCCGAGGCGCACCCGGCCGCGCCGGAGCTGCGCGACCTCCTGGACCTCGCGGCGCGCGGTCTCGGTGTCGGCCAGGATGCGGCGGGCCAACGGCAGCAGTGCCTCCCCCGCGTCGGTGAGGGTGATGTGGCCCCGGGCGCGGTGGAACAGCTCGGCGCCCAGCTCCCGTTCCAGCGCCCGGATCTGCTGGGACAGCGACGGCTGGGCCACGTGGACGCTCTCGGCGGCGCGGGTGAAGTGCCGCAGGTCCGCGACGGCGGCGAAGTACTGGAGCTGGTTCAGCTGCATGCGTCCAGCGTAGGCCGCGTCATAGTCACTGGCTATCGGAAGCAGCTGGATCATGTCTTGGACGAATGCCGAGGGCCGGCCCTAGCGTCCTTCCCATGGCACTGGCGACACGTACCGAACGGCGACCATCCCCGGCGGCGACCCTGTGGCGTTCGACCGTCGGCAAGAAGGCGGTCATGGCCGTCACCGGTGTGGCGATGCTGATGTTCCTCGTCGGGCACATGCTCGGCAATCTCAAGATCTTCTTCGGCGCCCCGGAGTTCAACGCCTACGCGGACTGGCTGCGCACCATCGGCGAGCCGGTGCTGCACCACGGCTGGTTCCTGTGGCTGATGCGGCTGGGCCTGGTGGCGGCCGTCGTGCTGCACGGCGTCGCCGCGTACCAGCTCAGCCGGCGGGACCGGGCCGCCCGGCCCGCGCAGTACGCCCACCGGCGGCAGCGTGCGAGCTACGCCACCCGCACCATGCGCTGGGGCGGGGTGATCCTCGCGCTGTTCATCGTCTGGCACATCCTCGACCTGACGACGCTGACGGTGAATCCGCGCGGCCAGGCGCACCACCCCTACGAGAACATCGTCGCGGACTTCCGCACCTGGTACGCCGACGTCATCTACATCGTGGCGATGCTCGCCCTCGGCCTGCACATCCGGCACGGCTTCTGGAGCGCCGCACAGACCCTCGGCGCCAACAACGCCCGGCGGGACCGCGCGCTGAAGGCCGTCGCCAACGTCCTGGCGCTCGTCCTGACCTGCGGATTCATCGCCGTACCCGTTGCCGTCATGACTGGAGTCGTGAGCTGACATGACCGCCTACCCGCACTGGACCACCGGCGAGCCCGTCGTCGACACCAAGGCCCCCGACGGCCCGATCGCGGAGCGCTGGGACCGCCGCCGCTTCGAGGCGAAGCTGGTGAACCCGGCCAACCGCCGCCGGTACACCGTCATCGTGGTCGGCACCGGACTGGCCGGCGGCGCGGCCGGCGCCACGCTCGCCGAACAGGGCTACAACGTCGTGCAGTTCTGCTACCAGGACTCGCCCCGCAGGGCGCACTCCATCGCCGCGCAGGGCGGCATCAACGCGGCGAAGAACTACCGCAACGACGGCGACTCGGTGCAGCGGCTGTTCTACGACACCGTCAAGGGCGGCGACTTCCGCGCCCGCGAGTCCAACGTGCACCGCCTGGCGCAGGTGTCGGTGGAGATCATCGACCAGTGCGTCGCCCAGGGGGTCCCGTTCGCCCGCGAGTACGGCGGCCTGCTCGACACCCGCTCGTTCGGCGGCGTCCAGGTCTCGCGCACCTTCTACGCCCGCGGGCAGACCGGCCAGCAGCTGCTGCTCGGCGCGTACCAGGCGCTCAGCCGGCAGATCGCGGCCGGCTCGGTCGAGATGCACGCGCGGACCGAGATGCTCGATCTGATCGTGGTCGACGGCCGCGCGCGCGGCATCGTCGCCCGCGACCTGGTCACCGGGCGCATCGACACCTACTTCGCGGACGCCGTCGTGCTCGCCTCCGGCGGCTACGGCAACGTCTTCCACCTGTCGACCAACGCCAAGAACTCCAACGCCACCGCCATCTGGCGGGCCCACCGGCGCGGCGCGTACTTCGCCAACCCGTGCTTCACCCAGATCCACCCCACCTGCATCCCGCGCTCCGGCGACCACCAGTCGAAGCTGACGCTGATGAGCGAGTCGCTGCGCAACGACGGCCGGATCTGGGTCCCGAAGGTGCGCGGCGACGAACGCCCGCCGAACACGATCCCCGAGGACGAGCGGGACTACTACCTCGAGCGGATCTACCCGGCGTTCGGCAACCTCGTCCCCCGCGACATCGCCTCGCGCGCCGCGAAGAACGTCTGTGACGAGGGGCGCGGCGTCGGGCCCGGCGGCCAGGGCGTCTACCTCGACTTCGCCGACGCCATCGCCAGGATGGGCCGCGCGCCGGTGGAGGAGAAGTACGGCAACCTCTTCGAGATGTACGAGCGGATCACCGCGGAGGACCCGTACGCGGTCCCGATGCGGATCTATCCCGCGATCCACTACACGATGGGCGGCCTGTGGGTCGACTACGACCTGCAGACCACGGTGCCCGGCCTGTTCGCCGTCGGTGAGGCCAACTTCTCCGACCACGGCGCCAACCGGCTCGGCGCCAGCGCCCTCATGCAGGGCCTGGCCGACGGCTACTTCGTCCTGCCGGCCACCCTCAACGACTACCTGGCCCGGCATCCGCACGACACCGTGGACCCGGAGCACCCGGCGGTCGCCGAGGCCGTCGCCGACACCGAGGACCGCCTCAGCCTGCTGCTCGCCGTCGACGGTGACCGCACCCCCGAGTCCTTCCACCGCGAACTGGGCGAGCTGCTGTGGGACGAGTGCGGCATGGCGCGGACCGAGACCGGGCTGCGCAAGGCGCTGGACCGCATCCCGCAACTGCGCGACGAGTTCTGGCGCCGGGTGAAGGTCCCCGGCTCCGGCGCCGACCTCAACCAGTCGCTGGAGCAGGCCAACCGCATCGCCGACCATCTGGAACTCGCCGAACTGATGTGCCTGGACGCCCTGCACCGCGCCGAGTCGTGCGGCGGCCACTTCCGTGAGGAGAGCCAGACCCCGGACGGCGAGGCCGCCCGCGACGACGAGCGGTTCGCGTACGCCGCCGCCTGGGAGTTCACCGGCCTCGGCCGCGCTCCCGTCCTGCACCGCGAGGAACTCGTCTTCGACCACGTCCACCCCACCCAGCGGAGCTACTCGTGAACCTGACCCTGCGCATCTGGCGGCAGTCCGGCCCCGACGAGCCGGGCCGGATGACCACCTATGACGTCACCGGCATCTCCGCCGACATGTCGTTCCTGGAGATGCTGGACCACCTGAACGAGGAGCTGATCCTCGCCGGTGACGAGCCCGTCGCGTTCGACCACGACTGCCGCGAGGGTATCTGCGGCGCCTGCGGCATGGTCATCAACGGCCGGGCGCACGGCCCCGAGCGGACCACCACCTGCCAGCTCCACATGCGGCACTTCGCCGACGGCGACACCGTCGACGTCGAGCCGTGGCGCGCATCCGCGTTCCCCGTTGTCAAGGACCTCGTCGTGGACCGGTCCGCCTTCGACCGCATCATCGGCTCCGGCGGCTGGATCACCGCGCCCACCGGCGCCGCCCCGGAGGCGCACGCCACCGCGGTGCCCAAGCCGGTCGCCGACACCGCCTTCGAGCACGCCGAGTGCATCGGCTGCGGCGCGTGCGTGGCAGCCTGCCCCAACGGCTCGGCGATGCTCTTCACCGCGGCGAAGGTCGTCCACCTCAACGTGCTGCCGCAGGGGGCGCCCGAGCGGGAGTCCCGGGTGCTGGACATGCTCGGCACCATGGACGCCGAGGGCTTCGGCGGCTGCACCAACACCGGTGAGTGCGCCACCGCCTGCCCGAAGGGCATCCCGCTGCCGTCCATCGCGGCGATGAACCGCGAGTACCTGCGGGCCCTGGCCAAGGGCCGCTGAGCCGGCAGACTCCTCAGCGGACCGGGTGCCCGGCCTCGCGCAGCGCGTTCTTGACGTCCCCGATGCGCAGGTCCCCGAAGTGGAAGACCGACGCCGCCAGCACCGCGTCGGCACCGGCCGCCACCGCGGGGGCGAAGTCGGCGAGCCGGCCGGCGCCGCCGGAGGCGATGACGGGGACGGTGACGTGCTTGCGGACGGCCTCGATCATGTCGAGGTCGTAGCCGTCCTTGGTGCCGTCGGCGTCCATCGAGTTCAGCAGGATCTCCCCCGCGCCCAGCTCCGCGGCGCGGTGCGCCCACTCGACGGCGTCGATACCGGTGCCGCGCCGGCCGCCGTGCGTGGTGACCTCGAAGCCGCCGGTTTCGTTCCGCCGGGCGTCCACGGACAGCACGAGCACCTGCCGCCCGAACCGTTCGGCGATCTCCCGGATCAGCTCAGGGCGGGCGATGGCCGCGGTGTTGACGCCCACCTTGTCCGCGCCGGCGCGCAGCAGTTTGTCGACATCGTCGGCGGTGCGGACCCCGCCGCCGACGGTGAGCGGGATGAAGACCTGCTCGGCGGTGCGGCGCACCACGTCGTAGGTGGTCTCGCGGTCGCCCGAGGAGGCGGTGATGTCCAGGAACGTCAGCTCGTCGGCGCCCTCGGCGTCATAGAGCTTGGCCATCTCGACGGGGTCGCCGGCGTCCCGCAGATTCTGGAAGTTGACGCCCTTGACGACGCGGCCGTTGTCCACGTCCAGGCAGGGGATGACTCGGACCGCGAGGGTCATTCCGGGGCTCCTCGATACGCTTCGACCTCGACCTCGACCAGCACCCGGGAATCGACGAAGCCGTTGACCACGACCATCGTCCCGGCCGGCCGCACCTCGCCGAACAGCTCCTTGTGGGCGCGGCCGACGTCCTCCGCGTCCCGGGCGTGGCTGAGGTACATCCGGGTGCGGATGACACTGTCGGCCCCGAGGCCGAACGGCTCCAGCGCGGCGATCGCGTTGCCGAAGGCGAGCAGGGTCTGCTCGTACGGGCTGCCCTCGCCCCGCACCACGCCGCCGACCAGGGGCATGGTGCCCGCGACGATGACCCGGTCGCCGGCCCCGACGGCACGGGCGAAGCCCATGGCCTCTTCCCAATGGCTGTGGTCGGACTGCACGCGACGTACTGCGGGGGATTCGGTCATCGTGAAACGGCCTCCAACGCCTCTTCCAAGGTGAACGCCTTGGCGTAAAGGGCCTTGCCCACGATGGCGCCTTCGACACCTTCGGGTACCAACGTGGCGATCGCGCGCAGGTCGTCGAGCGACGAGACACCACCGGACGCGACGACAGGCTTGTCGGTGGCCGCGCACACGTTCTTCAGCAGTTCCAGGTTGGGTCCCTGGAGGGTCCCGTCCTTCGCGATGTCGGTGACGACGTACCGGGCGCACCCCTCGGAGTCCAGACGGGCGAGCGTCTCGAACAGATCGCCGCCGTCGCGGGTCCAGCCGCGGCCGCGCAGGGTGGTGCCCCGGACGTCCAGTCCGACCGCGATGCGGTCGCCGAACTCGGCGATGACCTTGGCGACCCACTCGGGCGTCTCCAGGGCGGCGGTGCCGAGGTTGACGCGGGTGCAGCCGGTGGCCAGCGCCGCCGCGAGCGACGCGTCGTCGCGGATGCCGCCGGACAGCTCGACCTTGATGTCCATGGACCCCGCGACCTCGGCGATCCGCGCCCGGTTGTCGCCGGTGCCGAAGGCCGCGTCCAGGTCCACCAGGTGCAGCCACTCGGCGCCCGCCTGCTGCCAGGCGAGGGCGGCGGCCAGCGGGTCGCCGTAGGACGTCTCGGAGCCGGACTCGCCATGGACGAGGCGGACGGCCTGGCCGTCACGGACGTCGACGGCGGGAAGGAGTTCGAGGCGGTTCGTAGCCATAGGAAGTGACGTCCCTGAGGTTCTAGAGGTGGTCGAGCCAGTTGGTCAGCAACTGCGCACCGGCGTCGCCGGACTTCTCGGGGTGGAACTGGGTGGCCCACAGCGGGCCGTTCTCCACGGCGGCGACGAAGGGCTCTCCGTGCGTGGCCCAGGTGACCTTCGGGGAGCGGATGTGGGGGTTGGTGACCTCCAGCTCCCACTCCCGGACCGCGTACGAGTGCACGAAGTAGAAGCGGGCGTCGGCGTCGAGGCCGGCGAACTGCCGGCTGTCCTCGGGCGCCTTGACCGTGTTCCAGCCCATGTGCGGGACGATCGGGGCGCGCAGCGGCTCGACCGTGCCGGGCCATTCGTCGCAGCCCTCGGTCTCGGTGCCGTGCTCCACGCCGCGCGCGAACAGGATCTGCATGCCGACGCAGATTCCCATCACGGGACGGCCGCCGGACAGCCGCCGGCCGATGATCCACTCGCCGCGCACCGACTTCAGCCCGGTCATGCAGGCCTCGAACGCCCCGACGCCGGGCACCAGCAGCCCGTCGGCGTTCATGGCCCGGTCGAAGTCACTGGTGATCTCGACATCGGCGCCGACGTGCGCCAGCGCGCGCTCGGCCGAGCGGACGTTGCCGAATCCGTAGTCGAGGACAACCACGCTCTTGCTCATGGCGGCCCCCCTACAGCGACATCACGCCGGCACCGAACGCCATGAGCGCGCCGATGCCGAGCAGGACGATGACGCCCGTCGGGAGCTTCTGCTTCCAGAAGGAGTAGACGCCGCCGAGGAGGAAGAGCCCGAGGACGATGTAGACGGTCGATGCGGTGTTCACAGTGCGCCCTTGGTCGAGGGGAGGATGCCGGCCGCGCGCGGGTCACGCTCCGAGGCGTACCGCAGGGCGCGGGCCAGGGCCTTGAACTGGCACTCCACGATGTGGTGCGCGTTGCGGCCGTACGGGACGTGGACGTGCAGGGCGATCTGGGCCTGCGCGACGAAGGACTCCAGGATGTGCCGGGTCATCGTCGTGTCGTACGAGCCGATCATGGGAGCCATGTTCTCGGGCTCGGTGTGCACCAGGTACGGACGGCCCGACAGGTCCACGGTGACCTGGGCGAGGGACTCGTCCAGCGGCACCGTGCAGTTGCCGAAGCGGTAGATCCCGACCTTGTCGCCGAGCGCCTGCCGGAAGGCGGCACCGAGCGCGAGGGCGGTGTCCTCGATGGTGTGGTGGGTGTCGATGTGCAGGTCGCCCTCGGTCTTGACCGACAGGTCGAAGAGTCCGTGGCGGCCGAGCTGGTCGAGCATGTGGTCGTAGAAGCCGACACCGGTGGAGACGGAGACGTCGCCCCTGCCGTCCAGGTCGATCTCGACGACGACGGACGTCTCCTTGGTGGTGCGTTCCACACGGCCCACGCGGGTCATACGGTCTCCTTCTGCATTGCGCGAACCGCGTCCAGGAACGCGTCGTTCTCCTCCGGGGTGCCCGCGGTGACCCGCAGCCATCCCGGTACACCGTTGTCGCGGACGAGGACCCCGCGGTCGAGGATCGCCTGCCAGGCGGCGTGGCTGTCCGCGAACCGGCCGAACTGCACGAAGTTCGCGTCGGAGTCCGTGACCTCGCAGCCCAGGGCGCGCAACTCGGTGACCAGGCGGTCCCGCTCGGCCTTGAGCTGCGCGACGTACCCCAGCAGCGTATCGGTGTGCTCCAGCGCCGCGAGCGCGGTGGCCTGGGTGACGGCCGACAGGTGGTACGGCAGGCGCACCAGCTGGACGGCGTCCACGACGGCCGGGTCCGCGGCGAGGTAGCCGAGGCGCAGCCCCGCCGCGCCGAACGCCTTCGACATCGTGCGGCTGACCACCAGGTTCGGCCGGCCCTCGATGAGCGGCAGCAGCGACGGCCGGTGCGAGAACTCGACGTACGCCTCGTCGATGACGACCAGCGACGGCTTCGCGGCCTGTGCGGCCTCGTAGAGCGCCAGCACCGTCTCGGCGGCGACCGCCGTGCCGGTGGGGTTGTTCGGGGAGCAGATGAAGACCACGTCGGGCCGGCGGGCGGCGATCTCCGCCACGGCGGCGGCGACGTCGATGGTGAAGTCCTCGCGGCGCGGCCCGGAGATCCACTCGGTGCCGGTGCCGCGCGAGATCAGCGCGTGCATCGAGTACGAGGGCTCGAAGCCGATCGCGCTGCGCCCGGGGCCGCCGAAGGTCTGCAGCAGCTGCTGAATGACCTCGTTGGAGCCGTTGGCGGCCCACACCTGCTCCCTGGAGACCTGGTGCCCGGCGGTGCGGCCGAGGTACGCGGCCAGCTCGGTGCGCAGCTCCACCGCGTCCCGGTCCGGGTAGCGGTTCAGCTCCCGGGCGGCCGCGGTGACCCGCTCGCCGATCCGCCGCACGAGCGCCTCGGGCAGCGGGTACGGGTTCTCGTTGGTGTTCAGCCGGACGGGGACGTCGAGCTGGGGCGCGCCGTACGGGGTCTGGCCGCGCAGCTCGTCCCGGATGGGGAGGTCGTCGATGCTTCTACGGGTCCCGGTCACCGGGGTACCTGCCACTCGAAGCGCGCGCGCAGCGCGGCGCCGTGCGCGGGCAGGTCCTCGGCGTCCGCGAGCGTCACCACGTGGTGGGTGACCTCGGCGAGGGCGTCGCGGCTGTAGTCCACGACGTGGATGCCGCGCAGGAACGACTGCACGGACAGGCCCGAGGAGTGGCAGGCGCAGCCGCCGGTGGGCAGGACGTGGTTGGAGCCGGCGCAGTAGTCGCCGAGCGAGACGGGGGCGTAGGCGCCGACGAAGATCGCGCCGGCGTTGCGGACCCGGGCGGCGACGGCCGCGGCGTCCGCGGTCTGGATCTCCAGGTGCTCCGCGCCGTAGGCGTCGACGACGGCGAGGCCCTGGTCGATCGTGTCGACCAGCACCACGGCCGACTGCCGGCCGGCCAGCGCGGTCAGGATGCGCTCGCTGTGCTTGGTGACGGCGGCCTGCGCGGCCAGCTCCTTCTCGACCCGCTCGGCCAGCTCCACCGAGGTGGTGACCAGCACGGCCGCCGCCAGGGTGTCGTGCTCGGCCTGGCTGATCAGGTCCGCGGCGACGTGCACCGGGTCGGCGGTGTCGTCGGCGAGGACGGCGATCTCGGTGGGACCGGCCTCCGCGTCGATGCCGATCCGGCCCTTGAGCAGCCGCTTCGCCGAGGCGACGTAGATGTTGCCGGGGCCGGTGACCAGGTTGACCGGGCGGCACTCCTCGGTGCCGTACGCGAACATGGCGATGGCCTGGGCGCCGCCGGCGGCGTACACCTCGTCCACTCCGAGCAGGGCGCACGCGGCGAGGATCGTCGGGTTGGGCAGGCCCCTGAAGTCCCTCTGCGGGGGCGACGAGACGGCGATGCCCTCGACGCCGGCCTCCTGCGCCGGGACCACGTTCATCACCACGGACGACGCGTAGGCGGCCAGGCCGCCCGGCACGTACAGCCCGACGCGCTCGACGGGCACCCAGCGCTCGGTGACCGTGCCACCCGGCACGACCTGCACCGTCGTGTCGGTACGGCGCTGCTCGCGGTGGACGATCCGGGCCCGGCGGATCGACTCCTCCAGGGCGGCGCGGATCTTCGGGTCCAGCTCGGCCAGGGCGGTCGACAGCGCCTCGGCGGGCACCCGGACGCGCTCCAGGGTGACGCCGTCGAACTTCCGCGCGTAGTCGATCAGCGCCGCGGTTCCCCGATGGCGTACGTCCTCGCAGATGGGCCGCACCTGTTCCAGGGCGGCCTCCACGTCGAACTCGGCACGGGGCAGCAGGTCGCGGTCGATGCCGCCCTCGGGGAAGGCG
This sequence comes from Streptomyces sp. H39-S7, assembly GCF_027158205.1. GTDB lineage: Bacteria > Actinomycetota > Actinomycetes > Streptomycetales > Streptomycetaceae > Actinacidiphila. The sequence goes on along the minus strand of NZ_JAPVLU010000080.1, from coordinate 6,329 downwards.
GCACCACGCAGATCGATTCGGGAGATCACCCTGTCAAGTGTAGGGAACGCTGTTCTCGGCCGTTCTCCGGTTCCACTCCCTGATACGTCCCGCGGAACGATCTCCCGCCGCTACCGTTCCGTGTGTCGCACGGCGTGACGCAGGACCGGGAGGGGACGCGGTGGCCGAGGGGTCGGGGATCAGGGCGCCGGAGGACTGGACCCAGGCCGAGCAGGACCTGTGGACCGCCTACCGCCGCGGTGTGGTGCAGGACCTGCGCACCGGCATCCCCGAGCGGGACGACCCGGTCACCGACCGCCCCTGGGGCCCGGAGCGGACGGTACGCGCCGAGGTGATCGCCACGCTTCTGCTGGACGGCCCGCCCGCCGAGCCCGGCCGGGTCGCGTGCGTCAAGCTCTCCGGGGCCCGGATCAGCGGTCAGCTGAACCTGTCGGGCGGCCAGGTCACCCCGTACGTGGAGCTGCACGACTGCCACTTCGACCAGCAGATCCTGCTGCCCGAGTGCCAGTTCACGACGCTGCGCATGGTGCACTGCTCGATCCCCCGCCTGGAGGCGGCCCGCCTCACCACCACCGGCGATCTGCATCTGCCGCAGTGCTCCATCGAAGGCGGGATCCGGCTCACCGACGCGCACATCGGCACCGACCTGCTGCTCAACCAGCTCACGGTGGGGCGCGACCGGCACGGGCGGGCGATCGCCGCCGACGGCCTCAGCGTCGCCCAGGACGTCGAGGCCGAGCTGATGCACGCCACCGGCGAGATCAGCCTGCGCAGCGCCCGGATCGGCGGCCGGCTGAGCCTGCGCGGCAGCCTGCTGCACAACCCCTACGGCCGCTACGCGCTGAACGCGGCGCGGGTCACCGTCGAGCACACCCTGTACCTGAGCGCGGGCTGGATCGCGACCGGCAGCGACCTCGGCGGCACCCCGCCGGCCGGGGTGCGGACCCGCAACTTCAGCTGCAACGGCGCGGTCCGGCTGGACGACGGGCGGTTCGGCAACGCGGTGATCATCACCCGCGCGCGGTTCCGGCTCACCGGCAACCAGCAGCTGTCGCTGCGCCGCATCCAGACGCCGGAGCTGCGCTTCACCCTCGGCCAGCCGCCGACCGGCACCGTCTCGCTGGCCGGCGCCCGGGTGGGCAATCTCACCGACACCCGGCAGAGCTGGCCGGAGTCCGGCGGGCTGGACCTGGCGGGCTTCAGCTACACCACGCTCAGCCCGGCGGGCGCGTTCCCGATGCGCGACCGCATCGCGTGGCTGGCCGCCGCCACGCCCGAGTACAGCCCGGAACCGTACGAACACCTCGCCTCGGCCCTGCGGGCGGGCGGTGAGGACTCCGAGGCACGCGAGGTGCTGCTCGCCAAGCAGCGGCGGCGCCGCGAGGTGCTGCCGCCGGCGGGCAGGGTCTGGGGGTACCTCCAGGACGTCACCGTCGGGTACGGCTACCGGCCGGGGCGCGCCGCGCTGTGGATGGCGGTGCTGTGGGCGGTCGGCACGGCCTTCTTCAGCCTGCACGCGCCGCCCGCGCTCAATCCCGGCGAGGCCCCGCACTGGAGCGGACCGCTGTACGCCCTCGACCTGCTGCTGCCCGTCATCGACCTCGGCCAGGACAAGGCCTGGAATCCGTCCGGCGGAGCGCAGTGGGCGGCCACCGTCCTCGTCCTGCTGGGCTGGATCCTGGCCACCACCGTCGCGGCGGGCGCCTCCCGGCTGCTGCGCAGGGGGTAGCTCGTGTCGCGATGGGGAGGGTACGGGGCGACCCGGTGAAGCTTGCGCGGCGAAAGCACCCCGTCCGGCGACCGGAGCAGCACGTACGCTGTCCGATTGTGACCGCTCGCCTTCCGCTCTTCCCGCTGAACTCGGCCCTTTTCCCGGGTCTCGTTCTGCCCCTGCACATCTTCGAGGAGCGGTACCGCGCGCTCGTGGGCGATCTGCTCGCGCTGCCCGAGGACGCCCCGCGCCGCTTCGCCGTGATCGCCATCAAGGACGGGACCGAGGTGGCTCCGACCGGCCCCGACGGGATGGACACCACCGCGGGCGCGGGGCTCGGTCCCGACCCGGCCAAGGCGCTGTTCCAGGTCGGGTGCATCGCGGAGGCCGCCACCATCGGCGAGCGCGAGGACGGCGGCTTCGAGCTGGTCGCCACCGGCACCACCCGCTTCCGCCTGCTGTCGGTCGACGCGTCCGGGCCGTATCTGACCGCCGAGGTGGAGGAGCTGCCGGAGGAGCAGGGCGAGGGGGCGGGCACGCTGGCCGCCGGTGTCGCCAGAGCCTTCCGCACCTATCAGAAGCGCCTCGCCGGAGCCCAGGACCGCACACTCGTCACGGTGCAGGAGCTGCCGGACGACCCGTCGGTCCTGTCGTATCTGGTGGCCGCCGCGACGATCTTCGAGACGCCCGCCAAGCAGCTGCTGCTGGAAGCACCGGACACCGCGGCGCGGCTCGCGGCCGAGCTGCCGCTGCTGCGCCGCGAGGCCGCCGTGATCGGCAAGCTCCCCTCGCTGCCCGCCGTCGACCTGACCCGTCAGCCGGCCAGCCTCAACTGACGGAGGGCGATCCCCCATGGCCAGGAAGTCCAAGGCGAAGGCGGGCGGCACCCCCGCCACCGTCGCGCTGGAGCAGGACGGCGCCGCCTTCACCGTCCACGCCTACGCGCACGACCCGGCGGCCGCCTCGTACGGCGGCGAGGCCGCCGAGGCGCTGGGCACCGCTCCCGAGCGGGTGTTCAAGACGCTGGTCGCCGACGTCGACGGGGCGCTGACCGTCGCCGTGGTCCCGGTCGCCGGCTCGCTCGACCTCAAGGCGCTCGCGTCCGCGGCCGGCGGCAAACGGGCCGCGATGGCCGACCCCGCGGCGGCCGAACGCACCACGGGTTACGTGCTCGGCGGCATCTCCCCGCTGGGCCAGCGCAAGCGGCTGCCCACCGTCGTGGACGTCTCCGCGCTGACGCACTCCACGGTGTTCGTGTCAGCGGGCAAGCGCGGCCTCGAGGTCGAACTCGCCCCGCAGGACCTGGTCCGGCTCACGTCCGCGGACACCGCGCCGATCGCGCGGATCGCAGCGGTGTGATCCGGCCGATTTGACGGAACCCGGTGGTCCCTCTGGACGATCGCCCCCCGGGCGCGCACGGTGTTCCCGACGCAGCACCGCGACGAGGGGAGCCGACACCCATGTCCCGACGCACCCGCATGCGCAAGTGGCGGATCAAGAAGCGCCGCGCCAATCACGGCCGACGGCCGGCGTAGATCCCGCGGCCGCCGCGACCGGGGCCTGCGCGGTCAGGACTTCCGTTGCCACGGATCCTGGTCGGCGGGTCCCTGGGCGGGCGGGTGGTCCTCGGCCGGCGGGGCCGGGAACGCCTCCGGGCCCTGAGCGGGCCGGGCCGCCGGGTGCGGCGCCGGGTACGACGTGTCCCACGACTGTGGTTGCTGCGGTTCGCGCGGCCCGAGGAGCGACGTCAGACAGAGGTGGACGAGCATGGCCGCGGCCGGCCAGGCGACCAGGGCGCCCTTGGCGCGCAGTCGCAGCGGGCCGTCGAAGACGACCCTCGGGCCGACCTCCTTGGCATGGGCGATCAGGTCGCTCGTAGGGCCGAGCCAGACGCCCACGCGCCAGGCGACCACCGAGCCGAGCACCCCCCCGGCCGCCAGGCCGAGGACGACCCCGATACCGCCGCGCCGGTGGCGCCAGAAGACCAGGGCGGCCGTCACCGCGCCCATCGCGAGGCCCAGCAGGACGAAGGTGCCGTCGGCGCCGACGGCCTCCTCGCCCTCGCTGTCCTTGAGGTAGATGGCCTTGCCGTCGGAGACCATCGGGATGAGGGGCGCGAGCCACAGCCACAGCAGCCCGAGCACGACCCCGGTCACCGCCACCGCGACGGCGACCAGCGCGCCTTCCCGCAGTTCTGCGGTGAAGGCCGCCCGTCCGTCCTTCGATGCGTCGCCGGAGAACTCCGCGCCCGGGTACTGCGGCAGGGGCGGTGGCTGGTCGTGCGGCGTCAGGGGTGCGGTCACCCGCCCATCGTGCCAGGTCCGGCGGTGGCCCGCTTCACCGGCAGGCGGCTCGGCGGTACGCCCAGGTGGCAGCGGCCAGCGACACCACTCCGACGGCCGCGCACACCGACAGGTCCGCTCCCACCATGACCCAGTCCGGGTGCGGGTCGAAGGTGCGGGCGAAGGCCTCCACCCCGTACGTGGACGGCAGCAGGTCCCGGACGAGAGCGATCGGCGCGGGCATGTTCGCGGCCGGCAGCACCCCCAGCAGCAGCGCCGCCGACATGCCCAACTGGCCGAAGAGCGTCGCCAGTTCCTGCTTCGGGGCGAGCAGCCCCAGCGCCGCGCCGAGTCCGGCCAGCGCGGCGCCGGCGAGCGGGATGACCGCCACCAGCACCCACAGGTTCACCATCGGCAGGTCGAAGAGCACGCATCCGGTGACCGCCGTGGCAATCGTGCCGGGCACCGTGAACGAGGCGTACGCGCCCGCCGCGCCCAGCACCACCGCCGCCGGCGGCACCGGCAGCGTCGCGTAGTGGTCGAGGCCGCCGGAGGCGCGCAGCCGGCCGAAGTACTGGGCGAGCAGGTTGAGCGCGACGAAGGCCACGACCAGCACGCTGGACCCGGCGACCACCGCGCGCGCCGCCTCGGCGTCGCCGCCGTCCACGACCCCGCGCAGCATCACCATGATGCCGACGGATTGGAACGTCGCCACGAACAGCAGCGGCATCCGCGCCACCCGGGCGCGGGAGAGCTGCGCCCGGTACACGGCGCCCAGCGCGGGCAGCAGCCGGGCGCGGGGCGCCAGCGGGGCGGCGGACGTGTCCTCGCGGACGGCCGGGACCGTGCCGGGCTCCGCGCCGGTCGTGCCCGGGACCACGGGTGCGGCGGCGCTCACCGGGCGGCCTCCGGCCGGAGCCCGACGCGGGCGGAGGACGTCATGCCTTGACCAGTCCCTTCTGGCGGCCGCCGAGGGCCAGGTACACGTCTTCGAGGCTCGGGGTGGCGAGTGTGAAGTCGTCGAGTGCGGCGAAGGCCTGCCCGCCGGTGATCTCGGCGATCACGGCGCGGGCCCGCGCCTGCGGGAGCCGGAGCGTCCAGCGGCGGCCGGAGATCTGGGCGGCGGAACGCAGCGCGGCCACCTCGGGCAGCAGCAGCGGCGGCTCGTCCCGCCAGACCAGGTCGATCCTGACCTCGTCCGCGACAAGCACCTTCAGTCCGGTCGGCGTGTCGCAGGCGATGACCCGCCCGTTGTCGATCACGGCGACGCGGTCGAGTACGGTCTCCGCCTCGATGACGTTGTGGGTGACCAGCACGACCGTGGCCCCGTGCTCGGCGCGGCGGCGGTCGACCGCGGCCCACACCGCCCGCCGGGCCACCGGGTCCATGCCGGCGGTCGGCTCGTCCAGGACCAGCACCGGCCGCTCCCCCACCAGCGTGGCGGCGAAGCACGCCAGCCGCCGCTGCCCGCCGGAGAGCCGCTTGATGGCCCGTCCCGCCAGCTCGGTGAGTCCCAGTTCCGCCAGGACGGCGTCGCGCTCGGCCCGGGCGGCGCGTGCGTCCAGCCCACGCAGCCGGCCGGTGGTCTCGGCGGCCAGTGACACGGTCAGCTCGTCCAGGGCGGTGGACTCCTGCCCGAGGTAGCCGACCAGCCGGGAGGCGCGTTCCGGGTGGCGTACGAGGTCGTGCCCGAGCATGTCGATGGCGCCGGAGTCCGGCCGCAGCAATCCGGTGAGCTGGCGCACGAGGGTGGATTTCCCGGCGCCGTTGGGTCCGAGCAGGCCGAAGATCTCGCCGCGCCGGATGTCGAGGTCGATGCCGTCGCTCGCGCGGACGGCAGGGGTCGCGGCGCCTCGCCGGCCGCGCCCGGCCGGGTAGGTCTTGACCAGCCCGCGTACGGCGATCACCGCGTCGCGGGTGGGGGCGGCTGTGCTGGGCGCCGCCTGCTCCGTACCCGTACTCACGAGGATCGAGAGTACGCGTCGCAGCGCCCGGTGCGCGCCTCGGGGCCCCTTCTGCCCCCGAATGCCGGACCGGAAGGCACCGGTCCGGCACTCCGCTCGGCGGTCGAACGGTCAGTCGCCCGCGGGGGCGTGTTCCGCGACCGTGCGGGCGTCGACCTCGCGCCAGAAGCCGGCCCGGATGGCGTACCGGTCGTGCTCGTCGATCTGGTCGTCCTTGTGCGCGAGCAGGCCGAAGCGCGCGGCGTAGCGCAGCAGCTCGCCGTCGATGCGGTGCGGCACCCGCGGGTAGTGCGTGGACAGGGCCTGGAGGTGGGCGGCGTCGGTGAGGCGGGCGATCCAGCGGCGGGCGAAGACCTGGCCGACCCCTTCGAG
>NZ_JAPVLU010000007.1 GCF_027158205.1 Streptomyces sp. H39-S7 | reverse complement strand
GAACCCGGACCCGATCGTCACCCCGCTGCGGGACATGTTCAACCAGCTGATGCAGCTGCCCGACGTGAACCGGTTCCTCGCGGGCATGATCGCCGGCGTGGACGTGCGGTACCCGCCGCAGGACGGCCCGCACCACCCGCAGCGGTCCCCCGCCGGGCAGCGAACCGACCGGATCGCATTCGAGGCCCGGGTCGGAGGCCAGCATCGCCTGCTGCAGTTCCTGCAGCGCCGAGGACGGATCGAGGCCCAGTTCCCTGCCCAGGACGACCCGCATCCGGTGGTACGCCTCCAGAGCGCCACCCCTGCGTCCGGCCCGGTACAGGGCGAGCATCAGCTGGCCCTGCAACCGTTCGTGCGTGGGGTGCTGGGCGGCCAGCCCGGCCAGTTCGCCCAGGATCTCGTGGTGCCGGCCCAGCCGCAGATCGGCTTCGATGCGCTGGCTGAGGATGCTCATCCGCGATTCCTCCAGCCGGGTCACCTCCGCCTCCAGCAGCGGCCCGACCTGCACGTCCACCAGCGCCGGGCCGCGCCACAGGGCGAGTGCCTGCTGGAACAGCACCGCCGCCCCCGCGTGGTCCCCGGTCTCCAGGGCACGATGTCCCGCACCCGCCAGCCGCTCGTACTCCACCGAGTCCACGACGCCACCCTGGGTGTCGAGCAGGTAGCCCCCTGCCTCGGTGACCAGGACGCTCTTCGCGCCGAGCGGAAGGTCCGGCTGGTCCTCCCCCACGAGCGATCTCGTGATCAGGTTCCGTATCTGCAGGATGTAGGTCTGCAGGGTGGTCTGCACACTGCGTGGCGGATTACCGCCCCACAACTCCTCGATCAGTGAACTCACCGAGACCACCCGGTCGGGCTGCAGGGCGAGCAGGGCGAGCACCTTGCGGGGCTTGATCGCGGTCGGGACGACGGAGAGTCCCGCCTGCGTGACCCGGCAGGGGCCAAGTACACCAATGTCCATCTTCTCGGCTCCTCTCGAGCGTCAGACGGCCGGTTCCAGCGGGCGACGCTCATCGAGCGCGTCACGCAGCAGTTCGGCCAGGTCGGCGTCCCTCACGAACAAGTGGTCCCCGGGCACCGAGCCCGTCCGGAATCCCTCGGGCGCGTAGCGGGACCACGCGTGTACCGCACCGGGCGGTACCAGCAGATCGTCCTGGCCCGACACGGCCAGCACGGGGCACGGGAGCGGGTCGCCCGCGGCGGCCCGCAGGCTGCGGGCGAGCAGCAGATCGTCGCGCATGATCGTCATGATCAGCCGCAGCCACTGCGGCCGGTCGAGCAGTTGGCCGGCGATACCGCCGGAAGCCCTCATCACCGAGAGGACGCTCTCCTCGGACACCTCGGCGCCCTCGAGCGCCGGCATCCCCAAGTGCGGTGCGGAGCAGGCTCCGACGGCCAGCATCTCAGGCGGCCGGCCACCCGTCCTGTGGTGGTGGAGCGCGAAAGAATACGCCACCAGAGCACCGAGGCTGTGTCCGTAGAAGGCGTACGGCCGATCGAGCCACGGACCCAGTTCGGTTTGCAGCTCGCGCGACAGTTGCTCCCCGTCGACGACGCGTTCTTCACGCAATCGCGTCTCGCGTCCGGGAAGCCTTACCGGGATAACGGAAATGTCAGGGCCGAAACGATTCTGCCATCGGGCGAACGACAAAGCGCCGCCCCCCGCATGATGGAAACAGAATAGCCGCAGCCTGGCGGCCGATTTTGGCCTCACCGCCAGATATCCACCCACAGCTGACCGCCTCCTGGACTCGTGCCGCCCACATCCGGACGGATGCCGCGATCGTCCACAGGCCGCCTGGAAAGCGACTTGACGCAGGCTGGAGGCAGTGACCCGGCTCTCAGCCGATACTCGATACTCCGACCACCGCGCCCGTGGGAACCCCGTCGAGCACCGGATCCGCCGACAGGATCGCCCGCTGCAACCGCTGCACCCGGGCAGAAGGCTCCAGGCCCAACTCGTCCACCAGGCCCGACCGCAGCCGGCGAAATGCCTCCAGCGCCTGCGAGGGCCGGCCGCACCGGTATAAAGCGAGCATGAATTGTGCGTGCAGGTTCTCGTGCAGCGGGAATTCCGCGGTGAGACCCGCCAGTTCGCCCAGGAGTTCATGGTGCCGGCGCATGGCCAGATCAGCGTCGAGCCGGCGCTCCAGTGCCGCGAGGCGGCTCTCCCGCAGCCGCATCACCTCGACTTCGAGCAGCGTCCCGTGCTGCAGGTCGACCAGGGCCGGCCCCCGCCACAGGTTCAGCGCCTCACTCAGCCGGCGGGAGGCCCGCGCGGCGTCCCCGGCCTCGTACGCCGCGTACCCCGCCACCGTCAACTGGTCGAACTGCCAGGCGTCCACGGCGGACGCGTCCATACTCAGCTGGTATCCGCTGTGCCGGGTGGCCAGCACGTCCTTCGCCCCCGTCACCGACCCGAGCGCTGCGCTCAGTTTGCGGCGCAGCTGCAGGATGTAGGTCTGCAGCGTCGTCGGCGCACTGCGCGGCAGATCGGATCCCCACAGCTCCTCCATCAACCGGGCGACAGTCACCACGTGGTTGGCGTTGAGGGCGAGAACGGCCAGGATCTGCCGCGGCTTGGCGGCGCTGGGCACAATCGAAGTGCCGGTTTCACTTGCCGTCAGTGGTCCCAAGACGTTGATCTCCACAGGTGCCGTCCTCTCCCCGTTCCACGCCGCCGTTGTGTCGTCTCGACCCGGCGATCGCTGCGCACATAGGAGCACGAGCAAAGGTTCCCACCTAGAGGATTGGCCTGAACAGTGACATCTTCACGGGTTTCGGCAGGAGCACCGGAATCCGAGATCATGAAATCTTCACATGAGTTCCGTGACCGACCCACTGTTCGCTGCCCAATTTTCAGCCCCACACTCCTCGGTGTACGGCCAGGAACGCATCTACGGGCCGCCGACAGGTCCGAGAACTGGAGAACCGGAATGGACGCAATAGAGCAGGACTGGCGCTTCGCCGAACTGGTGGCGCTCAGCTGGATCGAGCCGGACTTAAGCGTCCGGTACGCACAGGACCCCTCCCGGGTGCTCGCCGAGTTCGGCCTGCACGTCAACGACGACGGCACCACCCCCGACCTGCCGCCGGCGCCCGAACTGGCGCTGGTCATAGAGGACTTCGCGGCGGCGTCGATGTCGCTGGGGTGCACCACCGGTTGCGTGGGCTGCAAAATAGCCGCCAACTGAGCCACCAAGACCGGACAGGCATGAGGGGGATCCTGCTGTGACCGAGTTCAAGGCTCATTTGCGCGCCGAAGTGATTCCGGGTGAGGGGACCTATCTCTTCTCGGAACGTGACGTCAAGATGATCGACTGTCCTCAATTGGAGCTGGTGGCTCCGCTGATGGACGGAAACCGGGGACTGAACGAGATAATCCGGGACGCGTCACGGGAACTCGCCCCGGAACAGATCGGATACGTGTTGGCGCAACTCGCCAATGCCGCACTGGTCGATTTTCGGCGTACCGCACGGACGCTGGAGAACTCGGCCAGGACAGGTCTCGCGTTCTGGGAACTGGCCGGACTCGACGGTGCGCGCACCGCCGCCCGGCTCGCGGACGGATCCGTCCGCGTTCTCACGGTCGGCGCGGTCGACGGCAGCGCGGTGCGGGCCGCGCTGGAGGCCACCGGGCTCTCGGTCGGAACCACCTCGGCGGTCGCCGGGTCCAGCTGCGAGATCCCGCGCACCGACCTGTCCGTCGTCGTCTGCGACGACTACCTGGCCAGCGAACTGGCCGCGGTCGACACAGCGCACCGCGCGGCCGGCCGGCCGTGGCTGCTCGCGAAGCCGCACGGGGCCGACATCTGGCTCGGCCCCGTGTTCCAGCCGGGCGAGGGACCCTGCTGGAACTGCCTCGCCCACCGGCTGCGCGGTCACCGGGAAGTGGAGAACCACGTACAGCGCGCCCTGGGCCGTTCCGGTCCGCTGCTGATTCCGCAGGCCTCCATACCCCCGAGTCAGGGAATGGGCCTGCACATGGTGGCGCTCGAAGCGGCGAAGTGGATGGCGGGACACCGCTACCACGGGCAGCAGTCCGTCCTCACCCTGGACAACTTCACGATGACCGCCAGTCATCACGCGGTACAGCGCCGCCCGCAGTGCACCCACTGCGGTGACCCGGCCAGCAGCACCGAACGGATCGGGCGCCCGCTGCCGCTGCGTTCGCGCACCAAGGCGTACGCGAACGGCAGCGGCGACCGGTCCGTCTCCCCGGAGAACGTGCTGGCCAGGTACCGCTCGCAGGTCAGCCCGGTGACCGGGGTGGTGAGTCAGCTCGGCCCCGACCCGGCCGCGCCACCCGGACTCCAGGTGTACCGGGCCGGGCACAACATGGCGCTGGGGACTCCCGGGCTGCGCTCATTGCGGCAGGGGTTCCGCGGAATGAGCGCCGGCAAGGGCGTCACCTCGGTGGAAGCCGAGGTCGGGGCGCTGTGCGAGGCGCTCGAGAGATTCTCCGGTGTCTTCACCGGCGAGGAGCTGCGGGTCCGCGATTCGCTGCGGAACCTCGGTGACCGGGCCCTCCACCCGAACCGCTGTCAGCTCTTCGACGAGCGCCAGTACGCGGACCGGGACGGCTGGAACGCCACGCACGGGGACTTCCACCAGGTGAACCAGGTGTTCGACGCCGACGCCGTCGTCGACTGGACACCGGTCTGGTCGCTCACCGAGCGCAGGCAGCGGCTGCTGCCGACCAGCCTGCTGTACTACAACACCCCCGAGGCGTCCGGCCGCGGCTTCTGCTCGGCCGACTCCAACGGCTGTGCGGCCGGCAGCAGTCTCGAGGACGCCATCGTCCAGGGGTTCCTCGAACTCGTGGAGCGCGACTCCACCGCCCTGTGGTGGTACAACCGCACCCGTCAGCCCGGGGTCAGCCTCAGCGCGTTCGAGGAGCCCTGGATCGCGGAGCGGCGCGCGCTGTACGCGGACCGCAACCGCGAGGTGTGGGCCCTGGACCTGACCGCCGACTTCGGCATCCCCGCGGTGGCGGCCCTGTCACGGCGCACGGACAAGGAGGACGAGGACATCGTGATCGGGCTCGGCGCCCACTTCGACATGCGGATCGCGCTGCGCCGGGCGCTCACCGAACTCGACCAGATGCTGCCCTATGTCATGAACGCCCGTCCGGACGGTACGGGCTACGACTGCACCGGCGACGACATCCTGGAGTGGTGCCGTACGGCCACCGTCGCCGACCAGCCCTATCTGGTGCCGGATCCGGGGATTCCGCTGCGGACCCCGGGCGACTACCCGTACCAGGCCCGACCGGACCTGCTCGACGACGTCAGGGCCATCGAACGCATGGTGGAGGCCAAGGGAATGGAGCTGCTGGTCCTGGACCAGACGAGGCCCGACATCGGCCTGCCGGTCGTCAAGGTCATCGTGCCGGGGCTGCGCCACTTCTGGGCCCGCTTCGCACCGGGCCGACTCTACGACGTCCCGGTTCTGCTGGGCCGTCGCACGACGCCACTGGGGTACGAGAAACTCAATCCGGTTCCTCTCTTCCTCTGATCTCGCGTCCGTACCACCGCAGCTGAAGGAGACCCCCTGTGCACCCAGAACCACGCCCGGACGTAGGCACGGACCTGCGCAGGGTCTCCTTGTGGTCGCTTCGGGAGGACGTCCATCTGGAACGGGCGTCCTCCGGCGGCGGGGCGGTGCTGCACAGCCGGTGGGGGGATGTGACGGTGGCCGGCACGGACGAACTGGTCTACGAGTCACTGCGCAGGATGAGCTTCGGACCGGTCGATCTGGAGAACATCCTGCGGGCCACCCCCCGGCCGTACGCCGAGATCACCGCGATCGACCGGGCCCGGCTGCTGGCGCTCCTCGACAGCATCTCGTACCTCGTCGTCCGGTCCCTGGGTCTGGACGACACCGAACCCCAGCTCCTCGACATGGTCCCGATCGCCCGCGGCGCCCGGCTGGACATCCGTTCGGTGCCTCCCGAGCAGCCGCTCCGGCTCTCCCGGTTCGCCGTCCTGCAGACCAGGGACGAGCTGCTGGTCCTGGAGTCGGCGCTGTCGCTGCACCGGGCGCAGTTCCTGCGGCCCGAGGCCGCCTGGGTCGTCGGGGTGCTCGGCAAGGCGACCACCCTGAAGGCCGCGACGGCCGCGCTGCCGGTGGCGGACGGGGTCGTCGCGGACATCGTCGCCTATCTCGTCGCCGCCGGCATGGTCACGCTCGGCGAGCACGACGAGAACGGCGCGGTGGTCTTCCCCGAGGACCAGGATCCCGCGCTCATGACGTGGACCCCGAACGAACTGCTCTTCCACACGCGGACCCGGCTCGGCCGGCACGACGGCGACTTCGGGGCCACGTTCCCCTATCTCGGCCGGCTCTCCCCGGAACCGGCCGTCAAGAGCGCTCCGCAAGGTGAGCGCATCCCGCTGTACCGGCCCGATCTCGACACGGTGCTGGCGGCCGACCCGCCGCTGACCGCGGTGCTGGAGACCCGCCGGTCCACCCGTACATACGCCGAGGAGCCGATCGACGAACGGCAGCTCGGCGAATTCCTCTACCGGATAGCGCGGATCCGTTCGCTCTACAGCAGCATCGGTCTGGAGCCCGCCTCCTATCCCGCCAGTAGCCGGCCCTATCCCAGCGGCGGATCAGCCTATGAGCTGGAGTGCTACATCACGCTCAGTCGCTGCGCCGGACTGGCATCCGGCAATTACTACTACGACCCCTACGGCCACTGTCTCGTACGGCTGGACGACCCGTCGAACTCCGCCGCCGAACTGCTGGCGCACGCGAGCGCCGCCGCGGGGATGACCACGACGCCCCAGGTGCTCGTCACCATCACCGCGCGCTTCCGCAGGCTGTCCTGGAAATACAGCGGCATGTGGTACGCCCTGGCCCTCAAGCACGTGGGAGTGGTGCAGCAGACGATGTGCCTGGTCGCCACGGCGATGCGGCTCGCGCCGCTGCCGCTCGGCAGCGGCGACATCGAAACGTCGGCCCAGGCCTTCGGTCTGGACTGGCGGGAGGAGTCGAGTATCGGCGAGCTCCTTCTCGGTCCGCTGTCCCCCGACGACACCACCGCGGCGGCAGAAAGTGCCATGGGCTTACCGGTCAATGACAGTGATTGGGGCGACAGATGCGCGGCAACATCAATTCAAGCGCATCCGGTAGCGAGTAGTCTTCCGGCACGGCCTGGTGCTCAGCACGATGACCGCTGATCCATTGCTGCAGGGGAGATAAGTAATGGTCGGTGTACGGGGGCAGGAAGAGCACGATCTGTCGGGGGGCGACATTCCGGTGCCCAAGCTGGGCCGGGTCATCGTCGCGCTGACGACGTTCGGCTATCTGGCGCTGGCGATATCGAGCATGGCGGCACGCCATGTCGCCACGCGCACCATCGGGTTCGGGATACCGATACTCATCCTGCTGTTCCTGCTGCAGAATCTGCACTCGCTGCCCAACCGCGGTGGGGCCAGACCCCGTTACTGGATCTGGACGCTGTCCGCGCAGGGCCTCCTCACCTACATCCCCTTCCTGAGCTTCGAGGAGAGCTGGGTGGGCATGCCCGGCTTCTTCTCCGGCTCCCTGCTGCTCTGGCTGCCCGGCGCATGGGGATGGATCAGCTCGGGGAGCGTGTCGCTCTCGCTGTTCCTGATCGAGAAGCACTTCGGCGCCGACTCGTTCACCTCGTTCTACTACGCCTGCGGCGCCGCCATCATCGGCCTGTCGATCTTCGGGTTGACCCGGCTGGTGGACCTGCTCGTCGAGGTGCAGCGGGCCCGCGCCGAACTCGCCCGGCTGGCCGTCGCCCAGGAGCGCGACCGGGTCGCCCGGGATCTGCACGACCTGCTCGGCTACAGCCTCTCCGCGATCACCCTCAAGGGAGAGCTCGTCTACCGGCTGGTCAGCAGCCAGCCGGAACGTGCCTGCGAGGAGATCTCCACGATGCTGGCCATCTCGCGCCAGGCGCTGTCCGACGTGCGCATGGTCGCCAGCAGCTACCGCGACATGTCGCTGGCCGCCGAGATAGCCGCCACCCGGGCCGTGCTGGTCTCCGCCGACATCGCCACCATGGTGACGGTCGACTGCGGTCCCCTGCAGGACCGGGTCAACACAGTGCTGTCCACCGTGCTGCGGGAGGGCGTGTCGAACCTGCTGCGGCACAGCAAGGCGCAGCACTGCGTCATCGAGGTGGTCCTGGACAAGGGCGCGGTGCGCCTGCGTCTGGAGAACGACGGGCTCAGCAGCCCGCCGCCGGTGCCGACCCGGCGGGACGGCAGGGGGCTCGACAACCTCTGTACGCGACTCGGGGAGCTGGGCGGCACGCTCAACGCCGCTGCCGCCGAGGACGGCTGGTTCCGGCTGGTCGCCCTGGTGCCGCTCGCCGGTTCCGGGGCGTAGGCCCGGCGGGCCGAGCACCCTACCGTCGCGCTACCGGCAGGCTCACAGCCAGCCGGCATCCCGGGCGATCCTGATGGCGTCGACCTTGTTGCGCGCGTTGAGCTTGGCGAGAATGGTCGTCAGGTAGTTGCGCACGGTGCCGACCGACAGGAACAGCCGGGCGGCTATCTCCACCGCTTCCGCGCCGTTGGCGGTCAGCCGCAGGACCTCGACCTCCCGCCGGGTGAGCGGGTTCTCGCCGGTGTCCCAGGCGGCCAGGGCGAGTTGCGAGTCAATCACCCGCTCCCCCGCGCGCACACTGCGGATCGCCTGCGCCAGTTTGGCCGGCGGCGCGTCCTTGAGGATGAATCCGGAGACATGCGCGTCCAGGGCCCGGCGGAGGTTGCCCGGTCTGCCGAGGCTCGTGAGGATCAACGTCCGGCACGCCGGCATCTGCTGGTGCAGCTCCGCGGCGGCGGTCAGCCCGTCGATGCCCGGCAGATCGATGTCGATCACCGCTACATCGGGGCGCACGCGTACGGACGTCGGCACAATCTCGTCCCCGGACTCGACCTCAGCGATGACCTTGATGTCGACTTCGAGGTTCAGCAGGGCGACGAGCGCACCGCGGACCATGTGCATGTCCTCCGCGAGGAGAACGTGAATCATGCCTCGCGCCTCCCGGCTCCCAACTGCCCACTTCTGGGTCACAGGATCGCAGATTCGGGCACGTTCAGCACACGGATGAGCAGATTACGTGGAGGGCAGGTGCCGAAGGACACACGACAGGTGGTCCCGGCCGCGTCGAGGACGCGGCCGGGACCCGTCGTGCGACGACTCAGCCGTGCCGCACCAGACGCTTGAGGTCCGGATCGACGACCTCGTGCAGCGGCCGGAGCCGGTCGGCGAGGAACAGCTGGCGCATGGCGGAGCGCTGCACCTTGCCGCTGGTGGTCCTGCGGACCGTTCCGGGCCTGACCAGCACCACGTTCCGCACCGGCATCGCGAACTCCCGCGACACCTTCTGCTGGACCTGCGACACCAGGCCGGGCAGGTCGGCGTCGAAGGTGCGTCCGGACCGCACCTCCTGGACGACCACCACGTGCTCGCGGTCGGAGTCGACCCCGAAGACCACCGTCGAGCTGAACAGGGCGCTCACCCGCTGTACGGTGCGCTCCACGTCCTGCGGGTAGAGATTCCGTCCGGCGACGATCAGGACGTCCTTCAGCCGGCCGGTGACGAACAGTTCCCCGTCGCGCACCACCCCGAGGTCCCCCGTGCGCAGGAACCCGCTCTCGCCGCTCGCGGTGACCGCCTGGAAGGCGTACGAGGTCTCGGCCGGCCGGTTCCAGTAGCCCTGGGCGACGCTGTCGCCGCGTATCCAGATCTCGCCGATCGCCCCGGGCATCTTCACCCGGCCGCTCTCCGGGTCGACGATCCGCAGGTCGAAGTCGCGGACCAGGCCGGAGCCGACGAGGGTGCGGACGGGCCGGCCGGGCGTCGGGTCCTCCAGCCGGTGGCGCTCCAGCGCGTCGGCGTCGGCCGCCAGTTGCGGCGCCCGGCTGCCCGGGATACCGCCGGAGACCAGGAGCGTCGCCTCCGCCATGCCGTAGCAGGGGTAGAGCGCCGAGGGGTCGAGGCCCGCGGGCTTGAACTTCTCCGCGAAGGCGCACAGCGTCTCCGCGCGCACCGGCTCGGCGCCGTTGACGGCGTTCTCCCAGCGGGAGAGGTCCAGTTCGGCGACCTGCTCGTCGGTGACGCGCTGCACGCACAGCTCATAGGCGAAGTTGGGGCCGCCACCGGTGGTGATCCCGTACTCGGAGACCATCTGCAGCCAGCGCACCGGCCGCCGCACGAAGCTCATCGCCGGCATGATCACGCCCTGCGCGCCCAGCCACAGCGGGTGCAGCAGGTGGCCGACCAGGCCCATGTCGTGGTGGAAGGGCAGCCAGCCGCCGATCCGGGACCGGGCGCCGGTGCCCATCGCCCGCTGGATCGCCCGCTGGTTGGCGAGCAGGTTGCGGTGCGAGATCATCACGCCCTTGGGCTCGCTGGTGGAGCCCGAGGTGTACTGCAGGAACGCGAGGTCGTCCAGCGACAGGTCGGGGCGCCGCCAGTCGTCCGGCTCGGCCGGCGCGACGGCGTCGGCCGGCAGCACGTCGGTGGCCAGGCACACCACGTCGCCGTAGCCGGCCTCGGCCAGCAGTTGGGAGATGACCGGCGCGTGCCGGGAGTCGGTCAGCGCGAACGACGCGGCCGAGTCCTTGACGATGCCGATCACGCGTTCGATGTGCCGGCGGGTGCCGCCGGGCGGTGGTGAGGGCACCGCGACCGCTCCCGCGTACAGACAGCCGAGGAAGCAGGCGATGAACAGCGGACCCTGGTCCTGCAGGATCAACACCCTCTTGCCGGCCGCGTTGTGCTCCTGCAACCAGGCGCCCAGCCGCCGCGCCTCCCGATCGAGCCTGCCGTACGTGAGCCGATCGACCGTCGCGGCCCCGTCCCTCGTCTCCCCGATGAAGGCGAAGGCCTCTTGGCCGGTCCGCGCCTCGGCCTGCTGCCGCACTAATTCCGCGAAGTCCGCTTGTCCAGACAAGGCTGCTCCCCCGTTGGCGTCGCCGTACGGGGTCAGAATGGGCGTGTCGCCTCAAACCCTCCTCGAACCTGAGTGGTCAGGAGCGTTCGAACCCGTGCACAAGGCCCAGCTGGCGGGCCGCCTCGCGTTCGAAGGAGGTCAGCGGGACATCCGGACGGAGCGCCTCCGGGTGTCCGGCGACGGGGCCGCCGAAAGTGGGGACCGTTCGCTGCTGCCGGCGTCCCAGTCCCGCGGTGCGGCCGGAGGGGTAGAGGTACGGGGTGATGGGCACGTAGAACGACCCGTAGGTCACCAACGCCCGGTAGACCGGGCCCAGAAAGTAGGTGACGGACCACTTGGCGAACTGGCTCATCAAGGCCTCCGTGGGATTCCGCGCCTCTGTCCGGCGCTGCGTCCATGGTGTCCGCGGCCGCTCAAGGACGGCTCCAGCACGAGTCATGGACTGTGTGATCCGCTGCCACCGGATTTCCTTGACGGGACGTCGACCGGATCACGAGCCCGGCGGCGGACGCTCGGGCCGGGGCGCGCTCCGGCGCTCCGACGCCCCCGAGGAGTGTCACTGTGACCACCTACCCGCCGCCCAGGCCGTCCGCGACCCAGGTGCCGCCGGCCTACGAGGAACTCCGCGCGGGCTGCCCGGTCGCCCGGGTCACCCTGCCCAGCGGCGACCCGGGGTATCTGGTGACCCGCTACGAGGACGTGCGTGAAGTACTCGCCGGCGCCGAGTTCAGCCGCGCGGCCACCGTCCTGCCGCAGGCCCCGAAACTGACCGCGATGCCGTTCGACGCGGGCGGACTGTTCACCCTGGACCCGCCGGACCACACCCGGCTGCGGGCGCTGGTCGCCGCCGAGTTCACCGCGGGCCGGGTGCGCGCGCTGCGGCCGAGGATCGAGCGCGCCGCCGAGCGGCTCGTCGACGAGATGGTCGCCGCGGGCGAGGGCGTCGACCTCATCGGCGCCTACGCCTTCCCGCTGCCCGCGTTCGTCATCTGCGAGCTGCTGGGCGTGCCGTACGCGGACCGGGACCGCTTCCGCGGCTGGTCCGACGCGCTGCTGTCGCTCACCGCGCACGCCCCCGAGGTGATGAAGGCCAACCGCGACGAACTGATCGGGTATCTCGCGGACCTGGTCGCCGCGAAGCGCCGCGAACCCGGCGACGACCTGCTCAGCGCACTGGTGCTGGCGCACGACGAGCACGGCGCGCTCAGCCACCTGGAACTGCTCACGATGGCGATGACGCTGCTGGTCGCCGGACTCGAGACCACCGCCGGGATGATCGGCACCTGCGCGTTCACCCTGCTGCGCGAACCGGACGGCTTCGCGACGCTGCTGCACCGGCCCGCCTCCGTGGTGGAGGAGCTGCTGCGCCACAACCCGATGGGCGACGGCGGCCCGCTGCGCGTGACCCTGCGGGACACCGAGGTCGCGGGGGTGCCGATCCCCGCCAACAGCGCCGTCATCGCCTCGATCTGCTCCGCCAACCGGGACGAGGAGGTCTTCCCCGACGCGGACACCTTCCACCCCGGCCGGCCCGGCCCCTCGCACCTGGCGTTCGGTCACGGCGTGCACCACTGCCTGGGAGCGCCGCTGGCCCGCGCCGAGCTGGAGATCGCCCTGACGACCCTGGCGCGCGCGCTGCCGAAGCTGCGGCTGGCCGTTCCCGAGCAGGACATCACCCTGCACACCGGTCTGCTGGTCAACCGGCTGACAGCGCTGCCGGTCACCTGGTGACGTAGCCCGCCGCGTCCCGCGGTCCGTACCCGCAGGCACGGTCCCAGCCGATGTGTCCGAGCCAGGCCAGGCCCGCGACGGCGAGGCGGCGGCGCCCGGTGAGCGCCGCCGCCGTCAGCAGGACGGCGGGGACCGCGGGCGAGTGCAGCACGTTGTACGGGCGCACCGCGTAGGACGGCATCCGGTTCCAGGTGGGCGCGCCGGCGATGCCGAGCAGCAGCGCGCTGTCCGGGGCCACCGCGCAGAACCACAGCAGCCGGTCGCGCCTGCCGCCCAGCGCCAGCGCCCCGCCCAGTGCGCCCAGGCCCACCGCCAGGCTCACCGCCCGCCCGGCCGGGTGGCGGTGCGCCCAGGTGGCCGGGGCGCCGCTCCAGCGGGCGGTGGCGGGGGCCGGCGACCGGTCCGGGAGCCGGCCCCGCGAGGCGGCGGGCGCGACCGGCGGGACGGTTCCGCTGCCGGGGTTCGGGGACATCAGGCGGCTTCCGGTACCGCGCCGGCCGGCGCGGGCGCGGCGGCGGCGAGCGCGGCTCCCAGCAGCAGTCCGCGGGTCTGATCGAGGTGGGCGGGCGCGCCGTGCACGTCGTCGAGGACCGTCACCTCGCCGGGGACGGACGCCCTGCGGAGCACGGCGGCCTCGCCCAGCGGGACGATCTCGTCGCGCAGGGCCGCGATGTAGTGGACGGGGATCCGCAGCGCGCCCAGCTCCTGGTCGGTGAGCCCCCAGCCCCGGGTGTAGCCGAAGACGAGGGACGGCGGCACCCCTGTGGTGTGGGCCAGCGCGGCGAGGGTGGTGCGGGGTACCTGGCGCTGCCAGGCCTCGTCCTCGAAGAACAGCCGCAGCGGGGCGCCGACGGTGGCGACACCGGCCAGCCGGGAGTCCACCAGGGCGCAGCGCAGCGCGAGATGGCCGCCGAAGCTGAGCGCGATGGCGGCGGTGCGGCCCACGTTCGCCCTCCCGGACAGCGCGTCGAGGATCGCGGAGAGCATGCGCGGGGAGCGCGGCCCGTAGGGCACGGTGTTCTCGCCGACGCCGGGCAGTTCGGTGACGGCCAGCGCGACGCCGAACGCCTCGGCGTGGACCAGCAGGGGCGCCCACTGCTCCTTGACGCTGACGATGCCGCCCATGACGACGATCAGCGGTTTCGGGTCCGTGGCCGACAGCCCCGCGGTCCAGCAGACGGCGGTGCCGTCCTCCAGCGGGACCTCCAGCCGCTCGATGCCGGCGTTCTGCTCGGCGCGCCAGGTGTCGAACGCGGCGACGCAGCGGAGTTGTGCCTCCTGGCGGGTGCCGTCCCCGGGGTAGGGGAAGCGGGCCATCGCGTAGTGGCGGGAGGCCTCCAGGTGCAGGCCCTGACCGGCGAGCCGGTCGCCCTCCGCGCACCAGACGCGTCCCCAGGAGCCCGGCCGCTCTCCCCACGGCTCGGTGATCCGGGCCAGCAGCTCCCGGGCGGCGCCGGGTTCGATGCCCTGGGCCTGCGCGTGCAGCAGGGACAGTGCGCGCAGTTCGTCCAGGCCGATGGCGTCGTCGGCACCGAGCCGTGTGGTCATGTCCGTGCCTCCTGCTCGTGCTCGTCGTGGTCGTCGCGCCGTGCGCCGCTTCCCCGTTCGGCCCGCTGGCCGGCGAAGTACGCCGGCTCCAGCATCCGGGCGCGCAGCAGGGCGGAGGCGTCGAGCGCCCGGTAGACGCGGCGGCGCACCGCCACGGCGGCCGGCGCCGACCAGGTGAAGATCCGTTCCTGGCGCAGTTGCAGCCGCCGGGAGCGGGCCACCTCGCGGGACCGCTGTCGCTGGAACTGTGCCGTGGCGCGGTCGAGGTTGGCTGGTTCCCCGCTGTGGAGTGCGGCGGCCGCGAGCGGCGCGAGGGCCGCCGCGTCGGCGAGGGCGTGGTTGACGCCCTGGCCGAGGACGGGCGACAGGGTGTGCGCGGCGTCGCCGATCAGGACGGCGCCCGGCGCCGACCAGCGCGGCACGGTGGTGCTGAAGATGTCCAGCAGCGCGGTGTCGGACCAGTCCCGCAGCGTCTGCCGGGCGGGCCCGGCCAGTTCCGGGGCGAGTTCGCCGAGCCGCTCGTGCAGCGCGTCCAGCCCCGACCGGCGCAGTTCACGCAGGCCGCCCTTGGGGATGTTGAGGCCCACCCGGACGGTGCCGCCGGAGTCGGGGAGCAGCAGGGCGTGCCGGTCGCCGCGGATCCGGATCCGGTAGGCCGCGTCCGTCCACTCCTCGGGGCGCGGCAGTCGCATCCAGATCACGTCGCGGTCCAGCGGCCGCACGTGGGCGGCGAGTCCGGCGAGTTTGCGGACCTTGCCGTAGCGGCCGTCCGCGCCGACGGTGAGCCGGGCGCGGATCTCGCACTCCGCCCCGCCGGGCCCCGCGGCCCGCACGCCGGTGGTCCTGCCGTCCGCGGTCAGCAGACCCTTCGCGGTCCACCCGCGCAGCATCAGGAAACCCTCCTCGCGCCCTGCCGCGGCCTCGAGCTCCGCGAGGAGCAGGGACTGCGGGATCTCCAGCGGAAAGCGGTACAGGTAGGGGAAGGACTCGAAGCCGACGTCGAGTACGGTCCTGCCGCCGTCGGCGACCTCCAGCCGGCGCACCCGCAAGGCGATGGCGCGCAGCGGGTCCAGGACACCGCAGCGGTCCAGTAACCGGACGCCGTCCGGGGACAGCGACTCGCCGCGGAAGTCGCGGCGGCCGCCGGCGGATCGCTCCAGCACGGTCGTGCGCACCCCGAGCCGTAGCAGCGCCAGGGCCAGCGCCAGTCCGGCCGGCCCCCCGCCGACCACGACGACGTCCGTCTCGACGGGCGGCGGACCGCTCATGCCGCCACTCCGGCTCCGGTCAGCGGCACGTCCGTCGCGGTGGTGGGTTCGACGGCCGGCTGCGGCGACTCCGACGACTGGTGCAGCAGCGTGGTGACCAGCCCCTCGTCGAGCATGGTGCCGGCGCGGGTGTCGTCGGTGTCGCCGAATCCCGCGTCGTACAGCGCCCAGCTGGCGGTGTAGCGGCCTTCGACGCGGCAGGTGCCGAACGCCCACTCCTCACCGGTTCCCGGCGACCCGTCCGGTCTGAGTACTTGGACGGGATGGCCGCTGGGGCCGAAGCCGAACTCGTTGAACCGGAACCGCATGCCCTGCCCGATGGCCTTGCTGTACGCCTCCTTCAGCGTCCACAGCCGCACCATCTCCTGGTTGCGGTCGCTCTCCCGGACCTGGGACAGCATGGTGCGCTCGTACGGGGTGCACACCTGCCGCTCGATGCCCGAGACCAGCATGGAGCGGTCCTCCAACTCGGCGTCCACCCCGATCCAGCCGCGCCGGGTGATGCCGACCAGCAGCAGTTCCTCGGTGTGGCTGAGGCTGATGTCGATCTGGTCGCAGCCGCGCAGGTAGGGGCGGCCGCCGGGCTTGTAGGCCAGCTCCACGGTGGCGGGCGGGGCCTGGATCGCCTGGGCCGCCACGTGTTTGAGCAGCAGCCGGGAGGCCGCGAAGCGCTCGCGCACGTGGTGGTGGCGCATCGCCTGGTACCGGTGCCAGTCCCGGCCGAGCACCGGGCGCAGCTCCGGGTCGTCGAGGTTCTCGGGAACCCAGTCCGACAGCAGGGCGTGGACCATGACGCTGCCGCGCTCGTTGAGCGCTTCAACCACGCGGTGCCACGGGCCTTCCGGACTGGTCACCCTGATGGGCCGGCCGATCACCGGAACGGCGTTGGGGGGCGTCCCACCCCCCGGGAAGAGCGGCATCGCATGCCTCCAGGAGTAGTGCCAGGTCGTCCAGTACATCGGCGGCCGCCGCGCCGTCGAGCACGCGGTGGTCGAAGGTCAGACCCAGGCGCATCACCGGCGCCACGGCGACTCGCGTCGCACGGGCCACCGGAACATCGGCGATCCGGCCCGCGGTCAGCGTGACCGCGGTACCACCGTAGGAGTGGAAGGTGTCCACCCTGCGGTGGCCGAGAGAGCTGACCGCCACGGTCCCGAGCAGCTCGGCCCGGCGGGCCCGGCTGCTCACGGCCGTCCGGAAGGCGAGGTGCCCGAGCGGCGGCGGCAGCCGGCCGAGCCGGCGCACCCCCTCCGCCCCCGGCAGGTCCTCGGCGGCTCCGTTCCGGTAGCGGTCGACGAGTTGCTGGATCGCGGCCAGGTCCAGCCGGTCCACGTCGGGCAGCACCGCCACCCGTACCGCGCGCCGGCCCTCGTCGGCGGCTCCGCTGTCGAGGGCAAGCTTCGCGTGCACCCGTTCGTAGCGCAGTGTGCGCGGCACGATCCCGCCGGCCGTCGTCGCGTTGGCCTCCGGGTGGGCGGCCAGTACCTGCCCCGCCGCGTACAGCAGATAACTCACCACGGAGTACCGGCGGCCGTCGGCGCGGGCCGCCGCCCGGTGCTCCTGGACGCCGGACATGTCGATGTCCGCGCCCAGGTGCACGGGCGCGGCGGCACGGGCCCACCGTAGGAAGTACCGGGTGTGGCGGCGGGCCCGGTCGGCCCCCGCCGTGTCCTGGCGTGCCGTGTCCCGGCCGGACGCGGCTCGCCGCGTCACAGCCCCACCGCCAGCGCGTGGATCTCGGCGAGACTGCCGGCCGTGACGACCTCGGCGACCGGCAGCGGGCGCCCGGCCTCCTCCTCCAGCACCGCGACGAGCCGGAACAGCAGCAGCGAGTCCCAGCCCGGCAGGGATTCCAGGGGTTCCCCGGCGTCCTCCGGGCGCAGGAGGAGTCCCAGCTCCCGGTTGAGCAGGGTGATCATGTCCTCGACTCCTGTCACTGTGCCTCCTCCTTCACCCGTGTGTGGTGCACGGTCCTCATGACGCCTCCAGGGCGAAGCCGGCCGATATCCAGCGGCTGGACTCGACACAGGCGCACAGCGCCCGCGCGCCCGGGGTCAGCAGCGGCAGCAGGTCTTCCAACTGGCTGAACACGAGGGCGTTGCCGGTGTTCCCGGTGTCGGCGACGCAGGAGATCTCGACCGCCTTCTCCACGCCGAGCCGCTCGCGGAGCGCCGCCGTGATCCGCCGGGTCATCAGCCCGCCGAGCTGCGGTGGCAGCAGGTAGCCGAGGTCGGACGCGGACCAGCCGAGGGAGTCCAGCAGGTCGGCGCAGACCCGCTGGCCCAGCTCCGGGACCAGGCACTCGACGGCCTTGTAGTCCTCGGAGACCGGCGGCAGCGCGCTGTCGCGGTCGGCGGCCCCGTACCACTCGACGTGCTGGCCCGGCGGCTGTCCCGGCAGGGCGAGGCGGTTGCCGAGCCCGTGGAAGGCGGCGCTGCCGGGTCCCGGCGCGGCGCTCACCACGGCGGCGCCCGCACCGTCGCCGAAGATCACGTAGTTGACGAGCTGGGCGGGCGGCATCCGCCGGAAGTCCTGCTCCAGATCGAGGTGCTTGGCGCAGACGTCCCCGCCGAGCACCAGCCCGTACGGCCCGCCGCCGGCCCCGGTGGGCTGCTGGGCCAGCAGCGCTTCGGCGAGGGTGAACGCCTGGACGGCGCCGGAGCAGCCCGACTGCAGCTGGTAGGCCGGGATGCCCGCGGCGCCCAGCCGGTCCGCGACGACGGCGGCCGTGGTGGGCATCAGGGCGTCCGGGGTCGCGGTGGCCAGCACCACGAAGGACAGGTCCCGCACGGTCAGACCGGCCCGCTCCAGGCAGCGCAGGGTGGCTTGTTCGCACAGGTCGGCCAGCAGGAAGCCGACGCCGCCCGCGAGGTCCCGGGCGAAGTGCCGGGTCCGGGTGCCGATGAACATCTCCACCCACTCGGCGGACAGCCCGAGCCGCCCGGCCAGCACCTCGTTGCCGATCGCCGGGCCGGGCAGCGCGGTGGCCGCCGCGAGCAGGTGCATGCCGGGCTCCACGGGCGGGCGCCCGGCCATCAGGCGGGGACCCGGGCGAGCTGCTCGCGCAGATAGCCGATGAGGGTCGTCACCGAGACCAGGCTCGACATCATCTCCGGGATCGACAGTTCGCCCAGTGCCGGTACGGCCTCCTCCAGCCGGTACTTGAGCTCCATGAACATCACCGAGTCGAAGCCCAGGTCGTCGTAGAACCGGTCGTCGTCGCGCAGGGTGCCCTCCTCGGCGCCGGTGATGCCGGCGACCGTCCCGCGCACCGCCTCGGCGAGCCCGCCGCCGTCGCGCCGGGGTGCCCGTGAGCCGGGCTCCGCACGCACCAGCGAAAGGACCGGGCTCCCCGGCTCACCGGCCGGCGCCGCCGCGGGCCTGGGGGGCTCGTGCCAGAACCGGGCCGTCGTGTCGAAACTCTGCGGCGCCAGCCGGGCGTGGACCTTGTCCTCACGGCGGTAGAGCCGCTCCCAGCGGATGTCGACCCCGGCCGTGTAGAGCGCGGCCGCCGCCTCGGCCGCGGCCAGCGCACCGCTGTGGGCGTCGCGGACCACCGAGATCCCGGACAGCCCGCTGCCGCCGGGCAGCCGCCGGGCCAGCGGCAGCAGGACGGGCTTGGGGCCGATCTCGACGAGGTGGGTGGCCTCGGAGCCCAGCAGCGCGGTGGCGGCGTCGGCGAAGCGGACCGTGCCGGTGATGTGCTCGCACCAGTAGTCGGCGTCGAGCGGCCGGCCGGCGAGCAGCGCGCCGCGGACGGTCGAGAAGAACGGCAGCCGCGGTTCCCCCGCGGTGATCCGGTCGGCCGTCCTGCGGAAGCCGGGCAGCACTGGGTCCATCAGGACCGAGTGGAAGGCGTGCGAGACCTTCAGCGGGGTGCAGCCCACCCCGCGCGCCGCGAGCTGCTCGCGGATCCGGGCCAGCGCCGTCAGGTCGCCGGAGAGCACCGACGCGGCGGCGCCGTTGGCGGCTCCCAGGCCCACCAGCGGTTCGCCCGCCAGGAGTTCGCGCAGGTCGTCGGGGTGTGCCCGCACCGCGAGCATCCCACCGCCCTCCGGCAGTGCCTCCATCGCGGCTCCGCGGGCCGCGACGAGCGCCGCCGCGTCCCGCAGACCGAGCGCACCGGCGGCCACCGCCGCCGCGAACTCGCCGATGCTGTGCCCCAGTACGGCGCCGGGCCGCACGCCCAGCTCCTGCAAATATCCGGTCAGGGCGTACTGCACGGCGAAGACGGCCGGCTGGGTCCAGCCGGTGCGGTGCACCCGCTCGTCGCGGCCGAGCAGCAGTTCGGTGATCGATTCGCCGAGGTGCGGTTCCAGGGCGCGGGAGGCCTCGTCGAGGTAGTGCCGGTAGAGCGGCGACTCGCGGTACAGCCGTCCGGTCATCCCCGGGTACTGGGCGCCCTGGCCGGTGTAGAGGAACGCCACGACCGGGGGTTCCGGCGGTTCCTGCACGCCCTCCCCCGCCTCCGCGGCGGCGTCCAGGGCGGCGGCCAGTCCGGCGGTGTCCTCGGCGGGGATCGCGATCCGGTGCGCCATACCGGTACGGGTCAGGTTGCTGGTCCAGCACAGCGGGGTGACGGGCTCCTGGGCGCGGGCGGCGAGCGACCGGGCCTGGACCACGAGGTTGCGGCGCAGCGCCTCGGCGCTGGGCGCGGTCAGGGTGAACACGCCGGGGTGCTCTCCGCTCTCGCCGCTCTCGCCGCTCTCGCTGTCCTCGGCGTCCTTGGCGTCCTCGGCGTCGCCGTTCCGCACGGTCGCGGGGGCCGGGCGGGGCACGGAGGACAGCACCACATGGGCGTTGCTGCCGCCCATGCCGAAGCTGGAGACGGCCGCGAGCATCTCGCCCTCGGACAGCGGCAGCGGGTCGGTCAGCAGCCGCAGGCCGTGCGAGGACAGGTCGAGTCCCGGGTGCTCGCCCCCTGCGGTCCTGACCGGCGGGACCAGCCGGTGCTCCAGCGCCAGCACGACCTTGATCAGGCCCGCGATGCCCGACGCGCCCTCGGCGTGGCCGATGTTGCCCTTCACCGAGCTGATCGCGCAGGGCTCCGGGCGCATTCCGCCGTACACGTCGCCGAGCGCGCGGGCCTCGATGAGGTCGCCGACCGGGGTGCCGGTGCCGTGCGCCTCGACCCAGCCGACCCGCTGCGGTTCGACCCCGGCGCGCCGGCAGGCGGCCTGGATCACCTCGCGCTGGGCGCGCCGGGACGGGGCCATGATGCCGTTGCTGCGACCGTCCTGGTTGACGGCGCTGCCCAGCAGCAGCGCCCGGACCGGACGGCCCTCCGCACGGGCGCCCGCCAGCCGCTGCAGCACGACGGCGCCGACGCCCTCGGCGCGGCCGATGCCGTCGGCCTGCGCGCCGAAGGGTTTGCAGCGGCCGTCCGGGGCGGCGAGTCCCGACTGTCCGTAGATCTCGTCCAGGACGTCGGACATCACCAGGTTGACCCCGCAGGCCAGGGCGATGTCGCATTCGCCGGACAGCAGCGCGCCCATCGCCAGGTGCACGGCGATCAGCGCGGAGGAGCAGGCGGAGTCGACGGTGAGGCTGGGGCCGCGCAGGTCCAGCTGGTACGAGAGCCGGTTGGCCAGGATCGCCCGGCCGGCTCCGGTGCCGGTGCGCGGGGTGATCGCCGCGTCGTCGGCCAGCCGCAGCCGGGACCAGTCGTCGGCCATGGCGCCCACGTAGATGCCGGTGCCGCTGCCGGCCAGGCTCCTGGGGTTGATGCCGGCGTCCTCAAGGGCGCGCCAGGCGGTCTGCAGCAGCAGCCGCTGCTGCGGGTCCATGGCGGCGGCCTCGGCGCGGCCGATGCCGAAGAAGGCGTGGTCGAACGCGTCGGCGTCGTCGATGAATCCACCGTCGGGCCGTGCCACGGGTCCGTTCGCCCGTCGGGTGTCCCCGACCCGGCGGGAGGCGGGTCTCGGCCCCACGCCGTCGGCTCCGGCGGCGAGCAGGTCCCAGTAAGCCCCCGGGTCGGGGGCTCCTGGGAAGCGGCAGTCCAGGCCGAGAACGGCGATCGGGTTCACCGCGGTCCACCTCCTGGCGTGTTCCGGGTCCAGCCGGCCGTGCCGGGGCCGGGGTTGTCGCGCGGGTCGGTCGGATCGCCGCCCGCCCGGTTGCCGCCGGTCGGTTCGCCGTAGGGGGCCTGCGTCAGCGGGCCGGTGGCGGTGCGGGCGGACTCGGAGGCCAGATAGCGGGCGAGGGACTGCACCGTGGGGTGGTCCCACGCCACCGTCGGCTCCAGGTAGAGCCCGAATCCGTCCTCGATGTCACCGAAGATGCTCAGCGCGGCCACCGAGTCGATGCCGTACTCCGCGAAGGGCACGCTGATGTCGATGTCCGCCGCGGGCCGTCGCAGGTACTGGCCGAGCTTCTCCAGGAGCCATCCGCGGAACTCCCGCTCCTGGACACCGCTGCCGGGAACCACCATGTCCGACTCCTCTTGTGTGTCTCGGTGCCGCTCAACCGGCCAGGGGACTGTCGTAGAGGTCGTAGCTGCGTTCGCCGTGGTAGCGGTCGAGGACCTCGCCGAGCAGCCAGTCCACCTCGTCCCGGGTGCGTTCCGGTACGGGCAGGCCCAGCCGCCGGGCGATCCGGGCGAGCGCGGCCGTCGGCCAGGCCGGGTCGGCCAGGAAGGGCGATCCGCCCCCCGACTGCTCACGCCATACGTTGAGCACGGCGGATCCCGCGAGCACCAGGGCGTACCGGTCGGCGAGCGCGTAGGCGTGCGGGCTGGCCAGTACGGTGCGGTCCTCGGGCGGCATCTCCGTGCACTCGCCCTGCAGTTCGCGCAGTTCCTCGACGAGCGAGCGGACGAGTTCGATCAGCGCGGCCGCGTCCGTGCCACCGCTGCCGGTGGCCCGCAGCCAGTCGTACCCCGCCACCAGGGAGGCGGCGAGGGCGTCGCCCTCCGCCGCGAGGGTCAGCCGGCTCGTGTCGAGCGGCGGCAACCCCTCCCAGCTGCGGAAGAGCGACGCCGGCGCGGGCTCGCCCGCGAACCACGACTTGCGGGCCAGCCGCGGCAGTTGCGGGATGATCGTGGCCTGGCACGCGGCGGTCCCGGCGTGTCCGAGGCTGGTCATCGGCAGGTCGCGCACGTGCTTCTGGAAGATGCCGTACTCGCCGTTGCGCACGTAGAAGTTGGCGCCCAGCACGATCGACAGGTCGTAGGTGGCGTCCTGCAGGAACTTGGGCACGAGGTACTTCACCACCGCCGCGTACACGCTGGTCTGGCCGGGCAGCAGATGGACCGCCCGGGTAGCGGCCAGCGCGAGGGAGTCGCAGATCAGCAGGTCGGTGAAGGCCCCGGCCACGGTGGACCGGGCGTGCGGGATCTCCAGCACGGAACGGCCGTACAGCTGCCGGTCGACGGCGAAGCCGACCACGGTGCGCAGCGCCGTGTCTGCGCCGGCCAGCACCATCGCGGGGATGGCGCTGCGGGTGATCTGGAAGGAGCGCAGGGCGATCTCCACGCCTTCGCCGAGGCCGCCGACGAGCGCTTCGCCGGGCAGCGGGCAGTCGTGGAAGTGGAATCCGCCGATCTCGCAGCCCTTCACCCCGACCGTGCGGTAGCGCGGCAGGTGCTCGAACCGGTCGGCGGGCAGCACGCTCTTGTCGACGAGCAGCACGGAGTGGCTGCGGGCGCCGGCCTCCTTCGCGGTGCGGCTGAACAGGACGAGCCCCTCGGCCCGCCCGGCGTTGTTGATCACTTCCTTGCGGCCGTCGAGGCGGAAGCCGGCGCCGTCGGGCAGCGCCGTGAACTCGTTGCGGACGAAGTCGTTGCCGTGGGCCAGCTCGTGGTAGGCGATGGCCAGCCGGCCGCCGCCCATCAGCAGGTCGGCGGTCCAGCGGCGCTGCTCCGGTGTGCCGGCCGCCCACACCGCGACGGCGGCGAGGAACGAGGTCACGCCGTACCCCAGCGCGAGCGAGGCGTCCCGGCGGAAGACCGGGCGCAGCACCCGGGCGAGGGTGTCCACCCGGGCGAGCCGCCCGCCGAGCTCCAGGGGCACGAACTCGTGGTTGAGTCCGAAGCCGGTGAGCGCGTCCTCAGCCGAGGGAAGGAGCTCGCTGCGGTCGTCGGCGGCGAGCAGCGCGTCGTGCCCGAAGGGGTTGTCCGGGTCGCGGGGGTCGCCGAGCAGTCGCTCCAGTTCGGAGACCCTGGCCTGGATGGCGACTTCCGCCGGATCAACCGACCGGAGCCCGGCCGGCTGCGCCGGCGCGGCGTCCGGGTCGAGACCCGGCTGCGGGCGGGAGGTGTTGTCCTTCAGCATGATGGCGGTCCCTCGGCTATCGGGCAGGGCAGCAACGAGAAGAGACTGCCGCCCTGGTACTGCTGGGTGAGCTGGGTGTAGAGCCGCTCGAACAGCGGGTCGTCCGCGGCGGCCGCGGTCGGACGTGCTTCCAGGCGGGCCAGCAGCCGGTTCAGGACGGCTTCGAGCCACAGGCCGTCCTGCCAGAGCCCGCCGGTCCCGCCCGCCTCCGCCTCGCGGTGGCTGTGCAGCCACAGGCCCAGGCAGGCGGCTCCGGCGAAGCAGAGCGCGTACTTGCGTGCGTCCGTGAAGCTCTCGGGTGACGCGGCCGCCACGGTCTCCATCCGGCGGGCGATCCTGCGGTGCAGCGCGTCGGCCGCCACCCGCAGTTCCGCGGCGCACCCGGCGGCTCCGCCCAGTGCGGGGTTGAGCAGCGCCGCGTCCGCCAGCCGTGTCACCGAGGCGGGCAGGGTCCCCAGGACGCTGCTGCCGTAGCGGGAGAGCAGGGTGAGCCGCTCGGGGTCGAACTGCGGCAGCGGACGGCTCAGGTTGAACAGGGTGCCCAGCCGCGGGCGGTGGTCCAGCGGCCCGAGGTAGTTGCGGGCCAGCGACCGGAACTGCGCCACCAGCGAGTACTGGTTGACCAGGGTGTTGCCGTCGAAGATGCCGACGATGCGGTGGTCGCGGGCCACCTTCTGGAAGCTGCCGTGCGCGAACTCGCCCGACAGGAAGGACCGCGCCCCCAACAGCGATCCCAGGGAGGCGACCTGCCCGTCGATGATGGTCGGCACCAGGTACTTGGCGACGGCGGAGGTGACGCTCAGCTCGCTCGGCAGGGCGTGGATGCTGCGGGTCGCCACCGTGCTGAGCGCCTCGCAGACCAGCAGGTCGGCGTAGGCCTCGGCCAGGGTGCGCCGGGTCAGCGGGAGTTCGGTCAGCCTCCGGCCGTACAGCACCCGCTCCTCGGCGAACTCCACGGCCAGCCGCAGCGCGTGGTCCGCCGCGCCGAGCGACAGCGACGGGCAGAGCGTGCGGGTGAGCTGGAGGGACTTGAGGAGCAGTTCCGCACCGCCGCCGGCCCCGCCGACCACCGCCTCCGGGCCCACCACGGCGTCCTGGATGACGACGCCGCTGATGTCCGCGCCGCGGATGCCGTGGGTGGGCACCTTGGGCAGGCAGCGGTAGGTCTCCTCCGGCAGCTCCTCCTTGTCGAGGAGCAGCAGGGTGAAGCCGCGCGGGCCGCCGACCGGCGACGTACGGGCCAGCAGGCTGAGCAGCCGGCCGCGGGTGGCGTTGTTGATCAGCCACTTCTCGCCGTTGACGCGGTAGCCGGGGCCGAGCGGTTCCGCGGTGAGCTCGCCCGCCATGATGTCGCTGCCGTGGGTGCGCTCGGTGAGGCCGAGCGAGACGCGGGCACCGCCCTTGACCAGCGCGCCGAGCCGCGTCGCGGCCGCGTGGTCGCCGGAGACCCACACCGACACCGAGCCGAGGAAGGTCTTGCCGTGTCCGACGGCGACCGTCAGGTCGCGCCGGGCCAGCATCCGGATGAGCTGCTGCAGGTCTTCGAAGCCGGTGAGCACCCCGCCGTAGTCGGCGGGCACGTAGTAGTCGGCGAGGCCCCAGGCATCGAGGGCGGCACACGCCTCGTCGGGAAACTCCTCGGCGTCGTCCAGCCGGACCGCCTCGCGGTAGGAGAAGACGGTGGCCGGGTCGCGCGGGTCCCCCAGCTCCCGGTCGAGGCGGGCCGCCAGCTCCCAGGACGGATGGCGCGGTTGCGGGACCTCTGGGGCGCTCTTCCCGGCACCGGCGCGCCGCAGGACCGTCACCATGGCCGCCGTCCCGGCTCGAGGAACGTCGCGCGTACGTTCACAGCAGGTTCCTTTCGGGTCACTCCGGGCGATGCGTCCGAGGATGTGCACGGGCCCTCGAATCCAGCTCAAGGGGGCGTCCACGCGCGGGCGCGATGAGAAGAATTCAGCCCGCCGATACCGGCCGGACCCCGGTGCCGCCGGAGATTCTGCGTCACGCTGGGGCCAACGCGATCGCGCGGAACGCTCACCGAGGATCCGCGGGCGGCCCCCCGGCGGACAGCCGGCCGCGCCGCCGGGCGGAGACGGGGACACGCTGAGGAGGCGTCGCCATGCCCATGCTCGTCATCGAAGGCACGTACCGGAT
This sequence comes from Streptomyces sp. H39-S7, assembly GCF_027158205.1. Lineage (GTDB taxonomy): Bacteria > Actinomycetota > Actinomycetes > Streptomycetales > Streptomycetaceae > Actinacidiphila. The sequence goes on along the minus strand of NZ_JAPVLU010000007.1, from coordinate 212,569 downwards.
CAACGGAGCCCGTCCCGACGGGGACTCCATCCGCTTCTACCCCACCGATCCCGCCCAGTGGAACCTGGTCGGGGGCAAGCACCGGGTGCAGCGCAACGCGTCGGGCGGCGCGCAACTGCGGCTGGACGCCATCGACGCGCTGGAGACGCATTACATACCGGCGCACGGCCGCGAGCTGCACCAGCCGGCGCCGTACGCCGATCTGGCCGCCGCGGAACTGCTGTCGTGGCTGGGTTTCTCCGGTGTCACCCGGGACGGGCACGGCACCGTGAGCGCGGCGGAGCCGGCGCGGCTGCCCGGCTACCTCCTCACCCGCGGCGCCGACCTGTACGGGCGGTGCGTGGCCCTGGTCGGCAAGGGCGCGGCGCCGGGCACCAGCGGGGAGCGGATCCGGGTGGAGACCGGGCTGCTGGAGGAGACGGCCAACTTCCACCAGCTCGCGGAGGGGCTGGCCCATCCGACGTACTACCGGAACCTGTACGTGGATCTGCGCCGGGCGCTGACCTCGGCGGCGGAGGGGGCCAAGGGCAAGGGCGCCGGGCTGTGGTCACGGGACGTCACCCAGTCGGGGGCGCCGATCACCGGCCTGGAGTCGATCACCACGGAGTCGGTGATCATGCCGAAGCTCTTCCGGCGGCTGGCCGACTACCTGACGCTGGGCGCCGACGACCCGTCACTGGCCGGTTTCGCCGCGTTCCTGGAGCAGCGGGGCGATCGGGTGCTGATCGTGTCGCGCGGCCAGTACACCGGCTTCGAGACGGTGGTGGAGGTGTCCGGGCAGACGGTGCGAATGAACCGTCCGCCCGAAGACCTGGTCTTCGACGAGGGCTGAGGCGTCCCCGGGCCCCGGCCCCGGGCCCTGGGTTCCGCCCCGGCCGTCACACCCCCGTCAACCGCGGGATCCGTCCGACCAGCTCGGCCCACTCCGCATCGATCTGCCCGGGTACCATCCGCCCGGCCGACCGCCACTGGTCGGCCAGGGCGGCGTACACCGGGACGTCGGAGCGGTGCGAACCCGCTGCGCCCCGTGCCGGACGCCGTACCGTTCCGCCGTCCGCGCTGCCGCTGTCCCGGGTCCATTCCGTCGTTCCCATGACAGGACCAACGAGACCCACCCGGTGATCGCCACTGCACCCGGTCACGTCATCACCCGGATGAGTGAAGGAGCTGGAATATCCGCTCGGCACACCCCGTTATGCGCACCATGAGCACTGTCGAGCTGACCAAGGACAACTTCGACGAGGTCGTGACCAAGAACGATTTCGTCCTCATCGACTTCTGGGCCGCTTGGTGCGGGCCGTGCCGGGCGTTCGCGCCGGTTTACGAGAAGGCCGCCGAGACCAACCCGGACCTGGTCTTCGCCAAGGTGGACACGGAGGCGCAGCCCGAGTTGGCGGCGTCGTTCGACATCCAGTCGATCCCGACGCTGATGATCGTCCGCGACCGCGTCGCGGTCTTCGCGCAGCCGGGCGCCCTGCCGGCCGCCGCCCTGGAGGACGTGATCGGCCAGGCCCGCGCCCTGGACATGGACGAGGTCCGCAAGTCCGTCGAGGAGTCCCAGCAGGGTTCCTGACCGACCGACCCCGACGGCCCGCCCCGGCCCCCGTCGCCGACCGCCCCCTCCACATCTGACGACCAGTCAGTTATGGTGCCGCTTGCTGTCCAACGGACGGGAGCGGCGATGGGGAGCAGGGACACGGCGGGGGCCGCACACACCCCGCAGACCGCGTCAGCGGCCGGCACCACGGTCGCCGAGCTGGTGCGCGCGCGCTGGAAGGACCACCGGCCGGGCCTGAAGTACCGCGACCTGGTCCTCACCCACCACGAGACCGCCGCCGCGTCGGCGGCCCGCGCCGCACTGCTGCGCGACCTGCTCCCGCCCGGAGCGCAGCCGCACGTCGGCGTCCTGCTGGACAACGTCCCGGAGTACCCGCTGTGGCTGGGCGCCGCCGCCCTCGCCGGAGCCACCGTGGTCGGCGTCAACCCGACCCGGCGCGGTCCCGAGCTGGCCCGCGACATCGCCCACACCGAGTGCGCCCTGCTGGTCACCGAACGCGCCCACCTCCCGCTGCTCGACGGCCTCGACTGGGGTCCTTCGCTCTCCCGCGACCGCGTCCTGGTCGTCGACGACCCCGCGTACGACGCGCTGCTCGCCCCCTACGCGGGCGCCGAGCCGGAACCCGCCCCGGACGTCACGCCCGGGACCCGGATGCTGCTCTACTTCACCTCCGGCTCGACCGGCGCCCCCAAAGCCGTCATCTGCTCGCAGGGCCGCCTCGCCCACGCCGGCCGGGCCCTGGTCGACTTCCTGGACGTGGTGCCCGAGGACGTCCACTACATCTGCATGCCGCTGTTCCACGGCAACGCCGTCATGGCCAACTGGGCCCCGGCACTGGCCGGGGGCGCCGCCGTCGCGCTGCGCCGCAAATTCTCCGCGTCCGGATTCCTGCCCGACATCCGGGCCTACGGAGCCACCTACTTCACTTACGTGGGGCGCGCCGTGCAGTTCCTGCTCGCGACCCCCGAGCGTCCCGACGACCGCGACCACCCGCTGCGGCACGGCTTCGGCACCGAGGCCGGGGCCGTCGACGCCACCCGCTTCGCGGCCCGATTCGGCGCCCCCCTCATCGAGGGGTACGGCTCCTCAGAGGGCGGGGCCGCCATCCAGCGCTCCCCCGGCACCCCGCCCGGCGCCATCGGCCGCGCCGCGCCCGGCGCGGACCTCGCCGTCGTGGACCCCGGCACCGGACGGGAACGCCCGCCCGCCCGCTTCGACGCCGATGGCCGGCTGCTCAACGGCGACGAGGCGATCGGCGAGCTCGTCAACCGCGCCCGGAGCACCTTCGAGGGGTACTGGAAGAACGAGGAGGCCGTCGCCGCCCGGCTGCGCGGCGACTGGTACTGGACCGGCGACCTGTTCTTCCGCGACGCCGAGGGGTTCTTCCACTTCGCCGGGCGCAGTGACGACCGGCTGCGCGTCGACAGCGAGAACCTGGCCGCCGCCGTCATCGAGAACATCCTGGCCCGGTTCCCCGACGCGGCCTCGGCCGCCGTCTACGCCGTCCCCGACCCGGTCGCGGGCGACCAGGTCATGGCGACCCTCGCCCTGCACGACGGCGCCGCCTTCGACCCGAACGCGTTCGCCGCCTTCCTCGCCGCCCAGCCGGACCTGGGGACGAAGATGCCGCCGCGCTTCGTCCGCGTCACCCCGGGGATGCCGGTCACCGCCACCAACAAGGTCCACCGGGTCGGCCTGCGCCGCACAGGCTTCCGGTGCGCCGACCCCGTCTGGTGGTCCCCGCCGGACGCGGGCCCGTGCGGCACGGTGTACCGGCCCTTCACTGCCGCGGACCGGACGGCGCTGCTCGACCAGTACCGCGCCCAGGACCGCGCGGCCCTCCTGGACCGCTGACCGGCGGCGCCGCCGAGCGTGCGATGTCAGTGTCCCGCTCTAGGCTCGACACGTGACCACTCCCGCCTCCTCCGCGCCACGCGTCGCCGTCGCACCCGATCCCGTGGGGCACGGCGGGCGGCTGCTGGCGCTGGACGAGGAGGGCGTACCGGCCGGCTCCGCCGAGCGGGTGGGCGACCTCGCCGCGGCCATCGCCGCCCGCGAGGCGTCGGGCGGTCCCCGCTGGGTGTGGGCGGCGACCGAGGACCTGTATCCCCGGCTGCTCGACCGGCTGCCGGTGCGGCCGGCCCGCTGCCACGACCTGAAGCTCGTCGAGTCGCTGCTGCTCGGCCGCGACGGCCGGCACGGCCAGCCGCGCTCCCTGGGCGCCGCCTGGGCACGGCTCAAGGACCTGCCGGTTCCCGAGGACGCCCGGGAGGGCGCGGCCGACGACCAGCCGGTGCTCTTCGCGGCCGACCGTCACCACCTGCCGCAGGACGCCGATCCGCTGACGGCCGTCGTCGCCGTGCACGCCGAGCAGCAGCGCCGGCTCCAGGAGGGCGAGCACCCGGGGCGGATGCGGCTGCTGTGCGCCGCCGAGTCCGCCGGCTCGCTGGCCGCCGCCGAGATGGGCCGCGGCGGGCTGCCGTGGAGCGCCGCCGTGCACGACGAGCTGCTGATCGGTCTGCTCGGCCCCCGCCCGGCGGGCGGCGCCCGCCCCAAACTCCTGGGCGAGCTCGCCGCGCAGGTCCAGGAAGCGCTCGGCAGCCCGGTCAACCCGGACTCCCCCGCCCAGGTCCTGCCCGCCTTCGCGCGGGTCGGCGTCCAGCTGCCGTCGACCCGCTCGTACGTGCTGCGCGAGGTCGGGCATCCGGCCGCGGCCCTGCTGCTGCGCTACAAGGAGCTGTCCAGGATCCACGCCGCCCACGGCTGGGCCTGGCGGGAGTCGTGGGTGCGCGGCGGCAGGTTCCGCGCCGAGTACGTCGTCGGCGGTGTGGTCTCCGGCCGCTGGGCGACCCGTGGCGGCGGCGCCCTGCAGATCCCCCGGCTGCTGCGCTCCGCCGTGGTCGCGGACCCCGGCCACCGGCTGGTGGTCGCCGACGCCGGGCAGTTGGAGCCGCGGGTGCTCGCCGCGATGTCGGCCGACACGGGCCTGGCCGCCGCGGCGGCCGAGGGCGATCTCTACGCGGGCATCGCGCGCACCGCCTTCGGCGGCGACCGCGGCCGCGCCAAGATCGGGCTGCTGGCCGCCATGTACGGACAGACCAGCGGCGAGGCGGGGCAGCTCCTCGCGGTGCTCCGCCGCCGGTTCCCCGACGCGATGGGCCTGGTCGAATCCGCCGCCCGCATCGGTGAGGGCGGCGGCGTGGTCCGCTCCCGGCTGGGCCGGACCTCTCCGACACCGTCCTCCGGGTGGCTGGACGCGGAGTACACCGACCCGGCCGCGAGCTCGCCTTCCGGATCGGGCTCCGACGACGGCTCCTCGCCGGACCGGCGGGCCGCCCGCTCCTGGGGCCGCTTCACCCGCAACTTCGTCATCCAGGCCAGCGCCTCGGACTGGGCCCTGGCGATGCTCGCCGCCACCCGGCGCCGGCTCGCCGCGATCGGCCCCGCACCACAGCTCGTCTTCTTCCAGCACGACGAGATCATCGTGCACACCCCGACCGACCTCGCGGGCCCCGTCGAGGCCGCCATCGCGGCAGCCGGCGAGGAGGCCCGCCACCTGGTCTTCGGCAACACCCCGGTGCGCTTCCCGCTGGAGACGAACGTCGTGCGGTGCTACGCCGACGCCAAGTAGCGGCCGCCGCCCGATGACGTCAGCCGTCCGCCGCCGGTCAGTTGTCGGACGCGGCGTCGGACTCCGCCGCGTTCGCCGCTGATTCCGCGTCGCCGACCACCCGGTCGAGGTGCGAGAGCTGCGATCCGGACGGCGCGGGGGTGGTGGCCGGGCCGTCGGCGGCGCCGTCCTTGCCTCCGCAGCCGGTGGCGAGCGCGGCGCAGAGCAGGACGGTCGCGGCGAACGCCGCCGCGCGTGGCCTCGTGGTCACTTCGCGGTTCCGTTGTGGTTCGCCTGGCACCAGGTGAGGACCGGCTTCAGGTCCTTCTGGCGCTGCTGGAGCGTCGGCACCAGCGACTTCCGGAAGGTCAGCCGGTTGTTGAGGTAGGTCTCGATCTCGGTGTGGCCCGCCGACTTGGCGTTGGCGACGCGCTGGGTGAGCCGGGCGACGGATCCCTTCGTGCTCGCGTTCCCGTTGAGCCGGGCGAGCGCCTTGTCGATCCGCGCCTCGGCCTTGGGGGCGCGCTTGCAGACCGCTTCGGCGCCGTCACCGGTCGGGGGCCCGGACGGGGTGGCGGCCGCGCTTCCCGCGGCGCCGAGCAGCGCGGCGACGGCCGCGCACGCGGCGATCGCCGTCCGGGTGGTACGAGTGGTGCGCATGGTGTCCTCCTCGACGGGCCGGGCAGGGTGCCCGGCCGCGGGACGACGCTAGGAGCGGTCTTTGTGGAAACCTTGTGGACCCCGAAGGTCCGCCGGTTCCGCCGTCAACCAGTCCCTGCGCGACGGGAGTCCGGAGCCGGGCCGGCCGGCCACGGTCAGCGGGAGCCGCACCTCGAAGCGGGCCCCGCCGGAGCCGCCCGGCCGGTCCACGACGCGGATCGTGCCCCGGTGCAGGGCGATCTGCTGGGCGACGAGGGTCAGACCGAGGCCGGACCCGGGGCTGTCGGGTCCGCGCCGGAAGCGCTCGAAGACCCGCTGGCGGGACTCCGGCGGCACGCCGGGCCCGTCGTCGTCCACGGTGAGCACCACCGCCTCCCGTTCGGCGCGCAGCGTCACGTCGACGGCGCCGCCCCCGTGCGTCAACGCGTTCACCAGCAGGTTGTCGACGGCCGAGCGGAGCCCCGGCTCCCATCCGTGGACCACGAGCCCGGGCCCGCTCCGCACGGTCGGCGCCGTTCCCGACCGGCTGCCGCGCAGCGCCGCGGCAGCGGACTCCACCACCTCGGCGAGGTCGACGGGACCGAACGCGTCGGCCTCCACCAGGTCGCCCTGGGCCAGCGCCCGGAGCATCACCAGCAGGTCGAGCAGCCGGGCGTGCTCCCGGCTGAGGTCGGCCACGATCTCGGCGCGCTCGGCGGGGTCGAGATCCGGATGGCCGCCCAGGACGTCCAGGTCGATGCGCATGCTCATCAGCGGGGTCCGCAGTTCGTGCGAGGCCGCGGCGGAGAAGGAACGGGCCGTGGCGAGCGCCTCGGCGGTGCGCGCGGCCTGTTCGTCGTAGCGGGACAGCACCGTCCGCAGCGTCCGCGCCAGGTCGTCGACCTCCGTGATCCGGGATGGTTCGTGGTCGAGCCGGACCGCGCTGGTGTCCGGGTCGAGCCCCGCGGCCCGCCGTTGGAGCCGGCGCAGCGGGCGGACGGCGGCGGTGGCGGCGAGCCAGGTGACGGCCGCGGCCAGGGGTGCGCCGAGCAGGGCCACCGTCACCACCCGCCGCCGCACGAGCTGGATCTGCGACTGGCTCGCGGTGTCCGGCGAGAAGACCCAGAGGGTGCCGGTCGCCGCCGGGCGCTTGGAGACCACCGGCACCGACAGCACCCGCCAGCCGCGCTGCCCGTCGCGGACCGTGGCGGGACGGGAAGCGTCGGCGGGCAGCGTGAAGGACGGGCCGGGCTGCGGGCCGCCGGACACGGTGCCGTCCGGGCCGACGAGCCGGATGCCGACGTCCAGCGCCGAGGTGAACAGCCGCTTCTCCTTGGCCTGCTCGGCGGCGGCCGACCGGTCCGCCGCGGTGACGCGCAGCAGGTTGCGGGCGTCCTGCGCCATCGCCGCCGCGCGCTCCCGCAGATGGGCGTCGGCCTGGGCGTGCAGGTCGTTCGCGACCAGCCGCACCAGCAGCCAGCCCGACGCGAGCACGAGGAGCGGAACGAGCACGCCGACGGCTATCGCGATCCGCGTCGAGAGCCGCAGGGTCATCGCCGGCCGTCCGCCGGGCTGTCGCGCAGCACGAAGCCGACACCGCGCACGGTGTGCAGGATCCTCGACCGGCCGCCGGCCTCCAGTTTGCGGCGCAGATAGCTGACGAAGGTGTCGACGGCGTCGGTCCGCACCTCGAAGTCGTACCCCCAGACCCGGTCGAGCAGCTGGTCGCGGGTGAGCACGATCCCCGCGTTGCGGGCCAGGATCTCCAACAGCTCGAACTCACGGCGGGTGAGGTGCAGCTCGGCGCCGTCCAGGTGCGCGGTGCGGGCCGCCGGGTCGAGAAGCAGCCCGCCGGCGCGCACGGTGTCGGCGGGCCGGGGCGGGCGGCGGCGCAGCAGCGCGTGCAGCCGCAGCACCAGCTCGTCGAGGGCGAACGGCTTGACGAGGTAGTCGTCGCCGCCCGCCTGCAGCCCGGCGACCCGGTCGGCCACCTCGTCCAGCGCCGACAGCATCAGCACGGGCAGGTCGCTGCCGTCCTCGCGCAGCGTCCGGCACACCTCGATGCCGCTGATGTCCGGCAGGGAGATGTCCAGCACCACCACGTCCGGCGGGTCGTCCCGCACCCCGGCGAGCGCCGCCCGCCCGCCGTCCGCCTCGGTGACGCGGAAGCCGTCCAGGCGCAGTCCGCGGCCGAGCGAACGGCGGATCGCCGCGTCGTCGTCGACGACGAGGACCCGCCCCCGGCCTGCCGCGTCGCCCCGTGCTTCCCCCATGAGGAGGCACCCTACTCCCGGCCGTCCCCGGCCCCGCAGGGGCTCAGAGCACGCGGCGCCGTACCAGCGCGGCGAGTACCAGGACGCCGGGGATCAGGGGCAGCCAGACCGTCACGAGCCGGTAGCCGAGGACGGCCGACGTGGCCATGACGGCGGAGGCGCCGGCGGTCACCAGGGTGAAGGCGAGGGCGGCGTCGAGGGAACCGAGGCCGCCGGGGGCGGGCAGCCAGGCGGCGGCGGTGCTCGCGAAGAGGTACGCGAGGACGACTCCGCTGACCGGCACGGGAGCGTTCAGCGCCTGGATCACCGCCACCAGCACGGCGGCGTGCATCACCGGGAAGGCCAGCGATCCGCCCCACAGGGCCGCGACCCGCGCGGACTTGCAGTGCAGCGCCCGCACGTCGACCGCCACGGTGCCGAAGAAGGCGCGCACGCGCTGCCGGACCCGGCGCGCAAGGAGCAGCAGCACGGCGGCGCCCAGGGCGCAGCCCGCCACCACCGAGACGATGAGGAAGGGGTGGGCGGGGCCGGTCGGCGCGACCCGGTCGACCTTGAGGGCGTGCGGGAAGACGGCGAGCAGTATCAGGAGCATGGCGACGCGCACCACCGCGGCGGCCACGGCGCGCACCGCGAGCGCGGCGGCCGAGCGGCCGGGCGGCAGTCCGCGGCGGAGCAGGAACCGCAGGTTGACGGCGTTGCCGCCGACCCCGGCCGGCAGCAGGTGGTTGGCGGCGGACGCGGCGAACTGGGTGGCGAGCAGCCGTCCGGGAGGCAGCGACTCCACCACCGCGCCCTGCTGGGCGGTGGCCGAGCAGATCCAGGTCATGACGGCGGCGGCCGCCGCGACGGCCAGCCACTGGCGGTCGGCGGCACCGAGCTGGTCGGCGCTGGAGCCGATGAGGGACCACTTGCGGCCCGCGAGGACCGCGAGGGCGAGCAGCGGGATCAGGACGGCGATGGACCGTACCGAGGTCCGCTGCCACCCCGGCTGCCACTTGACCCGTTCGACCTGGGCAAGTGACATGGCCCCTCCTCGGTGCAGATGGTCTCGATACGGCAACGACCGGGTAACGGCGATGCGACGGTCCGCCCAGCGTAAGCGTGTCCCGGCACCCGGTCTCCCGCACGACCGGCTGCCGCGCGGGGTGTGCGCGTTCCCGCCACTGCCTCAATTCATGCCCAGTGCGCGGAAAGTGCGGGGGCCCGCGGGTCGAACAGTCCGTGAAGGAGTTCACCCGGTCCGACCGCCAAAGGGGTGACGCGCCCGCCGCGCCCGGGGAAACGCGAAGCCGGGCGGGGCCCCCTGCTCCCCGCCCGGCGGTCTGCGGCCGGGCGCCTCACGGCCCCGGCCCGGTTGGCGCGTGCGCGCTACTTCAGCTCGATCTGGAAGACCTTGTCCGCGCCGTCCGCGGCGTTGCCGTTGTTGTCGCAGTTGGTCGTGGAGAGCCACAGCGCGCTCTTGCCGGGGATCTTCTCGACGGTCCGCAGCCGGCCGTACTGGTTGACGTAGTACGCGGCCGGGGTGCCCGCGGTGGTCCCGCTGACCGGGACGCGCCACAGCCGCTGGCCCTTGAGCGCCGCCATGTAGATGGCGCCGTCGGAGTAGGCGATGGCACTGGGCGACGCCTGGGTGACCGGCCACTGGACCTTGGGGTTGGTCATTCCGGAAGTGGAGCACTTGCCTTCGCAGGTGGGCCAGCCGTAGTTGGCGCCCGGAGTGATCAGATTCAGTTCGTCATACGTGGAATTGCCGAACTCGGCCTCCCAAAGGCGGCCCTGCGGGTCCCAGGTGATGCCCTGCGGGTTGCGGTGACCGTAGGAGTAGATGAGGGTCCCGAACGGGTTGCCGGGGGCGGCCTTGCCCGCGGTGGTCATCCGCAGGATCTTGCCGTTGAGGGAGTTCTTGTCCTGCGCGAGGTCCGGGGTCTGGGCCTCGCCCGTGGTGGCGTAGAGGTAGCCGTCGGGGCCGAACTTGAGGCGCCCGCCGTTGTGGTACTTGTTCTTCTTGATGCCGCCGACCAGCTGGGTGTAGCCGTTCAGCGTCGAGCCGTCATAGGTCATCCGGACGATCCGGTTGCCTTCCGAGGCGCTGTGCATGATGTAGACGTAGTGGTCGCTGCTCCAGTTTGGCGAGACCGCGATACCGAGCAGGCCGCCCTCGCCACCGGTGGTGACGGCGTTCGGCACGGTGCCGATCTGGGTCTTCGCTCCGGCCTGGGTGAGCTTGAAGACCTTGAACGAGTCGCGCTCGGTGATGAGCGCGGAGCCGTCGGGCAGCCAGCTCATGCCCCAGGGGATCGTCCAGCCGGTGGAGACGGTCTTGATGCTGGACGGGGTCTTGTCGCTGCCACTGTCGGGCAGGGTCTTCGCCGTGACCTGGTTGCTGGCCGGCGAGACATTGCCCGCCGCGTCCTTGGCCTTCACGGTGAAGGTGTACGAAGTGTCGGCCGCGAGTCCGGAGACCGTTGCGGTGGTGCCGGTGACGCCGGGCAGGATGACGTCCGTGCCGTTGTAGATGTCGTAGCCGGTCACGCCCGTGTCGTCGGTCGCGGCCGCCCACTTGAGGGAGGCGCTGCCGGAGGTCGTCCCGGTGACGGCGAGTCCGGTGGGCGCGGTGGGCGGCTGCGTGTCGGAGCTGGGCGGGGTGCTGACGGTGGCCAGGTTGCTGGCCTGGGAGACATTGCCCGCGGCGTCACGTGCGAAGACGGTGAAGCGGTAGGCGGTGTTGGGGGTCAGCCCGGTGACGTTCTTGGTGGTGGCGCTGCCGGCCGCCTCCGCGATCTTGTTGCCGTCGTTGTAGATGTCGTACGCCGTGACGGCCGTGTCGTCCGTCGAGGCGTTCCAGGCGAGCGCGGCGCTGGTCGGCGTCGTACCGGTGGAGTGCAGGCTGCCCGGGGTGGTGGGCGGCTGGGTATCGGCGCTGCCGCCGCCGAAGACCTGGAACTCCTGCAGCGAGTAGCCCATCGTGGAGCGGCAGCGCGCCGTGCCGGTGGTCCGGACGTAGCGGGCGGTGCCGGTGACCGCGAGGTCGTCGGTGCCGCCGTCGCCCGCACTGGTCGAATAGACGCTCTTCCAGGTGGTGCCGTCCGTCGAGAACTCGACCTTGTACGCGGTGGCGCAGGACAGGTCCCAGATCAGCTTGACCGAGCTGATCGCGGCGGTCGCGCCCAGATCGACTCTGATCCACTGGGGGTCGACGTTCTTGACACTCGCCCAGCGCGTCGCGGTGTCGCCGTCGAACGCGAGTTTCGCGGCGTATCCGGTGCCGCCGTCGGACGACGAGGTGGCGGGCTTGCCCTGGCTGAGCAGTACGGGTGCGGCACTGCCCGTTCCGGCGACGGCCACGAGCAGTCCGGCAGCGGTGGCCGTGACCGCTCCTGCGGCGATCAGGGCTCTCGGGGTGAAGCGGCGAGGGGTGGGGTGCCTCGGCATTGCGCGTCCTCCTACGGGATCCGTGCTCGGCCCAGTCCTTGATCAAGACATGACAAACCAGGCCATGACAAAGCACCGAGTGGACCACGGCGGATGGGCCGAACCTCTACCGCCATGGACGGTAAAGAAACCTTCCAATTGCGTCAAGAGATCGGACCGGTTGAGCCCGATTGTTCGACGGAAGGTGGGGAGTTCGTTACACGTGGGGGCCGGCGTGAGGACACATCCGACCTCAAGTGGCATGGCTGCTGCCGGAGTTCGGGGACGACGTCCCGGGCACCGGCAGCCGGCCGGCGCTGCGGGGGCGCTACGCGGGTCGCGGGAGTTCCGCCGCGAAGAGCTGCTGGACGCGGAGCCACGCGTCGTCCGCGGCCTCCTCGCGATAGGTGTCGCGGACGTCGCAGAAGAAGCCGTGCGGTACCCCGGGGTAGACGGTGAACTCGTGCCGGACGCCCGCCTCCGCCAGCCGGGCGGCGATCGCGGCGCGGTCCGCGGCGGGGACCGCGTGGTCCTCGTCGCCGACGAAGAACGCCAGCCGGCCGCCGTGCTCGGCGATGCCCTCGGTGAGGCCGAGGGTCGGCTCCGGCCGGCCGAGCCCGATGGCGTCGCTGCCCAGCCATCCCGCGTAGAAGACCGCGGCCGCGGCGAGGTCGAACCGTGTGGCGCCCAGATAGGCGAGGTGGCCGCCGAAACTGAAGCCGATCATCCCGACGGACGGGGCACCTGCGGCCCGCAGGTGGTGAACGGCCGCGCCGATGTCCTCCACGGCCTCCTCACGCGTGAGCCGGCCGCTGAGTTCCAGGCCCTTGCGACGGCCGTCCGGGTCGTCGGTGAGATCGATGCCCGTTCCGGCCCGGTGGTAGAAGTCCGGCACGACGACGCGGTATCCAAGCCGGGCGATCCGCTCCGCGACGTCACGGATGTGCGCGGTCAGACCGAAGATCTCGAAGGCGACGACCACGCCCGGGTAGTCGCCGGGGGTCCGCGGACGGACCAGGTGGGCGGCCAGGGAACCGTCGTCCGACGGAAGGGTGATGCTTTCCTTGACGATCTCGAATGCCATGATCGGAGCCTAGAACGGGCGCGCGAACCACGACCAATAGCCGCGGTCACAGCGGGACATCGGATATCCGATCCCTTCCGTGCGCGCGTCACCAGCCGGTGAACGCCTCATAGGCCGGACCCAATACCTCGGTCAGGTTGCGGCCGCGGACGGTGATCCCGGGCCGGCCGAGCAGCAGCAGCGCGGAGTCCGCCGGCTCGCGCCGCGGCACCGCGGGCGGCAGCTCCTTCAGCAGTTCCTCGCGGGTACGCCCGCGCCAGGTCAGGACAAGATACGGATCGGCGTCGAACGCGTCGGCCAGGCTCCGCAGGACCGCGCTGAGATGGGCGCAGGGCAGCGCCCAGTCGGGGCACGAGCACTCCATCACGAGGTCCGGGGTCCGCGCGGGGAAGAGCCGCAGGCCGGCCCGTGCGAAGAGGTCCTCCGCGTCGGGGGCCAGTTCGTTGTCGAGCAGCCGCGCCCGGCAGTCCGGGTCGGCGGACATGGCCCGCGCGGCGCGGGTCCACTGCGCGGGAGTGAACTCCGCCAGCGCGATCCGCACGTCGTAACGCGCCTGCCGCTCCCTGACCCGGGCGGTCGCGGCGCCGGCCTCCACTTCCAGCTCGGTCACTCCGGCGGCGGGCGGACCCGACGGCACGGTGGTGCCGATGGCCTCCAGCCGCTCGGCGAACCGTCCGGACCACGAACGCGTCCTGCCGGGAAGCCCCGGCCGCGCCGTCACTCGCTCACCGCGTCGGCGCCGAGACCGACCAGGTCGTACAGCGCCTCGGTCGACAGCTCCGTCAGCCAGCCCTCACCGGAGCCGACCGCCGCTCTGGCCACGGTCCGCTTCGCCTCGATCATCGCGTCGATGCGCTCCTCCACGGTGCCCACGCACACGAACTTGCGGACCTGGACGTCGCGGCGCTGACCGATCCGGAAGGCCCGGTCGGTGGCCTGCTCCTCGACCGCCGGGTTCCACCACCGGTCGACGTGGATGACCTGGTTGGCCGCCGTCAGGTTCAGGCCGGTGCCGCCGGCCTTCAGGGAGAGCAGGAACACCGAGGGGCCGTCCCGGTCCTGGAAGCGTTCGATCATCTCGTCGCGGGCCCGCTGGGGCACACCGCCGTGCAGGAACAGGACGTCGGTGTCCAGCCGCTCGGCCAGGTGGCCCTGCAGCAGGGAGCCGAACTCGGCGAACTGCGTGAAGCACAGCGTCTTGTCGCCCTCGGCGAGCGCCTCCTCCAGCGTCTCCTCCAGCCGGGCCACCTTCCCCGAGCGACCCGCCAGGGGCGAGCCGTCGTGCGCGAACTGCGCGGGGTGGTTGCACACCTGCTTGAGCTTGCTCAGCGACGCCAGCACCAGGCCCTTGCGCTCGATGCCACGGCTCTCCTTGATCTGCTGCAGCAGGTCCGTCACGACCGCCTGGTACAGCGCCGCCTGTTCGGCGGTGAGATTGCACAGCACCGTCATCTCCTGCTTGGCGGGCAGCTCCCGCGAGATGGCCGGATCGCTCTTGAGCCGCCGCAGGACGAACGGCCGGGTGCGCTTGCGCAGCGCCTGCGCGGCGGCCTCGCTGCCGTCGCGCTCGATGGGGACGGCGTACCGCTCCTTGAAACGGATCGCCGAGCCGAACAGCCCGGGGTTGGCGAAGTCCAGGATGGCGTGCAGTTCGGCCAAGCGGTTCTCCACCGGGGTGCCGGTGAGTGCGATGCGGTGGTCGGCGGTCAGTTCGCGGACCGCCCGGTACTGACGGGTGGCGGAGTTCTTGACGTGCTGCGCCTCGTCGATGATGACGCGCCGCCACGCGGTCTGCGTGAGCGCCTCGGTGTCGCGCTGCACCAGCCCGTACGTGGTGATCACCAGATCGGCGTCGGCGACCGCTTCCCGCAGCTCGGGGCCGGACAGCCGGCCGGCGCCGTGGTGGACGTAGACCCGCAGCATCGGGGCGAACCGGGCGGTCTCGCGTCGCCAGTTGCCGACCAGCGACATCGGGCAGACCAGCAGCGTCGGCCGGACCCGCGCCGTGGGCTCGGCACGTCCCTCGGCACGTCCCGCCTGCTCGACGCGTTCGGCCCGCTCAGCGCGTTCGGACCGCTCGGCGTGCTCCACCGCGAGCAGCGCCAGCGCCTGGGCGGTCTTGCCGAGCCCCATGTCGTCGGCGAGGACCGCGCCGATCCCCAGCTCCGACAGGAACCTGAGCCAGGCCAGCCCCCGCTCCTGGTACGGGCGCAGCGTCGAGCCGAACCCCTCGGGCACGGCGACCGGGCGCAGCCGCTGGTCCGCGGTGCCGGAGAGCAGTTCTCCGAGCCGGCCGTCGGCGCTGACGGAGGCGACGGGCAGGCCGCCCGCCGTGGCGTCCGGGTCGAGCGCGATCCGCAGGATCCTCCCGGAGTCCGTCGCGCCGCTGCCGTCGCGTTCGAGGAAGGCGAGGGCGGCGGCGATCCGGTCCGGGTCGACCTCGGTCCACTGGCCCCTGATCCGGATCAGGGGCTGCTTGGCGGCGGCCAGCTCGGTGAGTTCCGCGGCGGTCAGCGGCTGGTCACCGAGCGCGGCCTGCCAGCGGAAGGCGACGATGGCGTCCTGGTCGGCCAGGCTGCCGATGTCGACGGCGCCGGGCTGCGGGGTGCGCACGGTCAGGGCCATGCCGAGCTTCTGCGGGCGCTGCCACCAGGTGGGCAGCAGGACGCCGAAGCCCGCGTCGGTCAGTGCGGGGGCGGCGTCCCGCAGGAAGCCGAGGGCGCCGACCCGGTCCAGCGGCAGCCCGGCGGGCCGGTTGCCGCGCAGCGCCCGGTGCAGCTCGGGGTACGCGCGCCCGGCCCGGTCCAGGCCGGACAGCAGGGCCTCCTGGGGGCGGGCGGTCTTGCGCTCCAGGGCGCTGAGGGCGGGGCCCTCGCTCCAGACGTCGTCGGCGTGGACCATCAGCGACGGCTCGTCGGCCGCCTGCAGCAGGAAGTCCAGCCGCCAGTTGTCGTCGGACGGGTGTCCGCGCGGGTCCGCCGGGTCGGGTCCCACCGGTTCGACGAGCCGGAAGCAGACCCGCAGCGGGCCGTGGACGGGCGGCTCGGAGCGGTGCCAGGCCGTGAGCTGATCCGCCAGTTCGGCCAGCTCGGCGGGGTCGGCGCCCTCGATCCGGCCGGTCGGTGAGGTGAGGGCCCGCAGCCACAGCTCGGTGGCGGTCATGGCCGGCCGCCGGCCGCGTGCGGTGCGCAGCAGCTCGGGTTCGTCGTCGAGGACCGCGCGGGCCTCGCGGTCGGTGAGGACGTCGAGCAGGTCGGTGAGGATCGTGGCGGCGGTGCGGCCGTCGGGCCGGCCGTCGTGGTGCCCGGCGTGGCACTCCCGCGGAGCGGCGGCGGCGAGCTCGCCGGCCTCCTGCCAGCCGGCGTCGTCGCGGACCGGGCGCCAGCGGGCGTACGGCGCTCCGGCCTCGTCGGCCAGCACGGGCAGCAGTCTGCCCCGTCCGACGGTGCGCCAGGCCAGGTCGTGGGCGGCGATCAGCCAGCGCAGCGAGGCGCCGTAGGGCGCTTCGGGCAGTCCCGCGGCGGACAGCTCGCCCAGCAGCAGAGCGGCGTCCGCGGGCTCGAAGAGCAGGCAGGGAACGGTCCACGGTGCGAGGGGCACGCCCTGGACGGCGGTGGGCCCGCCGAGCTCCGGCGAGGGCAGCGGCGCGCCGTCACGGGTGGGGAGCAGCAGACCGGTGGCGCCCGCACCGGCCCGTCCGGCGAGCCAGCCGAGCGCGGGTCCGCCGTCGCCGAGCAGCTCGGCGACGGCGGATCCGGGGACGGCGTACGGGTGGCCCGGCGCGGGGACCGGCGGCTGCCGGGAGTCCTCGGCCCACAGGGCGAGCCGCTGATCCGCTCTCCACTGCGCGTGCAGAGCGAACACGGTGCGGCCTCTTCCTGCTGGGCTTGTGGTGACACCCGGAAGCCTACGTGCAGGTCAGGCCGCGGGGACGGTCCACTGCTGGTTGGTGCCGCCGGCGCAGTCCCAGATCTGCAGCCGGGTCCCGTTGGCGGAGCTCACCCCGGTGGCGTCCAGGCATCTGCCGGACACCGGGTTGACCAGCGTTCCACCGCTGCCGGGCCGCCACTGCTGGGCGCCGGTGCCGTTGCAGTCGTACAGCTGGGCCTTGGTGCCGTTGGCGGTGCCGCCGGCTGCCAGGTCCAGGCACTTGCCGAGTGCCTGGTAGGTGCCGGCGGAGGCGGTCCACTGCTGGGCGGCGCTGCCGTTGCAGTCCCAGAGCTGGACGGCGGTACCGTTGGCGCTGCTGCCCGAGGCGACGTCGGCGCACTTGCCGCCGATGCCGGTGATCGCGCCGGTGGAACCGCCGCCCCCGGAGCCCGGGGTCCCGGTCCAGGTGAAGGTCGCCGAGGCACCGGCGGGCAGGGTGTACGCGAAGGACTGGTTGCCCCAGTTGACGCGGACGGGCTGGGCGCTGCCCGTGTCGTTGTAGGCGATGAGCGCCTTCGAGCCGTCCGGGTTGCGCCAGACGACGTTGGGCACCGAGGTGTTGGCGGTCGAGGCGATCCGGTAGGCGCCGGGCTTCACGAACTTGGTGAGGTGGCCCATCGTGTAGTACTCGACGGTGTAGTCGACCTGTCCGCTGCGGCCGTCGCCGTTGTGCACGGTGACCAGGCCGGTGCAGGTGCCGCAGCCTCCGTTGTGCGGTCCCATGTTCTGGTCGACGGCCAGGCTCCACTTGATCCAGCTCTGTCCCCAGTTGCGGGTGTAGTCGATCAGGTTGTGCATGTCCTCCTTCTGCTGGTTGGCGATCCAGGTGCCGCCGGAGTGCTCGGTGTCGAAGGCCTTCACGCCCGGGTACCTGTTGTGCACGGTGGTCTGCTGGGCGACGTCGCCGCCGTAGCCGTGCCAGGCCATGCCGCCGAAGTTGGGGTCGTTGCGGATCGCCGCGTCGTCGAGGGTCGGGGCGGCGAAGGCGTCGTACTGGTCCCAGTTCCAGTCCAGGGCCAGGACCTTGGTGGGGAGCCCGGCGGTGTGCAGCGCGGGCAGCAGGTTGTTCTTGGTGAAGGACGCCAGGCCGGAGCCGTTCCACTGCATGGACGGGTAGCCTCCGCAGCAGGTGGGCTCGTTCTGCGCCGAGATGTAGTCGACCGGCACCCCGTTCGCCTGGTACGCCTGGAGGTACTTCGTGAAGTACTGCGCGTAGGCGGAGTAGTACTGGGCCTGCAGCCAGCCCAGGCTCATGCTGCCGTTGTCCTTCATCCAGGCCGGCGCGCTCCAGGGCACGCCCATCACCTTGACGGCGGGGTTGAGCTGGCGGGCCTGCTTGGTGAGGGGCAGGACGTCGGCCAGGTCGTGGGCTATGGAGAAGTGCGCCAGGCTCGCGTCGGTCTGCCCGCTGGGCATGTCGTCGTAGGTGTAGTTCGAGCGCGCCAGGTCGGAGGCGCCCATGGGGTTGCGCAGGAAGCCGACGCCGATGCCGTCCACCGGGTCGAAGAGCTTCTTCATCACCGCGTCGCGGGTGGTGGCCGTCAGTGCCCCGCTGGAGTTCATCAGCCAGGCGGCGGTGTCGGTGAACGACGCGCCCCCGCCCTCGAACTGCTGGTAGCGGGTGTTCTCGTCGACGGTGACGGACTGGCCGGAACCGCTGCCGGCGGAGAAGGCGATCGGCGCCTGCTGTTCGAGCCCCTTGACGACGTTGCGGCCGCCGGAGTCGGAGGTGGTGGTCAGCCACACCTGGACGCTCTCGCCCGCCGCGTGCGCGGTGAGCGGAGTGGCCAGCATGGGGGTGACGACAGCGACGGCCGATGCCAGCAGAACGGTGGCGGCGCGGGCGAGCCCGGTACGGAGAAGCTTGGTGCTGCCCGTGTGGGGACGGGTGTGTGAGCGCATGGGTCGGTTGCCTTTCTTCGGCACTTGCCCTGGTGCGTGACTTAATTCAGAACTTGATTTAGCGCTTAGTTCGAGGCGTGAGTTAACTCGGGCGCCTTGAGCACGTCAAGACTTCGCACAGGAACGGCCGCTTCCGCGCCACGGTCCCGGCCGGGCGGCCGTGCCGACGGCTTCCGAACTGACGTACCGTCATGAGACGGTGCACCATGACCTCACAGGCCACCGCTCCCCCGCTGGGCGGCAGGACCGCGCTCGTCACGGGCGCCTCCCGCGGTATCGGGCTGGCCGTCGCGCACGCCCTGGCCCAGGCCGGGGCGGCGGTGCTCCTGACCGCCCGCGACCCGGACGGCCTGCGCGCCGCCGTCACCGAGGTACGGGAACGCGGCGGCCGGGCCGCCGGCCTGGCGGGGTCGGTGGGCGACCCCGCGCACCTGGAAGCGTGTGTCACGCTCGCGGTCCAGGAGTTCGGCGGGGTGGACATCCTGGTCAACAACGCCGGGGCCAACACCCCCTTCGGCCCGCTCGTCGACCTCGATCCGGACGCCTGGCGGGAGGCCTTCGCCGTCAATGTGGACGGTCCCCTGCGGCTGGTCCAGTGCGCGTGGCGCGCCTGGATGCGCGAGCACGGCGGCACGGTGGTGAACGTCTGTACCGAGGGGGCACACGGTGTCGGCCCCAACATCGGCGCCTACGGCACCAGCAAGGCCGCCCTGCTCCACCTCACCCGCCAGCTCGCCGGCGAACTCGCCCCGACCGTGAGGGTCAACGCGGTCTCCCCCGGCCTGATCCGCACGGAGATGGCCCGTTTCGTCTGGGAGGACGCCGAGCCGCAGATCGCCGCCGGTCTGCCCATGGGCCGGATCGGCGAGCCGGAGGACGTCGCGCGCGCCGTCCTGTGGCTGGTCTCCGACGACGCCTGCTGGGTCACCGGAACGGACCTGGTGGTCGACGGCGGCACCCGCGTACGCGGCGCGCGCGCCGGGTCCGGCGCCGACCGCACCGTCCACGAACGACTGCGCGCGCACGGCGGCTGACCAGGGGATCGCCCAGGCGTACGGTTCGAGCGAAGACGGATCGCTCCCCGGTGGCGACCCGCCCGAGCGCCGGTCACGGCCGGCGCCGCCGCCGTACGCGCGATCGGCGGCGGGGTGACGTCCCCGCCCGGCTGCCCTCCTCCGGTCAGCGCAGCACGCAGTCCCCGCACAGTCCGCCGCCCGGGATCCGGTAGTAGAGGCAGCAACTGCGCCGCACAAAGCCGACGTTCGCGGGGTCCAGCGTCCCGGTGCCGTTCAGCGGCGGCTCCCGGAGGAGACGCGCGGCGAGGTTCAGGGCGCTGCGCGCCTGCGCGGTCCGGCCCTGCGCGACGCACCAGGTGTGCAGCACGCGCACGGAGCCGGCCAGCGCGGAGCCGGCGTTCCCCCACAGCAGGCCGTCGGCGATCGGACAGGCCTCCCGGGTCGCGCGGTGCAGCGGGACCAGATGGCCGGCCAGCACCGTGTCGGCGAGTTGCCCCGCGAGGTCGACGGGGCCGGGGAGGGCCGAAGGGTCCGGCAGCCAGAGGTCGTCGGGGGCGGTGAGGGCGGGATTCCACCACAGGCGGTCGGCGGCCAGGTCGGGAACCCGGCCCGCCAGGACGGCCGCGCCCAGCGCCACCGACCACAGCCGGGCGGCCAGGCCCTGGAAGGCGAGCGAGGCGCCCACCCGGAGCTCCGGCGTACCCAGCCGCGCGGCGACGTCCGCGGCCCGCTCCCGTACGGGGTCCGGCGCGTCCGCGGCATCCGTCGCGTAGAGCTCGGCGAGCGGCCGGTAGCCGAGTGCGTGCGGTTCTCCGGGCCCGGCCCTGACGGCGAAGAACGGCCCCACTTCCGCGACATCCCGCAGCGTCCTGTCCATGGACCGATGATGACGCACCCGCCGTACCGCGAACGGGCCGGTCCCAAGGCCCTATTGCCCGGGCCATCAGCAGTCCCGACAATGCTCATGACAATGCCGAAAGAACTTCGGTCTGGAGAGGACCCCCACATGAAACGACCTCTCGTCGGTGTCTTGGCCGCCCTGCTGCTCAGCGGTGCGGCGCTGACAGGCACCGGTGCGGCGTCCGCATCGGCCACAAGCCGGGATGCGGCGCCCGCACACACCGCGAAGGCGGCCGTCGCGGTCAACTTCGCGGGCACCGTGGCACTCAGCAACTGTTCGGGCTCACTCATCAAGATGCCGGCCTCCGCGGCGACCGACCCCGCGATCGTCATGTCGAACGGGCACTGCCTGTCCGGCGGCTTCCTGGATCCGGGCGAGTCCATCGTCAACGTCGCGTCCAGCCGGACGTTCAGCCTGCTCAACGCGGCCGGGACCAAGGTCGCCACCCTGCGGGCCACCAAGATCGCCTACGCGACCATGACCGACACCGACATCTCGCTGTACCAGCTGAACACCACGTACGCGCAGATCCAGTCGAGCTACGGCATCGCAGCGCTCGAACTCTCCGCGACCCACCCCGTCGCCGGGACCGCCATCAAGGTGGTGTCCGGCTACTGGAAGCGGATCTACAGCTGCAACGTCGACGCCTTCGTCTACCGGCTGCACGAGGACAGCTGGGTCTGGAAGGACTCTGTCCGCTACACCGCGGCGTGCAATACCATCGGCGGCACCTCGGGCTCCCCGGTGGTCGACGCCGCGACCGGCAAGGTCGTCGCCATCAACAACACGGGCAACGAGGACGGCGGACGCTGCACCCTCGACAACCCGTGCGAGGTGGACCAGAACGGCAACATCACCGTCCACCAGGGCATCAACTACGCCGAGGAGACATACCAGATCACCCACTGCGTCGCCGCCGGAAACAAGATCAACCTGAGCCTGCCGGGATGCACCCTGCCCAAGCCGTGACCTGAGGCAACCCCGGCACACAGCGCCGCTCCCCGGACCTGGGATCCGGGGAGCGGTGACGGCCCCAGGGCCTAAGCGTCGAACCAGTCCAGCAGCCCGGCGCGGTCCACGGCCGTCAGCGGCTCCGGCGACCAGCGCGGATCGCGGTCCTTGTCGACCAGCGCGGCCCGCACGCCCTCGGTGAAGTCATGGGCGCGGGCGGTACGGCAGGCCAGCCGCAGCTCCCTGTCCAGGCACGCGCCGAGGTCGGAGCCGGCGCCGCGCCGCAGCAGCTCGAAGGTGATGAACAGGCTCGTCGGTGACATGCGCCGCAGTCCGGCCAGCGTCTCGGCCGCCCAGTCGCCGCCCTCCGCCGCCAGCCGCTCGAGGACCTCCGCCGGTTCAGGGGCGGAGAAGCAGCGGTCGATGGCGCCGAGGTGCGCGCTGAGTTCGGAGGCGGGCGCCGCCACCGCGAACCGGTCGAGCACGGCGGCCGGCTCATCCCCGCCGGTCAGCGCTTCCTCCAGCGCGGGCAGTTCGGAGGAGTGCGCGTAGTGCGTGGCGAGTGAGCAGCCCACCGCGGCCGCGCCCGAGATCCGCGCGCCCGTCAGCCCCAGGTACCGGCCGACCGAGCCGGGCAGCCGGGGCAGGAAGTAGCTCGCCCCGATGTCGGGGAAGAACCCGATGGCCGTCTCGGGCATGGCCAGCGCCGCCCGCTCCGTCACCACGCGCGCCGTGCCGTGCACGGAGATCCCCAGCCCGCCGCCGAGCGCGAACCCGTCGATGACCGCGGTGTACGGCTTGGGGTAGCCGGCGATCAGCGCGTTGAGCCCGTACTCCGCGGCGAAGTACTGCCGCACGGCCGCGTGGTCGCCGCGCAGGCTCGCCTCCCGGATCGTCCGGATGTCTCCGCCCGCGCAGAACGCCTTCGGCGAGGTGCTGCGGACGACGACCGACCGGATCCCGTCGTCCTGCCGCCACGCCTCAAGGGCCTCGGTCATCGCCCGGACCATGGTCAGGTCGAGCGCGTTGAGCGCCTCGGGCCGGTCCAGGGCGATGACGCCCGTGCCGTTGGCGACGTGCGTCTGTACGGGGAGGTACATGGTGCTGGTGCTCCGTGGGGTTCTCCGCGGCCGCGTCGCTGCGCCCGCGTCCGGTCTCTGGCGTTCGTCGGTGATCCTCAGTCCACCCCGACAATACGCAGCACCAGCGCACCGCCGAGCAGGGTCACCAGGGCGGTGGCGACGTACAGGCCCGGATAGCCGCCGAGGTGGGCGACGATCGGCGCGGCGACGGCGGGAGCCAGCACCTGCGGGCCCGAGTTGGCGATGTTGATGACGCCGAGGTCCTTGGCCCGGTCGGCGGCGGACGGCAGCACCTGGGTGATCAGTGCCTGGTCGACTGCGAGGTAGACGCCGAACCCGGCCCCCAGCACGGCGGCGGCGACCATCACCGCCGTCCAGGTGTGGGCGGCGGCCAGCAGCAGGGCGGCCACCGCCATGATCACGCTGCACACG
Organism: Streptomyces sp. H39-S7; assembly: GCF_027158205.1. GTDB lineage: Bacteria > Actinomycetota > Actinomycetes > Streptomycetales > Streptomycetaceae > Actinacidiphila. The sequence continues at coordinate 189,780 of NZ_JAPVLU010000007.1, read as the reverse complement.
ACCACGAACACCTTGCGCCGGCCGATGCGGTCCGACGCGATGCCCGCGGGGATCGCGGTGAGGGTGGCGGAGACGGTGTAGATGACGGTCAGCACCAGCACGCCGGTGTCCGGGTCCGGGTGGTGCACCTCGTCGGTGAGGTAGAAGAGCAGGTAGAGCGTGCCCAGGGCGTTGCCGAGGTTGATCAGGAACCGGCTGAGCCAGGCCCAGCCGAAGTCCGGGTGCGCGCGCGGATCCACCCACAGTCCGGCCACCAGTGTCCGGAGGCGGAAGGCGGGACGCAGGGCACGCGGCAGGACCGGTTCCCGGAAGCAGAGCACGTACGGCAGGGCCAGCGCGACGGCCAGCAGCGCCGTGAGCAGATAGCCGGGCCCGACGCCGGAGACGGCCGTGGTCACCAGCACCGCGCCCAGCACCAGGCCGAAGGACTGCATGATGCCCGTCCAGCCGGAGACCACGGCGCGCTGCCCCACCGGTACCTGGTCGGCCACCGGCGCCGTGACCCCGGCGAGCATCGCGTTCAGACCGCTCTGCGCCAGACACCAGCCGGCGACGATGCCGGGCAGGGTGTGCTGCGCCGAGGTGACCAGCAGCCCGGCGGCGCCCACGAGGGCGCCGCCGACGATCCACGGCCGGCGGCGGCCCCAGCGCCCGGTCGTACGGTCCGACAGCGCACCGGCCAGCGGATTCGCGACCACGGCGACGAGCGCGCCGGCGCCGGTCACCCACGCGAGGTTCGCCCCCTTGTGCGCCTCGTCGAGGTGTTCCAGTTGCAGCGGCAGCAGGATCTGGATCGGGGTGAAGAAGGCCATGAACACCGCGAGGCTCGCCAGACTCAGCGCGCCGGTCCAGCCGGCCCGCACCCGGACCGTGGGTTCCTCGAGCGCGGCCGGCGGACGTGCGGTCACGGCGCCCATGAGTTCTCCTCAGTTCAGCAGAACATGAGTACTGCTCATGTTGGCGCGAGTGTAACCACGCCACCGCGCGCCGCCAAGGGTTCTCACCCGCCGCCGCCGGAGCCCGCACCGCCCGCCCGGTGGGCGGCGATCAGGTCGCGGTACCAGGCGTAGGAGGCCTTGGGGGTGCGGACCTGGGTGTCGTGGTCCACGTGCACCAGCCCGAACCGCTGGTGGTAGCCCTCAGCGTGTCAAACACCCTGTCACCTTGCCCACCTTCAAGATCCGCAACAGGGGACAGTCCGCGATGGCGCTGAAGTCGACCAGGCCCTCGGGAGGGGAGGGCTTCACGTACGGCCTTTAGCGTGGAGGGGCAGCGATCTCCGGCGTTCACGCCGCTGCGGATGATCGGGGTGCGGCGCCCTCCGTCGAGGTCACCGTCGACGCCGCCAGCGGGCTGCTGGCCTCTGCCCCACGTCGCAACCGATTGGCATCCCGGCCAAGCTTGCTCGATCACCGAGCACCTCACCGACTTCAGCCCCACCGCGATCCTCACCGCACTAAACACCGACCTCACTCGAAGTCGGCGGGACGTGGAGGCCGAGGCCTGGCCCGGTACCCGGATCTGCCCGACCCGGCGACCAGCCAGCCAACTGGTGATCTTCTTATGGCGGATGGGAGCGAACAACAATCATGAAACCTTAGGCCACCTGGCCAGATGAGGAGGAACCTGTTCCATCATCAGGCTGGCGCACTTGACCGGCTGCACAACTTCAAGGAGATAGCGTGGCAAGAACAACACAGGTTGCATCTGGGCAGATGGAGCTGGCACTCTTCACCACCCCCGCCCCCAGTCCAAACCCGTGCCCGGCCGTTGATGCCACCCTCGCGCGACAGAGGCACCGGGATTCCGCGGGGTTGCCCTTGGAGGCGCCGATTCTCAGCACGCATGGCTGGGTGGCCAACCGGGACCTCGCGATCGGCGACCGGCTAATCGACCCCTGTGGCCAGGACTCCACGGTCGTGGCCCTCTACCGAGGAGGTGTCAACGACATCTACCGCATCCGACTTCAGGACGATACCGAGGCGTTGGCCAGCCTGGGCCAGGCCTGGGAGATATCGGCGCGGGACTCTAACAACCGACGGAAGACTGAGATCGTCTCTACGCTGGAGATGAAGAAAAGAGTCGACAAGAAATATTGGCAAGTTCTTTTACCGAAGCCGGTTTCGTTTACGTACGATGCTGCTAGCGAACTTCCCATTCACCCCTACCTCATGGGAATCTTGCTCGCCGAGGGCAGCCTGTCCGACGAAACTCTCACCTTCGCAAGTGGTGACTCAGCCATCGTCCAACGTGTTGCATCCATCTTACCGGAAGGCGTGACCGTCAAGCCTTCCAATCCCAAGCCAGATAACATCAAATTTCGAATCAGTGTCGGGAACTGGGGCGGGGCGCAGATCGGCCGTAACACCACTGGGCGAAATGTCATTATCTCCGCGCTCAGAGCCTTGAGGCTCTGGGGAACTAGGTCGGACACGAAATTCATTCCGGAGATTTACCTACGGGCGGACACGGAGAACCGCCTTGAACTGCTTCGGGGCCTCATGGACGGGGACGGTTCAATCAAGAAGGACGGCAATATACGCTATTCCACCGCATCGGAAGAACTAGCCCTCGGCATTCGAGAGCTCGCCTGGTCCCTTGGAGGACGTGCAAAAATATCTTTAATTTCCAAGACATACAAATACCAAGGCGAAATGCGCATAGCAAAGGATGCCTACCAGTTCAATGGAGTATGCGGGCTAACAACGAACCCATTCTGGCTGTGAACGCAAAGCAAAGTCATTTGCCTACTCATCGAAGAGTGACGCCTATTCCCGTAGGGTCATGAGCGTGGAGCACGTCGGTGCTATGAAGGTTCAGAGTATCCGGGTGTCCGCTCCTTCTCAGCTGTTCATCACCTACGACGCTGTGATCTCGCATGGTGTCGACCTTCCGAACCGTATCGGCAGCTCCTGAGGCGACCGCTACTCGCCGGGTTCTAGAGCGGCGCGCCGCTCTGATCGGAGACCACCCGTTGCAGGCAGCGAGTGCTCTATGGTGCCGGCGAGCACGAAGATCTGCAGGGCTTGGGTGAGTTCGAGACGAGGTCGCAACGGGACACCGATGGCGACCCGGACCAGGGCAACGCGACGGGCTCGACGACCCGGCGCAGCTGCAGTAAGCGGTTGAGACGTTGGGAGTCGCAGAACGTCAGCCGGCGCACTCGACATACGTTCAGCGGCTCTTGCAGAACATGGTGCCGATACCCCCACGCACAGGTGCCCAGACTCCTCAGCTCACGACGTCAGAGGTAGTGGCCGACCGACGCCACACGGGCCGGGGCACAGGAGCGGCCCTGCTGGCTCACGCGGCCAAGGAGACACGGCGGGCTCCCGTGCGGCTGCTGCAGGTCGACTGCTGGGCGGGCGACTGGAGCGAACTCGTCGCGTTCTACGAGCGCAATGGCTCCATTGAAGGCCCTTGGCGCGGCGTTCGGCGTCGGCCGGGAACTGACCGGCGGTCTGCTGGTCCATGAAGTACCCCCGCGGGGTGACTCCGCCGTGAGGCGAAGAGGGCAGCACGCCGCCGAAGAGCACCACATCGCTCCGGGATTCCCGGCGATACGGCCCCGCGCAGGCTGTCAGTCGGGCGCAGCGCTCATCGAGTCTTCCGTGCTGCTACTTCGAGCCCGAACGGCTGCTTCACTGGCAAACGCCTTGATTGGATGACAGCGGCTTGTACCTGTCTCAGGCTTTCTGGGGCAGTCGGAGCTGATGCCTCAGAACGCCTGAGACTGCCTCGGACTCGCTGATGCGGGGCACCTATGCGATTAGGTGTACGTGCAAGTCCTTTGCTACAGCCAGGACAGAGGAGTCCGGGGAGAATGCCAGTGCGGCGACAGGTGCCCGCGCTCCGACGCGGAGAGTGCTACTCAGGGAGCGGCCAGTCTCGGCATCGTAGATCTCGACACTTCCGTCGGCCAGGCCAACTACCAGAACTCGTTCATCGGGTGAGAAGGCGATCGCGCCTGAGCCTTCACTGCAGATTCTGGTAGTGGCTCTCGAGCGGGTCGCCCCGTCAGCGAGATGCACGCTCTCAGCGAAATACACGCTGCCGTCTGCTGTAGTGATGGCGAGCCGTCGGCCGGTCGGAGAGAAAGCCAGCGACGTCACCTGGTCGTGTTCCAGGTAGGCGATTTCCCTGGCGGTCGAGACGTTCCATAAATGCACAAGTCCGTCCCCAACAGTGGCAAACGCCATGCCATCTGGAGAGAAGGCCAAAGCTCCCTTGCTGACCAATCCGTGAAGGGGATGTGTTGCCGTCCCGTTGTGCCCACGAGTACGAATGGCTACCGCTTCGTGCTCGTCAGTGAAGGCGAAAATGGTTCCATCTGGGGAGAACGCAGCGCCTGGTGTAGACGTAGGGGCGTGGCCGTGTTGGACCTGGGTTGCTACCCCCGTGCCGGAGGCCAGCACGAGAGGCTCTTCTTGGCCGATCCCCACAACTCCCGCGGAAGCGTCTGCAGACCAGGCGAGCACGCGTCCGTCCGCAGCTGTGGTGATGAGGGAGTGTCCTTGAGGAGAAAAGACGAGCGATGTGATCCCCGCGGGTTCCGTCCCGGTTTCACGGTCGGGACTGGCCTCGATGTCGCGCGACACCGCATCCCACACCCTCAGATTCCCGACCGCATCACCAGCCGCCACGAACTCGCCGAAGGGAGCGAACGCGACGGACAGAACATCTCGAAGGCAGTGGAGGGGCGGGTCAAGAGCTACCGGCCGGCCTAGGTAGACGCCGTTCACCACAGCGCGCGCTGCTAGCGGCATCGCTGCCGGAGGGCCCCCATCCCCGGACAGAGGGGGCTCATCCGCAGGCTGTTGCCACATGCGGACAACTCCGTCGGCCCCAATTGTGGCTAGCTGTCCGTCTGGCGAGTACGTCACTGATATGACGGGAGACGTGTCACCACCGGGCGGAAGCTCTGCGTCGACGTCGCGGAACGACCTGGCCAGCACGAACAAGGCACCGTCGTCTACTACTACTGCGAGACGTCCGTCTGGCGAGAACGCGACGGAGACAACCGGACCACGCTCAAGAACCAGGGAGATTGCCTCCTTGTCCTGTGCGAGGTCGTGCAACACGACCTCTCCGGTCTCGCAGCCGAGAGCAAGCAGTTGCCCGTCCGGGGAAAAGGCGACAGACATGAAGCGCCGGTGCTCCCGCGGGTGGAAAACGGCCCGGGTCGTGAGGTCCTTGGAGTCTCGCAAACGGGCGATACCGTTCGAGCTCACTGTGGCGAGAGTCCGTTGATCGGGTGAGTAGGCGACGGCCTCGACGACATCCCCGCCATCTGACGGGGGACCAGACGGAAGCAAGGTTGCCTGGTTCCAGAGCAGCACGCGGCCTTCCTCGTCCGCGGTGGCGAGTTGGTTCCCGTCGGGTGAGTAGGCTAACGAGACGACAGGGCCGTGCGGATGTTCTTCGTCGGGCCTTAAGTCTCCGAGAAGTTCGTGAGTCACCTTGTCCCACAGCTGCGCAGTGCCACTCGCGTTGACGATGGCAAACTGCCGTCCCGTTGGAGAGAAGGCCATTGTCTTCACTCCGGCCAGATCCGGTGATCCGACTGACAGGAGTGGGCGGCTTCTCCCGTCCTCCTCCGCGACAGGTGCAACAGTTCGTGGGCTGGGTAGATCAAAGGGAGTCGGGATCTCTCGGGCAGTCGGCGGCCGGCGAGCTGCAGCGCGTTTCGAGCTGAGACCTTGCCACCTCTCCCTCCACGGGGTGAGCTCAGGGTCGCGACGGCCCGGCGGGTCACATTCGTCGGCGCAGTCGTCCCAGGACATGACGGCGCGCACCAGCCACATCAGTTTGTCCAGGGAGATGTACTGCTCGCCCCCGAACACCTTGCTCATGGTGGCCTTGGAGCATGCGCTCTGGGCGGAGTTCTCGAGGATCTTCAATCCACGGGCGCGGATGCGGTCGTATGACTGGCCGCCCCGCTCGGCGCGTAGAGCACTGAGAGCCTGGCCCAAGTCTCTCAAGGCGTCCTCGTACGAGCCGCCTGTGGGTGTCTCATCCTTCATCCTGCTGCCCCCGTTCGTACTGTCGGTAGCAGAGTAGAGCCGAGGTTGTGAAACAGTGTCGAACTCTACTGAACTGCACGAAACTTACGGGCTGGACGGCAAAGTTCGATGTCGCCCCTACTGTGATCGCGCTCCGGCTGAGTTGGCTGATCCGTGCAGGTCACAGCAGTGCTGACGGTCAGGGTGAACACATGACCCAGATGATGCCGCCAAACCACCACAGCAGCCCCGGGGGTTTCGTCCCCGATCCGCCTTTCCTGACCTTGCACACAACGGTGGTTCTGTTGACCGCCCTTGTGATCGGGCTCGTTACGGGTGGGCTTACAGCGCTCACAGGCGTCCCGGCCGCCGGTGCCGTTCTGGCCGGGCTGGCTGGCGCTGGTCCCAGCGTGCCGGTCCTTCGTACCCTCATCGGTCGCACACCCCGCTGAGTCCACCATCGCGGCGGACGCGCCCGATCGACGGTCCCGGGGCAGAGGTACCCCTCGAACGCCCCTGGTTGGTGGTGGTTGGTGGTCTCCGATCTCCTGGACCAGATCGGCGTTGGCCCCCGTGGCTGCGCTCCTTCCGGAGAGACAGCGTTCAGGTCCAGCTGTGGATCGTCTACGGCTCGATGAAGGGCAGCGCGATGGCTGACAGCTTGGTCTGCAGGTTAATGTCGCTGGTGGCAACGAACATGGCGGATCCGGGATGCCGGGACTGCAGGAGAAGTGCGGAGGCGACGAAGCGGTCGTCGGGAACGGCCAGGTCGAGCCAGTCGGGCAAGGACTTGGATTTGGGCTCGATGTGCTCGAAGACAACGTGGACGTCGCCAGAGACACGCACGCCTCGGGTGACATCACCTCCGGTGCGCAGGCCCTTGAGGCGACGATCAGCCTTTCTAGCGGCTTCGCGCAGCGTCTCGTTACGGCCGGCGCGTTTGTGATCGTCCAGTTCGCGCAGTACAACCGGCAAGAGGTGGGCCATGTAACGGGAACCGATTTGGTCCGTGAAGATCGCAAGATCGGGGTCGTCGATCAGTACATTGGTGTCGACGACCAGACGCACTGGCCACGGATCCGCAGGCAGCAGGGCGGTGAGTTCGCGTAGTTGCTCAACCGAGGCGCGCAGGAGCCGAACGGCTTCGGGAACGTACTGCGGGATGGATTGATCCCATTTGTTGGGGCGGACCAGCCAGTTCTCCATGTGTTTGAGGCTACGATTCAGCTTCTTCTTCACCTCGGGCGTGGGGTGCGGAAACAGGAGGCAGAAGCGCGGCTTCCAGTCCCGCAGATGCCCCAGCAGATCCATGCGCTGGGCCTCCATTTCCGGCCCGCTCGGCTCCCATCCCCAATTCGCAGCGCCGACGACGAAGACGTTGCTGCCCCGCCGGTTCGGGTTCACGTAGCGGATTTGTGAAGATTCCACGACTGTGACGTAATCCTGCTCTATCAGGGCGAGTTGCTCCAGGAGGCGATCCTTGTAGGTCGGCGGCACTGGCTTCTTCTGCGACATCTCCCGATGATGACGCACGCCACCGACACTGTGGCCGGCCAGGAGAGCGGTAGGGACCATCAGCGTCAAAGGAAACGGAACTTTCGCTGGTCTAGAACTGCTGGAGTTGGGCTGCATAGAGCCTGGCAATGAGACGTGTGAGCGAACGGCTACGAAGGCGGGTCCGACTCTTGAAGGTCAGCCTCGGCTGCGACTCTGCCGAGTGGTCCTCGCCGCCCTCTCGGAACCCTCGCCTGTCTTAGGGCGGGTCGTCTGGCGGGTCAGGACCAAACTTTCACCCAGTCGAGACGTGCCGAACCGCTGGGGATGGCCTCCGCAACTGTCGAACACCCTGTCTTCACGCCCCGACTGCGTTGCACGGCTATGAGCACCCTGTTCCACGGCGCCCACGAACCTGGGTCGATCCTGTCGAATACTGCGGGCACCGCAGACCCCAACTACGCGGCCCAGTAAGCCCGATGGGTGGCGATCGTGTCGCGGTACCAGGCGTACGAAGCCTTCGGCGTGCGGTGCTGCGTCTCGAAGTCGACGTGAACCAGGCCGAAGCGCTGACTGAACCCTTCCGCCCACTCGAAGTTGTCGATCAGCGACCAGGTGAAGTACCCGCGTACGTCCACCCCGAGGGCCACCGCGGCGGCCACCGCACCGATGTGGCCCTCCAGATAGGTGATCCGCGCGGTGTCCGCGATCCGGCCGTCCACGATCTCGTCGGTCTGGGAGCAGCCGTTCTCGGTGATGTACACCGGCGGCAGGGCGGCGCCGTAGCGTTCCTTCAGGCCGGAGAGGAGCTCGGTGAGGCCGTCCGGGACGACCGGCCAGTCGAAGGCGGTCCGCTCGAAGCCCTCGACCCGGGCCTCCGCGAAGGGCAGGGCGGAGTCGTCCGCCGGGGCCTGGATCCAGGTGGGGTTGTAGTAGTTGACGCCCAGGCCGTCGAGCGGGGCCGCGATGATCTCCAGGTCTCCGTCCAGGACCGCGCCGCCGAGGTCGGGGCCGACGCCGTACGCCGACAGGTCCGGGTAGCGGCCGAGGAACAGCGGGTCGTTGAAGAGGCCGTTGTGCAGCGCGTCGTAGGCCGCCGCCGCGTCGTGGTCGGCGGCGGAGCCGCCCACGACGCGCACCGGAGTGCAGTTGTTGGCGATGAGGACCTGGGCGGCGCCGCGCTCGCGCAGCGCGGCGACCGCCAGCCCGTGGCCGAGCAGCTGGTGGTGGGCGGCCGGCAGGGCGTCCAGCATCAGGGCCCGGCCGGGCGCGTGGACACCCAGGGCGTAGCCGAACACCATGTGCACGAAGGGTTCGTTGAGGGTGATCCAGCGGCTGACCCGGTCGCCGAGCCGGTCGGCCACCAGCCCCGCGTACTCGGCGAACCGTTCGGCGGTGGCGCGCGCGAGCCAGCCGCCCTCGTCCTCCAGGGCCTGCGGCAGGTCCCAGTGGAACAGGGTGGGGGTGGGCGCGATGCCGGCGGCGAGCAGTTCGTCGACGAGCCGGTCGTAGAAGTCCAGCCCCGCCGCGTTCGCCGGGCCCTTGCCCGACGGCTGGACACGCGGCCAGGCGACGGAGAAGCGGTACGCGTCCAATCCGAGGTCCTTCATCAGCGCGACGTCCTGCGGGTAGCGGTGGTAGTGGTCGCAGGCCACCGCTCCGGTGTGGCCGTCGCGGACCGTCCCGGCGCGCGCGGTGAACGTGTCCCAGATCGAGGGCCCCCTGCCCCCCTCGGTGACGGCCCCCTCGACCTGGTAGGCGGCGGTGGAGACACCCCAGACGAAGGATTCGGGAAGCTGCGGGCGCTGCGGTGTCGACGGGTCCGGCACTGGCTCACTCCTTGGCGGGAAGAAACGAGGTGACGCGCGAGCAGGCACGCCATGGCGACGCGCCGGCGTAGAACATGAGCAATGCTCACGATAGCTGGTCGTCGATCGGCCGGCCGATCCGGCAGAGTGGGCTCATGCACGAACTCCCCCCGACCGCCGACCCCGGCGTCCCCGACCTCGTCGCAGTCCCCGCCCTCGTCGCGGGAGCCGCCGGCGTTCGCCGCAGCCCGGTGCAGCGCCGCAGCGCCGAACGGGTCGAGCGCATCCTCGGCGCGTGCGCCGCCCTGCTGGACGAGGTCGGCTACACCGCGCTGACCACCAAGGAGGTGGCGCGCCGGGCCGAGGTGCCGATCGGCACCCTCTACCAGTTCTTCCCCGGCAAGGACGGGCTGCTCGGCGCGCTCGCCACCCGCAACCTGGAGCGGTACACCGACCGCCTGTCACGCCGGATGGCGGCCGAGTCCCCCCGGGACGTCGCCGCCCTGGTGGACCTGGCCGTCGAGGAGTTCGTCGCGATGCGGCGCGCGGTGCCGGGATTCGGGGTCGTCGACTTCGGCGCCGTCGGCCGCGAGGACCCCGCCGGCAGGCATCTGCTCGACACCGAGATCGACAACAACACCGCCGTCGCCGACCGGCTGTGGGCCCTCACCGACGGCCTGCTGGACCCCGCCGCCTCCCGGCTGGCCGGCCGCGTCGCCCTGGAGTGCGCCGACGCCGTCCTGCGGCTCGCCTTCCGCACCGACCCGGACGGCGACCCCGCGCTGATCGCCGAGTGCAAGCGGGTGCTGCGCCGCTATCTCACCGGTCGGACGGTGTGAGCCGGGACCGCGCACGGCGCGGGCCGCGCTGCTAGGGTCGGCGTGAGCCGTGACTGGCGCTTGGATGGGACCGACCATCGGGGAGCGGCTCCGTCTCCTATGACGATGTGATGCCGCGCGCCTGGGCCGCCCCTTCTCGTCCAGGAGGCCCGCATGGCCGCAGAACCGTCGTCCTTCAGCATCAAGCCCGGCGAATCCACCGAATCCACCGCCTTCCGCAGCGCGCTGGACGTCATCCGGGCCGTCGAGCCCCGCGTGGCCGACGCCATCGGCGCCGAGGTCGAGGACCAGCGCGCCCAGCTCAAGCTCATCGCCAGCGAGAACTACGCCTCCCCCGCCGTCCTGTTGACCATGGGCAACTGGTTCAGCGACAAGTACGCCGAAGGCACCATCGGCCGGCGCTTCTACGCGGGCTGCCGCAACGTCGACACCGTCGAGGCGCTCGCGGCCGAGCACGCCCGCGAACTGTTCGGCGCGTCCCACGCCTACGTACAGCCGCACTCCGGCATCGACGCCAACCTGGTCGCCTTCTGGTCCGTGCTCGCCCAGCGGGTGGAGAGCCCGGCGCTCGAGCGGGCCAAGGTCCGGCACGTCAACGACCTGAGCGAGCAGGACTGGGCGGCGCTGCGCCGCGAGCTCGGGGACCAGCGGATGCTCGGCATGGCGCTCGACGCGGGCGGCCACCTCACCCACGGCTTCCGCCCCAACATCTCGGGCAAGATGTTCGACCAGCGCAGCTACGGCACCGACCCGGAGACCGGGCTGCTGGACTACGACGCGCTGCGCGAGACCGCACGCGAGTTCCGCCCGCTCATCCTCGTCGCCGGCTACTCCGCCTATCCGCGACTGGTCAACTTCCGCATCATGCGGGAGATCGCCGAGGAGGTCGGCGCCACGCTGATGGTCGACATGGCGCACTTCGCCGGCCTGGTCGCGGGCAAGGTGCTCACCGGCGACTTCGACCCGGTGCCGCACGCCAACATCGTCACGACCACCACACACAAGTCACTGCGCGGACCGCGGGGCGGCATGGTCCTGTGCGACGCCGAGCTGGCCGAGCACGTGGACCGCGGCTGCCCCATGGTGCTCGGCGGTCCGCTGCCGCACGTGATGGCCGCCAAGGCGGTGGCGCTCGCCGAGGCGCGCCGGCCCGACTTCCAGGACTACGCCCGGCGCATCGTCGACAACGCCTCCGCGCTGGCCGAAGGACTGCTGCGGCGCGGCGCCTCACTGGTGACCGGCGGTACCGACAACCACCTGGTGCTCGCCGACGTCTCCGGCTACGGACTCACCGGCCGCCAGGCCGAGGCCGCGCTGCTGGACGCGGGCATCGTCACCAACCGCAACTCCGTCCCGCAGGACCGGAACGGCGCCTGGTACACGTCCGGTGTCCGCATCGGCACTCCGGCGCTCACCACGCGCGGGCTCGGTGTGGCGGAGATGGACGAGATCGCGGGCCTGATCGACACGGTGCTGACCAGCACCCGCCCCGGCACGACCGCCAACGGAACCCCGTCCAAGGCGAGCCATGTGATCGACGCGTCCGTGGCGGACCAGGTCGCCGCGCGTTCCGCCGACCTGCTGGCCGGATTCCCGCTCTACCCGGGCGTCGACCTGAGCCAGGGCTGAGTCCGGACGGAGTCAGGGCCGACCCGGCGCGCAGCCAGGGCTGACGTGGACGGGCCGGCGGTCGCCGACCGCCGGCCCGTCCACGATCGTCAGCGCGTCCGTGCCGCCTGCCAGGCCGGAAGGTCGAGGAAGTGCACGTCGTAGCGGTCCTGCGCGCCCTTGAGGCTGTCGAAGGAGTCCAGGCCGCGCGCGATGCGCCCCAGGGCGCGGAAGTACCCGAAGCGGTCGACGCCCGGCGTCAGCACCGCGAGCAGGTCGGCGGTGGAACCGGCGGCGGCACCGAAGGCGTGCGGCATCCCCGGCGGGACGACGACCAGCCCGCCCGCCTCCACGGAGGTCATCGCGTCGTCCAGGAGGAACTCCACCGTGCCCTGGAGAACGTAGAACAGCTCTGACGACCGCGCGTGACAGTGCGGCCGGGCGCCGTCCGCGCCCTCGCCGAGGGTCAGGCGGCTGGCGCCCAGCGCGCCACCGGTCGCGCCGGCGTCCGCCAGCAACCGGAAGCCTCCGCCGTGCGGCAGAGGTACGTGCTCGGCTTCCTCGGACCGCACGACCAGTGCGTCCGCGGTGTCGCCGGCGTCCCGGATCATCTTCTTGGCTCCTGTCTGCCGAGTTCTGGGGGCGGGTCCCATTCCAGCCGGGGAAGAACCCGCGAACCAGGAGCAGTTGTCCCCCACAGACATCACCGATCGTGATCAATCGGAGGGACCCATGGAACTGCGGCAGCTGCAGTACTTCGTGGCCGTCGCCGAGGAGGGCGGCTTCGGCCGTGCCGCCGAGCGGCTCGGCATCGTCCAGTCGGCGGTCAGCCAGCAGATCCGCCGCCTGGAACGCGAGCTCGGGTCGCCCCTGTTCACCCGCTCCACCCGGCAGGTGCGCCTGTCCGGTGCCGGTGAACGGCTGCTGCCCGAAGCGCGCGCCGTCCTCACGGCCGTGGACCGCACCCGGCAGGTGGCGGCCGATATCGTCGCGGGGGACGACGGGATGCTGCGGCTCGGCACCGTGCGGGGTCCGGGCGACCGGATCTACCGCCTGGTGGACCGGCTGGCGGCCGCGGCCCCCCGGCTGCACGTCCGACTGCGGCACCTGGCCCTCGCCGAGCGATTGGCGGCGGTGCGCTCCGGCGAACTGGACGCCGCCCTGGTGCGGGCCCTTTCCGCCGCTCCGGAGCTGGAACTCCTCCCGGTCTGGAGCGATCCGCTGTACGTGGCCCTGCCCGGCGACCATCCGCTCGCGGCCGAGTCGGCCCTGCGTCTGGAGCAGTTGGCGCACCTGCCGCTGCGGCTCGCGCCACGGGAGAACAATCCGCCGTTCCACGATCTGGTCACCGGCGCCCTGCGCGCGGCCGGGGCCGAACCGCTCCTGGGGCCACCGTTCACCGGCTTCCAGGAGACGCTCCTGGCGATCGGGACCGGTCCGCCGTCCTGGACGGTCTTCTACGACGTGACGGGCCTGCCGCCGGTCCGCCGGGCAGCCCTGCGCCCGCTGACCGCCCCCGCCATGACCACCTCGCTGGCGGTACCACCGGGACCGCCGACGCCCGCCCTGCGACACCTGCTCCACGCCCTGGCCGAGCCCGAGACCGGGTCCCCGGCCGGGCCGCTCACTGATCCCGGTGGCCCTGCCCGCTAGCGGGCGAACTTCCGGCTGATCGCGTTGTAGACGCCCTGCGCCTCGGGGCCCAGGTGCGGGCCGGCCAGCCAGGTGTTGTTGGCCGGGCCGATCGACGTGTTCGACACCAGGGCGGTCCTTCCGTTCGGCATGGTGGCGAACCAGCCACCGCCCGAGGAGCCGCCGGTCATCGTGCAGCCGATCCGGTACTCGGTCGGCATGCTCGCGCCCATCGACAGCCGGCCGGGCTTGCCGATGCAGTCGAACATCCGCGCGCCGTCGTACGGGGCCGCCTGCGGGTAGCCCCAGGCGCCGATGCCGCTGAACAGCGTCGGCGACGGGGCACCGAACCACACCGGCAGGGAGGCGCCGACGGTCTCCTGCAGGGACTTGCCGCCGCTCTCCGGACTCACGTGCAACACCGCGAAGTCGTAGGGCGAGCCGCCGCCACCGGAGTGGGTGCCGGTGGCGATCCACTGCGAGGAGGTCTGCACCCAGTCGGCCCACCAGGCGCCGTACGGAGTGCGGTTGCGCTGCGGGGAGCTGTCGACCCGGGAGGCCGACAGACCGTTGTCGTTGTACGACGGGACGAAGATGATGTTGCGGTACCAGCCGCCCGTGGAGCCGCTGTGGACGCAGTGGCCGGCCGTCCAGACCAGGTTCGACTTGCCCGGGTGCGCCGGGTCGTCGACGACGGTGGCGGAGCAGACCTTCGGGCCGCTGGGGCTGTCGAAGAAGATCTTGCCGACCGGTGCCGCGTGCTGGTGGTACGGGCGGGCGACCTCCTTGGCCGCCACCGGGCGCGGAGCGGGGTCGGTGGTCCCCTGGTCCGAGCCGAAGTTCGTCTGGACGGTGTTCTCGTTGTCCTTCGCCCCGGACATCCGGGACGGCTTCCACAGGTCCTTGATGACCGGGTTGGCGAAGTCGGCCGCGTCACGCGCCCACTTGTCCCAGTTCTTCCAGTCGCCCTGCTTCCACTTCTCCAGGTCCTTGATGCTGGTGGGCAGGCCCTTGGGAAGTTTGGCGGCGGAACCGGAGTCCGTGGTGGCCGAGGTGCCGGCAGCCGCGGTCGGCTTCGCCGCCGCGTCGCTGTCGTCCGGGCCACAGGCGGTGGCGGTGAGCGCGAGCAGCGCGGTCACCGCCGCCGCGACGCGGGCGGACCGTCGTATGGATGGCATTGAGTTGTTCCCCCATGTACGTGCATTTCGTGCGTCTCTTGTCATGCCCCCACCGGGGGCGGGCCCCACTATGCCGTTCCACCGACCCGATTCGATCAGTGGGCCCGCGTTGTCACAGAACCGTTTCACGGCCCCCGCAATCGTCACGCCCCATAGACCGGCTGCGGCGACGCGGAGTCGGCGAGCAGCTTCAATGCGGTCTCGCCGGCTTCCGCCGGGGTCCGGCGCGCGCCCTTGTCGGCCGTCGGTCCCGGCCGCCAGCCCTCCATGACGGTGATCCGGCCCGCCTCCGTCTCGAAGACCCGTCCGGTGACGCCGGCCGAGGCCGCGGAGCCGAGCCAGACGACCAGCGGGGAGACGTTCTCCGGTGCCATGGCGTCGAAGGCGTCGCCGCCGGGCGCGGCCATGGTCTCGGCGAACGTCCGCTCGGTCATCCGGGTGCGGGCAGCGGGTGCGATGGCGTTGACGCGGACGCCGTAGCGGGCCATCTCGGCGGCGGCGACGAGCGTCAGCCCGATGATCCCGGCCTTGGCCGCCGAGTAGTTGCCCTGCCCGACGCTGCCCAGCAGTCCCGCCCCCGAGCTGGTGTTGACCACCCGGGCGTCGGGGGTGCGTCCCGCCTTGGCCTCGGCCCGCCAGTGCGCGGCGGCGTGCTTGAGCGGCAGGAAGTGGCCCTTGAGGTGGACGCGCAGCACGGCGTCCCAATCGTCCTCGTCGAGGTTGACGAGCATCCGGTCGCGCAGGAATCCGGCGTTGTTGACGAGGGTGTCGAGTCGGCCGAACGCGTCGAGCGCGGTGGCGACGAGGGCGGCGGCCCCGGCCGCCGTCGCGATGTCGTCCCTGTTGGCGACCGCCTCGCCGCCCAGTGCGCGGATCTCGTCGACGACCCGCTGCGCCGGGCCACTTGAGCTCCCGGCGCCGTCGAGGCCGACTCCGAGGTCGTTGACGACGACGCGCGCGCCCTCGGCCGCGAAGGCGAGGGCGTGGGCGCGGCCGAGGCCGCGGCCGGCGCCGGTGACGACGGCGACCCGGCCCGCGCAGATTCCGGCTTCGGTCATGTCAGCTCTCCTTGTTCGCGGTTTCCGGACGGGGCGGTGGCGGTGGTGCGTCCCGGTTGACGGTGGCGGCGTCGAGGAAGGCGGGACGCTCGCCGCCGCCGTGCACGAGCAGGCTCGCCCCGGTGATGTACGCGGCGCGGTCCGAGGCGAGGAAGACGCAGGCGTCGCCGACGTCCGCGGGCTCGGCCAGTCGCCCGGCGGGCACGGTCCGGCCGACGGCCGCGATGCCGGCGTCGTCCCCGTAGTGCAGGTGGGACAGCTCCGTGCGGACCATGCCGAGGACCAGGGTGTTGACGCGCACCCTGGGCGCCCACTCGACAGCCATGGAGCGCGCGAGGCTGTCCAGGCCCGCCTTGGCGGCCCCGTAGGCGGCGGTGCCGGGTGACGGCCGGCCGCCGCTGACGCTGCCGATCATGAGGATCGAGCCGCCGCGCTCCTGATCGCGCATCACCCCGTAGGCGGCCAGTGACGCGGTGAGCGGGGTCGTGAGGTTGAGTTCGAGGACGCGCGCGTGCCGGGCGGCGCCGCCGTCGGCGAGCAGCCGGAAGGGCGTTCCGCCGGCGTTGTTGACCAGGGTGTCCAGCCGCCCGTGCTCGCTCTTCACCCGCGTGACAAAAGTGTCGACGGCGTCCGGGTCCCGCAGGTCGAGGGGGAGGAACCGGGCCGTGCGGCCCTCCACCTCGATCCGCTCCTCAGGGGGGCGGCGGGCGCAGACCACCACCTCGGCGCCCGCCTCCAGGAAGGCGCGGGCGATCCCCGCGCCGACGCCTCGCGTGCCGCCGGTGACGACGGCGACACGTCCGGACAGATCGACGGTGACCGTCAACTGGCACCTCCCGCGGCGCTCGTTCCGCTGCTACCTTCTACCTAACAAATGTTTGGTGGAAAGGTAGCTGATCCTCATCATGGGTGTCTCCACCTCGGCCCCGCAAGACGGAATCACCGTCATCACCGTCGACTTCCCACCCGTCAACGCCCTTCCCGTACAAGGGTGGTTCGACCTGGCCCACGCGCTGCGCGCGGCCGGCGCCGATCCGGCCGTCCGCTGCGTCGTGCTCACCGCCGCGGGCCGCGGCTTCAACGCGGGCGTCGACATCAAGGAGATGCAGCGCACCCCCGGACACCAGGCGCTGATCGGTGCCAACCACGGCTGCGCCGAGGCGTTCGGCGCGGTCTACGACTGCGAGGTGCCGGTCGTCGCCGCCGTGCACGGCTTCTGCCTGGGCGGCGGCATCGGACTGGTGGGCAACGCCGACGCCATCGTGGCGAGCGACGACGCGACGTTCGGACTGCCGGAGCTGGACCGGGGAGCGCTCGGGGCCGCCACGCACCTGTCCCGGCTCGTCCCCCAGCACCTCATGCGCGCCCTGTACTTCACCTCCCGCACCGCCACCGCCCAGGAGCTCCACCGGCACGGCTCGGTGTGGGAGGTCGTGCCGCGCGCGAAGGTGCTCGACGCCGCGCTCGCGCTGGCCCGCGAGATCGCGGCCAAGGACGGCGAGTTGCTGCGCCTGGCCAAGGCGGCGATCAACGGCATCGACCCGGTGGACGTCCGTCGCAGCTACCGCTACGAGCAGGGCTTCACCTTCGAGGCCAACCTCAGCGGCCTCGCCGACCGGCACCGGGACGCCTTCGTGTCCGGGACGCCGACATCATCAGCCCCCGTGAAGGAGGAGCGGTGAGCACGGACAAGACCATGACGGCCGAGGAGGTCGTCGGCCGGCTGGAGAGCGGGATGACGCTGGGCATCGGCGGCTGGGGCTCGCGCCGCAAGCCGATGGCGCTGATCCGGGCGCTGCTCCGCTCGGACGTCACGGACCTCACCGTGGTCTCCTACGGCGGCCCCGACGTCGGACTGCTGGCCGCCGCCGGAAAGATCCGCAAACTGGTCGCGGCCTTCACCACCCTGGACTCGATCCCGCTGGAACCGCACTTCAGGGCCGCCCGCGAGAGCGCCGCCTTCGAGATGACGGAGCTGGACGAGGCGATGTTCATGTGGGGGCTGACCGCGGCCGTGCACCGGCTGCCCTTCCTGCCGATCCGGGCCGGCCTCGGATCCGACCTGATGCGGGTCAACCCCGGCCTGAAGACGGTCGTCTCCCCGTACGAGGACGGCGAGGAGTTGGTGGCCGTGCCCGCGCTGCGGCTCGACGCCGCGCTGGTGCACCTCAACCGGGCCGACGCGTTCGGCAACGGCCAGTACCTGGGCCCCGACCCGTACTTCGACGACCTGTTCTGCGAGGCGGCCGACGCCGCGTACGTCAGCTGCGAACGCATCGTCGGGAGCGCCGAGCTGCTGCGGGCCGGCGCCCCGCAGACGCTCCTGGTCAAGCGGTACGCGGTCACCGGCGTCGTGGAGACCCCGAACGGCGCGCACTTCACCTCCTGTGCCCCGGACTACGACCGGGACGAGGCCTTCCAGAGCGCGTACGCCAAGGCCGCCGCCGACCCGACGGCATGGCGGGAGTTCACCGAACGCTTCCTGTCCGGCGACGAGGACACCTACCAGGCCGCGGTGGCGGCGTTCGCGAAGGAGGGCGCATGACGGGGCCGGCGAAGGCGGCGGGCGTGACCCGCGCCGAGTACTGCGTGGTGGCGTGCGCCGAGGCGTGGCGCGGTGACGGCGAGATCCTCGCCAGCCCGATGGGCACCGTGCCGGCGATCGGCGCCCGGCTGGCGAAGCTCACCTTCTCGCCCGATCTGCTGCTCACCGACGGCGAGGCGATGCTGATCGGCGATGTCCCGGCGGTCGGGAGCGCGTCGGAGCTGATCGAGGGGTGGCTGCCGTACCGCCAGCACCTGGCGATGGTCACCGGAGGCAAGCGGCACGTGATGATGGGCGCCAGCCAGGTGGACCGGTTCGGCAACCAGAACATCTCGTGCATCGGCGATTGGGAACAGCCTAAGCGCCAGCTCCTGGGCTCCCGTGGGGCACCCGTCAACACCCTGAACAATCCGACCAGTTACTGGGTGCCGAGGCATTCCACCCGGGTCTTCGTCGCGCACGTCGACATGGTCAGCGGGGTCGGCTACGACCGGGCGGCGGCGGCCGGGAAGACCGCGACCCGGTTCCACGAGATCCGCCGGGTCGTCTCCGACCTCGCGGTCCTCGACTTCGACACCCCGGACCGGTCGATGCGGATCCGCTCCCTGCACCCGGGCGTGAGCGCCCAGCAGGTGCGGGACGCCACCGGCTTCCCGCTCGTGATCCCCGACGACGTCCCGGTCACCCGCGAGCCGACGGACGACGAACTGCGGCTGATCCGCGAGGTGATCGACCCCCGCGCCCTGCGGGACCGGGAGGTGCGGGCATGAGCGGGCCGCCCGACGAGGCCCCGGCCGCGTTCGCGACCCCGCTGACCGAACTGGTCGGGGTGCGGTACCCCATCGTGCAGACCGGCATGGGCTGGGTGGCCGGCCCCCGGCTGGTCTCCGCCACCGCGAACGCGGGAGCACTGGGCATCCTCGCCTCCGCCACCATGACGCCGCGGCAACTGCGTTCCGCCGTAAGGGAGGTCAGGTCGCGGACCGACGCGCCGTTCGGCGTCAATCTGCGGGCGGACGCGGGTGACGCCCCGGAGCGGGTCGGGATCCTGATCGAGGAGGGGGTGCGGGTGGCGTCCTTCGCCCTGGCGCCGTCCCGGGAGCTGATCTCCCGCCTCAAGGACGCGGGGGTGGTCGTCATCCCGTCGATCGGCGCCCGCCGCCACGCCGAGAAGGTCGAGGCGTGGGGCGCCGACGCCGTCCTGGTGCAGGGCGGCGAGGGCGGCGGCCACACCGGGAACGTCGCGACGACGGTGCTCCTCCCGCAGGTCGTGGACGCCGTCGGCATCCCCGTCATCGCCGCCGGGGGCTTCTTCGACGGCCGCGGGCTCGTGGCCGCCCTGGCGTACGGGGCGGCCGGGATCGCGATGGGCACCCGCTTCCTGCTCACCTCCGACAGCACGGTCCCCGACGCGGTCAAGGCGCGCTATCTGGCGGCGTCGGTCCAGGACGTCACCGTCACCACCAAGGTCGACGGTCTGCCGCACCGGATGCTGCGCTCGGAGCTGGTCGACGCCCTGGAGCGCTCCGGGCGGCCCGCCGCCCTGCTGCGTGCCCTGCGGCACGCGGCCGGGTTCAAGCGCGATTCCGGGCTCGGCTGGCGGCAGATGGTCCGCGACGGCCTCGCGATGAAGCACGGCAAGGAGCTGACCTGGAGCCAGGTGCTGCTGGCCGCCAACACCCCGATGATGCTCAAGGCGTCGATGGTCGAGGGCCGCACCGACCTCGGCGTGATGGCGTCCGGCCAGGTCGCGGGCCTGATCGAGGACCTGCCGTCGTGCGCGGAACTCGTCGGCCGGATCATGGCGGAGGCCCGGACGGCGCTCGGCTCGCTGCCCGCGGCGCGGGCGCCGGTGCGTTGAGACACCTCAAGGGCCGGCGGTGAGCCAGTCGTCGATCGCCTCGCGCAGCCGCGCCTTGGTCCCGTCCGGTGCGAAGGAGGCGTCCACCCCCGCGCGGGACAGTTCGGCCAGGGCCTCGTCCCCGTAGCCGAAGGCGTCCCTGACGAGCTCGTACTCGCGCGCCAGGGACACGTTGATCATCGACGGGATGTCGGTGCTGAGCGTGACGAACAGCCCGGCCGCGCGCATCCGCTCCAGCGGGTGCGCGCGCAGCGACGCCGCGAAGCCGAGCGCGACGTTCGACGACGGGCACACCTCCAGCGGGATCCGCCGCTCCCGCACCTCGGCGACGAGTGCCTCGTCATCCAGGATCCGGATGCCGTGGCCGATCCGCTCGGCTCCTCCGATGTCCAGGGCCGCGCGGATGCTCTCCGGGCCGCAGGCCTCCCCCGCGTGGTGCACGATGTGCAGCCCCGCCTCGCGCGCGGCGGCGAAGACCTCCGCGAACGGTTCGACGGGGTGCTCCTCGTCACCCGCGACCCCGACGCCCACCACCCCTCCCCCGGCGTGGCGTTCGGCGAGCTCCACGGTCCGCCAGGCGCGCTCCACGGAGCGGCGGCGGGAGTGGTCGAGCAGGACCCGGCACTCGATGCCGAACGCCTCCTGGCCCGCCGCCAGTCCTTCCAGCACACTCACCAGCGGCATGTCGAGATCACCGAGCCGCTCCCCGTGACCGGCGGCGGTGAAGGAGACCTCCGCGTAGCGGGTGCCGTTGGCCGCCTCGTCCTCGCAGAACTCGTAGGCGATGCGGTGGAAGTCCGCCGGCCGGCGCAGGCAGGAGCGGACCAGGTCGTTCTGGGCGAAGAAGTCCGCGAAGCTCGCGAAGGCGTGCCCGCCGCCCACCAGATGCGCCGGGATCCGCACGCCGTTGGCGGCGCCGATCTCCGCCAGGGTCGACCACCGCACGGTGCTCTCCAGATGGACGTGCAGGTGCGCTTTGGGAAGCGTGCGCAGGTCACGCGCCGTGGCGGTCGTCGACGTCATACCGGGAAGCCTGCCACCGGGGGTGCGGGGGCGTCGAACGAATTGCCGCCCGGGCCCGGCCCTACAGGCGCTCGATGATGGTGACGTTCGCCTGCCCGCCGCCCTCGCACATGGTCTGCAGCCCGTACCGGCCGCCGGTGCGCTCCAGTTCGTGCAGCAGCGTCGTCATCAGCTTGGTGCCGGTGGCGCCGAGGGGGTGGCCCAGCGCGATGGCGCCGCCGTTGGCGTTGACCTTCCCGGGGTCGGTGCCGGTCTCCTTGAGCCAGGCGAGCACGACGGGGGCGAACGCCTCGTTGATCTCCACCAGGTCGATGTCGTCCATGGACAGCCCGGTCTTCTTCAGCGCGTACGCCGTCGCGGGGATGGGCGCGGACAGCATCCTGATCGGGTCCTCGCCGCGGCAGGACAGGTGGTGGATACGGGCGCGCGGGGTCAGGCCGTGCTCGGCGACCGCGCGCTCGGAGGCGATCAGCATCGCCGAGGCGCCGTCGGAGACCTGCGAGGAGACCGCGGCGGTGATCCTGCCGCCCTCGACCACGGGTTTGAGGGCCGCCATCCTCTCCAGGGTGGTGTCCCGGCGCGGTCCCTCGTCGGTCGTCACCTCGCCGTACGCGACAAGTTCACGGTCGAACCGCCCTTCGTCGATGGCGCGCAGCGCCCGCTGATGAGAGCGCAGCGCCAGCTCCTCCATCGCCTCCCGGGTGATGCCCCACTTGTCGGCGATCAGCTCGGCGCCGTGGAACTGGTTGACGGGCTGGTCGCCGTAGCGGGCCCGCCACCCCTCCGAGCCGGCGAACGGGCCCTCGGTGAGGCCCAGCGGTTCGGCGGCCTGGCGGCTGGCGAAGGCGATGGGGATCATCGACATGTTCTGCGTACCGCCCGCCACCACCAGGTCGCTGGTGCCGGAGAGCACCGCCTGGGCGGCGAAGTGCACGGCCTGTTGTGAGGAGCCGCACTGCCGGTCCACGGTCACCCCCGGCACCTCCTCGGGAAGGCCGGCCGCCAGCCAGGCCGTCCGGGCGATGTCGCCCGCCTGCGGGCCGACGGTGTCCAGGCAGCCGAACACCACGTCCTCGACGGCCGCCGGGTCGACGCCCGAACGCTCCATGAGCGCCTTGAGGACATGCGCCCCGAGGTCGGCCGGGTGCACGGCGGACAGTCCGCCTTTGCGCCTGCCGACCGGGGTGCGGAGCGCTTCGACGATGTAGGCCTCGGCCATGACCACTCCTCACGGTGATTGTCGCTTTGTCTATGTCAACTTCGGACGGCCACGCCGTCCAGCACCATCGACAGGTACTGCCGGGCGATCTCCTCCGGGCTGTGCTGTCCGCCCGGCCGGTACCAGGAGGCTGCGACCCATACGGTGTCGCGGACGAACCGGTAGGTGAGCCGGACGTCGAGGTCGGCGCGGAAGACCCCGGCGGCCACCCCGCGCTCCAGCGTCCCCAGCCAGGCCCGTTCGAACTTCACCTGCGAGTCGGCGAGGTAGCCGAACCGCGGCTGGGCGGCCAGGTGCCTGGCCTCCTTCTGGTAGATCGCCACGGCCGCGCGGTGCCGGTCGATCTCCTTGAAGGACTGCGTGACCAGGGCCTCGATCGTCTCCCTGGGCCCGAGGCCGGCGGCCAGCACCTCGTCGTACCCGGCCCACAGCTCGTTGAGGAAGGTCGAGAGGATCTCGTCGACCATCGATTCCTTGGAGTCGAAGTGGTAGTAGAGGCTGCCCGCGAGCATGCCCGCCTCGTCAGCGATCCGCCGGACGGTCGTCGCGTTGTAACCCTGCGCGGCGAA
The DNA here is from genome assembly GCF_027158205.1 of Streptomyces sp. H39-S7. Taxonomy (GTDB): domain Bacteria; phylum Actinomycetota; class Actinomycetes; order Streptomycetales; family Streptomycetaceae; genus Actinacidiphila. The sequence goes on along the minus strand of NZ_JAPVLU010000007.1, from coordinate 166,944 downwards.
CACCTCGGCCGCGGTCGCCAGGAGCTCGCCGCGGCGCTCGGGGGCGGCACTCATCGTCGTCTTCCGGCTGCTCCTGTTGCTGCTCTTGCTGCTGCCCTGGCTGCTCTCGCTGCTTTTCTGCACCTGGTCATTCTCGCCTCACGCGTGCTGGCTGCTGGCCGACACGGTCTCGCCGGTCAGGTACGAGGAGTAGCCGCTGGCGAGGAAGACGATCACGTTGGCGATCTCCCACGGCTCGGCGTACCGCCCGTACGCCTCCCGCTCGGTCAGCTCGGCGAGCAGGTCGGGGGTGGTGACCTTCACCAGGTGCGGGTGCATCGCCAGGCTCGGCGACACCGCGTTGACCCGGACCCCGTACGCGGCCGCCTCCACGGCGGCGCAGCGGGTGAGCGCCATGACGCCCGCCTTGGCGGCGGCGTAGTGCGCCTGTCCCGCCTGGGCGCGCCAGCCCACGACGGAGGCGTTGTTGACGATGACGCCGCCGGTGCCGGCCGCCTTCATGCGGCGCAGCGCGGCGCGGGTGCAGCGGAACGTGCCGCCGAGGGTGACGTCGAGGACCTTCGACCACTGCTCGTCCGTCATGTCGACGAGGGCGGCGGTGCCGCCGAGCCCCGCGTTGTTGACGAGGACGTCCAGCCCTCCGTGCCGCTCCTCGGCGAGGTCGAACAGCGCGGCGACGTCGTCCTCGGAGGTCACGTCGCAGGCCAGGCCGGCCACCTGGTCGGCGCCGAACTCCGCCGCCAGCGCCTCGGCGGACTCCTTGACGCGGCGGGGGTGCGCGTCGCCGATGACGACGCTCGCGCCCTCCTCCAGCAGCCGGCGCGCGGTGGCGCCGCCGATACCGGCGCCCGCCGCCGCGGTGACGACGGCGGTGCGGCCGGCCAGGAGGTCGTGCCCCTGCGGGTACGGGGGCGGGACACCCAGGTTCACGGTCATACGCGGGACTCCTCCTCGGCGGCTTCCTCCTCGACGGCTGACGGGGCGTAGGTTAATCTACCAAACACTTGTTAGGGAAGGATCGTCAGGGGAGGACGGAATCCGATGGACCTCGACTTCACGCCCGGCGAGGACGCGTTCCGGGCCGAGGCCCGCGCCTGGCTCGCCGCGCACGTCCCCTCCACGCCGCTGCCCTCACTGGAGACCGCCGAGGGCTTCGCCGCCCACCGCGCGTGGGAACGCGAACTCGCCGGTGCCCGCTGGTCGGTGGTGTCCTGGCCGGAGGAGTACGGCGGCCGGGGCGCCTCGATCCTGCGCTGGCTGGTGTTCGAGGAGGAGTACTACGCGGCTGACGCGCCCGGCCGCGTCAGCCAGAACGGCATCAACCTGCTCGCCCCGACCCTCTTCGAACACGGCACCGACGAGCAGCGCGCCCGCGTCCTGCCCGCCATGGCGAGCGGCGCGACCATCTGGGCGCAGGCGTGGTCGGAACCGGACGCCGGCAGCGACCTGGCCGCACTGCGCTCCACCGCCACCCGCGCCGACGGCGGCTGGCTGCTGAACGGCCAGAAGACCTGGTCGTCCCGTGCCGCCTTCGCCGACCGCGCGTTCGGCCTCTTCCGCAGCGACCCGGCGGCCGACCGGCCACACCGCGGTCTGACGTACCTGATGTTCGCCCTGGACGCGCCGGGTGTGACGGTACGGCCAATCGGACGCCTCGACGGCAAGCCCGCCTTCGCCGAACTCTTCCTGGACGACGTCTTCGTACCCGACGAGGACGTCATCGGCGCCCCGGGACAGGGCTGGCGGGTCGCGATGAGCACGGCGGGCAACGAGCGGGGCCTCACCCTGCGCAGCCCCGGCCGCTTCCTGGCCGCCGCCGACCGGCTGACCGCCCTGTGGCAGGAACGGGCGGACCCCCACGACACGGCGCTGCGCGACCGGGTCGCCGACGCGGTGATCGGCGCCCGCGCCTACCAGCTCTTCACCTTCGCCAACGCGTCCCGCCTCGCCGAGGGCGAAGATCTCGGCGCCGAGTCCAGCCTCAACAAGGTCTTCTGGTCGGAACTCGACATCCGGCTGCACGAGACCGCCCTCGACCTGCTCGGCGCCGACTGTGAGCTCGCCGACGGCGCCGACGGCTGGGCGGAGGGGTACGTCTTCTCCCTCGGCGGGCCGATCTACGCGGGCACCAACGAGATCCAGCGCGACATCATCGCCGAGCGGCTGCTCGGCCTGCCGAAGGGACGCCGGTGATGCGGTTCCTCCTCGACGCCGAGCAGACCGAGTTCGTCCGCACCCTGGACCGGCTGCTCACCGCGGCGGACACCCCGGCCACCGTCCGCGCCTGGTCGGCGGGCGACCACACACCGGGCCGCGCCCTGTGGGAACGTCTCGCCGCGGCCGGGGTCTTCGCCCTGGCCGTGCCGGAGGAGTACGACGGCCTCGGGCCGCTCCCCGTGGAACTCGCCGCCGCCTTCGTGGAGCTCGGCCGGCACGCGGCACCGGGGCCGCTGGCGGAGACCGTCGCCGTCTGCGCGCTGCTGCGGGGGGCCGGCGACCGGGGGGCGGCGAAGGAGTGGCTGCCTCGGATCGCTTCCGGTGAGGCGGTGGTTTCACTGGCGCCGGCGGGCTCGTACGCCCTCGATGCGGACATCGCCGACGCGGTCTTCCATGTCCGGTCGGACGGTCCCGCTGCCGCCGTCGGTCTCGCTGTCGCGGACGGCCACGGGCCGGTTCGCGCCTCGCTCGACCCCGCGCGACGGCTCGCCCGGCCCGTCGGGGGTGAGGTGTTCGTCGCCGGTGCGGCCGCGCGGGACGCGATGCGCGCGGCGGCCGACTGGGCGGCTTTCGCCACCGCTGCCCAAGCCCTGGGCGTCGGCCTCGCCCTGGTGGAGCGGACGGTGGCCTACGCGAAGGAGCGGACCCAGTTCGGTACGGCCATCGGCGGCTTCCAGGCGGTCAAGCACCGGCTCGCTGACGCGCTGGTCGGCCTGGAGTTCGCCCGGCCGCTTCTCTACGGCGCGGCGGTGGCGCTGTCCCCGGCAGGGGGCCCGGTGGATGCGGGCCGCGAGATCGCGGCGGCGAAGGTCGCCTGCGGCGAAGCGGCGTACGCGGCGGCCCGCACGGCTCTGCAGCTGCATGGCGCGATCGGTTACACCGCGGAGTACGACCTGTCGCTGTGGATCGGGAAGGCACGGGCGCTGCGGACGGCTTGGGGGACGCCGTCGTCGTGCCGGGCCCGGGTGGTTTCCCGGTAGCGCGGTGCGTGGGGGCAAGGCTGGGCCGCTCGCCCGCGGTCCGCAGCCCGGCTATGGACCGCGGTACCCATGGGCCGCGGCCCCCGCGCCCGGCTCCCCCGCCGCTCTCCACGTCACGTGACTGGTGACCGGTGGGCAGTGGCCACCTCCAACGGATCGTGCAGCCAGGCTGGTTACCGAAGGTGATCACGTGGTACCGACGGTAGCCGACAGGGCGCTGTACAGGAGCGTTTGGGCGGTAAACCGATGTCGTGCGGGGGGAAATCTTCGGAGTGGACGGCGGCGCCGAGGGTGTAACCGAAGATGACGCTCGGTGACGGATGCCGCGATGAACTCAGCAGATAGCCCTTCGGGACACCATCGGCCGCCTACCGGGCGGTACTCCGCGACGGCCGCCCGGAAGAAAGGCCACCGGTTGGGAGGACCGTAGGGGCCTTCGAGGGGCCATACTGGGGGTAATGACGAAATCAGCCGTGACCCGCCGCCACCTGCCCGCCAGCCCCTTCCGGATTCCGGTCGCCCCTCCCGTCGAGAATTTCGAGGTGGGTGACCGGGTAACGCACGACGTCTACGGACTCGGCCGAATCATCGGTGTCGAGGACGAGGTCGCCGTGCTCGCCGACTTCGGTTCCCGCCAGGTACGGATCATCAAGCCGTACTCGAAGGTGACCAAGCTCTGAGGCTCCTGGCCGCGCCCCCGCAAGGACGCGGCCAGGATTCTCTCCGCCTGCCGCCCTGATGTCACGAGACCTCAGACCTCAGGGACGGCTTGAATTCCGGCATGCCCGCCATGGCATACCGGCCTTGCACCACCGTGCCGCCGCACGAGCTCTTCATGCCTCAACTCCCCACCGTTCAGACGTGTTCCAGGGTCGTGAAGTTCCCCGGACCCGGCACGATTTTTTTCGCTGTGCGCCGTCCCGGGACAGGTTCAGCGTGCCAGTGAGGCCTTGTCGCCCATGGCGATCACCGGGTGACTCCGCGGGTCGAGCGCGCGCAGCAGGTCGACCATGTGTGCCGCGGAGAGGCTGACGCAGCCGTGCGTCGGGCCGCCGTGGTCGACGTGGATCCAGATGCCGCCGCCGCGGGCACTGCCCAGCGGCTGTCTGCCGTCCAGCGGTGACGCGCCCGGCACCCGGTTGTAGTCGATGGCGATGACGTAGTCGAAGGACCCGCCCAGCGCCTCGCCGCGGAAGCCGGTGCCGCCCGCGGTGAAGCCGCGGGAGCGGTGGTAGGGCAGCCCGCTGCCCGGGTCGGGCTGGAAACCACCGGCGTCGCTGAGCGTGAAGATCCCCACGGGGCTGTGCAGATCGCCCTCGTGGTGCGTGCCGGTCCAGCCGCGCAGGGCGTTGTGCGCGGGCCAGGCGGCGCCGGCCCGCCACCGGCCGTCGGCGGACCGGGTCCACAGGGTGACGGTGGAGTCGGACGAGTCCTTCGCCCGTCCTGAGGCCAGCAGCACCTGGCGCGAGCCGGTGGGGATCGAGGCCAGGGTGGCCGGGCCCAGCCCGGCAATGCGCTGCTGGACGGGTGCGTTGTCCTGGGCCGCGTCCGCCACGGTCGCCGGGGCCCGGGAGTCGCCCTCGATGATGGCGGGGACGGAGTCCGTCCGGTGCTGCGACCGGGGGCCGATGACCGGGCCGACCGGCCCGATGGAACCGATCCCGAACCAGGCGGCGGCGGTGGCCAGCGACAACACCGTCGTCACCCCGGCCAGGGCGGCCGTCCGGCCCCGAGCGCGACGCCGGGATCGGTGCGTGGCTCGGTGGCGGCCATGGCCGGTTCGTGGTTCGGGCACTGTGACAGGCCTCACAGCGAGCCATACTCGCAAAGTCCGGGGCCTGTGGGGGCCCGCGGCCGACATCCGTCCCAGATGTTTTGATTCGTCCCGCACACCGACGGGACGCGAACTGATGAACAATCGCACGATGGACGAGACCCCGCAGCACGACAGTGCCCCCGACGACCGCGACCGCGACCCCGCCGGGCGGGCCCGCAGTGCCCGGCCGCGCGACGGGCTCGGCCGGCCGCTGCCGTACGGGGCACCCGGCGTGGAGAGGCAGCCCGAGGGGGTGCCGCGCTCCCCCGAGGAGTCGCTGACCGAGGCCCAGCGGCTGCTCGACGCCCGGATGCCGTTCCACGCCCATGAGGTGCTGGAGGACGCGTGGAAGGGCGCCGACGAGCCGCAGCGCGCCCTGTGGCGCGCTCTGGCCCAGCTCGCCGTGGGGCTCACCCACGCGCTGCGCGGCAACGCCTCGGGCGCGGCGACCCTGCTGCGCAGGGGGGCGGAGGGCATCGACCCCTACCGGGACGCCGCGCCGTACGGGATCGACATCGCGGGCCTCGTCGGCTGGGCCCGCGAACTGGCGGACCATCCCGGCGCCGCGCAGGACGGCGCGGCTCCGCGGCTGGTGGTGGAGGGAGGCGCGTAACGGTTTTGGCCGCGCCGCCCAAGGACAGACGTAAGGCATCGCTCGTCTGTTCAAGGAGTCGTCCGTGCCAGTGGAGCATTCGATACCGCCACCAGGCCGTACTGCCGGCCTCTTCTCAGAACGCTCACACAGCGCTCTCACAGGACTCTCATGCCGGCCGGGAATGCTCTTGGTCGCGGGGACGACGAGAGAGGGCACGCCGTATGGAGAGACGTCCGCGGCCCATGCGCGGTGAAACGATTCGTCGCACCCTGTCCCGTCGGCTGGGCAGGACCGGTGTCCTGGTCGTGGCGTGGCTGACCGTCACGGTCGCGGGGACCGGAGTGGTCGTCGCGACGGGCGGGTCGCAGTTCGACGCCTCCGAGGGGGTGAGCGGCCCCGGGGTGTTCGCGGGGGTTCCCGGAGTCTCGAACACCGTGCACGCGACCGCGGGTATCAAGCAGGTCGGCGCGCTCTTCGACGGCGGGCTGTCCGGCGGCCACTACTGCACGGCGAGCGTGGTGCGGAGCGCAGGGAAGAACGTCGTGGTGACCGCGGCGCACTGCCTCAGCGGCGGCACCGCCGGCACCGTGTTCGTCCCGGGTTACCACGACGGCGAAGCGCCCTACGGCGTCTGGCCGCTGAAGGGCGTGACACTCGCCCCGGGCTGGACCAGTGGCGCGGACCAGGACCTCGACGTGGCGTTCGCCGAGGTGGCGCCGGTGAACGGGCGCGAGGTCCAGGACGTGGTCGGCGGCTACACGTTCGGAAGCAGTGGGAGCGACGGGACAACGGCGGCCACCGTGCGGCTCACCGGTTACCCGTCCACCGCGGACGCTCCCTTGACGTGCTACAACGACGCCACGGAGTACACCGCGGACCAACTGCGGATCGCCTGTACCGACTACAGCGGCGGGACCAGCGGAAGCCCCTGGGTCACCGGCCTGGATCCGGAGACCGGTGCCGGAACCGTCATCGGGGTGATCGGCGGGTACGAGGAGGGCGGCGACACCGCGGACGTGTCGTACAGCCCGGCCTTCGACAGTGCGATCGGCGCTCTCTACGAAGAAGCCGTCGCGGATTCCCGGTAGGTGGTGAACGTCGGCTCCGGGACCCGGAGCTGGTCACGGGTCCCGGAGCCCACGCTGTCAGACGGCGGGCTTGAGGGCAGCGCCCGCCAGCATGGGGGCGCCGGCGCCCAGCCCGTCGATGTCCGCATCCGCGTCGGGCCGCCACACGGTCACCGGCGTGACACCGGGATCGATCAGCTGGAAGCCCTCGAAGAGCGCGGTGAACTGCTCGGTGCTGCGCCAGATGACCTCACTGACCGCGCCGCCGTAGGACTTGGCGACGTTCGGCGCGGCCTGCGGCACCTCGTCCGCACCCGCGTGCGAGAGGACCAGGTAGCTGCCGGGCGCCAGGCGGTCGGTGAACTGCCGGATGAGCGCGAGCGGGTCGTTCTGCTCCGGCACGAAGTGCAGTACGGCGCCGAGGATCAGTCCCACCGGCTGGTCGAAGTCGATGAGCCGCACGGTGTCGGGCGCCTCGAAGATGTCCTTCGGCTTGTACAGGTCGCCCTGGAAGATGGCGGCGCGCGGTTCGTCGGCGAGGATCGCCCGGCCGTGGGCGACGGCGACGGGGTCGATGTCGGTGTAGACCACCTTGCTGTCGGGCGCGGCCGCGAAGACGGCGTCGTGCACGTTGTGCTCGGCGGGGATGCCGGATCCGACGTCCAGGAACTGCCGGATGCCGAGGCCGGCCAGCTCTCGGCCCGCCCTGCGAAGGAACGCCCTGTTGGCCCGGAAGGTCTTGGGGAGAGCGGGGTTGGCCTCCTCCACCTGGCGGGCGACAGCGCGGTCGACCTCGAAGTTGTGGGTGCCGCCGACCCAGTAGTCGTAGACCCGCGCGATGCTCGGTGTCTCGATGTCCACGTCGGCCGGTGCCCAGCTCGGTCGCTCCACGTCGCTTCCTCTTTCCGTTGTGTCGGGGGCGGTCTGTCGGGTGAGGCGTTGGATCGGTCGGCGCGAGGTCTCAGCCGTGCAGCACGGGCAGTTCCTCGAGCCCGCGCATCATCAGGCTGAAGCGCCAGCGCAGTTCGCCGGGTTCGACGGCGAGGCTCAGGTCGGGGAAGCGGGCGAAGAGCCTGCTCAGGACGATGTTCCCTTCGAGCCGGGCCAGCGGGGCGCCGAGGCAGTGGTGGATCCCGTGGCCGAAGGCCAGGCCCGCGGTGGCGCGGCGGGTGATGTCGAGCTCGTCGGGCTCCTCGTAGTGCGAGGGGTCGCGGCCGGCGGCGCCGATCGAGATCGTCACGAACTCCCCTTCGGGGATGACGACTCCGCCGACGTCCACGGGTTCCGTGGTGTAGCGCCAGGTCGCGTTGGTGACCGGCCCCTCGAACCGCAGGAGTTCCTCGATGGCGTTCGGCCACAGGGAGTTGTCGGCGGCCAGTTTCGCCCGCTGGTCGGGGTGGGTGAGCAGGGCGTACGTTCCGTTGCCGATGAGGTTGACGGTGGTCTCGTGGCCGGCGACCAGCAGCAGGAACGCCATGGCCATCAGCTCGTTCTCGTTGAGCCGGTCGTCGCCCTCGCTGGCGTTCACCAGGTCGGTGAGCATGTCGTCCGCCGGGTTGGCCCGCTTGTCGGCGATCAGCGCCCGCAGGTAGTCGACCATCGCGACGCTTGCGTCGCGGACCTCGTCGGTGCCGACTCCGGAGACCAGCAGGTTGGACCAGCGCCGGAACTCCGCGCGGTCGTCCGGCGGTACTCCCAGCAGCCAGCAGATCACGGTGAACGGGACGGGGAAGGCGAGCGCGTCCATGAGGTCGGTGCGGTCCTGGAGCGCGATGGCGTCCAGGAGTTCGTCGACGAGTTCCTCGATCCGCGGGGTCAGCGCCTCGACGCGGCGGGTGGTGAAGGCCCGACCCACCAGGCGGCGCAACCTGGTGTGGTCGGGCTGGTCGCTGTCGAGCATGTGCTCGCTCAGTTCATGGGCGAACTGCCGGCGCGAGCCGGCCTCCTTGAGGAACTCCTGGCGCTTCTCGTCGTCGATGAAGTTGCGCGGGATGAGTTCCTGGCCCTTGCGCATGTCCTTGCTCAGCCGGGGGTCGGCGAGCAGCGCCCTGGCGTCCTCGTAGCGGGTGACCAGCCACGTCCGCAGTCCGTTCGGGGTGGCCACGGGTTGCGCCGGGGCCTGCCCGCGCAGATCGGCGAGCGCGGTGTGCGGCTCCTGGAAGAAGCCCGGCGTGAACAGTTCGATCACGCTGGTCGGTGAGTCCGTCCGATCCACGGCGCGGTTCCCCTCTTCGGCTCGTCGGCGTTCCTGACGTGGGCGTGACGGCCCGGTGGGGGCTCGTCGGCCTGGCTCCACCATCAGGGGTCGGTTTCGAGCGCCGCTCGCGCCGGGCTGTAGCGGGCGGGCGCCTCCCGGGACGCGGGAGTGCCCTGCCTCCCGTGGCCGCGGGAGGCAGGGCACTCGGATCGTGCGGAGCGGTGGTTCAGTGCTGTTCGGCGCCTTCCTTCTGTTCGACGGCGGCGTCGCTGTTCCAGGTGCGCAGGGGGATGTTCTTCAGCAGTACGGAGAACGCGAGCCCCACCGCGAGCACCACGGCCGCGGTGATGAAGACCGGGGTGAGGGAGGCGGCGTACGCCTGCTCCACCGCCCGCCGCACCGGGGCGCCGAGTTCGCTCAGGACGTCCGCGTCCGACAGCGAGTTGTTGTCGGTGGTGCCGAGTGCGCCGGCCGGGACGCGCTGGGCGAGTTCGTCGGTGAGGCGGTTGTAGAACATCGCCGCGAAGACGGAGATGCCGAGCGAGGCGCCGAGCATCCGGCTGAACGAGACGGTCGCCGAGACCGCTCCGATGTCGTCGCGCGGAGCGGTGTTCTGGGCGGCCATGGTGAGCACCGACATGTTGAGGCCGGCGGCGATGCCGAGCAGCAGCATGTAGCCGGTGGCGAGAACGCGCGAGGTGTCCGCGTCCATGGTGGCGAGCAGCAGCGCGGAGACGATGCCGATGGCCATGCTCCCCGCCGGGTACCACTTGTAGTTGCCGGTGCGGTGGATGATGCGAGCGCTGACCATCGAGGAGGCGACCAGGCCCAGCATCATGGGCAGCAGGATCACCCCGGACATGGTCGCGCTGGCGCCGGTGACGACCTGGAGGAAGAGCGCGAGGAAGTTCACCGAGCCGACGAAGACGAAGCCGGCGACGATGCTGACGACGGCGGCGATGCTGAACGTCGAGTCCTGGAACAGGTGGAGCGGGATGACGGGTTCGGCGGCCCGTTTCTCGACGAGGACGAACAGTGCCGCGGCGACGACGATCACGACGGCCAGGCCGAGGATCGTCGTGGAGCCCCAGGCGTAGCGCACTCCGGCCCAGCTGGTGAGCAGGGTGAGGGCGACGATGGCGGCGCTGAGCAGCAGGAAGCCGGTGTAGTCGATCTGTGGCCGGCGCGGCCGGACCGGCAGCCGAAGGAAGACGGCGACCAGGAGGAAGGCCGCGGCTCCGACCGGCAGGTTGATGTAGAAGACCCAGCGCCAGCCGAGTGCGTCGGTCAGCACGCCGCCGATGGGCGGGCCGGCGAGCGCGGCGCCGGCGAACGCGATGGAGAAGTAGCCGTAGTAGCGGGCTCCTTCGCGCGGGCTGAAGAGTTCGCCGATGACGGAGAGCACGGAGACGAACAGGCCGCCGGCGCCGATGCCCTGCAGGACGCGGAAGGCGAGCAGTTGCTCGATCGACTGGGCCCAGCCGCAGGCTGCGGAGCCCACGAGGAAGATGCCGATCGCGACGAGGAACACGCCCTTGCGGCCGAACAGGTCGCCGAGTTTGCCGTAGAGGGGCGTGGTGACGCTGCTGGCGATGATGTACGCCGTCGCCACCCAGGCGAAGACGTTGAGGCCGCCGAGGTCTCCGACGACGCGGGGCAGCGCCGTGGCCATGATCTGGGCGTCCAACAGGGCCAGGAAGACCGCGGTCAGGCAGCCGATCATGATGAGGCCGGTGCGGGGAGGCGGACCGGAGGTACCGGCCGGCGGGGGGCCGGACTCGTTCGCGGTGTCGTTCACGGGAGTGCCCTTTCCTGGGGCGTGGCCCCGGGGGCCGGCCCTTCCACGGGGGAGGTCGGGCCGGCCGCCGGACTCCCGGCCCGGAGTCCCGCGGCAGCCGGGGGCTGGGGCGGGACACCGGTCGGGGAGCTTCAAGAGTGTCGCGGGACGAGAGTTACGGGATGAGGACGACCTTGCCCAACTGCGAGCGGGCCTCCATGAGCTCGTGCGCGCGCACGGCCTCCTCGAGGGGCAGGCGCTCGTGGATGATGGGCTTGACCTTGCCGGAGCTGATCATTTCGAGCAGGTCGCGCTGGCCCGCTGCGATGACCTCGGGCTTGTAGTAGAGCAGCGCGTACAGGGCGAAGCCCGCGATGGTCTTCATCCGGCTCAGCGCCAGGATGTTGATCTCCGGGACGTTGCCCGCCGCCGATCCGTAGAAGACCAGCCGGCCGAAGGTGGCGGTCAGCCGGACGCTCTTGAGGAGGATGTCGCCGCCGACCGTCTCCATGACGACGTCGGCGCCCTTGCCGTCGGTGGCGGCCTTGACCTGCTCGTCCCAGTCGTCGTCGGTGTAGTTGATGGTGACGTCGGCGCCCAGCTCGCGGACGAAGTCCAGCTTGGCCTGGCTGCTGGCGGTGGCGATGACCTTGCCGGCGCCCATCGCCTTGGCGATCTGCACCGCGAGGTGGCCGACGCCGCCGGCGGCGGCGTCGATCAGGACGGTCTCGCCGGGCTTGAGCTGGCCGGCCTCCTTGAGCGCGTGGTACGCGGTCTGGGCGGGGCTCGGCAGCGCGGTCGCCTCGGCGGCGTCCATGCTGTCCGGGATCTTGATGAGCCAGTCGGCCCGGGTGGTGCAGAAGTCGGCGTAGGCACCGGTGTCGACATCGCCGACCACGCGGTCGCCGATCTTCACATGGGTGACGCCCTCGCCGAGCGCCTCGACCGTGCCGGCGACGTCGCCGCCGGGGGCTCCGGGAAGCTCGGCGTGGCCGCCGATCGGCACGCCCTGCCGACGCTGGACCTCGGCGAAGGTGACGCCGATGGCCTCGGCGCGGATGAGCACCTCTCCCGGGCCGGGCTGCGGCTTATCGGCCTCTTCGACACGCAGCACCTTGGGGGCTCCGTGTTCGTAGTGGCGGACGATTCGCATGGTGTTCTCCCAACTAGGAAGTCTTGACGAGTCACGGCGTCTGCCGGCGACTCCGCCCAGGAAACGGGGTGCAACTACATGCTCTCATGCACATGTATGCATGTCCACAAGAAATGCACGACAGCGCGGAATCACCCGGCCCCCTTCTCCTGGAGCCGATCCCCGCCGCCGCGGCGCACGGGTCGCGCGTACCCAACGGTTTCACCCGCGCCTTGAATTCACCTGGACCGGGCCTGGACCGCGGCGGCCCGGAACCCGGCCCGGCATACGTGACGCCATACACGTGCTTTCGGACAGGCAGATGCGGTCCCGCACGGTTGATCAGCGCCTAGCATGGAGGGATGACTTCCGAGAGCGGAACCGAGAAGGCGCAGGCCGGGGCGCTGCTGGACGCCGTGGGTCCGGCCTTCTCCCGGTTGCGGCGCACCGCGCTGCTGGACGTCGAGAACCCGGTCTCCCGCAAGGACATGACCCGAACCCTGGTGCTCGCCCTCGTGGAGGACCCGGCCGACGTCCCCGGCCAGGAGACCACCGTCGGGGTCGTCGCCGAACGCCTCGCGGTGGACCCGTCGGTCGCCAGCCGGATGGTGTCCGACTGCATCACGTCCGGGTACCTGGTCCGGGCCGCCTCCCAACGCGACGGCCGCCGCACGATCCTGGAGCTCACTCCGGAGGGCATCGAGATGCTGGCCCGCTTCCGCCGGCACCAGCGCGAGGCGTTCGAACACATCACGCGCGAGTGGAGCGAGCACGAGCGGCTGCACTTCGCCCGACTGCTGATCAAGTACGTGGACGCCGTCGCCGACCTGCGCCCGCCGGCCCGGTAGCGGGCCCGCCGGCAGAGCGGCGGGCCCGTCCCGTCACGGAGTCGGCAACCCGGCCTGCTGGAGGGGCAGATAGTCGACGACCTCGCAGAGTTCGGCCACCTTGCGGCCCGCGATACGGAAGTGGTCGCAGGTGCGCATCACCAGTTCCCGGCCCGAGGGCTCGCCGCCGCTCCACCTACCGGTCAGCGTCCCGCGCCACAGCACGAAGACCATCACACGGTCGCCGTCCGCCACGATGTGTTCGACCGTGGCCGTCAGGTCCGGGAACATGGCGATGTTGTCCGCGACGAACGCCTTGCAGGCGTCGAGTCCGGACGGGACGGTGTCCGTCTTCAGGTTGTGGTGCGTGTAGTTGCGGTGGTAGTACTCGTCGGCGATGTCCAGCCGGTGCTCGGTGAACACCTCCCGGTACGCGCCCAGTACCAGCTCCGCGTTGGCCACCTCCAGGTCGCTGTGCGGACCCACGAGGCCAGGACCGGCCGGCTGGGCACCCTCCCCCGGCCCGATACCCAGCGGGACGAGCGCCGACCTGTCCACCACGTCCCAGTGCTCGGCCACCAGACCGTCTTCGAGGCGGAAGAGCTCGGCGGTGTGCAGCGCCCCGGCCACCCCGGAGCGGGTGCGGCCCCGCCAGGTCACGAAGAGCATGACCCGGTCGTTGTCCGGCACCAGGTTCTCGACCCTCACTTCCAGGTCCTCGAACTCGGCCGCGACGGTCCGCCAGAAGTCCACCAGCCCACCGGGCAGGGAGCTGATCAGCGGATCGTGCTCCACGTAGCCGGGAAAGATCCGCCCCGCGATCTCGTCGAAACGGTGCCGGCCCACCATTTCCTCGAACAGCTCCCGCACTGCCTCGGCGTTTCCCACGCGTTCCCGCGTCGCTCCGACGATGTATCCGGACGTCATGATTCCCCCGCCTCCCCCTTGGTCGTGCTCGGTCATGCCTGATCTCGCTTGGTCCTGTGCATGGTGCGGACGGTTTGCGGATATCGCTCCGGGCCCCCCGGCCCGGTAACGGGCCCGCCGGCAGACCGGCGGGCCCGTCCCGTCACGGAGTCGGCAGCCCGGCCTGTTCCAGCGCCAGATAGTCGACGACCTCCCAGTGCTCCGCCACCTTGCCGCCCGCGATACGGAACTGGTCGCAGGTGCGCATCTCCAGTACCTGGTCCGAGGGCCCGCCGCCGCTCCAGGCGCCGGTGAGCGTGCCGCGCCACACCACGAAGACCATGACGCGGTCGCCGTCGGCGACGATGTGCTCGACCGTCGTCGTCAGGTCGGGGAACGCGGCGATGTTGTCCGCGAAATACGCCTTGAAGGCGTCGAGTCCGGCCGGAACCTGGTCCGTCTTGAGATTGTGATGGGCGTAGTTCTGGTGGTAATACGTCTCGGCCAGGTCCAGCCGGTGCTCGCTGAACACCTGGCGGTACGCGCCCAGCACCAGCGCCGCGTTGGCCTCCTCCAGATCGGTGTGCGGCCCGACCAGGCCGGGGCCGGCCGGCTGGCCGCCCTCCACGGGCCCGATCCCCAGCGGTACGAGCACCGACTGGTCCACCACGTCCCAGTGCTCGGCCACCTTGCCGCTCTCCAGACGGAAGAGCTCAGCGGTGTGCAGCTCCTGCGTCGCCCCGGCGCGGGTGCGTCCCCGCCAGGTCACGAAGAGCATCACCCGGTCGTTGTCCGGCACCAGGTTCTCGACCGACACCTCCAGGTCGTCGAACTCGGCGGCGATCGTCCGCCAGAAGCCGACCAGCCCTCCGCCCAGTGACCTGATCAGCGGGTCGTGCTCGACGTAGCCGGGGTGGATCCGCTCCGCCGCCTCCTCGAACCGGTGCCCGGCCAGCAGCTCCTCGAAGAGCTCCCGGACCACTTCGGCGTTACCTACCCTTGTCGGCGTCGCGCCGACTATGTATCCGACTGTCATGATTTCCCTGCCTCCCCCGTAACCGGTGGAACATGATGGTTGTGTTCAGGTGTTGCGCTGTTCAGCTGGTCAGGTCTTCAGCTCGTAGGTGGACCAGGACGAGTCGGCTGCGAAACCCAGCTTCCCGTTGAGCGCGGCGATCGCCGCGTTCTCCGTCTCGTTCCATGCCTGGACCAGCGCGAGCCGCGGGTTCTCCCGCGCCGCCCAGGCCGTCGCGAACGCCTTGGTCAGCGTGCCGAGTCCGCGGCGGCGGTGGTCCGGGAGGACCAGCACCTCCCCGGCGTCGGCCATCGGACTGTCGCGGACGTAGAGGGTGCTGTACGCGACGACCGCTCCGGTGCCGTTCTCGACGGCCGCGGCCGTGTACTGGCGGTGGCCGGTACGGGCCGCCTCCTCCTCCCGGGCGCGCACATCGGCCGCGGTCGGCGCCACGATCCTGGCCTGCCCGTTGACCTGGACGTCCAGCTCGCCCCAGGCCAGCGCGTAGGAGTCCACGAGGTTGTCGGGGCAGCCGCCGAGCCAGAACGCGAGGTGGTAGCCGGGCACCTTCCCGTCGGCGTACCCGTCCAGCCGCGCCCGGACCTCCTCGTCGAGCCGCAGCCGGTTGCGGAGATTGGTGACGGTGCACCGGGCACCGATCGCGGCGGCGAAGCTCTCCGAGGCGTTGGTGTGCGGGGCGTCCAGCAGCAGCAGGCTGCGACCGCGGTCGGCGAGTTCGCTGCGAGCCGCCTCGATGAGCAGCCGGCCCGCGCCGCGGCGCCGGAATCCGGGGAAGACCCACAGGGATCCGTGCCCTGCGTCGGCGGACTCCGCCAGGTCCAGGCCGAGTTTGAGCGAGCCCGCGGCCGTTCCGCCGTCGAAGGCCGCCAGCACCACCCGGTCCGTGCCATGTCTGCGCTGCATGAGACGGGCCAGCAACGCCTCGGTGACCGGTGGATCATCGGGAAGTTCGTGGCTCATCGTCTCCCGGAAACCGGGGAGGAGAGCGGTGATGGTGGCCGGGTCGTCCCCGTCCAAGCTGCGGATTTCCATACCAATTATTTACCCAGGCACTTCCATCGTTCCGATCGAGGACCGCTCGAACGCGAAGTGGGGTCCGGGATTCCGGACCCCACTCGCCTCACCGCACCACGGTGGACTCGCTCACTCCACCGCCACGGAGATGGCCTGCACCGGGCAGACCCGTACCGCTTCGTGCACCCGCGGGTCCCCGGCGCCGTCCTCGCTGCCCGCGATGACCGCGCTGACGCCTTCGTCGTCCTGCTCGAAGACGCTGGGGGCGGTCATGGTGCACAGAGCCGCTCCCACGCACCGCTCACTGTCGACGCTGACACGCATGGCATGCCTCCCTCACCAGGTCACCGGAAGTTCTTCCACTCCTTGCAGGACGAAGGCGGGCTTGCCCCGCACCTCGCTCGCGGGGATCGCCAGCCGCAGGTTCGGCAGCCGCGAGAAGAGCCGGTTCAGGGCGATCTCCATCTCGGCCCGCGCCAGGTTCTGCCCGATGCACTGGTGGATGCCGAAGCCGAACGCGACATGCCGTCCGGCCGCCCGCCGGATGTCCAGCTGGTCGGGGTTCTCGAACGCCGACGGGTCGCGGTTCATCAGCATGTTGGAGACGATGACGCCGTCACCCGCCTTGATGAGCTGCCCGCCCACCTCGATGTCCTCCGTCGCCACCCGGGGCAGGGTGTCGCCGATGGACGTGAAGCGGAACAGCTCGTCGACCGCGCCCGGCAACAGCTGGGGATCCGCGCGCAGCGCGGCCAGTTGCTCGGGGTGTTCCAGCAGTGTGAGCACACTGATGCCGATCATGTTCGCGGTCGTCTCGTGGCCCGACACCAGCAGCACCGTGGCGATCATCGCCAACTCGTTGCGGTCCACCGCTCCTTCGAGCAGCCGCTGGGTGATCAGCTCGTCCAGCAGCCCGTCCCGCGGATCGGCCTCCCGCTCGCCGATCAGGTCGTACAGGTACTGCAGGATCTCCCCGAAGGCCTGCTGGGCCTGCGCGGCCTGCTCCTCACCCGACGAGGAGAGCACGTGCCGCGAGCGCTCCGCGAAGTAGTCGTGGTCCTCGTACGGGATGCCCAGCAGCAGGCAGATCGCCTTCGACGGCAGCGGCAGCGCGAACTCCGCCACCAGATCGGCGGAGGAGCCCTGCGCGGTCATGTTGTCGATCAGGGTGTCCGCGATCTTCTCGATCTCCGGTCGCAGCGCGTTGATCCGCCGGATGCCGAAGCCCGGGATGGACATCCGCCGCTGCCGGGCGTGCTCCGGGTCGTCCACGCCGATCAGCGGCGTCGCCCGCTGGCGCTGCGCCTCGATGCGCGGCGCCATGAGCGGGAAGTCGGGGTTGCGGACGTCGACGGACAGCCGGGGGTCCGGCAGCAGCGCCCGGCCCTCGGTGTTCCCCGCCACGACCCAGGCCGTACGCCCGTCGAACAGCGTCACGCGGGCCAGCGACCCCTGTTCCCGCAACTGCTCGTAGCCCTGCGGCGGCTGGTAGGGGCAGGTGCGCTGCATCGGGTAAGCGGGGGCCTCCGGCTCGGTCTGCCGGGTGTCGGCTTCCGCCATGGTCTACCTCCTGTGTGTGGGGCCTGGTGGCCGAATGCGAACTGATAGGCGGCAGGCCCTTTGCGGCTCAGGATCCGCCGGTGACCCTGACGGCCTGGCCGTTGATGTTGCCGTTGGCGGCCGAGCCGAGGAACACGATCGTGTTGGCGACGTCCTCCGGCGTGGACAGGTGCTGGGAGGCGAGGGTCTTGGCCTTCGCCTCCAGCATCGGGGCGGGGGCGTTGCGCAGAACGGTGTCGGTGAGGGTCTGGCCCGGGACGACCATGTTGACCAGGATGTTCTCCGGCCCCAGGTCCCAGGCCAGGCTGCGCAGCAGCCCGTACAGACCGGACTTGGCAGCGCCGTAGGCCCCGCCGCCGACCATGCCGGCCTCGGCCAGACCCGCGCCGAGCATCACCACCCGGCCCCATTCGCGGCCGCGCATCGCGGGCAGCGCGGCCTGCAGCGTGTGGTAGACGGCGTCGACGGAGGTCCGCAGGACCTCCTGCCACTGCTTGACGGGGACGTCCTCGAACGCGGGCATGGGCCGGCCGGGGCGGGGGATGGCCTCCCCCCACACGACGGCGTTGTTCACCAGCACGTCGATGCCGCCCCAGGCGGACACCACCTGGTCGACGGCCTCCCGGATCACCCGCTCCTCGTTGAGGTCGTAGCGGACGATCAGCGGGGTGCCGCCCTCGGCGGTGACCTGCGCCGCCGTCTCCTCGGCACCGGCCAGGTTCGAGTAGTAGGTGATCGCGACCCGGGCGCCCTCGGCGCCGAAGGCCCGCGCCGTGGCACGTCCGATCCCCGAGGAGGCCCCGGTCACCAGCACTACCTTGTCGCGCAGATCCGTCTTCATCCGGGACAACCCGCTTTCGTGGTCAGGGCAACGGCGTTCGTATGGCAGCGCGTCCCGCGAGTGGCGCTCGAGCCCGAGCATCAGGCCTGCGGCTCGAATCACGGTCAACTGCGGGCGGGGCGGTGCCGGCGGGCTGCACGACGGTTCGACCACTCCTCAAGACCGTCCTGTCAGCGTCCTGTCCGACCGCCCGCGGGGTGGAGCGGAGCCCTGACCGGGCCCGGCCGAACTGATGGAGGACAGCTGCGATGAGTGAAGCGAGCGGACGACTGGTCGGTACCTGGACGACCGAACTCGACAACGACGGCGAGGCCACCTTCGGGCTGGTCTCCTTCTCCGCCGACGGCGGGGTCACCTCCACCCAGACGAACACCAAGAACATCGGCCTGGGCAACTGGGCGCTCACCGGTGAGGACACCTTCGAGTACAACTTCCACATCCTCGCGACCGACGAGGCGGGCAAGCTCGTCGGCGAGGCGCACATCAACGTCGAGGGCGAGTTCGTCTCCGACACGCGCTGGGAGGGGCTCGGCGGCGCGTCGTTCTACGACCCGCAGGGCAACCGGCAGCGCGGCCACGGCGGTTCGAAGGTCGTCGCCGTGAAGTACGGCATCGACAAGTAGCCGGAACCGGCCCGGCTCAGCCCCTGTCCCGTGCGAGCACCGGCGCGCGCGGCGCCGAGCGGTCCGCTGTCTCCCTGAACAGTTCCCGGGAGGAACGAACTTTGGCCACCGAACAGACTCTGCTCCGCGCCGCCCCCGGCTCCGCCGTATGGGAAGGACTGCGCTCCCTGCTCCGCGGCGACGTCGTCCTCCCCTCCGACACGGGCTACGACCACGCGCGGCAGTTGCAGAACAAGGAGTACGACGTCATCGATCCGCAGGCCGTCGCCTACTGCGAATCGCCGTACGATCTGCGCGCCTGCGTGCGCTTCGCCCGGGAGCACGACCTGCCGCTGCACACCCGCAGCGGCGGGCACAGCTTCAACGGCTGGTCCACGGGTCCGGGGCTGGTCGTCGACCTGTCCCGGATCAACCATGTGCTGGTCTGCAACGGCTCGGTGCGGCTCGGCGCGGGCACCCAGTCGGTGGACGCGCTGGACACCCTGAAGTCGACGGGCACCCAGCTCGTCACCGGCACCTTCCCCACGGTGAGCGCCGGCGGCTTCCTGTCCGGTGGCGGCCTCGGCTGGCAGACCCGCAAGTTCGGCGTCGGCAGCGACCGGGTCGTCTCGGCGCGGGTGCTGCTGGCCGACGGCCGGGTGATCCGCTGCTCCGACACCCACGACCCGGACCTGTACTGGGCGGTGCGCGGCGGCGGGGGCGGCAACTTCGGGATCGTGGTGGACTTCGACGTCCGCCCGATCGACGCGCCACTGCTGGTCGGCTACGACACCATGTGGGACTTCGGCCAGGCCGCGGACGTCCTGACCGCCTGGCAGGAGTGGTGCGCGAGCGCCCCGAACGACCTGGGATCCTCCCTCGTCGTGCTGCCGCAGATGTTCAGCCCGCACGATGCGCCGATCATCAACGTCTGGGGCGCCTACCACGGGCCGAAGGGCGAACTGGAGACGCTGCTCGACGAGTTGGCGGAGCGGGTGGGCGTCCGGCCGGTCAAGCGGACCGTGGGCGAACCCCTGCCGTACAGCGAGGTCATGCACGAGCGGCTGTGCGACGACAAGTCCGTCGCCCAGTGCCACCGCACCGGCCACAACCCGCTGGCGATCGGCCACCGCCACCCCTTCACCCGGCAGAGCTACGCCCTCACGAACCGCCCGGTGACCCGGGACGAGGCGAGCCGGCTGCTCGACGCGTGGGACCCCCGGCGGGACAACGAGCGGTACCTGCTGTGCATCGCCCTGGGCGGGGTGGCCAACGAGGTCGGCAGGGCCGACACCGCGTACGTGCACCGCGACGCGCAGTTCCTGACGGGCTACCAGATGGCGGTGCGCGAGGACGTACCGGCGCCGGAGACCGTCGCGGACATCACCGCCTGGGCCGACGGGGCCACTGCGGCGCTCGCCCCGATCGCCAGCGGCTCGTACATCAACTTCCCCAGTTCCCGCACTCCGGAGGACTGGGGCGCCGCGTACTACGGCGAGAACCACCCCCGGCTGCTCGACATCAAGCGGCAGTACGACCCGGACAACTTCTTCCGGCATTCGCAGAGCATCGGGAGCTGAGATGACCCTGGACCACGACCACACCGTCGACCCCGACACGACCCCGCAGAGCCCCAGCAGCTGGGACCTGCAGGGCAAGCGCATCCTCGTCACCGGCGGCTCGCGCGGCATCGGGCGCGGCATCGTGCTCGCCGCGGCGCGGGCCGGAGCGCAGGTCGCCACCTGCTACCGGCAGCCCGGTGACGCGGTCACCACGCTGGAGGCGGAGCTCGCGGCCACCGGCGGCAAGCACCTCGTGCTGCGCGCCGACGCCACCAAGGCGGCGGACATCGAGGAGATCGCCGACGCCTGCGAGGCCCGCTTCGGCGGCCTCGACGCGATCGTCAACAACGCCGGCACCTACGTCCCGACGCCGTACGCGGAGCTGGACGCGGCTCAGTGGGCCGCCACGGTGGACGGCAACCTCACCGCGGCACACCTCGTCATCCACCGCTCGCTCGACCTGCTGGCTC
Organism: Streptomyces sp. H39-S7; assembly: GCF_027158205.1. Taxonomy (GTDB): domain Bacteria; phylum Actinomycetota; class Actinomycetes; order Streptomycetales; family Streptomycetaceae; genus Actinacidiphila. The sequence goes on along the minus strand of NZ_JAPVLU010000007.1, from coordinate 146,345 downwards.
CCGGCTCCTCGATCGTCAACATCGGGTCCACAGTGGCGTTCATCGGCATCGACGGCGGAGTGCACTACACCGCCGTCAAGGCGGCCCTGGTCGGCATGACCCGCTCCCTGGCCCGTGAACTCGGGCCCCGGGGCATCCGGGTCAACACCCTGTCGCCCGGCCGGATCGACACCGAGGCGATGGACGACCTCCCCCCGCAGGTCGCCGCGTTCCAGCGCAAGATGTTCTCCTCCTTCACCGCGCTCGGCCGGCTCGGCAGCGTCGAGGAGATCGCCGGATCGGTGCTGTTCCTGCTGAGCGACCTCTCGACGTACATCACGGGTCAGAACATCCACGTCGACGGCTGCGTGTGAGCCCCGTCGGCACTGCGGAGGGACAGGGAACGTGGGAATCACGCTGACAGGCAAGAAGATCCTGGTCACCGGTGGCAGCCGGGGCATCGGCCGCGGCATCGTGCTGGCGGCCGCGGCGGCCGGGGCCGATGTGATCACCTGCTACCGGCAGGAGGGGGAAGCGGTCGAATCCCTGGTCAAGGCACTGGCCGAGACCGGCGGCGACCACCATGTGGTGCGGGCGGACGTGCTCGAGATCGCCGAGATCGACGGGCTGGTCGGCGAGGCCAAGGAGCGCTTCGGCCGGCTCGACGGCGTCGTCAACAACGCCGGTGTCATCAGTCACGTCCCCTTCGGTGAACTCCCCGCCGAGGAGTGGTCCCGGGTCCTGGACTCCCATGTGACGGCGGCGTACCGGGTGATCCAGCAGTCGCTGCCGCTGTTCGGCGAAGGCGCCTCCGTGGTCAACATCGGCGCGCGCGGGGCCGCGGCCGGCATCCCGCTGCGGGCGCACTACACGGCGGCGAAGGCCGCGATGATCGGGCTGTCACGCTCGCTGGCCGTGGAACTGGGTCCGCGCGGCATCCGCGTCAACGTCGTGGCCCCCGGCATCATCGAGACCGAGGCCTTCGCGGCGATGCCGCAGGAACGCGCCGACGGGATGCGGCAGATGTACTCCAAGAAGACCGCACTCGGCCGCCTGGGCACCGTCCCGGAACTCGCGGGCCCGGTGCTCTTCCTGCTCAGCGACATCTCCTCGTACCTCACCGGCGAGACCCTCAACGTCGACGGCGGCATCTGACCGCGGACGCCGCACAGCCGACGAGGCCCCTGCCGGTGCCCGGGGAAGGGGGCCGGCGGGGGCCTCGCGTTCGACGGGCCGCCGTCAGCCGTGCAGCAGGAAGTCGTAGACCGCCCGGCGTCCGGCGTCACTGGCGGCCCGGGTCTGCACGGAGTGCGCCGCGCCGGGCACGATCACGACCTGACCGAGCGGCGCCATCTTCGCCTCCTGGCGGAGCCATTCCACCGGGGTGGACACGTCCCGGTCGCCGCCGAGCAGCAGCACCGGCACCCGGGGCAGCTTCCGGTGACGGGGCGGGGCCTGCGGCACGGGTTCCCGCGGCCAGTCCAGGCAGCTCAGGAGGAAGCCGTTACGGGTGGCGGTGGCCGCGTCGAAGGGCCAGGTCCGGGCCGGGGCGAGCTTGCGCTCGACCCGGTCCAGAGCCGCGGCCCGGCCCTCGACCGGCGTGTCGGAGGTGCCCCACGGGTAGCGGTAGTCGGCGCACAGCGTGCTGGCGTGCAGACCTTGGCTGAGTTGCTCGGCCGTGGCCGCCGACCCTTCCCGGGTGCCGTCGATGTACCCCTGCAGGGTCTGCGGCCGGCCCGCCGCCGCCAGGTGCAGCGCCTCGGGGACGCCCTTGTAGTCCGGGTCGACGAACTCGTAGGTGGTGAGCATGTCCAGGACGGCCCCGGGCACGGCGCCTGCCCGATGAGATGACCCGTGCGCTGGGGCGCGGTGGCCGTCGCCCGCCCGTTCGCGGAACCGCACTGCGACCATGGACCCGTCCCCCATCCCCGTTGTTCCGCCGTGGTTGTCCGGCCGAACGGGGGCGCGCCGCCCGGACTCCCCCGTCCGTCCGACGGTGCGCCCCCGCACCGCACAGGCTGCTACGTGCCCCGCCGTACCGCGAGCGTTTGTGCCAGGATTCGATGAGGTTCAAAGGGTGCGAGAGCCGCGGGGCCCCGGGGGAGAGCATGATCCGACTGGCAGTGGACTCCACCGGGCTGGCCAGGTCCAGGTTCGCCGTCTCACCGCTGCTCGAGGCGGCCGGCACCCTGATGCCGTGGGGGGTGCCGGGACCGCTGAGCGCGGATCCCTGGGTCCACCGGGCCCGGCGGCTGCTGCGCCGGGAGGACCTGCCACTGCTGACGGCGCTCGCGGTGGACCGGGCCGGCTATCTGCCGGACTTCCTGACTCCGTATCCGGGTGTCCCCTCCCCCGATGTCGCCGACGAGCTGGAGCAGGTGCGCACCACCCCGCCGGAGCGGATCGTTGCCGAAATGGAGGCAGTGCGCGTCGGCCGCCCCGCGAACGGGCTGGCGGGACGGGAACTGCCGGACGTGGTGCGCGAGACGCTGGACCGCGGCGGCCGGTATCTGGCCGAGCGTGCCGCGGACGAGTTGGGCCGCTACTGGGAGAGCGGCTTCGCGGCCCACTGGCCGCAGGCCCGGGCGGTGCTGGAGGCCGAGGTCGACCAGCGGGCCCTGACCCTGGCCCGCTACGGCGCCGCCCGCCTCTTCGACTCGCTGCATCCTGCGATCCGCTGGGACGGCGGAACCCTCCGCGTCGACAGCCGCTTCGAGGTGGCCCTGCCCGTGCCGATGGTGCTGCTCGTGCCGTCCCTGGTGGCCTACGCGATCGGCGTCTCCATCGACCCGGTCCGGGGGGTGCCGCTCCGGCCGCCGGCGCTGATCTACCCGGCGCGGCCGCCGGCCGCGGCCGGGGCGCCGCCCAGCGCGGAACTGGCCCGGCTGCTGGGCCCGACCCGCGCCGATCTGCTCGCTTCGCTCGACCGGCCGGCGACCACCACGGCGCTGGCCTCCACCCGCTTCCTCAGCCCCGCGACGGTCTCGTACCACCTGGGTGTACTGCGCCGGGCAGGGCTGGTCAGCAGCACGCGGTCGGGCCGGGAGGTGCTGTACCTGCGCACCCCGCAGGGCGGGCGGCTGCTGTCCTCCCCGCCGGGGTAGCGCTCAGCCCTGCTCGGCCGGTGCGGTCAGCAGGCCCAGGGCGGTCAGGTCGTCGACGGGCTCGTGGACGCTGCAGGAGCCGACGGAGGTGAAGGCGGAGCGGACCCGCGTGACGCCCTCGGCGCCCAGCCGCTCGACGCGGTCGCGGATCGTTGCGGCCGTCCGCTCGGCGAGCAGCGCCGCCACCGTGTCGCTGCCGGCGCCGTCCAGGGCCGCTTCGGTGGCCAGCAGGACGTTGAGGAAGCCGTGGTGCTCGAAGCCGGTCGCGGGGTCGGTGTGGCGCAGCGCGTGGTGCAGTCCCGCGGTGCACTTGAAGGGCAGTCCGCGGCTCGCGCAGGTGAGGATCGCCCCCGCCAGTTCCGCTTCGCCGGGGAACGCCGCGGCGGCGGTGCCGCCGGTGCGGAGCTTGGCGTGGTGGCGGCCGGCGGCGAGGGCGTCGGCCACGTCCGGGCCGAGGGCGCCGCGCGGTACCTCGACGTGGGCGGTGATGTCCTCGGGGAGCTCGCGGTCCAGGACGGCGAGCGCCTCGCCGGTCGCGGCGCCGTCGGGCAGCGCGATCTCCACGGCCGCGAGCCGGGTGGCGGGCACTTTCGCCAGCAGGTCCAGGGCGGGGAGCAGGGCCTGGGTGCCGCCGGGCACGGTCAGGCCGATGGGGATGACGTCGTCGCCGGGGAGCGCCGCGAGGGCGGCGGCGAGCTCGCCGAGCCGGGGGGCCGGGAAGACGAAGGGGCCGACGAGGTCCGAGAACCACGCCGACCGGTAGCCCAGGTGGGCGGGCAGCGCCCGCGGCAGCGGCACGTCCCCCGGCGGGAACAGCGCGGCGTCGTCGATCAGTCCGGACCAAGCGGTGTTCATGCGGCGGCCTTCCCTTGGGGCGGCGCTGCCGCCGCCCGCGTGGAGGGGACCGGTTGCGCCCGGTCCCCTCCACGGATCTCAGCGGTTCAGCTCACCTTTCGTCAACTCTTCAGGAGGTTGAAGTTGCTGGTGATGACCGCTCCCTTCTTGATCTTCACGGTGGTCGTGGCCGGCTGGTAGCCGTCCTTGGCGATGATCAGGGTGAGCGGGTTGTTGCGGACGTCGAGCCACAGGGCGTACGTGCCGTCCGTGCCCGTCTTGAGCGTGTAGTGCGTCGCCCAGGTGTTGATCTGGACGGTCGCGCCCGCCAGCGGCGTGCCGGCTCCGGTCACCGTGCCGGTGATCTTGCCCCAGGTGGCCGGGGGCTTGACGGTGAAGGTGACGCCTATCGGGTCCAGCCGGTAGGGGGTGTCGCTGGTCAGCGCCAGCGAGGCGTGGAACGTGCCCGGCTGGGTGACCTCCGGGACCGACGCGTCCAGCGTGACGGTGAAGGAGACCGTCGCGCCGGCCGCCACGGTCAGCGTGTCCGTGCTCTCGCTCAGCCAGCTGACGTCGGCGCTGTCCGCCTGGTCGTAGCCGGGCAGCAGCTCGGCCGTCTTGACGGGCGTCTGGCCCGCCAGGCCGCCGATCGCGTAGAAGCCCGGTCCCGCGCCACCGCGGTAGACCGACGCGTTGGCGTTGGGCAGTGCGCTCCAGGTGTTGTCGGCCGGGTTGTAGGCCCACGCCTGGTTGGTGATGGCCGCACCGCTGTTGATGGCGCCGCCGGCGATCAGCAGCAGGCCGTTGGCGGAGGTGTACGACGTGCCCCACTGGTCGGTGGGCTGGTCGGCGATCGGCGACCAGGCGTCGGTCGCCGGGTCGTAGACGTAGCCGCCCTTGACGGTGCCCGCGTCGGTGGTCCCGCCGGAGCAGTACAGCTTGCCGCTGATGGCGCCGCACGCCTCCCAGGAGATGGACTCCGGGTAGGCGGCCGCGGCGGACCAGCTGTCGGACGCCGCGTTGTAGACCGACACGTCGGTGCTGCCGCAGACGGTCGCGGTGCAGCCGCCGACGACGTACAGCTTGCCGTTGACGACGGCACTGCCCGAGCCGGCGTACGGCTTGGGAGTCGCCGCGCCGGTGGACCAGGCGTCGGTCGCGGGGTCGTAGACCTCCAGCTTGGCGTCGGGGGCGCCGGAGGCTCCCCAGCCGCCCGCGACGTAGAACTTGCCGCCGATGACTCCGTGGGCGGGCGCCTCACGGGTGTCGGCCGCGGACGCCTTCTTGGTCCAGGTCCCCGCGGTCGTGTCGTAGGCGTACAGGTCGCGGGTGTCCGCGGCCCCGGTGAAGCCGAAGCCGGAGTAGACGGTGCCGTTGACGACGCCGACGACGTTGTCGCCCGTCGACACCGGCAGGTCGGCGATCGTCTGCCAGGCGGTGCCGGCCGCGTTCTGCGCGGCGGGGGCGGTCCGCCCGGACTTGTCCGACTTCAGGGAGAGCTTGGTGGTGCCGCTCTTCACGACGTTCAGCGGGGCTCCGCCGGTCTTCGCGATGACGAAGTCGCCCGCGGTCTCGCCGACCTTCAGGGTGGCGGGAGCGGTGCCGGTGTTCTTCACCGTCACCTTCTGGGTGGCGGTGCCGCCCCAGGCGGCCGTCTTGTTGATGGCGCCGGGGGTGACCTGCAGCCGGCCCGCCTTCAGGGCGAGGTTCGCCTCGACGGTGCCGTCCGGCGGCACGTTCGCGGTGGCGGAGGCCTTGGAGTAGCCGGCCGCCGCGGCCGCGAAGGGGTGCTTGCCCGTCAGGTGCGAGAACAGCCAGTAGAAGCCGTCACCGAGCGCCGCGTCGTCCGGGGTCGCCGCGGTGGTGGTCTTCTCCGCCGGGGCGTCGACGCTGGAGACCGTCGCCCCGTTGACGCCGGTGTGGGTGTTGGCGTCCGTCACGTTGCCGACCACCAGGCCACCGGGGACCGGGTCGTAGGAGCGCTGGCCGACGAAGACGTTGTCCAGCTCCCACCAGTAGGCCCAGGTGCCGGAGTAGTGGAAGCGCAGCCGGACGTCGCTCTTGCCCGCGTAGGCGGTCAGCGGCAGGTCCACGTGCCGGGGGCCCAGGACCGAGGCGGTCGTCTGGTGCCACAGCGTGGTCCAGGTGGTCCCGCCGTCGGCGCTGACGTCCACGTCGGCGGTCGAGTTGGAGTAGCCCTTGTACTCGGTGTCGAAGCCGACCACCGGGCTGGTCTTCCCGGTGAGGTCGAACGACGGGGAGAGCAGCTGGCTGTCCTGGTGCTTGCCGCTGCCGATGTGGTCGCTGTCGATGATGGCGAAGCCGCCGGTGCCACCGGTCTTGTTGGTGCGCTTGCCGGAGTCGTCGAAGCCCCAGCCGCCGGTCGTGCCGTCGGCGTTGGCCACGCTCCAGCCCGCGGGCGCGCCGCTGGTGGAGTCGAACGGCTCGGTCGGGCCGTTCAGGTGGACGGCATAGCCCGGAGCCTGCGCGGCGATCGCGTCGACCGGGACGGCGACGTTGACGGTCTGGTCGGCGGTGCCGACCGCGACGGCCTTGTCCACCGGCTGGTAGCCCGTGTAGGCCGCGGTGACGTGCAGGGTGTACGAGACGCCCTGTGGAAGCGTCAGCTGGTAGGCGCCGGTGACCGGGTCGGTGAACACCGGGCCGCCCGGTACGCCGTCCACGGTGATCTTCGCGTAGAGCGGCCATCCGTGGCCGGATCCGTCGGCGACCTTGCCGGAGACGGTCTGGCGGGGCACGGCGTCCAGCGCGAACGACTGGGTGACCGTACCGCCGTCGGTGAGGACGACGGAGGCGACGGTCTTCGTGGCGTAGCCGTAGGCGCTCGCCGACACGTCGTAGCTGCCGGGCGGGATGTCGAGCTGGTACGCGCCGGCCGCGTCGCTGACCGCGCTGTGGTCGCCTGCCTTGACCTGCGCTCCGGCCAGTGGCGCGCCCGTGGTGTGGTCGGTGACCGTCCCGGAGATCACGCCGTGCGGGCCGCTGCGGAAGGCGTCGAGGCCGTTGGGGGTGCCGAGGCCGGTCGGGCCGTCGTAGCCGGTTCCCGCGGTGCACAGGTAGGCGGGCGTGCAGGTGCCGTTGATACCCGAGGTCACGTCGTTGAGCGCACCGGGCTTCGCGTACGGGTACGCGTTCGGGTAGGTGCCGGCGCCGGGGGTGCCGGCCGCCGCGTAGACGCCCGCGATGATCGGCGAGGCGGCGCTGGTTCCGCCGTACACCGACCAGCCGGAGGCTCCGTAGGTCTGGTAGACCGCGACGCCCGTCAGGGGGTCGGAGACCGCGGAGACGTCGGCCACCGCGCGCTTGGCGCAGGGCGAGTCCGTCTGGAAGGCCGGCTTGGGCTCGTAGAGTGAGCAGCCGGAACCGGGGCCGCCGTACGCGTTGTGCCAGACCGACTCCGTCCAGCCGCGCCCGCTGCCGGCGTCCCTGGCCAGCGCGGTGCCGCCGACGGCGGTCACGTACTGCGAGGCCGCGGGGTAGCTGACGCCGTAGTCGCTGTCGCCCGAGGAGGCCACGATGGCCACGCCCGGGTGGTTGTAGTACGGGTCCATCGCCGTCGTCTCCGACGGGTCCTCGCCGCTGCCGGGCGTGGAACTGTAGGCGGTGCCGTACGAGTTGGAGACGTACTTGGCGCCGAGCGCGACCGCCTGGTCCACCGCCGCGCCGAGGTTCTCGAAGCTGGGGTCGTCGGCCTCGACCAGCAGGATGTGGGCGTTGGGAGCGGCCGCGGACACCATGTCGACGTCCAGCGAGATCTCACCCGCCCAGCCGGTGTCGGGGGCCGGGTAGTCGGTCCCGCCGCGCTGGCTGACCTTCTTGAAGCAGCCGTTGGCGGTGGTGCAGGCCGGGAGTCCGTACTGCGCCCGGTAGACCGCGAGGTCGGCCTCGGCGGTGGGGTTGTCGTAGGCGTCGACGATGGCCACGGTCTGGCCGGCCCCGCCGTCGGCGGGCAGCGCGTAGGCGCTCTGCAGGTCACTGGGACCGAAGCCGTTCGGGGTCGCCGCGTGGATGCCGACGGTGCCCTTCAGGTCGGTGCGGCGCAGAGCGAAGCAGCTGAACTGCCCGGGTTTGGCGGCGCCGCACTGGGCCGTGACGTCGGGCCGGGCGACGGGGGCGGCGGGGGCGGCCGACGCCGTCGCGGCGGCGGGCAGTTGCAGGCCGAGCAGGGCCACGGTGGCGGATGCGGCGGCGGCGATCACCGACGCCACGCCTCTGCGTCTTCCGGGCCGCCGCTGTATGGGTATACGCAAAGCAGGACTCCTGGAATCTGACCGGAGCCGGCCGGTGCACGGGTCGACCGGCCGACGGCGAGTCCTAAGGACCGCTTGCGTATACCTACGCCTCAGCCGTACCAGCGGAACGTGACAAGGTTGTCGGATACCTGACAGTCCTTGACCCGGCATTCGGCGTCGCGTTCCTGTCAATCGGACGCCCCGACTCCGGGCCGGGGCCCGGCCGCGGTCCCGCCGATCACTCCCCCGACTCGTCCAGCCAGCCGTGCCGCGCCGCGTGCCAAACCAGTTGGACGCGGTTCTCCACCCCCGCCGCACGCTCCATCACCGCGAGATGGCGCTGCACCGTACGGACGGCGACCCCCAGCGCGCGGGCCATCGCCTGGTCGGTGCTCCCGTTCACCAGCATCGCCAGGATGCGCAACTGGACGGCGCTGCGCCCGCCCGAGTCCCGCTGCCGCAACGGCGTACTCGACGCCCACACCGCCTCGAAGAGCGCGACGAGCGCGTCCAGCAGACCGCTGGGACGCACCAACAGCATCGCCGGGCCCGGCACTTCGGCCTCGGGGGCCAGCGGCAGCAGGGCCAGCGACCGGTCGGCGATGCACAGCCGCATCGGCAGGCTCCGCGCCACCCGGACCTCCTCGCAGGCCCGCTTCTCCCCCGCCGCGCCGAGGGCGCCGGGGGTCTCCAGCGCCGTCCGGTCGCGCACCACCCGGTGGCGGACTCCCTCGTCGAGCCGCTCCGCCGTGTCCAGCGGGTCGTGCCACTCCCCTTCCGCGGGAAAGGGCCCGCGCACGAACGCGGCGACCTCGGTCCGCGCGGAGCGCCGCAGTTGCTCGGCCCACAGCCCGGCCGCGCCGTAGCCCTCCACGACCTGGACGATCTCCTCGGACCGGTACCCCTCGTGCACCCGCTGGTACTCGACGGCGAGCCGGTCCAGTAGCTCCCGTCCCTGCCGCAGCTGTTCCTGCGTCCGGGCCACCAGCGGCAGCAGTCCGACCCGCGGCGGCGCCGGATACCAGCGCCCGTCACCACTGGACCGCGCCAGCCCGCGCGCTCCGAGCTCGGCGCAGACGGCCTCCGCCCGCGTCACCGGCACCCCGAGGTCCCGGGCGAGCCCGCCGACCGCGACACCGCGGGTGGCCACCAGTAACCGGTAGGCGCGATCCGCATCGGCGCTCAACCCCAGGGCCTCAAACGGACGTTCGGTCATGATCGGGACACTAGTCCGAGTCGGGGTGCGGCTCCCCCGGAACGCGGGTATGTCACAGAGATGATACGTAGCGTGACGTGTAGGGGCGCCCACGGAGAGCCACCACTTACGGACGGTACGACGGGCAGCCCCGGACTACTCGGCGGAACTCAGGGCGTGCGGACCACGGACGGTCGCGCTGCCGGGCACCGGCTCGGAGGGGTCCGCGCCCAGCGCGACGATCCTGTTGCCCTCGCCGACGTGCACGATCCTCGGCTTCAGGGCGCGCGCCTCGGCGTCGTCGACCTGGGCGTAGCTGATCAGGATGACCAGATCACCGGGGTGCACCAGGTGCGCCGCGGCACCGTTGATCCCGATCACGCCGGAGCCGCGCTCGCCCTCGATGACGTACGTCTCCAGCCGGGCGCCGTTGTCGATGTCGACGATGTGCACCAGCTCGCCCGGCAGGAGGTCGGCCGCCTCCATGAGGTCGACGTCGATCGTGACCGATCCCACGTAGTGCAGGTCGGCCTCGGTCACCCGGGCACGATGGATCTTGGACTTGAACATGGTACGCAACACGGAGAAACTCCCGAAATGTCTGCTCCCTGCCTGCTTCCGCAGGTCAAGGGCGGTCAGGGCCGTCTCCGCAGCCTACAACGATTGGCATACTCGGACGACACCAGCCCGCCTGGCGGGGTCTGTCCGTATTCCGTTCGCAGGGCCATCCCTCGATGTGACTTATCAATTCGCCACTCCAGCCAGATGATGGATATCACCACATGACGAACCGGGCCTCCCGCATTCTCCGCCCCCTGGCCGCTGCCCCGGCACCCACGGCCCGCGCCCTCTTTGCACGGCGGCAGGCACCGGCGGCCGGCATTCCCGCCACGAAGCGCACCACCCGGATCATGAGAGCGGCGGCGCCGCTCCTGCTCGCCCTCGCCCTTCCGGCTATCACCTCCTGCAGCACGCTCACCGGGGTCACCTCACCGGCCGCGGCCCGCGATCACGCCGCTCCCGCGAACGGGCAGGCGGCCGCGCCGATGTGCCGCGTTTCCACCTGTATCGCGCTCACCTTCGACGGCGGCCCCAGCGCCCCGACACCGAAACTGCTGGACGTCCTGAAGCGCGAAAAGGTGCCGGCGACTTTCTTCCTCCAAGGGGAGGGCCACACCGACACCTATCCCGAAACCGTGCGCCGCATGGCGAAGGAGGGGCACGAGATAGGGAACCACACCTGGTCGCACAAGAACCTCACCGAACTCAGCCCGGCCGAGATCCGCAGCGAGATCGAACCCGTCCAGAGAGACATCGAGAAGGCCACCGGCCACGCTCCCACCATCATGCGGCCGCCGGGCGGTGCGACCAATGACGCCGTCTCCGAGACCATGAAGGAACTGGGCCTCTCGCAGATCCTCTGGAGCGTCACCGCGAAGGACTACGACACCACCGACTCCGCCCTGATCAAGAGCCGCGTCCTCGACCAGACCGAACGCGACGGGATCATCCTGCTCCACGAGCGCTACGCCGGAACCATCCCCGCCGTCGAGGCCCTCATACCCGAGCTCCGCGCACGGGGCTACACCTTTGTGACGGTCTCTCAACTGATGTCACCGGCCACACCCGAAGCGGGCGGCGTCTACCGGCCCTGACACCTGCCCGGCGGCGTCCCGTTGGTGTTCATGACCTGAAGGCAGACCGAGCCCGGTCGCGCGCCGCTACCGCCCGGATCACGCGCGGTGGAGGTGCGGCGGCCGCCAGGAGCGACGCGGCGGATATTTTCGGCCATACGCGCTGGTCACCGCCACAGCTTCAACATCTGTCGAAATTCCCGCGCCATTTATCGTTATTGGTGGAGCTTCTTCCGGTCGCGCTTCGCACTGCGTGCACAACTCTTGACATGCATGAAACACAAGGAGAACCATCGCGGTGTACCGGGAGAGCGCTCTCTCACACCCGTGGAGGCGCACCCGCTCTGTCGCTGCCCGCGTCGCCGTCCGGCCGCTCCACGGCCGGACGGCTGCCGAGTCCTGCCCTCGCACGTGAAACAGGAGAGTCGCTCATGCTCGCACCCCCCACCGGTCCACCAGCGCCAAGACCCACGGCATCGGTGAATCCGCGCACCACGGCCGTGGCGGTCATCACGGCGCTGATCGCCTCGTTGCTGCTCTTCGTTCCCTCGCACTCCGCGCACGCGGCCGACTCCCTCCTGTCGCAGGGCAAGGCCGCGACGGCGTCCTCCACCGAGAACGGCGGCACGGCCGCCGCTTCCGCGGTCGACGGGAACACCGGGACCCGGTGGGCCAGCGCCGCCGCCGACCCGCAGTGGCTGCAGGTCGACCTCGGCGCCACCGCGACCATCAGCCAGATAGGTCTCAACTGGGAGACGGCGTCCGCCAAGGCCTTCAAGATCCAGGTCTCGGCCAACGGCACGACGTGGACCGACGCGTACTCCACCACGACGGGCCCCGGCGGCGTGCAGACGCTTTCCGTAAACGCTTCCGGGCGCTATGTCCGGATGTACGGCACCGTCCGCACCACCGGCTACGGCTACTCCCTCTGGGAGTTCCAGGTCTACGGCACCACGGGCGGCACCACTCCCCCCACCGGAGGCACGCTGCTCTCGCAGGGGAAGCCCGCGACGGCGTCCTCCACCGAGAACGGCGGCACGCCCGCCGCCTCCGCGGTCGACGGCAACGCCGGCTCCCGCTGGGCCAGCGCCGCCAGTGACCCGCAGTGGCTGCAGGTCGACCTCGGCGCCACCGCGACCATCAGCTCCGTCACCCTCAACTGGGAGGCCGCGTACGCCAAGGCCTTCAAGATCCAGACGTCCGACAACGCCTCGACGTGGACCGACGTCTACTCCACCACCACGGGCGCCGGCGGCAACCAGACGCTCGCCGTGACCGGCACCGGGCGCTACGTCCGGGTCTACGGCACCGTCCGCGCGACCGTATACGGCTACTCCCTCTGGGAGTTCCAGGTGTACGGCACCGGGGGCGGCCCCACCGATCCCGGCGGCCCGATCGAGGGCGGCGGCGATCTCGGTCCCAACGTGAAGGTCTTCGACCCGTCCACCCCGAACATCCAGGGGACCCTGGACCAGATCTTCACCCAGCAGGAGTCGGCGCAGTTCGGCAGCGGCCGCTACCAGCTGTTCTTCAAGCCGGGCACGTACAGCGGCCTGAACGCGCAGATCGGCTTCTACACCTCGATCTCGGGTCTCGGCCTCAACCCCGACGACACCCAGATCAACGGTGACATCACCGTCGACGCCGGCTGGATGGCGGGCAACGCCACCCAGAACTTCTGGCGCTCCGCGGAGAACCTGGCGATCACGCCGGTCAGCGGCACCGACCGGTGGGCCGTCGCGCAGGCCGCGCCATTCCGCCGGGTCCACGTCAAGGGCGGTCTGAACCTGGCGCCCGCCAGCTACGGCTGGGCGAGCGGCGGCTACATCGCCGACAGCAAGATCGACGGCACCGTCGGCCCGTACTCGCAGCAGCAGTGGTACACCCGCGACAGCTCGGTCGGCGGCTGGACCAACGGCGTCTGGAACATGGTCTTCTCGGGTGTCCAGGGCGCTCCGGCGCAGGGCTTCCCGAACCCCGTGTACACGACGCTCGCCACCACCCCGGTGTCGCGCGAGAAGCCGTACATGTACCTGGACGGCAACGAGTACAAGGTCTTTGTCCCCAACAAGCGCGTCAACGCCGTCGGCACGTCCTGGCCGAACACGCCGGGCACCTCGCTCCCGCTGAGCCAGTTCTACGTGGCGAAGCCGGGGGTCTCCGCGGCGACCATCAACGCGGCGCTCGCGCAGGGTCTCCACCTGCTCTTCACCCCGGGCGTCTACCACGTCGACCAGTCGATCAACGTGACCCGTGCCAACACCGTCGTCCTCGGTCTGGGCCTGGCCACCATCGTTCCGGACAACGGCGTGGCGGCGGTCAAGGTCGCCGACGTCGACGGCGTCAAGCTGGCCGGCTTCCTGATCGACGCCGGTGCGGTCAACTCGCCGGTGCTGCTGCAGCTCGGCCCGGCCGGATCGTCCGGCAACCACTCCGTCAACCCCACGTCCATGCAGGACGTGTTCGTGCGGATCGGCGGCGCGGGCCCCGGCTCGGCGACCACCGCCGTCGAGGTGAACAGCAACGACACGCTCATCGACCACACCTGGCTGTGGCGTGCCGACCACGGCGCGGGCGTCGGCTGGAACACCAACCCGTCGGACACCGGTCTGAAGGTCAACGGCGCCAATGTGCTGGCCACCGGCCTGTTCGTCGAGCACTTCAAGAAGTACAACGTGCAGTGGAGCGGCGAGAACGGCAGGACGATCTTCTTCCAGAACGAGATCGCCTACGACCCGCCGAACCAGGCCGCCATCCAGAACGGCAGCATCAGGGGGTACGCCGCCTACAAGGTCGATGACAACGTCACGACCCATGAGGGCTGGGGCCTCGGCAGTTACTGCAACTTCACGGCGGATCCGACGATCGTGCAGGAGCACGGATTCGAGGCACCGAACAAACCGGGAGTGAAGTTCCACGACCTGCTGGTGGTGTCGCTCGGTGGCATGGGCCAGTACGCGCATGTCATCAACGACGTCGGGTCGCCGACGTCGGGCACCTCGACCACCCCGTCCACGGTGACGTCCTACCCGTAACCCGCTGACGGTGTGAGAACGGCGTGTGGGGCGGTCCGGAAGCGGACCGCCCCACACCCGGCAAGCTCAGCGGCCGGTCACAGGCTCCGCAGCAGTTGCTCCGCGAGCGCGACCGCGATCAGGCCGGCTCCCAGCAGCCACATGGCCACTCGCGTCCGGCCCTTGCGGCTCAGCTCGATGACGACGCCGCACACGATCAGCGCGGCCCCGTACACCCCCACGACCAGGACCGACGGCTGGTCCCCGAGGCGCACCACCAGCACGGCCGCCGCGACGGCCATGAAGAACGCGGCGACGGCGATGCGTATCCGGCGCGCCTGCCGGGGGGTCAGCGGCTGTTGGCGGACGTCGCGGATCAGGGCGAGCCGTTCACGCGGGGTCGCGTCCTGCCATCGCTGTCCGAACTGCTGATCGTCGAGTTCTTCATCGCCGGTTGTCGTCACGGGCTGAGCCTAGGGCCTGGGACGTGGCCCGCGGTCACTTCACCGACCAGTCCGCTCAGGACCCGTCGGGACGCCCGCATCAGATCGGCGACATCGGCAGACAGGGAGTAGACCACGGTGTCCTTCTCACGGCTCGAGGTGACGATGCCCGACCGGCGCAGGATCGCCAGCTGCTGCGAGAGGTTGGAGCGCTCCACCTCGATCGCGGCCAGCAGTTCGCGGACCGGCATCGGGCCGTCCTGCAGCAGCTCCAGGACCCGGATGCGGACCGGGTGCCCCAGCATCCGGAAGAGCTCCGCCTTCGCCTGGTACAGCGGAACCGGCACGGTCCTCACGTCCTCTCGCTCCCGCCCGTCGCAGGGAGCTCCACGCCGTGCAGCCTGGCGAGCCCCAGCGATTCCTCCAGTGCGTCGAGTGCCCCGGAGATGGCCCCGTACTCGCCGCTGTCCACCGCTGCCGCCAGGGCGGCACGGGCTTCGGTCACCTGCCCACGGACCGCATCAGGTGTCATCTCCGTCATCGCACCTCCCGGAAGCCGACCTCTTGATGAGGACATGATGTATGGAAGTGAAGATTTCTTCAATTCGCCCGGCCCCCTCGGTCCCCACCGGCTCGCGCGCACCGCGTTGGAGCGCTCTCCCCCCTCTTCGACGTACTGACGGCTCCCGCCTCACCCGTCCCCGCACACCGCGAGCGCCCTCACCGATGGGAGACATCATGCAAGGCACCTCCAGCACCTCCAGCACCGTCCGGCCCCGTCCGGCCCAGCCCCCACAACACCCCTGGCGATCACTCGTCCTGACGCTCGTCGCCGCACTGGTGGCAGCTCTCTCCCTGACCGCGGCCGGAGCGCCCGCGCAAGCGGCCGACGCGCTGCTGTCGCAGGGGAAGCCGGCGACGGCGTCCTCGACGGAGAACGCCGGCTCCCCCGCGTCGGCGGCCGTCGACGGCAACGCCGGGACCCGCTGGTCCAGCGCCGCCGCCGATCCGCAGTGGCTGCGCGTCGACCTCGGGGCGACCGCCACCATCAGCAAGATCGTGCTGAACTGGGAGACCGCGTACGGCTCCGCGTACCAGCTCCAGACCTCGGCGGACGGCGCCACCTGGACCACGGTGTACACGACCACCACCGGCGCGGGCGGCACCGAGACCCTGAACGTCACCGGCAGCGGCCGGTACGTGCGGATCAACGGGACCGTCCGGCACACCCAGTACGGCTACTCCCTGTGGGAGTTCCAGGTCTACGGGACCACCGGCCCCACCACCCCCACCTGCGGTACCGCCAACGCCGCCCTGAACCAGCCGGTGACCGCGTCCTCCACCGAGAACGCCGGCACCCCCGCGTCGGCGGCCGTCGACGGCAACGCCGGGACCCGCTGGTCCAGCACCGCCGCCGACCCGCAGTGGCTGCGCGTCGACCTCGGCACCAGCCAGGGCATCTGCGGAGTGCAACTGAGCTGGGAGGCCGCCTACGCCAAGGCGTACCAGATCCAGACCTCGGCGGACGGCACCAACTGGACCACCGTTCACTCCACGACCACCGGTCCCGGCGCGACGGAACTGATCACGCTGTCGGGTACCGGCCGCTACGTCCGCGTGTACGGCACGCAGCGCGCCACCGCGTACGGGTACTCGCTGTGGGAGTTCCAGGTCTTCACCACCGGCGGCGCCACCCAGCCGCCCCAGGACGGCGCGGTGCTGCTCTCGTACAACAAGCCGGCCACCGCCTCCACCTACCAGAACGCCAACAGCTGCACCGGCTGCACCCCGGCCAGGGCCTTCGACGAGGACCCGGCCACCCGCTGGGCGACCAGCGACACCAACGGCTGGGTGGACCCCGGCTGGATCGCCGTCGACCTGGGCGCGACCGCGCACATCACCAAGGTCGTGCTCCAGTGGGACCCGGCCTACGCCACCGGGTACCAGATCCAGACCTCGCCCGACGGCGCCAACTGGACGAGCGTCTACTCCACCACCACCGGCAAGGGCTTCAAGGAGACCGTGACCGTCGACGGCACCGGCCGTTATGTGCGGATGTACGGCACCGCCCGCAGCAGCGCCTACGGCTACTCGCTGTGGACCTTCGACGTCTACGGCACCGGCGGCAGCCCCACCGCGCCGCCCGCCCTGCCGCCGAACCCCGGCAACCCCACGCACCTGGTGTGGAGCGACGAGTTCAACGGCGCCGCGGGCACCAGGCCGGACACCGGCAAGTGGACCCAGGACGTCGGCAACGGCCAGAACGGCGAGCTGGAGTACTACACCAACGGTGACAACACGGCCATGGACGGCGCGGGCAACCTCGTCATCGAAGCGCGCAAGGAGGCCAGTGGCCAGTACACCTCCGGCCGGATCAACACCTCGGACCACTTCAACTTCACCTACGGCCACGTCGAGGCGCGGATCAAGGTGAGCGGCACGCAGGGCCTGTGGCCCGCGTTCTGGATGCTCGGGTCCAACTTCAAGACCGGCACGCCGTGGCCGAACTCCGGTGAGATCGACATCATGGAGCATGTCGGCAAGGTCGCGGACTCGGTCTACTCCACGCTGCACGCCCCGGCCTACAACGGCGGAAACGGCTACGGCTCGCCGTACACCCTCGCGGGCAGCGACTTCGCCTCGGCCTTCCACGTCTACGCCGTGGACTGGGACTCCACCCACATGACGTTCTCGGTCGACGGCCACGCCTTCTTCACCGCGGACAAGGCGGTGGTGGAGTCGACGAGGGGTCCGTGGGTCTACGACCACCCCTTCTACCTCATCCTCAACAACGCCGTCGGCGGTGACTGGCCCGGGGCACCCGACGCCACGACCGTGCTGCCGCAGAAGATGCAGATCGACTACGTGCGCGTCTCCCAGTAGGCGGCAGCCCCTCCTGCTGGACCGCGCCACCCCCGGTGCCGGTCGGGCCCCGTCGGTCCCGTGGAGGGGGCCCGACCGGCACTTCGGCATGCATCGTTGGAAAGAAGGTCGGCGGGGTAAATCAACGATGTGTCCCGGATGGCGCGTTCCAGGCTGGACACATTTTGGAAATGCGGGAGTCGAACGCTTGTGGGCGGCCGCGCGGCGCGTATATAACGTTGTAAAGCCGAGCGGCGGGAGAGCCTCCTCAGCCGCCGGACCACCGGTATCGGCGCACGTCACAGTGCTGTCCGGGTGCCGCGCTCCCCTGCGCGGAGGCCCGTCGGCGTGCGCTCCCCAGAAACTCCAGGACCGGACCACGTACTGCTCGGCGGCACCGCCGTCGTACCCAAGGAGTGTCGTGAGCATGACCACCAAGAGATCCCGCACCCTCGCCGCCGCCTGTGTACTCGTCGTGACGGCCACCCTGGCCGCCACCGGCTGCTCGAAGTCGGAGACGACGGACAAGGCCACGGGCGACACCGGCGCGGGGGCACAGACCGTCGCGCCCACCACCGCAGCCGCCGGTGCGGGCTGCACGCTGCAGAGTTACGGCGCCACCAAGCTGGACCTGAAGAACGCGGTGGTCGGCTTCTCCCAGTCCGAGAAGGAGGCCAACCCCTTCCGCATCGCGGAGACCCAGTCCATCAAGGACGAGGCCGCCAAGCTCGGCGTGAAGAAGCTGCTCACCACCAACGCGCAGTCGCAGCTGCCCAAGCAGATCAGCGACATCCAGGACATGCTCGCGCAGGGCGCGCAACTGCTCATCATCGCTCCGCTCAACTCCGACGGGCTGCAGCCGGCGCTACAGGCCGCCGCGGCCAAGCACGTGCCGGTCATCACCATCGACCGCAAGCTCAACGCGACCGCCTGCAAGGACTACGTCGCCTTCCTCGGCTCCAACTTCGTCGAGCAGGGCAAGCGCGCGGCCGACGCGATGATCAAGGTGACCGGCGGCAAGGGCAAGGTCGCGATCCTGCTCGGCGCGTCCGGGAACAACGTCACCACCGACCGCACCAAGGGCTTCGTGGACCAGCTCAAGGCCCAGGCCCCCGGGCTGGAGATCGTCGCGCAGCAGACCGGTGAGTTCGCCCGTGACAAGGGCCAGCAGGTCATGGAGCAGCTCATCCAGTCCAAGCCGGAGATCACCGCCGTCTACGCCGAGAACGACGAGATGGGCCTCGGCGCGGTCACCGCGCTCAAGGGCGCCAACAAGAAGCCCGGCAAGGACATCAAGATCGTGTCGATCGACGGCACCCGCAACGCCGTCCAGGCACTGGTCAACGGCGACTACAACGCCGTCATCGAGTCCAACCCGCGCTTCGGTCCGCTCGCCTTCGCCACCGCCCAGAAGTTCTTCGGCGGCGAGTCCATCCCGGAGAACGTGATCATCTCCGACCGGGCGTACGACGACAGCAACGCCAAGGCGTCGCTGGGCGGGGCGTACTGACCCCGGTCCAGCCGTGCGACGGGCCGCCCCCGCACCGGCGCGGGCGGCCCGCACCCTCCACCAGCTCTCCCCGGAAGGCCACGACCATGGCACCATCCGAAGCCGTCGAGGCGGCATCCGTGCCCGCCGGCACTGCGGAACCACCCGGCACGCAGGCCGTGTTGGAGGCCGTCGGCGTCAGCAAACGCTTCCCCGGCGTGGTGGCGCTCGACGATGTGTCCTTCACCCTGCGGGCCGGTGAGATCCACGCACTGGTCGGGGAGAACGGCGCCGGCAAGTCGACGCTTATCAAGCTGCTCACCGGCGTCTACCGCCCGGACGGCGGGGAGCTGCGGCTCGGCGGCGCGCCGGTCTCGTTCCACCGTCCCTACGAGGCGCAGCAGGCCGGGATCTCCACGATCTACCAGGAGGTCAACCTCGTCCCCCTGATGAGCGTGGCCCGCAACATCTTCCTCGGCCGCGAGCCCAAGAACCGCTTCGGTCTGATCGACTTCCCCCGCATGCACCGCGAGGCGGCCGAGCTGCTGACCGGCTTCGGGGTCCACGCCGACCCGCGCCGGCCGCTGCACACACTGGGGGTCGGCACCCAGCAGATGGTGGCCCTGGCACGGGCGGTGTCCGTGCGGGCCAAGGTGGTCGTGATGGACGAGCCCACGTCCTCACTCGAACCCCGTGAGGTGGAGACGCTCTTCCGGGTGATCGACGACCTGCACGAGCGGGGCATCGCGATCCTCTACGTCAGCCACCGCATGGACGAGCTGTACCGCATCTGCGACCGCGTCACCGTCCTGCGGGACGGCAAGCACGTGCACACCGGCGAGCTGCGTGACCTCGACCGGATGCGGCTGGTGTCGATGATGCTCGGCCGCGAGATCGCGGAGGTCCGCCGGCACGGCACCACCAGCTTCGGTGAGGGCCACCGGGCCGAGCGGCAGCCCGTGCTCACCGCCACCGGCCTGACCAGCGGGCAGGTGCTGCACGACGTCGGCCTGGAACTGCATCCGGGCGAGGTGCTCGGTCTGGGTGGGCTGCTGGGCTCCGGTCGCAGCGAGACCGCCAAGGCCGTCGCCGGCGCGCTGGCGCTGGACAGCGGCGAGATCAGCGTCGGCGGCCGCACGCTGCGCCGGCTCAGCCCCGCCGCGGCGATCCGGGCCGGGATCAGCCTGCTGCCCGAGGACCGCAAGGCCGAGGGCATCGTCCCCGGCCTGTCGGTCCGGGAGAACATCGTGCTCGCCGCGCTGCCCCGGCTCTCGCGCGCCGGGATCGTCTCGCGCGCGAAGCAGGACCGCATCGTCGAGGTGTTCATGAAACGGCTGCGGATCAAGGCGTCCAGCCCCGAGCAGAAGGTCGGCGAACTGTCCGGCGGCAACCAGCAGAAGGTGCTGCTGGCCCGCTGGCTCTGCCTGGAGCCCAAGGTCCTGCTGCTCGACGAGCCCACCCGGGGCATCGACGTCGGCGCCAAGGCCGAGGTGCAGGCACTGATCGACGACCTCGCGCAGGAGGGCCTGGCCGTGCTGCTGATCTCCTCCGACATCGAGGAGCTCATCGAGGGCTCCGACCGCATCCTCGTCCTGCGGGGCGGGGCGGTGGCGGGCGAACTGACCGGCGACCGGGTCGAGGAGAGCGAACTGCTCGCCGTCCTGGCCGACGCACCGGACGCCCCGGACGCCCCGGACGCCCCGGACGCCGACGACGTTCCGGCCGACGTCCCGACCGTCGAACCCGCGGCCCTGAAGAAGGAGGACCGGCGATGACCGACGTCCCGATCACCCTCGCCCCCCGCGGGCTGGACCGAGCCCGTGTCACGGCGCTGCTCCAGCGGTACGGCGTCTACGGCGCCGTCGCCGCGCTCCTGCTGTTCAACGCGGTCTTCACCGACCACTTCCTGACTGTCGACAACCTGCGCACCCAACTCGTCCAGGTCTCCCCCATCGTCATCGTCGCGCTCGGCATGGCCCTGGTCATCGGCACCGAGGGCGTCGACCTGTCGGTCGGCTCCACCATGGCGCTCGCCAGCGCGCTCCTGCCGCTCTACCTCGGCTACGGCCTGGCCCCCGCACTGCTGCTCGCGTTGTTCGCGGGGGTGGTGGTCGGCCTGGTGAACGGCTCCCTGGTCTCGCTCGTGGGACTGCAGCCCATCGTCGCCACCCTCGCCCTGTTCGTGGGCGGCCGGGGTCTGGCGCTGGTCATCGCGGACGGGCAGCTCAAGCAGATCGAGAACAAGGACCTGCTGGGGCTGGGCACCGACAGCGCGCTGGGCGTCCCGGTGGTCGTCCTGATCGCCGGGGTGCTCGCCGTCGCCATCGCGTTCCTCGTCCAGCGCACCACCTTCGGGCGGCAACTGGTCGCGGTCGGCGGCAACCGGGCAGCCGCCGCGCTGGCCGGCCTCCCCGTCAAGCGGGTGCTGATCGGCGTGTACGTGCTGTGCGGTGTCCTGGCGGCGCTGGCCGGTGTCCTCGCCACCGCGCGGCTGACCGCCAGCGACCCCTCCGCGCTCGGCAACCTGATGGAGCTGTCCGCCATCACCGCCGTGGTCGTCGGCGGCACCCCGCTGACCGGCGGCTCGGTCCGGGTCCTGGGCACGGTGACGGGCGCCCTGCTGATGCAGTTGCTGCACGCCACCCTGGTCACCCACAACCTGCACGACTCCACAGCCCAGATGGCCCAGGCGGCCATCATCCTCGTCGCCGTCTATGTCGCCCGGGAGCGTCGATCCCGATGAAAGCCCTCGTGAAAGCCACCTCCGCACCCGCCTTCGTGCCGCCGGCGGACCTGGCGGCCACCGCCCGGCCCGCCGGCCGGCAGCGCGCGGCCGAACTGCTCCAGCGCCAGGGCGTCCTCGCGGTCCTGCTGCTGGTCATCCTCATCTCCTCGTTCGTCTTCGACTCCTTCGCGAGCCTGGACAACGCGCGCGGTGTGACCGTCCAGGCGTCCTTCCTGTCGATCGTCGCCCTCGGGATGACGCTGGTGATCATCACCGGTGGGATCGACCTGTCCGTGGGCTCCGTCTTCGCGCTCGGCGGAGTGCTCGCGGCCTGGGCCTCGCAGTGGGGCATCCTGCCCGCGCTCCTGGTGCCGCTCGCCGTCTGCGGGGCGATCGGAGCGATCAACGGCCTGCTCGTCGCACGGGCCGGCATGGCACCGTTCATCGTCACGCTCGCCTCCCTGCTCGCCGCACGCGGACTGCTGCTCGCCCTCACCCATGAAGGCGCCACCACCTACCTGGTGCCGCGCGACTCGGCATTCGCCGAGCTGGGCGGCGGCAGCATCGGCGGCTTCGGGTACCCGGTGTTCATCGCGCTGGCGCTGTTCGCGGTCGGCGGCCTGGTGCTGCAGCGCACCTCGTTCGGCCAGGCCCTGTTCGCGGTCGGCGGCAGCAGTGACGCCGCCACCCTGATGGGCCTGCCGGTGGCCAGGACGAAGATCCTGGTGTACCTGCTGAGCGGGCTGCTGGCCGGGCTCGCCGGCGCGCTCAACGCGGCCCGGCTCTCCTCGGGCGTCACCATCATCGGGGTGGGGATGGAGCTCGACGCCATCGCCGCCGTCGTGATCGGCGGCACGCTGCTGGTCGGCGGCGCGGGCTCGGTCTCCGGCACCCTGTGGGGGGTGCTGCTGCTCGCGGTGATCCAGAACCTGATCAACCAGATCGGCTCCCTGAACTCCTCCTACCAGTCGGTGGTCAGCGGCGGCTTCCTGATCCTCGTGGTGGTCGCCCAGCGCTACCTGTCCACGGCCCGCCGCGGCACCTGAACCCGTCCGGCTCCGCCGTCGGTCGTGGACCGGGCGGAGCCGGACGCATCACACTGGGGCCGGACACCGCCGGGTCTCAACCACCCGGATCACAACGGCCCGGAGCTCCGCAGCCCGGCCGAAGGAAGGACATTCGTGGGCGCCAGCCTCAAGGACGTCGCGCAGCTGGCGGGCGTTTCCATCAAGACCGTCTCGAACGTGGTCAACAATTATCCGCACGTCACCCCCGGAATGCGGGCGAAGGTGCA
Organism: Streptomyces sp. H39-S7; assembly: GCF_027158205.1. Taxonomy (GTDB): domain Bacteria; phylum Actinomycetota; class Actinomycetes; order Streptomycetales; family Streptomycetaceae; genus Actinacidiphila. Next base: position 123,519 of record NZ_JAPVLU010000007.1, on the reverse strand, counting down.
GCGGGCCATCGACGAGCTCGGCTACCGCCCCAACCTGACCGCCCGTCATCTGCGCAAGGGCCGGACCGGGATCATCGCGCTCGCCGTCCCCGAACTGGGCAACCCGTACTTCGCCGAACTCGCGGGCGCCGTCGTCGACGCCGCCGCCCGGCACGACTACACCGTCCTGCTCGACCACACCGGGGGCGAACGGCAGAAGGAGATCCTGGTCTCGCAGGGCTTCCGCGCCCACGTCATCGACGGGCTCATCCTCAGCCCGATCGAGTTGGAGGCCGCCGACCTGCTGGGCCGGACCGACGACGCGCCGCTGGTGCTGCTCGGTGAGCGCGAGTACGACGCCCCCTACGACCAGATCGCCATCGACAACATCTCCGCCGCGCGCACCGCCGTACGCCATCTCACCGGGCTCGGGCACCGGCGGATCGCCTTCCTCGGCGCCCGCAGGGAGAGCGCCCGGCAGCCCGCGCACTTGCGGCTGCGCGGCTGGCGCGAGGAGCTGGGCGCGGTCGGACTGCCCTGCGACGACTCCCTGGTGGCCGCGACCGACGGCTACGGCCGGGTCGACGGCGCCGCCGCCATGAACGCCCTGCTGGACCGCGGGGAACGGCCCGACGCCGTCTTCGCGTACAACGACCTGATCGCGATCGGCGCGATGCGCGCCCTGACCGACCGCGGGCTGCGGGTGCCGGACGACGTCGCCGTCGTCGGCTTCGACGACATCGAGGAGGGGCGGTTCTCGACCATCGCCCTCACCACGGTCTCCCCCGACAAGCAGGCCATTGCCCGGCTGGCGGTCGAACGGGTGGTGGCCCGGCTCGCGGGCGCCCCCGACCTGGTGCCGGAGCGGATCCAGCCCGGCTACACCCTGGTGGCCAGGGAGTCCACCGCGCGCCGACCCGGCTGATCCGGTTCCGTGTCCCGGGCGCCGCCCGCCGCGCAACCGTCCCAGCACCGCACCCTTCCTGAGGACTGACCATGCCCCGACCCGCAGCGCACCGCGAACCCTTCGGCACCACCCCGGACGGCCGGGCCGTGGACCGCTGGACCCTGCGGTCCCCGGCCGGAGTCACCGCCGAGGTCCTCACCTACGGAGGCGTCCTGCACGCCCTCACGGTCCCGGACCACGCGGGCCGGAGCCGCTCCATCGTCCTGGCACTGCCCGACCTGGAGAGCTACACCGGGCCCAGCCCCTACTTCGGCGCCCTGGTCGGCCGCTACGCCAACCGCATCGCGGACGGCCGCTTCACCCTGGACGGGCGGGAGCACCACGTACCGGCCAACGACCACGGGCACGCGCTGCACGGCGGGCCCGACGGCTTCGACAGCCGGGTCTGGGACGCGGAAGCGGTCGGCGACGACGCGGCCGTGCGGCTGACGCTGCGCAGCCCCGACGGCGACATGGGCTTTCCCGGCGAACTGACGGTGACAGCGGTCTACGCACTCGACGACCGGGGCACGCTCTCCGTCACCTTCGAGGCCGTCACCGACCGGGCCACCGTCGTCAACCTCACCAACCACGCGTACTTCAACCTGGCGGGGGCGGCGGAGCCGGGGGCCGGAGCCGAGCCGGGGGCCGTGCTGGACCACTGGCTCAGCGTCGGCGCGGACGGCTACCTGCCGGTGTCGGCGGACGCGATCCCGCTCGGACCGGTCCAGGAGGTGGCCGGCACGCCCTTCGACCTCACCGAGCCGCGCCGGCTGGGCGACTGCCTGGCGGCGGACGATCCCCAGCTGAAGGACGCGGACGGGTTCGACCACTGCTGGGTGCTGCGCCCGGCGGAAGGCCCCGACGGCCTGCGGGCCGCCGCGCTGCTGCGCGACCCCGCGTCCGGCCGGGAGCTCGAGGTCTGGACGACCGAGCCCGGAATCCAGGTCTACACGTCCAACCATCTCGACGGCACCCTCACCGACGGTGCGGGCAACCGCCACGAGCGGCACAGCGCCGTCTGCCTGGAGACCCAGCACTTCCCGGACGCGCCGAACCGGCCCGGGTACCCGACCACCGTGCTGCGCCCCGGCAGTGTCTTCCGCAGCCGCACGGAGTTCCGCTCCACCCATCTGCGGTGAGGCCCTGTGGGGCGGCCGGCTGCCGCCCCACAGCAGCCGGTCAGGACGCGGTGCAGGTCAGCGTGGGCGGCGGGTTGGTGCCGCTCCAGGTGCCCTGGAGGCCGAACGCGGTCGACGCGCCGGCGGCGAGTCGGCCGTTGTACGCGAGGTTGACCGCGCTCACCCCCGTACCGGACTGCTGGACGGTCGCGTTCCAGGCGCTGGACAGGTGCTGCCCGTTGAGCCAGGTCCAGCTGACGGTCCAGCCGTTGGTGGGGGCGGTTCCCGAGTTGGTGACGGTGACGGTGGCGTTGAAGCCCGGGGTCCACTGGCTGTCGACGTGCCAGCCCGCCGTGCATCCCGAACCCCCGCCGCCCCCGCCGGGAGCGGTGGTGGCGGTGACGGCACCGGACGCGGGTGAGGTGTTGCCCGCCGCGTCATGGGCCCTGACGGTGTAGGCGTACGCGGTCGACGGGGTCAGGCCCGTGTCGGTGTAGGAGGTCCCGGTGCCGCTGCCGGCGAGCGTGGCACCGCGGTAGACGTCGTAGCCGGTGACGCCGACGTCGTCGGTGGCGGCGCTCCAGGTCAGCGAAGCGGTGGTGCTCGTGGTCCCGGTGACCGCGACGTTCGTGGGGGCGGTCGGCGCCTGGGTGTCGCCGCCTCCGCCGCCGGAGCCGAACGAGGGCGCCTTGATGCTGCTGAGATAGGCGTCCTTGGCGGTGTTGACGGTGGTCCAGTCGTCATTGAGGATCCCTCCGGTGTCACCGGAGTTGGGGTTCCAGGACCAGAACGTCCACTGGAAGCTGTCGGCGCCGTACTGGGCGGTGGGGCGCAGGTACTGCACGAGCGTCCTGAGCCAGGTCTGGTCCACGGAGGCCTGCAGGGTGGTGCCGAACTCCCCCACCCAGACCGGGGCGGTGTTCTGCTGGAAGAGGTAGCCCCAGTTCTTGGTCCAGATCCCTGCCATGTTGCCGGGGAACGCGGGGTCGGTGAACCAGGGCTGGGAGGCGACGCTGGTCGCGTAGTCGTGTGCGGAGTACACCAGCCGGTTGGCGACGCTCAGCCGGACCGGGTACTGGCCGGCGCCCTGCAGGTTCCCGCCCCACCAGTACGAACTGCCGTTGAAGGTCTGGACGCCCTCGACGAAGACGAGGAGGGACGGGTTGGCCGCCAGTACCGCGTTCCCGCCGCGTTCGGCCGCCAGCCGCCAGTCGGTGGAGGTGTCGCCGCAGCCCCAGCAGGCCGGGTCGTGCGGCTCGTTGTGCAGATCGATGCCGATCATGGCGGGGTTGCCCCGGTAGCGGGTCGCCAGGGCGGTGAGGTTGCTGATCCAGGTCGACTCGGGGACGGCGGCGGTGTACCAGAGGGCCGACTGGGCGCTGGAGTCGGGACGGTGCCGGTCCAGGATGACCTTGAGGCCGATCGTCCCGGCGTAGTTGACGAGCTTGTCCATGATCTGGAGCGACGTCAGGCCCGGGAGATCGGCGTTCATGCCACCGGAGGTGCTGATGCCGGTCGGCACGGTGCCCTTGAAGATGTCGTCGCTGTACGGAAGCCGGATCGTGTTGTAGCCCGTCGACTTCATCTGGTCGATCATGCTCTTGTAGTCGCGTGACCAGAGGCCGTGCGGCACGTAGTTGGCGGTCTCGAACCCGAACCAGTTGATTCCGGCGATCCGGACCGGCTGACCGGCGGCGTCCAGGATCTGCCGTCCGCTGGTGTGCCAGTAGCCCGCACCGGCGGCCGCGGCGGCCGGCTCCGCACGGGTGGGTGAGGCGTTGTCGGCTGCTTGAGCGCCCTGGGATCCGGTGAGCGGGATGAGCAGCGCGGCCATGACCGCGACGGCGGTACCGGCCGTGCGCAGTCTGCGCGAGAGATGGAGCACGTCCCTGTTCCTCTCTGACGGTTCAGCTCGGATGGTGCGACTCTGATCGACTGTGCGTGGGAGCGCTTCCACATTTCTCGGAACATCACCTCTGCAATGCGTGTTCTAGGGCTGGTCAGAAGAAGGGATCTGCGGCACGATTCCTTCAGTTTCCATAGTCAGGATCAACCAGCGAGGCCCGTGCCATAGAAGCGATGCCCGTAGACGGCGTCAAGGTGCCGAGCAGCGTTCATCTCTTGAACGCTTTTTCCGGATTCGAATCGAAGAGAAATGGGCGAGATGAACCGAACACATGTGGGAGCGCTCCCACATACACGCCGCTGGACGACGCTCCTCACGGCGACTGCGGCCGCCGCCGCAACCGTCCTCTGCGTCCTGCCGACCCCTGCCGCGAGTGCCGCCACCACCTCCGGAGCCGAGGCCTCCGACCACTCGCTCCCGGCGACCACCCGCTTCTACACCGACCTCGACAGCAAAGCGGCGCACCAAGCGGTGGCCGACCTCAAGGCGCATGACGTCGCCGGCGCCCTGTCCATGGCCAAGCTGGCCTCCTGGCCGGTGGCGCAGTGGTTCAACGGGACGAGCACCCCCCAGCAGACCACCAGCGACATGGCGGCGTTGCAGGCCAAGGCCGCGCGCCGGCACCAGGTGCCGGTTGCGGTGGCCTACAACGTGCCGGGCCGCGACTGCTCGCAGTACTCGGCGGGCGGCGCGTCGAACTCCGCCGAGTACGCCGCGTGGATCGACGCCCTGGCCCGCGGCATCGGCAACCGCCGCACCGTCGTCGTCCTGGAGCCGGACGGCCTGGCGCTGAGCCCGTCCTTCTGCGGCGGCACCGCCGCCCAGCAGGCGGATCGTATCGCCGAGATCAGCGGCGCCGTGCAGCGGCTGGAGCGGCAGCCCGGCGCGGTCGTCTACCTGGACGCCGGGCACAGCGCCTGGCAGAACGTGGGCACGATGGCCCAGTTGCTGGTCGACGGGGGCATCGGGCAGGCCCAGGGCTTCTTCCTGAACGTCTCCAACTACCAGACCGACGCGGACCTGGTCCGCTACGGCACCCAGGTCGCCCAGTGCACCTGGTACCTGCGCAACGTTCCCGGCGCGGCGGCCGGCGACTGCGCGAACCAGTACTGGCCGCCCGCCGACGCGGACGCCTGGTACGCGAGCCACGTCCCCGCGGGGGCCGCGCTGCCGCACTTCGTGATCGACAGCAGCCGCAACGGGCAGGGTCCGTGGACCCCGACCGCCGAGTACAGCGACCCGCAGACCTGGTGCAACCCTCCGGGACGCGGGCTGGGCACCCGGCCCACCGCCGCCACCGGAGTCCCCCTGCTCGACGCGTATCTGTGGATCAAGGTCCCCGGTGAGTCCGACGGCAGTTGCACGCGCGGCACCGCCGGTCCCACCGATCCCGAGTACGGCATCACCGACCCGGCCGCCGGCGCCTGGTGGCCCGACCAGGCCCACGGACTCGCCGCCCGCGCGCTCCCGGCCCTGACCTGGAACCTCGGCCGGCCGTAGGTCGCATCCCCAGCCGGTACGCGGTGCGGCGCACCTGACCGGGCCGCACCGCGTACCTCCAGCACATCCCGCGCCACCCCGTTCGACCGGACCTCCGCGGTTCGGTGCGAGCGGGATGGCGCTTTGTTTACATCGTTAAATGTCAACCCGCCCAATTGCTGCCGGAGGTCTGGACAGTGACTTGGCGGCGTGCTGTCATTCCGCTGGACAATCGATTTCCAACGTTAGAAGACCTGCGTCACAGCACGGCCCGCCCCCACGAAGGAGCCGCTCTGATGAAACGTTCCCCTGACGCCGGGCACCCGCCCTGGCGGCGCCGCCTCGTCTCCGCGTTCGCGGTGCTCGCGCTCGCCGCCGGCGCGCTGGCCGCCCTCGGCCCCGCGCCGGCCAGCGCCGCCGCCTGGACGCCGAAGCCCTCCCCGATGACCACCCCCTGGACCAACCAGGTCCCGGTCGACAACCCGCTGCCGGAGTACCCCCGCCCCCAGCTCACCCGCCCCGACTGGGCCAATCTCAACGGCATCTGGGACTTCGCCGTCACCGGCCGGGACGCCGGTCAGCCCGCGGCGTTCACCGAGCAGATCCGTGTCCCGTTCGCCGCCGAGTCCGCGCTGTCGGGCATCAAGCGCAAGATCACCGAGAACGACAAGCTCTGGTACAAGCGGACCTTCACCGTGCCGTCGACCTGGAACGGCCGCCGCGTCCAGCTCAACTTCGGCGCCTCCGACTGGCAGACGACGGTGTGGGTCAACGGCCAGCAGGCCGGGTCGGTGCACAAGGGCGGCTACGACGCCTTCGCCTATGACATCACCTCCCTGCTGACCAGCGGTTCCAACACCATCGTGGTCTCGGTCTACGACCCGACCCAGACCGGCGGCGGGGCCGTCGGCAAACAGCGGATCAACGACGTCGCCACGCACCCGGGCGGCGGGATCTTCTACACCGCCGCCTCCGGGATCTGGCAGACCGTCTGGCTGGAGCCCGTGGCCACCGCGCACATCACCCGCGTGGACCTGACCCCGAACCTGGCGAACAACACCCTGCGCGTCACCGTCAGGGGCGACGGCATCAGCGGCCAGGGCGCGCGGGTCACCGTCTCCACCGGAGGCGCCACGGTCGGCACCGCGACCGGATCCGTCGGCACGGAGTTCTCCGTGCCCGTGCCCAACGCGCACCGGTGGAGCCCGGACGACCCGTTCCTGTACGACGTGCGCGCCGACCTCACCAGCGGCACCACCACCGTCGACTCGGCCGGCAGCTACGCCGGCATGCGGTCGATCGCCCTCGCCAAGGTCGACAACGTCATGCGGCCGGTCCTGAACGGGAAGTTCGTCTTCCAGACCGGCACCCTCGACCAGGGGTACTGGCCCGACGGCATCTACACCGCGCCGACCGACGCCGCTCTCCGATCCGATCTGCAGGCGCATAAGGACCTGGGCTTCAACATGGTCCGCAAGCACATCAAGGTCGAGCCGCAGCGCTGGTTCTACTGGGCCGACCGGCTCGGGCTGCTGGTGTGGCAGGACATGCCCGCCATGGACACCGGCAAGTCTCCGGACACCGCGGCCCGCGCGCAGTGGGAGACCGAGTTCCACGCCGTCATCGACCAGCACCGCAGCTCCCCCTCCCTGATCCTGTGGGTGGACCAGAACGAGGGCTGGGGCCAGTACGACCAGGCCCGGATCGCCAATGACGTCAAGGCCTACGACCCGTCCCGCCTCGTCGACAACATGAGCGGCGTCAACTGCTGCGGCTCCGTCGACGGCGGCAACGGGGACGTCGTCGACAACCACAACTACGTCGGACCGGGCAACACCGCCCCCAGCGCGACCCGGGCCGCGGTGCTGGGCGAATACGGCGGGCTCGGCTTCAAGGTGGCGGGCCACGAGTGGTATCCGGGCGGCGGCTTCAGCTACGAGGACCAGCCGAACCTGACTGCCCTCAACAACCGGTTCGTCGGACTGCTCGACGCCCTCCGCCTCAATCAACTGCCCGCCGGACTCTCCGCGTCGGTCTACACCGAGATCACCGACGTCGAGAACGAGGTCAACGGGCTCCTCACCTACGACCGCCAGGTCGTCAAGGTCGACGCGGCCCGGGTGAAGGCCGCCAACCAGGCCCTGATCAACGCCTCCCTCAACCCGCCGCCACCGGTCGTCCTGCCCGTCGGCCAGTACAAGTCCCTGCGGGTCACCACGCCGGGCCACACCAACAAGTACCTGCGCCACGCCAACGCGCTGGCGTACACCGAGGTCGTCGACGGCAACAGCAGCGCGCTGCTCAAGAGCGACGCGACCTGGAAGATCGTCGCCGGTCTCGCCAACAGCGCCTGCTACTCCTTCGAGTCGCGCAACTACCCCGGGGAGTACCTGCGCCACCAGGACTTCCGGGTCCGGCGGGCTGCCGGCGACGGCTCGGCGCTCTTCAAGGCCGACGCCACCTTCTGTGCCGTGCAGGGCAACGGCGGCGTCCGGTTCTCCGCCTCCAACCTCCCCGGTAGCTACATCCGGCACATCAACTCCGAGGTCTGGCTGGCCACTCCGGGCGGCGGCCACACCTGGGACAACCCGGCCACCTTCACCGAGGACACCACCTGGTCCGTGGACCCGCCCTGGGCACCGTGAGCTGATCACGGCCCCGGGAACACCCTGACCGGCGGCTGGAGGGGACTCAGCTCCCTCCTCGCCCCTCCAGCCGCCACCCGGGGCCCCCGGATGTGACGTACCGCATACGCGCATCCGGGCGGCCCGGGGATTGCACCGGCCGCCTCCGCCCTCTCCCCCGGCACAAGGACAAGGGACGAGACACGGAAGGCGGTCCCATGCCGGTCGACAGGACACCCGGAACCCGCACACCACATCAGGCGGCACCGCAGGACCCTGACGAGGGAACGGCGTCACCCCGGCCCTTCCCTCCCGTGCCGGGAGTGCGCCACCACCACGTCACGGTCGGCGGCGTGCGGTTGCACTACGCCGAGGCCGGCGACCCGGACGCACCGCCGGTGCTGCTCGTCCACGGCTTCCCCCAGCACTGGTACACCTGGCGGCACGTACTGCCGGGACTGGCCGGCGAGTACCGGCTGATCTGCCTGGACATGCCCGGCTTCGGCTGGTCGCAGGAGTCGCCCGGCGGCTACGGCACGGAGCGGCGGGCGGCGGACCTCGTCGCGGTGCTGGACGCGCTCGGGCTGGAGCGGGTGCGGCTGCTGGCCCATGACTGGGGCGCCTGGGCGGGCTTCTTCGCCTGCGCCCGGTGGCCCGAACGCTTCAGCCACTTCCTCGCGCTGAGCATGGTCCATCCCTGGCCCACCCGCCGGAACACCCTCCGGCACGCCTGGCGCTTCTGGTACACCGTGCTGCTGGAGTGGCCGCCGCTCGGCCGCCGGGTCCTGCGGCACTGGCCGGCCTTCACCCGCTACCTGCTGCGGCGCGGGGTGGCCGACCGGGCGGCCTGGCGGGCGGGCGAGATCGAGGAGTTCAGCACCGCGGCCCGGCGGCCGCACAGCGCGCGAGCCGGTGAGGGGATCCACCGCGCGTTCGTGGCCCACGACATCGCGGCCCTGCGCCGCAAGGAGTTCCACTCCCTGCGGCTGACCGTCCCGACCGTGATCCTGGCGGGAGAGCGCGACGTCGTCGTCCCGCCCGGTCTCCTGCCGGGCGGTGAGCCCTTCTCCGACGCGCAGACGGTCGAGGTGCTTTCCGGTTGCGGACACTGCCCGCAGCACGAGCGGCCCGAGCGGGTCGTGGCGGCGGCCAGGCGATTGTTCGCGAGCTGAGTTGATGCGACGCTCTCCCGCAGACCGTGCGAAGGGGAGCCGATCCAATGAGCGAGGCCCGATGAGTGACGACGCCGGCTGGCCGCGGGCCGACCTGGATCAGCTGCGGCGTCTGCGGGTGGTCGCGGGGGCCGCGCGGCACGCCCTGTACGTGGAGCACCACTTCGAGGCCGCTCCCGACCAGGTGTGGGAGGTAGCCGCCGACCTCGAGGGCGAACTTCCGCACCTCATCCCCGGGCTGCGCTCGTTCACTCCGGAGGGGATCGGGGACGGGCGGCCCGACGGGGAGCGGTCGTCCTTCCGGGCGGTGAGCGCCGTGGGCCACCGGGAGCGTTTCGAAGTCGTTCTGCGACCGGGCTGGTGCCTGATGCAGAGCCGGCTGCTGGCCGGTGGCATGGCCGCGGTGCCCGAGGGAACGGGCACCCGGTTCGCCTTCTTCAGCGCGTACCGCTTCCCGGGCGGCGCCGCCCTGCAGTGGCTGCGCCGGCCCGGGGCGCGGGCCCGCGGTGCCGCCCTGATGGCGGCCCTGCAGCGGCGGATCGACGCCAGGTCATCTCCCGGCGCCGCCCCAGGCGCGGCGGAATGACGTTCTGGCGCGGAACAGCCGGGATCTGACGGTCCCCAGCGGCACCGCGAGGACCCGTGCCACCTCCTGCTCGTCCAGCCCCTCGACGTGACGGAGCACCAGGACGGCGCGGTGTTCCGGCGACAGCCTCCGCAGCACGTCCCCGATGTCCTGGGCGAGTTCCGGATCGCCCGGCGCCGGCACCTCGGAGAGCTCCGCGGGGACCGTCCGCTGCCGCTGCTCGGCGAGCCGGACCGCCTCGCGGACGGCGATCACGCGTACCCAGCCGAAGAGCGCCGCCGGCTCCCTCACCTGCCGGATGTGGCGGAAGACCGCGATCAGTGCCTCCTGCGCCGCGTCGTCCCCGTCCTGGAGGGCCACCGGGCCGCAGATGCGGCCCACGTACGGGGCGAGGACGGTGAGCAGTTCGTCCATCGCCAGCCGGTCGCCCCGCTGCGCGCCCGCGACCAGCCGGGCCAACGCGGCGGGATCCGAACGGCCGGTGCTCACACGGTTCCCGGGCCCGCGTCCGAACCCGCCCGCGTTCCGCGCCGGTGGACGGCCCAGTTCTGCATCTCCGCCGCGGAGACCGCCTCGATCGCCTCCACCAGCACCCGGCGGGCCTCGGCGTCCCGCTCCTCCTCCGGCAGCAGCCGGTACCGCTCGACGGCCGGGCGCAGCCGCGACCAGGACTCCGCGGCCAGCACGTAGCGCTCGGTGTGGTTGAAGACCTGGCGGAACCCGCCGATGAAGACGGCGACTCCCGCCACGGTCGCGGTGACGGCGGCGGGCGCCTGGATGCCGGCCGCAACCACGGTGGCCGCGCCCGCCAGCAGCGCGCCCAGTTCGGTGGCCCAGTGCCATCTGCGGGCACGGTCGCGGGTGTGGGCGTACCAGTCCAAGTCCCGGAGGGCATAGGCCAGTACCGGGTCGTCGGGGGCCGGGGGCGCGACGGGGGCGGGTCTGCGTAGGAGCACGCGAACATGTTGCCTCGCGCGCGGGGAAGACGGAGCACATCAGGGAAGACCGTGGTCCGCGGTGCCACCCCGGAACCGCTCGCTCCGGGACCGCGTCCCTCTCAGTGCGGGAGGGGCCGCGGGTGGATCTCGCGGAAGCGGTACGTCGAAAGGAAGGCACGCACCATGGGCATTCTCGCCTGGATCGTTCTCGGACTCATCGCCGGGGTCATCGCCAAGGTCCTGCTGCCCGGACGTGACCCCGGCGGCATCATCATCACCACGCTGATCGGCATAGCGGGGGCGTTCGTCGGCGGCTGGCTGTCCGCGCGGCTCCTCGACAAGCCCGTCGGCCACCAGTTCTTCGACCTGGCCACGTGGGGCGCGGCCATCGGCGGTTCGCTGGTGCTGCTGATCATCTACCGGATCTTCTTCGGCGACTCACGCGCCGCCCGGCGCTGATCTCCCGGGGGTGCTGATCTCTTGGGGGTGAAGGGGCGCCGCCGTCAGGCCGACTCCTCGCGGTAGGCGGCGGCCTCCTCCAGGTCCAGTCGGCGCAGCAGCGTCCGGAGCATCTCGTCGTCGATGCGCCGGGCGTCGCGCAGTTCCACGAACACCTCGCGCTCGGCGCCGATCATCTGCCGGGCGAGGCGCCGGTAGGTGCCGTCCGCCGACTCCCCGGTGGTCTCGTTGACGGTGCCCAGCCGTTCCCACACGGCGTTGCGCCGCCGGTCCATCACCGTGCGCAGCCGGTCGGCGAGCGGTTGCGGAAGGTCGTTGCGCCCCTCGGCGAGGAGTTCGGTGAGCAGGCGTTCCGCGGCCGCCGACGCCTCGCTCTGGGCCTGCGCCTCGGCGAGCGTCTCGGCGCGCACGTCACGGGACGGGATCTTCAGCCGGCGGATCAGCGGCGGCAGCGTGAGGCCCTGCACGACGAGGGTCCCGATCACGGTGGTGAACGTCAGGAAGAGCACCAGGTTGCGGGCCGGGAAGGGCTCCCCGTCGTCCAGGGTCAGCGGGATCGAGAACGCGATGGCGAGCGAGACCACGCCGCGCATCCCGGCCCAGCCGACGATGACGGGCCCCGTCCAGTTGGTGTCGGGTTCGCGCTCCCGGATGCGGGACGACAGCACGCGGGGCAGGAAGGTCGCGGGGAAGACCCAGGCGAAGCGGGCGGCCACCACGACGACGAAGACCGCGAAGGCGTACCAGACGGACTCCGCCACCCCGTATGCGCCGAGTCCGCCGAGCACCACGCGCAACTGCAGTCCGATGAGGGCGAAGACCGTCGACTCCAGGATGAAACCGACCATCTTCCACACCGCCGCCTCCTGGAGTCGGGTGGCGAAGTCGACCTGCCAGGAGCGGTGCCCCAGATAGAGGCCGACGACCACGACGGCGAGCACCCCCGAGGCCCCGACCCGCTCGGCCGCGGCATAGGCCACGAACGGGATGAGCAGGGACAGGGTGTTCTGCAGCAGCGGCTCCTTCAGGTGGGTGCGCAGCCAGTGCAGCGGCACCATGAGGATGAGGCCGACGACGACGCCGCCCGCCGCGGCGACGGTGAACTCCTTGATTCCCTCGCCCCAGCTGGCCCCCTCGCCCACGACGGCGGCCAGGGCGACCTTGTACGCGGTGATCGCGGTCGCGTCGTTCACCAGGGACTCGCCCTGGAGGATGGTGGTGATCCGGTTGGGCAGTTTGAGGCGCCGCGCGATGGCGGTGGCGGCGACCGCGTCGGGCGGGGCGATCACCGCGCCCAGGACCAGGGCGACGGTCAGCGACAGGTCGGGCACCACCAGATAGGCGACGTATCCGACCGTGATCGTCGCGAACAGGACATAGCCGACGGATAGCAGTGCGACCGGGCGCGCGTTGGCCCGCAGATCGAGGTAGGAGCTCTCCAGCGCGGCGGTGTGCAGGAGCGGCGGCAGCAGCAGCGGCAGCACGATCTCCGGGTCCAGCGTGTAGTCGGGCATGCCCGGCACGTACGACGCGAACAGCCCGGCGGCGACCAGCAGCAGCGGCGCGGGCACCGGCGTGCGACGGGCCGCGCCCGCGACCGCGGCGCTGCCCGCGATCAACAACAGCAGTGGCATGACATCCATCAGCGTTTGCCTGTTCCCATCTGGTTCTCGTTCCTGGGTCGTGCTCTTCGATTACCGTCGACCCGATCTAACCTGGCAATCATGAGTGAGTGCCCGCATGTTCCCGACCTGCCGCGCCCCGAGCCGGCTCCGCTGAGCGCCACATGTCCGGAATGCCTGGCCGTGGGCAGCCATCCGGTGCAGCTCAGGCTGTGTCTCGTCTGCGGCCACGTCGGCTGCTGCGACTCGTCGCCGTACCGGCATGCCACGGGCCATTTCGAGGAGACCGGGCATCCGGTGATGCGGAGCTTCGAGCCGGGCGAGAGCTGGAGCTGGTGCTTCGTCGACCTGCGCCTGGTCTGATCCCCGTCCGCGCTGAGGACGACCCGCCCCGGGACAGCAGCAGGCCCGGCAGGTTCGCACGGGGGTGGCGGCCTGCCGGGCCTGTGGAACAACGGTAGCGAGACCGCGCACGAAATGACGACGCCTCGCCCGCAACCCGTGCTGCGGATACACGACACGGCGCAGGCACGCCTGAATCGAACGGATCGCCTGCCGAAAGGTCCCCGCCAACCCGTTGGCCGAATAGCGCCGACAGGTTCCGGGCTGTCAACGAATGGAGCCGTCGACGGCGTCCTGGCTCACGTGGCACACAAGCCGCGCACAGCCAGGGATTCCGTATCGATGGAGAGGAACTCCATGTCGAAACTCCACCTCGGCCGGGGCGTACTGGGCCTGACGGCAGCGCTCGCGGTAGGCGCGACCCTCCTGGCCGGGCCCGCGACCGCGGCCGCCCCCTCACCCGCACCCCCCTCGCCCGCACCCCGCGCGGCGCCGGGGCTCCACACCGGTCATGCCGCCACTCAGGCCGCGCTCGACAGCACCGTCGCGGCGGGCGTTCCGGGCATACAGGCCCAGGCGCAGACGGGCGGGGACACCTGGTTCGGTACGGCGGGCACCGCCGATCTCGCGTCCGGCCGTCCGTTCCGCCCCGGTGACCAGTTCCGGATCGGCAGCATCACCAAGACGTTCGTCGCGACGGTGCTGCTGCAGTTGGAGGCCGAGCGGAAGCTCAGCCTGGACGACACGGTCGACCGGCTGCTGCCGGGCGTGGTCCGCGGCAACGGCAACGACGGCCGGCACATCACCCTCCGCCAACTGCTCAACCACACCAGCGGCCTCTTCAACTACACGGAGGACGCGGGGATTCTCGCGAAGATGACCGGTCAGGGGTTCCTCGACCACCGATACGACACCTACCGGCCGGAGCAGCTCGTCGCGGTCGCTCTCACCCACCGGCCGAACTTCACTCCTGGCACGTCCTGGAGCTACTCCAACACCAACTACATCGTCGCCGGCATGGTCGTGGCGAAGGTGACCGGCCATTCCTACGCCCAGGAGATCGAACGGCGGATCCTGCGGCCGGTGGGACTGCGCTCGACCAGCGTGCCCGGTACCTCGCCCACCCTTCCCGGGCGCCACGGCCGCGCCTACTCCCAGCTCTTCGCGCAGACCCCCGGCAAGGTCTACGACGTCACCGGGTTCAACCCGTCGATCGCCGGATCGGCAGGGGAGATGATCTCCACCACCGCCGACCTGAACCGCTTCTACAGCGCCCTCCTGCGCGGCCGGCTGCTCCCGGCACGCCAGCTCGCCGAGATGCTCACCACAGTGCCGACCGGCCCGGACTCCCCCGAGTACGGGTACGGCCTGGCCCTGATGTCCGTGCGGCTACCCTGCGGGGTGACCGTCTGGGGCCACGACGGCGGGATATTCGGCTCCGTGTCGGCCGCCGTCACCACCCGCGACGGCCGGCACAGCCTGTCCTCCAACGCCAACGCGGACTGGGTCGACGGCCCGTCTCCCGTCCCGGCGGAGTACTGCCCGTCCTCGCCCGTCACGGCGCTCCCGACCGCCCCGGCCCGCACCTCGGCCTTCTGACACCACGCCCGGCCCCGGCCCTGGTGTGACCGGGGCCGGGGCCGCGCCCTGCATCAGCCCGGGTGGGCGCCGGCCGCCGCGTCCGGTCCGCGGAACTCCGCCAGGGACTCGGTGAGCCACTCGATCCAGAAGGTCTCCAGCCCGATGCCGGCGCGCAGCACCAGATGGCGCAGCCGGTCCTCGCCGCCGAGGTCCGCGGCGCCGAAGTCGCGCTCCTCGATCGTGAGGTACTCGGCCAATTGCCGCCGGTGGGCGAGCAGATGGCGTTCCAGTTCGGGTTCGAGGCCGTCCCGCCCGACGACCGCCGCCGCGCGCAGGCGCAGCAGCAGGGCGTCGCGGATCGGTTTGGGATCCTGGCCGGCGCCCACCCAGGCGGTCAGCTCCGCGCGGCCCGCGGGCAGCACCTCGTACTCGCGCTTCCGGCCCCGGGACGGCGACTGGGCCAGCGCGTGGATGAGGTCGGCCTGCTCCAGCTTTCCCAGCTCGCGGTAGATCTGCTGGTGGGTGGCGGACCAGAAGAAGCCGATCGAGCGGTCGAACCGGCGCGTCAGCTCCAGCCCAGAGGACGGTTTCTCCAGCAGGGCGGTGAGGATGGCGTGCGGCAGCGACATGGTCCCAACGTAGCGGCCCCGGAATCCCGCCCCGACGCACACCGGCCCGGCGTGCGCCGGGGCGGTGTGCGCCGGCCCGGGGTCAGAGTGCCGCCGCCAGTTCGGTGCCCTGGCGGATGGCGCGCTTCGCGTCGAGTTCGGCGGCGACGTCGGCGCCGCCGATGAGGTGCGCCGGGTGCCCCGCGTCGCGCAGCGCCTCGTACAGGTCGCGGCGCGGCTCCTGGCCGGTGCAGAGCACGACGGTGTCGACGGCGAGCACCTCGCGCCGGCCGTCGACCGTCACATGCAGACCCGCGTCGTCGATGCGGTGATAGGTGGCGCCGGCGACCATCGTGACCCCGCGGTGCCGCAGTTCGGTGCGGTGGATCCAGCCGGTCGTCTTTCCCAGTCCCGCGCCGACCTTGCTCTCCTTGCGCTGCAGCAGGTGCAGGCTGCGCGGTGAGGTGCCCCGCTGCGGCTTCCGCACCCCGCCCCCGGCCTCGTAGCCGGGGTCGACCCCCCACTGGCGGAAGAACGCCTCGGGGTCCAGGCTAGCCGAGTCGCCGCCGTCGCTGAGGAACTCCGCCACGTCGAAGCCGATGCCGCCGGCGCCGAGGATCGCGACGGAGTGCCCGACGTGGGCTCCGTCGCGCAGCACGTCCAGGTAGCTGAGGACGCTGGGGTGGTCTACTCCCTCGATGGCCGGGCTGCGCGGGACGACGCCGGTGGCGAGGACGATGTCGTCGAACCCCTCCGCGGTGAGGGTGTCGACAGTGACGGTGGTCTTCAGCCGTACGTCGACGCCGTGGAGGTCGAGCTGCTCGCGGTAGTAGCGCAGCGTCTCGTTGAACTCCTCCTTGCCGGGGACCTTGCGGGCGATGTTGAGCTGTCCGCCGATCTCGGTCGCGCCGTCGAAGAGGGTGACCGCGTGCCCGCGTTCGGCCGCCGAGACCGCGAAGGCCAGTCCGGCCGGCCCCGCGCCGACCACCCCGAGACGCTTGCGGCGGCGGGTGGGCCGAAGGACCAGCTCGGTCTCGTTGCAGGCGCGGGGGTTGACGAGGCAGGACGTGATCTGCCCGCTGAACGTGTGGTCCAGGCAGGCCTGGTTGCACCCGATGCAGGTGTTGATGGCGGCGGACTGTCCGCGCCGGGCCTTGGCGACGAAGTCCGGGTCGGCCAGCAGCGGCCGGGCCAGCGACACCATGTCGGCGCGGCCCTCGGCGAGCAGCTGCTCGGCCAGTTCGGGGGTGTTGATCCGGTTGCTGGTCACCAGGGGGATGCCCACGGACCCCATGACCTTCTTCGTCACCCACGTGAAGGCGCCGCGCGGGACGGAGGTCGCGATGGTCGGGATGCGCGCCTCGTGCCATCCGATGCCGGTGTTGATGATCGTCGCGCCGGCCGCCTCGATCTCCCGTGCGAGGGTGATCACTTCGTCGAGGGTGGATCCGCCCGGTATGAGGTCGAGCATCGAGAGCCGGTAGATGAGGATGAAGTCCGGCCCGACGCGCTCGCGGACCCGCCGCACGATCTCGACCGGGAACCGGATGCGGTTCCGGTACTCGCCGCCCCAGCGGTCCTGCCGCTGGTTGGTGGGCGCCGCGATGAACTCGTTGAGCAGGTATCCCTCGGATCCCATGATCTCGACGCCGTCGTAGCCGGCGAGCTGCGCGAGCCCGGCCGCCCGGACGAAGTCCTCGACGGTCTGCTCGACCTCGTCCTCGGTCAGCGCGTGGGGGGTGAAGCGGCTGATGGGCGCCTGGAGGGCGCTGGGCGCGACGAGGTCGGCGTGGTGCGCGTACCGGCCGAAGTGCAGGATCTGCATCGCGATCTTCGCGCCCTCGCGGTGCACGGCCGCGGTGACCGCGGTGTGCTGCTCGGCCTCGGCCTCCGTCGTCAGCTTCGCACCGCCCTCGTACGGGCGCCCCGCGTCGTTGGGGGCGATCCCGCCAGTGACCATGAGCCCCACACCGCCGCGGGCGCGGGTGGCGTAGAACTCGGCCATCCGCTCGAAGCCGCGGGGCGCCTCCTCCAGACCGACGTGCATCGAACCCATCAGCACCCGGTTGGGCAGGGTGGTGAAGCCCAGGTCGAGAGGGCTCAGCAGGTGGGGGTAGTCGCTCATCAGGGGGCCTCCTCGCGCGGACTCGTAGGGCAAGTTCTAGACGAGTCGAGTCGATTATGCAACAAGTTGCATAGAGGTCACGCTGCGGGTCATGAGCTCGCGGCGCTCAGGCGGGAGCTTCCTCCGCCCGTTCCGGCAGCATCGCGCGAGCCCGCCGGATCAGGGCGCGGGCTGCCGGACCGGCCGGGCCCTCCGCGCGCCAGGCGAGCGCCAGGCGCCCGCGCAGTTCCGGCCCGGTAAGCCGCACGGGGTGCAGTTCGCCGGGATAGGAACGGGCGAGGGATTCGGGCAGGATCGCCACTCCCAGACCCCGCGCCGCGAACTGCGCGAGGACGGTGGGATCGGCCGCCTCGAACGCGATCCGCGGCCGGAAGCCCGCCGCGGCGCAGGCCCGGTCGACGACGGTGCGCAGTCCGGTGCCCCGCGGCAGGCACATCAGCGGAAGGCCGCCGAGGGCGTCGACGGCGATCGAGGTCCGGCCCGCCAGCGGATCGCCGGTGGCGACGGCGACGACGAACGGCTCGTCCACGACGACCTGCACCCCGATTCCCGGCGGGGGCTCGTCCGCCAGACTGACGACCGCCACATCCAGCCGCCCGGCGAGCAGCGCCTGGAGCAGGTGGTCCGAGGTGTCCTCGATGAGGCCGATCTCCACCGCCGGATGGCGGTGGTGGAAGTCGGCGAGCAGTCCGGCCAGGTCCACGGCCTGCCCGAGCGAGGTCACGGTACCGACCGCGACATGCCCGCGGACCAGTCCGGTCAGCTCCTCGACGGCCTGCCGGGCGCCGGCGACCGCGGCCAGCGCCGCCCGCGCGTACGGCAGCACGGCGGCGCCCACATCGGTGGGCCGGACCGTGCGCCCGGAGCGGTCCAGCAGGTCCTGGCCCAGCTCCCGTTCCAGGAGGCGGATCTGGGCGCTGACCCCGGGCTGTGCCACATGGAGTCTGGCTGCGGCCTTGGTGAAGCTGGCCTCTTCGGCGACCGTCACGAGGTATTCGAGCTGGCGCAGTTCCATAACCGATAACGCTAGCAGTCGAGCCATCCATCACCAGGGCTTATGGGCCGCGGTGGGCTGACCCATGGTGCACCGGTTCGGCATCGGCCAGGACGCCGACGCCGAACCGGGCGTGCGGAACGGCCTTCAGGACGCGAAGACCTGGAATTCGGCGACCTGCCCCGCCGGCCAGCCCGTGTTGGCGGTGAACTGCAGCCGCAGGTACCGGACGGTCGCGGTGGCCGGGAAGGTGATGGTGGCGCGGTTGCCGGTGGCCGGATCGAAGGTGCGGCCGGCCGCACCGGCCACGGTGGTGAAGTTCGCGCCGTCCGTACTGCCCAGGACGGAGAGCGTCTGGGTCCTGGCCCCCCAGGCGGCGGCCGGCGGCACGGACAGAACGATCCGCTTCGTGGCGACCGCCGAGCCGAGGTCGACCTGCAGCCACTGCGGGAACGCGTTGTTGGCGCTCTCCCAGTAGCTGTTGGCGTCGCCGTCGACGGCGTTGCCCGCACCGTAGCCCTGCGTGTGGCCGCTCTCCGACGTCGGCCGGCGCAGCGCGAGGTTCGAGTCGACGGGCGGGGGGCCGCCGCCGAGGACCGGAACAGTCGGGCGTACCGGGGTCAGCGCGAGCTGGCCCTTGAGCATTCTGCCGCCGTCGGCCGTCAGCCGCAGGTAGTAGTCGGCGGAGCAGGCCGTCCCGTCCTCGTCCAGCCCCAGCAGGCCGGAGCCCACTGGGATGGCCGACGCGTTCTCGGCGGTCCTGGCGATCTGGTTGCCCTCGTTGTACTCGTCGAACATCGAGATGTAGATGCCCTGGGCGCCCGCCCGCACCACGTTGTAGAACTGCCGCCACATGAAGTCGCCGTGCGCCCGCTGGCGTGCGGTCACGTCGCCGGGGAGCACGCACGGCTGGTAGTCGATGCCGTGGGCGTTGCAGTCGGCCTGGTCCGGAACGGTGCACAGGTCGTAGAAGTGGTCGGAGTCCCCCGCGTTGCCGATGCGGCCGACCATCCACGGGGAGAGCATGTGGAAGGCGCGGTAGACGTCGAGGTACCCGGGACGTGAGTCGTTGATCCCGGTGCGCCAGTACGTCGGCACACCGCCCATGACGTAACAGCCCTGGTTCTTGAACCAGTTGACGACGTCGAGGCAGGCCGCGGGCGACCAGGGGTGGTTGTCGTCGGCGAAACCGAAGCCCCAGACGCCCACGACCGGCTTGCCGTTCTGCCGCGCGTACGCCGGGGAGGAGGTCAGGGCTGCCATCTTGGCGGTCCAGTCGGCCTTGATCTCCGGTTGCATGTTCGCCCAGCCGCTGACGTCGTACATGACGTAGAACTTGCGGTCGTTGGCTTCCGCCGCGGTCCTGACCTTCACGGCCATCGCGTCGCGGGTGGCGCCTTCGCCACCGTTGGGGTTGAACCGCTGCAGGGCGGCGGTGTCGCAGCCGTTCTGCCGCATCGACAGGAAGTGGGCGTTGACCGTCTGCTGGTCGTAGGAGGAGAAGAGCGTCGCGGGCTGCCCGTTGCCGAGGTTGCCGTACGCGGTCCGGTAGGCACCGGTGTACTCCCGCATGTCGGGCCAGGCCCGGATCGCGTTGTTGGCCGGGGACGGCGGCTGGGACCAGTTCTGGCTCCAGTGCCACCAGCCGTTGATGGGCGCTCCGTCGCCGGGCGCGGCGAACCAGCCCTGGTAGCCGACGGTGATCTTCCCGACCACGTCTCCGGGCGGGCTCGCGGCAACGGCCGCCCCTCCTAGCGCACCGGTGGCCGGCAGGGCGCCGAGGGCGACTCCCGCCGTCACCGATCCGATGAACACCCGGCGTGAGATCCCCATGTGGACTCCTCCCGTTGTACACGGTTGCGCGCCGTTGACCGGTCAGCGGCAGATCGTAGCCAGGACAAAACACCGGCGCAATAGATCGCGCGAAGCCAGCAAATTATGCAGATGGCACTGAAAATACGTCCCACACCCGGTTTCGGACACCCCAAGCCGATCTTGCACGGGCGTAGACGCCGTCGTAGCACGTCTGTAACACTCTGCTAACTCAATGCAAATTTATTGCAGAGTGACGTTCATTCTTCACCGTTCTCCGCAACTTCGTCGGCGAGAGCGAGGCCGAGGCCTCACTCGCCCCCCACTCCTGACACTCCGGACGAGAGACAGAGGAACGCAGTGAGATCGAAGCGGATACCCAAGCTGGTCGCGGGCTCGCTCGCGACCAGTCTGTTGCTTCTCGGCGGGCCGGTGCTCCGGGCCGCGGCGGCCGAGTCCGCCCCCAACGCGGCGACGGGGAAGTCGGCCACGGCCAGCGCGTCCAGCGGCGGCAGCACGGCCGGACACCTGAACGACGGCGACCAGTCCACCTACTGGGAGGGCAGCGGCACCGCCCTCCCGCAGTGGGCCCAGGTCGACCTCGGGCGCAGCAGGACCATCGACCAGGTCACCCTGAAGGTTCCCGCCGGCTGGTCGAGCCGCACCCAGACGCTCGCCGTGCAGGGCAGCGCCGACGGCACGAGCTACGAGACGATCGTCGGCTCCGCCAAGTACGTCTTCGCTCCCGGCTCCGGCAACGCCGTGAAGATCAGGTTCCCGGCGGCCAACACCCGTTTCGTCCGGGTCGCCGTGACGGCCAACACCGCCAAGGCGGCCGCCCAGATCTCCGAACTGCAGGTCTCCGAGGCAGTGGCCTCGACCGACAACCTCGCCATCGCCAAGACCATCACGGCGAGCAGCTCCAACTCCCCCTACGTGCCGGGCAACGCCAACGACAGCAACCAGGCCAGCTACTGGGAGAGCAACAACAGCGCCTTCCCGCAGTGGATCCAGGCCGACCTGGGAGCCACCGTCGGGGTGAACCAGCTGGTGCTGAAGCTGCCGACCGGGTGGGAGACCAGGACGCAGACGCTGTCGGTACAGGGCAGCACCAACGGCTCGGCCTTCACCGACATCGCCGCCTCCAAGGGCTATGTCTTCAATCCGTCCACCGGCAACACGGTGACGGTGAACTTCAACACGATCAACACCCGGTACGTCCGGCTGAACGTCACCGCCAACACCGCCTGGCCCGCGGCCCAGCTGTCCGAGTTCGAGCTCTACGGACCGACGACGGGCGACACGCAGGCGCCCACCGCACCGGCGAGCCTGGCCTACACCCAGCCGGCGTCGGGCCAGATCAAGCTGACGTGGAACGCGTCGACGGACAACGTCGGCGTCACCGGCTATGACGTGTACGCCAACAACGTGCTGCGCACCAGCGTGGCCGGAAACGTCCTCACGTACACCGACAGCCAGCCCGACACGGCGACCGTCGCCTACTACGTCAAGGCCAAGGACGCGGCCGGCAACGAGTCGGTCAACAGCAACACCGTCACCCGTACGGGCACCGGTGGCGGCGGCTCGAACCTGGCGGTCGGCAAGGCCATCACCGCCTCGTCCACCACGCAGAACTTCGTCGCCGCGAACGCGAACGACAACAACGTGGCGACCTACTGGGAGGGCGGCAGCGGCTACCCCAACACGCTGACCGTCGCCCTGGGCTCCAACGCCGACGTCAACTCGGTCGTGGTGAAGCTCAACCCGGACGGCGCCTGGGCGACCCGCACCCAGACCATCCAGGTCCTCGGGCGTGAGCAGGCCTCCTCGTCCTTCACCAGCCTGACCTCACCGACCGTCTACACGTTCAACCCGGCCACGGGGAACACAGCGACGATCCCGGTCGCCGGGCGGTTCGCGGACGTCCAGCTCAAGATCACGTCGAACTCCGGCGCGGGCGGTGGCCAGGTCGCCGAGTTCCAGGTGGTCGGCACGCCGGCACCCAACCCGGACCTGACGGTGTCCGCGCTCACCGCCTCGCCCGCCACGCCGGTCGAGACCGACGCGATCACGCTCTCCGCGACGGTCAGGAACATCGGCCCCGCGGCCGCCGGCGCGACCAGCGTCAACCTCTACCTCGGCACCACGCTCGCCGGCACCGCGCCGGTCGCCGCCCTCGCGGCCGGGGCGTCGGCCACCGTCTCCGCCAGCATCGGCGTGCGCACCGCGGGCTCCTACCCGCTGAGCGCCAAGGTCGACGAGGCCAACGCCGTCATCGAGCAGAACGAGGCGAACAACGCCTTCACCAGCCCGAGCCCGCTGGTCGTCACCCCGGTGGCCAGCTCCGACCTGATCGCCTCGCCCGTCAGCTGGACCCCGGGCAACCCGGCGACCGGCAACACGGTGACGTTCTCGGTGGCCATCAAGAACCAGGGCACCATTGCCTCCGCGAGCGGCGCCCACGGCATCACCCTCACGGTCACGGACACCACGTCCGGCTCCGTCGTGAAGACCCTGACCGGCGCCTACAACGGGACGATCGCGGCCGGCGCCACCGCCGCCCCGGTCAACCTGGGCACCTGGACGGCCGGCAACGGCAAGTACAGCGTCAAGACCGTCCTGGCCAACGACGCCAACGAACTGCCGGTCAAGCAGGCCAACAACACCAGCACCCAGCCGCTGTTCGTCGGGCGCGGCGCCAACATGCCGTACGACATGTATGAGGCCGAGGACGGCGTCCTCGGTGGCGGCGCGGCCGTCGTCGGGCCGAACCGGACCGTGGGCGACGTGGCGGGCGAGGCGTCGGGCCGCAAGGCCGTCACGCTGAACTCGACCGGCTCCTCCGTCGAGTTCACCGCCAAGGCCAGCACCAACACGCTGGTCACCCGCTTCTCCATCCCGGATGCCGCGGGCGGCGACGGCATCAACTCCACCCTGAACATCTACGTCAACGGCACCTTCCTCAAGGCGATCGACCTGACGTCCAAGTACGCCTGGCTGTACGGGAACGAGACCGGTCCGGGCAACTCGCCCGGCGCCGGCGGACCGCGTCACATCTACGACGAGGCCAACATCCTGCTCGGGACGACCGTCCCGGCCGGATCGAAGATCAAGCTGCAGAAGGACGCCGCCAACACCACGCAGTACGCGATCGACTTCATCAACCTGGAGCAGGCGACGGTGATCGCCAACCCGGACCCGGCCAAGTACACGGTTCCGGCCGGTGTCACGCACCAGGACGTGCAGAACGCGCTCGACAGGGTCCGGATGGACACCACGGGCACCCTGGTCGGCGTCTACCTGCCCCCGGGCGAGTACCAGACGGCGAGCAAGTTCCAGGTGTACGGCAAGGCCGTCAAGGTGGTCGGAGCCGGTCCCTGGTTCACCCGCTTCAACGCGCCCTCGACCCAGGCCAACACCGACAACGGCTTCCGGGCCGAGGCGTCCGCGAACGGCTCCTCGTTCTCCGGGTTCGCCTACTTCGGCAACTACACGTCGCGGATCGACGGCCCCGGCAAGGTCTTCGACTTCTCCAACGTCGCCAACATCACCATCGACAACGTCTGGAACGAGCACACGGTCTGCCTCTACTGGGGCGCCAACACCGACAACATCACCATCACCAACTCCCGCATCCGTGACACGTTCGCCGACGGCATCAACATGACGAACGGCTCCACGGACAACCACCTCAACAACATCGAGGCGCGGTCCACCGGCGACGACAGCTTCGCGCTCTTCTCCGCCATCGACGCCGGCGGGGCGGACGAGAAGAACAACGTCTTCGAGAACCTGACGTCGATCCTGACCTGGCGCGCCGCCGGTGTCGCGGTCTACGGCGGCTTCGCGAACACCTTCCGGAACATCTACATCGCCGACACCCTGGTCTACTCGGGCATCACGATCAGCTCGCTGGACTTCGGGTACCCGATGAACGGCTTCGGCACCGATCCGACCAACCTGCAGAACATCTCGATCGTGCGGGCCGGCGGGCACTTCTGGGGCAGTCAGGTCTTCCCGGCCATCTGGGTCTTCTCGGCCTCGAAGATCTTCCAGGGCATCCGCGTCAGCGATGTCGACATCGTGGATCCGACGTACAGCGGCATCATGTTCCAGACCAACTACGTCGGCCAACAGCCGCAGTTCCCGGTGAAGGACACCATCTTCACCAACATCTCCATCACCGGTGCCCAGAAGAGCGGTGACGCCTTCGACGCCAAGTCCGGCTACGGCATCTGGGCCAACGAACTCCCCGAGCCCGGCCAGGGCCCGGCGGTCGGCACGGTCACGTTCAACAACCTCCGGATGAGCAACAACTTCCAGAACATCAAGAACAACACCTCGACCTTCACCATCGTCCAGAACCCGTAAGGAGCGCGCAGCCACCTGACCGACGCGAGTGCCGCCGGGAGACCTGACCCTCCCGGCGGCACTCGCGTTCGCGTTCCTACAGCGCTTCGAGAAGTCGCTCCGCCGCGTCGCGGGCCGTGTCCTCGCGGTCGTAGACCTCGCAGACGGGGTGGCGGTCCGGGGTCATGGAGTGGTCCACCTCCCAGAGGCTGATCTCCTCGCCGCCGGGGAGCAGGAACGCGTGCTCGTACAGGGTCCACCCGGCGCAGCGCTCGCCGACCGCCCTGCTGTTGCTGCCGGCGAAGGCTATGTCGTGGCCGACGGCGGAGAGCACCCGCAGGCGGACCGTTTCGCCGGGGAGGTCGGGGTTGACCGCCCGGCGCAGCAGCCGCATGGCGTGGTCGGCGGAATCGGCCGCCTGGTACCTGTGGCGCCGGCCCGTGGCCGAGAGGGTGAAGTGCAGGTCCTGCCGGTTCTCCGGCAGGTCCCCGAGCGCGGCGCTGTGTTCCAGGTCGCGGAAGCGGAGGTCCACCTCCAGTTCGGCCGCCAGCAGGGCCGGCTCGTCCGCGAAGAGCTCGTGCACGAGTCGTGCGTGGGGGCCGGTGTCGTGCTCCAGTTCCCAGAGGACCGGAGTCGTGCCGTCCGGCAGCAGGAAGACATGGCGCAGGGTGCGGCGGCCGAGCATCCGGCCGGGCTCCGTGCTGTAGCGGTTCGAGACCGGTTCGGCGCGGTGCACGATGGCGGTGCGCAGCCGCGCGAGCAGTGCCGCGGAGATCGGTGCCGGCCGGCCCGCACGGGCCAGCAACCCGTCGAGGTGGTCGGACGAGGTCCGGTCGTTGAAGTCGTCTCGCGACCTGGTGGGTTCCGTGTACGTCATGTGGCCCTCTTGATGATCACGTCCCGGCCGTTCAGGCGCTCAGAGTAGTGGTCCATGCACGCTCTGTGCCAGTGGTTCTCCGAGGTTCGTTCGGCTGGGCCGATCGTGGTGCGCGGCGGGCGCGCGGGTGGTTCTCCCACCGATGCGATTAGGCCGACAGACGAGGGGATAAAGCGGATTAAATTACCCATGAGAGAGGGAGCGCCATGACGCATGGGGCGGGCGGACAGATCACGGACGTTCACGAGTCGGCGGAGCACGGCGGCACTGTCGGCGACGACCTGGCCGAGAACGGCACCCGGCGGCGGCGTCTGCTGCCGTGGAAGCACCGGCGGGACCTGACACCGGCCCAGCTGCGCCGGAGACAGGTCCTCACCCGGGGCACCCTGGCCGTCGGACTGGTGTGCGTCGGCACGGTGGGCTGGTCGGTGGGGCAGGCGCTCACCTATCCCGGCAAGGACAGCGTGCTGGCACGGCTCGCCGAATGGAGCCGCGACCACCGGCTCGGCGTGGTGGTCGACAAGCTGGAGGACCTGGAGTACCAGCTCGACCCGCCGCAGGTGGGCGGCACCCTGCCGCCCGACGCGCTGGACCGGATGAAGGCCACCACCGCCGCTGCCGCCGTCCACCAGTCGGAAGTGCCGCTGCGCGAGCCGATGGAGCCCGTCGTCAGCCCCGGCCTGCCGGGCGAGGGCGTCTGGCGTGCGGTGGCCGACTCCCACGGCCTGCCGATCGTGCAGGCGACGTACGTGCGTCCCGACAGCGAGCACACCTCCTACCAGGCGGCGATCGCCTGGATCAGTGCGAAGCACTCGCGCTTCCAGCTCCACCCGGGCTTCCGCGAGCCGGGCGGTACCTTCTCCGTGCCGCCGACCATTCCCCCGGATCATCGGACCGGGCTCGTCGCGACCTGGAACGGCGGCTTCCGGGTCACCGACGGCGGGTCGAACGGCGGCTTCTACCTCAACGGCCGGACCGCCGGTGAGCTGCGGTCCGGCGCCGCCTCCGAGGTCTTCTACCGCGACGGGTCCATCGCGATCGGCGTGTGGGGCCGCGACGTCTCCATGACTCCGGACGTCGTCGGCGTCCGGCAGTGCCTGGAGCTGATGGTCGACGGCGGCAGCGTCGTGCCCGACATCGGCAACGACGCCAAATGGGGCGTCACCGACCAGAGCAAGATGTACGTGGAGCGCTCCGGTGTCGGGGTCACCGCCTCGGGCGACATCATCATGGTCGTCGGGCAGGCGCTCACCGCCCGCACGCTGGCCGACCTGATGCAGCGCGCCGGCGCGGTCCGTGCCATGCCGCTCGACATGAACCGCGCCTGGCCCTCCTTCATGGCCTATGACGGCAGCCGCGACCCCGCCAACCCCACTCCCACCAATCTCCTCGACTTCGAGAACCCGGCGGACCGCTACTACGTCAAGGCGACGCGCGACTTCGTAGCCGTCTACGGCAGGTAGCCGCGCCTACAGCGGCGGGCTTCCGGCCGGCAGCCCGCCGGCGCGGATGACGTCGGCGTACCATCGCGCGCTGTCCTTCAGGGTGCGCTGCTGGCTGGCGAAGTCGACATGGATCATGCCGAACCGCTTGCTGTACCCGTACGCCCACTCGAAGTTGTCCAGCAAGGACCAGAGGAAGAAGCCGCGGACGTCCGCGCCCTCCGCGATGGCCCGGTGGACGGCGGCGAGGTGGGTGCTCAGGTAGGAGATGCGCTCGGGGTCGTGGACGTCGCCCGACGGGTCGCGGTAGTCGTCGTACGCGGCGCCGTTCTCCGTGATGAGCAGCGGCACGTCGGGCAGTTCGGCCCGCAGCCGGGTGAGGATCTCGTGCAGCCCGCTCGCGTCCACCGGCCAGTCCATGGCGGTCCGCGGGCCGGGGGCGGCCACGAACCGGGCGTGCTGCTCGGCCCCCGGCCAGGCCGACGGAATGGCGCTGGTCCCGGCGGCCACGACGGTGGGGGTGTAGTAGTTCAGGCCGAGCGAGTCGAGCGGACGGGAGATCGCGGCGAGGTCGCCGTCGCGCACGAAGTGCCAGTCGGTGAGCGCCGAGGTGTCGTCGATCAGGTCCTGCGGGTACCGGCCGTGGAACACCGGGTCGAGGAAGACCCGGTTGGCGAGCGCGTCGATGCGGCGCGCGGCGTCCAGGTCGGCCGCCGACCGGGTCAGCGGCCGGACCGCCGCGAGGTTCAGCGTGAGGGAGACCTCCGCCGTCGACGGCAGCAGGTCGCGCAGCACTCCGACGGCCCGGCCGTGGGCGAGGTTCAGATGGTGCGCGGCGCGCAGTGCCGCGGTGGGCTCGGCGCGGCCGGGCGCGTGCACGCCCTCCGCGTACCCCAGGAAGGCGCTGCACCACGGCTCGTTGAGCGTCGTCCAGGTCGGCACCCGGTCGCCGAGGGCGCCGGCGACGATCGCGGCGTAGTCGGCGAACCGGTCGGCGGTCTCGCGGACCGGCCAGCCGCCGGCGTCCTCCAGCTCCTGCGGCAGGTCCCAGTGGTAGAGGGTCAGGACGGGCCGGATCCCCCTGTTCAGCAGCTCGTCGACGAGCGAGCGGTAGAAGTCCAGGCCCTTCTGCAGGGCGGGGCCGCGCCCGGTGGGCTGGACGCGCGGCCAGGACACCGACAGCCGGTAGTCGGTCAGGCCGAGTCCGGACATCAGGGCGACGTCCTCGGGCATCCGGTGGAAGTGGTCGGCGGCGATGTCACCGGTGTCGCCGTTGCGGACCTTGCCGGGGGTGTGGCTGAAGGTGTCCCAGATGGACGGGGTACGGCCGTCCTCCCGGGCGGCGCCCTCGATCTGGTAGGCGGCGGTGGCCGCGCCCCAGCGGAAGCCCGGAGGGAAGGTGAGTGCGGTGGCGGCTTCCGGGCACGCGTCGATGGCGGTCATCAGGAAAGGCTCCCAACACGGTCGTGAGGATTCGAAGGGGTGGCGCGGTGGGTCGGAGAGGGCCGGGGCGGTTCAGCCCTTGACGGCGCCGTGCATGATGCCGCCGACGATCTGCCGGCCCAGGAGTCCGAAGACCAGCAGGACGGGGAGGGTGCCCAGCAGCGTGCCGGCCATGATCACCGACTGGTCGTGCACGTATCCGCCGCCCAGTTGGCGCAGCGCGACCTGCACGGTGGGCTCCTGGGAGGTGAGGGCGATGACCGGCCAGAAGAACTCGTTCCAGGAGGCCATGAAGGTCAGCATGCCGAGCACCGCCATCCCGGGCCGGGCGATGGGCACGACAATGCTCCAGAAGATCCGCGCGGTGGACGCGCCGTCCACCCTTCCCGCCTCGATGAGCTCGTCCGGCAGCGCCTGCACCAGGTACTGCCGCATGAAGAACACCCCGAAGGCGGAGACGAGGCCGGGCAGGATCACCGCCTGCAGCTGATTGATCCAGTGCAGCTTGGCGATCAGCATGAACAGCGGGATGACGCCCAGCTGCGGCGGGATCATCATCGTGCCGACGGTGATCGCGAGCAGCGGGTTGCGGCCCCGGAAGCGCAGCTTGGCGAAGGCGAATCCGGCGAGCGTGGAGCACAGCACGGTACCGACGGTCACCGAGCCCGACACGATGAAGGAGTTCAGCAGGGCCTTGCCGATGTCCGCCTGCTCCAGCACCTGCTGGAAGTTGTGCATCAGGTTGGGGCCCGGCAGCAGCGACGGCGGGCTCTGCGCCAGTTCGGCGTTGGACCGGGTCGCCGCGACGATGGTCCAGTAGAAGGGGAACGCCGACAGCAGCGCGGCGACGATGAGGATCGCGTAGGCGAGCCGGCCCGCGTGGTGCTGGCGGCCGGCGCCGGTAACCCGCCGGCGTACCTTCCGCACCTTCCCGTGCCGTCCGGCGGCCGGGCGGTCCTGGTCGTCCCCGGTGTCCGGGCGGTGCGCGGACGTGGTGAGCGAGGTCATCGAACGGCCTCCTTGCGGGTACGCCGACGGGCGACGGCGGTGTTGACGCCGACCAGCAGCACGATGAGGACGAACATGATCCAGGCGATGGCGGCGGCGCGGCCGAGGTGGAAGTAGCCCCAGCCCTGCTCGTACATGTAGAGGCCCAATGTCTGGTACTGGTGCGAGATGCCGCC
Organism: Streptomyces sp. H39-S7; assembly: GCF_027158205.1. GTDB lineage: Bacteria > Actinomycetota > Actinomycetes > Streptomycetales > Streptomycetaceae > Actinacidiphila. The sequence continues at coordinate 93,929 of NZ_JAPVLU010000007.1, read as the reverse complement.
GGAGATGCTGCCCTCGAACAGCAGCGGCTCACCGAACAGCTGCGTCGCGCCGATCGTCGAGACGACGACGGTGAACAGGATGGTCGGACGCAGGCCCGGCAGCGTCACATGCAGGAACTGCCGCCAGCGCGACGCCCCGTCGATCTGCGCGGCCTCGTACAGCTCGCCGGGGATGGACTGCATGCCGGCGAGGTAGATGAGCGCGTTGTAGCCGGTCCAGCGCCAGGTGACGATCGTGGAGACCGCGATCTGCGAGGCCACCGTGCCGGACTGCCAGTCCACCGGCGAGAAGCCGACCAGCCCGAGAACCCAGTTGATCAGGCCGAAGTCACGGCCGAAGAGCTGGGCGAAGACCAGCGTGGCCGCCGCGACGGAGGTCGCGTACGGCAGCAGCACCGCGACCCGCAGGAACGTCCGGCCGCGCAGCTTGTAGTTGAGCAGATGCGCCAGGCCGAGGGCCATCAGCAACTGCGGCACGGTGGACAGGACACCGATGCTGAACGTGTTGCGCAGCGCCGTCCAGAAGTAGCTGTCGCTCAGCAGCGCGGTGTAGTTGTCGAGGCCGCGCCACTCCATCTGGTCCGGGGTCTGCAGCTCGACCCGGTACAGCGAGACATACGCGGTGTAGATCAGCGGGAAGAGCCCGAACGCGGCGAAGAGCGTGAAGAACGGGGCTATGTAGGCGTACGGCGACACCCGGCGCAGCAGCCGGGTGCGGCGCTCGGCGCGGGGCCGTGGCGGGGGCGCCGTCCGGGCGGGTGGCGTGGTGACGGACACGGTCATGTGCCAGGCCTTCGTATCGGGGACCGGTGCTGACGTACCGGGAACGGGAGCGGAGCGCGGGTGACGGTGGGGCGGGTGGTGCGCCGGGTCCGGGCGCGGTGGGGAGATGGATGCGGTCCGGACCCGGCACAGTCAGGCCGGCCCGGGTCAGCCGAGGACGTTCTTCACGCCCTTCTGCGCGTGGCTCCAGGCCTCGTCGGGCGAGGTGCCCTTGCGCTCGACCTCGCCCAGGGCGTTGGTGATCTGGGTGTTGACGTCGTTGTCGCGCAGTCCCGGTACCTGGACGGGCGCCTGCTCGGCGGCCGTGCCGAAGACGGTGCCGATCGGGGCGTTGCTGAAGTAGGGGTCCTTCACGTCCTTCACCAGGTCGATCGCACCGAGGTTGGAGGGGAAGCTGCCCTGCTTGGTGAAGAGCTTGGCCTGCTGCTCCTTGGCGGTGATCCACTTGATGAACTCGAAGGCGTCCTTGGTGTGCTTGGCGCCCTTGGGGATGGACAGGTACGAGCCGCCCCAGTTCCCCGCGCCGCCCGGCAGGGCCGCGACGTCCCACTTGCCCTTGCCCGCGTCGGCGGCCTGGCCCTTGATGTAGCCCAGCATCCAGGCGGGGCAGGCGATGGTGGCGAAGGAGCCGCTGCTGAAGGCCTGGTTCCAGTCGGGGGCCCACTGGGCGAGCTTGGCGGTGAGACCGTCCTGCGCGGCCTTCACCGAAGCGTTCCAGGCCGCCTTCACGGCGGGGTTGGAGTCGTAGATCAGTTTGCCGGACGCGTCGTAGTAACGCTCCTTCTGCTGTCCGACCATCACCGAGTAGAGGCTGGCGATGCTGTCCATCCAGTGGCTCTTGGCCGGCGCCTTGGCGGCGTACTGCTTGCCCAGGGCGAGGTAGCCGTCCCACGTCGACCACTGCTTGGCGAGCTCGACCCGGTCGGTGGGCAGCCCGGCGGCCTTGAACAGGTCCGAGCGGTAGCAGAGCGCCTCGGGCCCGGTGTCGGTGCCCAGGCCCAGCACGCGCCCGTCGGGCGCGGTCGCGGCCGACCACTTGGACTGCGAGAACTGCGCCTGCAGCTCCTTGGCGCCCAGCGCGCCAAGATCCTCGAACTTGTCGGCCTGCTGCCGGGTCACCGAGGCAATGCGGCCGACCTCGACCCCCTGCACGTCGGCGAGGCCGCCACCGCCGGCGAGGCGGGTCTGCAGCGCCTTCCAGTAGTCGGCCTCGTTCTCGGTGTCGCTCTCCTTGATCGTCACGTTCGGGTGGAGCTTCTGGTACTCGGCGTAGAGGCCGGCCTCCTTGTAACCGAAGGTGCCGAAGAGGTCGACGGTGAGCGTGATCTTGCCCCCGTCGGCACTGTCCGTGGAGCCGCTCCCCGAAGAGCTGGATCCACAGGCGGCGAGGAGTGCCCCGGCCAGTGCGACCGCCCCGAATCTGATGGCGACGTGTCTGGCGGCTCGGGCAACGGGCATGGAAGCCTCCCATGGCTTCAGGACGGACGCGAGTTCTTGAGAGCGCTCTCAAGCGATGGCCAGGAGCGTGCCCGGACATCGGGTCGGCGTCAAGAGTTGAAGCGGAAATGCCTTACGGCGGCATGAGCGGAGGGAACGGCGCTCCGCCGAAGAGCCATGCCGGAGGCATCGCGGGCGGCGGCCGGCGCCGGGCCGGTACGCGACCGCCGGGACGGGTCACGGGGGCGCCGCCGTGCTGGTTCCGGCGGTCTTGCCGATGCGGGAAGGAGAGCGCTCTCCTCCAGGCGTGGCAAGGTCAGCGCACTCGTCGGCGCACTCGCGGCGCCGACGAGTGCCTCCGACAGGCACCCGGCCGCCGGGCCGGCGTTCAGCTACTGAACCGCTATCGCGCTCCGGGCAGCAATCCCGTCCATCTCTTGCCCGATACGACGGAACCCGGCCGGGTTGGCGACCCGGCTCGTGTCCCGCGCGGCGGCACCCGGCCGGGTTGCGCTCCGGCCGGGTGCGGGGCGACGGCTGGGGTCAGATGCCGTCGTTCTGGGCGCGCGTCGCGGACGGGCGTTCGGGAATGTCCTCCGCGTCATGGGCGGCGGGCCGGCCGGGCTCGCTCTCCGGGACGGAGGCGCGGGCGACTTCGGCACGCAGCATGGCGTTCAGGGCCGCGAAAGGGTCGATGGGCATGAAGGTCCTCCGGGGTCGGGATGCGGGGTCGGCGTGCGGAGCGGAACGGGGCCGGGAAGGCGGCCCCTGGACCGGTCAGCAGCGCAGAACCACACAGCTCAGCCCCAGGAGCCCGGCGCCCGGCCGTTGGCCGCCCGGCGTCGGGACACCGCGCGGCGGGACGGCCGGGGAAGGACCGGTACCGGCACGGGCCGCGTGGCGTACCGCCCGCGACGACTCGGCGGCCCGGTGGGGCCGGACCCCCCGTACCGCGGTGCCGGCCTCGTCGGGGTGCTCGTCGGCCGCGGCGGACAGCGGCTCCGACACCACCGTCAGAGGCTGCGCGCCCCGGTCGGCCATCAGCTCCGGTGACAGCGCCCCGCCCACCAGCACGAGCAGGGCGAAGAGGGCCAGCAGGGCGTCCAGGACGGCATCGCGACGGCTGCGGCGCCCGGAGCCCGTCGCCGGAGCCGCTCCCCCCGCTACCGCCGGGAGGCGCGCCCAGCCGGCGACGCCCGGCCCGCACGCCCTCCTCCGGCCACCGCCGGGGGCGCCCCCTGGTGTCGGGATCACCCCGGTACTCCAGTACCGGGACGACCCTCCGCCGTGCGATCGCACCCACCGGACGCCTCCGGGCGGAAGCCGCCACTGCGAGGACTGGCTCCGGCACGGCGGCACGGCGAAACGGCATCCATGGATCGGACCTCCTGGTCACTGGTCCTATCCGCATCGCGTCCTGCGATCACCTGTCGGTGGCGCGCGTCCCCCGCTTGGCCTGCGGTTTCATCCGAATCGGCGAGTCCGCCCACACCCGGTGTGACGGGCCAGGGACCTACCGGGTACCCGCGCGGAACGCTCCACGTGGGATGCTGGGAAGTGACGGCCGCCCTTGAGGCGGCGATCGCCACCGTCTGGTCCGTTCCGGGTGGCCCCGTTCTGTGAAACCTGACGAAGGTGCCATGACCACGCTTTTCTCCAACCCTGATCCCTCCACGCCGGTCGCGGCGCACACCTCGCCGGTCCCGTCGACCGACCCCTTCCACCAGGCCGACCTGGGCGACGCGGCGGACGAGCGATACGACGACGAGGACCTCGAGGACCTCGATGCCGGCGAGGCCGCTCCCCCGGCGCCGCCGGCGCAGGCACGGTCCCGGCGCACGTCGCGACCTGCCGCCAGGCGATAGCCGACGCGCGGAATCCTGCCGTCCACCCGGCCCTTCCGGGCCCGGACCCGTGGCGCGCCGCGCCCCGCGCGCACGCACGGCCTACGGAGTGTCAGACCCACGCGGCAGACTGTGCACATGGACGCCGCAGACGACGAACTCGCCATCCTGCAAGCCCTGCACGCACACGCCCGCGCCGTAGGTGAGGACCCGGACCTCGTCGAGGATCTCATCGGCCTCGTACGGGGTTTCGGCTCGCTCGACGCCGCCGCCGAGGCGTCGGCGGAGGCCGAGCGCCGTACGGACACCCAGGCCCGGGAGCTGTCCGCCAAGATCGACCTGTGGTGCAACCTGCCCGACGCCGACCGCAGTCGCCACCGGTGAGCGGTGTGTCTCCGGGAGCACCCGTGGGCATGCGTAGGCCCCGCACCCGAGGGGGGTGAGCGCGGGGCCGACGGGGCCGGTCGGCGTCCTCACAACGCCGTCCGGCGGGGCACGCCCGGGAACCAGTCGGGCACTGCTGGTCTGCGCGCGGCCCGCCCGAGGTGATTCGGCAGACGGGGGAGACCACCGAATCCCGGTGCGGACCGCGCAGTTCTATGGTGACGCCGGGAGCACCTCCTGCTCAACCCGGCCTCTCCCCCTCACGCCTGCCCACCCGACCCCTGATCATTCCTGTCGATCGACGGGGTCTCTGGCGCGTCGCCCGAAAACCCTCCCCAGATCGGCAAACCCCTCCCGGGATCGGCCCGGTCTGGACCGCGCGCCGCGTCACCCGGCCGCGGTGGCCCGTTCGGCCAGGTGCAGGGCGAGCGGGTCGGCGGCGTAGACGATCCGCACGACTCCGTCGGCGTGCCGGTCGGCGGTCGCCGCGACGCCGAAGACGTCGCGCAGCACCGCCGGGGTGAGCACGTCCAGCACCGGCCCTGCCGCGACGACCCCGCCGTGGTGGAGGACGACGAGGTGGTCGCAGAGCCGCACGGCGAGGTCCAGGTCGTGCAGGACGGCCAGCGTGGTGGTGCCGATGGCCCGGATCAGCGAGAGCAGCTCGAAGCGCGCGCGGATGTCGAGGTGGTTGGTGAGCTCGTCCAGCACGAGGAGGTGCGGGCGCTGGGCCAGCGCCCGGGCCAGGAGCACCCGTTGCCGCTCCCCTCCCGAGAGCGAGGCGAAGTCCCGCTCGGCCAGCGGGCGGGCACCGCACTGGTCCAGTGCCCGGTCGACCGCCTCGTGGTCCTCGGGGCCGTCCCGGCCGAGCAGGCCGTGGTGCGGGGTGCGCCCCAGCGCCACGATCTCCCGGACGCACAACCCGGTCGCGTGGCCGACGTCCTGCAGCACGGCCGCGGTGCGGCGGGCGGCGGCGCGGGCGGGGATCGTCCAGATGTCGTCCCCGCCGACACGCACCGCCCCGCCTTCCGGCCGCAGCGAGCGGTAGACGGCGCGCAGCAGCGTGGACTTGCCGCTGCCGTTGGGTCCGACGAGCCCGACGATCTCCCCGGACCCCACCTCCAGGCACACGTCCCGCAGGATCGGCCGGCGGTCCAGGGTGATGTCGAGCTGGTCGACGCTGAGTCTCATACGGAATCCAAGCTCTTGTTGCGGCGCAGCAGCCACAGGAAGAACGGCGCGCCGAAGAGGGCGGTGAGGATGCCGAGCGGCAGTTCGTTGGGCCGGTCCACGGTGCGGGACAGGAGGTCGACGACGACGAGGTAGATCGCGCCGGTCACCGCGGCGAGCGGCAGCAGCCTGCGGTGGTCGGCACCGACGGCGAGCCTCACCAGGTGCGGGATCATCAGGCCGACGAAGCCGATGCCGCCCGCGACCGCGATGATGGTGCCGGTCAGCAGTGAGGACAGCACCAGCAGCGCGGCCCGCAGCCGGTGCACCTCGACCCCGAGCGCCGTCGCGGACTCGTCCCCGGCCAGCAGCGCGTTCAGCCGCCGCCCGTACAGCGCGAGCAGGACCGTCGTCCCGAGTACCGCGCCGCTCACCAGCGGCAGCTGGCTCCACTGCGCCCCGGCGACGCTGCCGAGCATCCAGAACATCACCGAGCGCAGCTCGTTGGGGGTGGCCCGCAGTTGCAGATAGCTGGTGGCCGCGAGGAACAGGTAGCCGATGGCGACTCCGGACAGGACCAGCCGGGTGGGGGCCAGCCGGCCGCCGCGCCGCCCGAGGAGGAAGACGAGCGCGACGGCCGCGACAGCGCCGGCGAACGCCGCCGAGGAGACGCCCAGGCCGCCGAGTGCGCCGGTGGTCAGCGTCATGACCAGCACGGCGCCGAGCGACGCCCCCGACGAGACGCCCAGGACGTAGGGGTCCGCCAGCGGGTTGGCGACGACCGCCTGCAGCACCACCCCGGCGACCGCCAGACCGCCACCCGCGAGCGCGGCGAGCAGCACCCGGGGGATGCGGAAGTTCCAGACGATCTGGTCCTGGACGGGGTCGCCGGCGAAGGTGCCGCCGCCCAGGTGGGCGAGGACGATGTGCCAGATGTCCCCGAGGGGGACGTTCACGGCCCCGATGCCGACAGCGACCATCATCACCAGGACGAGCAGGGCGAGGAGGACGGGCAGCAGCACCAGGACGGACAGCGGGGAGCGGGGGCCGATCGCGCGTGGGGTCATCCGCGGCACGTCAGAGGGCTTCGGGGTGCAGCATCCGGGCGACGCGCTCGACGGCGACGTCGTTGCTCGGCCCGAGATAGATGGAGTCGGACAGGACCGTGAACCGCTTGTCCCGGGCGGCGTTCCACTGCGGGAACTGCGCGAACAATTTGCGCGCGTAGCCGGCGGCATCCGGGTCGTGGTAGCTGACGACGACGAGCGCGTCGACCTGCGCGGCGGCGACCTTCTCCTTGCTGAGGTCGGCGAAGGAGTTGCTCGTGACGGAGGCGAACGCGTTGACTCCCCCGGCCTTCGCGAGGATGTCGTTCCAGATCCCGACACCCGCGATCGAGCTGAACTCGTTGGCGCCCATGGACATGTTGGAGAAGATCACCATCACCTTCGACGGCGGAGCGGTGCCGGCCGCCGTCCTGAGCTTGGCGTCGACCTTGGCGCTGATGGCGGCGACGCGCGCGCGGGAGTCCGCGATCAGCTTCTCGGCGCGGGCGCTGACGCCGAAGATCCTGCCGAGGTCGCGCAGCATCGAGTAGCTGTCGTCGATGGACGGCGGGCCCTTGACGGAGCTCGCGTCGTCGCAGCCCTTGACCGGCATGTAGGTGTGCGCACCGATCGTCGCGAGGTCCTTGCGGGTGGCGTAGCCGTTCTTCGGGTCGAAGCCGAACCCGGTCGTGGACAGCACAAAGTCCGGGCGGAGGTTGAGCATCGCCTCGCGCGGGATGTCCTGGATGTCGTTGAGCTTCACTCCCCCGGTGGGCAGCTTCGCGATCTCCTGGACCCGTCCCGGCACCTCCGACATGCCGTAGGACTGGGCGTTGGCGACGATGCGGTCACCGAGCCCGAGGGCGAGCATCGAGGACACCTCGGCGACGGACGCGCCGTTCATGACGACGACACGGCCGGGCGCCTTGGTGTAGGTGGTGGTCTGCCCGCAGTCGGTGACGGTGACCGGGTAGCCGGGCCCCGGTGGTTCCGCTTCGCCCGCGGAGGCCGCCGTCCTCGACGAGAAGCCGCAGGCGGCGGTGGCCAGACAGAGCGCTCCGACCGCGAATGCGGCGGTTGGCCGTTTCCATGACATGCGGGCTCCTCGGGGGGGGTGCGGACTCCGCTTCAGTAGTCGGAGCGGAGTCCGCCCGGGTTCCCGGATGTCGTGAACCAGATCTTCCGGATCGGCGACGGATCAGCGGCGGGCCTGTCGGGGGACGCGGGGACCCCGCCGGGCGGGCGGCGGCAGCGCCCCCGTCGCCACGCAGCGCTCCAGGTACCGGAAGACCAACTCCCGGTCGACGGGCGGGCAGGAGATGCCGCTGCCGTCGAGCCCGCGCAGCAGGTTGTCGGCGACGACCCGGCCCAGCCCCAGCACGGGTTCGGCGACGGCTCCGCCGGCCGTCTCGTCAGCAACGGAGTCGTCGCCGGTCCAGGTGTCGAAGAACGCCAGCGTGGTGGTGGCGACATCGGCGGCGCGCGGCAGTTCCGCCCGCCACCGCGCGAGGGGCATGCACTCCACGGGGTACCCGAACTCTCTTATCCAGGCGTAGAGATCGGCCAGCCGGACGGTCGGCACCGGAGCGTGGTTGTACACCGGCCGTTCGGCCGGAGCCGCCGCCGTCACCTCGGCGGACAGCCGTACGACGGCCTGCGCCACGTAGTCGACCGGCGTCCACACCTCGGCCTCGAACAGGTCGGGCACGATGCCGGCCGGGATGCCGGCGCGCAGCACGCTCCACAGGAAGTCGCGCTCGTTGACGTAGCCGGTGCCGGCCGCGCCGACGACCCGGCCGAGCCGGTGCACCGTGACGGGCAGCCCGCGCTCCGCCGCCTGTTCCACCAGCCGCTCCGCGGCCCACTTGGACTGCTGATAGCCGTAGGCAAGGCCCGGATGCGGGGGCAGGAACGTCTCCGCGACCTCGGGGCTCGCTCCGGCGGGCGGCGCGACGGACAGGGTGGAGACGAGGTGGAACGGCAGCGAGCGGGCCGCCGCCATCCGCAGCAGTTGCCGGGTGGACTCCACGTTGGGCCCGCGCAGGCTGGCGTACTCGCGCATGATGCTGACGGTCGCCGCGTTGTGGTAGATCGCGTCGCAGCCGGACGCGAGTTCCGCGTAGCGCCCCTCGGTGAGTCCGAGCAGCGGGCGGGCGAGGTCGCCCGGTTCGGCGACGACACGGTGCTCGGATCCGGGCGGCAGGGTCAGTTCCTGCGCGGCGAGCGCCCGCTGGATCCGGCCCTCCGCCGCTGCCCGGTCCTCGGCCCGCACCAGGCAGACCACTTCCGCGTCGGTGGCCGTCAGCAACTCGGTGAGCAGGTGGGCGCCGACGAAGCCGGTCGCCCCGGTCAGCAGTACCCGGCGCGGCGGAGACGCGGGTGCGGTGCGTCCGGGGGGACGGACGGTGATGTCGTCGTCGAGGACCGCGTCGGCGAGGACGGCGTCCGGCACCGCGCCGCGGTGCACGGCTCCGGGTACGGCCGGGCCGTGCTGGTCGTCCAGATGACGGGCGAGTTCGGCGGCCGTCGGGTACTGGAAGAGCCAGGCGACGCGTACGTCGGTCTCCAGCTCCACCCCGAGCCGGTTGGCGACCTGGATCGCCTGCAGCGACTGCGCTCCGAGGTCGAAGAAGTCGTCCTGCGGGTTGATGTCCGCGGTGCCCAGGATCCGGGCCCAGGCGGCGATGACGACCTGTTCCGTACGGTTGTCGCCGCCCGCGGCCTCCTCGTCGGACGGCACGGGGGGCGCTGCCACCGCCGGTGCCGCCAGCGCGTTGCGGTCGATCTTGCCGGCGCTCGTGCGGGGCAGCCGGCCGGTGAGGACGACGGCGGACGGGATCATCGCGGCGGGCAGCGTGGCTCGCAGGTGCTCGCGCACCTCGGCGGCCGACGGCGCCGGCGGGTCGGCGACGACGTGCGCGACGAGGCGGCGCGTACCGTCCGCCAGCACCTGCCCGACGACGGCCGCCTCCCGTATCGCGTCATGGGTGAGCAGGACGGTCTCCACCTCCGCCGGCTGTACCCGGTGCCCGCTGATCTTGAACTCGGCGTCGGCGCGGCCCACGAACCGGAGCTGTCCGTCCGCTCCGAGCCGTACGAGGTCCCCGGTCCGGTACGCGCGCGGCCGGTCCGCCAGCTCGGGCAGCGGCTGGAACCGCGCGCTGTCGCCGCCCGCGCCGCCGCGGTAGCCCCGGGCGAGCGCGTCGCCGACGAGATACAGCTCGCCGACGGCGGAGTCCGCGCCGGCGTCGTCCGCGGACGGTGTGACGACGACGGCCCGGGTACCGGCCAGCGGGCGGCCGATCGGGACGTCCCCGCGCGCAAGTTCCGGCACCTGCAGCTCCGCCGTGGTGGCCACCACGGTCGCCTCCGTCGGCCCGTAGGTGTTGAACAGCCGCACCGAGGTCCCGACGGCGTCCCGCCAGCGGTCCACCCGCTCCGGCAGCGCCGCCTCACCGCCGATGATCACGGTCCGCAGCTTCGGCGGCAGCGCCGCGGCGCCGGTCGAGACCGCGTAGGCCAGCTCGTGCCAGTACGCCGTCGGCAGGTCGAGGACGGTGATCCCCAACCGCTCGCAGGACCGCAGCAGGACCGGGACGGACTCGGTCATCGCGTCGGTGCGCACCACGAGCGCGGCGCCGGCGCAGAGGGTCAGGAAGATCTCCTCCACGCTGGCGTCGAAGTGCAGCGGCGCGAACTGCAGGACGCGGTCGTCCGGGCCGATCCCGTACCGGTCGCTCGCCCCCGCGACGAAGTGCGCCAGCGCGGCATGGCTGATCTCGACGCCCTTGGGCCGGCCGGTGGATCCGGAGGTGTGGATGACGTACGCGAGGCGGTCCGGGTCCGGCTCCGCCGGGGAGGGCGGCGGCCCCACGACGTCCAGGGACTTCCCTCCCTCCAGCAGGAGCCGGGGCAGACCGCTGCCCGCGAACCGCTCGGTGTACCCGGCCGTGGTGATGACGGCCCCCGCTCCGGACTCGGCGCACAGCGTGTCGATCCGGGCGGCCGGGGCGCCGGGGTCCACCGGGCAGTAGGCGGCGCCCGCGAGGAGGACGCCGAGGATGGCGGCGACCGCCTCGGTGCCACGCGGCAGCGCGACGATCACCGTGTCCCCGGGCCCGGTGCCGTGGCCGGCCAGCCGGCCGGCCACGCCGCCCGCGGCCGCCAGCAGTTCCGCGTAGCTGAGCGTGGCGCCGTCGAACGCGACGGCCGTCGCGTCCCCGCGGGTGGCGGCGTGCGCGGTGATCAGGTCGACGACGGAACGCGCGGGACGCGGCAGTGGTCCCCCGTCGAGGGTGACGGCGGTCCTGGCGGGCCGCGGGGCGGCCGGGCGGGTGCCCAGCTCGCCGAGCGGACGGTCCGGTGCGGCCGTCGCGTCGTTCAGCAGGGCCAGCACCGCGTGCTGGTGCCGGGCGAGTGCGGCCTCGTCGTACAGCTCCGGGTGCGCGTCGAAGGCGAACCGCAGGCCCTCGCCCTCGGCCCGGTCGTAGACGTTGACGGACAGGTCGTCGACCGGTCCCGCCGACACGTTGTGGACGGTGCTGCGGTGCCCGGCGAAGCGCAGGTCGTACTCGAAGGGCATGATGTTGACGCCGGGGCCCGACAGCCGGCGCCTGCCGCCGACCAGGCGCAGTTCCCGGCGCAGGTGCTCGTACCGGTAGCGCTGGTGCGGCAGCCCGGCGCGCAGCTCCGCCGAGACGCGGGTGGCCAGCTCGCGCAGCGTGTCGCCCGGGCCGACCGCGATCCGCAGCGGCAGGACGTTGCGGACCATGCAGGGCACCCGCAGCGACACCGAGCCGAGCCGGCCCATCACGGGCAGGCTCAGGACCACTTCGGGCTCGCCCGACACCTGGCCGAGGTACCCGGCGGTGACCGCGAGCACCACGTCGGACCAGGTGACGGAGAGCTCGCGGGCGACCGCGCGCAGCGTTTCGGTCTCCGGCGCGCCGAGGTCGGTCATCCTCCGCAGGAAGGTACGGGCGGGCAGCGCGGACCGGTCGGCGAGGCTGGGTACCGTCGGGCGGTCCGCGAAGCGCCCGGTCCAGTACGCCCCGTCGGTCTCCCGCCGCTTCGACGCGAGATAGGCCCGGTCCTCCTCGAAGACCGATTCCAGGGTACCGAAGCCGCTCTCCCCCAGCGGGGTGCCCTCGGCCAGCGCCGTGTAGACCTGCGCGACCCGGCGGGCGACGAGCGACAGGCCGAACCCGTCGAGCGCGATGTGGTGGACGCGGTGGTACCAGAGGAACTCCGCGGGACCGGTCTGCAGCAGCGCGTGCCCGAAGACGGGGTCGTGCGCGAGGTCCACCGGGCGCGCCAGATCGTGCCGCATCCAGTCGGCGGCGGCGGCCCGCGGGTCCGGCTCGGCGGTGAGGTCGGCGGTGTGCAGCCGCCAGTCCACGGCCGGCACCGCGATCTCCCACGGCCGGCCGTCGACCTCGGTGAACCGCACGTTCAGCGCCTCGACCTCGCCGACGACGTGGTGCAGGGCCTTGTCGAACGCCGCCACGTCGACCGGCCCGTGGATCTGCACGTATTCGGCGGTGTTGTAGGCGGGGCTCTCCCCGTCGAGCTGATGGCCGGTCCAGATGCCCTCCTGCCCGGTGAGCAGGGCCCGCCGGCCCCCGGGCGCGCTGCGGGTGTCAGGCGTCGGCATGTGCGCCTCCGGACTGCCGGTCCGCCAGCAGCTGCCACCACTGGGCGAAGGAGGTGCGTTCCGCCAGCTCGACGAAGCTGACCTCGGATCCGGCCGCGCGCCAGCGCTCGGCGAGGGTGACGATGCGCAGCGAGTCCAGGCCGGCGTAGAGCGGGTTCTCCTCCAGGTCGACCTCCTCGGGCCGCTGGTGGAGGAACTCGGCCAGGTCCGCGCGGAAGTCCGCGAGGGTCAGGGGCGTCGGGGACGGTGAGGGCGTCAGGGGCTCAGGCACAGTCATGTGGTCTCTCTCGAAGGTCACGCGGGACGCAGCGGAGGCGCCGGGGTCAGTTGACCTTGCGCCGGGCGTCGTCCCAGAAACGGTCGCGCAGCTCCCGGCGCAGGATCTTGCCGCTCGGATTGCGGGGCACGTGGTCGATGAACTCGTAGGTGGCGGGCAGCTTGAACGCGGCCAGCCGTTCCACCAGGAAGCGGTGCAGGTCCCGGGGCCTGGGCGGCTCCTGGCCCGGGACGGCGACGACGAAGGCCCGGACGCTCTCGCCCCAGCGCTCGTCCGGCGCTCCGACGACGACGGCCTCCGCGACACCCGGGTGTGCTTCCAGCGCCGACTCGATCTCGGCCGGGTAGACGTTCTCGCCGGCCACGATCACGGCGTCCTTGATGCGGTCGCTGATGAAGACGTAGCCCTCGTCGTCCAGGTACCCGGCGTCCCCTGTGTGCACCCAGCCGTCGACGAGCGTCTCGCGGGTCTTGTCGGGCAGGCCCCAGTACTCCAGCATCCGGGCCGGGGTGGCCAGGCACACCTCGCCGACGGTGCCGGGCGGCAGCGGTTCGCCCCGGTCGTCGATCACCTTGCAGCCGATGCCCGGGTACGGCCGTCCGGCGGCCTTCATCCGCGCCCCGCCGGGTACGTGCGCGGCGGGCGGCAGGCACACCGCCGTGTTGCCGGTCTCGGTCAGGCCGTAGATCTGGGCGAAGTCGCTGCCGAACATCGCCAGACTCTGTTCCAGCAGCGTCTCGGAGATCGGCGAACCGCCGTAGACGATCTTCCGCAGGGTGCCGAAGTCCGCCGGCCGCACTCCGGGTTCGGCGAGGATCATGCGCAGCATCGCGGGCACCACGCAGGCGGTGGTGATGCCGAGGTCGCGGATGAGGGCGACGGCGTCGGGGGCGGAGAAGGCGCGCATCGCCACCACCGTCACCCCGGCGTTGAAGTTCTGGGTGGCCCACCACAGGCCGCCGATGTGGAAGCCGGGGATGCCGACGAGGGCGATGTCGCCGGTCCGCCAGTCGATCCAGTCCAGATCCTCCCGGGCGAGAGCGTCCCGCACGGCGAAGAAGCTGCGGTGCGCGAGGACGACGCCCTTGGGCAGCCCGGTGGTTCCGCTGGTGTAGAGCTGGGCTATGGCGTCGTCGGGGCCCGACGCGGGGTGCGGGTCGGTGTCCGGGCGGCCGTCCTTCCAGGCCTGGTAGGCCGGCCGGTCCTCGGTGGAAACAGCGTCGAGAAGGACCACCGTGCCCGGCGGGTCGGTCGGCATCCGGTCGACGACCCGGGTGAACTCGTCCTCCAGGAACAGCAGTTCACTCGCCGAGTCCTCAAGGATGTGACTCACCTCAGGAGCGGTGAGACGCCAGTTGACCGGCACCAGCACCGTCCCGCTCTTGGCGCACGCGAAGAGGATCACGTAGTAGTGCTCGGACTCCCGGCCGAGGTAGGCGACCCGCGCTCCCGGCGCGAGACCCGCCGCCCGGATCGCGTGGGCGACGCGGTTGCTCTCCCGGTGCAGGTCCTCGTAGGTGAGCGTGCGGTCCTCGCAGCGGACGGCCACGGTCCCCGGCCGCTGGGCGGCGTGGAACGCCACGGTCTCCCACAGCGTCCGCAGGAACGGGTAATACGGTTGTTCGTCGTCCTGCGGACGACCCACGGTGCTCACAGCCACTGTCCTTTCCGGGCCGCGCGCCGCCGCTGAACGGGCGGCGGCGCGCGGCGGTTGTGGGAGCCTCACGACGTACCGGCGACCGCTTCGTCGAAGGCGTTGACGAAGGCGAGCTTCACCTCGCCGTCGCAGCGGCCGCCCGCCGCGTCCCAGTACCGGTAGGAGGTGTCCGCGATGATCAGCGGATCACCGCCGCCGGGGGTGCGCCGGTCCACGGTGCGGATCTCGAATCCGCCGGAGAAGGCGCGGGCGTTGATGGGACGGCGGAAACTCCCGCCGAACCGCGCGATGAGGATGTCGGGCAGCTGGTGCCGCCAGTAGTCCTCCAGCGTCCAGGAGCCGAATTCCGGCAGCAGCCCTTCCTTGACGGATTTGGCGACCACGTAATACATCATCTGGTTGTAACTGATGTTCACTTCCACCGCGTTGAGATGGCCGGTGTCGTCGATGTAGCACGACTCGGCGATGGAGAACTCGCACTCGGCCGAGACCCGGCCGTCCTCCGCCGTGACCACGGCGGACGTGAGGTACTTGCAATGCGCTTTGTAGGGCCGCAGTACCAGCGGCAGGAGGTCGGTGTCGGTATCGAAGACCGTCATCGCCCTACGCCGCCGGGATCTCGTCGTAGAGCTTGCGCTCGTCGTGCACCGTGACGCGGAACGAGACGGTCGGCTCCGGCGCGGCGGTGTGCAGGGCCCGGTGGATCAGGCTGCGGTTGTCCCAGACCAGCAGGTCGCCCTGCTCGAAGGTCTGCAGGTGGATGCCGGGGTGGGTGAACTCCTCGTCGAGCTGCCCGGAGGCCTCGAACAGCCGGCGCAGCAGCGCCTCGTCGAGCGGACGGCCGTCCGCGTCCTCCAGTCCGACGGTGAAGCCCTCGCTCAGGTAGAGGACGGTCTCGCCGGTGAACGGGTGGGTGAAGGTGGTGGGCTTCACCACCGGCGGGGTCTTCGTCTCGACCTCCTCCAGGATCTCGGAGATGGGCCGGTACACGTCGTGCGGCCGGATCTTGAAGTACTTCCGTACGGAATGCCGCGCGTACGTGCCGTCGATGTCCCGCTTCAGGTCCTCGGGCAGCGCCTCGTACGCCCGGCCCATGTCGATGAAATAGGTGCCGCGGCTCTTCTGCGGAATCACCTGCGGATAGATGAGGGTGAGTCCGAACGGGTCCGGCATGAACATGTAGTCGGCGTGCCAGAACTTTCCGGTCTTCGGCACACCGATCTGCTTCCCGTCCTTGGGGACGTTCGAGGAGACGAATATCTCCTCGACCTCGGGGTGCTGGTACATGGGTTCGTAGTACGTCTCGGGACGGCCCAGCCGCTTGCCCAGTTCGAGGAACTGTTTGGGCGACAGGTCCTGGCCCTTCAGCACCGCGATCTTGCGCGTGTAGACCGTCTGCTTGAGTGTGGCGATGTCCTCGTCGGTGGCGGCGGCGTAGTCGAAACCCTCGACGCTCGCACCGAGAGTCTTGTCCGCCTGCGGAGTGATCTTCATGGGGTCAGCCCTTCGTGTGGTGGGTGGTCGCCGACGTGCCCACGGGGCCGTCGAGCTTGGCGTCGATCAGTCGTACGGTCTCGTCGAGGGTCATGCCGCCGCGCAGTTCGTTGTCCGCGACCTCGATGCCGAGGTCACGCTCCAGGCGCATGCTGATCTCGACCATCGTCAGCGAGTCGACGTCGAGTTCGGCGAACGTCGCCTCCGGGCGGACCCGTTCCGGGTCCGCGTCGTGCAGCTTCGCGACGATCGCGATCAACTGCTCATAGGTGGTGCTCATATCGGTTGTCTCCTCCGTTGTCCTTCGGGTGCCGGAAGTGCTGAGGTCGGGCCACCGCAGTACGCAGGAGCCCCAGGTGAGGCCGCCTCCGAAGGCGGCGAGCAGGATCCGCTGGCCCGGCCGGACGACCTGCCGGGCGGCGGCGTCGGCGAGGGCGAGCGGGATCGAGGCGGCGCCGGTGTTGCCGACGGACTCGATGTTGGACACACAGGCGGTCCTGGCGAGCCCGAGCTCGTCGGCCACCGAGTGCAGGATCCGCAGATTGGCCTGGTGGGGCACGAAGTGGTCGACGTCCTCGACCTTCCAGTCGGCGCGCTCCAGCACCGCGCGCGCCGAGTCGGCCAGGTGGGTCACGGCGTGCCGGTAGACCTCCCGGCCGCGCATCGCGAAGTGCCGGTCCTCGCGCGGGGCGTCGTCGGCACGCTGCCGGGAGCCGCCGGCGGCGACGATGATGAGTTCCTCGTTCGCACCGTCACTGCCCAGGTCGAAGTGGGTCACCGCGCCGAGCTCGTCGGCGTGCCCGGCGCGCAGCACCACCGCTCCCGCACCGTCACCGAAGATGATCGCGTTCGCCCGGTCGTCGGGGTCGACGATGGCCGAGTACGTGTCCGCGCCGATCAGCAGCACCCGGCGGGCGACACCGGCCGCGATGAGCCCGGCAGCCGAGGCCAGTCCGTACACGAATCCGGTGCACACGGCGCTGACGTCGAACGCGGCCGCGCCGTTCAGCCCGAGCCGGTCCGCGACGACGGGCGCGGTGGCGGGGCAGGAGCGGTCCGGCGTGGTGGTGGCGACGATCACCGCGTCCACCGACGCGGCGCCGGCCGACTCCAGTGCCCGGCGGCCCGCCTCGACCGCCAGGTCGGAGGTGGCCTGCCCGGGTTCCACGAAGTGCCGTCGGCCGATGCCGGTGCGGGTTCTGATCCACGCGTCGGTGGTGTCCAGTCGCTGCGACAGGTCGTCGTTGGTGACGACCCGGGGCGGCAGCCATCCGCCGAGTCCGCAGACGACGGCGACGGGCCCGGACCCTGCGGGCCGGTGGTCCGGGTGGGTCGGATCGGTGAGGGTGTTCGGCAGGACCGGGATGTTCGGGCTGAGCACGGCGGATCTCCTCGGTATGCGTGCACTTGCGCGGCCGCGAGGGGCCGGGAGGGAAGCGGGAGCGGCGGCGGACGGCAGGACGGCAGTCGGCGACAGGCCGGGCGGGCGGAGTCAGGGCCGGGTCAGGAATCCGGGGTCAGGACGTCGGCACTCTGCGGAAGGCCAGCAGCACCACCGTGCCCAGACAGATGCCCGCCGCGATCACGTAGACGGCCGTGCGGATGTCGCCCAGCAGGGCGAGGCGCAGCGCGGCGCCGTGCAGGGCGCCGTGGCGTCCGGTGTCGGCGACGGCCACCAGCACCGCGAGGCCGACCGCGCCGCCGATCTGCAGGGTGGTGGACGCGAGTCCCGACGCGACGCCCTGGTCGCCGGGCGCGACGCCGGTGGCCGCCGCGATCCACATCGCGGTCCACCCGGCGCCCTGCCCGGCGCTGAGCAGCACGATCCCGGGCAGCACCCGCCCGTACGAGCCGTCGGCGGTCAGCCCCGGCGCGAGCAGGGCGACGCCGGCGGCACCCAGTAGCAGGGACCCCAGCAGGGTCTTCGTCATCCCGATCGCGCCGACCGCCAGCTCGCCGGCTTTGGTGCCGGCCGCCACCACGAGCGCCGGGACGAGGAAGGCGAGCCCGGTCTGCAGGGCGCTGTAGCCGCGCACCGTCTGGAAGTACAGCGTCAGGAAGTACGGCAGTGAGCTGAAGGTGGCGCTGAAGACCGCGGTCAGGGCCATCGCGGCCACCAGGCTGCGGTGGGCGAACAGCCGGGCCGGGGTGAGCGGGTCCCGGGTACGGGTCTCGATGACCACGAAGGCCACGAGCAGGGCGACGGAGGCCGCCGAGCAGCCGAGGACGGAGGCGCTCGCCCAGCCGGCCTCGGGCGCGTGCACCAGCACGAAGACCAGCAGGGTGATACCGCCGGTCGCCGCGAGCGCGCCGGCCACGTCGAACGCCCGCCGCCGGTCGCGCACTTCGTCGGCGGGGAAGAGCATCCACCCCGCGACGGCTATCAGCGCGGCCAGCGGCACGTTGACGAAGAAGACCGACGGCCAGCCGAACGCGTCGACGAGGACACCGCCGAGCAGCGAGCCGAAGCACAGTCCGCCCGCGCCCGCGGCGCCCCAGACGGCGAGCGCCCGGTTGCGGGCGGGTCCCTCACTGAACAGCGTATTGATCAAAGAGAGAGTGGCGGGAAACAGCAGTGCCCCGCCGATGCCCTGGACGGCGCGGACGGCCACCAGGACGGCGGCGGATCCGGCCAGTCCTCCGACGAGCGAGGAGCCGGCGTACAGCAGCGCGGCGACGGTGAAGATCCGCCGGCGGCCGAGCAGGTCGGTCGCCCGGCCCCCCAGCAGCAGGAACCCGGCGGTGGCGACGACGTAGGCGCTCACCACCCACTGCAGGTCCTGGGCCGAGAAGCCGAGGCCGCTGCCGATGCTCGGGAGCGCGACGTAGACGACGTTGAAGTCGAGAGCGATGACGAGCTGAGCGGTGGCCAGAACGAACAAGGACAGTCCAAGACGTTGGCGCGTTGGAGCGGGTGGTGCCTTCAGTGCAGACATGCTCGGACGTTCCCCCTTGGATGCGCCCCTGGTCGTATGTCCGTCATACGCCGGGAGCGCGGCCCGTTCTGGATCCTTACCGAGGCTCCGGAACGCGGCAAACACCAGGCATTCGATTTGGACTGGCTCACCATGGCGTTGCGCATACGGAATTGTTGTGATCCGGCGGTGCCGCCGCTGCGGAGCAAGGCGGATGTGCCGCCGGAAACCGGCCAAACAAATAGGCATCGGCGGGGACCTTGTCAACCCGGCCGGTGATCAAACCTGCTATTTTTGGCCATTCCCGGAGCACTGCGGGGCGCAGGAGATGGCGAATTCTGACCGCAACTTCCGTGAATCCGCCTCGTTGCCGCCGAACCGGCTCTCAACAGGTGTTTTCTAGTAGTCGGATGACGGAGCCGTTCAGTTCCCGACGTCTCCGATATTTTTCATCACACCTTACTGGGTTGCGGATCGCCCTACCAGCCCCGTACAGCATGCAAACATTAGGGAGTGGCATCGACTCCCGTGGCAGAAACCCGTACTCCTTCGCGTTCCGCCAACTCCTGGCGTATATCCAGGGCCGCGCCACCACCGGCCCTGCTCGGATTCCTGCTGTTGTTGGTGATGCTCACGGCGGCCTCATTCGCGGTGGGCCGGGCGGCCGGTCCCGTATCCCCCGGAATCCACCGGACGGGAAATGACGCGCCGGCACCGGAAGATCCGGCCCCGGGAGATTCCTCGCCGGGATCGGACCCGGGATCGGACCCGGGCTCCGACGGCGGGGGGATGCCGGGCATGGGCGGTATGGGATCGCAGGGGCCCGAGATTCCGGCGGCCGGACGATGACGGCCCCCTCCGTGGTCACCACGGACCTGGTCGTCAGCGGTATGACGTGCGCTGCCTGTGTCGGACGCGTGGAGAAGAAGCTCGCGCGGATTCCGGACGTGACCGCCAGCGTGAATCTGGCCACCGGCCGGGCCCGCGTCACCCACCCCGCGGAGCTACCCGCCGAGCGGCTGATCTCCGCCGTCGAGCAGGCCGGCTACACCGCCGAACTCCCGCCCCCGCCCGCACGGGCCGGCACGGAAACCGTCACCGACGCGACCGACGGTGCCGCCCGCGCCGCCGACCGGGACCGCCTCCTCGGCACCGCGGCGCTCGCGCTGCCCGTCATGCTGCTGTCCATGGTCCCGGCCTGGCAGTTCAACCACTGGCAGTGGCTGTGCTTCACCCTCGCCGCGCCCGTGGCCACCTGGGGCGCCTGGCCGTTCCACCGGCAGGCCCTGCGGGGGCTGCGGCACTCGGCGGCCACGATGGACACGCTGGTGTCGGTGGGGGTGAGCGCCTCCTTCCTCTGGTCCGTGTACGCGCTGTTCGTCGGCGGGGCCGGCGAGCAGAACATGCGGATGCCGTTCAGCTGGCTGCCGTCGGCGGGTGACGGGGTCGCGCACGTGTATCTGGAGGCGGCGGTCGGTGTTCCGCTGTTCGTGCTGACCGGGCGCTACCTGGAGGCGCGCGCCCGGCGGGGCACCGGCTCCGCGCTCCGGGCGCTGGCCGAACTCGGCGCGAAGGACGTCGAGTTGCGGGGCCGGAACGGCGAGGGCGGCCGGCGGATGCCCATCGCGGAGCTGCGGGTCGGCCAGGAGTTCCTCGTCCGGCCCGGTGAGAAGGTCGCCACCGACGGCGTCGTGGTGGAGGGCAGTTCCGCGCTCGATCTCTCCCTCGTCACCGGCGAGAGCACACCGGTGGAGGTCGGCCCCGGCGCCACGGTCGTCGGTGCGGCCGTCAACTCCGGCGGTCTGCTGGTGGTGCGGGCGACCGCTGTCGGCGCCGACACCCAACTCGAGCGGATCACCCGCCTGGTGACCGACGCCCAGGCGGGCAAGGCCCGGATCCAGCGGCTCGCGGACTCCGTCGCCGGCGTGTTCGTCCCCGCCGTCGTCACGGTCGCCTGCACCGTGCTCGGCTTCTGGCTGGGAGCGGGGGCGGGCGCCGAGGCCGCCGTGACCGCGGCCGTCGCCGTCCTCGTCGTCGCCTGTCCCTGTGCGCTCGGACTCGCCACTCCCACCGCTTTCCTCGCGGCCACCGGACGCGGCGCGCAACTGGGCATCCTCATCCGCGAACCCGGGGCACTGGAGCGGCTGCGCCGGGTCGACACCGTCGTGTTCGACAAGACCGGCACACTCACCAGCGGCCGGATGACCCTCGTCGCGACCGAGACCGTCCCCGACGGGCCGACCGCTTCCGAGGTGCTGCGGCTCGCGGGTGCGGTGGAGCACGGCTCGGAGCACCCCATCGGACGGGCGGTGGCCGCCGCCGCACGCCGCCGCGCCGAGGAGGGCGCCGCCCCGCCCGGCGCCGAGGACTTCCGGGCGCTGCCCGGGGTGGGCGTGACCGGCCGGGTCGAGGGTCACGAGGTCCGGGTGATCGCCCCCCGCGACCGATCGGGCCTCCCCGAGGTCCTGCGCCGGGCACTCGACCGGGCGGAACACGCCGCGCACACCGCCGTCGTCGTGGAAATGGACGGCCGGGCCGTCGCCGTGCTGGCCGTCGGTGACACCGTACGGCCTTCCGGCTACCGTGCCGTGCGCCATCTGCGGGAGCTGGGCATCGAGTCGGTCCTGCTGACCGGCGACGGTCCCGCCGCAGCAGCGGCGGTCGCCGAGCAGGTCGGCATCACCCGGGTGCACGCCGGCGTCGCCCCCCAGGGCAAGGCGGAGATCATCGCCGAACTGCGGGCGTCCGGGAGGCGGGTGGCCATGGTCGGCGACGGGGTCAACGACGCCGCGGCGCTGGCCGTCGCCGACCTCGGGATCGCGATGGGCACGGGAACCGACGCCGCGATCGGCGCGGCGGACATCACCCTCGTCCGCGAGGACATGGAGGCGGTCGTGCAGGCGGTCCGCCTCACCCGCCGCACCCTGCGCACGATCCGCGTCAACCTCGGCTGGGCGTTCGCGTACAACGTCCTCACGCTGCCGCTCGCGGCGACCGGTTGGCTCGACCCGATGTTCGCGGCGCTGGCGATGTCGGCCAGCTCGGTGCTGGTCGTCGGCAACAGCCTGCGGCTGTGCGCCCCTTCGCACGACACCGGGCCCGGTTCCGGGTCCGGCCCACGGCGGTCCGGTCGACGGCCCGGGCGCCCGGACGGCGAACGGTCCCTGGCGGGTGCGCGATGAGTCCCCAGCTCGACGACGGCCCCGACCGGCCCGCCGCCGGCGTCATCCTCGAGGTACCGGGGCCGCTGCGCGCCGCCCTGCTCCCGGTGGCCACCTGCGTGGCCGTGCTGGCGCTGCTCACGGCCTACACGGCGACGGGCGCGGCCGGTGAGAGCCCGGCCAGGATCACCGTCACCGACGCGCGGGTCTTCCGGCCCGCCAACACCGAGGCGACCGCGGCCCTCTTCACCGTGCAGAATTCCGGCGGTACGGCCGACACCCTGCTGTCGGTGGACTCCCCGGTCCTGGGGCCGGGGATGCTCACCCGGACGGTCGTCCGCGACGGAGCCGGCCGGATGACGCCCGCCGGGCCGGTCGCCGTTCCCGCGCACGGCGCCGTGACCATGGACCCGGCCGGGCTCGACGTCATGATCCAGCGTCCGCCGCGGCTGCCGCTGGGCGAGCGGATCCCGTTCGTCCTGCGCTTCCGCAACAGCGGCGAGGTGCGTGTCGAGGCCGTGGTCGTCCGCCCGGGAGCCTGATCCCGGGCGGACGACGTCCCGTCACCCCTCGTCGTCCGCCGTCACTCCTCCCCCATCAGCTTGCGGATCTCGGTGATGAGGGCGACGAGCGCCGCGCGCTCCGGGATCGTGGTGTCCGGGTGCCAGAGGTCGATCAGCAGGGCGGTGCGCGGCCGGTTGCCGCGGTTCCACGCCTCGTGCTCGAAGGAGTAGTCGAACAGCAGGCACTTCCCCTCCTCCCAGCTCCTGGTCTCACCGGCGACCGTGATGCCGCATCCCTCCGGGATGTCCACGGCGAGGTGCAGGTTGATGCTGAAGTTCCACAGGTCGTGGTGCGGAGCGATCGACGCGCCGGGCAGCAGCGTGGAGAAGTGGCTCTCCAGGAGCGGGCAGATCGTCCCGGTGTCGACCGCGTACTCCTCGAGCACCCTGAACGCCGTCGGCACGACGTCCGCCGACTCCCGCACCAGACCGCCGCGGCGGTACAGGTACAGTGCCTGCCAGTTCTCCTGGCGTGTCAGGTAGTGCTCGTAGTCGGAGAACGCGGCACGCCGCTCCGACCAGGCCTCCGCCAGCTCGTCCTTGATGGCCGGGTGCGCGGCCTCGAGGGCACGCACCACGGGCGCCGGCTCCTGATGCTCGTACGGGTCGTGCCATGGGCGCTGCGAGATCCCTGGCATGATCCACTTCGCGCCCTTCTGCAACGGGTGGCGGTCCCGCCGCCCCGCGTCCAGCATCTGCTCGACGCGCACGATGGACCCCGCTCCGTACTGGTCCCGCAGTTCGGCGAAGGCCTTTTCGATCTCAGGGGTCATGCCGGGCTCCAAACGGGCTGGGAGAGGCGGTTCTGCCGGATGCGGTACGTGCCGCTCCGCCGCCCGTCGCGGCGGAGCACGGGCGGCGCGGGGTGTTCCCGGCACTCGGGGTGCTCGGGTCGCCCGGTGACGGCTTCCCGGCGCGGCGCCGTTTCCGCCGCCTTCAACAGGACGACCAGGTCGTCGCGGGCGCGGGCGACGCGCGACCGTATGGTGCCGATCGGGCAGCCGGTCGCCGAGGCCGCCTCGGCGTAGGAGAGCCCGAGCAGCTGGGTGAGGACGAACGCCTCACGGCGTGGCGCCTGCAGGGTGTCGAGCAGTTCGAGCATCGCCACGCCCTCCTCGAAGCCCGGCACCCCGACGGGCTGGGTCCCCTCGGCGGCGCTGCGCCAGTCGACGGCGTCGGAGATGCGGGGCCGGGCGGCCGCGTGCCGGTAGCGGTCGATGACGGCCCGGCGGGCGATCGACAGCAACCAGGTCCGGGCGCCGGAACGGCCGGCGAACCGTGGCAGGCCGCCGAGGGCCCGCAGGAACGTGTCCTGCGTCAGGTCGTCGGCGCCGTTCACATCGCCGCTGAGGTGGGCGGTGAACCGCCAGACGTCGCCGTAGGTGGCCTCCACGAAACGTGCGACCGCCGCTGGATCACCGCCGCGCGCGGCGAGCGCCCACTCGGTGACCTGTTCGTCGTCCTTGCGAGCCGACGCCCTCGGGGCGCCCCTCACCAGGGCATGAGTCATCGCAAAAGGTCCTTCTCGTGCTGCACGGCCGCACCACGGCGTGACGCGGCCGTCGGCGAACGGCGTCTCGGGACCGGCGGTGTCCGTACGGACGGCCTGGGTCCTGTCCCCCGCCCGCGGTCGGCGGGTGGGCGGAAGAGAGCCGCGTGGTCAGGGACCGGCCTGCGCGACGTCGCCCGCCGAGAGCGCGGCGGCGTACGGGCAGGCGGGCACTCCGCCCGTCACCCGGGCGCGCGGCCTACCGGCCGGGCGCCCGGGATCGAGCGGCTTCAGCAGTGCCGGGCGATGACTGGTGGGCCCCTGCGGGACAGGACATGGTGGAGCAGGACCCCGCGCAGCGCGTGCGCGGGGGCGTCGTCGGCGGTGCGGCGCGGGCTCGGTCGGCCGTTGTCCCGCACCGTGCGGAAGGAGCGGCACAGCACGCGCCAGACGCGTCGCAACGGGGCGGCCATCAGGGCCGACAGGGCTCGTCCGAGCCGGAAGGCGGCCGCCTCACCGCGCCGGAGCCACAGCCCGCAGACCACGGCGGCCAGCAGGTGGGCGAGGAACATCATGGTGGAGTCGTGGCCGCCGGACGACATGCCCATGAGGTCGGCGGCGGTGATCGGCCGACCGGCGGAACCGTACATATCCATGCTCATGTGCGGATCGCCGGTCGGCATGACTCCGGACAGGCCGGCGGCGCCGTGCATGCCCGGCATGCCCGGCATGTCGTGGGCCATGGGGCCGGCCGTTCCCGGGCCGGGCGGTTGGGCGAGCCCGAACAGGGCGTGCAGGCCGAGTTGGGCCATGACCGTGGATCCGGTGACGACCAGGACGCCGCGTTCCCGCCCCGCCAGCCACCAGGCGGCCGAGGCCGTACCGGAGAAGGCCGCGCAGAGCGACCACCACGGAACGGGGGCGCCGGAGGCCCAGGCGTGTCCGAGCGCTGCCAGCACCACGCAGACGGCCGCGAACATCGCGGCTCGTGCGGTGCGGGACGCCGGCCCGGTGGTCATGCCGCCATCGTGCCACCCCGGCCCCCCGGGTGGGAGCGATATAGCCCGGACCTGACTGTTTGTGACGCACACGATGCGCCGGTACGGGGTTCGGCGACGCGGCCGGCGGCCTCACCGGGCCGGGACGTCCTCTTGGATTCGGTACCGGTCGGTGCGAGCATGTCGCTCGCCCGCGAGTGATCGTGGTTGGCGGAGTGTTCACCGTCGCTCCATCCGTCGGTCGCAGGGGGTTCTCCACCGCCTGAGGAGACTGTCAGCGCACCCGCACTGCCATGGACGACCCTGGAGGCCGGCTTCTCATGACCGCCATCGACCGCCGACGATTCATGCAGCTGGCCGGTGGCACCGCCGCCGCCTCCCTGCTGTCGGACAGCATCGCCCGAGCGGCGGAGATCCCGGCGAACCGCCGCACCGGCTCCCTGCGCGACGTCGAGCACATCGTCGTCCTGATGCAGGAGAACCGCTCCTTCGACCACTACTTCGGCACCCTGCGCGGCGCCCGCGGCTTCGGCGACCCCCGCCCGGTGGTCCTGCCCAGCGGCAAGTCGGTGTGGCACCAGTCCGACGGCACGAAGGACGTCCTGCCCTTCCACCCGGAGGCGGACAACCTGGGACTGCAGTTCCTCCAGGACCTCAACCACGACTGGAACGGCGGCCACGCCGCCTTCAACCAGGGCAAGTACGACCGCTGGGTACCGGCCAAGACCGCGACGACGATGGCCTACCTGACGCGTGAGGACATCCCCTTCCACTACGCGCTGGCCGACACCTTCACCATCTGCGACGCCTACCACTGCTCGCTGATCGGCCCGACGGACCCCAACCGCTACTACATGTGGTCCGGGTTCACCGGCAACGACGGCACCGGCGGCGGGCCCGTCATCACCAACGCCGAGGCCGGCTACTCCTGGACGACGTACCCCGAGCGCCTGGAGAAGGCCGGGGTCTCCTGGAAGATCTACCAGGACGTGGGCGACGGGCTCGACGCCGCGGGCGGCTGGGGCTGGATCGAGGACGCCTACCGGGGCAACTACGGCGACAACTCGCTGCTCTACTTCAACCAGTACCGCAACGCGAAGCCGGGCGACCCGCTGTACGACAAGGCCCGCACGGGCACCGACGCCAAGGCGGGCGAGGGCTTCTTCGACATCCTCAAGGCCGACGTGGCGGCCGACCGGCTGCCCGCGGTCTCCTGGATCGCGGCGCCCGAGGCCTTCACCGAGCACCCGAACTGGCCGGTCAACTACGGCGCCTGGTACATCTCCCAGGTGCTGGACGCGCTGACCTCCAATCCCGAGGTGTGGAGCAAGACCGCCGTCTTCATCACCTACGACGAGAACGATGGCTTCTTCGACCACGTCGTGCCGCCGTACCCGCCGTCGTCCCCGGCGCAGGGCCGGTCGACCGTGGACATCACGGACGAGCTCTTCACGCCCGCCGGCACGGACCACAGCGTCCCCGGCGCCTACGGCCTGGGGCAGCGCGTCCCGATGCTCGTCGTGTCCCCGTGGAGCAAGGGCGGCTGGGTCAACTCCCAGGTGTTCGACCACACCTCGATCATCCGGTTCATGGAGCGGCGCTTCGGCGTGCACGAGCCCAACATCTCGCCCTGGCGCCGGGCGGTCTGCGGCGACCTCACCACCGCGTTCCAGTTCGGCCGGGCCGACACCCGGGTCCCGGCGCTGCCCGACACCGCCGGCTACCTGCCGCCGGACCGCGACCGGCACCCCGACTACGTGCCGGTGCCCCCGGCCAACCCGGTGCTGCCGAAGCAGGAACCCGGACTGCGGCCGGCCCGTGCGCTGCCCTACGACCTGGCCGCGGATGCGGCGGTCGACGTCGAGGAGCACCGGCTGCGCGTCGACTTCGCCAACCACGGCAAGGCCGGGGCACAGTTGTACGTGACCTCCGCGACCGGCACGGACGGCCCGTGGACGTACACCGTCGAGGCGGGACGGCGGCTGTCGGACCACCTGGCCGTCGCCCCGGCGGGGCGCGGCGCCTACGACTTCACGGTGCACGGCCCCAACGGCTTCCTGCGGCAGTTCGCGGGCCACGCCGGCAGCCGGGGCCCCGAGGTCACCGCGACCCATGACGGGGGCGACGGCCAGGTGCGCCTGGTGCTCAGCAACCCGGGCACGACGACCGTCAAGCTCACCGTCAAGGACGGCTACGGAAAGGAGCGGCCGGCGGTCTACCGGTTGCGGCCCGGCGCCCGCGCCCTCCACACCGCGCACCCGCGCCGCAGCCACGACTGGTACGACCTGACGGTCGCCTCCGACCAGGACGGCGGTTTCCTGCGCCGTCTGGCGGGCCACGTCGAGACGGGCCGGCCCGGTACGAGCGACCCGGCCATCGCCACCCGCTGACCGGCCTCCCCCTCCGTTCCCTCCTGGTTCTTCGGCCGCTCCGGACGCTGAGGGTCGGTCAGACGGCCAGGATCGACCTGGCGAGCGCCGGGTCCTGGCGGAGGATCGACTGCTGGAGCCGGGCCAGTTCATGGCCCGGCTCCACCCCCAGCTCGTCGATGAGCATCCTTCGGGTCGTCCTGAACAGGGCGAGTGCCTCCGCCTGCCGGCCGGAGCGGTAGAGCGCCAGCATGAGGCCGGCGCGCGGCCCCTCCCGCAGCGGGCATTCCCGGATGACGCCCCTGAGCAGGGCGACGGCCTCCTCGTTCCTGCCCAGTGCCAGGGCCGCCGTCGCCTGGTACTCGGTCGCGGACGTCCGCAGCTCCTCCAGCCTCGTGATCTCCGCGGCGAGCGGCTCGTGATCGGCGAGGCCGGCCATCGCCGGCCCGCGCCACAGCCGCAGCGCCCGGTTCAGGCGGCGGTACGCCTCCATCGCGCGGCCCGCCTCCAGCAGCGAACGGCCGTCCGACACGAGCCGCGCGAACCGGGCTCCGTCGACCTGTTCGTCCGGGGCGTGCAGGGAGTACGCGCCGGGCACGCTGCGCACCGGGCTCGCCGATCCGGCGGCCGGGACCGGTTCCAGGAGCTTCCTGAAGCGCGAGACGTAGCTCTGCAGACTGTTGACCGCGCTGGGCGGCGCGTCGTCGCCCCACACGTAGTCGATGAGCCGGGGCACCGGAACGAAGGTGTTGCGGTGCATCAGCAGGGCCGCCACGACAGCCTGTTGTCTGCGCCCTCCCGGGCTGATCGAACGGTTTTCGTCGGCGATGGTGACCGGTCCGAGCAGGCGGAACTCCATCGCCTCCCCCCAGACCGATGGTGCGTCTTTCACGTTCATTGTTTAACACGCGGATCTCATGGATGAGAAGTGGACCTGGTAATCACGTTGCACGCGGATTGCACGAATTCCGCAAGGCGGCCCGAGGAACATGACTTTACGGGCTCCACAGTGGAGCCCGCGGGGGTGATGGGCATGTCAGCAGATCCGCTCTTGGTCCAGACGGTGCAAGGGGATCCCGACGCGGTCACGGAGGCCGCGGCAGGACAGGTCGGCGTCCATGAGGGCCGTGAGAACGGGGACTGGAACAACATCCAGCGGTACAGCGACGAGGTCCCCGGTCTGGAGTGGTCGCAGGGCCAGCCCTGGTGCGCGACCTTCGTCTCCTGGGTGGCGCTGCGCGCCGGCGCCGGCGCCCTCTTCCCGCGCACCGCGTCGTGCGCCACCGGCGTCGGATGGTTCAAGGAGCGCCGGCGGTTCTCGGAGTATCCGGCGGTGGGCGCCCAGGTCTTCTACGGCGCCGGCGGCTCGGAACACACCGGTGTGGTGGAGCGGTTCGACGCCGCGCACATCTACACCATCGAGGGAAACACCAACGTCAACGGCTCCGCGGAGGGTGACGGGGTCTACCGGCGGGTGCGGGATCGCACCTCGCCCCGGGTGTACGGCTACGGGTACCCGAAGTACGCGGGCGGCATCGACTCCGCCGACCCGGCCTGGCCCCGTCCGGTCCCCGCCCCCGGCCCGTCCGCCCTGGAGCCGTTCCCGGGCGCGCAGTGGTTCCGCACCGCACCGCACAGCCCGATCATCACGGCGATGGGGCGCCGGCTGGTCGCCGAGGGAGTGGCGTTGTACAGCCGGGGGCCCGGCCCGCAGTGGACCGATACCGACCGGCGCTCGTATGCGAGGTTCCAGCACAAGATCGGCTATCGGGGACCGGACGCGAACGGCTGGCCCGGTCCCGTCTCCTGGGCGAAGCTGCGCGTTCCCAACAGCTGACCCTTTGCCGTGAATTACTCCGTCGAATTTCCGTCCCGCGTACATGCGTTCGCATTTCCTGCGGCGCGTCGGAGATTGCCGTCCGGAAAATGGCGCACCGCGGCGGCGATCGGCGCGACAGGATTCATCCGACGTCGATGCCGTATTCCCGAACCAGCGCTTCCAGTCCGCCCTCATAGCCTTTACCGCCGATGACGAACTCCCAGTCGCCACTGCTCCGGCGGCGGAAGGAGCCGAGGATCAGCGCGGTCTCCCCGGCCCGGCCGTCCGAGACCTCCAACCGGTCGAGTTCGGCTCCCGATCCGTCCGACAGCCGGATGAACGAGTCGGTGAAGCCGGCGAGGTCCGCGTTCGGATTGATCTCCGGGTCGATCGACACCGCCAGCACGAGCCGGTCCGCGCTCGCCGGCAGGGCGTCGAACGCGACCCGGACGGCAGCCTTGTCCCGTGCGGGACGGGACACCGCGCGCACCGCCCCGTCGGGAGTCCGCGCGTTGTTGAAGAAGACGAAGTGGTCGTCGCTCAACGCGCGGTTCCCCCGGCAGACCAGCGCGCACACGTCCAGCGCCACGCTCCCCGACCAGTTCATCCCCAGCAGGTTGTACTCGGGTTCCGGAGCGGACGCCGAAGCCGGCGGGACGGTCCGCTGGGCGGGCACCGTCGCCGGGCCGCCGCCGAGCCGGCCACGCAGCCCGTGGTGTCTCAGCAGCTCGACGAGCTCGGTACCGGAGATCAGCGTCAGCGGCTTGCCGTTGGCGAACGTGTAGGAACCGGGTCCGAAACCCGAGGTGGTCACGAGGACGCCCTTGTTCGCGCCCGCCCCCTGCACCGTGCCGAACAGGTCGCGCACGGCGGTGGGCGGCACGGTGTGGCGGTAGCGCTTCACCTGGACGATGATCGTGCCGCCGCTGATGGGATCCGGGTCCAGCGCCTCCACATCGACGCCGCCGTCGTTGGAGCGCTGCGTCATGACGGCCTGCATCCCCCGGGCCCGGAACAACTCCGCGACCAGCGACTCGAACTCGACGGGGTCCATCTCGAACAGGTCCGGGTCCTCGCCTCCCCCGTGCGAGACCGTCGCCCGGCCCAGATCCCCCGGGACCGTGCCGGGCCGCACCACCGTGCGCTGGTCGGGGCGCGCGGACAGCTTGCCGCCGAGGCCGTCGACGAGGCAGTCCACGGCGCTGACCTGGACCAGGTTCAGCCGGTCGAAGACCTGGCGGTCCGCCGCGACCGTGGCGAGGAAGAGCTGGGCCCGCAGGCCGGTCGAGGGGTCGTGGTCGTCCACGAAGCCGTTCAGGGTGACCGAGTCCAGGGTGCCGAACTCGTCCGCCGCGAACAGCTCGCGCAGTGCCAGCAGAACGGACTGCGCCAGCACGTCCCGGTAGAGGGACCTGCGCTGTCCCACGGGCCTGGCCGTCTCCTTGTCCTGGTCGACGGAGGGCAGGTACCGCACGTACCGGGCAGCGGGCACGATGTCGTACCCCGGCAGCTCCCAGTTCAGGACGAGCCGGCGGGCGGCCGGGTCGTACGCGCACGACACCTGCCGCGGGAACCCCTCCGGCCACGCCGTGGACGCGTACAGCGCCGCGGAGAAGTACTCCACGACCGTGTCGGGGTCACCGCGGCGCAGCCCGGCCACGTGCTCCGCGATGCCGGCGTTGTGCCGCCGGATCTCCGCCAGTTGCGCGGCCCGCCACTCGTCGTACTGCCGGCCGTACGCCGTCAGTTGCTGCTGCCGCCGCTCCTCCGCGGTCCTGGCCGCGGACAGGTCGCGCTCGTACCGGGACCTCGCCTCCTCCTGCGCCCGCCGCCCCGAGCCGAACCCCCAACTCGACTCCGGGTGGTAGGCGCCCGGGTTCGGCATCGGCACCGGTACGGCGAGCCGGCCCGCGGTGAACGGCTCCAACTGCTCGCTCCGCAAAAGGGCGTTCGTGCGGAACGCCGGCGCCCGGCAGCCTGCCGCGAGCAGCCGGCTCAGCGACTCGACCCGTGCTTCCAGTTCCCCGGTGAGCCGGATCGCCTCCGCCTCGCGGCGCTGCCGGTATGCCACCTGCTGTTCGCGATTGCTGCGGGCGAGCTCCCGCTCGGCGGCGCGCTGTTGCCGCTGGTACGCCTCCAACTGGCGCTGCCGCTGCCGCTCTGCCTCGGCCCACGCCCCCATGGACCGGTTGGAGCTACTACTCATCCGAGCACGCACCCCTCCTTCCGGGTCGCCTCACGGACCCGGAACTGTGCACTGGCTCACCCACCAGCAATACGACGTTTCGCGGTGATCCGACTCTAGTCGGCGCCCGGCCGGTTGCTACCTGTTCACGTCGTTTCGGGGGCCGGGCCGCGATGGAAGCGGCCGTCCAGGAAGAGCAGCGGTGCGCCCGGCTCCGCGTGGTGGTCGAGTACTTCACCGATGAGGACGAGATGGTCCCCGGCCGGGACGATACGGTCGCGGCGGCAGATCAGGGTGCCGATCGTGCCGTCGAGGAGGGGTACCCCGTGCGGTCCCGGCCGGGTGGTGAGCCGGTCGAAGCGGTCGCCGGGGCCCGCGAAGCGGGTCGCCAGTTCGCGCTGGTCGGCGCTGAGCAGGTGGACCGCGAAGTGCGGGGCGGCGGTGAAGGCCGCCCGGTGGGTGGAGGCGCGGTCGAGGCACCACAGGATCAGCGGCGGGTCGAGTGACAGCGAGGTGAAGGAGTTCACCGTCAGTCCGGCAGGGCGCCCCCGGCGGACGGCGGTGACGACCGCCACGCCGGTGGCGAAGCGGCCGAGCACCGACCGCAGCGGCCGCTGCTGTTCGCGCACCGCCCCATCCGTCGTCACCGCACCGTCGGCGCTCATCGTGCGGCTGCCGCCTTGCGCCGGCAGGTGTCCAGCGCCTCGGTGATCTCGGGGTCCTCGGGCGCCAGTCCGGCGGCGATCTCCAGGTCGGCGAGGGCCTCGTCCCAGTGGCCGGTGTCCTGGTGGACGAAGGCCCGGTTGTAGCGCAGCGCGGGGTCGTCCGGCTGCAGTTCCACGGCGTGGCCGAGGTCGACGGCGGCGGTGTCGAGCTCGCCCATGTCGTACGCGAGGGCGGCACGCCCGGACAGTGCCGTGATCATGTCCGGGTCGACGGCGAGCGCACGGTCGAAGGCGGCCCTGGAGGCCGCGAACTCCTCACGCTCGGCGTGCACCTGGCCCAGGACCGCGTGCAGGTAGGGGTTGTCGGGCTCGTGGCCGAGGCCGGTGTTCGCGTCCTGCTCGGCCGCGTCCAGTTCACCGGCCTCCAGCAGCAGACCGGCCCGGTTGACGTACGCGTCGACGAATTCCGGGACGAGTTCGATCACGTAGCCGAAGTCGGCGAGCGCTCCCTCGGTGTCGCCCTCGTTGAGCCGCAGGTCGCCGCGGTTGTAGTAGATCTCCGGGAACGGCGGGGAGAGCCGCATGGCCCGCGCGTAGTCCTCGAGCGCCTCCTCGGGGCGGCCCAGGCGGCGCAGGATGTTGCCGCGTTCCAGGTAGTGCTCGGCGTGGTTGGGGTCCTCCCGGATGACGATCGCGTAGTCCGCGAGGGCGTCCTGGATCCGGCCCAGGCTGAGGTAGACCCGGGCGCGGTTGTTCTTCAGCACCGAGCGGTGCAGGACGTGCTCGTCCGGGCCGAGCAGTTCGTCGAGGCTGCTGATCGCCTCGTCGACCAGGCGCAGCGCCTCGGCCGGCTCGCCGAGGTTGACCTCCACCAGCGCCAGGCCGTTCTTGTAGAAGGCGCTCTGGAAGGCCCGGTCGCTGCGGTTCTCGATCAGCGAGGCGGTGGCTATGGCGGAGTTCAGCCAGGCCTTGGCCTTGAACTCGTCGCGGTCCTCGGGGTCGTTGTGCCGGGTGTAGAGCATGGCCGTGTTGTACGCGGCGGCCATGTGGACGGCGGGCTTGACGGAGTTCAGCCGGGCCTGGTCGTCCAGCTTCTCGGCCTCGTAGGTGCGGCCGAGGATGGAGAGGCACAGCGTCACGCCCTTGGTGAAGGCCCACCAGCGGTCGTGTTCCGTCCTGGGGTCCACGAGCGCCAGCCCGCGCCGGCCGTAGTCGGCGCACGCCTCGTAGAACCCGTTGCACAGGCTGTGGTCCATGGCGTGGAAGACCGCGCGCACTCCCGCGTCGCCGGGGTCGGAGCCGTGTTCCAGGTGGTACGCGACGGCGCCGAGGCGGAGCGACTCGTCCTCCAGTGCGGCCAGTTCGGCGGCCCGCCGGTCGTGCAGCAGGGCGCGCGCGGCGGGGTCGAGTGCTGCGTAGGCCGCGTGCGGCGCCGGCTCGTCGGTGGTGCAGTCCGAGGCGACGAAGGCCCGCGCGTCGTCGGGTCCGGCCGCTCCCGGGGCGCCTTCGTGGACCTCGGTGACCTGGGCGCGGGCGGCGAGGACGGAGAGCAGTGCCTCGTCGACGGGTCCCGCGGCGCCGCCGCACACGACGACGGTCAGGTGCGCGGGGTCGATCCGGCGTACCAGGGCGGTGAGGAACTCCAGGTCGGTGGCTTCGGCCTGGTCGGTGTTCTCCACGACGAGGACACGCGGCCCGTCGGCGGCCAGGCCGTCGCGCACGAACTCCACCAGGCCGTTGGAGATGCGCGTGGTGCGCAGTCGGGCGTAGTAGCGGGTGCGTTCGGCCGGGAGCGCCATGGAGGTCAGCGTCTCGCGGGAGCCGGGGACGATGGAGCGGAGGTCCGGCGCGGCGGAGAGCAGTTCGATGTCGTAGCGCTCGACCAGCTTGCTGTCGCGGAGCAGGACGCAGGGGACCATGGCGCGGACGAGGGTCCCGGCCGCGGTGTAGGGTCCGCGCAGCCGGCGGTGCGCGTCCACGACCGTGACGGGTCCTGCCGGCAGGCCGAGCCGCTGGACGGCGGCTGCACGGTCCCTGCGCAGGCCGCCGCGAACCCAGTGGTGAGTGGGGACAACCTCGTTCATGCGGACTGCTCCTCTGCGGGTCTGTCGGGCTGCTGTTCTGTCCGGTCAGTTGGCGGTGACGGCGATGGCGCGGCGGCGGTAGCCGCGGACGGCGATGATGCCCGCGAGGATCAGCTCGCCGAAGTTGAGGACCAGGAAGACGGTCACGTCCAGGACGTTCAGCGGCGAGATGTCGGCGAAGAGCTTCCTGACGGCCATCTCGGTGATCCGGATCGCGGCGGGGATCACGGCGGTGACCAGCAGCCCGGTGAGGATCGCGTAGCCGGTGACCATCAGCCAGACGTACCAGCGGGCGACCTCGCGGTCGCGCGGCGTCCAGGTCTCCGGGTCCACGAGTTTGTCGCGGCGTCCGATCAGGCCGTAGAACCGGTTCTGCAGCATGTTCTTGGAGACGGTCTGCAGGTCGTTGCAGCCCAGGACGGTGATGGCGAGGTAGTACAGGTCGGTGCGCAGGAAGAAGTAGAACTGCCAGGCGAACCGGAGCAGGGTGCCGAAGGCCATCGCGAGCAGGAAGCGGCCGGTGAATCCGGCGAATCCGTCGGACGCGGCCAGGGGCACCGCGGCGAGCGTCAGCCCGGCGACCACCAGGACGTCGACGAGCATGCCCGCGAGCATCGGCAGGTAGCGCTTGCGCCGGGGTACGGCGACGAGTCCGTCCAGCTTGGTCAGGAAGACGAGGTAGTAGAAGCGCCGGCCGATGCTCAGGGAGGAGTTGAGGCCCAGTCTGCGTCCGGCCAGTGCGTGGTAGGACTCGTGCAGCAGGATCCACGGCGCCTGGCCGAGGACGTTGCCCAGCGCGAGAGCCACCAGGGACGAGGTGGTGAAGAAGATGTTGTGGTAGGTGGGGACCACGGCCGGTTCGCGGAACATCGCGACGATGCCCGCGATGAACAGCGCCCCGTACAGCACCCAGGCCACCGGGGAGAACACCGCCCGGCCGAGCCGCTGCCAGCGCACCGCGCCCGCCTCGACGACCTCCTCGCCGTCCGGCACGAGCAGCTCGAAGGCCTCCAGGACTTCGAGGAATTCGACCATGTCCACGGTCTCGCCGTACTGGGTGTTGTACCAGCGCGCGGCGTCGTTCGGGGTCTCCCCGGTCTCCAGGCGGCGCAGCAGGGCGGCGCCGTCGGCGGGGAAGAGGCCGTAGGAATCGATGTCGGCCCGTCCCACGGTGACCTCGTCGCCTTCTTCGAGGAAGGTCAGCGGGTACAGCCTCAAGGGTCGGTCGAGGTCCACTGCCGCGGCGTCCATCACTACCTCACTGTCACTGGTCCGCGAAGGTGCCGGTCCGGGCCGCGGACATCGTGGCCCGGACCGGCAGGAGCTCCACGAGCCGCGGCGGTCCGGTCAGCACCGGCACGCCGCGGCTCGGAAGGGGAGGGTCAGGCGAGGACGGGCGTGCCACCGCAGTAGCAGGACGCCGCGGCGGAGGTCAGGCGAACGGTCCCGGCCTTGCGAACAACGATCTTCTTCATGTTGTGCTCCTTATCCGTGGGTTGGCACATGGAACGGAGACTGATGTGAATGAGATTTACTCCCCCATTCATCTCCGCTCACAGGCTGGCACGCGTCCTTCCCGGCCGTCAACAGTCGGACACGGCGTACATCTGACAGGACGCCACTTCGCTGACCAGCCAACAACCGTTCAGATCCGGCCACTTGGTGAACGCTTTACGCTCGGCGAACATGCACCCGGTCTCCACAGCCGCGGCGGTCGGAACTCGAGCGACACCAACTAGGATGCGGAGGACGCAGAGCGGACTCCACCCGCGCTCACCACAGGCGATACGCAGGGCACTCGACCAAGGGAGGTATGCGGTGCCTGATCCGACGTCCGGCCCCCCGACGCTGGCGGACAAGATCGACCGACTGTTCGACGTCGTCCGCGGCCCTGACCACACGCCGTACACCCACGAAGAAGTGGCGCGGGCGTGCCGCGAGGCCACCGGGGAGAGCTTTTCGGCCACATACTTGTGGCAACTGCGCACGGGCAGAAGAGACAATCCGACCAAAAGACACCTCGAAGCGCTGGCGCAGTTCTTTCAGGTGCCCCCGATGTACTTCTTCGACGACCAGCAGAGCGCCCAGATCGCGCAGGAGCTCCAGCTCCTCGGGGCACTGCGGGACGCGGGAGTACGCGAGGTGGCGTTGCGCGCGGTCAATCTGTCGCCCGAAGGGCTCGGCACCATCAGCGACATGATCGAGGTCATCGCCCGCAGAGAGGCGGGATTGCGCCGCGCGGACTGATATCCACTGGTCCACCCCTGGGCATAGGATCGCTCATCGCTCATATCGCTCATGAGCGGATGCTGATCGTTGTGCGTGCCTTGCCCGGGGAGGGTCTTATGGGGGACTACGCGGAACAGCAGAACAAGGCGTTATGGCGGCGATGTCGTCGCACGGTGGCGGAGCTGCCGCTGCCACGACCGTTCGACGCCGCCGACTTCACCGACGCGCTGGCGGAACAGCGGGGACGACCGCTGGTGCTGGTGCCCTTGCCTCCACACGCCTGCACACCCTGCGGCATGCTCGTGACCACCGACCGGGCCGACTACATCGGCTATCCCACCAGCACCAGCGCCCTGCACCAGCAGCACATACTGCTGCACGAGGTGGGCCACCTCGTCTGCGGCCACGCCGGCGTCGCCCATCTCGGCTCCTCCGCCTCCCGGGTGCTGCTGCCCCATCTGTCGGGCGAGCTGGTCCAGCGGGTACTGGGGCGCACCGTCTACTCCGACGTCCAGGAGCAGGAGGCGGAACTCATCGCCTCGCTCGCCCTGCACCGGCCGGCGCGCAAGGTCAGGCGCTCACGCGACACCTGGCTTGCCCCGGACGCGGACCTGGACATCGCCGCCGCGTTCGCCCGGCTCGGGCCCATCGTCGGGCTAGCCGGCGCCACCCCGATCCGGAGCACCGCGGTCGTCGGCCCCTTGCGGACGCTCCCCGGCCGGACGTTCCCGGGCCCGGGGACCGCCAGGTGACCGACGCCCGGCCGCACGCCTGGCGCGGCAACCGCTGGACCGGCCCACGCTGGAGCGCGGCGCACGGCGCGGCCGCCGGGCTGCGGCAACGGCTGCCCGCCGGACGGACGCTGCCCACCCCTGCCGGCTGGCTGCGCGCCTGGCACGGCTACCGGAGGATCGGCCCGCTGTGGACGGCGATGCACGCCGCGCTGCCGGAGATCGCCCTGACCGGGCCCGCGCTGCGGCTCGGCTTCATGCTGCCGCTCGGCGCCCGGTTCGCGCTGTACCGCCGCATCATCGAGATCCGGGACGGGCATCTGGCACTGCGCCCGTACTTCCATCCGGAGGTCCCGGCCTGGACCGCCGAGGCGGAGGGCTCGGGCCTCGACGCGGCCTCGGAACGGCTGGCCCCCATCGTGGAGGCGGCGACCATCGCCGCCGCGCTGGAGGCCGCCCGGTCGGGACGCCGCTGCACCCCGCCCGGCTGTGAGGGGTACGTCCCGCCCCAGGTCCGGGCGAGCGTCGAGGCCGAGACGGCCTGGCTCATGCAGGTCTCGGACGCCTTCGTCGGCTCCGCGGCGGTCGAACGGGTCCGCCGCCGGGTCCGGGCCGGGCTGGACGCCGGATACGACGGGACCGACCGGCACCCGGCCCCGTTCCCGTCGGCCGACACCGCGTCGCCCCACCGTTCCTGACGGCCGTCGGACGGAGGCCCGGCGAGAGCGGATCGCATGGTGCAAAGAACGGCTTCGGAGCCGAGAACCGCTGCGGAGCCGCAGCCGGGAGCCGCCGGTCAGCGCGGTCCGTCGTGGGGCGTCCGCTGTTCCGGCCGTCCGGACCCCGGCTTTCCCCCGGGACCGTTGTGGTTCGCCCCCGGGGTGGGTTCGCCGCGGCGGACGGCTCCGGGGGCGCGGCGGGACGGGCGGGGCGGGCGGAGCTGGGATGAACTGAGTTGCCAGGGAACGCTGATGACCATGACGCCGGGGGTGAACAGCAGCCGGCTCTTGAGCCACAGTGCGGACTGGTTGTGCAGCCCGTTCTCCCACCAGTGCCCGACGACGTACTCGGGGATGAACACGCTGACGATGTCGCGCGGGCTGGCGCGGTTCAGCGACCGCACGTATCCCACCACCGGCCGGGTGATCTCCCGGTAGGGCGAAGCCAGGGTCTTGAGCGGCACCCGCATGTCGAAAGTGTCCCACGCGGTCTGCAGCGTCCTCGTCTCGTCGCGGTCGACGTCGACGGTCAGGGCTTCGAGGGTGTCGGGGCGGCAGGCGCGCGCGTAGGCCAGGGCTCGCAGCGTCGGTTTGTGGATCTTGGACACCAGCACGATGGCGTGCACCCGGACGGGCAGCGCCAGCTCCTCCGACGGTTGCGTCACCTCCAGTTCGACGGCGGTCCTGTCGTAGTGCCGCCGGATGGCGCGCATGTTCACGTACAGGAACACCGCGGCGATCACCGCCAGGTACGCGCCCTCGGTGAACTTGGTGATCAGCACGATCACCAGCACCAGGCCGGTGACGAACGCCCCGACGCCGTTGATCACCCGGGCCGTCCGGTGCCGGCGGCGGAGCACCGGGTCGGTCTCGGTGCGCAGGACGCGGTTCCAGTGCCGGACCATGCCGGTCTGGGAGAGCGTGAAGGAGGTGAAGACGCCCAGGATGTACAGGTGGATGAGGCTCGTGACCGACGCGTGGTAAGCCCACAGCAGGGCGCCGGCGACGACGGCCAGGGCGATGATGCCGTTGGAGTAGGCCAGCCGGTCCCCGCGGGTGTGCAACTGGCGCGGCAGGTAGCGGTGCTGCGCCAGGATCGACGAGAGCAGCGGGAAGCCGTTGAACGCGGTGTTGGCGGCGAGGACGAGGACCAGGGCGGTGGCGGCCTGGATGAAGAAGAACCCGAAGCTGTGCTCCCCGCCGAAGATCGCGGCGGCCAGCTGGGCGATGACCGTGCGCTGCGGTGTGGTGGCACAGTCGCCCGGGACGCCGGTCAGCCGGCAGGTGTCGTCGGTGATGTGGACGTCGGAGATCATCGCGAGGGCGGTGATGCCGGAGAACATCACGACCGCGATCAGCCCCATCGCGGTCATCGTGGAGGCCGCGTTGCGGGACTTGGGCTTGCGGAACGCGGGCACCCCGTTCGAGATCGCCTCGACACCGGTGAGCGCGGTGCACCCGCTGGAGAACGCCCGCAGCCCCAGCATCAGCAGCGCCAGACCGGCGAGGTTGGTGTCGCCCGGCTCCGGCGTGATCCCGTACGCGGCGGACTCCGCCACCGGCGCGTCGCCCATCAGCCAGCGGAACAGCCCGGTGGCACACATGATCAGCACGCCCGCGATGAACAGGTAGGTGGGGGCGGCGAACGCCCGCCCCGACTCCCTCGTCCCCCGCAGGTTGATCGCCGCCAGCAGCGCGACGAAGGCGACCGCCATCACGGTCCGGTACTCATTGGCGGAGGGCACCGCGGAGATGATGTTGTCGACGCCGGAGGCGACCGACACCGCGACGGTCATCACGTAGTCGACGAGCAGCGACGCGGCCACCACGAGCCCGGCGGACGGGCCGAGGTTGGCGGCGACCACCTCGTACGAACCGCCGCCGGACGGGTAGGCGTGCACGACCTGGCGGTAGGACAGCACCACGACGGCCATCAGCCCGACCACCGCCACCGCCACCCACGGGGTCAGGTGCAGATAGGCCAGCCCGCCGAGGGTGAGCACCAGCAGGATCTCCTGCGTGGCGTACGCGACCGACGACAGCGGGTCCGACGCGAAGATCGGCAGCGCCAGCCGCTTGGGCAGCAGCGTCTCCTGCAGCCCCTCGCTCGGCAGCGCCGGGCCGATCACCAACCGTTTGACGGCATCCACGATTCTCGCCACGCGGGCGAGCGTAGGGGCAGACCGGGAGAGTCGATCAGCGCCGCGCGGCGGCTCCGGCCCGTGTGCTCCGGGCGGCCCAGTGCCCGCCGCGCCGCCGTGTCCGGCCGCGGGCCGGGGCTCAGCGCCGCCGGCGCAGCGGGGTGGCGCGCCGCGGGCTCACGATCTGCAGGGCGAGGGAGGCGGGCGGTTCGGTCTCGCCGGGGCCGCCCGAGGCCACCCAAGCGAGGATGTCGTCGGTGGAACCGTCATCGGTGGCGAAGCCGATCCACACGGCCCGGCCGCCCTTGCGGCGCCCTTCGGCGGACGGCTGGACGACCACGATGTTCGCCTGGTCGCACGGGCCCAGGCAGTCGGTGGTGCGCAGCGCGAGCCGGCCGCCGGAGTCCGAGGCCGCGGCGCTCAGCCGGTCCAACTGCCGCTGGTGGTCGACGCGGGGATACTTGCTCGCGTTGCCGCAGCAGCACCCGCGGCACACCACCAGGGTGCAGGGTCGTGCCCCGTACGGCCGGGAGAGGGGGACGGTCACGCGGACTCCTTCGGCGCCGTGCCGGTTCCGGGCGCGGCGCGACGGCAGCCCGCCGGGGTGGCCCCGGCGGGCTGTGGTCGTGTCGGTCGTGTCAGCCGGCGGACGCGGCGGTGCGTGCCGCCGTGTCGCTCTCGCTGTTCGCTTCCTCGGCCGCGCTCGTGGCGGGCCGGGGAGTGAGTACGCGCTCGGCGAGGTAGCCGAACGACAGGGCGAAGGCGGTCCACAAGGTGAGCTGGACGGCGATGGCGGACACCCGGAACTGCCAGAGCACCGTGGGTGGGAAGTCCGCGGGCACTTCATTGATCGCGGGCAGGAAGGCGTAGGCCAGCCCGATGGCGAACAGGTACGCGGCCCCGGCCGCGACACTGGCGTTCCAGGCGCCCAGCCGCGGTGCCAGCCGCTTGCCGAGGATGACGGCGGCCACCGCGAGCAGCACGCTCAGCGCGATCATCAGGAAGTACAGGGTGGTGCGTTTGGCGATCGTGTCATGGTCGCCGACCGCCGGCGGGTTGGCCGGATACTTCAGGAACGGCACCAGGAAGACGGTGAGCAGCGCCGCGCCCGAGATGAGCACGGCGGTCGCCCGCGGGGTGAAGCGGCCGACACGGCCCAGGGCGAAGCAGAACGCGAGGGCCGCGATCCCGCCCAGGCAGACGCCGAAGATCAGCACGCCGGTCGCCAGTCCTGCCGTGGACTGCAGGGAGCGGCTGACGATCTCCATCTCGTGTTCGTGGGAGTGGGAGTCCTCGAAGGCGATGGCCGCGTTGATCCTCGGTTCGCCCAGGAAGTAGGCGACGACGAGGGCCAACAGGCCCGCGGCGAGGCCGGCGAGCATCCCCCGGACCAGCAGGGAGCGCACTGTGGTGGAGTTCATTGGAGCGGCTTCCGATCAGTGGCAGGGGAAGCCGAGCAGGTGGCGTCCGTCATGGACCCACTCGTGAACGTCCGTTCCGGCGACCAGGGACGTGGCGCCCTGCTCCGCACCGACGAAGTACAGCAGGACAAGCGCCAGCATGCCGAAGAACACTGCCCAGGGCAGGATCGCCTTCAGCGGCAGCGGGGTGATGGGTAGGGCCGGACTGGCGGCCGCGGGTGCAGCGGACTGGGCCATGGCAGTGCCTCCTCGGGAACACGCGTCCCACTTGGTGGTGCTGATGACGAAGGTGCCGGGTCTGACTTACCGGGCTGGGCCGGGTTCACAGTGGCGCGACCGTGCCGGATTCTCACCGGGCTTCCGTTCACACCGTCGTCGTGTCGGGCTGAACCGTACCGTGAAGCGATACCCGCGGCCAAGGCCGTGCGCAAGGCGATACGCGCCGGCCTGCGACGATGTGTTCCATTGCGGGGCTGGTGGGCCAAGGGAGGGGTGGCGGGGATGACGGTGCGTGTGTTCTTGGTCTCTTCGGCGGAGAGCGAGGCCTTCGAGCAGGAGCGGTTCGACGACGGAAGCAGCCCGTTGACCGGCGCCGGGGAGCTCCGGGCGCGCGCGGGAGCGCCCGAACTGCCGGGCGCGCGCGGGTACTCGACCGCCCCGTCGGCGCGCTGCCGCCGGACCGCGGAACTCCTGGGCGTCACCGCCGAGGAGCAGCCGCCCCTGCGGGACTGGGACTTGGGCCGCTGGCTGGGGCTCCGGCTGGATGAGGTCTCGGCCGCGGAGCCGGAGGGCGTGGCCGGCTGGCTGTCGGACCCCGCCGCGGCCCCGCACGGCGGTGAATCGCTGGCGCAGCTGTGTGGCCGGGTCGGCGGGTGGCTGGACGGCCGGGCGCCGGACGGCGGGCGAGAGCTGGCGGTCGTGGAGCCCGCGGTCGTGCGGGCCGCGCTCGTCCATGCCCTCGGCCTGCCGCCGCAGGCGTTCTGGCGCCTGGACGTCCCGCCGCTGACGGTCACCGAGCTGGTCGGCCGCGCCGGCCGGTGGAACCTGCGGTGCGGGCGTCCGCTGACGCGGTGACCGGTGCGTCACCGGCCCCCCCGCCCGTCACTCCACGGGCACCGCGTTGATGTCGACGCCGAGCGGAGCCGGTGCGCGGGCGCCGAGCCAGCCCATCGCGGCGATCTGCACGCCGGCCTGGAAGCGGCTGCGCGCGTCGACGCGGGTCATGAGGTCCGCCATCATGCGGCGGATCGTGCGCAGCGAGACGCCCAGCCGCTGCGCGGCACGCTCGTCGGTGAGACCGCACGCGAGCAGTCGCAGCAACTGGCGCTCCTGGACGGTGAGTCCGGAAGGGTCCCGGGTCGGCGTCTCCCCGAGCGCCCGCGCCTGGTCCCACACCTGCTCGAACAGGGCCCGCAGCGCCGCGATGACCCCGGGACTGTGCAGCAGCACCGCACCCTTGCGCGGGTCCTCGGGATCGACGGGGACCACGGCCGTCCGGCCGTCGACGATGATCATGCGCAGCGGCAGGGTGGGCGTGGTCCTGACGCTGCCGCCCAACTCGCTCAGCCAGCGGGCGTACTGCACGGTGGCCGGGTCGTTGCGCACGCTGTCGAGGTAGACGGTCCGCATCCGTACGCCCCGGTCGAGCGTCTCCTGGTCCAGGTCGCGGCTGGCCTCCATGACATGCGCGGGCTGCGGACCGCCGGGAGCGAAGGAGAGCACCTCCCCCGCCGCGTCGGCCGCCAGTTCCTCCAGCCGCACCCGGACCTCGCCCAGGTCGCACAGGATCTCGACGCCGGAGGAGCTGCTGGCCGGCCGCGTCGTCGCGAACTCGGTGATCAGACTGGCCATCGCGTTGCGACTGCGGTCCATCTCGTTCTGCCGGCGCTGCGCCTCCGCCTCCTGGCGGGCCAGCATCGCGGCGAGCCCCAGCTCGGGATTGACCGCGCGCCAGCGCCCGGCCGGTCCTGCCGGGCGGACCAGCGCGAGGTCGGCGAGCTGGTCCAGCGAACCGCGTATGGCCTCCACCGACTGCTCCAACATGTCGGCCACGTCGGGGATATCCAACTCGGGATGCATGAGCATCGTCCGATAGACCCCCTCGGCAACCGCGTCAAGAACTAGCCGTTCACTCAACTGGTACCCCCCGAGCTCCCCTGGGTGGTCAGCTTTCGACGCACCCGCCCGTGACAAAAACGCCGTCGAGGAACACCCCGCTGAAGGTGTTCGACCACGACTCAGGGCGTCAGCGTAGCCGTACAGCAACCTTAGGTGAGGGCTTCGGAAGCTCGGATTCTGGGGAAAACGCGTGGCCGGACGGGGTGCGCGGACATATCGATCGTGATCCGCCCGCAGGCGCGCGGTAAAGACGCAGTTCAGACGGTTGTAAAGGGAACCCCTTCTACCGCTCCCGCACCCCCCTCCCCCCGCCGGTGTCACCTTCCTGCCATGCGCCATTGACGGGGTGCTGTACGGGCGATGGCGTGGCCAGGTGGGGCCGGTGGTGTTCGTGGGGTGATGGTTACCCCAGGGGCGATTGGGGCGTCAGGCCGCTCGTCCGGC
The DNA here is from genome assembly GCF_027158205.1 of Streptomyces sp. H39-S7. Classification (GTDB taxonomy): domain Bacteria; phylum Actinomycetota; class Actinomycetes; order Streptomycetales; family Streptomycetaceae; genus Actinacidiphila. The sequence continues at coordinate 50,133 of NZ_JAPVLU010000007.1, read as the reverse complement.
GGTCGAGGCTGGCCCGAGAGTGCCAGTGCAGCTTGGTGACAGCTCCGGCTACTGACAGCCGGGCCACCCGCGGGCCACTCTCATGGTGTCGGAAGAACGGCACGGCAGCCGGAGCATCCGAAGCGGGAAACACCAGCAACACCGGCCGGTTCCACACCGGTTCGACCATGACCCCGGCGGGAGTCCGGGATCCCCACGAACGGAAGGCTCGGGCATTCCTATGCGCAAGCTCGCGGTATCCATCGCCTCTGTCGCTGTCATCCTCGGTGCGTCCGTCTCCGTGGGGAGCTCCCTGGGCGCCGCGTCCCCCGCCACCGCTCCCGCCCACTCCGTCAGCGTCGTGGCCGACGGGCCCACGCCGGCCCCGACGCCCACCCCGGCTCCCACCCACCCGCCGGTCACGCCCGACCCGACGCACCCCGACACCTGGGGCTGGGGCTGAGCAGCGGTTCACATCCGGGGACGAAGGGAGTACGGGACACATGACCACGGCACTCGACCGACCGCAGGACCTCCCGCCCATCCCGAGCACAGCGGCCGCGCCGCCCACGGCCACCAGCGTCCTGCTCGCCGACGGGCACCACCTCTTCCGTTCCGGTCTGAGCGCCCTGCTCGACCGTGAACCGGACCTCAGCGTCAGCTCCGAGGCGTGCGACGCGGACAGCGCCGTGGCCCAGGCCGCCGCCGGCCGGCCCGACCTGGCGGTCGTCGATCTCGACGTGCCGGGAGCGGGCGGACTGCGGACCGCCGAGCTGATCCGGTCGCTCTCCCCGCGCACCGCCGTCCTGCTGCTCGGTGCGGCGCCCCGCGCCGACGAGGTGCAGCGCGCCTACGCCGACGGGGTGCACGGCATGCTCCGCAAGGACGTACGGCCGGAACGGCTCATCAGCACGGTCCGCGAACTCGCCGCGGGACGAAGGGTCTTCGATCCGGAACTGGTCCTGGTGGCGATCCGGCCGGGCCCTGGCACACCGACCCGCAGGGAACTCGCGGTGCTGCGCCTGGTGGCCGCCGGGAGCACCATCGGCGAGGTCGCGAGCCAGCTGTCGCTGTCCCCGGGGACGGTGCGCAACTACGTCTCGTCGGCCATCGCCAGGACCGGCGCCAGGAACCGGTGCGACGCCATACGGATCGCCCGCGAGAACGACTGGCTGTAGTCGTGTCGTCGAAGACCCCCGCTCAGCCCTGCTCCCGCATCGTGTCGACGATGTCGCAGAAGCCCTGCGGCAGGCTGCCGGAACCCGACGCCGGGCGGCTGCCGATCAGGAACTCCCCCACCGAGGACTCCGACGTCCAGTCCAGGCCGAGGGCGCGCGCCGCCGCGTCGGTGTCGCCGGAGCCGAGCCCGCACGGCGCCAGGCCCATCGCCGTCGCCACCAGGTAGAGGGTCTGGTAAAGCACTCCCACGTGCTTGAGCGTCAGCGCGTACGCGATCTGGCTGTACTTCCACGACAGCCGCCCGAACCGCGAGGTCACCGTCAGCAGGACCTGCGGGTCCACCGTGCAGTTGGTCGCCCGCCAGGCGGCCGTCAGCAGTTCCCTGAACGCCGCCTCGTCAGCCGGGCCGTGCCAACGGCGCGGCTGCAGCCGGTGGGCGGCCGCGTCGTAGCGGTAGACCCCGGTGGGCAGCCCCTCGCAGGCGGCGACCGACAGGTAGATCTCCAGCTCGCCCGTGGCGCCGCCGGCCGGGTAGGGGCGGTCGATCGCGTCGTAGGAGTTCGGGGACGACGGGTCGCGCGGGATCACCTGCCGCACCCGGGCCGCCCGGTAGAGCAGTTCGGCGAGCTGCTCCAGCGTCACCGGGGTCTCCGCGTAGGTGCGGATCGACCGCCGCCCCTCCAGCACCTCGGTGAGCCGCGGGTCCCGGGCGGTCACCTCGTCCCAGTCCGGCACCGGCAGGTCGATGCCGGGCCCGTCCTCGTTGCTGCCCGCGCCCGGCAGGGCCGGCGGGTGCGGCACGTCCTGGTGGGCGAAGACGCCGCCGCTGGTGTAGTCGTGCCGGCCGGCCCGGCTGCGGGAGTGGAAGAGCAGGTCGTGGAAGTCCCACAGCGGCGGGTCCGCCGCCGGCAGCTCCGGTGCCGCGCCCACCGCGGCCGGCTCCATGAACCCGGTCCCCGCCAGCAGGGCCGCCAGCGCGGCGCCCGACTGCTCGGGCAGCCCGGCCAGCGCGGCGGCCTCCGCCGCGGTGCGCGGCGTGGTCAGCGCCGCGACGAACGCCGCCGCGGCGGGCTGGTGCAGCGTCACCCGGTAGGGCGCCAGCGGGGACTCCATGACGCAGCCCTGGCCGATCGTGCCCCCGCCGCCGTCGGAGGGTCCGTCGGGCAGCCGGCGCAGGTACGCGAACCGGGACAGCACCACGGCCGTGCCGCCCAGGTCCGGCGCGCCGGGCGTGGACGCCGAGCGGGCGATCGGCACGGCGGTGGCCAGCGGCCCGGTCAGCGGGTCGTCGAGGATGCTGGTCACCAGATAGGGGAAGCGTCCCAGCAGGCTCAGCAGCCGGGCGGCCTCGCGGTCCCCGGCCAGCGCTTCGGCGTCGACCGGGCCGGCGCCGAGCGCCAGCAGCCGGTGCACGGTCGGCGCGCCGAGCGCGTGGACGCGCTGGCGGCCCCAGGGGTGGGTGAGTTCCACGTCGTCGCCCTCGGCCGCCACCTTCACGTCCTGGCGGAGCGTCAGCATCCGTCGCACCTGCGACAGTTCTGCTGCGGCGGGGGTCAGCGGCTGTTCTGTGATGGTCATGGCGCGCCTTCCGTCCTGCGGTCAGATGAAGATGGCGGTGGGGTTGAGGTCGGCCTCCGCGGTGGGCGCGGCCTTCCACCCCAGCCGCACGGGAACGTCGTAGAGCCGGCCGGGTGCGAAGCGGGCCCAGAAGTGCCGCATCCCGGGGACGATCACCTTGGAGACGGGCAGGCCCACGTCGGGGCGGGTCTGGTCCAGCACCAGCATCTCCATGCCGTGCTCCGCCACGATGCGCTGCACCGTCTCCAGGTCCGTGCGCAGATCGTCGGCGGCCAGCGGGTCCCAGCGGCCGGCCGCGGCGGGCGCGTGACCGTCGAGGGGCTTGAGGTAGGGCTGGTTGGCGAGCGTCGCACTCGTCCACCAGGCCTTCTGCTCGTGGTCGGCGCCGGAGTAGGCCGTCTCGCCGGGGCCGGCGTCGGCCACCGGTGACAGGAACTGGTTCATCTCGGTCAGGGCCCGGGTCAGCGCGATGTGCGGGTCGAGGTGCGCGCCGAAGGCGATCAGGATGTCCTCGGCCGGCTTGTCGGTCCGCCGGGAGAACGCGCCGACCACCGGGATCCCGAAGTCGGCCGTCAGGTCCAGGGCCCACATCTCCCGGTTCAGGCCCGCGTAGACCTCGCGCATCCGGTCGATGTACGGGTCGCCGAACGAGTCCAGGTCGACGGCCGGGCGCTGCACGCGGTTGTACCACCACAGGGCGACCGCGTCGCGTTCCACGAGCTCCAGGAAGCCCTGCAGCGTCGCGTCCTCGAACGAGGTGCCCGCGGCGGCGCCGTTGGAGTCGCCCATGGCGAAGAACGGGCCGTTGTGCCGGTAGCCGTAGTACAGCGACATCGTCGGCAGCCAGCGGGTGCGCTCCGACGTCAGCGACCAGGCGGGCGACCACTCGATGACGGCGTCCTCGCGGAACCGCTCGGGCACGGTGTTGAACATCGACTTCTTGGCGTTCCACAGCTCGCGCTCACGGAACTGCCGGTCGCTGAAGAGCAGGCTGGTCTCCGGGTGCACCGCCTGCTCGCCGAGCTGCTCGTAACTGGCGGTGCGGCGCGCCTCGTCGCCCTGGAACACCCCGGAGTAGCGCTCCATCGCCTCGCCCATCGCGCTCGCCCGCGCCTGCGAGTCCGTGCGCCCCTTGCCGCAGCTGATGCTGCGCAGGCCGGTGCGGAGCTGACGCAGGTCGCCGACCTGGCGGGCGAGGTTCTGGCCGGCGACGTAGACCCGCAGGCCGCCGGGGGTCCGCTCGGCGGGGACCAACGTGGTGACCACGCCGGTGACCGGGCTGAGCTGCGGCCGGTACTTCAGCAGCATGTCCTCGGGCGAGGAGGAGCGGTGGCCGCCGTCGGCGGTGAACGCCTTGGCGCGGCTCTCGAAGCGCACCGGTGCCAGTTGGCGGCGCTCCATCGTCGCGGCGTCGCCGCACGCGGGGCACTGCGGGCGGCGGACCAGCTCGTGGCGTTCGGCCTCGGCGAGCACGGTGTCGAACGTCAGCACCTGGGCCTTCTCCGGGCGGACGCCCGCGGCCCACTTGGCGGCCTCCAGCGCGGCCAACTGCACCCCGAGGGCGGCCGTCGGCGCCAGGTGCGCGCCGACGGTCGGTACCGGCTGGTCCCTGCCCAGCCGGTGCTGGAGGTAGCTGAGCGACTGCCGGTTGGCGGAGAGCCGGTGCGCCAGGCACTCCCAGCAGCCGGTTCCCGCGACGGGTGCTGCCGCCGGAGGGCCGGCGGAGGCGGGCGCGTCGGGGACGAAGACCGGTCCCACCCAGACGATCGAGCCGACCGGCCGGGCGAGCATCCAGGGGGTGCCGGAGGCGAGGGCGGCCGCGTTGCGGGCGGCCAGGCCCGGGTTGAGGTAGTCGTCGGTCAGCGCGACCACGAGGTCGGCGCCGGTGGCGTCGGCGGTGTACGCCGGTGCCAGTTCCACGTGCGCGGCGCCGGCCGCCAGCAGCGCCGCGGCGAACGGCTCCGGTGCCACCTTCCCGTAGACCTCGACCCGTATCCGGGCGTCCCGCAGGGCGGCGACGGCCGTGTCGCCGTCGCGGCCCGCCATCTCGAAGAATCCGGCGGCGGCGGGGTCGGTCGCCGGGTCGGACGCGGCGGCCCAACCTCCGGCGACGAGCCGGTCCAGGGCGGTGGCGACCCGGTCGGCGGGCACCGCGGGCGCGAGTTCCGCACCGATCTCGACAGCGCTCCTGGTGCCGTCCAGGAGCGGCGCCAGCCGTTCGGCCAGCGCGCCGTTGACGACGCTGACGCCACGTTCCGACACCAGGTAGACGGCCTCGCCGTCGACGACGTAGGGGGTGTAGTGCCGTTTGAAGCCGATGCCGGGCGTCGGCCGGGTACTGGTCATGAGGACTCCGTGATGCGTAGGTGGTTCGGGCGGGCCGGGCTGCGACCCCGGGGTGGGCGCCGGCGTCAGCGCAGGGTGGCGAGCGGGGCGGTGGCCGGGTCGATCAGCCGCAGCAGCAGGAGGCCGACGGCGGCGCTGCCGTCCAGCGCGCCGAGGTTGACGCGGTCGTCGGCGGCCCGGTCCCCGAACCAGCTGCCGGTGGCGCGGTGGCGGCGCAGCAGTTCGGCGACGAGGACGCCGGCCGCTTCCCGGCCGTCGAAGAACGGCCCGGGGACCAGGGCCCCGGCGGCGGCACCGCCGAGGTCGTCGTCCAGGGTGTGCAGCAGTCCGGCCTCGGCCGAGGTCAGGGCCTCGCCCGCGGCGGCGACCAGTTCGCGGGTGCCCAGCGCCGCGATCTCGGCGGCGGTGACGGGCGGGGTGAGTCCGGCGAGGTCACCGGGGTGGACGGCGTCGGTGCCCAGCGAGACGGCGGTGTCCAGGCAGGCCAGCCGTCCGCCGCGGACGGTTGTCGTGAACCGGTGCGCGCGCAGCAGCGCGCGGGCGGCGTCGGGGTCGGCCAGTAGACCGGGGGCTTCCGCGACGGTACGGGCGAGGGCCGCGGCGATGCTGTCGGCGCCGGTCGGCACCAGGTCGAGGAAGGTCGCCGGGCTGGTGCGGCGGCCGGTCGGGGCGTCGGACGCCAGGGCCTGCCGGGCGGCTTCCGCGAGGTCGCGGATGGCCGCGTCGGCGTCGGTGGCCGCGCCCGCCGGGCCGGCGCCCGAGGAGCGGCGCAGCCGCAGCAGGTTCAGCAGCAGTCCGGCCGTTCCCAACGGGCCGTCCTGGTACGGGAGCCGGTCGGCGTCCCTTGCCGAGGAGCGGCCGGCCGGCGCCGCCGCGAGGGCCGCCGCTCCGGGCACCAGGGCCCGCGCCACGTCGAGGAAGGCGGGCTCGGCGAGGGTCTCGGCCCCGCGGGCCAGGGCGTGGATGAGGGAGCCGGGGCCGGCGAGGCCGCCGGGCACCGGGACCCCCGAGGCCAGCCGGGTGTCGCGGGCGAAGCCGAAGGAGGCCGGGTGGCGGGGGTCGATGAGGGAGGCCGCGGCCCACAGCGTCTCGTGCGCCGCCTGCCGGAAGCGCGGCGAACCGGTCGCCGACCAGAGCTCGGCGAGGAAGAGCGCCACGCCGACGCCGCTGGTGACGAGGTCCACGCCGCTGAGCACCTCGACCTGGCGCAGCCCGGTGGCCGGGTACCAGCTCAGTCCGATCCAGCCGCCGCCCGCGGGGGTGCGCTGCCGGTCGGCCAGCATCTGGTCGCCCAGCCGCACGGCGTGGTCGAGGAGTTCACCGGACGTCGGTACCGAGAGCGGGGTGCGGGTGCGGGTGGTGGTGGCCGGGGGGAGCTGCGTGCCGGACCGTGCCGCGTCGACGCAGCCGGACAGGACCGCGGTGTGCAGATCCAGGTCGAAGCGGTCGAGTTCGGTGATCCGGGCGTGCAGCCGGTCCCAGGCAGTGCTCTGGAAGTGGCCGGGGATCTCGTGCCCCTGCGCGGTGAACACCGAGGACGACGTGGTCAGCGAGCGGAAGAAGGGGATGTCCAGAACGCGGTAGGAGTCGAGTTCGCTGAGCACCACCTCCAGCAGGTCGCCGCGTGCGCTGTCGCCGGCGCGGGCCGCCACGGCGCCGCGCAGCGCGCCGGCGATCACCGTCTCGCGGGTGGCGCCGTCGGACAGGGCGAGCGGACTCGTCGAGGTCCGCAGGATCTTGTACCCGTCCCAGGTGTGCCGCCAGATGTAGCGCACCCAGACGCCCTTGAAGCCGGCGAGCGGGCCGTCGGGGGACGCCAGCCGCTCCCGCATCCCGGCGAGCGTGCGGTGCATGTCGCGGTAGCCTGCGACGACCTCGTCCGTGTACTCCCACGGGTCGGCCTTCTCCCCGTCGTGCACCGGCCGGTAGGGCGGCAGCGGAAGGGCCGGCTTGCCGGGTTCGATCTCCAGGTCGTCGGCGCGCGAGAGGCAGCCGATGTCGACCACCGGGCGGTCCTTGGACGGAACCCACGGCTGCACGGCCATGGCCGTGCGCACCACGGTCGACTCCAGGACGTCCAGCAGCCCGCCCTGCCCGGCGGGCAGCGCCGGCGGGGTCTGGACCCTCGGGTAGAGCAGGCACTCCAGGTCCGTGATGACCGGGTACTCGCCGCTCGCCAGCAGGTTGTCGGACCACAGGTCGCGGCCTTCGAGGAGCTGCACCAGCCGGACGGTCATCCCGAGCCGGCGGTAGAAGCGGGCGAAGCCCTCGCGGTCGGTGCACGGCAGGGCCGGAACGAGCTCCTCCCAGCCGTAGGCGTCGCCGTGGTCGGGCGCGTGCTCGGTCACCGGGTCGGCGGCCGGTCCGGTCGCCGCGATGTCGTCCGGGGCGCTGTGGTCGCTGCGCACCAGCACGGTGCGGACGTGGAGTTCGGGTGACAGGCCCGCGGCGTTGAGGTCGCGCACCAGGTCCATGTAGGCGGTGGCGTGCCGCAGGTCCTTCGGCTTGTAGACCAGGCCCTGGCCGTCGGCGAAGTGCAGGAGGGCGACGGACCGGCCGCCCGCGTGGCGGTCGCCCGCGTCACCGTGCACCGCGGCCAGCGCGCCCGGGTCCGTGCCGCCCCACATGCGGGTGCGCAGCAGGTCCCGGTCGGAGGCGAGGCGGGCGAACATCTCGGTGTAGACGTGCTGCCAGTGGCGGCAGGCGGTACCGACGAGGAAGGCGAGGGCGGGCAGCCGCTCCAGACGGGCCAGCCAGCCCTCCTGCGAGGCGTCGGGGCCACCCTGCGTGTCCCAGTCGCCGCCGCCGGGGTGCGCGGACGAGGACTGGACCTCGTAGCGCATCGGCAGGTCCAGCGCCTCGGTCAGCCGTCGCACCAGGGTCTCGGCCAGGTCGGCACGGGCGGAGTCGAGTACCTGCACGCCGAGCACGGACGCGGTGTTCCCGGCCCCCGCGGCGTCCCAGGGCAGCAGGGCGCCGGCGGCGGTGCGGAACGACGCGGTGATCGCGCCCGGCGCGGTGGTCGCGGCGGTGGGGGCGGCCGGCTGGGCGCGCAGGAAGCCGACGAGGGCGTGCGCCCAGTCCGGGACGACGGACGGGTCGCGCAGGGCGACCGGCCGCAGCCCGTCGCCGAGTTCGCGGCCGGTGGACGCCAGGTGCTCCAGCAGGACGCCGGCCGCCGCGGGGTCACCCGCCGCGCGCCGCAGCCAGCCCGCGACGGCCGTGGAGCGGCTGTGCTGCTCGTCCTCGGCGGCGGTGAAGACCGGTGGTCTGCTGCCGTGGTCCGGTGTCTCGACGAGGGTGGCCGAGGCGGCGGCGCGTTCGGGGAAGGAGGCGGCCAGGGCGATCACCGCACGCAGCCGGTCGTCGCCGCGGGGCACGCCGGGCAGGAGCGTGCTGTCGCCCGCCGGGGACCCGGTGGCCGGTCCCGGCACGGCGGGGGTGGTGAGCCAGGCCTGCAGGTCGAGCGTCATCTCAGATCTCCTGGGGTCGGACGAGGCGGGTGAACAGCGGGTCGTGGTCGAGCAGTTCGTCGTAGGTCCCCGAGGCGGTGACCCGCCCGGCGTCCAGGACGTGGATACGGTCGGCCCGGCGGATGGTGCTGAGCCGGTGGGCGATGACGACGCGGGTGGTGGCGAGGGCTGCCACGGCGTCGGCGACGTGGGCCTGGGTGGCGTTGTCGAGGGCGGAGGTCGCCTCGTCGAGCAGCAGCACGGCGGGGCGCCGGACCAGCGCGCGGGCGAGCAGGATCCGCTGGATCTGGCCACCCGAGAACCCCTGGGCGTCCTCACCGATGCGCGTGCCCAAACCGAGCGGCAGGGAGCGGAGTTCGGCCGCGATGCCGGCCTGTTCCGCGGCGGCCCAGACGTCGTCCTCGGTGACGTCGGGGTCGGTGCCCGCCAGGTTCTCCAGCAGATTGCCGCGCAGCGTCCGCCCGTTCTGCAGGACGGTTCCCAACTGGCCGCGCACCAGGCGCAGGTCGAGGCCGGCGAGGTCCTGCCCGTCGTGGCGCACGGTGCCGGACTCGGGGACGTCGAAGCCCAGGATCAGCCGGATCAGGGTCGACTTTCCGGCGCCCGACGGTCCGACGACGGCGACGAACTCGCCCGCTTCGGCCCGCAGACTGATCCGGTCCAGGGCCGGCACCGCCGCGCCCGGGTAGCGGAAGGTCACCTCTTCGAGGGCGACCGAGCCGCCCAGCACGCCGGGGTCGCGGCGGTGCGGTCCCGAGGCGGGGACGGCGGGCGCCGCGAGCACCGGCCGCAGCCGGTCCAGTACCGGCGCGATGCCGTACGCGGTGGCCGCCGCGTGGGTCAACTGGCCGAGCGCCAGCGCCACCTGGCCGGCCGCGATGCCCGCCGCCATCAGGTGTCCGGCGGACACGCTCCCGGTGCCTCCGGCGGCGGCAGCCGCCAGCAGCACGGCGAGCAGCAGCGGCTGCAGCGCGGCGGTGACGGCGCCCGAGGCGGCGTCGGCGCGCATGGCAGCGGCGTCCGCGTGCTTCTGCCGGGCGAAGGGGCCGGCCCAGCGGGCGAAGGCCTGGATCTCGCGGCCCGCCGTCTGGAGCTTGTCGATGCCGAGCAGCAGCCCGTACAGCACGCCGTGCAGCCGGCCGTGCAGCGCGTACACCTCGGACTCGTACCGCTGCCTGCGCCGGCCCAGCAGGAGCAGGACGGTGACGGCGGCGACCGCGGCGAGCAGCAGCACCCCGCCGAGCCGCAGGTCCACGGTGAGCAGCAGCAGGAGGCCCGACAGGGAGAAGAACGCTCCCAGCACCGCGGAGACCAGCACCTCCGACAGGGCCTGGCGCGCCTCGGCCACCGCGTTGGCCCGGTGCACGAGGTCGCCGGTGGAGAAGTCCCGGAAGAACCGGGCGTCGTGGGTGAGCAGCCGGTCCCAGACGGCCGGCTCCAGCGCCGCTTGGATGCGTCCGGTCAGCCGCACGGCGGCGGTGTTGCGGACCAGCAGGAGCAGCAGTCCCGCCGCGGAGGCCGCGCCGAGCAGCAGCGCCAGCCAGCGCAGCGGGTGGCCGTCGGCGGCCAGCAGGCGCGGCATGAGCAGCCCGGCGCTCAGCGGAACGAGCAGCGTCAGGACGGCGGTGAGCAGGCCGGTGCCCGCCAGGACCGCCAGGTCGCCCCGGGTTCCGGGGGCGCCGAGCGCGAAGCGCAGCAGTGAGCCGGGGGTCGGGGTGCCGGGCGGCAGCGGCCGGTAGAGCAGCAGCGCCTGGCGCGAGCAGGCGGGCCCCGGCCGGCGCCGTCCCCGGCCGCCGCTCCCGGCCGCCGGGTCGTACAGCAGGTGGCCGCGGCCGCGCGGCACGAGGGCCAGCGGGCGGCCGTCGGCGGCGGCGAACGCGATCATCGCACCGGCGGTGCCGCCGGGATCACCGTGACCGTCCGCGCCCGCCGGCAGGGTGACCTGCCGCCAGCGCACTCCCAGCCGGCGCAGCAGCGCGACCAGCGGATCGCGGGCCGTGCGTACCGCGGCGGGCGGTTCGGCCGGCACCTCGATCCCCAGGGCGGGGCCGAGGGCCGCCAGGACGGCGCGGGCGTGGGCGGCGGGGTCCGGCGGCGGGACGGCGACCGCGCGGGCCTCCCGGCCCGGCCGGCGGGCGGCCGGGGCCAGGCTGTCGAGCGCGGCCGCCAGGGTCGCGCGGTTGGCCGCCGCCGTCGCGTTCAGTGCGGCCGTCGCGGCATCGGTCCGGCCGCGCTCCGCCTGCTGAGTGGGCGTCATGACTGCTCCTGCACGGGACGGTTCGGAGTCGGCGAGTCGGCCGGCGGTTCGGTGGGCGGTTCGGCGGGCGCACCGGCCTCGGACAGCAGCGTCCGGTAGCGGCCCGGTACCGCGGCCAGTTCCGCCGGGGTGCCCTGCTGGACGACGCGGCCGCCCTCCAGGACCACCACCCGGTCGGCGGACCGCACGGTGCTCAGCCGGTGGGCGAGCACCAGGCAGCTCGCGCCGCGCCGGCGGAGGTGTGTGTTGACCAGCGCCTCGGTGCGCGCGTCCAGCGCGGAGGTCGCCTCGTCGAGGACCAGCAGCGGGGGGTCGAGGGCCAGCGCGCGGGCCAGTTCCAGCCGCTGCCGCTCACCGCCGGACAGGTTCCGCGCGTCCTCCTCGATCCGGCCGGCGTCCAGGCCGCCGCGTCCGCGGACCAGATCGGCCGCCTCGGCGTCGGCCAGCGCCCGGTGCAGGGCGCCCGCGTCGGCCGCCGGCTACCACAGCGTGAGGTTGTCGCGGATGGTGCCCTCGAAGAGCCGCAGCCGCTGCTCCACGTAGGCGACCTGGCTGGTGACCACGGCGCGGGGCAGTGATTCGCGCGGCACGCCGTCCAGCAGTACCTCGCCGGTCCAGGGCCGCAGCACCCCGGCGGCGAGCCGGGCGAGCGTGGACTTCCCGCTGCCGCTCGATCCGACGACCGCGACCCACTCCCCCGGCCGCACGGTCAGCGAGATGCCCTCCAGGGTGGCCGGCCGGTTGGGGTCGTACCCGAAGGACACGTCCCGCAGCTCCAGCAGGCCGCTGAGCGCGACAGGCCCGGCCGATCCGTCCACGGGGTCCAGGACGGCCGTCAGATAGGGGTCGGGCTCGGAGAGCTCGACGTCGTCGAGGAGCGCGGACTGCGCCCGTGCCATCGTCAGCTCGGAGCCGGTGCCGACGAGTTGGGTGACCGGCAGGAGGAACCCGTTGAGCAGCAGCAGGAAGGCCAGCAGGGTGCCGACGCTCACGCTGCCGCCGATCAGCAGCGCGGTGCCGGCCACCACGACGGCCGCGGTGCCCGCCGTGGTGAGCGCGGTCGGCAGCGAGAGCGGTACGAGGACGGCGGTGGCGACGTTCTGCGCGGTGTCCATGGCCCGCGCCTGCCAGCCGGACCAGGAGCGGAAGAACGAGTCCTCGGCGCCTTCGGCCTTCAGCGTCTCGATGGCGGAGATCCCGGCGAAGGCCACCCCGTCGCGCTTGTGCTGCTCGGAGTGGAGTTGGTGCAGCATCCCGCCGCGCCGCCGGTCGGCGAGCTTCAGGGCCGCGACGTCGATGACGGCCACCGCCACCGGCACCAGGGCCAGCCGGGGTTGCAGCCAGAACAGGGCGGTGAGGTGCGCGGCAGCGGTGGCGGCCGCGGCCGCCGCCCCGGCGGCACGGTAGGAGAGCAGCGCCGAGAGCCCGTCGTTGATCTGGACCCTGGTGACCAGGCCGCCGAGCTGCCTGCGGTGGAAGAACGATCCGGGCAGCCGCAGCATGCGCCACAGGAATCCGGTCGAGGTGCGGGCCGCCATGGAGGCCAGCACCCGGTTGACGACGCTCTGCTGCAGCCAGGTGCCGAGCAGCACCGCGGCGGCCGAACCGCCGGTGGCCAGCACGAGCGGGGTCGCCCAGGCACCGGTTCCGCCGAGCGTCACCGAGGTGAGGTAGGCCCGGAGCAGGAACGCCGCGGCCATCGCGGGAACGGTGAGCACCACCGCGACCAGCACGGCGGCGAACAGCGCGAACCCGTAGGGCCGCACTCGCGACAGCAGTCCCCGCAGGAAGGGGAACCGGGCGCCGCCGCGTTCGAAGCCGGGGCCGGGTTCGAAGCCGACCGCGATGCCCGCGAAGGAGTCCCAGAACTCCGCCGGGGTCGCCGAATGGCTGCCCAGTGAAGGGTCGTTGACGCGGACCCGGCCGCGTTTGATGCCTTCGAAGACCGCGAAGTGCGGTCCGGTGACGAGCACCATCGAGGGCACCGGCACGGACTCCAGGCCCAGCAGCCGGTCCTCGCCGCGCACCACCCGGCGGCCCCGTGCCACCAGGCCGTAGCGGCCCGCGGCACGGGCCACCGCGGCGGCGCTCACGCCGTCACGGGAGACACCGCAGGAGCGTGACGCCTCGTGCAGGGTCGTGCGGCGGCCGAACGCGCCCAGGACGATCGCGAGGCAGGCGGCCCCGCAGTCCTGCTCCTCCATCTGCGGGACGACGGGTGTCCGCAGATGGCGGCGCCGGCGCGGCACGCGGGCGGCTTTCGGCTCAGGAGTGGGGCTCACGGCAGCGGCCTTCGGTTGCCGGTCCCGCTGTTCCTCCGCGGTGCGGGTGTCGAGGCTCATCGTCCGGCCCCCGTACCCAGGATGACCTGGTAGGGGCGGCGCGAGCCGAGATCGACGGAGACGTCCACGGACACCGGGCCGAACGTCGCGGGGAGCGCGGCGGCCCCGCCGTCCGGCACGGCGGTGATCGTCCAGACCGGGTCCGCGCCCGCCCCCAGGTCGTCCCCGCCGAGCGGCAGCACGCCGTCGAGCGAGTCGGCGCGGGCGGGGTAGGGGTCCACGGCGGTGATGTGGGCGCGCACCGTGCCGGACGGCAGCGGCAGCAGGACGGACTGGCCGGGTCGCAGGCGTGCCAGGTCCCGGGCGGAACCGGTGTAGAGCCGCAACGTGGCTGGTTCGCCGGCCGGATCGAGGGTGAGCAGCGCGGCGCCGGCCGTCAGCGTGCCGCCGGGCGCGGTCAGCACGGCGGCGACCGTGCCGTCCGCCGGGGAGCGGAGCTCGGCGGTGCCGCCCTGGCCGGGCCCGGGGGTGCGCAGCAGCGCGAGGAGCTGTCCGCGGGTGACCGGGTCCCCCGGGCGGACCCGCAGGTCGAGCACCGTACCGGCGACGTCGGCGCGGGCGAGGACCGGTGCGGGCCCGTGGGCCAGTACGCCGGGCAGCGACAGGGTGTTGGGGAGCGACCCCCAGCCCGCCCAGGCGCCGCCCGCCCCCAGGGCGAGTACCAGTGCGACGAGCGCGGAGCCGAGTCGGCTCCCGATGACACGGACCGGGCGGTCGAGGCCCGGTTCGAGCTGTGCGGCGGCCGCCGCGGCGGCGATCGTCACCGCCTGAGGGGACGGACCCGTTCGCTCCGCTCGCGCGGGCGGTTCTCCGTCGGGGACGGCCGGGGCGGTGTTCGCGGTGGTCGGGACCGTGGTCGTCATCGCCGTCACACCCCCGCGCCGAGGGCGGTGAGCTGCCGGGCCTCGACGGGCAGTTCCCGCAGCCCGCCGAAGACGAACTGCTCGCTCCACCGGGCGGTGCTCTCGTCGAGCGGAGTGCTCAGTTCCCGCTCGGCGCCTGCCGCGGCGAGCAGGGCCAGGACCGTTCCGCCGGCCATCAGGGACAGCGGAGCGCCCAGGCAGTGGTGCGGCCCGTGTCCGAAGGCCAGGTGTCGGCGCTCCGCCCGGGCCGGGTCGAATCGATCGGGGTCGGGGAAGCGGCGGGGATCGCGGTTGGCGGCCGCGTACAGCAGCAGCACCACCCGTCCCGCGGGCAGCAGGGTGTCGCCGACCCGTACGTCGCCGCCCAGTCCGCGGGCGCTGGCCCGGACCGGGCTGCCCAGCCGCTGGCACTCGTCGAAGACAGCCTCGGCGGTGTCCGGTCGCGCGCGGATCCCGGCGGCGAGCCCGGGGTTCCTCAGCAGTTGCCAGGCGGCGACCGCGAGGCCGGAGGTGAGGGTTTCGAGTCCGTTGGCGAAGAGCATGACGACGAAGGCGAGCAGGTCCTCGTCGTCCAGCCGGCCCGCGTCCCTGGCCTGGACGAGGCGGCTGATCAGATCGTTGCCGGGGCGCGCCGCCCGGGCGGCGCACAACTCCTCGACCCAGTCGCGGAACCCCTCGAACTCGGCGTCGAGCGCGGCGGTCCGCTCCGCGCCGGCGAAGGGGTCGAGCAGGGAGCGTGCGACCAGTCCGGCCCAGCCGGTCACCCGCTCGCGTTCCTCGGGCGGCACGTCGAGGATCGCGCACGACACCGCGACGGGCAGTGGCACGGCGAGGTCGGCGACCAGGTCGAAGGAGCCGGCGGCCAGCAGGGGCGCGAGCAGTTCCTCGGTGGTGGCCTCGATCCTGGCGCGGATCTCGGCGAGCCGGCGGGCGCTGAACGCGGCGGTGGCGAGGCGCTTGAGGCGGGTGTGGTCGGCGCCGTCCCGCATCGGCAGGGTGCGGGCGATCACCTGGGCCAGCGCGGAGGAACCGGGGCGGTCGAGCCCGATCGCGGCGGGGTCCACCGCGGTTCCGGGGTGCATCAGGACGGTGACGATCTCCTCGTAGCCGGAGATGACGTGGACGCGTCCCAGGTCCAGTACCGGGGCCTCGGTCAGCAGCCGCCGGTAGAGCCCGGCGGGGTCGCGTCGCGCGGCCGGGTCCTGGATGAACCGCGTGAGCTGGTGGCGGAGGCTTTCCATGCCCGGTTCTCCTTGTCGGTCCGTGGGTTGGGCGGTCTTTGGGTTCGTTTCGTGGGGTGCCGGGTGCGGGAAGAGGGGCGCCCCGGTGGGACCGTGTCGGTCCCACCGAGGCGCGGATTCCCGCGGCCGTGGCGGGCCGGCGGAGCGGTGACGCCCGCCGGCCCGGCCTCAGTCGGCCGCTACTGCGTCAGGCTCGGAGGCCTTGCCAACCGTGACCGTGAGGTCAGTTGGAGACCGAGCTGAAGGACGAGACCGGGCAGGCCGCGGAGAGCAGCGAGCTGACGCTGATGCCGCCGGAGACGGTGTCCAGCTCCTCGACCTCGATGTCGAACTGCTCGGTCTCGGCGACAGCGGCGGTCTCGGTGATGTTCTTGTCGTCAGCCATGGCCGACTCCTCTCGATTCACGGCGCCGGACCCTGGTGGGCCGGTCCGCCGTTTCCCTCGTCCCCTTCGGCTTCCGGTTTTCCCGGCCGCTTCCGGCGATGAGAGAAATATGCACCCGTGGGCCGTCCGCACATCAGTGGAGAATGTCAGAAACACCGCCTGCAAAATGTCATACCGCTTTCTTATGACGTTCTACATATTCACTGAACCCGCAGCTCAGGAAGGTAAAATGAATTCATGTCCCCTTGCAGACCTTCTCTGGTACCGCGCACCATGTGCCTATGAAAGAAACTCCTGAAGTCATAGAAGTCGCAGAATTGCGGCAGTCCTACGGGGACTACGAGGCGGTACGCGGAGTGTCGTTCACCGTCCGGCGCGGGGAACTGTTCGCGCTGCTGGGAACCAACGGGGCCGGCAAGACCACGACCCTCGAAGTCGTCGAGGGTTACCGGCCGCCCACCTCGGGCTCCGTGCGGGTGCTGGGCCTGGATCCCTACGCGGACGGGCCCGCGCTCCGCCGCAGGACCGGGGTGATGCTCCAGGAGGGCGGCTTCTTCAAGGAGTTGACCGTCCGGGAGACGGTGGACGCCTGGCGCCGCTTCACCGGGCGGGCCCGCGCCACCGCCGACGTCCTCGGCCGGGTGGGGCTCGACAGCAAGGCGGGCACCCGCGTCGGACAGCTCTCGGGGGGTGAGCGCCGCCGGCTGGACCTCGCGCTCGCCGTGCTCAACGACCCCGAACTGCTCTTCCTCGACGAGCCCACCACCGGCATGGACCCCGAGGCACGCCGCACCACCTGGCAGCTCGTCAGGGAGCTGCGCGCGGCCGGCACCACCGTGGTCCTGACCACGCACTACCTGGAGGAGGCCCAGCAGCTCGCCGACCGCGTCGCCATCATGGACGCGGGCCGCGTCACGGCCACCGGCACCGTCGCCGAGGTGCTGTCCGGGCAGCGCACCCGGATCACGTTCCCGCTGCCGCTCGGCGCCACCGCCGCGGACCTGCCGCGCCTTCCCGGCGCCGACCTGGCCGTACGGGGTGACGCGGTGTCCTACGCCGTCGCCCGGACGGCGCCCGCGCTGGCCGTGCTGCACGAATGGGCCGGCGCGCTCGGCGTCGAACTCGACGGCATAGAGGTGCGGCAGGCCTCGCTGGAGGATGTGTTCCTCGCCCTGGCGGCCGACCGGCCGGCGGCTCCGGCAGCTCCGGCAGCTCCGGCAGCTCCGACCGACCACGACCCCGTACGGCCCGACCACCACAGCAAGGCGGCGGCACGATGACCTGGACCCGCTACGCCCACGGCCAGCTCCTGCTGTCCTGGAAGGTGTTCTGGCGCAACCGCCGCTCCACCTTCATCGGCTTCCTGCTCCCCGTCCTGCTGGACCTGTTCGTCGCGGCGCCGCTGCGCGACAGGGAGATCGGCGGGGTCAACGCGGCTGGCTACGTCACCGTCGGCTTCATCGGGCTGGCGCTCGTCACCTCCTTCGTCAACCTCCTCAACGCGGTCGTCGCCCGCCGCGACGATCTGGTGCTCAAGCGGCTGCGCGGCACGGAAGTGCCTCCCAGTGCCGTCTTCGCCGGGCAGATCGGCGCGAGCGCCATCGTCGTCCTGCTGCAGACCGTGGTCCTGGGCGCCCTCGCCGTCGGCCTGTTCCACGCGCCGCCGCCCGCCGACCCGGCGCTGCTGCTGCTCGCCCTGGCCTCGGGCTATCTGCTGTTCGCCCTGCTCGCCGTGGCGCTGTCCGGGCTGACGCCGAGCGCCGAGACGTCCCCGCTGGTCGCGACGCCCGTCCTCATGCTGTGCATGTTCGGCGCGGGCGTCGCCACTCCCCTGTCCTCCCTGCCGTCCTGGCTGCAGGGGCCGGCGCACGCCCTGCCGCTGACCCCGGTCGTACAGGCGCTGCGCACCGCCTGGTTCGGCCGGACCTTCGGCCACGAGAGCTGGAACGGCGGCCCGTTGGCCGGTCTCTCCTTCCTGGACACCTGGCAGTCCGCCGTCCCCGCCCTGCTGATCACCGCTCTGTGGACGGCCGGGGTGCTGCTGGCCGCCCGGCGCCTGTTCCGCTGGGAGCCGCGGCGCGCCTGAGCCCGGCCCCTGTGCGGCCGCTCAGCCGGTCACAGTCCCAGGGCCTGGGAGAGGAGCGGCCAGGACGTCTTGTACTCGTTGCGCCAGTAGGTCCAGCTGTGGGTGCCGCCGAGGTAGAAGTGGGTCTGGGCGGGGATGCCGAGCTGGTTGAGCCGGGCGGCGAAGCTCTGGGAGGCGGGCCACAGGGTGGTCTCCAGGGCCTCGGCGCTCAGCTCCCCGTTCCCGCCGACGACGCCGGTGCCGGAGGAGAGGTAGAGGCTGGTGCCGGTCAGCTTCGAGGCCACGGCGTAGGGGTTCTGGGCGTTCCACAGCGGGCTCTGGAAGATCGGCGAGCCCCACAGCGCCCACGGCAGGAGGCCCTCACGCCCCACGATGAGCTGCACGACGACCGGCATACCGGGCAGCGTCGTGTGCAGGACCCCGCTGTACGAGGCGGCCGCCTTGAACGTCCCGGGGTGCCGGGCGGCGAACGCGATGGCGCCCCAGCCCCCGGTGGACACACCGCCGATGGCCCGCGCCGTGCCGGCCCGGTAGTTCTGCTGCAGCAACTGGACCAACTCGGTGACCTGGAAGGTCTCGTAGTCCGGCTTGTTGGAGCCGAAGTTCCACCAGGTGCTGGGGATACCGGTAGGGCCCGACGACGGCATGGCGACGATGACCTGCTTGTCCGCGGTGAACTGCTTGATGTCGGTCTCACGGGTCCAGGAGGTGTAGTCGTCGTGCGCGCCCTGGAGCAGGTAGAGCACCGGCCAGGTGCGGGTGGCCTGGGCGGACCAGCCGGCGGGAACCAGCAGCCGCGTCGCGACGGTGCCGCCGACCGCCGGGGAGTTGATCTGCAGGTCGACGGTGCGGCTGTCGAGCCACGTCTCGGAGACGATGGAGGCACCGTCCAGGGCGGTGCGGGCCGGCGCGGCCGGCGTGGCGGCGGGGGCGAGCGCGGTGGGGCCGAGGGTCAGTGCGGCGGTCGCCGCGAGGATGGCCGCCGCGGTGACGGCGGCGCGGGAGGTAAGGCGGCGGCGCTGTGTGTGCATCAGATCCCTCTTGTCGTGTCCGGGTTGAGGCCGAGGTCGTGGTTGAGTCGTGCGGCGAGGTCGTCGACCGCGGGCGGATCGAGCAGGGACAGGTGGTCTCCCTCGATCGGTGTGACGGAGAGGTCCTGGCAGGACCCGTCCCAGCCGAGCGCCTCGTCGGTACGGATGTAGCGGGCGTCCTGGACGGTGTGCGGCGCGCTGCGCGTGGCCCGGTAGAGCAGCGTGCGGCCGGCGTAGGGGCGCGGGGTGTGCCGTTCGCCGCTGCGCAGGTCCAGATACGAGGTGCGCTGGTGTTCCAGCACGGCGGCGGGGAGGTCCGCCGCCTGCTCCAGCGCCTTGACCACCAACGCGATCTGCCCGGCGTCGTCGAGTGTCGCGAGCTCCTCGTAGGGCAGCGGCAGCGGGCTGCCGTAGGTGCGCCCGACGTACGCGGCGAAGTCCGCGAAGCGGCGGCGGGCCTCCTCCAGCGGCGGCAGTTCGGGGACGGGCAGCGGCAGCACGCTGTCGATCAGGATCAGCGCGGGCACGCTCCCGTCGGCGGCCAGCAGCCGCGCCGTCTCCTGGGCGACCACCCCGCCGTAGGACCAACCGCCGAGCAGCCACGGACCCTGCGGCCGGGTCTCCCGGACCAGCCGCGCGTACGCCGCCGCCCGCTCGTGGACCGCGTCGGGGCCGGGCAGCCGCTCCAGCCCGTAGCAGGGCTGGTCGTCGCCGAGCCGCTGGACGAGGGCGCGGTAGACGGCGGTGGAGCCGCCCGCCGGATGGATCAGGAAGAGCGGTGGCCGGCTGCCGCCCTCCCGCAGGACGCGCAGCGGACCGCTGACGGGGGCCTCCAGGCGCGGGCGCAGCAGTCCGGCGATGCCCGCGACGGTGGCCGGGCCGCGCAGCAGATCCGCTGCCGGCACCTCCCAGCCGGCGCGCTCGGACAGCACCTGGGCCAGCTTCGCCCGCCGCTCCGCGGGCAGTTCTTGCAGGCCCAGGTCGTCCTCGGCGCCGGGCGGCCGGCCGCCGGCGACGCTCTGCCAGGCGCCGGCGACCATGCGCTCGGCTGCGTCCCGGGGCAGCACCCCGGTGAACCCGTCCCCGGACGACGGCTCCGACCCGTCGTCGTCCGGCGCTTCCAGCCAGTCGGCGAGCGCGGCGACGGTGCCGCCCCGCAGCAGCACCCGCGGTTCGACGACGGTGCCGAAGTCCCGTGCGACGGCGGCCAGGATGCGGGCGGCCATCAGGGAGTCGAGCCCGAGTTCGGTGAGCGGTGTCCCTGGGTCGATGTGCTCCGGCGCGTACCCCATGACCTGGGCCACGTGCTCCCGCAGCCGGTCGACGACGGTCCTGGGGCGGGCGACCGGGTCCTCGACGACGGGAACCGGCAGGGACTCGGGCTCCTGCCGCCGCGCCGCCAGCCGCCCCTTCACCCAGTAGTCGCGGTGCCGCCAGCCACCGCTCGGCACATCCACGATCCGCCCGCCCCCGTGCAGGGCGCCGCCGTCGACGGGCACCCCGCGCACCAGCTGCCCCGCCAGGCCGTGCCGGAACGAGAAGGCGTCGTCGGCGTTGCGGCGCAGCGTCGCGAACAGCGCCGTGCCCGCTGTGTCCGCCGTGTCCGAGGCCCGCAGCGTCTCGGCGAGCGGATGCAGTTGCGTGGGGTGCGGGGAGACCTCGACGAACAGCCGGTGCCCGTCGGCCGCCGCGGCGGCGACCGCCTGGGCGAACCGCACGGGTCGGCGCAGACCCGCCACCCAGTAGCCGGTGTCGAAGACCGGCACCTCGCGGGGCGAGTCCAGGACGGTGCCGTAGAAGGGAACGCGGGGCGGTGTGTGCGCCACCGCGCCGAGTTGTTCGGCCAGTGGGCCGAGGAGCGGATCGACCTGCGGGGAGTGCCCGGCGGCCGTGACCCCGAGCGAACGGGCGAGCCCGCCCTCCCGTTCCACCCGGGCGATCAGGCCGCCGATGTCGTCCGCGGTACCGGTGACGACGCTCTGGCCGGGCGACGAGTGGACGGCGACCCGCAGGCTGGGCCACTCCACGGCGTGCGCGGTCACCTGCGCGGCGGAGATTTCCACCACGGCCATCGCCCCGCCCGACAGACCGTCGAGCAGCCGGGAGCGGGTCGCGATGACGCGGGTCCCGGTCTCGACGTCGAGAGCTCCGGCGACCACGGCGGCGGCGACCTCGCCCATGGAGTGGCCGATGACGGCCGCCGGTTCGATCCCGTACGCGCGCCAGAGCCCGGCCAGGGCGACCTGGAGCGCGTACAGCACCGGCTGCACGACCGACGGGGACGACAGCTCCGCGCCGGGTTCCAGCAGTTCGCGCAGCGTGAGGCCCGCGTGCTCGAGCAGCAGGGGTTCCAGCAGCTCCACGGCCTCGGCGAACGCGGGTTCCGCCGTCAGCAGCCGGCGGGCCATGCCCGGCCACTGGGAGCCGTAGCCGGAGAACACCCAGACGGGCCGGGCGCTCTCGACGGCCGGACCGCCGGTGACGACCGCTGGATGGGGCCGGCCCTCGGCGAGGCAGGCGAACGCCTCCGCGGCGTCCTCACGGCTGCCCGCGACGACCGCCGCGCGGTACCGGCCGCGACCGGTGCGGCCGTGCAGCGTACGGGCGACGTCCTCGATCGTGGCCCCCCGGGCCGCGGACGACGTCAGCCAGTCGCTCAGCCCCGCCGCGTCCGCACGCAGCCGGGCGGCGGACAGCGCGTCCAGGAGGGTGACCGATGGCGCTGCCCCGGGCGGCGGCGCCCGGTGCGGCGCGGGACGGTACTCCTCCAGCACGACATGCGCGTTGGTGCCGCCGAACCCGAAGGCGGAGACTCCCGCGGTGGCCCGGCCCGAGTACCGCGGCCAGGGCTCCGGGGCGTCGACCACCCGCAGCCCCAGCGCGTCGAAGTCGATGAGCGGGTTGGGGGTGCCGAAGTTGCGGTGCGGCGGGAGCTCGTCGTGGTGCAGCGCCAGCACCGTCTTGACCAGCCCGGTGATGCCGGCCGCGGCCTCCAGGTGGCCGACGTTGGTCTTCGCGGAGCCGATGAGCAGTGGCTGGTCCGGTTCACGGCCCCGGCCGAGTACGGCCCCCAGGGCGTGCGCCTCGATGGGGTCGCCGAGCGCGGTGCCCGTGCCGTGCGCCTCGACGTAGTCCAGTTCGCCGCCGTCACCGGCGTGCGCCTGCTCCAGCAGGGCGCGCTGGGCCTCGGGGTTGGGGGCCAGCAGCCCGTTGGAGCGGCCGTCGGAGTTGACGGCGGTCGACCGGATGACGGCGAGGACGCGGTTGCCGTCCCGCTCGGCGTCGGACAGCCGCTTGAGGACGACGACCGCGCAGCCCTCGCCGCGCACCATGCCGTCGGCCGCCGCGTCGAAGGTCTTGCAGCGCCCGTCGGGCGCGAGCGCCCCCGCGCGCTGGAACGCCAGGGTCAGCGCGGGCGACAGCAGCAGGTTCACCCCGCCGGCGAGGGCCGTGTCGGTCTCGCCGGACACCAGGCTGCGGACGGCGTGGTGCACCGCGACCAGCGACGAGGAGCAGGCGGTGTCGACGGCGAGGCTGGGACCGCGCAGGTCCAGCGCGTACGAGAGGCGGTTCGCGGCGATGCTCAGGGCGGCGCCCGGCGGGGTCCACGCGTCGACCGCGTCCAGGTCGGCGGTGGTGAGCTGGGCGTATTCGTTGCCGCTGATCCCGATGAACACACCGGTGCTGGTCCCGGCCAGGCCGGGCGCGGGGATGGCGGCGTGGTCCAGGCTCTCCCGGGCCACCTCCAGCAGCAGTCGCTGCTGCGGGTCCATGAGGGTGGCCTCGTGCGGGGAGATGCCGAAGAACTCGGCGTCGAACCCGGCGACATCGGGCAGGAAGGCGCCGTGGCGGCTGATGCCCTCGGGCGGCGCGCCGTCGGGGAGGAACGGACCCCACCGCCCTTCGGGCAGCGTGCCGACCGCGTTGCCGCCCGTGCTCAGCAGCTCCCAGAAACCGGCCGCGGAGGTGATGCCGCCCGGGAGCCGGCAGCCGATACCGACGACGGCGACCGCACCCGGCCAGGCCACGGGCGGCGGTGCCGGCGCGATCCGGGGAGCGGGCGCCACGGTGCCGCTCTCCCGCTCCGCGGCCTCGACCATGGACAGCAGCCGGCCCAGCGTCGGCGCCTCCCACAGCAGGGTCGCGGGCAGTTGGACCGAGGTGAGGGCGCGCAGTTCGGCGGTGAGGGCGACCGCGTCCCGTGAGGTGATGCCGAGTTCCGCGAACGGCCGGTCGTCGTCGATGTCGGCCGGGACGAGCCCGTACCACTGGGAGAGCCGCGAGACGATCGTGCGGCGCAGCTCGCCCGCGACGGCCGACTCCCCCGCCTCCGTGCCGTCACTCACCGGCCGCTGCCTCCTTCGCGTACGCGTCCTCGTACGCGCCCGCCAGGTACCGCTCGCGGCAGGCGGAACGGGAGACCTTGCCGCTGGAGGTGCGCGGCACCGCGCCGGGCGGCACGAGGAGCAGCCGGGTCAGCCGTACCCCGTGCCGGGCGGAGATCCGGGCGCGGGCGGCCCGCTCCGCCGCGGCGCACAGCTCCGGGGTGACGTCGAGGTCGCGGGCGTGCTCGGCGACGGCGACCACCTCGTCGGACCGGCCGTCGCCGGTGACGGTGAACAGCGCGAGCCGGTCGCGGCGTACGCAGTCCAGGGAGGACTGGACGGTCTCCTCCAGATCCTGCGGGTAGTGGTTGCGGCCGTCCACGATCAGCAGGTCCTTCAGCCGTCCGGTGACCTGGAGCCGTCCTTCGTGCAGGGCGCCGAGGTCGCCGGTGCGCAGCCAGTCGCCCTCTTCACCGGGGATGCGGGAGGCGAAGGACGCCTGCGAACGGCCGGTCCGCTTCCAGTAGCCGAGGCCGATGTTGGGACCGCGCAGCCGGATCTCCCCGATCCGGTCCTCGGGCAGCACGAGCCCCGTCGCCGGGTCCGTGATGCGCAGCTCCTGTCCCACCGGCATGCCGCAGCCGACCAGTTCGGTGGCCAGGGCGTCGTCGTCCGCGCACGGCCGGATCTCCCCCGCCGCCAGCGCCTCGCGGTCGCAGACCAGCGTCCGCGGCGGGTCGGCGGGCGGATCGGTGGTGACGAAGACGGTGGCCTCGGCGAGCCCATAGGAGGGGCAGTGCGCCTCGGGCGGCAGTCCGGCGTGGGCGAAGGCGCGCTGGAAGCGCTCGACGGTGCCCGGCCGTACGGGTTCACTGCCGTTGATCATGACGTGGACGCGGTCCAGCCGCAGCGGTTCGGCCTGCTCCGTGTCGATTCGGGTGGCGCAGTAGTCGTAGGCGAAGTTGGGGGCGGCGCTGATGGTGCCCGGGTAGGCGCCGAGCAGCCGCAGCCAGCGCACCGGCCGCTCCAGGAAGGAGACCGGGTCCATCAGCACCGATGGCAGGCCGGCCAGGACGGGCGCGGCGACGCTCAGCACCAGGCCCATGTCGTGGAAGAGCGGCAGCCAGCCGACGCTGGTGTTGCCGTCCGCGGTCGCGTCGAACGCCGTGACGGCTTGCCGGGCGTTGGCGACGACGTTGCCGTGGCTGATCATCACCCCGGCGGGGACCCGGGTGGAACCCGACGTGTACTGGAGGTAGGCGATGTCGTCCAGTTCCGGTACCGGCAGCGGCCGTTCCGGGTCCGGGAGGGGTTCCGCGCCGGCTGGCCGGTCGATGCGCAGGACCGGCACGTGCGGGATCCCGCGCTCGGACGCGAAGGCCGCGAGGACGGGGGCGGTCGCGGTGTCGGTCAGGATGCAGGACGGTTCGCAGTCGTCGAGCACGGCGGCGAGCCGGTCGGCGTGCCCCGGCAGGTCGGGGCTGAACAGCGGGACGGCGATCACCCCCGCGTAGAGGCAGCCGAGGAAGGCCGCCACGTACCCCAGTCCCTGGGGCAGCATCAGCGCGGCCCGCTCACCGGGGCCCACGTCGGCCCGCAGCCGCCAGGCGATCGTGCGGGCCTGGCTGTCCAGTCGCTTCCAGGTCAGGCTGCGGTGCCGGCCCGGTGAGTCGGGGGTGGGGAAGTCGACGAAGGTGAAGGCCCGCTGGGTACCGCGCTCGGTGGACCAGCGGCGGAGGGACTCGGTCAGCGGAAGGGGACGCGCGGGGGGCATGGGACTCCAGAGGGTGGGGGCGCGAGGGGGACCGCTCTCAGAGGGGGTGGCGGTGGGGGATCCGCGGCGCCGGGGGACGGATGGGGATCACAGCGGGATGTTGCCGTGCTGGCGCTGCGGTGCGGGCCGGTGCTTCCCGTGCAGCGCGCGCAGCCCCCGGGTGATCCGGCCGCGGGTCTCGTGCGGGAGGATGACGGCGTCGAGGTAGCCGCGCTCCGCGGCGAGGTACGGGGTGGCGTACTCGTTCTCGTACTCGGTGGTCAGCTGCTTGCGCAGCAGCTCCGGGTCCTCGGCGTCGCGCAGCTCCTTGCGGTGCAGGATGGCCACCGCGCCCTGGGCGCCCATGACGGCGATCTGCGCGGACGGCCACGCCAGGTTGAGGTCGGCGCCGAGGTGTTTGGAGCCCATGACGGCGTACCCGCCGCCGTATGCCTTGCGGACGACGACGGTGATGGCGGGGACGGTGGCCTCGGCGTACGCGTACAGCAGCTTGGCACCCCTGCGGACGATGCCGCCGTGCTCCAGCCGGACGCCGGAGAGGTAGCCGGGGACGTCGACGAAGGAGAGGATCGGGATGCCGAAGGCGTCGCAGAACCGTACGAACCTGGCGGCCTTCTCCGAGGCGTTGATGTCCAGGGCGCCGGCGGAGTGCAGCGGCTGGTTGGCGACGATGCCCACCGACGAGCCCTCTACGCGGCCGAAGGCGCAGATGATGTTCGGCGCGAACAGCTCCTGGATCTCCAGCAGTTCACCGTCGTCCACGACCCGCCGCAGGATCTCCCGCATGTCGTAGGCGTGTCCGAGGTTGTCGGGGACGATCTCGTCGAGTTCCCGGTCCCGTTCGGTGATCCCGGGGTCGCAGTCCTGCCGGTAGCGCGGTGGCGCCTCGCGGTTGTTGGCGGGCAGGTAGGAGAGCAGTCCGCGGACGAAGTCGAAGGCGTCGGCCTCGTCGTGGGCCAGGTAGTGGGCGGTGCCGCTGACGACGGAGCTGGTGCGGGCGCCGCCCAGTTCCTCGGCGGTGGTCTCCTCCCCCGTCACCGAGTGGATGACGTCGGGACCGGTGACGAACATGTGGGAGATGTCCTTCACCATGACCGTGAAGTCGGTGAGCGCCGGCGAGTACGCGGCGCCGCCCGCGCACGGGCCAAGGATCATGGACAGTTGGGGGATCACCCCGGAGACCATGACGTTGCGGTGGACGAGTTCCGCGTAGTGGGCGAGGGCCACGACGCCCTCCTGGATGCGCGCACCGCCCGAGTCGTTGAGGCCGATGACGGGGCAGCCGACCTTCAGCGCATGGTCCATGACCTTGAGGACCTTCTCGCCGAAGGCCTCCCCCATGCTGCCGCCGAACACCGTGGCGTCCTGCGCGAACACCGCGACCGGACGGTCGTCGACGGTGCCGTGGCCGGTGACGACCCCGTCGCCGTCGGGACGCGAGGCGTCCATCCCGTAGGCGGTGCAGCGGTGCCGTACGAAGGCGTCGGTCTCGGTGAAGGAGCCGGGGTCGAGCAGCAGGTCGATGCGCTCCCGCGCGGTGAGCCGGCCGCGGCCGTGCTGACGTTCCACGGCCGCTGGTGAGCCGCCTCGCCGAAGCTGGGCGCGACGGGACTCGAACTCGGCGAAGCGGGTCATACGCGGCCATCCTTACCGGAGGGGGGATCCGGAATTCTGAGCGTCATGGGGGCATCAGGTTCCGCTTCCGGGTGCCTGGCCACTAGAGCGGGGCATGACAGCCGCCCGTCCGCGTTCTGTCACTCCGATGACAAGGCGGGCGGTGGGCGCGGCGGCTAAGGTCGGACGGCCCCGAGCACGCGACCCGTCGGGACCGGCGGTCCTCGGCCCCGGGAAAGGAGCCGCCGGTGGACCGGGTCAGGACACTGCCGATCATGCTGGGGATCGCGGTGACCGGGTTCATCACGACGCTGGACAACACCGTCGTCAACGTCGCCCTGCCGTCCGTGCAGGAGGCCTTGGGCCTCGATCTGCAGGACCTGGAGTGGGTGGGCACCAGCTACGTGCTGAGCTTCGGCGCGCTGCTGCCGGCCGGCGGCCGGCTCGCCGACCTTCTCGCCTGCCGCTCGGTGCTGATCGCGGGACTGGCGGTCTTCACGGTCGCCTCGGTGGCGGGCGGTCTCGCGGCGGACGGCGCGACGCTGATCCTGGCCAGGACCGTGCAGGGGGCAGGGGCCGCCCTGGTGATCCCCGCGACACTGGCGGTGATCACCGGCCACCTGCCCGTCGCACGGCGCTCCCTGGCGGTCGGGCTGTGGACCGGGGCGCTGGCCGTCGCACTGGCTCTCGGGCCGGTGCTCGGCGGGTTCATCACCGAGCACTGGGGCTGGCGCTGGGTGTTCTTCCTGAACGTGCCCTTCGGCGCACTCGGACTGCTGCTGACCGGCTCGGTGCCGGCCGCCGTTCGCCGCCCGGGGCCGTCCGCGCTGCGCCGACTCGATCTGCCCGGGGTCGTGTTGTCGGCCGCCGCGCTGTACCTGCTGGCCTACGGCCTGCTGGAGGGCGGGGCGCACGGATTCACCCGCTGGCCGGTGCCGCAGTGTCTGTTCGCGGCGGCGCTGACCGGTCGGCTGTTCGTCGCCCGCGAGGTCCGTGCGGCGTCGCCGCTGCTCGAACTGGGCCTCTTCCGTGACCGCCTCCTCAGCGGCGGCACGGCCGCGCAGGTGCTCTGGGGCGTCGGTGTCAACGGCGTGTTCTTCTTCACCACGCTGTACCTCCAGCAGGTGCTCGGGTTCTCCGCCACCAAGGCCGGCCTGGCCTTCCTGCCGCTGGCGCTCGCGCTGCTGGCACTGACGCCGTTCGCGGAGCGGCTCTGCACGGTCTGGGGCGCGCACCGGGTGATATCGGCCGGGCTGGTGCTGGTGGCGTGGGGGCTGGTGCAGGTGTCCGCGACGGGTCTGCGGACGACGTATCTCGGTCTGCAGCCGGGGTTGTTGCTGATCGGCGTGGGCTCCGCGCTCACCACACCGCTGACGATCCGCTCCCTCGCCGCGGTGCCGCCGTCCCGCAACGGCATGGCGTCCGGGGTGGTCAGCGCGGCCCGGGAGATCTCCGGGGTCTTCGGCATCGCCCTGGTCGGCGTCGTCCTGACGCACACCCGGCGCGCGGGAATCGCCGCCGGTTCCGATCCGCGGACCGCGTTCCTCGACGGTTACGCGTCCGGGCTGCGACTCGCGGCCGGCTGTGTGCTGTGCGGCGCCCTGGTGACGTTCTGGGCGCTGCGCCCCCGGACATCGGCCATGGGGACGCACCGCCGCGTCGGGCGCTCCTTGTCACGCAAGTGATAATCGGCCATTAACTGATACTCCGTCAGGCACCGTGGCGGCAGAGGCTACTGGGGAGTACCGTCGCAAGAATTCGAACCAATAAGCGGAAGGAACTCCGCCACGGTGCGACAGACACTCGAACTGGCCGATGAGCCGTTCAGCCAGATCCCCCCACAACTCGCCGATCACCTGCGGCCCTTCCTCGACGCCATCCGGAAGGAGGTGGTAGCGACCATCCAGGCCGAGATCCCCGAGTACGACCGCCCCACGAACGACACCTACACGAAGACCATCCACACCGGCGTGGAACTGGGCCTGAACCTCCTGCTGGACCGCCTGTCCACGCCGGGGATCAGCGCGCAGGAGGTCATCGGCATCTACCGCGGCATCGGCCGCGGCGAGGCCCGGGAGGGCCGCAGCCTCGACTCCTTCCAGGGCGCGCTCCGCATCGCCGCCCGGATCGCCTGGCGCCGCATCGTCAGCCTCGCCGACGCCGACGTCCTGCCGCGTGAAGTCCTCGGCCTGCTCGGCGAGGCCGCGCTGGTCCACATCGACGAGATCGCCACGGCCACCTCCGCCGGCTACGCCGAGGCCCAGTTGCACCTGGCGGGCGAGTTGCAACGCCGCCGGTTGCGGCTGTTCGACATGCTGATCGCCGAGCAGCCCCCCACCGAGGAGGCCATCCGTGACCTCGCCCACGCCGCCCACTGGCCGGTCCCCACCTCGCTCGCCGTGGTCGTCGTGGACCACCACTGGGAACGGGACACCCTCTACCCGATCCTGCCGCCCGACTTCCTGGCCCGCTTCGACCAGCGGCCCGGCTGCATCGTCGTCCCCGACCCCGGCGGTCCCGGACGCACCCGCGCCGTCGACTCGGCGCTCCAGGGCCACCGCGCCGCCCTCGGCCCGACCGTCCAACTGACCGACGGAGCGCGGTCGCTGCGCTGGGCGATGGACGCGCTGAACCTCGCACGCCGCGACGTCCTGCCGGGCGGCGAGGTGGTGCGCTGTTCCGAGAACCTCGCCACCATGCTGCTCTTCCAGGACGAGGCCCTGGTGGACGCCCTCGCGGAACGCCATCTGGGCCCGCTGGAACGGATGCGCCCGCCGTACCGGGTGCGCCTCGCCGACACCCTGCTGTGCTGGCTGCAGTGCAGCCGCAACGCCAACGAGGTGGCCGGCCGGCTCGGCATCCACCCGCAGACCGTCCGCTACCGGCTGCGCCAGCTCGACGAGCTGTTCGGCGACCGGCTCCAGGACCCCGACGCCCGCTTCGAGATGGAACTGGCTCTGCGCGTCCAGCAGTTGCGCTGACATCTTCCGCGTTGTCAATCGGGTGATGAGCGGTTCCTTCCGGTTGCGCCGCCACCGCGTAGCACCGCTGCTTACTCGTCAGTAAGGTGCCGCCCACCCGACCGCACAGCGCCCGAAGCGCAGCGTCAAGGAGGGTCCCGATGACACGGACGAACCCAGGCACCGAGGCAGATTCCGACCCCGGCGCCGGCACCCCCGCCGGCACAGCTTCCGAACCGCCGTGGGGAGAGCGGATGGGCACCTCCGACCGGGTGGTCGTGGGGGTCTTCGCCGGCATCCCCTTCGTCGCCGTGATCGCCTCGGTCGTCGTCCTGTGGGGATGGGGCATCGGCTGGCACGAAGTGGTGATCGGCGCGGTGATGTACGCCGTCGTCATGCACGGCGTCACCGTCGGCTACCACCGGCTCTTCACCCACAAGGCGTTCCGCGCGGCCCGGCCGCTGAAGATCGCCCTCGCTGTCGCGGGCATGATGGCGGTCGAGGGTGACGTCATCACCTGGTGCGCGGACCACCGCCGCCACCACCAGTTCGCGGACCTGCCCGGCGACCCGCACTCCCCCTGGCGGTTCGGCACGTCCGTGCGCGCCCTGCTCAAGGGGATGGCGTGGGCGCACGTCGGGTGGACGTTCAAAAACGAGAAGACGAACCAGGCGCGGTACGTCCCCGACCTGCTCGCCGACCGGGACCTGGTCCGGCTGGCCCGCTGGCAGCCGCTGATCGTGCTGGCCTCGTTCGGCCTGCCGGCCGTGGCGGGCGGCCTGTGGGGGGCCGGCGCCTGGGACGGCGGAGCCGCGTGGTCGGCGTTCTTCTGGGCCGGCCTGGTACGGATCGGGCTGCTCCACCACGTCACCTGGTCCGTCAACTCGATCTGCCACGTGGCCGGAGCCCGCCCCTTCAAGTCCCGGGACCGTTCGGGCAACGTCTGGTGGCTGGCCGTGCTCTCCGGCGGCGAGTCCTGGCACAACCTCCACCACGCCGACCCCACCTCGGCCCGGCACGGCGTCCTGCGCGGCCAACTGGACTCCAGCGCCCGCCTCATCCGGATCTTCGAGAAGCTCTCCTGGGCCCGCGCGGTGCACTGGCCCGACGAGCGGCGCCTCGCGTCGCGGACGGCCACGGTGGACCCCGCGGGGTGACCGGACAGGCGGCAGGTGACGGTCCGCTGGAACCGCGCCCCGTGCTCCGCGCGTGATCACCCACAGAGATCGCCGCGCCGCCGCACGCAGAGAGCTGGGTACCCATGACCGCACTGCTGAACCGTCTGCCCCGCCACGGGGCCGCGGTCCTCGCCATGGCTGCCCTGAGCACCGGCACCGTGGCGTGCGCGACCTCGGTGGAGGGCGCGCGCTCCAGCGGAGTCCCCAACCACGCCCCGAGCGCCCCGGCCCCCAGCACGGCCACCCCGCGAGCCACCCCCTCCGCCGGCGGCGGCACCCCGACCGGCACCGACGAGACACCCAGCACCGCGCCGACGGGCGCCGGCGCCCCGCCGGACACCGACACGTCCACCGCCGACACGTCCACGGCCAGCGCCTCCACCGTCCTCGATCTCACGTCGATCGCCCGCTGCCACACCGCCGACCTCAAAGCGGGCTTCGACGCCGCCGGCGGCGCGGCGCCGGACATGAGCTCGACCCGTCAGACCCGTGCCTCCGTGTACTTCACCAACATCAGCCGCCACACCTGCTCGCTGATCGGCTTCCCCGGCGTCGACATAGTCGGCGACCGCGGGACCGACGGCACCTGGTCCCTGACCCGCTCCTCGGTGTCGCCCACCAAGATCCTGCTCAAGCCCTCGAACACCGCGAGCTTCTCCATCACCCTCCTCCCCACCGCGGCCCCCGCCGCCGAAGCCTTCGAACCCGCCCTCGTCCGCATCACCCCGCCCGACGAGGAGACCCAGTTCGCCCTGAAATGGCCCTGGGGCGGCTCCATAGTCCGCCAGGACGCCGCCACCCACCCAGGCACTTTCGTCAACCCGGTCGGCTCCTGACCCCGCCGGCCCGGCGGGCTCAGTGGATGTTCGCGCTGACGATCGTCCCGTCGCGCACCGTGTAGGTCCCGGAGAAGACGCGGTGGCTGCCGTCCTGCTGCGTGGCGTCGAGAACGACGCTCACGGTGTCGCCCTCGACCCCGGTCACCGTCACGGCATCGTTGGCGGTACCGGCGAAACCGGCCGTGAAGCTCTGCAGGGAGCTGTCGAGGTTCTTTCCGCCCAGGGCCCAGGCCGTCGCGTAGTCGTGCGCGTTGATGGCGGCGTAGTAGTTCTCGACGACCTGGCGGGGGCTTGTCCCCTCGGCGGCGGAGGTGGGCGCGGTCGAGGCGGTCGGCTGGGGCGCCGGGGCCGTGCCGGTGGCCGGTGCGCCCTTCTCCACGCGCTGCACGGTCCACTGGCCCGTGTTGGCGGCGAGGCCGGAATTCAGGGTGAACTGCACTTTGGCGATCGCGGACCCCTTCGGGACCTCGAACGTGATGAAGCCCAGCGCGGTGCTGCCAGGGGTGAGCCGGACGCTGCCGGGAAAGCTGGGCCCCGCGGCCGTTTCGAGGACAGTGGCGTTGAAGGCCTGGCCCAGAGTGTCGACCACCTGAGCTCCGTTGGACGGCGCATCGGCGTACACGGCCGTTCCGGTGTTGCGCAGCCGGAACTGCACGGCCACGAAACGCTTTCCCGCATCCGGGCCGAAGACGCCGGCGGCCGCCGGATCCACGACCCGGGTGACCGTGACCGCCATGCGTTCCCCCTCACCGGTGCCCGTGAGATCCAGGGTGTCGCCGACCTGCGCGTCCTGCCGCTGCGCGTCGGCCGGTGAGGTGGTGGAGGCCGGTCCCGGGACGGATGAGCTGGGGTCGGACGGCCGCCCGGAGGCGGGAGAGGTGGTGACCGTGGGCGACGAACACCCGACGGCCACGACGACGGCGAGCACCAGGCCGAAGCAGGACGACGCACTCAGTCGCTGAGCGCGATGCATGGTCACCGCCTCCAGAGAAGCGTCTGCGCATGGTCCGCAATTCGTTCCTTATCTCACCATAGGTTCCTCCACGCACCCCCGCGCGTCGTGCGTCACCAGATGAGCGGGCACCGGGCGGGTCACGTTCCCGGCGTGCCGGTGGCGAGGGCGGCGAAAAGGGGTGCGCGCACCTCGGTCAGGTGTGCACCGCGCGCCAGGCCGCCATCGCGAAGTTCCACTGCTCGCCGGTGAGCGCGGTGAGGGCGGCCGGAAAGAGGCCTTCCTCCTCCTTGCTGATGTGCAGGGTGAGTTCGCGGACGGCCGCGCGGATGAGCGTCTGGTAGCGGAGGTCGGTGAGATCACCGGCGGCGAGCAGAGCGCCCAGTTCCCGGTGTTCGGCCTTGAGGGCGTCGATGTAGTCGCGGTACTCCTCGTCCTGGCCCATCACCGCGAACAGGCCGTCCTCCTCGCCGCGCCAGTGATCACGCAGCTCGGCGCCCATCCGGTCGAGGTGTGCGCGGGCGTCGGAGAGTTCACCGGCGTCCAGCGCGCGCACCACGGAGCCCGCGTGGTCGGTCACCGACTCGTGCTCCGCGATGAAGTCCCTGATCAGCGGGATCTCACGGCAGCCGCAGTAGTGGCACACCCCGCGGTCCTTCCCTCGTGAGCCCCCATGGGTCCTCGTGGACCGGCTCCCCCGCCATCGGAGCACCGGTCGCGGTGTGCGGTGCCCAGGCCGGGCGGCGCGTCCCACCGGTTCACCCGACCGGGCGCGCCGGCCGTCCCCCGGAACAACCGTCGTCCGCCGTGGCTACAGCGGTGCCGGGGAGGACGCGCCGGGGATCAGCAGGCGGGGCGTGCCGGTGCCGTCGGCGGGGACGCTCCACAGGTCGGTGGTCCCGACCGCGCCCTCCGTGGGCAGGGCGTAGGCGACGGTCCGGTCGTCGAGCCAGGTGGCCTGGTCGTCGACGCTGTGGTGCTCGGCGAGCGGTGTCTCGCGCAGCGTCCGCAGGTCGAGGACGTACTCGCGCCAGAGCGCGGCGCCGCGCAGCGCGCGCTTCTTGAAGGCGATGCGGGTGCCGTCCGGGGAGAGCGAGGGGCATTCGACGTTCTGCGTCACGGTGGCGACCGAGCGGCGGGAGACGGACCCCTTGACGAGGTACGTTTTGCCGCCGGTTCCCAGCGTGGCGTAGAACGTGTCGTCGTCCACCGCGAAGGTGACTCCCCAGAAGTTCACGTCCACGGCGTGATACTTCCGGCCCTCCAGAAGGATGCCGAACTCCTCCAGGTTGGTGGTGAGCTGCCAGGTGCGGGTGTCCAGGATCGCGGTGCGGGTGGAGAAGAACGCGGAGCCGTAGGACTCTCCGCCGACGAAGACCGTCCAGGCGGCGAGATGGCCGCTGGGTGAGACCCGCGCGCGGCTGGGGGTGCCGGCCAGCGGAAAGCTGCGCTCGGTCTTCAGGTTCGCGTCCAGGATCAGGGCCCGGTTGTTCTGCGCGAGCGCGCCGGGGGTGGACTGGAGGCAGACGCCGGTGCCCGCCGCGGCGTAGAAGCGCTGGCACTTGACGCCGGAGGCGGTCCGGCCCGCCGCGGGGTGGGTGGCCGGCACCGTGGCGAGATCGGTGAGGTGCGGGCCCCGCGCGCCGTTGAGGAACGCGAGCTTGCCCGACTGCGTCAGCGCCACCTTTCCCGCGCTCACCGACGGGCCGCCCGCCTGTGGCTGGTTCTTCCTGTCCGCCCTGGCGGCGGCGTGCAGCACGAGCCCGATTCCCAGGCCCGCGAGGAGCAGCACCGCCGTGGCGAGTATGAGCAGGCGGCGCTTCGGCGTCATCGGGATCCTTGCGGGTGTCGGGTCGGGCGCGGTGGCGGAGCGGCGGGCGCGGACGGCGTCGGGGCGCGGCGCGGGATCATGACCGGCCCCCGGACGGCCGCAGCACGACGCCCGCGACCAGCGCACAGCAGAGCAGGCCGACCGCGGATCCGGCCAGTGCCGGGGCGTCGCCCCAGACGGTCCAGGCCGCGCCGAAGGCGATCGAGCAGCAGAACCGGGCCAGCGCCTGACCGGTGCCGACCAACGCGAGGCCACTGGCCCGCAGTTGCTCGGGGACGATGGCGGAGACCGCGGCCGGCAGCACACCGTCGGTCGCGGCGTAGAACATGCCGTGCAGTGCGAGCACGAGGTAGGGCAGGGCCGGCAGGTCGGGGGCCCAGAGCAGCAGCATGTACGCGAGGAGCAGCAGGGCGTGCCCGACGAGGAAGACCACGCGCCGCCCGACCCGGTCGGCCAGGGTGCCGACCGGCACGGCCAGCAGCAGGAACACGGCGGCCGTGCCGAGCGGCATCAGCGGGAACCAGTACTCGCTGATGCCGGTGCGGCGCTGCAGCAGCAGGTAGACGAAGGCGTCGCTGACGGTGGTGAGTCCGAGCAGCACGGCGCAGGTGGCGAGTCCGCGCAGCCGCGGCAGGCGCAGCAGCCGCAGCGCCTCGCGGAGGTCGACGGGCCGCTTCTCCGCGTCATCCCCGGCCGCCGCGCCGCCCGCGCCGTCCGTTACGTCCTTCGCGTCCGGAGAGCCGGGGACGGCCGTTCCCGTGCGCGCCTTCCCCGGGACGAACAGCACCAGCACCAGCACCCCGAGCACGGCCACGCAGGCGCTGACGCCGAAGACGGCGTCGTAACCGTCGGTCGCCGCGCGCAGGATCAGGAAGGCGGCGACGGGTCCGAGCACCGCACCGGTGGTGTCCATCGCCCGGTGCACGCCGAAGGCGCGGCCCTGGAACTCGGCCGGTGTGGAGAGGGAGATCATCGCGTCGCGCGGCGCGGTGCGCAGTCCCTTGCCGGTGCGCTCCAGCGCGAGCACCACGCTCAGCGGTCCCAGGCTGTGGACGAGGAGCAGCAGCGGTTTGCAGACCGCGGACAGTCCGTAGCCGAGACCGGCGATGAGTTTGTGGTTCCGCACCCGGTCGGCGAGGTGGCCGCCGGTCAGCTGGACCAGCGCGCTGACGCCGTTGTAGACCCCGTCGAGCGTGCCGAAACCCAGCGGGCTGAGACCGAGCCCGACGACGAGGTAGAGCGGCAGCACAGCGGTGACCATCTCCGAGGAGATGTCGGTGATCAGGCTGACCGCGCCCAGCGCGAACACCACCGAGGAGACCCCCGGGAATCGGCGTCCGCGCGTACGATCCGGCGCGGTGGTCCCCTCGGCGGGGGCGGCGCGGTCCGCGAGGTACATGCTCAGGAGCTCCCGTTGCCGTGGTGGCCGAATCGGCGGAGGAGCGACCGGCCCAGCCGAGGCCGTCCCTGTACTCGAACGTGCGAATGACACTTTAGTGGTTGTATGTGAGGCCGGAGGTGCTTCCCGGAGAACGGGGTATTGAGCCGGCGTTAACGGCAGGTCAGGCCTGCCGGCTGCTCTCGTCCCGCAACCACGTGCCGAAGTCCTGGGACTTGATGGCCCTCCGTGATCCCCGCCGGGCCGCGACGGCCGCCCAGAGGAAGACCACGACGCCGGGGACCAGCTTCGGCTCCGCCCGCAGGATCGCCAGCAGGTCGGCCTTTCCGGTCCGCGCCGACGGCGAAACCTCCTCCTGCCTCCCGCCCAGCTCCTGCCGCTGGTAGTGCTCCAGTTGCGCGGACGAGGTCGCCGCCCGGATCCGCCGCTTGATCAGATCGGACCAGGTGCGCGGTGGATGGACGACGACCCGGGCCGTGTCGACCACGAGCCGTTCGTCCGGGGCGAAGGCGAGCGAGGCGGCGAGATCGTCGGCCATCAGCGGGGGCAGCGCCGCGATCCGGGCGTACCCCGCCTCGGAGACCGCGATGACCCCCCTGCCGAACAGGCCCTGACGCACGGCGGGCAGCCGCTGCCACACCTGGTAGTAGGCCCGCACCCGCCACGCACAGCCGTCCGGCGGCAGGTCGCGCTCGGGAGCGGTGGCGAGGATCGCCGAGGAGTCGTCCAGCGGCTGGATGAGCGCCCGGACGTCCGAGGTCGTGATCACCACATCGGCGTCCACGTACAGCCGGGGAAAGCCGCGCGCGTGCTCGTCGCCGACCCGCAGCGCCTCGTGCTTGGAGGGTTGCGCGATCTCCACCACCCGGACGTCGGCGCCCCGGTGCGCCGCGACCTGCGCGGTGTCGTCCGTACAGCCGTTGCACACCACCACGATGTCGAACTCGTCGGTGCAGGACTCCGCGAGGAGCGCGTCGAGGAGCCGGCCGATGACCCGGCCCTCGTTGTGGGCCGGGATCACGATGCTCGTCACCCGCGCAGTATGACTGCAAGGACGAGGCCGGTGGTGAGTGTTTCGTCCAACTGTCCCCCCGGCTGCGTCCGGTGGTCTAGATTGAGCGTCGGCGGACCGGTTTGGGCGGGGAAATTGACCCCGGACGGACAGGTTCCGGCAATGCTGTGGCCAATCCTGGGAAACTTGGGGTGGATTGGGTGCAGCAGAGGCTCCACCGGGCCCGGATGTGCTTCACCGGGCCCGTCGCACCGCACGCGCGTCAGGGTTCCGTCGTGGGGACGACACAGCGGTACCCGTCACAACAGATCAGCACGGACTCCGGCTGCGGGGGGCACGTTGCAGCGGGTGATCCGTCATCGTCCGGTCAGGTGTAAGACCCACGTACTCACGTTCAACCACCGGTGTCCGCACCGCTCTTCCGCCACCCGCACGGGTGGCGGCACGAACGCGGGACGCCGGCGGTCGGGCGGAGTACGTAGAGCACCGTGGTGGGGGGAGCATGGCCGTTGAGCAGGTCACGCATGAGTCACAGGATGTGGAACGCGGGAGTCCGGGAATCCGCCGACGCTGTTCGGCTCGGAGACACCAGGACATCCCGCTGGTCGCGGACGGCCTCGCCGCCGCGGTCGCCGTGCCGGGCGGGCGTATGCCCCGCCGTCGGCTGACAGTACGCCGGGCACCGGACCGCGCCAGGAGCATCCCGCTCCGCGCCGGGCCGCCGCCGCACGGCTGCGGCGACATGCCCGCGGATCCCACGCACCCCTCCCACGCCTCTGAACTGTCGATGCGTCAGCCAACGTGCACGAAGGGACGACGAACACTGTGACGGACACTGTGAAGGGCGCTGTGAAGGACACCGGCGCTCCGGGTACGGGACCGGACCAACCGCTGGGGGTCGCGGTCGTCGGCGCCGGCTACTGGGGGCCCAACCTCGTCCGCAACTTCCAGTCCAGCCCGGGGTTCCGGCTGCGCCACCTCTGCGACCTCGACGTGGAGCGGGCCCGCCGGGTGCTCGGCACGTACTCCACCGTCCAGGCGACCGCGGACTACGCGGCGGTCCTCGCCGACCCGTCCGTGGACGCCGTCGCCGTGGCCACGCCCGCCGGAACGCACCTGGACGTCGCGCTGGCGGCGCTGCGCGCGGGCAAGCACGTCCTCGTCGAGAAGCCGCTGGCCGCCACGTACGCGGACGGCCAGCGACTGGTGGCCGAGGCCGAGGAGCGCGGTCTGACCCTGATGTGCGACCACACCTACTGCTACACGCCCGCGGTGAGTCACATCCGGGACCAGGTGCGCTCCGGGGCACTCGGCGAGATCCACTACGTCGACTCGGTCCGCATCAACCTCGGTCTCGTCCAGAAGGACATCGACGTGATGTGGGATCTCGCCCCCCATGACCTGTCGATCCTCGACTTCATCCTCCCCGACCACGTCGAGCCGGTCGCGGTCGCCGCGCACGGGGCCGACCCGATAGGCGCCGGCCAGGCCTGCGTGGCCTATCTGACGCTGCAGCTCAACACGGGCGCCATCGCGCACGTGCACGTCAACTGGCTCTCCCCCACCAAGGTGCGGACCACCATGGTCGGCGGCTCGAAGCGCACCCTGATCTGGGACGACCTCAACCCCGCGCAGCGCGTGGCGGTCTTCGACCGAGGGGTCGAGCTGTCCACCCCCCAGGACATCGGCGTCGACCAGCGCCGGGACATGCAGATCTCCTACCGCACCGGCGACATGGTGGCGCCCGCGATCGGGGAGAAGGAGGCGCTGCGCAGCATGGTCGACGAGTTCGCCGCGTCGATCCGCGAGCGCCGGGCGCCGCTGACCGACGGCCGGGCCGGCCTGCGGGTGCTGGACATCCTCGAGGCGGCCTCCCGGAGCCTGGAGTTCCGCGGCGCGGTCGTCGGGCTGCGCGCCGGCCGGTGAGCGTACGGACTGTTTTTCGCCAGACGAAGACCGATCCTGTGGGGGAAGAGCGTTGAGCACCGTACGAGGCAAGAAGATTCTGGTGACCGGCGGGGCGGGCACCATCGGTTCCAACCTGGTCGACCTGCTGGTCGACAACGGGGCACGCGAGATCGTGGTGCTCGACAACTTCGTGCGCGGGCGGATGGCCAACCTGGCCCAGGCCCTGCCGAGCGGTGTCGTGGAGGTCGTCGAGGGCGACATCCGCGACGTGGCGACCGTACGCAAGGTCACCGAGGGCGCCGACCTGGTCTTCCACCTGGCGGCGATCCGCATCACCCAGTGCGCGGAGGAGCCCCGGCTGGCCAACGAGGTCATGGTCGACGGCACGTTCAACGTGC
The DNA here is from genome assembly GCF_027158205.1 of Streptomyces sp. H39-S7. GTDB lineage: Bacteria > Actinomycetota > Actinomycetes > Streptomycetales > Streptomycetaceae > Actinacidiphila. The sequence goes on along the minus strand of NZ_JAPVLU010000007.1, from coordinate 11,183 downwards.
TGGAGTCGGCCGCCGCGGCGGGGGTGGGCAAGGTGATCGCCTCCTCATCGGCCTCGGTCTACGGTCTGGCCGAGGCCTTCCCGACGACCGAACGCCACCACGCGTACAACAACGACACCTTCTACGGCGCGGCGAAGGCCTTCAACGAAGGCGTCCTGCGCAGCTTCCACGCCATGTACGGGCTGGACTACGTGGCGCTGCGCTACTTCAACGTGTACGGGCCCCGGATGGACATCCACGGCCTGTACACCGAGGTGCTCATCCGCTGGATGGAGCGGATCGTCGGCGGGGAGCCGCCGCTGATCCTCGGCGACGGAACGCAGACCATGGACTTCGTCCACGTCCGGGACATCGCCCGGGCCAACCTGCTGGCCGCGGAGTCGGACCTCACCGACGAGGTGTTCAACGTCGCGAGCGGCACCGAGACGAGCCTGCGCGACCTCGCGCTCGCCCTGCTCGACGCGATGGGCGCCGATCTGGAGCCCGAACACGGTCCCGCCCGCTCGGTGAACGGGGTCACCCGCCGCCTCGCGGACACCACCCAGGCCGCGGAGCGACTCGGTTTCACGGCGGAGATCGACCTGCGCACCGGGCTGCGCGACCTGGTGGACTGGTGGCAGTCGGAGCGCGCCGCCGACGCCAGGGCAGCGGCCGCCGCCTCCGGCACGCAGGCCGCACGATGAGCGCCCCGGTGGAACCGGAGCTCGCCCGGGTCCCGGTGATGATGCCGTGGCTGGGCGAGGAGGAGGCGAACGCGGCCGCCGCGGCGGTCCTGTCCGGCTGGGTCGCCCAGGGCCCCCGGGTCGCGGAGTTCGAGCGCGCCTTCGCCGAGCGGGTGGGCGCCGAGCACGCCATCGCCGTGAGCTCGTGCACCGCCGCCCTGCACCTGGCGCTGGTCGCACTCGGCCTGGGCGCCGGTGACGAGGTCGTCGTGCCCTCGCTGTCGTTCATCGCCACGGCCAACGCCGTGCGCTACGTCGGAGCGGAACCCGTCTTCGCGGATGTCGAGGAGGCCACCGGCAACCTGACGGCGGCCACCGTGGACGCGGTCAGGACCGCGCGCACCAAGGCGGTCCTCGCTGTCCACCAGGGCGGGGTGCCGGCCGATGTGCACGCCCTGCGGTCCGCCTGCGCCGACTGGGACGTCGCCCTGGTCGAGGACGCGGCCTGCGCGATCGGCTCGACCGTGGGCGGCAAGTCCGTCGGCCACGGCGCGCTGCTCGCCGCCTGGTCATTCCACCCCCGCAAGGTGATCACCACCGGCGAGGGCGGCATGCTGACCACGGACGACGCGCAGTGGGCCGAGCGGCTGCGCCGGTTGCGCGAGCACGGGATGAACGCGTCCGCCGCCCAGCGGCACGCGAGCAGCACACCGATCCTGGAGAGCTATCTCGAGGTCGGCTACAACTACCGGATGACCGACATCCAGGCCGCGGTCGGCCTGGTGCAACTCGGCAAACTGGACGAGATCGTGGCCCGCCGGCGTGCGCTGGCGGCCCGCTACGATGCCCTGCTGCGGGACGTTCGCGGCCTGTCACCGGTGCGCGACCCCGCCCACGGGCAGGGCAACTTCCAGTCCTACTGGGTGCTGCCGGCCGAGGACTTCCCGGTCGGCCGGGACGCGCTGCTCGCCGCGCTCGCCGCGGCCGGGATCTCGGCCCGGCGCGGGATCATGGCGTCGCACCTGGAGCCCGCCTACGAGGGGCACCCGTCGGCGCCGCTGCCGGTCACCGAGCGGATCAGCCGTGACTCGCTCATCCTGCCGCTGTTCCACACCATGACCGAGGCCCAGCAGGACCGGGTCGTGGCGGTCCTTCGTGAGCAGGCCGGCGGATGAGCGGCGCAGCGGGTCCGGACCCCGCCAGATCCGGGCCCGCCGCCACCGACCTCGTGATCATCGGCGCGGGCGGGTTCGCCCGGGAGACCGCGCAGGCCGTACGGGCCGCCAACGCGGACGACGTGGCCCGGGGCCGCGCCCCGCGCTGGCGGCTGACCGGCCACCTGGACGAGAATCCCGCGCTGCACGGCCGGGACGTGGACGGCGTGCGGGTGCTGGGCGGCAGCGGACTGGTGCACGACCTGCCCGGCACGCGGGTGGTGGTCTGTGTCGGCAATCCGCGCGACTACGCCTCCCGGGCCCGGCTGGTGCGCCGCCTGAAGCTGCCGGAGGACCGTTACGCCACGGTGGTGCACCCCACCGCGGCGGTGTCGGACTCCTCGGTCCTCGGGCCCGGCACGGTCCTTCTGGCGCACAGCGTCCTGACGGCCGCCGTGCTGGTGGGCGCGCACGTGGCGGTGATGCCGCACGTGGTCCTGACCCATGACGACGTGGTCGGCGACTTCGTGACGATCGCCTCCGGGGTCCGGCTCGGCGGGGGGACGCGGCTGGAGCGGGGCGCCTATGTGGGATCGGGGGCCCTGGTCCGCGAGGCCACGACGGTCGGCGCGTGGTCGCTGATCGGGATGGGGAGCACGGTGCTCGGTGACGTACCGCCGGGCGAGGTGTGGATCGGCAGCCCGGCGCGGCGGTTGCGCGAGGCCGGGGCCCCGGCGCTCGCCGAACTGCGCGCCGCGAGTGCCGGGGGTGCCGAGGGTCAGGACGCCGGCAGGGGGCCGGCGACACGGATGGGGAGTCCAGTCACATGAACCAGATACCGCTTGTCGATCTCAAAGCGGCACATGCCGAAGTCGCCGACGAAGTCCGCCGTGGATTCGAGCGCGTCCTGGCCGGCACCGCCTTCATCGGCGGTGACGAGGTCAGGGAGTTCGAGCGCGAGTACGCCGAATTCGGCGGCGTCGCCCACTGCGTCGGTGTCGCCAACGGCACCGACGCCCTCGAACTGGCCCTGCGCGCGAGCGGGGTCGGCGTCGGTGACGATGTGGTGCTGCCCGCGAACACCTTCATCGCCACCGCCGGCGCGATCCAGCGGATCGGCGCGAAGCCGGTGCTGGTGGACTGCCTGCCCGAGAGCTTCCTGATGGACCCTCAGGCCGCGCTGGACGCCGTCGCACCCGCCACCCGCGCGGTGGTACCGGTCCATCTGTACGGGCAGTGCGCCGCGGTGACCGAACTGGCCGCGGCGCTGCCCGCGCACGTCCGGGTCGTCGAGGACGCGGCGCAGAGCCAGGGCGCGACGCGGGACGGCCGCTCCCCGGGCAGTGGCGGGATCGCCGCCACCAGCTTCTACCCGGGCAAGAACCTCGGCGCCTACGGCGACGCGGGCGCGGTGCTGACCGATGACCCGGAGCGCGCCGACCTGGTGCGCGCGCTGGCGAACCACGGCGGCGTCGCCAAGTACCGGCACGACGTGGCCGGATTCAACAGCCGGCTGGACGGGCTGCAGGCCGTCGTCCTGCGGGCGAAACTGGCCCGGCTCGCTGACGGGAACGCGGCCCGGCGGGCCGCGGCGGCACGGTACGACGCGCTGCTCGGCGACCTGGCGGCCGCCGGGCGCGTGGTGCTGCCGACAGCGGTCGACGGCAACGTGCACGTGTGGCACCTGTACGTGGTGCGGGTCGCCGGAGCGGACCGCGACGACGTCGTGGGCAAGCTCAACGCCGAAGGCATCGGGGCGGGGGTGCACTATCCGGCCGCGGTTCACCTGACCCCGGCCTTCGGCCATCTCGGCCACCGCCGCGGTGCCTTCCCGAACGCGGAGGAGGCGGCGGACCGGATCCTGTCGCTGCCGCTCTTCCCGCAGATCACCTCCGAGCAGCAGCAACGGGTCGTGGACGCTCTCACCGCCGCCCTGCGCTGACGCTCGTAGTACGCGCGTTTCGCTGTCGCCTGTCACCGAGTGTGAACAGACACCGTTTCCCGTCTCGCCCGCTCTAGCCTCGTCCCGACTCACCGAGCCGGGTCACTGCACTGCCGCTGAGAGGTACAGATGCACAGAAGGAGCAGATTGCTCCGGGGTGGATTGTTCACCCTGGCCACCGCCTTGCTCACCGCCGTCCTGCCGCTGGCCGTGGTCGCCAGCGCAGCCGATCCCTGCGGATCGGGCGGCAACCCCGTCGCGTGCGAGAACTCGAAGCCGGGCACGCCGATGTCCGACTGGTTCTCGCCCAACGCGTACGGCAACGTCCAGGGGTACACGCCCCAGCAGAGCTACCAGGCCGGCGACACCGTCCAGTTCAAGGTCCAGTCGCCGACGCCCTACCACGTCTCGGTCCTGCGGCTCGGCTACTACGGCGGCGACGGCGCCCGCATGCTGTCGACCCCCGCCCAGGCGGCGGTGACCTACCCCGCCAACTTCACCAAGGACGGCACGGCGAACACCCCGATCGACACCACGGTCGTCGACGGAGTGGCGGACGGAAAGCCGCGCAAGTGCGTCACCAAGCCGTCCACCGGTCTGGTGGACTGCGGCAACTGGCCCGTCACCGCCACCTGGACGCTGCCGAGCGACGCGGTCTCCGGCCTGTACATCGCCAACTTCGACCAGGCCGACGGCGAAGGCGTGATGCCCTACCCGTTCATCGTCCGCAACGACTCCAGCCACTCCGACATCGTCGTGCAGACCGATGACGAGACCTGGCAGGCGTACAACGGGTACGGCGGACAGGACCTCTACGGAGGCACCGGCCCCGCTCCCGACGGGCGCGCGTACGAGGTCAGCTACAACCGGCCGCTGGACATCGGCGGCGACAACGGGATCTACGGATCCGAATACGAGATGATCTCGTGGCTGGAGCAGAACGGCTACGACGTCAGCTACATGTCGGGGCTGGACGTCTCGACCCGGGGTTCGCAACTGCTGAACCACAAGATGTTCATGTCGTCGGGCCATGACGAGTACTGGACCCAGGACCAGTTCACGAACGTGCTCAACGCGCGGCACGCCGGGGTCCACCAGACGTACTTCGCCGGCAACGAGGTCTTCTGGAAGACCCGGTTCACCCCGAGCAACGACGGGTCCAACACCGCCAACCGCACGCTGACCTGCTACAAGGAGACCAAGCGGTTCCTGGCGGCGCCGGACGGCATACCCGACCCCAGCGGCATCTGGACCGGGACCTGGATGGACCCCAACAGCACCGCCAACGGGCAGCCCTTCCAGCCGCAGAACATCCTCACCGGCTCGCTGTTCTCCGTGAACGGCTACCGCAGCGACGCGATCACCGTGCCCGGCACCTACGGCAAGCAGCGGCTGTGGCGCAACACGACGGTCGCGAACCTGACCCCCGCCCAGACCGCCACCTTCCCGACCGGGACCCTCGGTTACGAGTGGGACAGTGACCTGTCGACCAGCACCCGGCCGGCGGGGCAGATCAACATGTCGTCCACGACCGTGGACATCAACGACGGCAAGTTCCGTCTGGACTACGGCAACACGTACGGCAACGGGACCGCGACCCACAACCTGGTGGCCTTCCGCGACCAGACCTCGCACGCCCTGGTGTTCGGCGCCGGAACCGTGCAGTGGTCGTGGGGCCTGACCAACATCCCGACCGGCAATCCGGACGACACCGTGGTGACCGCCGACAAGCGGATGCAGCAGGCCACGGTGAACATCCTGGCCGACATGGGCCTGCAGCCCAAGACCCTGCAGAGCGGCCTGGTCCTGGCGTCGGCCTCCACCGACACCGTCGGCCCGACCATCAGCGTGACCAGCCCGGCCGCCAACGTCACGGTGCCCGCGCTGAAGCCGATCACCATCAGCGGGACCGCCGCCGACACGGGTGGCGGCGTGGTGGCCCGGGTGGAGGTCTCCACCGACGGCGGGAGCACCTGGAACCCGACGACGGGCCTGACGTCCTGGAGCTACAGCTGGACGCCGACCACCCCCGGCGCGGCACAGATCAAGGTGCGCGCGGTGGACGACAGCGTCAACATCGGCGCCACCACCACGGTTCCGCTGACGGTCGGGCCGCAACAGTGCCCGTGCACCGTGTGGCCGGCAGCGGCCGTGCCCGGCACCGTCAACGCCGGTGACGGCAGTTCGCTGGAACTCGGCGTGAAGATCCGCTCCTCGGTGCCCGGTGCGATCACCGCGGTCCGGTTCTACAAGTCCCCGGCCAACGTCGGCACGCACACCGGCAGCCTGTGGAGCGCCGGCGGCCAGCGGCTGGCCACCGGGACCTTCACCAACGAGACGGCGTCCGGCTGGCAGCAGCTGAACTTCGCCTCACCGGTGCCGGTGAAGGCGAACACCACGTACGTGGCGTCGTACTTCGCACCCGGCGGCGGGTACTCCTACGACAACACCTTCGCCGGGAACTCCGCGGGGCTGGCGCCGTTCACGGCGCTGCAGAACGGCACCGACGGCGGGAACGGCGTGTACCACTACGGTGGGACGAGCGCGTTCCCGTCCACGGCCGCGACGGGCAGCAACTACTGGGTGGACGCGGTCCTGGACACCTCGACCGCGAGCACGGTTCCGCCCACGGTCACCGTGACCACCCCGCAGTCCGCGGCGACCGGGGTGCCGATCACCTCACCGGTGAAGGCCACCTTCAGCGAGGGCATCGAGGCCGAGACGCTGGTGTTCACGCTGCAGGACTCGAACGGCGCCACCGTGCCGGGCAGCAAGGTGCTGACCTCGGTGAACAGCGCGACGTTCACCCCGTCCACCGAGCTGGCGCTGAACACCACGTACACGGCGTCCGTGCAGGCCTCCGACCTGTGGGGCAACACCATGACGGCACCCAGGACGTGGAACTTCACCACCAGTCCCACGCCACCGGTGGTGAACTGCCCCTGCACCCTGTGGAACAGCAGCACGGTGCCGAGCACGGTCAACGTGACCGGGGACGCCAACTCCCTTGAGCTGGGCACCCGGTTCCAGTCGGCGGTGAACGGCTACATCACCGGCGTCACCTTCTACAAGGGTCCGGGAAACACCGGCACCCACACCGGCAGCCTGTGGTCCTCCACCGGCACGCTCCTCGCGACCGGCACGTTCGGCAGTGAGACCACGTCCGGGTGGCAGCAACTGCTCTTCACCACCCCGGTGCCCATCACCGCGGGCACCAACTACGTGGCCTCCTACCACGCGCCGAACGGCAACTACGCGGTCGACGGCGCCTACTTCACCGGCGCCCACCAGTCCTACCCGCTGGTCGCACCGGCCGACGGCAGCGGCGGGTCCAACGGGCTCTACGCGTACGGGACCACCTCGGCCTTCCCGACGGGCACCTTCGGGTCCGTGAACTACTGGGTCGGCCCGATCTTCACCACGACGCCGCCGGCCCTGGCCCAGGCGGACCAGTCCACGGAGGTGGTACCCGCCAAGTAGGTTCCGGCCGGTCCGGGGCAGCGCCCCGGACCGGTCCGCCCGACCACGTTTCCACCCGTACCCACCGGTCCGGGTCGGGGGAGGCGGCCCGGTGGGTCCGGGCCGCCTCCCCCGAGGCCGACCGGGGATTGGCTTCCTCACCATGAGCACCGTCAGCGTCGTGATCCCCTGCTACAAGTACGGCCACTTCCTGGCCGACTGCGTGCGCAGCGTGCTGGACGAGCAGGAGGGCCTCGACGTCCGGGTGCTCATCATCGACGACGCCTCCCCCGACGACTCCGCGCAGGCCGCGCACGCGCTGGCGGCCGCCGACCCGCGGATCGAGGTCCGGGTCCACGCCCGGAACCAGGGGCACATCGCCACCTACAACGAAGGCCTGCTGGAGTGGGCCGACGGCGACTACGTCGTCCTGCTCTCCGCGGACGACCGGCTGGTGCCCGGGGCGCTGGTACGGGCCGCGGCGCTGCTGGACGCCCATCCGGAGGCCGGCTTCTGCTACGGCCGGCCGCTGCGCTTCCAGCACGGCGGACCACTGCCCGCCGCTCGCACCCACAGCACGGGCTCCGTCGTCTATCCCGGGCGGTGGTGGCTGGAGCGGCGCTTCCAGGAGGCGACCGGCTGCATCACCTCGCCCGAGGTTGTCGTCAGGACCAGCCTGCAGCGCAAGGTGGGCGGCTACGATCCGGCGCTGCCGCACGCGGGCGACATCGAGATGTGGATGCGGCTGGCGGCGCACGCCGACGTCGGCTACATCCAGGGGGCCGACCAGGCCTTCTACCGGGTCCACGGCAACAACATGTCCACCACGGACTTCGGCGGACAACTCGACGACCTGCGCCAGCGCCGCGTCGCGTTCGACGCGGTGCTCGACAAGTGCGCCGACCTGCTGCCGCGCGCCGACCAGTTGGCCGACGCGGTCCACACCCGGCTCGCCCGCTTCGCACTGCGCCGCGCCTACCGGGCCTACGACCGCGGGCGGACCGCGGTGGTCCCCGTCGACGAACTCGTGGCGTTCGCCGCCGAGTGCCTGCCGGGCTACGAGAAGCTGCCCGAGTACCGGGCGCTGCGCCTGCGGCAGCGCGTCGGCGCGCGGACGATGCCGTATCTGCAACCACTGGTGCTGTCGGCGGTGGCCGATCGCGGCCGTGAGTGGCTGTGGTGGCAGTCCTGGAAGCGCCGGGGCATCTGATGGCACGCCGACACCGGTGGACCCGGGCTGCCTCAGTGCGGCAGCGCGACCGCCCGGACGCGGTCCTCGGCCGGTTGCGGCCGGCCGGAGTCCGCGGCGCGCCGCTGCCGCCGGCGGTTGAGGAACTGGTCGGTCCACAGGGCGGCCAGCACCCCGCCGACAGTGCCCAGCAGGGCCACGCCGGCCAGTCCCCGGCTCTTGGTGCCGGACTGGGGCGCCGCGCTGGGCGGCACCAGGAGGTCCACACTCATCCGGGACGCCGCCGGGATGTTCTGCGCCGACTGCATGTCCTGCAGGTGCTTGCCGTAGACCTCGACGATCTGCCGCACGGCCGCGTCCGCCGCCATCAGTTCCGGGTGCTCCGCCTGGACCTGGAGCGAGGGGATCAGATACCGCGGTGTGGCGCTGGTGCCGCTGTTGCGCGGGATCAGCTTGTACTGCCCGCGCACGCCCGCGGCCGCCAGTTCGGCCTCGCCCGTGGGCGACTCCAGCTGCTGGATGATCGCGTACGAGACCGCGGCGAGCGGCGGCTGCAGGTTCGCGAGCTGGTTGGGCTGGTTCCCGGTCACCGGCGGCTTGAGCACCACGACGGCGGTGCTCAGGTACGACGAGGCCGGCCGGAGCACCTGATAGGCCCCGACAGCGGTCAGCAGAACCGCCAGTACCAGGACGTACCAGCGGCGGAGCAGCACACGCACGAGCTCGCCAGGCGACACAGGTCTTCCTTCCGTCATGACCGATACTCGCAGGACGGCGGGGAAGCCGCTACCGGATCCCCTGGGGTGCCCTCATGAGCCTGAGTCAGATCTTCGCGGTGCTGCGCAGGCGCTGGTACTTCATGGTGCCGGTCACCCTGCTCAGTCTCCTCGCGGGCATGTACCTGTACCGGACGGTGCCGGTGGCCTACCAGTCGCAGAGCTCCGTCGCGCTGCTGGACTCCCGGGCGGTCGCCAAACTGGCGCCCACCTTCGGCAATCCCATCTCGAACGCCGGGGGTTCGCTGGTCGTGACGGCCGATGTGCTGATCAGGACCCTGGCCTCGACCGACGCGGCCCGGGACCTGCGCAGCCGGGGAGTCACCGACCCGTACACGGTCGCCTTCGCGGCGAACACCTCGGGACCACTGCTGACCCTGACCGTGACGGGGATCGACCAGGACAAGGTACTCGCCGAGACCACCACCATCACCCTCTTCGCCGGGGAACAGCTCAGGGCCCTGCAGGAGGCGGCCAAGGTCTCCCCCGCGTACTACGTCCAGGCCGCGCCCGTCGTCCTGCCGCAGGTACCGGTCTCGCAGCTCAAGAGCCGGTACCAGCAGGTCATGGGCGTCGTCATCCTGGGCACCGCGACCGGGTTCGCCCTCTCCTTCGTGACCGAGAGCGCCGTGCTGACCCGCCGCCGCAGGCTCGCCGGGTCGGACATCGACCCCTGGCCCGCGAAGAAGGTGCCCCGGGGGCTGTGGGGCCGCCGCCTGGACGCCACCGCGATCCTCACCGGGTACATGGCGCTAGCGCTCCTCATCCCCTCGGACCTGGCCCTGCCCGGCCTCGGCGGCGTCGGCACCCCGGCCAACGTCTTCGCCCTGCTGGGCCTGTTCTGGTACCTCGCGGCCTGGCTCACCGGCCGGATGCGCCCGGCGCCGGGGACCCGCCTGCCGCGGGCGGCGATGTGCGTGCTGGCCGCCGCGGTGCTGCTGTCCTACATCGCGAACGCGAGCCGCAGCAGTTCGCACAAGGAGGTGCTGGGCGCCGACCGGGGGCTCATCGGGCTCCTGGTGTGGGTGTCCCTGGTGGTCCTGGCCTCGGCCGGGATCCAGGACCGGGGACGGCTGGAGGTGCTGATGCGCCGCGTCATCGTGATGGGCACGGTGGTGGCCGCGATCGGCTACTACGACTTCTTCACGGCGACCAACATCGCGGACAAGATCCAGATCCCCGGGCTGAGCTCGAGTGTCGCCCACATCACCACCCTGGACCGCGGCTCGTTCACCCGGCCCCGCTCCACCACCGCCCAACCCCTGGAGTTCGGCGGGATGCTGGCCATCCTCGTGCCGTTCGCCATCCAGCAAGCGTTCGATCCGGCGCGCAAGCACCTCAGCGCGTTCCGCCGCTGGGGACCCGTCGCCATCATGGGCGGCGCCCTGCCGCTGACGGTGTCCCGGACGTCCATCATCGGCGCGCTGCTCATCGCCCTGGTGATGATGCCGCGCTGGAAGCCGCAGCGCCGCTGGACCGCGATCGGCCTGCTGATCGGTTCGGTCGCCTGCTTCAAGGTGATCATCCCCGGGCTGATCGGCACCATCACCACCCTGTTCGCGACGTTCCTCAACAACTCCGACAGCAGCACCCAGGCCCGGACCGTGAAGTACAGCGCGATCGTCCCGTACCTCTCGGACCGCCCCTGGTTCGGACGCGGCTTCGGCACGTTCACCCCCGACCTCTACTTCTTCACCGACAACCAGTACATGCTGACGCTGGCCGAGATGGGCGCCCTGGGGCTGGTCGCGCTGCTGACCCTGTTCGTCACCGGGATCCACACCGGCGGCGCGATCCGCCGCCTCGCCCGTACCGACTCCGACCGCGAGCTGGGGCAGGCGTTCTTCGCCTCCGCGGTGGTCGCCCTGGTCATCAGCGCCACCTTCGACGCCCTCAGCTTCCCCATGTTCGCGGGGATGTTCTTCCTGACGCTCGGCGCCGGCGGCAGCTATCTCGGTTTCGTCCGGCGCGAGGCGCGCGCCGCGGCCGGGAACGTGGGCG
>NZ_JAPVLU010000079.1 GCF_027158205.1 Streptomyces sp. H39-S7 | reverse complement strand
GGTGGGCGCGCGGACGCCTCCGCCCCGCGGGGCCCGGCGCCCGGAAGGCACCCCCGCGCCGGAGGCGGCCTCTCGTTGACATGACCGCCAACAGAGTGATGGGCTCAGCGCTCATCACCGCGTGCCGCGAGGAGGATCCGTGCAATCCCTGCGCAGCAGATCAGCCGTGGCTTTCCTCGCCGCTGTCGTCGGCGGAGTCGGGGGCGTGCTGGGGAACGTGCCCACTGCCGGCGCCGAACCCGTGCCGCCGCAGCAACAGCAACAGGCTCAGAAACCTCAGACACCGCCCACCGTCTGGCCGCGCCCCCAGTCCCTCCGCACCACCGGCGGCGGAGCCGCCCGCGTGACCCCCGCCGTCACCCTCGTCGCCGCACCGGAAGCCGACCCGTACGCGCTCGGCGTCATCCGCGACGTCCTCCGCGCGGCGGGCGCCCGCACCATCCACGAGAGCACCAGCGACACCGGAGACACCACCGGCACCGGCCTGACCGTCTACGCCGACGGCCCCGCCGCCGAGGCGCAGCTGAGCCGGCTCAAGGCGCAGCCGCGGGCGGACCTGCCGGCCGGTGGCTACCGGCTCGCCGTCGACGGCGACACCGTCGCCCTCGCGGGCGTCGGCGACGACGGTCTGTTCCATGCCGCGCAGACCCTGCGCCGGCTGCTGGGCAGCCCGAACGGCACCGCGTTCACCGCGGCGGTGATCCGGGACTGGCCGACCGCCAAGGTCCGCGGTACCGCCGAGAGTTTCTACGGGGTCCCCTGGACCCAGGCCCAGCGCCTGTCGCAGCTGGACTTCATGGGCCGCACCAAGCAGAACCGGCTGCTGTACGCGCCGGGCGACGACCCGTACCGGCAGGCCGCCAAGTGGCGGGAGCCGTACCCGGCCGCGCAGCGGGCGGAGTTCCGGGCGCTCGCCGACCGGGCGGCCGCGAACCACGTGACGCTCGCCTGGGCCGTAGCCCCCGGCCAGGGATTCTGCTTCTCGTCGGCGGCCGACCTCACGGCGCTGACCCGCAAGGTCGACGCGATGTGGGCGCTGGGCTTCCGCGCGTTCCAGCTGCAGTTCCAGGACGTGAGCTACACGGAGTGGCACTGCGGCGCGGACGCGAAGGAGTTCGGCAGGGGCCCGGAGGCGGCAGCCCGCGCGCAGGCGCGGGTGACGAACGCGCTCGCCGACCACCTGGCCGGCCGTCCGGGCGCGAGCGCGGCCGAACTCTCCCTCATGCCCACCGAGTACTACCAGGACGGTCCCACCAAGTACCGCACCGCCCTGGCGACCGCGCTGCGTCCCGGCATCGCGGTGGCGTGGACCGGCGTCGGCGTGCTCCCCGAGCGGATCACCGGTGGCCAACTGGCCTCCACCGAGGCGGCGTTCAAGCACCCGCTCCTGACCGTGGACAACTACCCGGTCAACGACTACGCGCCCACCCGGCTCTTCCTCGGCCCGTACACCGGCCGGGAGCCGGCCGTGGCGAGCGCGTCGGCCGGGGTGGTCGCGGCGGCGATGCAGCAGCCGGCGGCGTCGCGGATCGCGCTGTTCACCGCGGCGGACTACGCGTGGAACGCGCGCGGGTACGACGCGCAGGCGTCCTGGCAGGCGGCGATGGACGATCTCGCCGGCCCGGACCAGGGGGCCCGCGAGGCGCTGCGCGCGCTCGCGGGCCATGACGCGTCGTCGGCGCTCGGCGGTACGGAGTCGGCGTATCTGCGGCCGCTGCTGACGGAGTTCTGGACGGCGTACGAGTCCGCGGACCGCAAGGGCCTGCCGGAAGCGGCCCGCCGGCTGCGGGCCGCGTTCACCACGATGCGGTGGGCGCCGGGCCGGCTCGCGGGACTCGCGGACGGCTCCCTCGGCGGCGAAGTGCGGCCGTGGCTGGACCGGTTGGCGCTGTACGGCACGGCGGGCGAGCGGGCCGTGGACATGCTGCTGGCGCAGGCCCGCGGCGACGGGGCGGCCGGCTGGCAGGGACGGCTGGCGGTGCAGCGGGCCCGCACGGGGCTCGGCGCGGGTACGGCGAAGGTGGGCGGCGGCGACGTCCTGGACGCGTTCCTGACGACGGCGACGACGACGGCGGACTCGTGGACGGGCGTGCACGCCGACCGGCGGAAGGCCACCGTCACGCAGGGTTCGGCGCGGGCCACCGATCCGTCCCTGATGATCGACGGCAAGGACGGCACGGCCTGGTCGAGCGACCTGCCGCCGCAGGAGGGCGACGCCTTCGGGGTGGACCTCGGCCTGGTCCGGCCGGTCGGCGAGGTGCGGATCGCGATGGGCAGCGCCGCCGATTCCGTGGACTATCTGCACGACGCGGTGCTGGAGTACTCGGCGGGCGACGACGCCGGCTGGCAGTCGGCCGGCACCTTCCACGACCGGCGGACGGTGGCGGTGCGGCTCCCGGCGGGCGCCCGCGCGCGCTTCGTCCGCCTGCGGGCCACGGGCGCGCAGCCCAGCTCGGTCGCGGTGCGGGCCTTCGACGTACCGGTGGACGGAACGGCGGCGCAGGTGGCCGGCGGCGACCCGGCCGCCCGTGCCGTGACGGACCACGACGTGACGACCTCGTACCAGCCGGGCGGGCCGGACGGGCCGCTGACCGTCGAGTTCGGCGCCGCCCGCCCGCTGGAAGCGGTGACCGTGCTGACGGAGCCGGGCGGCACGGCCCCGGCGACCGGCGCCCCGGCCGCCGTGGAGGTACGGGTCCCCGGCAAGGGCTGGCAGCGCGTGGGCGCCCTCGCGGACGGGTGGACGGAACTGCCGGCCCACGGGGTGACGGCCGACGCCATACGTCTCACCCCGACCGGTCCCGGATCCGGGACCGCCGCCGTCCACGAGATCGTGCCGTGGTTCACCGAGCCGCCCCGGATCACGCTCGACAGCGCCGAGGCCGACGCGGAGATCGGCGGCGGCCCGGTCACCGTCCGGGCGGAGCTGCGTTCAGGACGGCCGCAGGACGCGCGCGGCACGCTGGAGGCGGCGGTGCCGAAGGGCGGCGTCCGAGCCGAGGCGCCCGGTACCGTCGTGGTGCGGCGCGGCGCGGCCCCGGTCGTGCCGGTGCGCGTGTCGGTGCCGGCCGGCTCCGCGCCGGGCGCGTACTCCATCCCGGTGCGTTTCACGGTGGCCGGCTGTTCGGCCGAACAGTGGATCACCGTACGGGCCCGGCCGCGGACCGGCGGCCCGGATCTGGTCAGGGGCGCGCGGGCGACGTCCTCCGGCGACGAGACCCCGGACTTCCCGGCCTCGGCGATCGCGGACGGCGATCCGGGGACGCGCTGGTCGTCGCCGGTGGAGGACGACGCCTGGGTGCAGGTGGAGCTGACGGCGCCGGCCCGGGTCGGCCGCGTGGTGCTGCACTGGCAGGACGCGTACGCCGCCCGCTACGAGGTGCAGACGTCGGCCGACGGGGTGACGTGGCACACCGCGGCGACCGTGCGCGACGGCAAGGGCGGCACCGAGTCGGTCCGTCTGGACGACGCGGCCGCCCCTTGGGCGGGCGCCCGGTTCCTGCGGATCCACGGTGTGCAGCGCGCGACGAAGTACAGCTACAGCCTGTTCGGGGTGGAGGCGTACGCGGTCCTGCCGTGACGCGAGGACACACAGCGCGGCGCAGCGAGGTGCCGGCCGGGCCCCGGCCCGGCCGGCACCGACAACCACACCCGTACCGCCTCCGCAGACACGAAAGCCCGGATGTCAGGCAGAAATGCCGTCGATCCGGGCCAGTGCGTCGTCCGCGCCGAATGGTTGCAGGTACGGCAGCCAGCGCGGGTCTCTGTGTCCTGTCCCGATGATCCGCCAGGCCAGGCCCGCCGGTGGAGCGGGCGTATGGCGCAGCCGCCACCCCAGCTCCGCGACATGGCGGTCCGCTTTGACGTGGTTGCAGCGTCTGCACGCGGCGACGACGTTCTCCCAGGCGTGCTGACCGCCGCGGCTGCGCGGGATGACGTGGTCGACGCTGGTTGCGGCGGATCCGCAGTACGCGCACTTGCCGCCGTCGCGGGCGAACAGTGCCCTACGGGTCAGCGGGACGGTGCCTCGAAAGGGGACTCGCACGAATTTGGTGAGTTTGACGACACTGGGCGCCGGAAGAGCGCAGGACTCGCTGTGCAGATAGGCGCCGGTTTCCTCGAGGCACACGGCCTTCTTGTTCAGCACGAGGACAAGCGCACGGCGGAGCGGTACGACGCCGAGCGGCTCGTACGACGCGTTGAGGACCAGGACATGCGGCACGGATGCCTCCTTATACGCCGGCGGCGCGTGGCTCGCGCCGGGACGATCTGCCCTCAGTCTCTCCGGAAGCCGGGTGGCGGCGCCACCATGACCAGGTAACGGACTCAGGGTGTTTTCGACCACACTCCTTTACTTCCCCACCTTTCGGGCTGTTGGCCCTCGAACAGCGCAACGAGGCATATCCCTTAGCCCGTTAGTGTGGAGGGTCTGTCCCACAACGGAGGTTTTCCACCGTGCCCACCCCCGCACCGTCCCCGAGCGCTCCCGCGACCAGCTTCGACGACGCCCAGAAATCCGCGACCGAGGCCGCGGGCTGGGTGGAGGCCAACTGGGCGGACTGGCTCGGCGCGGGCCTGAGAATTCTGCTGATCATCACCATCGCGCTGGTGCTGCGCGCCCTGGTCCGGCGGACGATCAGCAAGCTGATCGACCGGATGAACCGGGGCGTGGAGGTCGCGCAGGGCACCACCCTGGGCGGGCTGCTGGTCGTCAACGCGGAGCGGCGCAAGCAGCGCAGCGAGGCGATCGGGTCCGTGCTGCGCAGCATCGCCTCGTTCACGATCCTGGGCACCGCGGCGCTGACCGTGCTGTCGGTGCTGCAGATCAACCTGGCGCCGCTGCTGGCGAGCGCCGGGGTCGCGGGTGTCGCGATCGGTTTCGGCGCCCGGAACCTGGTGACGGACTTCCTGTCCGGGGTCTTCATGATCCTGGAGGACCAGTACGGCGTGGGTGACGTCATCGACGCGGGCGTGGCCAGCGGCACGGTGATCGAGGTCGGGCTGCGGGTGACGAAGCTGCGCGGCGACAACGGTGAGATCTGGTACGTCCGCAACGGTGAGGTCAAGCGGATCGGCAACCTGAGCCAGGGCTGGGCGACGGCCGTGGTGGACGTGCAGGTCGGTTACGCGCAGGATCTGGACCGGGCGCGCGCGGTGATCGAGGCCGCCGCCGAGGACATGGCGAAGACCTCCCCGTGGGACGAGGCGCTGTGGGAGCCGGTGCAGGTGCTGGGCCTGGAGTCGGTGACCGCGGACTCGGTGGTGATCCAGGCGCAGGCCAAGACGATGCCGGGCAAGGCCGCGGCGGTCGCGCGGGAGCTGCGCTGGCGGATCAAGCGGGCCTTCGACGAGGCGGGCATCATGATCGTCGGTGGCACGCCGACCGCGGCCGTGGACGACTCGGGTGTGCCCCCCGATCCGATGGTGGCGGTGGCGGCTCCCTCGGCGCTCGCCAACCCGGATTCACCGCAGGCGCTGGCGACCCGTCCGGTGCCTCCGCAGGGCGCCGACGCCGCCAAGTAGCCAGGTCTCCCTTGGGTGTCGGCCCTGGGCGGTCTTGACAGATACGGCCTCCGGCCCCTGGCGCAGTGCGCCGGGGGCCGCTTTCATGGAGGTAACGCTTTGGCCGACCTGTGCGTGGACCCCCTTGACGCTCCGCCGACAGCGGGCCTACCTTTCGTTTCACCAATAGGAAAGTTTCCTAACAGTGAACTGAGGGAGGATGGCGCGCATGGCTGGCACTCCTGGAACCCCGCGCGTACTGCGCGCCATGAACGACCGCGCGGCGCTCGACCTCCTTCTGGAGCACGGGCCGCTGTCCCGCACCCGGATCGGCAAGCTCACCGGCCTCTCCAAGCCCACCGCGTCCCAGCTCCTGGCCCGGCTCGAAGCGGCCGGACTGGTACTGGCCACCGGCACCACGGCCGGCCGCCCCGGACCCAACGCCCAGCTGTACTCGGTGAACCCGGCCGCGGCGTACGTCGCCGGGCTGGACGTGACGCCGATACGGATCAGGGCCGCCGTCGCGGACATCACCGGCCGCACCGTCGGCGAGTTCGAACTGCCGACCCCCGGGCGCCGGGCGCAGGGCACCGTCGAGCAGGTCGTCCAGGCGGTGGACGAGGCCGCCAAGGCCGCCGGGCTCAACCGCTCCGACCTGCACCGCGTCGTGATCGGCACCCCCGGCGCCTTCGACCCGAGCACCGGCCGGCTGCGCTACGCCAGCCACCTCCCGGGCTGGCACTCCACCACCGTGCTCGACGAACTGGCCGCCGCCCTCGCCGTACCGCTGGAGTACGACAACGACGTGAACCTCGCCGCCGTGGCCGAGCAGCGCGTCGGCGCCGCCCGGGACCACGAGGACTTCGTCCTGCTGTGGAACGAGGAGGGCATCGGCGCCGCCATCGTCATCGGCGGCCGGCTGCACCGCGGCTGGACCGGCGGCGCCGGCGAGGTCGGCTTCCTGCCGGTGCCGGGCACGCCCCTGGTCCGGCACGTGGCCAAGGCCAACAACGGCGGATTCCAGGAACTGGCCGGCTGCAACGCGGTGCTGCGCGTCGCCCGGGAGCTCGGCCTCACGATTCCCGGCGGCGGCCCCCTCCAGGACCAGGCCGCCACCGTGCTCGCCGCAGCCGCCCACACCGCGGAGACGGCGGAACGCGACGGCACCCCGGACGCCGAGGCGCACGCCGATCCGAACGCCGGGGCGCACGCCGAACTGCTGGCGCGGATCGCCACCGGCCTCGCCATCGGCCTCGCCTCGATGGTCGCCGTCCTCGACCCCGAACTCATCGTCCTCACCGGCAGCGTGATCGTCGCCGGCGGGGAGCCGCTCCGCGCCCTCATCCAGGCCGAACTGGCCGAACTCGCCGTGCCCAGGCCCCGCTTGGTGATCGGCGCGGTGCAGGAACACGCCGTCCTGTGCGGGGCGCTGCAGAGCGCCCTCGCCACCACACGCGACGAGGTGTTCGACACCTCGCGCTGACCCCCGCTCCCCCGCCGACCCCACACGACGCACCACACACCCGAGCGTCACCCCGTTCCGGACCGGCCCCGACGGCCGGCCCGTTGGATCCGCACACCCTTCTCCCGCCTCACACCACCCCCTCTCATCCCCCGGAGGAAGCGCAGTGTCCCGTACCAAGAAGGTGGCCGCCGCCGTCGCGGCCACGGCCCGATAACCCTGTTCGCGAGCGCCTGTACCAGCCCGAGCACCACGCAGGCGAACGATGACGCCACCAAGGACGTCACCATCACCTTCTGGCACGGGTGGACCGCTCCCAACGAGCTCAAGGCGATCAACGACAACGTCGCCCGCTTCGAGAAGGCGCACCCGAACATCCACGTCAAGGTGCAGGCCAACATCACCGACGACAAGATCAACCAGGCAGTGCGGGCCGGCGGCGCCACCGCCCCCGACGTCGTGTCGTCCTTCACCACCGACAACGTCGGCAAGTTCTGCTCCTCGGGCGCGTTCGCCGACCTGGCACCGTTCCTGAAGAAGGACAACATCGACCCGGCGAAGGTCTTCCCCAAGCCGATGCTCGAGTACACCCAGTTCCAGGGCAAGCGCTGCACCCTGCCGCTGCTCGGCGACGTCTACGGCCTCTACTACAACCAGAAGGCCTTCAAGGACGCCGGCATCGCCGGCCCGCCGAAGACCATGTCGGAGTTCAAGGCCGACGCGATCAAGCTGACGAAGTCCAACGGCGCCTCGTACTCCCAGCTGGGCTTCATGCCCAACTACCACGGCTACGAGTCCACCCCCGGCCACTTCGCCGCCCAGTGGGGCGCCAAGTACTTCGACGCCAGTGGCAAGGCCCAGCTCGCCAAGGACAAGGGCTTCGCGGAGATGCTCACCTGGCAGCGGGACATGGTGACGTCCCTCGGCGGCTTCGACAAGCTGGAGAAGTACCGCAACACCTTCGGTGACGAGTTCGGCGCCAAGAACCCGCTGCACACCGGCCAGGTCGCGATGGGCATCGACGGCGAGTGGCGGCTGGGCATGGCCAAGGAAGCCAACGCGACCGCCGACCTCGCCGTGGCGCCGTTCCCGGTCCCGGACGACCAGGCCGACACCTACGGCCGCGGCTACCTCTCCGGCACCATCGTCGGCGTCGCCAACACCAGCTCGAAGAAGAACGCCTCGTGGGAGCTGGTCAAGTTCATGACCACCGACACCCAGGCCGTCGTGTCGTTCGCCAACGCCATCCACAACGTGCCGTCGACGTTCGAGGCGCAGAAGTCCCCCGAGCTGACCGGTGTCCCGAAGGTCTTCCTCGACATCGCCCAGAACCAGTACAGCAACACCACCCCGGCCAGCATCAACGGCGGCGCCTACCAGGTGACGCTGCAGGACTTCGGATACGCCTTCGAGTCCGGCAAGAAGACGGATGTCCAGGCCGGTCTGCAGGGTGTCGACGCTCAGGTCGACAAGGACATCGCGCAGGCCAAGTGATGACTACCATCCATCCCCTGCTCAAGGCGAAGCGCAGGAAATCCGCCCTCCGCACCCTCGGCTTCGTCTCGCCGTGGCTGATCGGCTTCACGGTCTTCTTCGTCTACCCGCTGCTGTCGACCGTCTACTTCTCCTTCATGCAGTACGACGGGTTCAACCCCCCGACGTTCGCGGGATTCAAGAACTGGTCGTACGTCTTCAACGACTACCCCCTGTTCTGGCCGTCGCTGCGGAACACCCTGTGGCTGGTCGTCGTCATGGTGACGCTGCGGGTGGTCTTCGGACTCGGCATCGGTCTGCTGATCACCAAGATCAAGACCGGCGCGGGCTTCTTCCGTACGGCGTTCTACCTGCCGTACCTGGCCCCGCCGGTCGCCGCCACCATGGCGTTCGTCTTCCTGCTCAACCCGGGCACCGGACCGGTCAACCACATCCTGGACTCGGTGGGCATCCCGACGCCGGGCTGGTTCACCGATCCGGCGTGGTCCAAGCCGGCGCTGACCATCCTGGCCGTGTGGGGCATCGGTGACCTCATGGTCATCTTCATGGCCGCGCTGCTGGACGTACCGAAGGACCAGTACGAGGCGGCCGAGCTGGACGGCGCGGGCGCGTGGGCGCGGTTCCGCTTCGTCACGTTGCCCAACATCTCGCCGATCATCATGTTCGCGGTGGTCACCGGCGTCATCCAGACCATGCAGTACTACACACAGCCACTGGTCGCGGGGAAGATCGCGTCCGGCATCATCGGCAACTCGGGCCAGCAGCTCGAGCCCGGTTACCCGGACAAGTCGACCCTGACCCTGCCCCAGCTCGTCTACAACCTGGGCTTCCAGCGCTTCGACTACGGCGCCGCCTGCGTGATCGCGCTGGTGCTCTTCGTCCTGGCGATGGCGTTCACGGCGCTGCTCATGCGACGCCGCAACGGCTTCCTGTCGGCGGAGGACTGATGACCATGACCCACGCAACTCTCGCCCCGCCCGCCCAGGCGCCGGCCCCGCACCCCTCGGCGGCGGGCGCCAGGCGGACCGCGAAGCGCAAGGACGCGCTGCACTGGATCGCGGTGCACTCGCTCGGCCTCGCCGCCGCGCTCTTCTTCGTCCTGCCGTTCGTCTTCGTCTTCCTGACGGCCGTGATGAGCGACAACCAGGCGCTCAGCCGCGACCTGTGGCCGCACGACTGGCAGTGGAGCAACTTCCGGCAGGTCTGGGACACCCCGGGCTTCCTGACCTGGTGGCGCAACACCCTGGTGTACGCGGTCTCCGGCACGGTGCTGACCGTCGTCTCCAGCCTGCCCGTCGCCTACGCGCTCGCGAAGTTCCGCTTCCGCGGCCGCAACCTGATGATGGTGCTGGTCATCTCGACGATGATGCTGCCGCCGCAGGTCATCATCATCCCGATGTACCTCTTCTGGACCCGGCAGCTGGGCATGGACGGGACCCTGTACCCGCTCATCATCCCGATGGCGTTCGGTGACGCGTTCACCATCTTCCTGCTGCGCCAGTTCCTGCTGACGATCCCGAAGGAGTACACGGAGGCCGCCAAGGTCGACGGCTGCGGCGAGCTGCGCACGCTCCTCACGGTGATCGTGCCGATGATCAAGCCGGCCATCGCCGCCGTGGCCCTGTTCCAGTTCTTCTACTGCTGGAACGACTACTTCGGCCCGCAGATCTACGCCAGCTCCAACTCGGCCGCCTGGACCCTCAGCTACGGCCTGGAATCGTTCAAGGGCGCCCACCACACCAACTGGAATCTCACGATGGCAGCCACCGTTCTGGTGATGGCGCCCGTGATCGTGGTCTTCTTCTTCGCCCAAAAGGCCTTCATCGAAGGCGTAACCCTGACTGGAGTCAAGGGATGAAACTGGCAGTTGTCGGCGGTGGGTCGACCTACACCCCCGAACTCATCGACGGGTTCGCGCGGTTGCGCGACACGCTGCCGATCGAGGAGCTGGTGCTGGTCGATCCGGCCGCCGAGCGCCTCGAACTCGTCGGCGGGCTCGCCCGGCGGATCTTCGCCAAGCAGGGACATCCCGGAAAGATCACCACCACCGCGAACCTGGAGGCCGGCGTCGCCGGCGCCGACGCGGTACTGCTCCAGCTGCGCATCGGCGGACAGGCCGCGCGCAACCAGGACGAGACCTGGCCGCTGGAGTGCGGCTGCGTCGGCCAGGAGACCACCGGGGCCGGCGGCCTCGCCAAGGCGCTGCGCACCGTCCCGGTGGTGCTGGACATCGCCGAGCGGGTGCGCAGGGCGGCGCCCGACGCGTGGATCATCGACTTCACCAACCCCGTCGGCATCGTGACCCGCGCCCTGCTGCAGGCCGGCCACAAGGCCGTCGGCCTGTGCAACGTGGCGATCGGCTTCCAGCGGAAGTTCGCCGCGTTCCTGGACGTGGCTCCCGACCAGGTCCACCTGGACCACGTCGGCCTCAACCACCTCACCTGGGAGCGCGGGGTGCGCCTCGGCGGGCCCGGCGGCGAGAACCTGCTGCCCAAGCTCCTCGCGGAGCACGGCGACGCCATCGCCGCGGACCTCCGCCTGCCGCGGGTGATCCTGGACCGGCTCGGTGTCGTCCCCTCGTACTACCTGAGGTACTTCTACGCGCACGACGAGGTCGTCCGCGAGCTGGGCACCAAGCCGTCGCGGGCCGCCGAGGTCGCCGAGATGGAGAAGCAGCTGCTGGCGATGTACGGCGACCCGGCGCTGGACGAGAAGCCCGAGCTGCTCTCGAAGCGCGGCGGCGCCTTCTACTCCGAGGCGGCGGTGGCCCTGGCCTCCTCCCTGCTGCGGAACACCGGCGACATCCAGGTCGTCAACACGTACAACAACGGGACCCTGCCGTTCCTCCCGGACGACGCGGTGATCGAGGTCCCGGCGACGGTGGACGGCAAGGGCACCACGCCGCTGCCCGTCGCCCCGCTGGAGCCGCTGTACGCGGGTCTGATCGCCAACGTCACCGCCTACGAGGACCTGGCCCTGGAGGCGGCGATCCACGGCGGCCGGGACCGGGTGTTCAAGGCACTGCTGTCGCACCCGCTCATCGGCCAGTACGAGTACGCCGAAGCGCTCACCGACAGTCTCATCGCGCACAACCGGGAGCACCTGGCGTGGGCCTGAACGAACCGCTCGTGCCGGGTGGCGTCCTCGCCATCGACGCGGGCAACAGCAAGACCGACGTGGCGATCGTGGCCGCCGACGGGACGGTGCTCGGCACCGCCCGCGGCGGCGGCTTCCAGCCGCCTGTCGTCGGTATCGACGCGGCGGTCTCGGCGCTGGCGGCGATCGTCGCCGCCGCCGCGGCCGCCGCCGGCCTGGACTTCGGCGATCGGCCGCTGACCGAGCACACCTCGGCCTGCCTGGCCAACGCCGACCTGCCGGTGGAGGAGCAGCAACTGGAACTGGCCGTGCACGCCCGGGGCTGGAGCCTGAGCACCCGGGTCGCCAACGACACGTTCGCGATCCTGCGCGCGGGCGTCGACGAGCCGCGGGGCGTCGCCGTGGTGTGCGGCGCGGGCATCAACTGCGTCGGGATGCTGCCGGACGGCAGGACCGCCCGGTTCCCGGCGATCGGCAAGATATCCGGTGACTGGGGAGGGGGATCGGGTCTGGCGGAGGAGGCCCTGTTCCACGCCGCCCGGGCCGAGGACGGCCGGGGCGGTCCCACCGAACTGGCCGCCGCGCTGCCCGCGCACTTCGGCCTCACGTCGATGTACGCGCTGATCGAGGCGCTGCACCTGGAGCACATACCGCCGTCGCGCAAGTACGAGCTGACGCCGGTGCTGTTCCGTACCGCGGACGCGGGCGATCCGGTGGCCCGGGAGATCGTGAGCCGGCAGGCCGACGAGATCGTCGCCCTGGCGGCCGTGGCCCTGGCGCGGCTCGGACTGCTGGACGAGGAGGTCGACGTGGTGCTCGGCGGTGGTGTCATGGCCGCCGGGAACCCGACCCTGATGGCCGCCATCGCGGACCGCCTCGCGGCCCGCGCGCCGAAGGCCGTGACGCGGGTGGTGAGCGCGGCCCCGGTGCTGGGCGCGGCGCTCCTCGGCCTGGACCACGTCGGCGCGGAGTTCGACGTGCACACCAGGCTGCGCGCGCACTACGCGTAGCAGCGTCACCGCACGCCGGACGGGCCCGTTCCACGGGCCCGTCCGGCTTTTGGCGGGCGCCCCCGGAACCGAACAGGGATCCCGGGCGTGATGGGATACGGGTGAAGTTCGTACGGCAGGGCCGCATAGCGGGCAGTTCGCGCAAGATCCACGCAATCCCTAGGTGGATGACACCGCCTACAGCCATACTGCTGGCGATGAGCTCGGCTGCCGTGCGCAGGGGAGTTGTTCCGGGGGAGGACCAGTGACACATACGCCGACGGGGAGCGGGAACCCGGCCGCGCAGGGCTACGGTGCCCCGCCCGCGCCGCGTGTTCCCGAGCCGCCCGTGAGGCCGCCAGCCGTGCCGCCTCCCCCGCCGCCGCGGCGGCGGGCGTGGAGCGAGGGCTCGGACCGGCTGCGCGCGGCCGCGACCACCGAGCCGGGCCGGCTGCGGATCATCGGCGCGGTGCTGGCCGTGCTGGTGGTGGCTTTCGGCGCGGTGACGGCGTGGCAGATCACCGACCGCGCGTCGGCGGCGAGCGACGTCGTCAACCACAGCGCCCCGCTGAGCGCCAAGGCCGCGGAGATCTACCGGTCGTTGGCGGACGCGGACACCACCGCCTCCGGCGGTTTCCTCATCGGCGGTCAGCAGCCGAAGTCCGTCACGGACCGGTACGACGCGGATCTGCGGACGGCGTCGAAGCTGATCGCGGAAGCGGCGGGCAACGCCCAGGGGTCCGCGAAGACCCTGGAGCAGATCTCGCTGCTCAACCAGCAGCTCAAGGGGTACACGGAGGAAGTGGCGCGGGCCGGTGTCAACAACCGGCAGGGCTTCCCGGTGGGCGGCGCCCACCTGCGGTACGCCAACGAGCTGATGCGTCAGGACGGCGGCCTGCTGGACACCGCCGACAAGCTGTACAAGGCGGAGACGGCGCGCCTGGGTGAGGACTACGGCGCCGCGAAGGAACTGCCGTGGCCGGCCTGGGCGCTCGGTGTGGTGACCCTCGGCGCCCTGCTGTGGGCGCAGCGCCGCTCGTACCGCCGTACCAACCGGGTCTTCAACCAGGGAATGCTGGCGGCGAGCGCGGCCTCCGTGGTCGTTCTGCTGTGGGCGGTGGTGGGCCACACGGTCGCGGCCTCGCAGCTCGACGACTCGTACAACCACGGGGCGAAGTCCCTGCAGGTGCTCAACAGCGCCCGGATCGGCGTCCTGCAGGCGCGCGGCGACGAGAACCTGACGCTGGTGGCCCGTGGTTCTGGCGCGTCGTACGAGACCAATTTCCAGGGCGGCATGTCGACGCTGGCGGGCAAGGACCCCAAGGGTGTCGGCGGCGAGATGGCGCAGGCGCTGGCCCTCGCGGACGACGAGGCGGGCCGCGCCCCGGTCAATGACGCGATCAAGGGTGTGCAGGCCTGGCGGGGCCGGCACACCGCCGCTCGCGCCAGTGACAACGGCGGCAACTACGCGGACGCGGTCGCCCAGGTGATCGGCGGCAAGAACCAGCAGGGCGAGGTGGTCACCGCGACCACCGGCCAGTGCTTCGACGTGGTGGACGCCAGCCTGCGCAAGGCCGTCGACCATGAGCAGCAGGAATTCGTACAGGCCGCGAACGACGGCCGTGGGGCGCTGACCGGGCTTCCGGCGGGTGCCGCTCTGCTGGCCGTGCTGGCGGCGGTCGGCGCCGCGCTCGGCATCGGACGCCGGCTGTCGGAGTACCGGTGACCGGCCTGACCGGCCAGGCCGGTGGAGGGAAGCGGACCATGGGCGAGGACATGCCGCGGACGCGGCGGACGCGCCGCAGCTGGCGCGGGTGGGGCGGAGTGGCGGGGATGGCGGCGGCCTGCGCGCTGGTGGTCACCGCGGTGGCGGTCCCGCTGCGCGGTACCGGCACGGCGGACGACGGGCGGCCGGCGCTCCCCGAAGGCTTCCTGAGTGCCCAGTACGCCTCCACGGAGGACACCTGCGAGCATCCGGAGGCCAGTGGGCAGCGGCCGTCGACGGTGGACGGTGCCGCGGTCCGGCGGATCAAGGAGCACGGCAAGCTCGTCGTCGGGGTGGACCAGAACAGCTACCTGTGGGGCTTCCGTGATCCGGCCACCGGCCAGATCACCGGCTTCGACATCGACCTGGTGCGGGCCATAGCGAAGGACATCCTCGGGGACCCGGAGAAGGTCCAGTACCTGACGGTGCCGACGGATCAGCGCATCCCGATGATCAAGGCGGGGAAGGTGGACATGGTGGTGCGCACCATGACCATCAACTGCTCGCGGCTGAAGGACGTGGCGTTCTCCACCGCGTACTTCGAGGCGGGCCAGCAGCTCCTCGTCCCGTTGCAGGGCACCTCCGTCACCGGGTTCGACAACTCGTTGAACGGCCGGACGGTCTGCACCGCGAAGGGCTCCACGGGCGAGGCCAAGCTCAAGGAGGAGTCGCACGGCGCCAGGGTCGTCCTCGTGCCGAACCAGCTGGACTGCCTCGTGCGGCTGCAGTTGAACCTGGTGGACGCGGTGTTCACCGACAACGCGCTGGCGGCCGGGCAGGCTGCCCAGGACCCGTCGGTGCACCTCATCGGCCAGAAGGTCACCGCGGAGCCGTACGGGGTGGCGATGAACCTGGAGGACACCGATCTGGTGGCCCGCGTCAACAAGGTGCTGGAGGATTACCGCAGCGGCGGCGTCAACAGCCCGTGGATGCAGGCGTACCGTCACTGGCTGGCCGCCAAGCTGCCGGACGTGACGGGCCCGCCCGCGCCGCTCTACAGGAACTGAGCCACCGGGGCCGGCCCACGGGGGCCGGCTCAGCAGGACTGAGCTCCGCACACGACGTGCCGGTTACGGGAAAGAAGGTTCGATGGCGGAGGGGGCACCTCCCGGCCGGAGGTCGGGGGATGGACCATCCGGGCCGGTGATGGGCCGGGAGGAGGTCGACCGTGCCCTGGCACGGCTCGGCGCTGACCACGAGGCGATCGAGTCCTCACTGCTCGCGCTCCAGGACCACTCCGGCCGCCGGCTGCTCGAAGGTGCCGAGCTGACCGGCGTCACGAAGGAGCGCTGGGCGCGGACGGACTCGGCGATCACGCTGCTGTGGTCGCACTTCGAGGCGTACACCGCGGCCCTGAACACCGCGCGCGAGGTGCGCGGCCGCCGCCGCTGGCCCACCCAGACCGATCTCAACGCGCTCACCGAACTGCTGCGGGGCTCCGGTGTCTCGGTGTCCGGCGCGGCGGTCCCGGACGCCGCGCGCAGCCTGACCGGCCCGGCCGTGCTCACCGAGCGGTTCAGCCTGGAGCAGTTGCTGGACCGGATGAACGGCTGGTACGAGCAGGCCATGACGATGGTCGCCGCCGCCGACGCCGTCTGGTCCGCGCTGCCCGCCCGTATCGACCTGCTCGCCGCGGACGTGCAGCGGGTCCGCTCGCTGGCGCACTCGGTGGGGGTGCGCCCCGGCGCCCATCCTTCCGGGGACGAGCTGGAGCGGCTCATCGCGGACCTGGCGGAGCTGCGCGCGCAGGTGGTCTCCGACCCGCTGGCGTTCTGGCTGCCGGAGCCGAAGCCGGGACGGGCGGACACCGCCCGCTACGAGCAGGCCGGGCGCCGGCTGGAGGAGCTGCGCCGCGAGGTCGACGCCGTGCTGCACGTGCGCGACGACGCCGACCAGCGGCTGCTGCACCTGCGGGACGTGCTGTCCCGGGCGGACCGGACGCTCACCGAGGCGCGCAGCGCGCGCGTCGAGGTGCTGGCGAAGATCGCGGCGTCGGAGGTCCCGGCCGTCAGCGGTCCCTCGTCGGCGCTGCACGAGCGGCTCGCGGCGGCCGACGACTACCGCAGGACCGGCCAGTGGCACCGGTTGTCGCCGCTGCTGGACGGCCTGGAGCAGCACGCCGAGGAGGAGTTGCTGCGGGCCCGGGAGTCCCTGACGGCGGTGACGGCGCCGCTCGCGGTCCGCGCCGAGCTGCGCGGCCGGCTGGACGCCTACCGCGCGAAGGTGGCGCGCCACGGGATGGCGGAGGATCCGCTGCTGATCGAGCGGTACGACCAGGCCCGCCGCATGCTGTGGAGCGCGCCGTGCGATCTGCGGGCCGCGGAGTCGACGGTGCTGCGCTACCAGCAGGCGGTGGCCGAGACGCTGACTCCGCGGCCTTCGCAGCCTGCGGACAGGCGGGAGTACTGATGCGGGACCAGCGGGACCATCGGACGACGGAATCACCGAAGAGGGCTGGACGGCCGTCGGACGGCCGCACGAGTGAACGAGGGGGGACACCGTGAGCACATGCCAACGGCCCGGCTGCGGCGGGGCTCTGGAGGACATGGGTGGCGGCGAGCTGTACTGCGACACCTGCGGGCTGGCTCCCGTGGCCGTGGCGCCGGCGAGCGGCTCGGCGCGGTCGGCCGCCGGGGGCGGCGCCGACTCGGGACGCGGGTCGGCGCACTCGTCGCGTTCGTCGAAGTCCTCCTCGCGGTCATCGCGCCGCTCGGTGTCGGGCCGGCTGTCGCGCGCGCTGAGCGGTTCGACCACCGGCCGTTCGGTGTCGGTGCGCAGCTCGCGGAGCGCCGGCAGCGGTTCGACCCGCGGCAAGCTCGGCGCCGGGCTGGTCTCCGTGCCGCCCATTCCGCGCCCGGACCCGGCCGCGGCCGTCCTGGAGAACCCGCAGGTCCCCGAGCGCAAGCGGTACTGCAGCAAGGGCGACTGCGGGGCTCCGGTGGGGCGCAGCCGCGGTGACAAGCCCGGCCGCACGGAGGGTTTCTGCACCAAGTGCGGGCACCCGTACTCCTTCTCACCGAAGCTGCGGGCGGGCGACGTGGTGCGCGGGCAGTACGAGGTCGTGGGCTGCCTGGCGCACGGCGGGCTGGGCTGGATCTACCTGGCGGTGGACCGCGCGGTCTCCGACCGCTGGGTGGTGCTCAAGGGCCTGCTGGACACCGGGGACGAGGACGCGCTGGCCGCGGCCGTCTCCGAGCGGCGGTTCCTCGCCGAGATCGAGCACCCGAACATCGTCCGTATCTACAACTTCGTCGAGCACCTGGACCAGCGTTCGGGCACGCTCGACGGCTACATCGTGATGGCCTACGTCGGCGGCAAGTCGCTGAAGGAGATCGCCAACGACCGGCGCGGTCCCGACGGCAAGCGGGCGCCGCTGCCGGTGGCGACGGCCATCGCGTACGCCATCGAGGCGCTGGACGCGCTCGGCTACCTGCACAGCCGCAACCTGCTGTACTGCGACTTCAAGGTGGACAACGCCATCCAGCAGGAGGACCGCCTCGAACTGATCGACATGGGCGCGGTCCGCCGGATGGACGACAACGACAGCGCGATCTACGGAACGGTCGGCTACCAGGCCCCCGAGGTCGCCGAACTGGGCCCGTCCGTCGCCTCCGACCTGTACACCGTGGCGCGCACGCTGGCCGTGCTGACCTTCGACTTCCAGGGCTACACCAACGTCTTTGCCGACAGCCTGCCCGACCCCGACAACATCGACGTCTTCTCCCGCTACGAGTCCTTCTACCGGCTGCTGGTGCGCGCCACCGACCCGGACCCGGACAAGCGCTTCGCGTCCGCGGAGGAGATGTCGGACCAGCTGCTGGGCGTGCTGCGCGAGGTCGTCGCGCTCGAGACCGGCAAGCCGCGGCCCGCGCTGTCCACGCTGTTCGGCCCGGAGATCCGGGTGGTGGACACGGAGTTGGTGCATCCGCTGCCCGGCGACGCGTCCCGGCTCGGCGCCGACCGCCGCCGCAAGGCGGGTGCCGTCAACGGGGCGAACGGGACGCCGCCCGTGTTCATCCCGCCGCAGTCCGGCGTCCAGCAGGCCGGCGTCCAGCAGCCGGTCCTGGCGGGCGGACCGGGCGCGCCCGCGCTCTCCCCCGGCGCCCCCGTCCCGTACAGCGCGACCGTCGTCGGGGTACCTGTCACCCCGGCCGCCGGGCCCGGTGCGGCGGGGGTCTCCGGAGCCGGCTTCCCGTCGGTCGGCCGGCTGGACGCGCCCGCCGCCGTGCTGGCGCTGCCGGTGCCGCATGTGGACCCGTCCGACCCCAACGCCGGCTTCCTGGCGGGCCTGTCGTCGGCGGCGCCCACCGAACTGATCGCCGCACTGCACTCCTCGCCCGTCGAGTCGGTCGAGCGGCGGCTGCGCGATCTGCGGGCCCGGCTCGAACTGGGCGACGGCGCCGCCGCGCTGTCCGTCCTGCAGGGGCTGGCCGACGACGACCTGGAGGACTGGAGGGTCGTCTGGCACCGCGGCCTCACCGCCCTGAGCACCGGCGACCACGAGACGGCCGCGCTCTCCTTCGACGCGGTCTACGACGCATTCCCCGGCGAGTCCGCGCCCAAGCTCGCACTGGGCATCTGCGCCGAGGTGCTGGGCCAGCTGGACAACGCGACCGAGTACTACCGCCTGGTGTGGACCACCGACCACAGCTACGTCAGCGCCGCCTTCGGCCTCGCCCGGGTGCGGCTGGCGGCGGGCGACCGGCCCGGCGCCGTACAGGTCCTGGAATCGGTGCCCGAGGCGTCGATCCACTTCACGGCGGCGCGGGTCGCGGCGATCAAGGCCCGGCTGCGCGACCGGTCCCCGCACGAACCGCTGCTGGACGACCTGATGGCCGCCGGCCGGCAGGTCGAGCAGTTGCAGCAGCAGGGCCTCGACGCCGACCGGCGCGAGCAGTTGTCCACCGAGGTGCTCGGCAGCGCGCTCGACTGGGTGCTGGCGGGCGGGCAGGGCTCCCCCTCCGCCGTCGGCGCCCGTCCGGCGCTGCTGGGCAGCGCCTTGGACGAACGGGGACTGCGCTTCGGTCTGGAGCGCTCCTACCGGGTGTTGGCCCGGCTGGCCCAGAAAGACCGCACAAGGATCGAACTGGTGGAGCGGGCCAACCGTTTCCGCCCCCGGACGTGGGTGTAACCGAATGCCAGGACTGCCGGAGTCGGCCCAGTCAGCTCAGTCGATCAGCTGCCCCAGCTGCGCGGAACCGCTGGAGGAGGGCGACAAGTTCTGCGGCGTGTGCGGCACGGACGTGACCGTGCCGTTCCCCGCCGCGGGCGCCGGCCTGCCCGGAACCGGGCCTTCCGGCAACGGCTCCGCAGCGCCGGGGAACGGCGAGTACACCGATCCCTTCGCGCTCGCCCCGCCGCGGAGCCCCGCCGCCGTGCCCGCGCAGACCGCGCCGGGCCGCGCCGCGGCGGGCGAGGGCGCGCCGGCCGCGCCGCAGCCCGCGGCGGAGGTGACCGATCCCCGCGAGGAGTTGCTCGCGGGGCCGCCGCCGCAGGGGCGCACCTGTGTGGCGTGCGGGGTCGGCGGGGTCGACGCCGACGGGTACTGCGAACACTGCGGGCACGCGCAGCCGCGGCTGCGTGACCACCAGGAGCGCGAGCTCGAAGGCGTGGCCGCGGTCAGCGACCGCGGCCTGCGGCACCACCGCAACGAGGACGCGTTCGCGGTGGCGGCGACGTCGCTGCCGGACGGCACCCCGGCCATCATCGCCGTGGTGTGCGACGGCGTCTCGTCCGCGTACCGCCCGGACGACGCCTCGGCGGCGGCCGCCGCGGTGGGCAGCGAGAAGCTGCTGGACGCGCTGGAGCACGGCATCGCGCCCGAACAGGCCATGCACGAAGCCCTGCTGGCGGCGGCCCACGCGGTGGCGGTGCTGGCCGACGAGGACGACGGCCGGCAGGGCCCGCACCACAACGCCCCGGCCTGCACCTGCGTCAGCGCCGTGGCGGCCGGCCCGGTCTTCACCGTCGGCTGGATCGGCGACAGCCGCGCGTACTGGGTGCCCGACGACCGGAACACCCCGTCCGCCCGCCTCACCGAGGACGACTCCTGGGCGGCCCGGATGGTGTCCGCCGGGCTGATGTCGGAGGCCGAGGCGTACGCGGACGAACGCGCCCACGCGATCACCGGCTGGCTCGGCGCGGACGCGGTCGAAATCGACCCGCACACCGCTTCCTTCCAGCCGGAGGGAACGGGTGTAGTGGTCGTGTGCACCGACGGGCTGTGGAACTACGCCGAGTCCGCGGCCGAACTGGCCGCGGTGGTACCGGCCGACGCCCGCGCCCGGCCGCTGCACTGCGCGCAGACGCTGGGGGGGGTGGCACTCGACGGCGGGGGCCACGACAACGTAACAGTCGCCGTACTTCCGTTCCCGGCCACGGTGGGGCGGGCAGGATCCGAACCTGCGTAGAACCGGTCCCTCGTCGGGGGATGTCTTTGTGGACTGAGGAGCGCGAGGAGCTCAAACGATGGCCAATTTCTCCAAGTCGAACGTGCCGCAGTTTTCGGTCGACATCTATCAGAACGAGTACCTGCCCGAGGGCGGCCGCGAGGTCAACGCCATCGTCACGGTGACGTCGACCGGCGGCGGCACCTCCGGCGGTCACCCGCTGGCGGCTCCCGGCTACGGCGTCGACGGCGCCCCGGGCGGAGCAGTGGTGATCATGGTGGACTGCTCCGGTTCGATGGACTACCCGCCCACGAAGATGCGCAACGCCCGTGACGCGACCGCCGCCGCGATCGACACGATCCGCGACGGGGTGGCCTTCGCCGTGGTCGGCGGCACCCATCAGGCTCGCGAGGTCTACCCCGCCAACGGCGGTCTCGCGGTCGCGGGGGAGCAGACCCGCGGCCAGGCCAAGCAGGCGCTGCGCAAGCTCACCGCGGGCGGCGGCACCGCGATCGGCACCTGGCTGCGGCTCGCGGACCGGTTGCTGGCCACCGCCGACGTGCCGATCCGGCACGGCATCCTGCTGACCGACGGCCGCAACGAGCACGAGAAGCCGGAGGACCTGCGGGCCACCCTGGAGGCCTGCGCCGGGCGCTTCACGTGTGACGCGCGCGGGGTGGGGACGGACTGGGAGGTCAAGGAGCTGACGGGCATCGCCTCCGCGATGCTCGGCTCCGTCGACATCGTCGCCGATCCGGCCGGGCTGAAGGCCGACTTCCAGGCGATGATGGAGACCGCGATGGGCAAGGAGGTCGCGGACGTGGGGCTGCGGCTGTGGACCCCGCAGGGCTCCGAGATCAAGTTCGTGAAGCAGGTGGCGCCGACGGTCGAGGACCTGACGGCGCGCCGCACGGAGGCCGGCCCGCGGGCCGGCGACTACCCCACCGGCTCCTGGGGCGACGAGTCCCGCGACTACCACGTGTGCGTCCAGGTCCCGAACGCAGGTGTCGGCCAGGAGATGCTGGCCGCCCGTCTCTCGCTGGTCCTGCCGCAGCCGGACGGCACCTCCCAGGTCCTCTCGCAGGGGCTGGTGCGGGCGGTGTGGACGGACGACATGGCCGCCTCGACCCGCATCAACCCGCAGGTCGCGCACTACACCGGACAGGCCGAGCTGGCCTCCGTCATCCAAGAGGGCCTGGAAGCACGCAAGTCGGGGGACATCGACGGGGCGACCGCGAAACTGGGCCGCGCGGTGCAGCTCGCGAGCGCCTCGGGCAACGACGACACCGCGAAGCTGCTGGCCAAGGTGGTCGACGTGGTCGACGCGCCGAGCGGTACCGTACGGCTCAAGGCGAGGGTCGCGGACGCCGACGAGATGACCTTGGAGACGCGCTCGACGAAAACCGTCCGCGTCAAGAAGTAACCACGCTCGGAAGCAACCGCGCTCGCAGGCGGAGGGGGAGCCAGCCAGATGTCGACTTGTCCGAACGGTCACCAGTCGGGAACCGACGACTGGTGCGAGGTGTGCGGCCACCGCATGTCCGCACCCGCCGTGCCGTCCGCCTCCGTCGGCTCCGGGGCAGCCGCCCGCCCGGTGGCCTCCGGCTATGATCCGGACGCGACGGCGGCGGCGGAGCCGTGCCCGACCTGCGGCACCCCCAGGGAGGGGCTGGCGCTGTTCTGCGAGGAGTGCCGCTACAACTTCCAGACGCACACCGCCACCACCTTCGTCCCGCCGCCGTCCCCTCCCTCACCTGGGTTCCCGCCCTACCAGCGGTACGAGTCGCAGCGCTCGCGCCCGTCGCAGATGAACCGCCCGGCCGAGCCGCTGGCTCCCGAGGCGGTCATCCCGGGCGAGGGGGGCGACTCCGGCGACTTCCTGCTCACCCCGCCGAGCTCACCCTCCGCCCCGGCGTCGTCGTCCCGGACGTCCGGGGCCGCCGCGCCGGAGCCGGTCGCGGCCCCGGCAGCGCCCGAGGTGACGACCTGGATCGCCACCGTCGCCGCCGACCGCGACTACTTCACGGCGATGATGGCGCGCAGCGGCCCCGACGCCACCGGGCTGTACTTCCCGTCGTACTCCCCCGAGCTGCGGCTGCCGCTGGTCGGCAACCAGATCACCATCGGCCGCCGCCGGCACAGCACGGGCGAGGCTCCCGACATCGACCTGTCGCGCGCCCCCGAGGACCCGGGCGTCTCGCACAAGCACGCCGTTCTGGTGCAGCAGCCGGACGGCGGCTGGTCCGTCGTCGACCAGGACTCGACGAACGGCACCACGGTCAACGGCGCGGCGGACCCGATCCAGCCCTACCTCCCGGTACCGCTCAAGGACGGCGACCGCGTGCACGTGGGCGCCTGGACGACGATCACCGTCGCCCGCGGCTGACCGCCGATCCCGCCCCTCCGGCAGCTCAGGCGGGCGGGACGGCCCACGTGTGGGGCCCGTCCGGGTCGTCGAGCCAGGTCCACTGGCGGCCGTCCCGGACGGAGAGGCCGTAACGGTCGCGCGCCGGCCGGGACGTGCGCTGCCACAGCTCGTAAGCGCCCTCCGCGATCGCCCACAGGTCGCGGGGGCCGGCCGCCAGGACCGTGCCGTTCCGGTCGGCGCGGGCGCTGGAGCCGTCCGGCGCGGTGAGGGCGACGCCGCGGTCGCCGGAGTCCCAGCCGATCTCCAGCGGGCCCGCCTGGAGGGTCAGCAGGAAGCGGAAGAGACCGTCCTCCAGGATCCTCGGCGGCGTGCCGGACCTGCGGACCACCCCCGGGGCGCCTTCGGTGCCCTCCTCCGGCGGCCGGTGGGCGGCGGCCGTGCCGCGCAGCGGGACGAAGTAGGCCGCGGTGCGCAGGAAGCGGCCCTCCGCACGGTCGGGGCCGGTGACGGTCAGCAGGATCAGACCGCTCGCGAACGGTGCGAGGATCAGGCCGCCGGGGCGGCACTGGCGCAGCCAGCCGACCGGCACGGACGGCAGCTCGCAGGTCGCGACGATCCGGTCGTAGGGGGCCCGCCCCCGGTGGCCGAGGGCTCCGTCGCCGGTGACGACGGCCGGCGCGGCGCCCGCCGCCGCGAGGTGCGCGCGGGCCGCCTCGGTGATCACCGGGTCCAGGTCGACGGTGGTGACGGCGTCGTCGCCGAGGCGGTGGGCGAGCAGCGCCGCGTTGTAGCCGGTGCCGGCGCCGATCTCCAGCACCGTCAGCCCCTCGCTCACCCGCAGCGCCCCGGCCATCGAGGCCATCAGGGACGGCTGGCTGCTGGACGAGATCAGCCGCCCGTCCTGTACGCGCGTGACCAGCGGGACGTCCTCGTAGGCGCCCGTGAGCCAGCGGGCGCGCTCCTGCGGATCGGGGTCGTCGCCGGCCAGCCGCTCGTACCCGCCAGGCCGCGGGCTGAAGTACTCGGGGACGAACAGATGGCGCGGCACCCGCTCGAAGGCGGCCCGCCACGCGGGGTCGGGCAGCGCGCCCGCCGCGACGATCCGCCCCACCAGCAGCCGGCGCAGCGCGTCCGCCGCCTCGGCGTGGCGATCCTCCCGGTCCGCGTCCTCCATAGCTCCACTGTGCGACGGCCCGGCCGGATCCGCGACGCCCCGGGGTGCCCGCGGCAGCTGGGGCTGTCACGCATGGGCCCCAGGTCCTCCGCCGGGCCGTCTGAGACCATGGAGGAGTGCCGCACGCTTCCGGGGGCGACCCCGGGGCCAGTGCGCGGACCACGTCGACCGGCGCCGGGCCGGTGCGACATCTTGAGGTGGAGCTGAGTGAACGAGACCCCGCAGGACACGGCGCCGCAGCAGACGTTCTACGACGCCGTCGGCGGCGAGCAGACGTTCCGGCGTCTGGTGCACCGCTTCTACGAGGGTGTCGCGGGCGACCCCGAGCTGCGGGCGATGTACCCGGAGGAGGACCTCGGCCCGGCCGAGGAGCGGTTGACGCTCTTCCTCATGCAGTACTGGGGCGGCCCGCGCACGTACAGCGACGACCGCGGCCACCCGCGGCTGCGGATGCGGCACGCGCCCTTCCAGGTGGACCAGGCCGCGCACGACGCGTGGCTGCGCCACATGCGGGACGCGGTCGACGACCTGGCGCTCGCCCCTGACCACGAACGGCAGTTGTGGGACTACCTGGTCTACGCCGCCGCGTCGATGGTGAACACCGCGGGCTGAGCGGAACGCCGACACGCTCGGGCCTTGTTCGCTGACCGGACAACGAACATCGGACAACGGGTCACGATCGTATTGCGACAATTCTTTGCACTTCCTCACGCCCTGTCTGTTTGAGATCATCCGAACAGCGGGCGAACGGGGGGTCGGCGTGACGGGGTTTGTGTTTCTGCGTGTCCGTGCGCATCGATTGCTGCTGACCGCCGCCCTGCTCACCGTGGTCCTCACCACCAGCGTGCTGGCCACCCTCGCCGCGTTCACCAGTGCCATCGGCGATGCCGGTCTGCGCCGCACGCTGGAGCACCAGTCGGCCGCGCGGACCACCGTCGACGTCCAGCTGACCGTCACGGCCGACACCTGGCGGACCGCCGACACCGGGATCCGCAAGAACCTGGGAAGCGCGTACGACGGGCTGCCCGCCCAGGTGCGGTCCAGCACCCGGTCCGGTCCGTACGCGCTGCCGGCCACGCTGAGCGGCGGCGCGTCCGGCGCCCGGAAGGGCGCCGACCCGGACCTGACGCTGCTGGCCACGTTCGACCGGGCGCGCGTGACGCTCGTCCAGGGCGGCTGGCCGACCGCGGTCGACCGGAGCACCGGGATCGTGCCGGTGGCCGTCCCCGAACCCGTGGCGCGCTCCCTGGGCGTGCGGCCCGGCACCCTGCTCGACCTGAAAAGCCGGCTCGACGCCCCGCTGCTGCACATCCGGGTCACCGGCACCTACCGCCCGACCGACCGCACCGACCCGTACTGGCAGCTCGACCCGATGGGCGGCCACGGCATCAGGACCGTGTCCTTCACCACCTACGGGCCGCTGCTCGCCGACCCCAGTGTCTTCGCCTCCGGCCGCCTCGCGCCCGCCGAGATGTCCTGGCAGAGCACCGCCGACTTCCGGCACCTGGACGTGGCCGGGATCCCCGGGGTGCGGGACGACGTGCGGCAGAGCATCGAAGCCACCGCCAAGGACCCGGTGAACGCCGGCGTCCAGATCTCCTCCGAGCTGCCCGACCTGCTCACCGGAGTGCAGCGGACCCTGCTGGTGACCCGTTCCACCCTGCTGATCGGCGCCCTGCAACTGCTGATCCTGGCCGGCTTCGCCCTGCTGCTCGTCGCCCAGCTGCTCTCCGAGGAACGGGCCGGCGAGACCGCGCTGCTGCGGGCCCGCGGCGGCTCGCGCGGCCGGGTCGCCCGGCTGGCCGCCACGGAGTCCCTGCTGCTGGCCGTGCCCGCGGGACTGGCCGCGCCGCTGCTCGCCGGGCCGGTCATCCGGCTGCTGGCCGGGCAGGGCGCGCTGGCCAGGTCCGGTACCGACCTCGGCGGCGCGATCGGAGCCTCCGCCTGGTGGGTGGCCGCCGGAACCGCGCTGGCCTGCGCGTTCGCCGTCATCGTGCCCGCCCTGCGCAACGCGGGGAGCTATGTCGCGGAGCGCTCGGCCCGCGCCCGGCGCGGGGCGCTCCCCGCCGCCGTACAGGCCGGTGCCGACCTCGGACTGCTGCTGCTCGCCGGGATCGCCTACTGGCAGCTGTCGCGCCGCGCCAAGGACAGCGGGGTGCTGAGCTCCGACACCGGCGGCAGCCTCGGGGTGGACCCGGTCCTGGTCGCCGCACCCGCGCTGTGCCTGCTGGCCGGCACCGTCCTGATCCTGCGGCTGCTGCCGCTGGCCGCCCGGCTCGGCGAGCGCAGGGCGGCGCGGGGCAGCGGGCTGTCGCTCGCCCTCGCGGGCTGGCAGCTCTCCCGGCGGCCGCGGCGCGGCGCCGGCGCCGTGCTGCTGCTCGTACTGGCCGTCGCCATGGGGATGTTCGCGATCGGACAGGGTGCCAGCTGGGACCGGTCCCAGCGCGACCAGGCCGACTTCACGGTGGGCGCGGACCTGCGGGTGACCGGCTCCACCACCCCGCCGTTCGGCCAGGCGGGGGTGTACGAACACATC
>NZ_JAPVLU010000078.1 GCF_027158205.1 Streptomyces sp. H39-S7 | reverse complement strand
GTCTGACAGTCCCACGCGGTAGCGGTCTGCCCGGCGGCGCGCGGCGCTGCTTGATCTTCACACCTCAAGAACCCGCGCGGCCACCGTCATGTCACGGCCGCTCGCGATCAATCGCGGGGCAGACCGTAACCCCGTCTGCTTGGGCTGTGCTCTCTGGAAGGCGCATCCGTGGAACTCGTGGAACCTACCGGCGGGCGTCACGAAGGGCCCCACGAAGCGGAGCCGGACATCGGCCGGAGCTCACCGAGGCCGAGAACACCGACCACTGCCTATGGACCTACTCGGCCCAACGAGGCGTACGGGCGTTCCCAAGATGCCTCCGCCGGGACCCGATCGGGGGATACCGTGACCGCCTACGGCCACGACGCGTTGACTACACAAGATCGGCATCCAGGTCGGTCCTCGGCCCGCGACATCGGACACACTTCGAAGAAGGACGGTTATGTGGTCCAGTCGGCAAGCAGACTTCGCAGCGGAACGCGCGGCCGGCGTGCAGGCTGCGGTCGGGGCGGCGGTGGCGTGTGCGCTGTGCCCGCTGGTCACGGCTGAGAAAGGCGCCGAGATCCTGGCCAAGGCGGCCGAGCAGCCCAGCTGGACCGCGGGCACGGCTGCGGCTCGGGCCCGTGCGGCGGCGCTGGCCGGTGACCCGGCCTGGCGTCAGAGCGCCCTTGAGTGGATCACCGCCTACTGGAGCGACCACGGCCACGGACCGACCTGGGGGAAGTTCCGGCACGAAGAGACGCTCTGGTCCCCGGACACCACCACGACCGTCCGCCGTATCGCCGTCCAACTCTTGGTGAACGGCGGCCACCTCACCGGGACGAGGATCCCGTTCGGCCTGCGCGTCCGCGAGGTCCCCGCGTAAAAGTGCCGCGATGGGCTGCACTGGCCCTGCTCCGCGGCGACTCCGCGCGCACGTACAGCGGTCCAGGGCGTCCCCTGTCCTGGTGCTGGGCAGCGCGTCCGTACAAGCGCGGTGCCTCCTCCGCCGTTACCACGGTGAGCAGCCAGCACCGGCCGTCCGGCGCCCCGGCCCGTGACCACTTAGCATTGCCCAGCCCACGCTGAGGTCGCGCGTGGCCCGCCGGACCGCAACTCATCAACCTCCAGCAGCCCACCGGGTCCTCGCGATCTCGTCCCGGCTGACACGATGCTGCGCCACGTCTCCCTTGTCGGGATGGGCGCTACCTCGCTCTATCGCCCCGCCCGTCAGGTCATGACGCGCGCCCGTAGCACTGGGGCACATGATGGTGCTTGGGCCCTTGGCTTCGCCGGTGGGTCCCACTCGGGCTGCGCTGGCGCAGCCGCTTGTGCCGCAGACCCCTGGACCTGATGCCCCAGCCGCTCCAGCCCCCGTCTACGTACGTGCCCACCCTCGGCAATCGAAGTACGGCATTCGGAAGAGGTGACGGGTTGCGCACGCGCCTCTTTCTCGGCACGTCAGCGGCCTACCGCAACTTCCTCGACCCGGCCTGCGCAACTGGCGGGCTTCCTACCAGGGGCAACTCCGAGCGCCCGGTCGCCGCACCCCCCTGCTACGACTCGATCGGCCTGTTCCGCTACGGCCAGACTGTCTCCAATACCGCCCGCAGCTGCCCCGCGCCGGGCGACGCCAGCGAGCCCCACTCGTGACCCCGGGACCTGCCAAGCTACGCCTTACAGCCCCCGACCCCGGTGGCGCTTGCCTCTTCGTGAACTGTCCTCCTGGTTCTCGCTCACCGTGCGGACGATGACGCGATGCACAGGCGGGACGTGCGGTCAAAGCGGCTGAGAGCTCGTAATTCGGCTTGTTCATCGTCCTGATGACCATCGTCGCCAGCCCGTGGACAGACATTTACACGGGCGGATGGCGCGCTGCGTTGACGGCAACGCCATTGGTGGCCCCCCGGGGTCTCTTCCGCGCTGCGGACCCGCAGCGAACTGCTCGCGTCCCGCGGCGACCGAGAGCCCGCGCGCCGGGTAATAGCCGGATCGGGCCCGCCGGGCGGCGGTCGAGCGTGCTGGTCAGGATGCCGAGCGGCTAACCGATGAGGGGGCGGCGCTGCGAGGCAAGTTTGCGGAAATGACGATATGACCAATCCGGGCGCACCGCTGGCACGAATCCCTGCTGTGGGTCGGCTTCCACACCGTTCCGGAGCGGTCGGATGTGCTGTCTTCGGGAGGAGTTGCCGGCTCGCGTGCGATTCCGTAGCAGTGGCCGTGGAAGGCACTGGCGGTCCATCATCGAGGAGGATTCCATCGTGAAGGCCAAGCGCACCGCACGTCTCGTCGCCCTGACCGTGATCCCGATATCGTTCGCCCTGGGTGTGGCGGGTACCGCCGGGGCAGCGTCGGGCAAGACCTACCAGGTGACGTTGGAGCAGCTCAACCAGACCGGTGCACATGGAACGGCGATGCTGACGCTGGATGGCACGGCGTTGACGGTGAAGATCGAGACTGACGGTCTGGTTCCCAACTCGCCGCACGCGCAGCATCTGCACGGTTCGACGGACGGGCATGACTTCCACTGCCCGAACGCGTCCGCGGACAAGAACAAGGACGGCGTCGTCACCACTAGTGAGGGCATGCCCGTCTACGGCGATATCAACATCTCGCTGACCACCAAGGGCGATACCACCAAGGCCAGTGCCCTGGCTGTGGACCGGATGCCGATCGCGGACAGCAAGGGTCACCTGTCCTACGAGCGCACCATCACCGTCTCGCAGGCAGTCGTCGAGCACATCAAGGATCTCCACGTGGTCCAGCACGGCATCGACACCAACAACAACGGGAAGTACGACTTCAACAAGGGCAAGAGCGAACTGGACCCCAAGCTTCCCCAGGAGGCCACCGCGCCCGCTGACTGCGGCATGATCCAGGGCGCAGCCGTGGGCTCGGTCCCGGTGGGCGGTGTGGAGACCGGCTCGGGCAGCACCGCCGGTGTGGAATCACCGCAACTGCTCGGCGCCGGAGGTCTCGCCCTGGTCGGAGCGGCCGGAGCGCTCGTGGTCGCGCGCAGGCGCACCGTGCGCCAGGGACGTTGAGCGGGAGCCCCGGCGATGCGTGAAACCCCGCACGGCAAGGAGGAGCCGGGCCGCGACCTTGGCAGACAATCCGGGCGGATGTACGGACGCCGGTCGCTATTGATCGGCTCGGGCGTGCTCGCTGTCGCGGCGGTGGGTCTGATCGCGGTGGGCCTGGCCCGCCAGGAACCCGCCCCGCCCCAGGCCGACCGCGCTCTGCCGGTATCCGCGCCGCAACCCAGCGGGCAGAATGGCGGCGGGGACCACAGCGCCCATACAGGTCACACCATGACCCAGGCCCCGCTGCGCGGCACGATCCTCAAAGCGTCGACACCCGAGCGCATCACCATCCCCGAGCTCAACGTCGACTCCGCACTGGAGAGCCTGGGGCTCGATGCCCACCGCGCGATGCAAACACCGCGCGACCCGGACAAGGCAGGATGGTTCACCCCGGGCCCGACCCCGGGCGAACTCGGCCCCTCGGTCATCGCCGGACACGTCACCTGGAATCAGGCCCCGGGCGTCTTCTTCAAACTCGGCGCCATGAAGAAGGGCCAAACCATCAACGTGACGCGACAGGACGGCACCACGGCCGTGTTCACCGTGGAGCGCATCGCGCGCTACCCCAAAGACAAGTTCCCCACCGTCGAGGTATACGGCAACCTCGACCACGCCGGACTCCGACTGATCACCTGCGGCGGCAACTACTCCACCGCAGACCATCACTACACGGACAACGTCGTGGTCTACGCCTCCTTGACCTCCACCCGCTGACCCTTCAAAGGGGCCACGACCACGCGCTGAGGGCGCCCCCGACCGTTGGGGGCGTCCCTCAGTGCTATTGCCCGATCAGCTGGGCGTCAGGGGGGCGCCTGACCGAGGAGTGCTACGTGGTTACGTAAAAGTATCGAGCCGGCGTATCGGATTCCCGTGCCCGCGTGCGGCTCCCGCAGCGGGCGGGCGGTGGTGCCGCAGCGAAGGCCCAAGCGTTTGAGCACGGTCCTTGCGCCAGAGCACCCATCCGGCCTGGGGGCCCGAGGCCCGCGGGTCAGGAGATTGACAGGGTGGCCTCGCGGTCCGGGGCGGTGCGTTCGGGTTGGTTGCGGTGACGGTGTGCTCTCAGGAGTGTTCCGGTGAGGACCGCCACCGCGGCGGCGCCGTAGGACCAGGGTTGGAGTAGTTCGCTGGGAAGTGCCATGGCTGTGCCGATGTAGAGCACGGTGCCCGCGAGGGGGACGGCGAACCATTCCCAGCGGCCGTCGAGCGCGACCAGGGCGACCAGCAGCAGGGCGTACCAGTAGTAGGAGGGCGAGGTCAGGAGCAGCGTGGTGCCGGTGATGAGCAGCGCACTGCTCCACGGCCGGTCGGGGTCGCCGCGGCGCATGACGTAGAGGGCGGTCAGCGCGATCAGGACCACGGCGAGGGGGGCGGCGACGCTGTCGGGCAGGAACAGCCGCAGCAGCGCGAACCGGCGGACGCTGCCGGTCTCGTACCCCTCCTCCTGCAGATAGCCGGGCAGGTAGCCGAGGACGCCGAGGCCGGAGGTCAGGACGTACGGCAGATAGGCGAGCGCGATCACCAGGACGGCGGGCAGCAGGACGCGCGCAGTGTCGCGCGGGCCCCGGCGGGCGAGAGCTCCGGGCAGGACGATCGCGGGCAGCAGTTTGACGGCGATGGCCGCGCCGAGCAGCGCGCCGCGGCGCGGCAGGACGGACGTGCCGAGCGCGAGCACGGTCAGCAGTACGCCGAGCGTGTCGACGTGCGCGTCGTTGACGGCCGCGAAGGACACCGCGGGACACCAGGCCCACAGTGCCGCGCGCCGTGGATCGCCGCGCCTGCGCAGCACGAGGAGCAGGGCGGCGCTGGTGCCAACGGCCAGCAGCGCGCCCGCGATCTGGGTTGGCTTGTGGCGGGCACCGTCGGGCGACAGGGCGTGGACGGCGAGGAACCAGCCCTCCGCCACCGGCGGATAGATGGTATTCACCCCGGGGCGGTTCATCAGCGTGCAGAACCCGCCGCCGAGCGGGTGCAGGCCGGGGGGGACGCAGGTTTGGCCGGGCGGGAAGAGCCAGCGGTCGCGGAGCCCAGCCAGCTCCGGTGCGGCGGGCGGATGGGCGTACGGGGAGATGCCTGCGGCCTGGACCCGGCCGTCCCATACGTAGCGGTACATGTCGCTGCTGGTGCGCGGTGGTCCGCTCAGCGCCGCCAGGGACAGGGCGGCGCTGCCGGCGAGGACCAGGACCACCGCGCAGCGCACGGGCACCTTCCGGACGGCCCACA
This sequence comes from Streptomyces sp. H39-S7, assembly GCF_027158205.1. Taxonomy (GTDB): domain Bacteria; phylum Actinomycetota; class Actinomycetes; order Streptomycetales; family Streptomycetaceae; genus Actinacidiphila. The sequence continues at coordinate 21,745 of NZ_JAPVLU010000078.1, read as the reverse complement.
CGGCCGCGGCGAACAGCACCCAGGCGGCCGCGTACCAGTACAGCAGGTGGCGCGGCCGCGCCTCGGAACCTCCTGAACGGATGGTGACGGCGACGACGGCGGTCAGCGCGGCGACGAGGACTGAGGTGCATACGGTGCGGACTCCCACACCGTCCACCGTGGCAGGAGCGGTGCCTGGAGGGGCTCGCGACGGGGCCGGTTGTCCGCAATCCGTAAGGAGTGACCATCGCCATGGATCTGATCGGTGGTGTCGCGAAGGGGATCGTCAACTGTCGTCAATACGGCGCACAGCTTGGTCGGGCAACGGTGCGGGCAGACTTGTGTACGGCCTCTGTTGCAGATTCGGCGAGCGTTCAGTCGTCGTGGGTGCCCAGTCAGCGGTGTCGCAGCTCCACGAAGTGCCGGCCGCCCACGGTCCACTCGTCGACCGCCGTCCAGCCCGTGCTGTCGGCGGCGGACCGCAGCGCGGCCGTTCCCAGCCGCGCCCAGGGGAAGTCGCGGCCGTGCCGGCCCCGGCCGTCCTCAACCCGTACGGTGAACCGCTCGTCGACGTCGTAGGCGGCCGCCTCGACGAGCAGCCGGCCGCCGGGGGCAACGAGTTCACCGACCCGGGTGAGCAGCGCCCGCGGGTCGCCGCCGATGCCGACGTTGCCGTCGATCAGCAGGGCCGTGCCCCAGCGGCCCTCGGCGGGGAGCCGGTCGAAGACCGACCGGCACAGCACCGCTCCGCCGCTGTCCCGGGTGCGGGCCACGGCCGCCGGGCTGACGTCCACGCCGAGCGCCGGCACCCCGGTGGCCGCGATCGCCGCCACCAGGCGGCCGGGCCCGCAGCCGATGTCGAGCACCGGGCCGCGCCGGCACCGGTACAGCAGCGCGGTGTCGGCGGCGTCCGGCGCCGCGCACCAGCGCTCCACGTCTAGGGGCAGCAGCCAGCCGTCGGCCCGGCGCAGGAAGAGCGGACCGTGCCCGGAGCGGATGGCGTGCGCGTACGGGTCGTCGATCCAGGGCGTGGCGGCACCGGGCAGGAGGAGCGCGAGATTGGTGTCAAAGGCAGTCACCGAACCCACCCGGCGCTGGCGTCCTGCGGTACATCAGCAACTGCCCGCAGTGCGGCGGCGAAGCGTGAACCGGGCGCGCGGGCGGCGACCTCGGCGGCGTCGGCGGCGGTGTCCACGTCGCGCAGCGGCGGCAGGTCGCGGACGCACAGCCCGGCGTCGGTGAGCCGGCGGCGCTGGATCGCGCCCGTGCGGTCCGTCGACATCGGCACCCCGGGGAAGAGCGAAGGGTCCGGCTCGGCAAGGCCCACCGCCCAGAATCCGCCGTCCTCCGCAGGGCCGAACCACGCGTCGCAGCCCAGCCAGGCGTCGGGACACACCGCCGGCTCCAGCAGGGCCGGGGTGAGTTGCGGGGTGTCCATGCCGACCAGCAGGGTGGGCCCGGCGCAGTCGGCGAACGCGGCCGCCAGCCGTTCGTCCAGGCCGCCGGGCGCTTGCGGGAGGACCTCGAAGCCGGGCGGCAGCCACGGGCCGGGCGCGCCGTCGAGGACCAGCACCCGCCGCCGGGCCGGGGATCGCAGCACCGTGTGGAGGGTATCGGCGAGCGCCGCCTCGGCCAGCGCGGCCGCCTGCTGCGGCGAGTACGGCGGGGTGAGCCGCGTTTTGACCCGGCCCGGCACCGGCTCCTTGGCGATCACCAGCAACGTCGTCCCGCCCAGAGGGCTGTGGGGGCCCGTCATCGTGTGGCCGGGGCGGTCCGTTGGTCCCTTGCTGTGACGAGCGGTGGCTGCCGCAGTACGGCGCTCATGTCGCGGACCGCGTGCCAAGTGCCGCGCCAGGTGCCGGTCACCTTGGAGCGGCCGGTCCTGGGGGCGTACGGGACGTCGGTCTCGGCGATGCGCCAGCCCGCGTCGGCCGCGCGGACCAGCATTTCCAGCGGGTAGGCGGTCCGGCGGTCGGTGAGCTCCAGGCCGAGCAGCGCGTCGCGCCGGGCGGCCCGCATCGGGCCGAGGTCGTGCAGCCGCAGGCCGGTGCGGCGGCGGACGAGCCGGGCCAGTTCGAGGTTGGCGAGCCGGGCGTGCGGCGGCCAGGCGCCCCGGGTGGTGAGCCTGCGGCGGCCGAGCACCAGGTCGAGATCACCCCGCAGCACCGGGTCCGCGACGGCCGGCAGCAGGGCGGGGTCGAGCGAGGCGTCGCAGTCGCAGAAGCAGACGACGTCGGCGGTCGCGGCGAGCAGCCCGGCGTGGCACGCGGCGCCGAAGCCCCGCACCGGTGCGCTGACCACGGTCGCCCCCAGGGAGGCGGCCAGGTCCGCGGAGCCGTCGGTCGAGCCGTTGTCGACCACGATCGCCCGCCATCCGGACGGAACGCGCTCCAGCACCCAGGGCAGGGCGCCGGCCTCATCCAGGCACGGCAGTACGACGTCGACGGGCGGTGTCGGTGGGTTGGTCACGCACTTCACTCTACGAAGCACAGACCGACACTCCGGGCATTGATCCTTACGAAACGCGGACGCTCAGCTCTGCTGCGACCTGTGAGCGCCGCACCCGACTCCGCGCGGGGATGCGGTTGGACGCCGGGGCCCTCGATCAGTGGCCTCCTGGGAAGACGAGGACACATATCCATGACGCGCAGCCGTGCCCACGCGCCTGACCGGTCACCTCCGGCATGAGCGGCGTGCCCGTTGTGATGGTGACGCTCGAGGTGATCGGGCTTACCAGATCCTGCCGAAGCAACTGTTGATCGCACCGCGCTACATGTTGTTGGCCCTGGAGCTACTGGTGCCGCGGACCTGACGATTTGCCGGATTCCTCTGTACGCGGGGGTGGCTGGGTGGTTGGGGTGCGGTGGCGCCACATGGTGGTGATCATGCAGAGGGCTGAGATGGAGAAGAGCGTGGCGGTGATGAGCAGCCAGCGGCCGAGGAACACGTCGGACGGCAGTGCGGTGGCCAGGTGGTAGCCGGGGACCTTGCCGAGGATCAGGGGGTAGAAGGTGATCAGCAAGAGCAGGGCGACGAAGGCCGGTACGCGCAGGTAGTTGATCCACGGCTTTCGTGCCCGGTGGTGCTTCCCGGAGGCGGGGCGGGAGCGAAGGAGGGCTTGCGTTGCGCGGTCGGTGATGGTGTAGAGGGGGAGCAGTACCAGGTCGTGGACGAGGGCGGCGCCCACGAACCAGATCACGATGCGGAGTGTGTCGCCTTTGAGCAGCTGCATCCCGGCGTATGCGGTGAGGGCGAAGGAGCACAGGACGAGCAGCAGGTGCAGGGGGGAGGCGCCGTAGCGGGCGCGGACGCTTTTCACAGCGTGCTCCCGAAGGTGAGGCGGGTGACCCATTTGGTGTTGTGCACGCCGGGGTTGGCAGGGACGATGATGCGGGCGGGGTATCCGTGGTCCGGGGTGAGATCGGCGCCGTTGACCCGCAGCGCCAGCAGCGACCGGGAGTCGCGGACCTGATTGTCTCGCAGCACCGTGGAGCGGAACGCTCCGCCGCGCTGCACGGATTCCACCGCGACGCCCGGCGGGCTGTCGTGCAGGCCGACGAGGGCGGCGAGGTCGGCGAGGCGCACTCCGGACCATGCCTGGTCATCGGTGGACCATCCCTCTACGCACGCGATCGGCAGCCAGGCTCCGTGCTGCGGCAACGCCAGGACCTGGGCCCGGGTGAGGACAATCTGACGGGTGCCCGCGCGCACGGTCAGCCGCCACTGCGGCCCGATGTCACGCGCCCGGATGCCGACATCGCCCGCCGTCTTGTTGATCTGGAAGCCGCCCGGACCCGAGCCCGGGTCCGGGCCGCCATGCGGGGCCAGCAGTGCGACGCGGCGCAGTGGCCCGCCGATGCTCTGCCCGGCCGTGACGACCAGCAGGGCGGCGGATCCGAGTCCCACCATGCCCAGCGCACCGCGTCGCGACATCGTTGGCGGGGCCGGCCGCGGTGAGACCAGACCCGTCTCATCGGCGGGTTCGGGTTCGGTCCGCTCCAGCGGGGTGCGCAGTTCGGTGCGCAGCCGGCGGCTGCGCAGGGCGCGGACCATCGCTGGAATAATGACCGTATGTCGTCACCATTGCCGCACGGCGGTAGCGACTCCTTACGACTTCGCGACATCGGCCCGCGAAGTACGTCGCGCCTCACAGGCCGCTGGTCGCCTGAAGGCATAGAGGTGGTTCTCCGACAGGGTCGGGCCGGGGCGGCGGACGGTGCCAAACGCAATCAGCACCAACACCGCTCCGGGAACTCCGGCGACCGGGGGAAGTCCGGTGCCACCGGCGGGAACCGGGCCGGGAACATCGTCATCCTCACCAGTGGCGACCAGTACGGCCGCGGCGACGGTTGGTACGAGCACAACTCGAACCAGGGCACGGCCGGGCCCGCTACGTCCCGGAACTCCGGTCGCACCCGTTGCACCGGAAGCACGGGCAACGTCGCGAACCAATTGCTGACCACAGGTGGCAACGGCGCCCAGACCGGCGATCCGGAATACGCCAGCACGATCGGTCGCGTGCACACCACCGGACACGCCGCCTGACAGTGAGGATTAGCCATGGCATCGCCCGGAGGTCTGACTCTCCGCCTGACTGACGCTTCGGTTGTCCTCTTGGGGAATCGTCGACCTGTCGGGCGATGCCGTCTGGCGCGTGGCCGGTCGGGCTTCCGTGACTTCATAGGAGCCCGGCCAAAGGTCCCATCACTGTCTTGTCCGTCTGCCCGACCGGCTCGCGCCCTCCCACCGTTGAGCGTTGGAAGGGCAGCACACACCAGCATGGCAGACGAGATATCAGTGGTCGGCGGGATCGACACCCACACCGACCTCCATCAGGCCGCGGTCATCGACAGCATCGGCCGGCACCTGGCCACCGAACGGTTTGAGACCACGCCGGAGGGATACCGGCAGCTGCTGGACTGGCTCCGGTCCCACGGCGAGGTCCTCGCCGTGGGAATCGAGGGAACCGGCGCCTACGGCGCCGAGATCGCACGGTTCCTCACCGCGAACGAGGTCACGGTGGTCGAGGTGGACCGGCCGGACCGCAAGGCGAGGCGGGACAACGGCAAATCCGACCCGATCGACGCCTACGGGGCCGCGACCGCGGTCCTGTCCGGCCGGGCCGGAGGAACACTCAAGACACGCAACGGGATCGTGGAGGCGATCCGCGCCCTGCGGGTCGTCCGCAAGAGCGCGGTCAAGGCCCGTACCCAGACCATCAACCAGATCCGCACCCTCATCGTCACCGCTCCCTCCGAGGTGCGGGACAAGCTGCGGGGACTGTCCGCACGAGATCTGATCGACACCCTGGCCCGCTCGCGTCCGGCCGGTGAACTCGACGATCCCGCCCGCGCGGTCAAGACCGCCCTGCGGCGGCTCGCCCGCCGCTACCAAGCACTCGACGAGGAGATCAAAGAGGCGGACAAGGAGATCGGACCGCTGGTCACCAAGGCGGCCCTGAGACTCATCGCGCTGCCGGGCCTCGGCCCCGAAACCGCCGGCCAGCTGCTGACGAGCGCGGGCGATAACCCCGACCGGCTCCGCTCCGAAGCAGCCTTCGCTCACCTCTGCGGGGCCGCACCCGTCCCGGCCTCCTCCGGCCGCACCAACCGCCACCGCCTCAACCGCGGCGGCGATCGCCAGGCCAACAACGCCCTCCACACCATCGTCCTGGTCCGCATGAAGTACGACCAACGCACCCGGGACTACGTCGCCCGCCGCACCGCCGAAGGCATGACCAAGAAGGACGTCATCCGCTGCCTGAGACGGTTCGTCGCCCGCGAGATCTACCGACACCTACCCCACATGATCCACACCGCCAAACCGCTCCCACAGACCGCTTGACGATCTATTAGGAGCTTCCCTTTCGCCGGTGAACACACCCCTGGCAACGCCCAGACACGCGGTATGACAGGACCGGATCTCCCGCTGAGAGAGGGGGATCCGGTCCTCGCGCGCACCCGCAGGCATGAGCCCCCGCGACACCGGGTCCTGCCGCGAGCCGCGATACACAGCGGAACCCGCCGTAACGCGCCTACATCCTGAAGGAACGAGACCCCGGCACCTGCGGGCACACCCGTACTCCCAGCACCCGCCGCGCTACCTGGACGGCGGCGGCCGGAGGCAGCCGCCGCCCGGCCGGTGTCCTGGTTGGATCCGCCTGTCATCTGGTCTTACCACCCGACCATCCCGCGCTGGTGCGAGCACAGGGGCGGCGCGCCGGCCCCGGATTGCGCCAGCCGGCCCCTTCATCCCGATCGGCAGGTATCGCAGGCCGTGGACGGGTAGACGGAACCGCATGGAATCAACGCCCGTGAAGGCCCTGGCCCTGGTTTGCAGCCTCAATCCCTCTCCCGCCCGCTCCAGCTCCCAGTTGCTCGCCGAGCAGGTGATGGCCGCGCTGGGCGAGCACGGTGTGCGGGGTGAGGTGATCCGGGTCGCCGACCACGACGTCCGCCCCGGCGTGCAGGTCGACATGGGCGACGGTGACGCGTGGCCCGGCATCCGCGAGAAGATCCTGGCGGCCGACATCCTGGTGCTGTCGACCCCGATCTGGCTCGGCCACCCGAGCAGCATCGCGCAGCGCGTGCTGGAACGGCTCGACGCCGAGCTGTCGGAGACCGACGACGAGGGCCGGCTCCTGACCTACGGCAAGGTCGCGGCCGTGTGTGTCGTCGGCAACGAGGACGGCGCGCACAAGGTCAGCGCCGACCTCTTCCAGGGCCTCAACGACGTCGGTTTCTCCCTGGCGCCCGGCGCCGTGGCCTACTGGGTGGGCGAAGCCATGCAGGGCACCGACTACCAGGACCTCGACAAGACCCCCGACGCCGTGGCCTCGGCCATGAAGACCCTCGCCGCGAACAGCGCGCACTTGGCCTACCACCTGCGCACCACCCCCTACCCGGCGACCTGAAGGCGCCGGACCCGGCCGGCAGGCGCGCGCTGCGCAACCGGGCTGGAGACGGGCCCGCGGTGCGCCGGGGCCCGCTCCGAACGCCGTCGCCGGCGCCGTCCGGCTGTGCTGCCGGACGGCGCCGACTTCACGATCAAACTCCCGATATACGGGGTGAGTGGGTCAGCTTGGACGCTAAGGGCGTGAGTGTGATCCGGCGCGGCGGAATGGGCCGTCGGACGCAACGGCAGGCCGGGCACGAGACGTGGTCGCCGCGTACGGCAGAACGCGCCCGACTGTCTCCTAGCCGAAGCGGGCCGGGCGCGCCTGCGTGCGGCCGGCGACGGCCGCGTTCCCGGTGCCGTGGGCCGGAGCAGCCATGTCACGGGCACCAGGCGGGGGAAGGTGGTCGTGCGTGGGCGCGACCACCTTGAAATCATCGTGCACCGTGCTGCCGCGGTCGCCCGGCCGACACCCCGACACATCAGCCGGACCGCTCCCCGACGGGCCCCCCGAACGGGCGGGGACGGGCCGGGGCGTCCTTGATCGCGGCAATATCCGCTGCAACATCTGATGCGGCTTCCGTTGCCGCTCCTGGCGCGTCTGAGGGCAGTTCGACTCGTGTGGCGACGCCAAAGGTGATCCAGAACCACAATTCAGGCGTCGTCGACAGACACGTAGGGGCGCTGTGGCTCGCGGCCTGGGGGTGCCCCGTGAGGCCGCTGGCCCGCGCCACCCCAGGCCACCCAGGGCGGGGGCGATGCCGGTGGTGGGCGGTTCCCAGAGCGCTCCTGAACCGCCCACCGATCCGAACCCGTGGATCTTGCCATAGTCTGTGGCGTTCCGATGCGGAAAGCGTCGGGTGGTCTGTAGCTGTCACGGCCGGGCGTCACGCTGCCGGTTACGGGGGGTGTCACGCCGCCCGCGACGCACCTCCCACCGGGCGGCTCGCAGAGCACCGTCCCGGCCCCGGTGCCAGACTGCTCACAGGAGGTGAGTGCTGTGGCAGGCACGGGTTCGAGGACCGGAATCGACGAGGTTCTGCTGGAGGAACTGTTCCAGGACATCCGCGCCGCGGCCGCCACGGATTTTCCGGCCGTGGTCGACCGGTGTGCGGTCGCGCTCGGACTGGAACGGATCGTGGTGTACCTGGTCGATCTGCAGCAGCGCTTCCTGGTTCCGCTCGCGGAGGACCAGGCCACGATCGGTGTGGACTCCTCGTTGGCCGGCTGGGCCTACCGCACCTTGAGCCTGCGCGTGGAGGAGTTCCCCGCCGGTATTCTCACCGCGTGGCTTCCCCTCGTCGACGGGGTCGAGCGACTGGGAGTCCTCGGGGTGCGCGGCACGGCGCTGGACGCCACCTACCTGCGACGCTGCCGTATCGTCGCCTCCCTTTTGGCGACGGTGATCACCTCTACCCGCGCCTACAGTGACAGCCTGGTCCGGCACGTGCGCACCGAGGCCATGCAGCTTCCGGCGGAGATGCTGCGCGCCTTCCTGCCCCCTCGTACGATCGGCAACCCGCAGGTCATCTCGACCGCCGTACTGGAACCGGCCTACCGGCTCGGGGGCGACGGGTTCGACCACTCACTGACCCGTACGACTTTGCACGCCACGATCCTCGACGCCATGGGCCACGATCTCGCCTCGGGCCTGACCACCTCCGTCGCCCTCGCCGGTTGCCGCAATGCCCGCCGTATGGGTTCCTCGCTGCAGGGCCTCGTCGAGACCGTTGACCAGGCCCTGACTACCTGGCTGCCCGATCAGTTCTGCACCGGGATCATGGCGCAGCTGGACCTGGCGAGCGGAGCACTGCGCTGGGTCAACTGCGGCCACCCGCCACCCCTGCTCATCCGTGACCAGCGGGTGCTCGAACACGCCCTGGAAGGTAGGGCGCAACCTCCGATGGGCTACCCGGGTCATTTCTTGAACGAGCTGCGCACCGTGCACGAGCGAGTGCTGGAACCGGGGGATCGCGTGCTGCTCTATACCGACGGGGTCACCGAAGCGCGCGTCGCCGACGGTGCGCTGTTCGGCATGGAGCGCTTCACCGACTCCATCATCCGGGCGACGGCGTCAGGTGAGCTGCCCTCGGAGGCACTGCGCCGGCTCATCCACTCGCTGCTCGATCACGAGACTAGCCGGTTGAGCGACGACGCGACCATCCTGCTGATCGAGTGGAAGCCGGCCAGGCCGGGACCGGGGTGAACGGAGAGCGCCCGGAGTTGGTCAGGGCCTGGAGTTCGGGTGGCGGGGGTGCGTCACTCGGAGGGTGGTCCAGGGGTCGAGCCATGCGCGGATGGCGCGGATCGCTTGCGGCCAGCTGGCCTGTTGGGGCCTGTGGGGTTTGATTGAGCCCCCTTTCAGCTGGTTCCGCCGGTGTGGCGACCGGCGGGTTGACGGGGAGGACAGCGGGCTCCCGCTCCGGAGGTCGGGCGAACCAGGTGTCCCAGCAGAACGAGAACGCGCAGGTGACCAGGGTCTGGTGGCGGCGGATCGCAGTGTCGGAACGGACCTGGAAGTCGGCCCGGCCGAGTTCGTCCTTGATTTGTTTGTAGCTCTGTTCGATTCAGTGTCGGATGTCGTAGATCCGCACGACTTCGCGCAGACCGGCGACCAGTTCGGAGCTGTCGGCCTCGCGGCGGCTCCGGGGCGGGGCAGGTCGGTGGCCAGGTGCCAGGTCGACTGCGAGGGCAGGGTGTTGGGGCCGGTGGTGGCCACGACCAGGCGGACGTTTGCGTCGGGTCCCTACCAGCCGAGGCTGGCGTCGGCGGCCCGCCAGGTTTCGCCATGCCCGTCGCGGAACGTGCGCCGACCTGGGTCCAGTCGCCTGGACGCTCGGGGTCCGTCCAGGCCAGGACGCGGGCGGCGTGGACGGGGGTGTAGGCGTCCTTGCCGTAGGCCCAGCTGCCGTGGCTCGGCAGTGTCGACCAGCACGGTGAGGTCCGGGGGCCACCGTGAAGCTCCTGCCGCACGAAAGTGTCGGCCCGTGCTGCTTGAGTGCTCGTGGCATCAAAGCGGCATCAAAGCCCCCACTGATCGCTCACAGTCGCGGGCCGCGGCGGAATGGGGCTTCGGCGCGGCTTACCCGTTCGGCGGCGCTCTGCCGGTGGCGGGCCATTGCCCATGCCTACAGTGACGAAAAGTACGCAAACGTGTGCTTTCCGTGCGTCCGGTCGATCCTTCGTGAGGGCCGGCCGGGCGCGTAGGTGGCCGGGGTGCGAGCTCGCGGCGGGAGACGGAGTGATTGTGAGCAAGACGGCAATAACGGCGTTGGCAGTGATGGCGGTAGCCGGCACGACCCTGGCGCTGGCACCGTTGGCGGTAGCGGACGGCATGGGTGGTGGCCGGGGTGGGGAGCGGATGTTCTCCACGACGCTGAACCCGGTCCCGACGAACAACGTGACCGGTTCGGGTACCGCCAGCATCGAACTGGAGGGCAACGAGGCGACCGTGACCATCAACGCCTCCGGCCTGCTGGGCGGGGTGCCGCACGCGCAGCACATTCACATCGACGGGATGGGCCGCTGCCCGACCGCCTCGGAGGCCGGCACCCACAACGGCAAGACGTCGATGAGCACCAGCGACGGGATGAAGGCGTACGGGATGATCGGCACGTCGCTGACCACCAGCGGCGACACCACACCCACCAGCGCGCTGGCCGTGACCCGGTTCCCGATGGGGTCCTCGTTCCACTACTCCCGGACCATCCACGTCACCGATGACGTCGTGGCCAGCATCCGCAAGAACAACGCCGTCATCGTGGTGCACGGCATCGACTACGACGGAAGCGGCAAGTTCACCAACGTCCTGGGCGCCAGTGAGCTGGACCCGAAACTGCCCCAGGTCGCCACCGCCCCCGCCCTGTGCGGGGCGCTGCAGGCCGGCGGCAAGGGCGGCATCCACGCCGGCGCCGGCGGCAGCCAGGAACAACTCACCACCGGCCTGACAGCCGCCGGCGCAGTCCTGCTGATCGGCGGCGCCGGAGCCCTGGCGCTGCGCCGCCGCAAGACCGCCGACGCGGTGTGATCGGTACCAGCACCGGAATATGACGCCACACCGCAGGATGACGGAGGGCCGCCGCAGCATCGTGACTGCGGCGGCCGGGGTATGCGTCCTGGCGGGCACCGTGGCGCTGAGCGCTGGTATCGCGGGCAACTGGAACGTAGCCCCGCCCGCGAAGCCGGTACCTGCCGGCACCGTGCCCCCCACCGCGCAGCGCCCGGTGAGTTCGCCCATCCCGGCGGGACTACCGCGCTCGCAGCCGACAGCGGTGGACATTCCGCAGGTGGGGCTGCACGCAAACCTGCAGGCCGTCACCCTGTCACCGGACGGAGAGGTGCCGCTGCCGGAGGATCCGGTTTATGCGGCGTGGTTGGCTTCGTCCCCGACACCGGGGGAGCGCGGTGCCTCGATTGTGGCCGGGCACGTCGACACCGACCACGGCCCCGCGGCGTTCTACCAGCTCAGCGCCGTACACCCCGGCATGGCCGTCGCTGTGAAACGCCGCGACGGCACCACCGCCCACTTCACCATCGACGCCGTGGCCGTCTACCCGCAAAACGCCTTCCCCGCCGCCACGGTTTACGCGCCCGCACCGGGCCCGGCCCTGCGGCTGATCACCTGCACCGGGTGGGACCCCGACACCCGCGCCTACCAGGACAACGTCGTCGTCTACGCCACCACCCACCCCCGGCCCGTCCCAGACGCCTGACAGTGAGGATGTACGTGAGCGTTCCCCGGCGGGGTCTGACCCAACGCCTAGCCGACTAGGGCCTGTGGCAGGCGCATCCCCGACTACATCCCCGAGGCATGGCGCGATCGACGTGGCAGAACAATCGAACGAATGATCTAAGCCGGTATGGACGTGACCGACTCTCCTGACGACCTGCTCCAGAGGCAACCCGCCTGCCCAGGCGCAGGCCCAGTTCCGCGAAAATCGGCTCGTCGCCCGGGGCGGGTCAGCGTTCGAATGCGCCTCCCGCCCTGGACAGCAATCCCTCCCCTACTCACGTATGTACTGAACTTGAACTCGTGATGTCGGCCTGATCGGCATCAGCTTTCCATGATCAGGCCGGTGCCAGCGAGGCATCCGTCGACCAGGTGTGGTCGGTACTGGATCTGCTTGAGGCTTCGCTTCACGGCTCGGGCCAGTTGGTTGAGGTTCGCGGCGGCGAGGTTCCCGATGGTCCGTTTGACCAGCGACCAGACGCCCTCCTGAGGGTTGAGGTCGGGAGCGTATGAGGGGAGCTGGAAGACGGTCAGCCAGTCCTCGTTCGCTTCGATGAACGCCCTCATCTGCGGCATGAGGTGAGCGCGCAGGTTGTCCCAGACCAGGACCATCGGCCCGCCGAGCTGGATGTGTGCCCGGACTATCAGGTCGCGGTAGTCCTCCCAGGCGAAGCCCTTCTTCTCGTTCTTGCGGCCGCGGTAGACGTGGAAGCTGTAGAACATCCGGGATCGCTTGCCCTGCCTGTAGCAGGTCATACCGGCCATGGAGACTCGGCCGGAGCCCCGGCCACGGACGCGGACCTCGGGGGTCTGGCCCACCCGGCCCCATGTCCTGGCGCGCGGCGGTCTCATCGATTGCCCGGCCTCGTCCTCGAAGACGATCCAGGCCCCGCGAGCCGCCGCGGCGCTTTTACCCGCGGCCAGATCTCCTTCTTCCACAGCTCGACGGCCGCGTCGTCACGCTCGATCGCCCGGCGCGCCGGCTGCTGCCAGGACCAGCCGTGGCGTTTGAGCAGCCGCCATGTCCCCTCCACGGTGTAGGCGACGTGGAACAGGCGGCCGATCACCGTTTTCACCCGAGCCAGTGTCCATCGCTGATCATCCCAGCCATGCGCCAGCGGCCCGCGCTCCAACGCACGCTCCAGCCTGACGATTTGCCTGTCACTCAGCCTCGGCCGTCCCGGCGAGCCCTTCGACAGGACCCCGGACGCACCGCCCTCACGCCACAGCCGGCGCCAGCGTTCCACCGACCGCTCGGACACCCGTAGCGCGCCCGCGATCTCCCGGTTCTTCTCCCCGCCCTCGAAGCGTTCCACGGCCAACAGCCGGATCCGCTCCCGCACGGCCCTCTCAGCGTCGGTCAACCCGCCACCCTGCGCATACCTCACAACCCAGGACTACCGAAGCCGCCGGGTCGCTGTCAGGCGAATGGCCCCGACATCACCCAATCAAGTTCCTTACGTTGATGGTGGGTTGATTCCGGTCACTCGTAGGATCGGGAGGCCCAGGGGCACCGGGTGTGGCTGTCAAGCTCATGCCGTAGGAGTGGCTTCTACTGATTGGCCGCCCGGTGCCCCGCGACGACTCGGCCACTGATTGGGATGCGCGCGACACGATCGCTTGGTAAGGACACGCTGGCGAGGTCGTCTGCTGGGACTGATGCAGGAACTACTTCGGAGGTGGCCATGCCCGAATTGTGGGCCGGTATGGACGCGGGCAAGGCCGAGCATCACTGCGTGGTGCTCGACTCGGATGGCCGGCGAAAGCTGTCGCTGCGGGTAGCCAACGATGAAGCCGCACTGCTGACACTGATCGCTGATGTCCTCGAGCTGGGAGATGGCGGGCCGGTGACGTGGGCGATCGACCTCAATGCCGGAGGCGCCGCGTTGATGATCGCCCTGCTGACCGACAACGCCCAGCAGGTCCTCTACATCCCAGGCCGCACCGTGCACCACGCCTCCGGGTCCTACCGGGGTGACGGCAAGACTGATGCGAAGGACGCCTTCGTCATCGCGGACCAGGCCCGCATGCGCCGCGACCTCCAGACACTGCACCAAGGTGACAACATTGCCGTTGACCTGCGGATTTTGACCTCGCGCCGCCTGGACCTGGCCGCGGACCGCACGAGAGCGATCAACCGGATGCGGGCCCAGATGCTGGAGTACTTTCCGGCCCTGGAACGGGCCTTCGACTACAGCGCTTCGAAGGGCTCGCTGGTGCTGCTGACCGGCTACCAGACGCCGACCGCTCTGCGCCGGATGGGCAAGAACCGTCTCGCCGATTGGCTGAAGAACCGCACGGTCCGCAACTCCAAGCTCGTCGCGGCCACCGCCATCCAAGCCGCCGAGGCCCAGCACACCGCCGTTCCCGGAGAGAAGCTAGCCGCTGCCGTGGTGGCCAAGCTGGCGAGGGAGGTGATGGCCCTCGATGAGGAGATCGCCGAGACCGACGCCCTGGTCGAGGCCCGGTTTCGCGACCACCCGCACGCCGACGTCATCTTGAGCATGCCCGGTATCGGCACCGTCCTGGGCGCCGAGTTCATCGCACATACCGGCGGCGACATGAGTGTCTTCGGCAGCCCCGACCGCCTCGCCGGCGTCGCTGGCCTTGCTCCGGTCCCGAAGGACTCGGGACGGATCAGCGGCAACATGCGCCGGCCCCGCCGCTACTGCCGGCGCCTGCTGCGCGTCTTCTACATGTCCGCGCAGGTCGCCTCCCGATGCTGCCCCACCTCAAAGGCCTACTACGACCGCAAGAGAGCCGAGAACAAGACCCATAAGCAGGCTGTCATCGCCCTCGCGCGACGCCGTCTGAACGTCCTATGGGCCCTCATCCGCGACGGTCGCACCTTCGAGACCACCCCGCCACTCAACCCCGTCGCCTTGGGCTGACACGCTCACAGCAAGTCACCAACCCGCGTTGACAACTTCATTGGGAATCAGTAGCCACACGTCACAGGCACATAGCCGCCCTGGACGAGGTACCAATCCCACCCGGATGCGCCGCATTCGTGGAACTGTGCGCCTCGTCCGATAGCTAAAAGACATGTGGTGAGAACGTCGCCGCGGCGCGGGTATCGGGCGATCCGGTGGGCGGTGTCTAACGCACGAGCACCCGTTCACCGGTCACGCGGACCTGCCGGCACCTGGCACGTTCGGGTGCGGATGCTTCGGCGGGGGCAGCCGCGGCGACCGTCATGGTTGCGCCGACGATTTGCGATGACGGCGGCTGTCGAGCGGGTCACGTGCATAGGGGTCTCCAACTGCCGCGCTCGCGGTTGGGCACGGGGGCCGACTCCTGATCACCCGCACGTAGGGCGCATCCTGGTGCGTGGCTGGCGCCCGACACCCCGGGCCGCTGGGTCCTTGGAAGCGGCGTGTGCGCTGGCCGTGGCGCATTCTGGGCTTATGGGCGAGTTCGTGGAACTGATGCGGCCTACCGCTGTAGCGATGGTGCCGCAGTCCGCGGACATGCCCGGAGGGGCACCGACGGGGTCGGCCGGGCACGTAGGAGGCAGTTTTGGAGCGGGACACCCCTCTGCTGGCCGTGCGCGGTGCCTCCAAACGGTTCGGCGCCGTCCAGGCGCTGAGCGAGGTCGACCTGGAGGTCACCGCGGGCGGGGTGACCGGACTGGTCGGGGCGAACGGGGCCGGCAAGTCGACCCTGGTCAAGGTGATCTCGGGGGTGGAACCGCCGGACAGCGGGGTCATCGAGTGGAGGGGACGGCCGGTCGAGCTCCGTACGCCGCTCGACGCGCAGAAGCTGGGCATCGTCGCCGTCCACCAGGACCTCTCGCTCTGCGACAACCTCGACACCGTCGGGAACCTCTTCCTCGGCCGCGAGGTCCGCCGGTTCTGCAGGCTCGACGAGGTCGAGATGGAGAAGCGTTCCCGCGCGCTGCTCAACATCCTGTCCGTCCGGATCCCCGACCTGCGCGTCCCCGTCGCCTCGCTCTCGGCCGCGCAGCGCCAGGGCGTCGCCATCGCGCGTGCGCTGCTCGGGAAGCCGGAACTCGTCATCCTGGACGAGCCCACCGCCGCGCTGGGCCCCCAACAGGCCGCCGTGGTCCTCGCCATGGTCCAGCGGCTGCGTGACCAGCGGCTCGGCGTGCTGCTGGTCAGCCACGAGATGGAGGAGGTCCGGGCGGTCACGGACCGGGTGGCGGTGCTGCGCGTCGGCCGCAACACCGGATTCTTCGACACGAAGTACACCACCCAGGAGCAGATCGACTCGGCCGTCACCGGCAACCAGGCCATGGCGGTCACCCTCCAGCAGAGCCTGCTGCCGCACGGACTGCCCGACCAGGACGCCCTCGACGTCGCTTCCCGCTACCTGCCCGCGCGGGCGGGCGTCGGCGGCGACTGGTTCGACGTCATCCCGCTGCCGGGCGCGCGCGTCGCGCTGGTCGTCGGGGACATCGTCGGGCACGGGATGCACGCGGCCGCCACCATGGGGCGGCTGCGGACGGCGGTGCACAACTTCTCGATGCTGGACCTGCCGCCCGACGACCTGCTGGCGCACCTCGACGACCTCGTGAGCCGGATGGACAAGGACGACGCGGTCCCGGGCGGCGGCGGGACCCCCGCCGCCGGCGCCACCTGCCTGTACGCGATCTACGACTCGGTCTCGCGGCGCTGCGAGCTGGCCCGCGCCGGCCATCTGCCTCCCGCGCTCGTCCACCCCGACGGGACGGTGGAGTACCTCGACGTTCCGGCCGGCCCGCCGCTGGGCCTCGGCGGGCTGCCCTTCGAAGCGGTGGAACACGAGCTGCCCGAGGGCAGCAAGCTGGTCCTCTACACGGACGGACTGGTCGAGGACCGCACACGGGACATCGACGTCGGGCTCGAACTCCTGCGCACCGCCCTGTCAGGCCCCGACCGCGACCCGGAGCAGGCCTGCGACGCGGTGCTCGACGCGCTGCTCCCCGCGGAACCGAAGGACGACGTCGCGCTGCTCATCGCCCGCTCCCGCGCGCTGCCCCGGGACCGGATCGCCCGCTGGTCCGTCCCGGCGGAGCCGTCGGCCGTCTCCGCGGTGCGGGCCGCCGCCGAGCGGCAGCTGGAGCGGTGGGGGCTCGACGAGCTCGCGTTCACCACCGAGCTGATCCTCAGCGAGCTGATCACCAATTCCATCCGCCACGCGGCCGGACCGATCACTGTCCGCCTGCTCCTGGACCGCACCTTGATCTGCGAGGTGGCCGACGCCAGCAGCACCGCCCCGCACCTGCGCTACGCGGCCACCACGGACGAGGGAGGACGCGGCCTGTTCCTCGTCGCCCAGCTGGCCGAGCACTGGGGCACCCGCTACACCAGCGACGGGAAGATCATCTGGGCGGAGCAGCGCCTCCCCGCGGGGCGGGTGCCGGCCGACGTGACGGGCGGTGGCTGACGGGAACACCGCGCGGTCCCGCCCCCGGCAGGCCGCCCCCGCCGCTCCCGGATATCCGGACGGCCGGATCACGTACGCGAACCTCGGCGCCGGACTGCTGCTGGGCGCCCATCGCGAGGAGATGCTCGGGCGGCACCTGTGGGAGTGCCTCGGCTGGCTTTCCGACCCCGCGTACGAGGACCGCTACCGGGCGGCGATGATCTCCCGGCAGTCCACCGCGTACCTCGCCTGCTTCGGGAGGTACCGCGCGGCGGGCGCTGGCTGCCCGGCAAAGAGGCGCTGACGCTTGGCCAGGCACGGGCTCTGGTAACGGAGCGTCTGGGGCATACCTCGGGGTGTGTCACGCGGCGGACGGCCTGCGGGATGCCGCCGGTGATGCCGTTCCAGCATGGGGTTCTACGGACCGGAGAGAATGAAGATCATTTCCACCCGGTGTCTTCGGTGTGGATGCGGTAGAGCAGGATGATCCGGTCGCCGGTGTTGATGGTCATGTGGCGCAGGTCGGCTCCGCGTACCGGCTCGGGGGTGGCATTGATGGTCGGGTCTTGGGCGAGCTGGTGGCAGGCGTCGTACACGGCTCGGCGGCTTGCGGGGGCGCGGTGCGCAAATTCCTCGCCCAGTCGCTCGGGGATGTCGATGGTGCAGGTCACGCGGCTCCGGCTGGGCAGTCACCCGTAGCGGGTGAGGCCCGACTGGCGGTCGCGGCGGAGGGTGGCAGAAGAGAAGACGGGCTGCCGCTGGACAGGGCTTAGGGGAGGACAGCGATGCGCTACGAGTTTCGGGTTGAGGGGCACCTGTCTGAAACGCTCGCCCGGGCCTTCCCGGAGTTGGACCATGTGGTGATGGCGGGCCAGACAGTTCTCTACGGTCCTGTTGTGGACGAGGCGCACCTCTACGGGCTGCTGGCCCGTTTCCAGTCGCTGGGACTGCGGGTCCAAGAAATGCGACAACGGCCGATTTAGCTCCCGGATGAGGCGGTTCTGGGAAGGCCACAACCGTGGACTCTGCCAGCCTCCCCTACGCAACACCCCCACGAGACCCATGCTGAACGGGCTCCAGCCCACTTCGCGGTACCCGTCGACGTCGCATGGCCCGGCTCGCCCACCGAGCCGTCCCAAGGCATGCTGGAAGGCGTGACCAGCGCGCCTATCGTCGTGCACCAGCCCTCCATCTCGGGCGGCCGGAGAGTCACCGTGCACAGCAACAGTGGTAGCGAGATCCTCGGCACCGCCTACAGCGACCACGACCTGGTCGTGTTCCTCCAAGGTGCCGGTGTCGCCGTCGCTGCGGCCTTCCTGGACGACCCCCGATGGGTGGAGTGGCGCGGCGGCCACGCCCACGAGTTCAGCGCCGCGTGAAAAGCTGTTACCGATCCGCAGCCGTTGCCCCTCCATTGGGAAACTGAAGCGGGCTATCGCGGCATGCGGCCTCCGGCGGCTGGCTCTGCGGTCTGCCTACCTGCGTCCGGGGTACTCCATCCCTCCGGCAGCGTCTCGATGAGGCGACTACCCGGCCTACACCATCGGCCGGGCCGCCGACATGATCGGCACCACCCCCGGCCTCCTGAGCGCCATCGGTCAGGCCCGCCTGATCACCCCGCTGCGCTCCGAAGGCGGACACCGCCGCTACTCCCGCTACCAGCTGCGCATCGCCGCCCGCGTGCGTGAACTCGTCGACCAGGGCACCACCACTGAGGATGCGTGCCGCATAGTGGCACTGCAGGACCAGCTCGAAGAAGCCCTGGCCCTCAGCGAACAGCTCCGCGCCCGCGCCCACTCCGCCGTCTGAACCCGGCCGTACGAAGCCGTCTGCTGCGCATCCGCATCGCGTCCCAAGTGCGCAAGCCGGCCGCTGACATTCAGCGGGCTGCCCGGTAGTCGTTCCGCCGCCGCAGGCCGGCGCCCTGGTCATCAGTAGTGGTGAGCTCTGCGGTGGCACTATTGCGCTGGTCAACCGCCTTCCCGTTATCGGCGATCTTCTGCGCCACTTCGTCGGGATGGGGGCACGCAGAGTACCGGGCACCAGACCGACGGTGACTTGCGTTTCGAGGGCCCGCAGGAGGTCCAGCGTCAGTGGCTGAGGCAAGGCTCGCCCTGCGTCCTGCTCGTGGCGGATCTGTGGTGCAGGCAGGTTGTGCGGGGTCTATACGGTTGCGGGCGTGGGGTCGTTTTTTAGTTGACGGTTGGAAGAAGTCGTCGCCATGACGGCCCGCCGGGGGACTGGGGTGACCTGGTTGCCATGGCTTTCGCGCACGCCTTTTGGGTTTGCCCTGGTAGGAGATAGTCCATGAGGGACGCGTGGGGTGCTGGCGCAGTCGATGCCATGGTGCTGCGGCCGGTTAGTAGTGGGCCGCGGTGGCGGGCGTGACAGCGGCGGGTTTGGCGCGGGCGCTGGCGGGGTTGCTGGAAGCCAGTCATACGGCGCCGTTCGAGCAGCTGCCCCGCCTTCTCGACATCGCGGCGGAGCAGGCCGGTGCGGGCGGGGTGCGGCTGTTCGTGGCGGACCTGCAGGAGGACGTGCTGCGCGAGGTCACCGGGGTCGGCTTGAACGCCGGCGAAGGCGGCGAGGAACTCCATATCGAGGGCACCTTGCCGGGCCGCGCCTATCAGCTCACCCAGCTCACCGCTCCGGTGCATGGGGAGGGGTGCTGGGTTCCGGTGCTGGACGGCACAGAACGCCTGGGTGTCCTGCACGTGGAGCCCGCCCCCGGCGGGGGTGAGCTCGATGAGGGGGTGGTGTGGGCGTTGGCGTCGATGGCCGGGCTGCTGTTGACCTCCAAGCGGGCCAACAGTGATTCCCATGCCCGGCTGACTCGCGTCCGGCCGATGGGGGTGCCGGCGGAGCTGCAGTGGGCGCTGATGCCGCCGCGGACGTTCTCCGACCGGCGGGTGACGATCAGCGCTTTCATGGAGCCGGCCTACCAGGTGGCCGGAGACGCCTTCGAGCATGCGGTGGCCGGTGATACCGCGCATCTGGCGATCTTCGACGCCATGGGTCACGACACCTCTGCCGGTCTGACCGCCGCTTTGGCGATGTCCACCTGCCGCAGCCACCGCCGCACCGGCGCGACCATCCCCGAAGCCAGCAAAGCCATCGAAGACACCCTCATCCAGCAGTTCGGGCACAGCCGCTACGCCACCGGCATCCTCGCCGATCTGGAGCTGGACACGGGAAAGTTCAGCTGGGTCAACCGCGGCCACCTGCTGCCGGTGCTGATCCGCGGCGGCCGTTGGGCCAGCACGCTGCGTTGCCCGACGGCCGGACCCATGGGCAGCGGTCTGGGTCTGCCGGTCGTCCAGTGCACCGAGCAGTTGGAGCCCGGCGACCGGTTGCTGCTGTTCACCGACGGCATCACCGAGGCCCGCGACAGCGACGGCCGCGAGTTCGGTGTGGAGCGTTTCACCGACTTCATCATCCGCCACCACGCCGACCACCTGCCCGTCGATGAAACCCTGCGCCGCCTCATGCACGCCGTCATGGACTACCACCACGGACGCCTCCAAGACGACGCAACCGTCCTGTTCTGCGAATGGCACGGCCCAAGCGCCCTCGAGGGATGAAGCGGCCGAGCGGTGGGGCCAGCCCCCAACGGGACCCCCGCATGCAGCGGGCCCGGCGCGTTAGTTGTGGCCTGGGGGAAGCTTACGTTCGGAGGGCTGCGCCCAAGGTCGGGTACACGTCGATGACCTGATCCAGACCGACAATCTGCAGGGCGCGCCAGGGTGTGTCAGGGATGCTGCTCAGGCGCAACCAGCCGCCCGCGGCTTGCAGGGTGCGGTTGGCACTGAGCAGGGCGGTGATGCCGGTGGAGTCGGTGAAGGTGATGTGGGAGAAGTCGACGACCGCACAGGGCAACCGGCCGGTCGCGGTGATGGCCGCCTCGAGGGCGGGGGCGCTGTTGTAGTCCAGTTCCCCGGCAGGGGTCAGGACCGTGATACCCCGCGCGGTGGCGCAGGTGCGGATCTGTGTGTTCCCGCTCCGCAACGTGCCCCCTTCCCGAACGACTCGATATCGTCGATCATGCCTGTGGTCTGGTCATCAGCCCGCGCAGGTGTCCTGCTGGTGTCAATTCGCACACGGCGTCGCACGCCTTATTCGAGTGCGAGGTGTGCGCGGACGGTTTTACCGCACTCGGCGGTCTGGGTAGTGACCTGGTTGCACAGGGCCAGGACGATTTCCAGTCCGTGCTGTCCGATACGTCCGGGCTGGAAAGGCTGCGCGGTCGGCGGCTGCTGCGAGGTGTCGGACGCTTCGATCTGCAGCTGGCTTTCGTGCAGGTCCAGGGCAAGCGTGCACGGGCCGGGAGCGTGCCGCACCACGTTGGTCACCAGCTCACTGACCACCAGCAGCGCGTCACCCCGCTGCACATCGGCCACCACCACGCCCCACGCGGCGGCCTGGGCCAGGAACGCTTCGGTGAAGTCGCGTGTCTCGGCGATCGCCAGCGTCCGTGCGTCGTACGAGGCTGCCGCCTGCAGTCGGGCCTGCCGGGCCTGTCGGGCCTGTCGGGCCTGTCGGGACATCGTGCTTCCGTCCTGCCCCATGTTCTGCACCCCGGGCCCCCGTTCTGGCTCGTCAGTCCCTTGCCATCCCCGCACCCGCGCTAGGAGCAATAGAGCGGGTCATAGGGCAAGGCCGCGAAGTTAAGAGGCCGACAGTCCTGTCAACGGTGTGGGTTGTGCTGGCTGCTGGTGATCGTTGTGCATCCAGGCGGGCGCGAGGATGTAGGTCGCGCGGGCGACCTTCTGCAGGAGG
>NZ_JAPVLU010000077.1:20567-27220 GCF_027158205.1 Streptomyces sp. H39-S7 | reverse complement strand
CGGCCGCACCTTCGGCACGGCGCTGGGCGGCTCCCGTGAACCGGTCGAGGTCCATGCCCGCCATTTCGGCGGCATCGGCGTCGATCTGCTCCAGGAGGTCGCCCATGTCTCGTTGCATCGCGTCGGTGACGGCGTCGACCAGCAGTTCCCTGAACACCTGGCGCGCGGGGTTGTGCCCTGCTGCGGCTGCCACAGCGGCGTCGCGGGCCGTGGCGACTTCCTCGCCGGACAGGTGGACCAGTTGCTGTCCGACCTGGACGGTGAAGTCACCGGCGGGGGCCTGATGGACGCGCAGCAGGCCGGCCAAGGCGTCGGCGAGGTCAAAGCTGCCCTTGAGACGCGCCGTATCGAACGGGTCCACCGTGTTCGTGGACACTGCGGCCAGTTCCCGGCAGGTCGCCAGAACGACGTCGTTCTCTCCGAGCGAGGGAAGGACCTGGGAGATGTAGTCGAGGAACCGGGCGTTCGGGCCCACCACCAGGACACCCTCCTGCGCGGCGCGCGGGAACGCGTACAGGACATAGGCCGCCCGGTGCAGGGCGACCACCGTCTTGCCGGTGCCGGGCCCGCCCTGCACCACGCTCACCCCGCGGTGGGCGGAGCGGACGATCTCGTCCTGCTCGGCCTGCAGCGTTGCGACGGCCGCGTGCATCTGGCCCGTACGCCGGGCCGACAGAGCCTCGGTCAACGGGCCGTCCCCCACGACGTCCTCGTCGGTCGGGGCGGTCCCGTCCAGCAGTTCGTCGCTCACCGAGATGACCGTGCGCTCCTCGAGGCGCAGGTGCCGGCGCCGCCGCAGATCCATCGGGTGGACCGGTGTCGCCTCGTAGAAGGGCCGCGCGGCGTTCGCGCGCCAGTCCACGAGCAGCGGCAGGCCATCGTCCTCCGTATGCAGTCCGATCCGCCCGATGCGCAGGGCCGTGCCATCCGTCCAGTCAATGCGCCCGAAGACCAGCCCTTTTTCGGCGGCCTCCAGCCGGCCGATTTCCTTGGCCAGGCGCTCGGCGGCGATTTCTCTCTCGTATGCCTCGCCGGCGCTTTCCGCCGCGGCCTTCAGCACACTCGCTCGTTGTACTCGCGCCTCGGAAAGCCGCTCGGTGAGCACCTCATACAAGGAGGACACATAATCCCGCTCCGATGCAAGTGCACGCACAGCGGGGTTATTCATCTTTGACAACAGGGGCTCCTTCGATTCGAGCCACACCATACGGTCAAAGTTCCTTGAATATAAGTCTTGACTTACTTGGTGAAGTTATGGCCCTACGACCGAATCAATGACGCCTGACTGTATTGCGTAGCATCCATTTTGCTGTTCCGTATATCGCTCATTGCGCTCCCCGATGCCCGCCTGCATTATGGGCGAGCCCGCCCTTGGATGCCCGCCCGGACTATCCGACCCCGTCCCACCCAACCTGTATCCGCCGAACTTCAGACTTCGCGTCCTTGATATCGTCGAAGGAACGAATGACGACAGGCGCGGCGGGTGTCCGATGAACCCGGATTTCCCGGGGCCCGGCGCGCCTGGTGGCCGGCGTCCAGGAGTGGGCAACCGTACGAGTGGCCAGTTCCGGCTTGGTGGTGAAGGCGGTGTCCTGGTCGAGTCCGGCATCCCGGCAGTGGTCAGGGTCGGAGGTCCATGAACGCGGGACGTAGGGTTCCCGGTCAACTGCCGCGTGCCCGCGCCAGCCCGCGTAGACCAGGTAGACGGCGGCCTGGGCTTTTTCGAGCCTGCCCGCGGTGCCGGTGTACTGGCGCTGGACGCCGACCGTGTCGGTGCCCTTCGTCACGTCCCCGGTCTCGTCGACCACCGTTACCGCCTGGTCGTCGTGCAGGTGGTCCACCACGTAGGCACACACATCGTCGCGGACCCGGTCGGCGTCCCACTTGCCCCGGCCGAGCAGGTGCTGCATGCCGTCCGGGGTCCTCTCCCCGGCCCATTCGGCGATGGTCCGGCAGTTCTTGCGCGGCAGGTCCGACAGCAGTCCGAGCACCAACTTCCGGACCCCCGTGTGAACCGTCCCGCTATCCGGCTCATCAGGCCCTCGAACGCCTCCTGCCGGCGGGCAGGGTCTACGCTGTGACCTGCGGCCACCGCGTGATCGTTGGTCTTCACACACCGATGATCAACGGGTGGCTGCACCCGTCTCCGCAGCGCGTCGGGGTCGCGCAGCGTCCGCCCGCCGTTCCTGTGTCAGGAGGACATGTGCAACGTGGCGAAGTCTGGTGGGTGGAGTTCGACGAGCGGCGGCCGGTCGTGCTGCTGTCGGGAGACGACGCGTCCGGGATCCGGGTGATGCAGGTCGTCGCTCGGGCGGGGGTCGACATCACCGGTCTGGGCGTCGAAGTGGCAGTAGGCGCCGAGGAAGGACTGCTTTTTGAAGGAGTGCTGCGGTTCGCGTTGCCGCGTCCGGGCTTTACCCCTTGCACGTGGCTGACCACCGTGTCCCGGGACGACCTGATCGAGCGGGCAGGCGTTCTGCCCTCCGCGAAGCTCAGCGAGATCGAGAACGCCCTGCGTCTCGGTGAGCAGGCGAAGCAGTGGACCCCGGCCACGACCGCGAAGCTCAGCGAGATACGGAACGCTCTGCGTCTCGGTGGACTCGGGTAGGCGGAGAAGGAACGGACGCCCGCGATGGCGTGGTCGGTCTCGTCCAGATGATCGACGCTGCCAGCTGCCTCCTCGGCGCCCCTCACGATCGAGATCACGAACGATGGCTGGAGTACCAGGGTCGAATGCGACCACCCCAACGCCCCGGCATGCCTGGTGGCCTTGATCTGGGCAGACACCGCGTGGTCAGCGCTCGCCGCCCCTCGGGGTCAACTGATCGGATGACCCCGGGGTCATCCGCCCGGCAGCTCGCGACCAGCCGGATTGGCGACTGCCGGCGGCCGGTTGCGGGCTCAGGGTGGAGAGCAGCGGCAACCAGTCGCAGCGCTCGGCTGCTTTGAGGTGTCACCGTCATGCCCGCGCAGACTCCGGCGGCGCGCCCTGCCCCCGTACCGTGTGCCGACGATCCGCAATCCGCAATCTCAGAACCCCGAACCCCGCTTCGCCCGAAAAATCCCAGGAGCCCCGCCATGCCCGCTGACAGCGCAGCCAACCGCACCTTGCTGACCGCCGCCGAGCGCGGAGACGCCGCCGCGGTGCGTGCCGCGCTCGACGCCGGGGCTCGCGTCGAAGCCCGCGCGGGCGACCTGCGTACCCCACTGCTGCTCGCCGCACTCGGCGACCACGTCGAAGCGGCCGCCGTTCTTGTCGCCGCAGGTGCGGATGTCAATGCGCAGGACGCCCAGGACGACAGCGCATGGCTGGCCACCGGCGTGACGGGCAGCGTCACCATGCTGCGGACGCTCCTGCCGGCGGGCCCGGATCTGACCTTGCGCAACCGCTTCGGCGGGGTCTCGGTCATCCCCGCCTCCGAGCGCGGTCATGTCGCGTACGTGCAAGCCGTGCTGGACGAGACGGACATCGACGTGAACCACGTCAACCGGCTCGGCTGGACCGCCCTGTTGGAGGCGGTGATCCTCGGTGACGGCGGCAGCGCGCACCGGCAGATCGTTCAGATCCTGCTCGCCGCGGGGGCCATCGCCGACCTCCCGGACGCCGACGGCGTCACGCCCCTGACCCACGCGGAACGACGGGGTTTCGACGAGATCGCGACCCTGCTCCGGGGCGCCGGATGATCCGCCGGATCGCGGGGGTCCTCCTGCTGGGGGCCACCCTCGCGGGCTGCGCGCAGGGCGCGGGGGAGTCCACGCCTGATCGACCGCGCCTGTCGACCGTGACGCCCGCGTCCCCCGCCGTTCCCGACGCGTCCCAGCCGCCTTCCCCCGGTACGACGTCCCCCGGCGCCCTGCTCGTGGCCGACTTCGACAGTGACACCGTCACCTTCGTCGACCCGGCTCGTGGCCCCATGAAATCCGTCAAGGTCGGCCTCGCTCCCTACGGCATCGCCCTCGGCCGCGACGGCCGCGCCTGGGTCTCCACCGCCGAGGGTGTCGCGGTGGTCGACACCGCCACGCGCACCCGTACGGCCCTGATCCCGTACGCCACCGAAACCGGTCGCCCCACCCTGGGCGAGTACCGCGGCGGGGGCATGGGCATCGCGCTCACCCCCGACGGGCGGCACGTTTATGTCGGCGTCAATGTTCCGGACCGTGACGGGGTGGTGGAGGTCATCGACACCACCTCCGGCACGGTGTCGGACACCGTCCCCGTGGGCCGCCGCCCCTTCGACGTGGACAACTCCCGGGACGGCCGCGAGGTCTACGTGACCAACCACGACTCCTTCTCGGTGACGGTGCTCGCCGTGGACACCCGTGCCCCACGTACCTATCAGGTCGCCCCGTACGGCACTGAGGGTGGTCCGGGCTCCTGGCTCAAACCGCACTATGCCGCCGTACGCCCCTCGGACGGCGCGCTCCTCCTGCCCTTCGAGGGCGAGCGCCTGGCCGTCCTGGACCCGCGCACGGGCAACGTCACGATCGACCCCATGACCGCCGATACCCACCAGCACGGCACCACGATCACTCCCGATGGCACCCTGCTGGTTGTCGGCACGGGTCCGATCACCAGCGCGGACTCCGAGGCATCCCTCACGGTCCGCAGCCCCACGGGCCACGAGCGCGTCATCCCCCTGCGGGGCGCCCACGAGAACGTCGCGGTCTCCCCGGACGGCCGGACGGCCTACGTCACGGGTGGCTTCACCCGGGAGGGCGCCTGGGACGGCATCACCGTCGTCGACCTCGCCTCGGGCGACACCCGTCGACTGCCCGCAGGAGTAAGCCCGTTGGGCATCGTCGTCCTGTGAGGGCCCGCCCGCACCGGGTCAGGCGCAGATGCGTTTGAACGTGCTCGCCCCGGAACGGGCGCGGAACGTCACCGCGTGCCCTGCCCCGTCGGTGAACACCGCTTCCGTCGCGGACTTCAGGGTCATCGTTCCGCGTTGGGTGGGGTTGTCCCATCCGTCGGGCGGGTTCCCTGCACCGTCGGAGAGCGGCGTCCTGGCCTCGAAGTACGTCGAGCCGATCCGGGCTTCGTCGATCCCGCAGTGCGTGTAGAGATCGAAGTGGATGACCCGAGGGGCGGGCGCGGACGAAGCAGGGGGCGTCCCCGCCGGAGGCGTCGGGCGTCCCCGCTCCACCTTGCCGCCGGATTCCGTGCAGCCCGCCGCGAGCACGAGCACGGACAGAAGGGCGATCGGCACAGCTGTCTTGGCCATGGCCGTTCGACGTGCAGAGTGCCCAACGGGTTCCGAACGGCACATTGGCTTGTGCGCACAACTCGTTCCGGTGTTGATCACCTGCGCGATAGGCCAAGAGCCGGGGCCACCGCCTTGTCGGGCGGCCCGTCGGTGAGAGGCGTGGGGCGGTGGCGGATGGAGTGAGGGTGCCGAGGCGGTCCCCCGTTGTCCCTGACTTCCGGCCGCCCATAGGGTTCGGGAGCTATGATCAACCGCAACCCTCTGCCGGGGGAGCGGCAGTTGACGCCGGGGGGGGCGACGTGGTGGAGGACAGCAGACCTGCGCGCGGGACACAGGGAACCGTGTGGGGGAGGGCGTTGCTCGTCGTGACGGCCGGGTTGGTATGCGGACTGGCTGTGTCCTTCCACTGGTTCGCCTGGACTTCGATTCCGGGCAACTCGTGCGGCGACGGTTCACGCCCCTGTCCCGAGGGCACCCTCCCCACCATCCTGCTGGCGTTCCTGTGCACTTTCTCGGGCCTGATCTTGGTCACCTGGCGCGTCGTGGAACTGGCCAAGGTCCGTCCCGGTACAGCGCTGCCCGCCGCGCTGGTCGTGGTGGGCATGGTCCTCGCCCTATGGCCGGGGTGGAAGATGTACGCGTGGATGCGCGGCCCCGTCCTCGACCGGGCCTGGGACGTGCCGGTCGACCGGCCCAGCACCATCAAGGGTGTGGGTAACTGGGTCTTGAACGGAGCCGTCGTGCGCGCCCGCACCGACGGTCTGACCAGCTACGACCTCGCCGACGGACGTGAGCGCTGGAGCATGGAGGCGCCCGTGCGTGGGTCGGCGTGCGCGATGAGCGATGCCGCTGTTGACGGCGTTGGTGTCATCGCCTTCGGCCGCGAGGAGGAGCCGTGCGACACGGTATGGGGCATTGACACCGCCAGCGGCCGCAAGCTCTGGGAGCGGAAGATCACGGGCGCCGCCGGGACCGGGCCCACCGACGGCAGGGTGGCCGCCGACAGCGGCGTCGCCGTCGCACTGGAGGAGACCGCCGTTCGGGGCTTCGCGCTACGCACAGGCGTTCCGGGCTGGAAACTGGACCTCGGCGAGGGCTGCTCGCCGATCGTCGCGTCGGCCACGGCGGGCCGGACCCGAGTGGTCGTCCAATGCCTGCGTGGGCCGGAGTCCGCGTTCGGCTCGCTGGAACTGGTGACGCTCGACACCGCCAACGGCACACATGTACGCCGTACCCAGCTGCCGGCGGAGAGCCGCTGGGAGACCGTCATGGTCGTCTCCGCCCGGCCGTTCGTGCTCTGGCTCAAGGAGAAGGCCGAACGCGGCACCGATGCCGTGCTCGCCTTCGACGACCAGGACCGCCTGCGCGGGGTGGTGAAGATCTCGGGGCGCGAGGAGGACCTGCACCTGACCGTGTCCCCCCAACAGGGCTTCGACGCCCGGCCCT
Source organism: Streptomyces sp. H39-S7 (assembly GCF_027158205.1). Lineage (GTDB taxonomy): Bacteria > Actinomycetota > Actinomycetes > Streptomycetales > Streptomycetaceae > Actinacidiphila. Next base: position 20,570 of record NZ_JAPVLU010000077.1, on the reverse strand, counting down.
CGC
>NZ_JAPVLU010000077.1:12963-20557 GCF_027158205.1 Streptomyces sp. H39-S7 | reverse complement strand
CCGCAGTGCGTGTAGAGATCGAAGTGGATGACCCGAGGGGCGGGCGGACCGGTCACGGCTCTCACCCGGTTGTCCGAGGACCGGGTGGTCGTCCTCGCGGGGGCGCGGCTCCGCTCCCTGGACCCGCGCACCGGACACCTCGCGGAAGGGCCGCTGATCCGCGAGGGCGCCGATGACGTGGCCGAGGCACCGCAGTTGATCCCCGGCCGCGGAGACAGGTGGGTTCTCGTCAACCCCGACGGAACCGGCGTCACACCACCCCTCCTGGGGGTCGGCTCCTGACCGAGGCGGCCCGAGGCCGGCCGGCGCGGGGTGACCGTGCGATCACCTGGAAGCGGATCGTCGCCGCACGCCGCCGGCGGTCGTACACCCCCGGCTCGGCTTGAATGCGGGGGCCAGCAGCGGGGCCAAGGTCGTGACGTGGGCCCGGTTCAGCCAACGGGCCCGAGTCACGACCAGACGATCGCCCGGGAACATTCCGGTGAAACGGCCGCCGCGGCGCGGCCTGTTGGACAGAATCCTGGGCATGTCCGACAACTCGCTGTTCATCGCCGGCCTGACGGGTGTCACGGCCATCGCGGCCAGTTCGCTGGCGAGCTGGCTGACCAGCAGGGGAAACGCCGACGCGGCGCGAATCCAGGTCAGCGCCACCACACAGGCGCAGCGCCGCGACGGGGTCCGTCAGACGCGCCGCGCCGCGTACCTCAACCTCATCGAACAGGCCCAGGTGGTCGCCGACGAGCTGAGGGGTGTGGACGGCCTGTCGACGACCGGGTGTACGGCGGCTCTGGCCGCGCACCGGGACCGGCACAAGCAGTTGCGGCGGACCGTGACCCTGATCGATCTGGAGGGCCCGTCCTCGGCGCAAGTCGCCGCAGCGAATCTGTTGATCATGTCGGGGACGCTCGCCACCGCGCTGGCGGCCACTGCCGAGAACAGCTGTCGGGAGAACCGGCGGGAGTTCCAAAGGACGCTGCGCGCCTACATTCGGCTGATCGGGCCCTTCGTTGCCGCGGCCGCTGCGGCGCTCGAGGAGACGTAGCGCGTGACGGGGCACAGTGGGGGACGGATCCGACCAGCGGCAGGAGCCGGGTCAAACCTTTCCCGGGCCGGCGGCGCAGGTGCCGTGGCGGACCGCTCAGCGCCCGCCTTCCCCCCGGGCAATGGGCTGTGCGAGCGTCCGTGTATCGGGCCTGGGTGCAGCGGGGTGCAGGGCGAGGGGGTCGAGTCGATGTTCACGGCGAAGTCAGATTCCTTCACGGGCGAGCCAGTCGGCGATCGCCGCGGTGATGGGCTGACCGGTCGCCAGCTCGACGAAGCCGAACTGGCCCGACTGGTTGCACTCCAGGAACCACCAGGTGCCGTCACCGTCCTCCGCGAAGTCGAAGGCACCATAGGCGAGTCCGGCCTGGTCCATGTAGTCCCGGACCGCCCGCGTGATCCGCGGGGGCGGTTCGACCGGGTGCCACTGCGCCTCCTCGGGGCTGCCGAAGCGGCCGTCCACCTGGTCCGGGCCTGCCTTCTTACTGGCGGCGAACTGCCGTGCCCCCACGCAGGTCAGCCTGATGTCGGCGCTCTTGCGAACGTATTCCTGGAGCAGGGTGGGTCCCGCCGAGACCGACGAGAAGTCGGGGTCCGGCGGGACCATGGTGGTCGGCAGCACCATCGGCGGGTTTCCCGGATGGGTGCCGGAGACGGACTTGACCACCAGCTCCGGGTGCTGCTCGGCGAACCGTCGGGCCGCCTGCGGGAACGTCGTGATCAGTGTGGCGGGCACAGCGAAGCCCGCGCGGTGCGCGGCGAACAGCTGCCAGGGCTTGTAGCGGGCCTGCTCGGCGGCGGCCGGATGGTTCATCCACGGTGCGGACACACAGCGCAGGGCCCCGTACAGGGCCCGCTCCGCCTCGGTGGTCAGCCACTCCGGCTGCTCGGAGCGCTCCGCGGTACCCGCGCCCGGCGTACCGGGGCGCCGGACCCACACCGAGCGCAGGCTGCTCATGCTCACCACACGCCCCTGTACGGACAGGAAGCCGTGCATGTCGCCGCGCACGTACTCGGTGGACATGGAGACCTCGCCGGGCAGTGCTGCCGGGTCCAGCCGCACCACCGGCACTGCTCGCTCGTGCAGGGCTGCCACCACCAGGTCCGCTGTCACGTCCTCCGGGACGGTCAGAATCAGGACGGTCATGTCGTCTGGGGTCTCAGTCGTCGAAGTGGGTCTTGGAACCGGCGGTGGAGGCGGTGGAGCCGGTGGCGAGCAGCATCGCGGGGTCACTGATGACGGGTCGTCCGTCGGCCAGGACGTTGAGCTGCTGCGCGCAGTTGTAGGTGTAAAGGATGGGGAAGGTGTCCGGGGTGGCTGGCCGGGCATGAATCAGTGCGAACGCTCGCATGGCTTCTCCTCTGTCACGTCGGGCCGGCTGGCGTCCGGCACGTATGCCCAACTACGGCTTTACGTATGAGACTTGTTCAGCGCCCGCCGTGTTCCCGTTACTGATGTGACGAAGGTAACTATGCGTGTTTGGAGTGCGCTACTTCGCGACTCTCTGTTACATTCCGGCTCTTGAGGGTGAGGGCCGCCGCCTGCGAGCACACTGCCGAGTCGTCGCGCGGTGGCGCGAGGGCTCGGCTGGACCACGGCGCCGAGCCCGACCGGTACCTGCCCCGCCCGGACGCCCGCTGTAGGCGATCCGGTCAAAAGGTGCGAAATGAGGGGGTGGCTGTCAGCATCAGCCGCATGACGGCACCCTCTTTCACGGACACGACGGACTTCGACGACGCCGACCGGGGATTTGTCGCCGCGCTGGAACCCGCGGTGATCAAAGCTGCCGACGGTGGCGTGGTCTGGGACTCCGACGTCTACGCGTTCCTGGACGGGGAGTGTCCGCCCACGGCCCATCCGAGCCTGTGGCGGCAGGGTCAGCTGTGCGCCCGGCAGGGCCTGTACGAGGTCACCGAGGGGATCTACCAGGTCCGTGGCCTGGATCTGTCGAACATGACGATCGTCGAGGGCGACAAGGGTGTCATCGTCATCGATCCACTCATCTCCGCCGAGACCGCCGCCGCCGCGCTGGCCCTGTACCGCGCGCACCGCGGCGAGCGCCCGGTGACCGCGCTCATCTACACGCACTCCCACGGTGACCACTTCGGTGGAGCACGGGGCGTACTGCCGCACGGGCACGACCCGGTCCCGGTCATCGCCCCCGCCGGTTTCCTGGAACACGCGGTGAGCGAGAACGTCTACGCCGGCAACGCCATGACGCGCCGTGCCGCCTACATGTACGGTGCCACGCTGCCCAAAGGCCCGGACGGACAGATCGGCGCAGGCCTGGGAATGACGACCTCGCTCGGCACGATCACCCTGGTCGCACCCACCGTGGACGTCACCCATACGGGCCAGGAGGAGACGGTCGACGGAGTGCGGATCAGTTTCCAGCTCACGCCCGGCACCGAAGCGCCTTCCGAGATGAACTTCCTCTTCCCCGATCACCGGGCGCTGTGCATGGCGGAGAACGCCACCCACAACATGCACAACATCCTGACCCTGCGCGGTGCCGTCGTGCGGGACCCGAGGATCTGGTCGCACTACCTGGACGAGGCCATCGAGCTCTTCGGCGACCAGGCAGATGTCGCGTTCGCCTCCCACCACTGGCCGACCTGGGGCAAGGCGGACATCACCGCATTCCTGGCCCTCCAGCGCGACCTGTACGCCTACCTGCACGACCAGACCCTGCGCCTGCTCAACCAGGGCCTCGTCGGCTCCGAGATCGCCGAGCAGCTGACCCTGCCGCCGGCGATGGAGCAGTCCTGGGCAACACGCGGCTACTACGGATCGCTCAGCCACAACGTCAAAGCGATCTACCAGAGATACATGGGCTGGTTCGACGGCAACCCCGCCCACCTGTGGGAGCATCCGCCGGTGGACCAGGCGCAGCGGTACGTCGACTGTCTGGGCGGAGTGGACGCCACCGTTGCCCTGGGGACGAAATACGCGGCCGACGGAGATCTGCGCTTTGCCGCGACTCTCCTCAACCACGCCGTCTTCACCGACCCCGACCACGCCGCTGCCAAGGAGGCCCTGGCCGCCGTCTACGAACGGCTCGGCCACGGAGCCGAGAACGGGACCTGGCGCAACTTCTACCTCACCGGCGCCCAGGAGCTGCGGGGTGCCCCCGGGCGGACCGAGCTCGACGCGACCAATCCCGAGATGGCCATGGCCCTGACGATCGAGCAGCTGATCGACTCCCTGGCCGTCAGGGTCGACGGGCCGCGGGCCTGGGAAACGCAGCTGACCATGGACTGGCACCTGACGGACGAGAACCGCGCCTGGCGCATCTCCTTGTCCAACGGCGCTCTTACCTACCGCGCCGCCCCTGCGGCGCCCCAGGATCGGCCGGGCGCCGCGCCGGCCGACTTCACGGTACGCCTGACCAAGCCCCAGCTGCTCGGATTGCTGGCCGGCCGCGGATTGGACGGCATCGACCATCAGGGCGACCCGGGCGTCCTCACCCGACTGATGGCGCTGCTGGACACCCCGGACCCCGACTTCCCGATCGTCACGCCCTGAGGCGGTCGCAGTATCCGCACCGCCCGGCCCAGCCGGACGGCCGCCAGAACCGCTCACCGCACCACTGATGGGAAGGGCCGGGCCGTGAGCGAAACACCGACCCTCGATGGTGAGGACGGACGCGATCGGTGCGCTGACCGCGTGGGCGCTGATCGTTCCCGAGTGCGAGGCCTACGCGCAGATCGCCGGCGTCCCGGTGCAGAACGCCTTCTACGCCGCGCCGGTGGCCCTGATCGCCTACGCGCTGTCCGGAACATCCCGTCTCCTCGTGGTCGGGCGCGACCTCTTTCGTAGGTTGATCAGAGGTTACGGCTGGATCGTCCGGCGCAGGAGCAGGGTGACGAATCCGAGGGTGCCCCGGTAGCCGTGGAGCCAGGTCTCGCGGTGTTCGGCCGCTGCCCTGAGGGCTTCGCCGCTGTCGGGGTGCTCGGGGTGGTCCAGGGCCCACCGGGAGAGGGTTCCGGTCCAGGACCACTCGTAGGCGTCCCATTCCTGGAGGGTGCTGACATGCCCGTGGAGGGGGGTCCAACCGTCGGCCACGATGCGGTCGACAGTCGTGGCGAGATCGTCGTAGTCATCGGCGGTGAAGCCGGAGTCGAAGGTTGTCCGGCCGGGTTCGCGTTCCCAGAAGCATGCGCCGAGGAGGATGCTTCCGCCCGGGGCGAGATGTCTGCGGGCTGCTTCCAGGGTGGGTAGCAGGCCGCCGAAGGCGTGGGTGGCGCCGATGCTGAGGACCAGATCGTAGCGGTGCGGGGAGGTGAACCCTTCGGCGTCCTGGTCGTGGAGGACGATCCGGTCACCGAGCCCTGCTTCGGCGATGGTGCGCCGGGCGGCGGCGATGGTTTCGCCGGCGTTGTCGACGCCTTCGGCGCGGAGGCCCGGGCGAGCGGTCTGTGCGCGCACCAACCAGGTACCCGATCCGCATCCGAGGTCGAGGAGCCGAGCCTCCCCGCGCGGAAGGGCCCGGTCGAGGAGCGTGTGTACCGAGTCGTCGCTGAGCGGGGCGGCGATGGGGTGGTCGGCGTGGGCGATGGCGCTGATCCGTTGACGGTCCATGACGGCATCCTGCCGCCTGCCTGCCTCGTGAGCCTCACGGTTATTGGCAGGTAGCTGTCCCGATCGACATCGACAGCGAGGCGAGTGCCGTGATCGGCGACCTGGTTTTTTGAAGCCCTTGCCTCAGCGCCTCTGCGGGGGGATCCCCCCGCATCGCCCTGAGGACAGCGCATCGGCACGTCGGGGGGAGAGCCGGATGGGCCGATCCCTTCCTTGCTGGTGGGATGGTCGTCGACCAGCGGCTTCGGGAGCGGAAGACCGGGGGCCACAGCCTGATCGCTGAACGCGCGGGCAGCTTGAACAGGACGGGGAATCATCATGCGGGATTCGGGGAGACGTCGGCGGGACCTGTTGGTCCTGAGCAGCCTGGGCGCGGTTCTCCTGGCCACGTCGACCGGCACGGCGGCGGCGAAGCCTCCGCCGTCCGATCCGCTGCAGCAGCAGGTGGATGCGGTCCACCACACCGGGGCCGTTGGTGTGGCCGCCGAGGTGACGTCACCGACGACACGGGACGTCGCGCGCGCGGGGGCGGCCGAGAAGGGAACCAGGCAGCAGGTGCCCCTGAACGGCAGATTTCGGATCGGCAGCGCCACCAAGACCTTCACCGCCACGGTCGTACTGCAACTCGTCGGCGAGGGGCGCATGTCCCTGGAGGACACCGTCGAGCACTGGCTGCCCGGAGTCGTCCAGGGGAACGGCAACGACGGCAACCGGATCACCGTGCGGCAGTTGCTGCAGCACACCAGCGGCATCCATGACACCGGACCGGACATACCCGCGTTGACCAGCGCGGACGGCTATCGAGCCGAGCGGTTCCGCACCTACACCATCGAGGAGTTGGTGCGGCTGGCCATGCAACCCTCGCCCAGCGTCGCCCCGCACGAGGAACCATGGGCGTATGCCAACACCAACTACCTCCTCGTCGCGCTGATCACCCAAAAGGTCACCGGCCGGAGTTGGGTGCAGGAAGTGAACGACCGGATCATCCGCCCCCTGGGCCTCAGGGACACCAGTGCGCCCGGCTCCTTCCCGTTCATCCTGGGCCCGCACGCCCACGGCTACGCGTTCGACGGCAGCACCGACGTGACGGTGCTCAATTCGAGCATGGCCGTCGGCTCCGGATCGATCATCAGCACCGCGCACGACCTGAACCGGTTCTACGCCGCGCTGCTCGGCGGCCGCCTGCTGGCTCCGGCGCAACTGGACGCGATGACGACCACCGTGAACGCGCCCGAGCTGGGCATACGGTACGGACTCGGCCTGGCCGAGATCCCGTTGTCCTGCGGTGGCAACTACTTCGGACACCGGGGCGAACTGCTCGGCTACATCACCTGGGGTGGAGCCACCCGAGACGGGACCCGGACCGCCGTGGTGTACGTCAGCAGCGACGGCGGACAAGACACCGAACAGGCCATGACCACACTCATGGACCAGGAACTGTGCCGCCCGCGCTCCTAGTGCCGCCCCGCGTTGATCCTACGGGGGTCGCTGGGCGGACGAAGGCGTGTATTCAACCGCGCCGAGGGTTACTTATGCTCCAGCCGCCCCAGCGTGTGGGCGTCGGCGAGGACGGTCCGGGCCATCTGCCAGTCGGTGTGGTCGATGCCGGTGATGTGGCGTAGGTAGGCGAGGGTGACCTGCTGGACGAGGGCGACGCGGCTGGGGTCCTCGTCGGTGGTCTCTGCTGCCCGGTAGCCGGAGATGCCGCCGAGGAAGTGTTCGCCGCCGAAGACGGTGAGCAGGCTCTTGTTGCCGCGGCTGAGGGTGTAGGGGTCGCTTGTCCAGGCGGGTCCTCGGGTGGTGAGCGGGAGATCGTCCTTGTCGCCGGCGACCACCAGTCCGGGGGCGGTGATGTGGGAGAAGTCCTGGTCGCGGAGCCAGGGAAGGTATTCGTGGGCGAAGGGGGTCAGTTCGTCGCCGCCCTTGCCGGCCGTGGCCAGCGGGATGCTGGCCATGACCCGGGAGTCGGAC